>CANQNN010000007.1 GCA_947625205.1 uncultured Lachnospiraceae bacterium | reverse complement strand
ATCCATACATGGATGATAATATAAAACTTAAAAATATATCGGGAGATGTATTGACAAATTTCAAATTTTGAGATAGGGAGGGATCCTATAAAAAAGTATTTTACTTTTTCGACTTCGACCGTCCTCATTCAAGTACCTCAAAAACGTTAAATCCATAAAATTCAACCGACAGTTCTTCCAGTGTGCCGTCATCTTTCAGGGTCTTCAAAGCGCCGCTGACCTTTTCCGTCAAATCATCTTCTCCTTTGGCAATGATCGGATAGGTGTCTACCGGGATAGTTCTTTTGTAGGAAAGCGTATCGTTGAGCATATGCAGATCTCCATCTTCGGCGACTACCAATGCATCATAATAATTTCCGGGGAAGAAAGCAAAATCATATCTTCCTTCCGCCACGAAACTCAGGCCATCCACAAAAGCATTGGGATCGGAGGAATACGTGAGTTCAAATCCGACATCCGGATGCTCCGCGACATACAGTTCCAACTGGTATGCCAATCCGTCGCCAGGCATTACCGGCGCAGGACTCAGCTTGAGCTCGGAGGCCTGATCCAACGTGGTAACGTCCGCTTTGTCTTTGGTCACTACGAGTCCGCAAGGCGAAGCGCCAATAGGATTCTCAGGTATATTGTAGTTCTCCGCCCGCTCCTCTGTATAAAAGGAGTTGGTGATCGCGATCTGGTATTTGCCTGTGGAAAGACCGGTAAATGCCGCATCCTGTTCCGCTTCGTTAAATACAAACGTATACTCTGGAAGCAGCTCATCCACTTTTCTCATGACCTCGATCTCGTATCCGGTACGGTTGCCTTCATCGTCCGTGTAAGCCAACGGATACCCGTTGGGCGGTGCCACTACCTGAATTACGACCGCGCCGTCATCGGCCTGTGACGAAGCGCTCTGCTGCGCATCCGTGCCGCATCCCGCAAGAATTCCTGTCAGGCTGCTCAAAATCAATACTGTTGATAAAATTTTATTCCATTTCATAATTTTCTCCTCTGCAAAGGCAGGCTGCCTTTGTCTTTACCGTTTTATTTGTCCCGATTTCTGTTGATGTAATCATAAAGAACCGACAAAAGCTCACGGACTTCTCCCTCTTGCTCCAATGCTTCGATCCCGTTGCGGAGCAAAACCCTTGACGGAAACGGGCCGATCTTGACTACGAGCAAATATTGACAGTCCCGCAGGATCTGGCACACTTCCTGTAAAAACTCTTCGTTTCTGGCGTGGCAGCCGCCACCGCAGCCCCCATAACCGCTCGTATCCGGAAACGCGCGCTGCCCTTCGATACGGAAATTGCCGCTGCCGTCTTCCAGCACATAAACCGTCACGTTCTTTGCCGCTCCGAAATGCAGATCGCAGCGGATCCCGTCGCTGGTAGCCACCGCCACTTTCACCGTTTTCTCACTCATCTTATCCTCCATTCTTCCTGCAGACCCCGGTGCGCTAAATGGCATCGTCCTCGCCATGTGTCGTATTGGTAATCATACCTTTGCGGAACAATCCGGTATAAATGTCTTCAATCAGGGTAAGGGCGCCGGCATAACCGATATAGGTCTTTGACAGCACGACCTGATCCGTGATCGGGATTCCGTAGTATACCAGAATACTATTGGTCTGTTCCGCCAATTCCTTATCCCAGCTGCTGCCCAATATCAGAGATTTGTTTTTTCTCTCCGCTATTTTCTCTGCGATGTCCGCCCTGATCAACGCGTTATCTCCTTCCACGACAAGAGTTTGCGCCAGTCCTTCTCCTGCTGCGGACAACGCCTGTTCCACAAGCTGCTTTGCCGAAGCGTCCGGTTCGTCGAACTCATAAAATGTAACCACGTTCATTCCCAGTTCTTTCATCAGAAAATCCGCCGCGCCCACACCGTATTCCGCGTCCGATATGATATAGGCATCATAAGGCAGATAGCTTGCAAAATCGGAGAAAAGATCTCCCAGCGAAACAAAATATTTCTTATACCGCGCTTCCTCTTGTGCTATAAAACCTTCCACAGCCGTTTCATCCATACGAAGCGCTGCGGCAACTCTTCTCAAAAAAGCGCCTGTTGCCTTCAGACCGATTGGAAGAACCGGTTCGTGGATATAAGGCGTCTTATATTTTTTCTCACACAGTTTCGCCGCAGCAAGCCCGACCCACGGGGACAGTACGATATTCAGCTCCGCATTAGGGATATCCTGCCATTCCGAAACGCCGCCGCTTTCATAGCCAAACAAAACGTTTACTTCCAGTCCCAGTCCTGTCAGCAGGCGTTTGATCTCATGCAGATCACCCCGCCATCTGGGATTTTGGTAAGGTATCACGGAAAAAACGTTGACCAGTCCTTTCCTGACTTCCGGCTCGCGGTCACCAACATACTGGTTGATAAGCGCCTCTATCACCAATTCATGCCCGACATAGTTATTGCCGCGGAAACCCGCCGTATCCACTCCGATTACCGGCTTGCCCTCCGCCGCATGATTCTTGGCGGTCTGTTTGACATCGTCGCCCACAATTCCGGCGGTACATCCCGCAAGGACTACATACAGATCGGCATCCATCACCTGAAGCGTAGCGTCTATCAGCTGCCCAAGCTTCTTCTCTCCGCCGAACACCACCTCGTTCTGGGAAGAATTCGTGCAAGGGATCTGGCCGCCTCCGGTATAGCCCTCGCCCTGATATCCGGAACCCGGACCCATATATGCGAACTGTCTTGCGGAACATCCCGGACCGGCATGGATAACAGGCACGGCCCTCTCGATACCCAGTACGGTCTGTTGTGCGCCCAGAGCACAAGTATATTTTGCTTCCTGTACAATACGGCCCATTGTCTATCTCTCCTATCCTTTTCTATATATATTCCTCTTCCTGCTCCATCCACCAGTCAGTATACGGGAAGGTGTTGTATTCTTTCAGTGTGGACAGGATTCCTTTTGCTTTCAGCAGATCCCTTATTCTTCTGCCCATAAGCAGCAATCCGTCATACCCTGCGCTGATGTTGATCTCCCCTTCTAACAGGCAGGGGATTCCCAGTTTGCCGCCGAGTATCGTCATATTCATATGCCGCACGATCATAAAGTCCGGAGAAGTCCGCCTGATCAGTTTGATCACTTCATACGGCTGTTTGTTGCAGACGGTAAAATTCTCCACATCGCCCGCCACACGGATCATCTCGTTGAGTGTGCTGTTTTTCACATCTTTACCGTCTGTCCGCATATCATGATGAAGCGTGGTGATCCCGCAGATCTCCATTCCCAGATCGGTCACAAGGCTCGCCATGTTGTGCGCGTAAGAATCGCCCGCGTATATGTATACTTTTTTCCCAGAAAGTTCTTTTTTCAGTTCTTCCAGCTCCGGCCGGATCCGCTCATGTTCATCATGGATCAGCTGTTCTGCCATTTCGGATCTTCCGGTAACTCTCGCCACTTCTCTATACCACTGATCCGTCCAATCAATTCCATACGGCGCCGGCGCATGGATCTTGGGCACACCATACTCTTTTTCCAGCACATCCACAACGTAGGTGCCCAGAGTTTCACATATCTGCGTACTGCATGCCGCTTCGCTCATCCTTGCTATCGTATCGATATCTGCCAGCGGAACAAGATAATTCGGTCTTAAGCCAAGTTTTTCAAGAATCGGCGTAAAAGTATCCGAACCCAGAAAGTTAAAGATATTGACCAGATCCTCCTGCTTTTTCTCCGGTTTTCTGACTACCTTGCGAAGCAGTCCATGATATGCCGCATCAAACCCTGACGACCATATCTTGGATTTGAATCCCTCGCAGAACACCGGGATGATGGGTATCCCCAGTTCCTGTGCCATCTCGTCCGCCAGACTTTCGATATCGTCGCCCACGATACCGGCGGCGCAGGAAGACTGAATAAAGACAGCCGAAGGATGAAATCTCTCCTGCGCGGTTTCAATCGCTTCTCTTAGTTTTTTCAGTCCGCCGTATATGGTTTCTTTTTCCGATATGTTGCTGCATATGATCTGCGCTTTAAAGGCTTCGACCCCTCTCCCCGCGGCAGAATTTTTGATCTGCTCATGGATCTGGGGATTGTTGGCAAAGCACCCCATAGGCGAGTGTACAACGACCGCCGCACCTCTTACGTTATAACAGACGGTCGCGGCGCACATCTGCGCACAGTCGCTGCACTGGCTGAAACATCGGTCTTTATCGGGTTTTTTCAGCTGCTCCGAATATTCCTGCAATTCACTGGCTTTTCCCTGAAAGGAAATGATAGACTTAAGCCTTCTATCTCTGATCTCTACTTCCGCATTGGCTATTCCGCTCATATTCCAATCTTCTCCTTTATCCGTTAAATATTGTAATCGTCAGCCATCAAGCCAAACTCCATCAGGATCTCTTCGAGCCTCTCCTGTGTCATCGGCGTAGGGATATCAAATTTGGTATTATCGATCACAGCCTGAGCAAGATTGCGGTATTCCTGCGCCTGACTGGAATCCGGCTTATACTCGATCACGGTTTTCTTGTTGATTTCCGCCCTCTGCACAATATTGTCACGGGGCACGAAATAGAGGAGCTGGGTGCCGAGCTCTTTGGCAAACGCACGGAGAAGGTCCAATTCCCTGTCCACATTTCTGCTGTTACAGATGATTCCGCCAAGTCTTACGCCGCCGGTTCTTGCATACCGCTGAATACCTTTTGCAATGTTATTGGCCGCATAGAGCGCCATCATTTCGCCGCTGGCAACGATGTAAATCTCTTTTGCTTTTCCTTCCCGGATCGGCATTGCGAAACCGCCGCACACCACATCGCCCAATACATCGTAGAACACATAATCCAGATCATCCGTGTACGCTCCAAGATTTTCAAGCATATTGATGGATGTGATAATGCCTCTTCCGGCACATCCTACGCCCGGCTCCGGACCGCCCGACTCTACGCATCTGGTTCCGCCGAATCCTTCCCGCATAATCTTGTCAAGTTCTATGTCTTCACCTTCATCTCTGATCGTATCCAACACGGTCTTCTGTGCCAGTCCGCCGAGAAGAAGTCTTGTGGAATCGGCTTTCGGGTCACAGCCGACTACCATGACTTTCTTGCCCAGCTCAACCAATCCCGCCGTCAGATTCTGTGTTGTTGTGGATTTTCCGATTCCTCCTTTACCGTAAATTGCTATTTGTCTTATTTCCGCCATTTTTCTATTCCTTTCCGGTTTTTCAAGAAACTTTCCGATCTTGATCCCTGTTCATCCATGCGAAAAAGTTTCCTTTATGTTGATTCTTCGCCGATATATCTGTTCCCCGTACTCCGACACGCCGGGAACCCCTGCCGCATCCGCCCGGCAGTGCTGACAATGTCTGAAGACATCAATGTATTTCGACGCTTTTGTCCTCGCCTCATCGATTTGGACACAGCAGGGCGCCTTTAGACCGGCCAATTCATACTGCGGGATCAGAGGAATAATATTGTAGATGCTTGCACCGGCCGCTTTGACGGTCTTGGCGATCTCCTCGATATGCTCCCCGTTGATCTCCGGGACCAGCACGGTATTGACTTTTACCGTAATACCGGCGTCGCTGACTTTTTGGATCCCCTTTATCTGATGATCGATCAGTATCTTAGCGCCTTCCGCTCCCTCGTACCGCACGCCGTGATAAATAATATATTTATTCAGCTTTGCTTCGATGGCCGGATCTACAGCATTGACTGTTACAGTCAATGTATCTATTCCAACGTCGATCACCTCATCTGCCCTCTCATACAGCAGCAATCCGTTTGTACTCATACATTTCAAAAGATCCGGATATTTCTCTTTGATCTTTCGAAATGTTTCCAGTGCGTGATCCGACGCCAATGTATCTCCCGGTCCGGCGATCCCTGCGACTTTAATCGTGGGGCACAGTGCCAGCGCTCTTTCGATTACTTCCAGACTTTCATCCGGAGTGATCACCCTGGAGGTGACTCCGGGTCTGTTTTCTGTGTCATTGACCGCCCTGTCGCAGAATCTGCATGCAATATTGCATCCGGGGCTGACCGGCAGATGAACCCTTCCCGCGTTATTCTTATAGCCTCCAAAACATGGATGGGAATTCTGGATATCTTTATATGTATGACTCATGCAGTCCCTTCTTTCGACATAAAAAAACAGAGGTATGCCGATCATGATCCGTCATGGATCGACAAAACCTCCGGTTTTTCCAGTCAGTTTTAGAATCTATGCTTTTCTGTTTTATCTATTTGGATGATTTTCCCGTCTTGGACAATGAGCGTGACATTGCCGTATTTCATACCCCGCAACATTTCCTCGATCTTATCGATCTGGGAAGGATCCAAAACATGCTCCCTTTCGGTATCTTTCATGTGCACCGCCTCCAAACCTGACTATTACACGGTGTACCGTCTAGTTATTGTTAAACAGCGGCGTGGACAGATATCTATCGCCGGAATCGGGAAGCAGCGTAACGATCGTTTTTCCCTTGTTCTCCGGTCTGCCCGCCAGAATGACAGCCGCCTTCAGAGCCGCGCCGGAGGAGATTCCGACCAGTATTCCCTCGCTGACCGCAAAGGCTTTCCCTTCCGCAAACGCATCGTCATTCTCGATAGGGATGATCTCATCATAGATCTTGGTGTTGAGCACTTCTGGAACAAACCCTGCGCCGATTCCCTGAATCTTGTGGGCTCCCGGCGTTCCCGTCGAAAGCACGGGGCTTCCCGCAGGTTCCACCGCAACGACCTTGATATTCGGATCCTTCTCTTTCAGATATTCTCCGACGCCTGTGATCGTACCGCCCGTTCCTACGCCTGCCACAAAAATATCCACCTTGCCGCCCGTCTGTTCACAGATCTCCGGTCCTGTCGTCGCCTTATGGACCGCCGGATTCGCCGGATTGACAAACTGCCCTAAGATCACGGATCCTTCTATCTCCTCTTTCAGTTCATCAGCCCTGGCAATGGCGCCCTTCATTCCTTTTGCGCCCTCAGTAAGCACCAGCTCCGCGCCGTATGCTTTCAGGAGATTTCTTCTCTCAACACTCATCGTATCGGGAAGCGTAAGGACCGCCCGATATCCCTTGGCCGCTGCCACCGCCGCAAGACCGATCCCAGTATTGCCGCTTGTTGGCTCGATAATCGTTGCTCCCGGTTTTAAGATTCCCTTCTTTTCCGCGTCTTCGATCATCGCCAGTGCGATACGGTCTTTTACCGATCCGGCCGGATTCAGATACTCCAGCTTCGCAAGAATGGTTACGTCCGTAACGCCCGCTTTCTTCGAATAAGAATTCAGCTTCAGTATGGGAGTGTTCCCAATCAGTTCCAGTGCGCTTTCTTTAATCTGACTCATAATGTTTTCCTCCGCCCTTTTTTATTTCATACTATTTCTATAGGAAATGTGTGTTATTTGTTATATTGGATTATATGACGGATAAACTATCTTGTCAATACATTTTTTTTACAAAAAAAGAGATAAGATACCCGAATAGATACAGTCCGTTCTATACGTTTATCCTTACATAATATAAAACGAACCCCCGGCGGTGGAAGCGCCAGGGGCCCGTTTTATATACAAACTAAGGGATATAGGTATACGCTTATTCAACATCCTGCAATGCTGCAAAGTCTTCCTCGCCCGTGCGGACCTTAACGACCTTGTCAACATTGTATACGAAGATCTTACCGTCACCGATATGACCGGTGTAGAGGGCTTTCTTAGCAGCCTCAATAACATCCTCTACAGGTATCTTGCTTACTACGACTTCCACTTTAACCTTGGGAAGCAGGGTTGCATCTACCTCAACACCACGATACCGCTCGCCGGCGCCCTTCTGTACGCCGCAGCCCATGACCTGCGTTACCGTCATGCCGGTTACGCCGAGATCGTTCATGGCTTTTCTCAGCTGATCATATCTTGACAGCTTAGCAATAATGGAAACCTTATACATACCCGTAGCGGATACCATAGGCGCCTGTGCGACCTTGACTGCCGCATTTCTCTGCGCCTCGGAAGCCTGATCGTAATCCGTTGCATCCAGGCTTGTATTTTCGTTGACTTCCATCATCATTGTGTTGGAAATATCCATAATGCTGAAGCCTGAATATGCGGATGCCAGACCGTGTTCGCGTGCATCCAGACCGATGATCTCTTCCTCCTCGGTAACACGCAGGCCTACTAACGCTTTAATAATCAGGAAAGTGATCGTAATGGTCACAGTCGTCCAGAGTATCGTTGCGCCCATACCCAGGAACTGCAATCCCAGCTGTTTAAATCCGCCGCCATAGAACAGACCCTCGCCTGCGATCTGGTTAGCGCCGAAGGTCACACCGTCGCCGTAGCCTCTTGCGAAGGCGGGCGCCGTATCCGTTGCAAACAGACCAACTGCAAGAGTACCCCAGATACCGTTTAAGCAGTGAACCGCTACTGCGCCCACAGGGTCATCGATATGCAGCACGTTATCCAGGAACCATACGCCGAACACTACCAGAAGACCAGCGACCGCGCCGATCACGATCGCGCCGAACGCATCACATACATCACAGGGAGCCGTGATCGCTACCAGACCCGCCAACGATGCGTTCAGACACATGGACACATCGGGCTTACCGTATCTGATCCAGGTAAAAATCATGCACACCACTGTCGCCACCGCAGGAGCAATGGTCGTGGTAACAAAGATGGAACCCATCTCCGCAACGGACGTTGCCGCCGCGCCGTTGAATCCGTACCAGCCGAGCCACAGGATAAACACACCCAGACAGCCGATCGGAAGGTTATGACCGGGGAACGCATTTACCTTCGTAACTTTACCAGACTTATCTTTAACGAACTTACCGATACGGGGACCTAAGATCGCTGCGCCGACCAACGCGCTGATACCGCCCACCATATGGATACAGTTGGAACCCGCAAAATCATGGAATCCCATCTGTGCAAGGAAACCGCCGCCCCATGTCCAGTGCGCCTCGATTGGATAAATCACCGCCGAAATCACACCGGAGTAGATACAATAGGATAAGAACTTGGTCCTCTCAGCCATTGCACCGGATACGATCGTTGCCGTTGTCGCACAGAACACAAGGTTGAATACGAAGTTGGACCAGTCAAAATCTGCATAATTGGTAAAAATGTCAAATCCGGGTTTACCGATGAAGCCCATCATATCCTCGCCAAGTAACAATCCGAAACCGATCAGGATGAATACCACTGTACCGATACAGAAGTCCATCAGATTCTTCATCAGAATGTTACCCGCATTCTTTGCTCTGGTGAATCCGGTTTCAACCATAGCGAAACCTGCCTGCATCCAGAACACCAGCGCGGCGCCGATCAGGAACCAGACGCCCCACAGTTCGCCGCTCACACCACTCACGGCATTCATAATCTCCTCTGTCATAACATTTCCTCCTCACATAAAAAATACGGATACAACGCGCCCATACATAAGCCCCATTGCTCCGTATCTCTTATAATATATTCCGAGAACAAAAAAAGATGCCGCGAATAAATCACAGCATCTTTGCTCTCTCACTGAGACGAATTCTATCACCGTCAAAGTCGTCTGTCAATATGTTTTTCCAAAAATCTAAAAAAATCTAAAAAATCTAAAAATTATTAAACAGCTATGCGAATAAAATGGCAATAAATGCAACCGTAAGTATAAATCCGATAATATTTAAGCAAATCCCCGCGGCAGCCATGCCCTTATTGGGATTATTCTGTGCATTATTGACAATACCCAGTACCAGGCCCACAATAGCGACTATCATAGTAACAAACGACCAGAAGCCGATGATACAGATGATACCGCACACCAGACTTCCCACCGCAAGTCCGCCGTTCCTTTCAGGTACAGCGTTAGATACCACGATCGGTCCGTTATAGTTGTTGGGCATATAGCTGTTGTAGGCGCCATTGTTCGCATATCCCTGATTCGGCATATTGGGATAACCGCCCGTATTCTGATATCCGCCCTGCGGCATGTTGGGATAGCCGCCCGCATTCTGATATCCGCCCTGTGGCATGTTGGGGTAGCCGCCCGCATTCTGATATCCGCCCTGCGGCGCGTTAGGGTATCCGCCCGCATTCTGATATCCGTCCTGCGGCGCATTGGGATAGCCATTATAATTATAACTGCCATTCTGATCTGGCTGATTCATACTTGGATCCTGCCAGTTCTGATCCTGTCCGTAATGATTGTCCATAGTATCCTCCATTCCCGCACGGGCAGCTTATACTATACCCTGCAGCGCCAGATTCAGTCCCAGGAATACAATACAGATAACGACAAAGATGATAAAAAACGTGATCACTTTACCCGTCTTCTTCTCAAGCGCCGCTGAAATATATACCGTACTGAACAACAGACCGATCGCCATGCAGATAAGGCCGCCGAAGAACCAGCCGCCAACAACGCTGAGCACTACCAAAACATATATCCACGCCGGAATGTTCGCAATCGGCTCATATGCCGTTCCGTCATCGTTGTATGTACCGTTCACCGCCAGTCTGACCTTTTTACCGATCACAATAACGTGACAGTTCACCCCGGGGAAATCGATGGAATAATCGATCAGATTAACGAACCAGTTACTGGACTTAACCTTATAGATATTTCCGTCTACCGTGATCTGCGCCCCTCCCCAGGTCTTCACCTTATACTCGATCTGGTGCTGCATTCCGTTGCCGTCTGTTATTGTCCAACTCGTTCCCGCCATTTTGTTTATCTCCTTTTCCTCATAAGAATAATAAATGTATATTACATTCAATATAACACATTATAATAAATATGTCATCGTTGATTTAAAAAAACAATCGAGATATCTGAGCATTGACTTCCTGAGTAAAGTATGTTACAAATTAACTAGTGAGTGACAATCAGTAGTCGGGAAAGGAGATGTTATAAATATGAATAAGATTATTTCTCAGAAATGTTTTATTCAAAAGCTGAAATTTTATTTGGCTTTTTATTTTGATGATAAGGAAGTCAACAGTATATCAGATGATTATCATGAATGGTTTGCCGCCGAGATCTCGCACGGTAAAAGCGAGGAACAGATATGCCTCGCACTCGGTTCGCCCCAGAAGGTAGTCTCCGATTTACTTGCAGATTCAGATAAAAGTCCGATTCGGTTACAGATCTTACTGCAGAATACCGTGATACAAATTTTTCTGTCAGTGATAATGTATATCCTGATCAACACTTTACTCTTAAAAGCATTTGACCGAAGCGGGGTAAATTATCTGTACGCAGGGCTGGGGATGCCTTTTATATATTTCGTTGCCGGAATGATCATTGTCCCTAGAAGTTATCTCCCCGAATCAGATATCAGTAGGAAAAATTTTAACAGGTATAATCTGTTCCTGTCCTGTCTTGCACTGGTAATCATATTGTTTGAAATGCTGTTTTTTTCTGAAATAAATGCGCCAAAGAGCGGGCCGCTATGTTTTTGGGCTGCTGCCGCGCTGACAGTGGGCCTTTTATCCGCAAATATGCTGTATGTTGTTAGGGAGCTATTTCAGGATAAATTGTCGGCTTTTTTAATAACTTGCCACAGTCTGGGAGTTTCAACGCTTCTGCTATATCTTATGAATCAATTACATTTACTATATCATGATTTTTCGCAACACGCATATTTGATTTACGGAAGTATTTGTATATATGCCGAAACTGTTATATTATGTTTTATAATGAACAGACGGCGGAACAGGTAAACAGTATGGACTCGCAGCTAAAACGTGGAATTTTAAAAATGTGTATTCTGCAGTTGTTGAAAGAAAAATCCGGGTACGGATATGACCTTATAAAGACGATGCAGACATTTTTCGCAGATACAGACGAAAGCACTCTGTATGCTATTTTAAGAAGGCTTAATAAGGAAGGCCTGACAGAAATGTATGATAGCGACATATCCCACGGGCCAAAGCGAAAATACTATAAAATTACAGATAAAGGGATAGAAGTCTTAAACAATGATACTTCTTCATGGAAACAAATAGAAAAAATTTTTGTTGAAATCGGAATATTGTAGGACTCTATGAAATTCCGGGCACTGACTCCTATAAAATATTCCGCGCATCAACCGTTGAATACAAGCACGGCCGCAAGGGATACTGCATTTCCGAGAATGTGCGAAAAGGCGCTGATAACGCAATTGCCCGATTTATGATAAACCACCGAGAAAATCATGCTGTCGATAAATACAGTGGCAACATCATAAAGCACAACTCCTATGTTGCCCGCGGCAATGTGCCCCGCCGCAAAAACAGCCGATGAAACGACCGCGCAGAGCCAAAACGGAAATATTTTCATGCTTTTCCCAAGGAAAAAACCACGATATGCGATTTCCTCGCCAAATGCCGCAATGATAACCTGACCTGTCAGCAGCGCAAGGTTATTAAAAGACAGTCCCACAGAACCCGTCCGCCCTATTATATGGGCGACAAATCCTCCTCTGAAAATCAGATTTCCCGCAACGAGCGTTACAATACCGCTCACGATCGGCAGCAGGATCCAAACTGTCACTCCCGGCTTTTTAAGGTCCGCCGGAATCGTATGAAAACGCAATCCCGATTCGAGGCCTTTTTCTTTGCCAACGGCTTCTGTAATAAAGAAAAAGGCGATTCCCACAAACACGGAATATCCGGCTATTTTTGAGGACGGCATAACTTTTGTTACCGTCAGTAATATCATGACTGCCACCCCTGTGATCGTGAGGGCGACACTCTTTTTGTTATTCTCAATAACTTGTTGATTTTTCACGCTCATTCTCCTGTACTGCCAATACTGATCCCCTGTATGCCCGCTCCAAATGGGATTTGATAAGCTCCTCATCGTATTCCAGCGAATTGTTGGCGATGATACTCGCATATCCGTGCGCAAATAAAAAAACGGTCAAAAAAATTTCCTTGACTTGCTCCATACTTCCTCCAGCCGCTCCCTGCATTGCCGAAAGAACAGGCGCAAGTTCTTCCGCATCTATCATCTCAAGCAATGTCGTTCCGGTAAAAAAATCCGATTGAAAAAGGAAGCGGAACAAATGCGGTTCTTCAATCGCAAAGCGGATGTAATTCAACCCAATTCCGAGCATAACGCCTTTGCGCGGGTCCTCAATATTCATCAGGTATTCAGAATGATAACCGTCTGCTTTGGCATAAGCGGCTTTTTTCAATTCCTCAATCGTTGCAAAGTGGTACATGACCGGCTGCGTGGAACATTTCAGCTTTTTGGCGACCGTTCTTGCGTTAATATTTTCCGCGCCTGTTTCACGGGCAACCTCAAAGGCGGCGTCAACGACCATTTCTTTTGTGATTTTAGGTTTTGGCGGCATGGTTTTTCCTTCTTTTAATAATTCTCGTTATATAACAACAATTATATTATAGGCCGCACTACTGCTTTTGTCAAATTTAATCATTCACTCAATAATTTTACCGCCCACTCCTCTGCCTTTTTATCCGGTTTTAGAATCAGCTCCTGCCACTGCCCCTGATAATACAGCCCGCCGTATCTGGCGCTGTTTTTTCTGCTCCCAATAATATGATCCGGCATCAAAAATTCGTATTCCCGCCAGGTCGCAGTAGTTTTTCCTTCCATAGTTAAGACCCTGTCTTCTCTGTAAGAAAGAACGCCGCACCCCGGAAGAGATGGACATAAACTTAATTTTTCACTTGCAAGATACAGGGCATTGTGATCTGATCGATATCTATCAAAATCAGCATGAGGATGCCAGCCGCACTTTCTAATTTTTTCCGGCGTATCCAATATTTCCCCTATTTGCAGATAGCTATGTATGATATGGACCGCGCCCTTTTTACATGCGAATTTTAAAACTCCATTTTTATCATATTCTGCCTGTCGAAAGATTCCGAAAAACAAGAACAAGTCCCCAACTGTCACTTCCGCATTACGCAGTACCCCCAACGCGCTTCCCGTCTGACCGAAAGCAGGCCGCCAGTTATCTACCGGCACGATTCGGACGCCCTCCCGAATATCCGGGTCAAGATGGCAGCCGCTATAAACCGCTTTTGGATTTAAACCGGTCAAAATTCTGTCATAGCTAAAGCCATTATATTGCAGATCACTATACTTCAGATTTTCCTCATCTGGTATGGGCAGAGATAATAATGTTCCATCAGGCAGTATCGGGCTGGGACAGCCGCCGCTTGTGGTATCAAATCCCTTTCTGGATAATATAATCTTCATTACCACTCCTTAAAGAATCAGTCATAAAGAGAATCATGCGGCGCACCGATCACTCCCTGAAAAGAACCGATCGACCCCATCGCATAGCTGTGAAGAGTCTCGTGCTCCGAACAAGAATCCGCATATTTTTTGATCTCTCTGTTTTTAGGAAGTATACGCAGAATTTCAGCGTCAATAGCAGGAGCATTTTTCCCAAAGTATGTAAATTGCCGGGAAACTAATACATAATGACCATTCCTGTCCTGTCCGATCTGGACAGATCCCTTCGGGTGTATATGCGGTAATAAATCATTCCGCTTTAATATACCGGCTTCTGCATCATATATTTGATCGGTTCTGTCTCCATATACGCTTTTCCCCCGCGTTGAGAAATATTCATTCATCGTAATAACGTCTGTGATCCTTGCATAGTAGAGCATACTATTTTTATAAATACCGAAAAGGTATATCTCATCATCAGGATGCTTGTAATAATGTTGTCCAACATGATACCTGAGACCGGTAATTATATTCTTTCCATTCCGGATCTGCCCTCCTTTACAGCAGGCCAGAGTAAAAATATTGTTATCTATACATGGTGCAAAACCCATATCATAAGCAATCCTATAGGAAAAGATAATCCTACCCATTGCATCACCCTTCTACCCTTTTAACTTTTTCTTTCATTGTAAATTATATTCTTTTCACTAAGATGCGTCGCTCGCCGCGGCTTTCTTCTCTTTAAGAGAAAAAATAATTATCGCAATCAGGAGAGCAACAACAATCGCAAGCTGCACAAAAAATACGATTTTCAGGCTCATATAATTTTCTTCACTGAAACTGAGCGGTAATACATATTTTTCAATATCCGCCTCGCCTTCAAACCATTCCGTCTCTTCAAACCATTGTTTCATGTATTTATACAATTCGTCATCCAATGATGTTAATCCGCCTGTAATATGTACCGGCTCCGCTTCGTTTTCTTCCGATTCCACCATATAGAGTCGATTCATTGTGCTCTGACTAAGCTTTTTAAGCATATCATAGTTGTCATTCTTTGAGCTTGTCTCAAGCGCCACATAATAGGTTTCTTCTCCTACCGGTACGGGCATAATGTAATAGTAGGTAGCGTCGCCTATTAAAGTTGAATTATCGTAACCGTTTGTTTGAGTTGATGTTGCCGAGCCAAAGCACTCCATCAGAAGCGGGAGTTCTGTTTCAATAGCAAGTCCTCTTTTCAAACGGCCCGCATCGTCCAGAATGTCTTCATAAACATCCACAGGCTTGCTAAACGCCATTCGTGTCAACGCGCTGCCGCCATACATCAATATGAGCAGCACGACCAGAATACCTATGCAGAAATTTCTTAATACTTTATACATTACTTTTTTCTCCCTCGTTTTGTTTTGACCTTCCGCCTATTCACTCCTCATATTGTACCCCCCCCCACAATGCAGCTGTCAACAGACATTTTTCATGCCTTGGTCATGTATTTCCTGACTTATGTTATTGCGTCCGCACGAACCTCCGGTATATTTTACCGCCTGTCTCCACCCTGTCTGCATAACAAAAGCCCAACTTCCGGCACAGATTTTCGGACTTACGGTTTCCCTCCATGACTAACGCCTGTATCTGAGTCATACCCAGCTCCTGTCCCGCATATTCAAGTATCGCGCTGCATACTTCATAGGCGTATCCATGCCTCTGCCACGGTACGCCGATCACAAACCCCAGCTCCGGCAGGTCAAATCCCTCCCGCCAGCTGATACCGGCGCGCCCGATCACCGTATCGGATGCACGGTCAAGAACCGTCCACATGCCGTACCCGTAAAAACTGTATATTTTCTCCCTGTAATCACTGATATAGGCCATCTCCGCATCCCTGTCGGCGTACAGATCCTCCATATATGCCGTGATATCCGGTTCCGCATAGATCCTGTAAAAGCTGTCCACATCCGCCTCTGTCGTCTCGCGGATGATACAACGCTCTGTTGTAAGAATGTCCCACGGAAGACCTGCAAGGCGGCGGTATGCCATGTCTATCGCCTCATAGTCCATTTCCTGAATCTGCTCTATCACATACAGCGCCCCTTTAAATTCCGCGCCCGCATTCTGTTCATGCCGACAGGGAAGAACATAGAAGCCCTGCTGCCGCAGCGTATGAAATGCCGCTTCATCATCCGTGATATACAATGCGTCCTTGTCAGCGCCGCGCGCGCATACCTCCACCGTCACACCGTGAGAGCGCAAATCATCGCACAGCCGTTCCAGCGGCGCAGTCTTGTTCCGTTCCATCCACAGCACTACCCTGTCAAACATCTTTCTCTTGCATTCTCTCCTTTTTTCTATATATAATATATCATATCAGCAAGAAATCAAGCGCGAGCAAAGCGAGCATTTGATTTCGCCTGATATGATAACGACAGAATCTTTTAGTGCGCCAGCACGACGGCTGCGCAGCAGACGGATTCTGGAGTATAATTCCATATCAGCAAGAAATCAAGCGCAAGCGAAGCGAGAAATCGAGCGTGGGCGCGAGCATTTGATTTTAGAACGGAGGACCAAATGGCACAGAATCCTATTGTTACTTTCACGATGGAAAACGGTGATGTTATCAAGGCGGAGCTTTACCCCGACATCGCGCCTGTATCCGTCAACAATTTTATAAGTCTCATCAATCAGAAATTCTATGACGGGCTGATTTTTCACAGAGTCATCAAAGGCTTCATGATCCAGGGCGGCGATCCCGAAGGTACAGGCATGGGCGGTCCGGGTTATTCCATTCGCGGTGAATTTGCGCAGAATGGTTATCCCAACGACTTAAAGCATACCGCCGGCGTGCTTTCTATGGCGCGCAGCATGCACCCCAATTCCGCAGGCAGCCAGTTTTTTATCATGCACAAAAACGCGCCTCATCTGGACGGTTCCTATGCGGCTTTCGGCAAAGTGACAGAAGGAATGGAGAATGTCAATAAAATCGCAGAGACGGCCACGGATTATTCCGACCGTCCGTTGAAAGAACAGAAGATCAAAACCGTTACGGTAGAGACATTCGGTGTGGATTACCCCGAACCGGATAAGATTCTGATGTAGATATTTTGTCCGACTGCCTTAATACAGTTTCTGCTCCACGAGGCGTAAAACCTTGTGGGCAGACTCCTTTCCTGTCCCTTCGCAGTTTTGTAAATCGAGAAGTTTCGCAACAAGCATAGAAAACGAATACCATTTTCGTAAAATATCGTCTGTTTTCCCTCCCATAGCAAGATGAAATTTGTAGACCGCACGCTTTGCAAAATGCTACAAAAAGCCGTTGCAAAAAAAGATCCTACGACCTGTGAACCGTGGATGAAAGCGCTGTTATCTGCTTCAGGGCAGAACTGCGACTGGACGGATCGAAAATATTTGATTCCACTCATTGAGTATATTAAAATGGAATGAGCTTGCGCTTTGTCATATTTTTATAAAATAATCATTTGAAAATATGACTTGAAGAGTGTATAATACTCCCAAGAGACGAAAGGATGATTTGCCATGACCACAATTTATGAAAAACTTAAAATGATGAGGAAGAAAACAGGCCTGCGGCAAGAACAGATCGCGGACTATCTGGGAGTGACTCAAACTTTCATATCAAAGGTCGAAACCGGAGAGAGAAACCTCACTGTTGATCAGTTAGAAAGCGTTGCGAATCTTTACGGATATAGTCTTGCTGCCTTTGCGGACCCGGAGGAAGAGACCCATCCGATCCAGTTTGCTTTTAGAGCACAGGATGTCAGCCAGGAAGATCTGCATATCATTGCCGATATAGAGAAGATTGCGATCAATAGCAGATTCATGGCGAAGACACTGGAGGAATCAAATGTTGGATAAGTTGGAGCTTAGTACAAAAGCACAGGAACTAAGGGAATTGCTTGGAGAAGACGCCAATTCACCGGTTGATATTTTTTCTCTTGCGAACCAAATTGATGGACTTACACTCGTGTTTTATCCTCTCGGCGAAAACATCAGTGGAATGTGTGTCCGGGATAATATAATAAAACTGATAGCAATCAACTCGACTATGTCATATGGCCGTCAGCGGTTTTCACTTGCCCATGAGTTGTACCATCTGTATTTCGATGATGAATCGGGCTTTAATGTTTGCTCTAAAAGGCTTGATCCCAAAAGTGAGAGTGAGAAGTGTGCGGATCAGTTTGCCTCCTACTTTCTCGCACCGTACAAGTCTTTGAAGGCAGCAATAAAGAAGACAGCCGGTGACAGCCAGCTATCTATACAGCATGTTATTACGCTTGAGCAATACTTTGGGATGAGTCATCTGGCAATGTTCTGGCGACTGGTCTCGGAAGGGTATCTTTCTTCTGACAAACTTAAAGATTACAGCTCCGGAGTCATGTATGCAGCAAGATACCTCGGATTTGATGATAAGCTGTATAAACCGACACCTATTGAACTGCAGAAAAGAACGTATGGGCACTATCTGAAGCAGGTAGAAGAATTACGACAAAAAGACCTGGTCTCTCCGGGAAAGATCGATGAACTGTTACTTGATGCTTTTCGCGATGATATTGCGTTCGGCTTGGATGAAGATGATCAGGAGGGACATGCAATTGACTAAAAAGTATTTCTTTGATACAGATTGTCTTTCCTCTTTTCTCTGGACTCGGGAGGAGAGCATTCTGGCGAGGTTATATGCAGGAAGAATTATTTTGCCCGCACAAGTCTATCATGAGCTTCAGAAAGTCCCTCATCTTCTGGCACGGGTCGATACGTTGAAGAATAATAAGTATCTTTCCGTTGAGAGTATGGAAGCAGGTTCTGAGGAATACAACGATTACCTGCAGATGACGACTTCGCCGGAAGCAGGAATGAGAATTATTGGCAGAGGCGAAGCCGCCGGAATCGCTATGGCGAAACAGAGAGACGGAACGCTTGCCAGCAATAATCTGCGTGATATCCGCCCGTATGTGGAGAAATATAATATCTCACATATTACGACCGGGGATATTCTGATTGAAGCCATAGGCGCCGGAATTATTACAGAAGAAGAGGGCAATACCATCTGGTCAGATATGATTCGAAAACGCCGTATGCTTCCGACAACGACTTTCTCCGAATATCTGGCAAACTACCGCAAACCGGAAGGGGCAGAAGAATAACCGCTTCACAGAACAGATCTGCATTTTCTATTCCGCCGCATGTGTCTCGTTCATAATTTATTCATATTTAATTTAAAAAAACTTCATGGTCGAATCATTTTTTAGACATTTCTCTTACATATACTTATATTACAACAAAGCTGAAAAACAGATTTTTCTGATTAAATAAAACTTTTTCATAATAAATGCCAAGTAGAGATTATTCTCTACTTGGCATCCTCCCTTTTATGGGGCGATCATTTATATCCCAATATCCAGATAAATATGTATATATACAATTTATGCTTGTTTTCCGATTACATGTGTGTTATACTTTGCTAGATGTAACATACATATATTAAGAAGAAAAATGTTTTCCGAATGTCAGCGTAGACATACTTTCTGTGTCTACGCTTTTTTACGGAACAGAAAAAGGAGGAAACTATTATGAGCGGACTCGTGGATATGATCACGAAAGTCAACAGCGCCGTCAACGGTTTCGTATGGGGTATTCCCATGCTGATCCTGTTGGTCGGCACAGGCATCCTGATGACCATTCTGACCAGATTCTTCCAGTTATCTCACATCGGACACTGGTGGAAAAATACGATCGGCGGTATTTTCAGCGACAAGCATATCACCAAACATACCGGCAAGGACGACAAGGCGATCTCGCAGTTCCAGTCCTTATGTACGGCACTGGCGGCTACGATCGGCACAGGTAATATCGTGGGCGTTGCCAGCGCGTTGATCGCGGGCGGTCCGGGTGCAATCTTCTGGATGTGGGTCGTAGCTTTCTTTGGCATGATGACCAACTATTCCGAAAATGTGCTGGGTATTTACTATCGCCGCAAAAATTCTAAGGGCGAATGGTGCGGAGGCGCCATGTACTACTTAAAAGACGGTCTGGGCTCCTACAAGGGCTGCAAACAGATCGGCGCGGTACTGGCTGTTCTGTTTTCCCTCTTCTGCCTGCTGGCATCTTTCGGCATCGGCAACATGAGTCAGGTCAACTCCATAGCGGCGAACATGAAAGCTGCATTCCATGTTTCGCCTGCCATAACCGGCGTAGCGCTGATGATCCTCGCCGCGCTTGTTATTCTGGGCGGTCTTAAGCGTATCGCATCCGTGACCGAGAAACTGGTTCCTTTCATGGCGATCGCATACATTGTCGGTGCGCTGGTGATCTTCTTTGTCAACATAGGTCATGTAGGCGCGGTGTTCGGCGCGATCTTCAAGGGCGCTTTCGGACTGCGTGCAGTGGGCGGCGGTATCGTCGGTTCCGGCGTCAAGATGGCTCTCACATGGGGCATGAAGCGAGGCGTATTCTCCAACGAGGCCGGTCTTGGTTCCTCCGTTATGGTACACTCCAACTCCAACGTCAAGGAGCCTGTGCGCCAAGGTATGTGGGGCATCTTTGAAGTATTTGCAGACACTATGGTAGTCTGCACACTGACGGCGTTCGCAGTGCTTTCTTCCGGTCTGATCGACCTGGAGACCGGCGCGGTATTGAGCGAATCGGCGGACTCGGCGTTAGTCGGGGAAGCGTTCGCTACCGTATTCGGTTCCTTCGGTCCGATGTTTATTGCGCTGGCGATCCTGCTGTTTGCATTCTCCACGGTTCTTGGCTGGAGTCACTACGGCACCAAGGCATGGGAATATCTGTTCGGCACTAAATCTATTATCGCATACCGCCTTGTGTTTATCGTAATGATCTTCATCGGCGCAACGATGAAGCTTAGCCTTGCGTGGGATCTGTCCGATACCTTTAACGGACTGATGGCAATGCCGAACCTGGTCGGCGTACTGTGCCTGTCCCCGCTTGTCATGAAGATCACGAAAAACTATGTGGACCGCGTAATCCACAAGAAGGACGAGAAGCCTATGCTCTCCGTTTTCCCGGATATCAACGAAGAACACGCGGAGTAATGATAATATAAAATGTAAAAATATAACATAACTGACAATACAATGCGGCTGGCAGAACAGACTGCAGTATGGTAAAATAAAGGCAGAGATATTTTACAAAGGAAATGGTAAAATTGAAGCAAAAACGCAAAGCCTTTAGGATACTGGCTGTTATAGTCTTACTGCTGGCCGTATTCTATATTATTCTGGTAAATCTTCTCGTAAGCGCCGCACTGGTGCCTTCTTTTATGCGCAGGCTGGAAGCTTTCAAGCGTATCACCGACGAAAGCTATGCCGCGCAGGTGCAGACATCCGATATTCAGGTAAACCGTCAGCTTGCATTAAACAAAACAAATAAATGGCTGGAGAACGTTAAGTCACAGAAGATCTCCGTCGTGACCGACGACGGCTATACGTTGATCGCCACGGAGTTTTTTCCGGATGAAGCCGGCCCGGAACAAACCGATGCCCTGTACGGATACGATACGCAGGAGATTACGGGAGGCCGTAACAGCCAGGGTACGGCAGGCCACAGATGGGCGCTTATACTACACGGCTACACGGGATGGAAGGAAGAAATGTATCCTTTCGCATGTTGGTATCAGGAAGAGGGATATCATGTGATCGTTCCCGATCTGCGCTGTCAGGGTGAAAGTAAGGGAGATTTTATCGGAATGGGCTGGACGGATCATTACGACTGTGCGTTATGGATCGATTACATATTAAGTCAGGATCCGGATGCAGAGATCATACTGCACGGACAGTCTATGGGCGCCGCCACCGCACTGATGATGACAGGCGAAGAAGATATGCCAAATTGCATTGCCGCCGTTGTTGCGGACAGCGCCTACACGGATGCCTATTCCATGTTCGGCGATAAGATAAAAGAATGGTTCTATCTGCCGGCTTTTCCGCTGGTGGATTCTGCGCGGCTTGCGCTGCTTGCACGCGGCGGTTATGACCTGATGGATGCATCGGCAATTGATGCCGTCAGGCAAAGCAGTACGCCGACACTTTTTATTCACGGCTCCGCAGACGCCATGATATCCGTACAAATGTCCAAGGACCTGTATGCGGCCGCATCGTGTCCCAAAGAACTGCTGATTATTGACGGGGCCGGCCACGGGCAGCCCCAGGACAAAGATCCGGATGCATACTATGGGACGATCCATAATTTCCTGGCACAATATGTCAATGCCGCCGGATGATCGAATATGTAATCACAGCGAAAGAAATCTATAACACGATATT
This sequence comes from uncultured Lachnospiraceae bacterium, assembly GCA_947625205.1. GTDB lineage: Bacteria > Bacillota > Clostridia > Lachnospirales > Lachnospiraceae > UBA3282. The sequence continues at coordinate 93,079 of CANQNN010000007.1, read as the reverse complement.
TTTAAAGACGGGTTCCGCCGCACTGTACTGTGCCGCCTCCACAACGCCATCCTTATATATGAGCCGATGGATATTGCCCTGCTCCAATGTGATCTGATCTCCCCAGTAGACGATCCCGCCGTCTGTTGCCGCTGACATGATCGCAAACAGGATCGCGCCGTGGCAGACCGCCAGCACATTTTCTTTATCGCAATATGTCTCTGTGATCTTATCAAAAGCCTTACGCGCACGCCCCAGCAGCTCCTCTACGGATTCCATGCCGGGGTAGATATGCCCGAACGGAGAATCGGGATATTTCGCTCTGCGCTCCCGCTCCGTCAGGCCCTCGCCCTCACCGAAGCATCTCTCTATCAGCAGCGGCTCCACAACGATATCCTCCCGGCGATAACCCAGCCGGTCTGCGACGATCCGAGCGCTCTCACAGGCTCTGGAAAGCGGGCTTGACAGAATGACTTCAATATCCACCGGCAGAGACGCAAGGACGTCCGCCGCATGCCGGATCTGCATTCTTCCTCTGTCATTCATGCCGATATCGGTTCGCCCCTGGATCCGTTTCTCACGGTTCCAGTCAGTCTCGCCGTGGCGAAGCAAATAGATGTTCATTCAACGGTTCCTCCTCTTTGTCCCCTGATCGTATTCGCTGTGCTGCTCACCGTCAATAGCCATGCCTTACTGAATCAAGAAACCCCCTCCGAACGGAAGGGGTTCTTATTTATTCTATGCTCTTTAGGCTTTGCCATCGGAACCAAGTACGTTCTTGATCTTGTGAGCAACCATATCCTTAACAGCCTGACGAGCCGGTTTCAGATACTGACGAGGATCAAAGTGATCCGGATGCTCAGCGAAGTATTTACGAATGTTACCTGTCATTGCAAGACGGATATCGGAATCGATATTGATCTTACATACGGCAAGCTCAGCTGCTTTACGAAGCTGCTCTTCCGGAATACCTACCGCATCAGGCATATTGCCGCCGTACTGGTTTACCATCTTTACAAACTCCTGCGGAACGGATGACGAACCGTGCAGAACGATCGGGAAACCGGGGAGACGCTTAATGCACTCCTCCAGTACGTCGAAACGAAGCGGAGGCGGAACAAGAACGCCGTCAGCGTTTCTTGTACACTGTGCAGCCGTAAACTTATATGCGCCGTGGGATGTTCCGATTGCGATCGCAAGAGAATCACATCCTGTTCTGGATACGAACTCCTCTACCTCCTCAGGACGGGTATACATCTCCTTACCGGCCTCTACCTTTACTTCATCCTCCACGCCTGCCAGCGTACCAAGCTCAGCCTCTACCACTACGCCGTTTGCATGGGCATACTCTACAACCTGTTTGGTCAGAGCAATATTCTCTTCAAAAGATTTGGAAGACGCATCGATCATAACGGAAGTAAATCCGCCATCGATACAGGATTTACACAATTCAAAAGTATCGCCGTGGTCTAAGTGGAGAGCGATCGGGATCTGAGGATTCTCCTCAACCGCCGCCTCTACCAGCTTAACCAGATAGGTGTGATTTGCATAGGCACGCGCGCCTTTGGAAACCTGAAGGATAACAGGGCTGTTCAGCTCGCCAGCCGCTTCTGTGATACCCTGTACGATCTCCATGTTGTTGACATTGAATGCACCAACGGCATATCCGCCATTGTATGCCTTCTTGAACATTTCAGTAGTTGTTACTAATGGCATTCTTCTTACCACCTTTCTTAATATTTATGATTATTTGGGCCGGCCGGCAGGCCGGCTAATAACTTTCGCCCTTTATTATACCGCAAAGCTTGACCTTACGCAAACATATTCTCGGAAAATTCCTGCGTCAGCTTTGTTCAATGTATTCCTGCGGCACCCTGAGACGCAGCACACGCGGACTGTTACTGATAACGGCCTTCGTATGATCTCCGCCATACTCACCGTCCAGCGTCCATGCTACCGGCTCTTCGCTCTCCACCGTCAGTCGTGATGTTTTAAAAGTATAGATATGTTCCGATTTTACACGTTTATCCACCAGTGCTCTAATGATATTATTGAGATCAAGGGGATTGGCCGGCTTGCGGACCAGCATCACTTCAAACAGCCCGTCGTCCAGCAGGACGTCCTTGCCGGTGAGTCCCCGAAAGCCGCCTACAGAATAGGAGTTAGTGACCATACCGTATAGAAATTCTCCCTCGATCACTTTGTCTTCATACGAGATCTTAAGGGCATAAGAATGTACTGCCGGAAGTCTCCTGACTCCCTCCAGCAGATACGCCGCATGTCCGAGAACATTCTTGATATCCTGATTCGTCTCGTAAGACACATCCGTAAAGAGTCCGAAGGCCGCTACATAAATAAAACTGTCATTATTGAAAGCGCCGATATCGCATGCAAAATCCCTGCCCTTCACCACGGCGTCCGCAGCTTTGGTCATGCTCTTCGGAATCCCGAGACTGTTCGCAAAATCGTTGGTGCTCCCCGCCGGAACATATCCGATCGGCAGCTTCTCGTCGCACTGCATCATGCCCGTGACCACTTCGTCAAGGGTTCCATCGCCGCCGCTGCACACAACGATATCATACCCGGCACGCCGCTCTTTGACAGCCTTAATGGCATCGCCCGCCGCTTGTGTGGGATAAGCCGTCACCTCATAACCGGACTTTACAAACGTATCTATAATGTCCAGCAGGTTACTTCTGATCTGTGCCTTCCCCGCCCTGGGATTATAGATAAACAGCATCTGTTGTTTCATATCCGCCTCCGTATATGTATAGTAAGAATATTTTATCACCGGCATATCAGGGAATCAATAAAGAAACTATAAAGATAAACAAAAAGAGATTTCCTTCAGTGGAAACCTCTTACATTCTGCCTTATCTAAATGTCATGTACATGATCTGACCGCTTATCTGCCGCTTAAAAAATTTTCGATCTCTGCAACCGCAGCTTCTTCGTCCCTGCCTTCTGCGGTAACGATTACATCTTCGCCGCTGTCAAGGCCAAGACTCATCATGCCCATAATACTTTTGGCATTGACCTTCTTGTTATCGGCATTGATGTACACGCTGCTCTCAAACTGGCTTGCCACCTGTACCAGCATCGCCACCGGTCTTGCTTCCAATCCCGTATCCAGTTTGATCCGGATAGATTTTTGAATCATAATATTCTCCTCCTTTTATGACCTGATCCCATCGGCGATCTCACTCAGCCTGCGCAGTCTGTGGTTTACACCCGATTTACCCACGGCAGGTTCCAGATATCCGCCCAGTTCCTTCAGAGCAGCATCCGGATATTCCAACCGGATCTCTGCCATCTGTTTCAAATTATCAGGCAAATTTTCAAATCCGTACTTATCACGGATCAAGAGTATGTCTTCGATCTGTTTTGACGCCGCTGTGACAGTTTTGGAAATATTGGCCGTCTCGCAATTGACCCGCCTGTTGACGGAATTGCGCATTTCCTTGACGATCCTCAGATTTTCCAGATTCATCAACGAAACATGCGCGCCCATGACATTGAGCAGATCAACGATCCCCGCGCCTTCCTTGATATAGACGACATAATACTTCTTGCGCTTGATGATCCTGGCGTCGATCTGGAATTCCCGAATGATGTCAATTAGCTGTTCAGCCTGTGGCCGGTAATTGCAGACGAACTCCAGATGATAACTTTTCTCAGGATTGCTCATGGAACCGATGCTCAAAAAAGCGCCTCTCAAATATGCTCTCATGCAGCAGGAATTCTTGATTAACAACGAATTCACCGGTTCGCCAAGCGCCAGCGCGCCTGTGTCTGTGTCCGTTCCTGTAAGATGAAGCGCCTGTATTACCTTTAACTCCGATTCATCATCGGGCAGAAGTCTATCTTTCCCTTCCGTTACAACATTATCTATATTAAATGCTTTTTTGAATATTGTAAAGCACTTTTTCGCAACCGCCTCATTTTCCGTGTCCAGGCGCAGATGCCTTCCCCCGCCGGACGTACTTGCACAAAAATGAAGCATGGCCGCCAATTCCGCCATCTGACAGTGTCTGGCGGGATTTATCTGTGTCGCAAGTTCTTCTTTGACTGTACCGGAAAAAGACATTCCAAATCATACTCCCTGTTTAATATCCCTGTGATACAATTTTGTACCGTAATTTCCGCGATCCTTCATCTTGGCATAAAGCTCATTGGCCAGCGTCACACTCCTGTGCTTGCCGCCGGTGCACCCGATCCCTATTACCAGCTGGTGCTTGCCTTCCTTAACGTAGTTCGGGATAAGGAAATCCATCATATCCGTCAGTTTATCAAGGAAAACCGATGCCTCAGGGAAATTCATCACATAGTCCCGTACCTCTTTATCATTACCAGTCTTATGCTTAAGCTCGTCAATATAGAACGGGTTGGGCAGGAACCTTACGTCAAAAACCAGATCGGCATCTGCCGGAATACCGTATTTAAATCCGAAGGATATGACGGATACCATCAGAGAATTATATTCTTCATTGCGCACAAAAATATGGTCTATCTCCTCTTTCAGCTCCCTAGTCAGAAGGTTCGACGTATCGATCACATAATCCGCTTTCTTCTTGACAGCCTCAAGTATCTCGCGCTCTCTGCGGACTCCTTCCTCCACCCTGCCTTCCGGCGACAGGGGATGCATACGCCGCGTCTCCTTATACCGTTTGAGCAGTACGGCATCGCTCGCTTCCAGAAAAAGGATCTCGAACAAATAGCCGTTCTCTTTCAGCTTGTCCAGAATACTCACCGCATCGCCAAACGGCTGGTCCGCGCGCACGTCAAGTCCAAGCGCCACCTTGCTGATCTCACCGTTTGGCGTGGCAACCAGCTCCACAAACTTTTCGATCAGGGGCACAGGCAGGTTGTCCACACAATAAAATCCCACATCCTCCAGCATCTTCATGGCGGTCCGCTTGCCGGAGCCGCTCATGCCTGTCACAACAACAAATCTCATGGCAACCTCCTAAAATTCACCCAGAAAAACTATTTCCGGCTCAAGCGATACATGGAATCTTTCTTTCACCCGCTCCTGAACCTCCTCTATCACTTCCCTGATATCGGCAGCCGTGGCTTTTCCTGTGTTTACGATAAAACCGCAATGCTTATCCGACACCTGTGCGCCGCCAATGCGAAATCCGCGAAGTCCTGCATCCATAATAAGCTTCCCGGCAAAGTACCCTTCCGGCCTCTTAAAAGTGCTGCCCGCGCTGGCATACTCAAGCGGCTGCCTGCTCCTGCGAAGCTGCGACAGCTCTTCCATTCTGGCGCCGATCTGTTCCCGGTTTCCCTCCGCCAGACGAAGCACGATCTCCAGAACGATAAACGGTCTGTTCCGGATTATGCTTGTGCGGTAGCCGAACTCCATCGTATCGTTGTCCAGTGTTGTGATCTGGCCTTCACCGTCCATCACGCGCACAGACTCCACAACCTGCTTCATCTCTCCGCCGTATGCGCCCGCATTCATCACCACGCCGCCGCCGATACTACCGGGGATGCCCGCCGCGAACTCCAGACCGGTCAATCCGTTTTCTCTTGCCGTCACTGCCACTCTTGAAAGCATCGCGCCCGCCTTGGCAGTGATACGCGTACCGTCCACGGTGATCTGCTCCATCGGTCCGTCCATCTTCAATATGATACCCTGATAGCCTTTGTCGCCTATCAGAAGATTACTGCCGTTTCCGAGAATGAAATATTCCTGTTCGATCTGCTTCAGATAAGGAACCAGCTTCTCAAGCTCTTCCTCCTTCTGTATCAGAATAAGACACTCCGCTTCCCCGCCAACGCGAAAAGTGGTGTATTCCTTCATCGATACGTTATAAAATATGCGCCCGTCAGGAATCAATGTTTGAATGTAATCATACTTTGATGCGCTCAATTGCCATACCGTCCGTTTCACAGATTGCTGCTTATATTATATGTATTCTCTCTCCTGTTAATCTGTTCCGTTCAAATTTATTCCAGTATCATTCTGGCCGCGCCGTAAATACCCGCATCGTTTCCGAGGGTGGCAAGCGCAAACCCGGTATTCCGGCAGCCGTGGAATACCGTTTTTTCAAAGGAAGGACGGATATAATCAAACAGCACTTCTCCGGCCTTCGACACACCGCCGCCGATCACGAAGATCTCCGGATTGATAACGCCTGCGATCACAGCAAGCCCCTTGCCCAGATATTCCCCAAACTGCTGCGCTATTTCAATGGCGAGTTCATCTCCGGCCTTCACCGCATCGAACACAGCCTTCGCCGAAACCTCTCCCTGTCTTAACACACTGGCTTTGCCGCTTGTCTCCAGCTTTCTATTCGCAAGCCTTGTGATGCCGGTTGCGGAAGCGTACTCCTCAAGACAGCCGTAATTACCGCAGCCGCACGCCTCCGTCTCGTTATCCTCCACATGGATATGCCCGATCTCACCGCCGGAGCCGGTGGCGCCCGTCATGATCTTACCGTTTATGATAATGCCGCCGCCGACGCCTGTTCCGAGCGTAACGGCCACCAGATTCTTATGACCCTGTCCGCCGCCCTTCCACATCTCTCCGAGCGCCGCGACATTGGCATCGTTTCCGCCCTCCACGCGCATACCGCCGAGAAGCGCTGTGAGCTCTTTTTTCAGATTCAGCTCACCCCAGCCCAAATTGACTGCTTTATGTATGATCCCGTCTCCGTCCACAGGACCGGGCGCACCCACGCCTACGCCTGCGACCTCCGCCTTGTCAATGCCTTTTTCTGACATCTTATCCTGAATGCTCTTCGCAATGTCAGGCAGAATATTTGTGCCGCTGTTTTCGGTTCTCGTGGGAATCTCCCACTTGTCGGACACATTTCCGTCCGTATCGAACAGACCCAGCTTCACGGTGGTGCCCCCTATATCTACCCCAAATACATACTTTGCCATTTAACAATTCCGTCCTCTCTTATTCATTCCGCTTCATTCAACGCACCCGGACACAGTCGTCCGCACGCTGCCAATCGTCCTGTGCTGTCGATTGCCCTTGCGCTGTCAGTCATGCAGTGTCAGTCATCCTCCCGCTTGTTGGCCAGAGATTCCTGTACCCGCTTATACAACTCCTGTGCGGCGTTATAACCCATCTTCTTCTGGCGGTGATTGACCGCCGCCGACTCACAGATGATCGCCAGGTTACGGCCCGGTCTGATAGGAATACTGTGACACACCACCTTGTTGCCCAGATATTCCGTGTACTCTTCTTCCAGTCCAAGCCGGTCATACTCCTTGTCTTTATCCCAGTCCTCCAGACGGATGACAAGATCGATGTTCTGTGTGTCCTTTACGCTGGATGCGCCGAACAGCGCCTTGACATCCACGATACCGATACCGCGCAGCTCGATAAAATGCTTGGTGATATCCGGCGCCGAACCTACCAGCGTATCTTCGCTTACTCTTCTTAACTCGACCACATCATCTGTCACAAGACGGTGTCCTCTCTTGATCAGTTCCAGAGCCGCCTCGGATTTACCGATTCCGCTCTCGCCCGTGATCAGGACGCCCTCGCCGTATACGTCCACCAAAACGCCGTGCACGGAGATACAGGGTGCAAGCTGCACGTTCAACCATCTGATGATCTCCGCCATACATGCCGAAGTTGCTTTCTTCGTCATCAAAAGCGGCACACCGTATTTAACCGCAGTCTCTCTAAACAGATCGTTGGGGTGAAGCTCCCTGCAGAACACAATACCGGGAATCGGATTGTTGAGCAGCTTCTCATAGATCTCTATCTGCCTGTCCCTGTCGAGTCCGTTCATGTAGGAATATTCCACAAATCCCACGACCTGTATACGTGTCGTTTCAAAATGCTCGAAATAGCCCGCAATCTGAAGCGCCGGTCTGTTGATATCCGGTTGCGTCACCTTGATCTTGGAGATATCGATTTCCGGTGTAAGGTTTTCAAACTTAAATTTCTCGATAACTTTGGTTAAACTGATGCTCGCCATATCCCTCTCCTTTACGTCTTACGCCATGCGTATTCGGGAAACCTTCGGTTCCCCTCATCGCGGGCATTCGCCCTATTGATACGCCGTTCCTCAAAAGCGTCTGCAAAGCAGCCGTTTTGTAGAACGGCGTATCCGCATGGCTCATTGCTATCGCGTATATCTTACCACAATAAAAGGCGATTCGCAATAAGCCGCACGGCTTTCAGACACGGGCTGCCTTTGCTCAACCGCCTTTATTCCGTTCCGTAAAATACTCGTGTATCTGTTCCGCAATATGCTCCGGTATCTCCCGCACCTCGCACAGCTTCTCTACCGATGCTTCTTTGATCTCCTCGATAGACCCGAAATGCTTCATTAACGCCTTACGTCTGGCCGGGCCAACGCCCGGTATCTCATCCAGCACCGACCTCACCTGTGCCTTGGAGCGCAGGGAACGGTGATACTCTATGGCAAACCGGTGGGCTTCGTCCTGGATCCTTGTGATCAGCTTAAATCCCTCTGAATGCGTGTCTATGGGAAGCTCCTCATTTTGATAAAACAAGCCTCTAGTCCGGTGGTTATCATCCTTCACCATACCGCACACAGGTATATCTATGTGCAGTTCCTCCAATACCTGCAGCGCGATATTGACCTGTCCCTTGCCGCCGTCCATCAGAAGCAGATCGGGGAACTTCGTAAAACTGCCGAGCGCATGATCGATTTCTTTGCGGTCCAGCTCTTCTTTTTCTTCCATACCGTGAAGGAAGCGCCTCGTCAGCACTTCCTTCATACAGGCATAGTCGTCCGGTCCCGATACGGACTGAATGCGGAATTTGCGGTAGTCGCTGCGCTTGGCTTTTCCTTTTTCAAAAACCACCATAGAACCGACATTGGCAAACCCGCTGATATTGGATATATCGTACGCCTCCATGCGGCTGATATGATCCAGCCCCAGTAAAGCGGCTATCTCTTTGACCGCGCCGATGGTCCTGCCTTCCTCCCGCCTGATGCGTTCTTTATCCCGGCTCAGAACAAGATATGCGTTCTGTGCCGCCAGCTCCACCAGCTTTTCTTTTGTGCCCTTTTTAGGCACGCGGATATAGACCCTGCTGCCCTTGCGGCTGCTGAGCCATTTTTCCAGAATATCAATATCTGCGATCTCTTCCTGAAGCATCAATTCTCTGGGAATAAACGGAGTCCCCGCATAGAACTGTTTCACGAAGTCAAGAAGTATCTGCGAGGGATCATATCCCTGCACATGCGTCATATAGAAATGTTCTCTGCCGATCAGCTTGCCACCGCGTACGAAGAAAACCTGCACCACCGCATCCGTCTCGTCCTGTGCCAGCGCCAGAATGTCTTTATCCTCGCCGTCGCTGTCCGTGATCTTCTGCTTCTGCGCTACGCTTTTTACACTGTTATACAGATCGCGGTAACGAATTGCTTCCTCAAACTCAAGATTTTCCGACGCCTGGGTCATTTTTTCTTCCAGGTCTTTCAGGACTGGTCTGTAATTGCCGTTCAGGAAATCAAGCGCCTGATCCACCCGTTTCCGGTATTCTTCCCGACTGATATAACCCTGGCACGGCGCCATACACTGCCTGATGTGGTAATTCAGACAGGGACGCTCCTGCCCGATGTCTCCCGGAAGCTTCCGGTTGCATGTACGCAGCTGATAGAGCTTATTCATCAGATCGATCGTATCCTTCACCGCCGCCGCGCTGGTGTACGGTCCAAAATATTTGGAACGGTCTTTCTTCATCTCCCTGGAAAAAAGTATACGCGGATAGTCCTCGCCCACCGTCACCTTGATATAAGGATAAGTTTTATCATCCTTAAGCATGGTATTGTATTTCGGGCTGTATTCTTTGATAAGGTTATTCTCAAGCACTAACGCTTCCAGCTCGGAGTCCGTCACGATGTACTCAAACCTTGCGATCTGCTGCACCATCTTGTCGATCTGGGGGCCTCTCCCAACTATCTTGCGAAAATAGGAGCGGACACGGTTATGCAGATTAACCGCCTTACCCACATAAATAATGGTATCGGCGGCATCATGCATAAGATAAACTCCCGGAGATGCGGGAAGCTTTTTCAGTTCCTCATCAAAATCAAACATAGCGGTCCCTTAATTTGTGCCCGTACCATCGGTCGTTTCCGGGCGCTGCTGCTCCGGCTGCGGCGCGGGTTGCTGCGGTGCAAGCGCTTCCGGCTGCGGCGCCGTTTCCTGTGTTGCCGCCGGTTGTGGCACCGGCTGTTGCTGTTGTTCAGACTGCATTGCCACCGGTTGCTGCTGCGCGGGCTGCTGCCAGCTCTGCTGCGGTGACTGGGGCTGCGGCGCAAACTGCTGTTCCGGCTGCCGGTATGGTTGTTGGTATGGCTGCTGATATGACATCATCTGACCCGGTGCGGGCTGCGGCATCCAGGGCTGTCCGCCTGCAGGCTGCCGGGGTTGCTGTGATACCGGCTGCTGCCCGGGCTGCGGCTTCTCCTCCGCCTTCTCCTGCGCGCTCTTACCGTCCCCGTCCGTCTCCTCTGCAGGCTCCGGCAATCCCTTTTCCTTGCGGAATATTTTCATGAACTCCTTGCCTGTGATCGTCTCTTTCTCAATCAGATACGCCGCCAGTTTATCCATGATCTCGCGGTTTTCTTTTAACAGCTTTTTGGCCTGCTTATAACTGTCACGAAGCATCTTCATCACTTCGGTATCTATATCCGCCGCCGTCACATCGGAACAGGTCAGGGACGCCCTGCCCTCCAGATATTGGCTTTCCACGGTAGCAAGACCCATCAGTCCGAATTTCTTACTCATGCCGAAACGTGTAATCATGTTGCGGGCAATACTGGTCGCCTGCTCAATATCGTTCGCCGCGCCCGTGGTGACGGTATCGAAGACGATCTCCTCCGCCGCACGGCCGCCGAGAAGCCCCACCAGCCTGTCACGAAGCTCCGCCTCGGTATCCAGATATTTTTCTTCCTCCGGCACATGCATGACATAACCGAGCGCGCCCATAGTCCTGGGCACGATGGTGATCTTCTGCACCGGCTCTGAATTTTTCTGCAAAGCGCTGATCAGCGCATGACCCACCTCATGATAAGAGACGATTCTGCGCTCCTCCTTGCTCATGATACGGTCTTTCTTTTCTTTGCCCACAAGCACCTGCTCGACCGCGTCAAACAGATCCTTCTGGCTCACATATTCCCTGCCGCTCTTAACGGCGTTGATCGCCGCCTCGTTGATCATATTGGCAAGATCGGAACCCACTGCGCCGGAGGTTGCCAGCGCGATCTCGTTCAGATCCACCGTCTCGTCCATGCGCACATCCTTGGCATGAACCTTCAGGATCTCCACACGGCCTTTTAGATCGGGCTTATCCACAATAATTCTCCGGTCAAAACGTCCCGGCCGAAGCAGCGCCTTATCCAAGATCTCCGGTCTGTTCGTTGCGGCGAGAATAATGATGCCCTTTCTGCCGTCAAATCCATCCATCTCAGACAGCAGCTGATTCAGTGTCTGCTCTCTCTCCTCGTTACCGCCGCCGTACTTGGAATCCCTGCTGCGTCCGATGGCATCTATCTCATCAATAAAAACGATACATGGCGCGTTCTTCTCGGCCTCTTTAAACAGGTCGCGCACACGGGAAGCGCCCACGCCGACATACAATTCTATAAAATCCGAACCGGACAGGGAAAAGAACGGCACATGCGCCTCTCCGGCAACCGCCTTGGCAAGCAGTGTCTTACCGGTTCCGGGCGGGCCTACGAGCAGAGCGCCCTTCGGCAGTCTCGCACCGATCTTCGCATATTTGCCCGGATTATGAAGAAAATCCACGACTTCCACAAGAGATTCCTTCGCCTCGTCCTCTCCTGCTACATCCTGAAAGGTAATGCCCGTCTCCTTCTGCACATAAGCCTTCGCCGTACTCTTGCCCACGCCCATTGGACCGCCTTTGCCGCCCATGCGCCTGAACAGCAGGCTTAAAAGACCCCACATCAGAAGGATCGGCAAAATATAGTAAAGCAGCACCGTCATAATGACGCTGGAGCTGTCGGATGTCTGTTTGTTCAGATCGATATCATGCGCCAGCAGACGCTGCGTCAGCGTATCGTCGTCTTCCATTTTGCCGGTATAATAAGTCATCGTTCCGAAGCTGTAGCCGTAATATGCGAACGGAGATGCGGACTTCTGCTCTTTCGGATAAATGATGATACGGTCGGACTCCACCGTAACGCTCTCAACCTCATCATTTTCCACCATATCAATAAAAGCGTTGTAAGTGATCTCCTGATTGCTCGCCCCGGTGAACATCCTCATAAACATACTGATACAGAACAGCGTGACGAGCGCCGCGATAATGAGCATGATAAAGCTCTGTCGGCGCGGGTCGCGCCCGTTTCCGCCCGGTCCGCCGTTCTGGTTATTGCCGGGTCCGTTCGGACCGCCGGGACCTCCCGGACCGTGGCCGGGGCCGTTTTCGTATGGATTATAATTGTCAGCCATAAGGCATCCTCGCTTTCACTTTAGATAAACTTAGTATATTTAGATAAACTTAGTATATATAAGGAAAAATTATAAATCAATACGGGAATTGTGAAATTACGGTCACAAGTATTAAAGAAATATAAAGTTTTTTACATTTTTTAACGATAAGAGTAGATTTTTCCTTTGTTCCCATTGTATAATAAACCATATATTGTTTTCAGTGTAACCGCAAACCGCAAAGTATTGCGCAGTTACTTTTCATCACAGAAAGGTATGGATAAAAATGGCAGTAAAATACGTATTTGTAACGGGCGGTGTCGTATCCGGTCTGGGCAAGGGCATCACAGCCGCATCCTTGGGAAGATTATTAAAAGCGCGCGGCTATAAAGTCACAATGCAGAAATTTGATCCCTATATCAACATCGATCCGGGAACCATGAATCCTATCCAGCACGGCGAGGTGTTTGTCACCGAGGACGGCACGGAGACGGATCTGGATCTGGGTCATTACGAACGTTTCATCGATGAAAATCTGGACAAGAACTCCAACGTGACTACCGGTAAAGTATACTGGTCCGTTCTGCAGAAGGAGCGGCGCGGTGATTACGGCGGAGGCACCGTTCAGGTCATTCCGCATATAACCAACGAGATCAAGAGCCGGTTTTACCGCAATTTCACGGATGAGGAAACGCGCATAGCCATTATCGAAGTCGGCGGCACTGTGGGCGATATCGAGAGCCAGCCGTTCTTAGAATCCATCCGACAGTTCCAGCACGAGGTGGGGCGTGAAAATGCGATTCTTATTCATGTCACCCTGATCCCGTATTTAAGCGCCTCCCAGGAGATGAAGACCAAGCCTACGCAGGCAAGCGTCAAAGAGCTCCAAGGGATGGGACTTCAGCCGGACATCATTGTGTGCCGCAGCGAACGACCGCTCGACCAGACATTAAAGGATAAGATCGCTCTGTTCTGTAACGTTCCCAGCCATCGCGTGCTGCAGAATCTCGATGTGGAACATCTGTACGAAGCTCCGCTTGCGATGGAAAAAGAGCATCTGGCGCAAGTGGCCTGCGATTGTCTGAAGCTGGAATGTCCCGAGCCCGATCTGGCGGACTGGAAAGCCGTAGTGGAGGCACTGCGCACACCCACAGATGAAGTGACCATCGCCCTTGTAGGTAAGTATACCCAGCTTCACGACGCTTATATCAGTGTTGTGGAAGCATTAAAGCACGGCGGCATCTCAAACCACTGCGTTGTAAATATCCGGTGGGTGGATTCGGAGACCGTGACGGCGGACAATGTCAGCGAGTTGCTTAACGGCGTCCACGGCGTACTGGTTCCCGGCGGCTTCGGCGACAGAGGAATCGAGGGCAAGATCCACGCCATCACCTATGCAAGAACCAATAAGATTCCCTTCTTAGGACTCTGTCTTGGCATGCAGCTTGCCATTGTGGAATTTGCGAGAAATGTACTGGGCTACAATGACGCCCACAGCATAGAGTTAAATCCGTCCACGACCCACCCTGTGATCGCGCTGATGCCTGATCAGAACGGTGTGGAGGACATTGGCGGAACGCTCCGCCTGGGCTCTTATCCGTGCGTACTGGACAAGCAATCAAAAGCGTATGCGCTGTACGGCGAAGAGACGATCCACGAAAGGCACAGACACCGCTACGAAGTCAATAACGACTACCGCGCGGTCCTGACCGAGAACGGCATGAAGCTGTCCGGTCTGTCGCCCGACGGACGGATCGTAGAGATGTGCGAGCTGCCCGATCATCCGTTCTTTGTGGCAACGCAGGCTCATCCCGAACTGAAGTCAAGGCCCAACAGACCGCACCCGCTTTTCAAGGGCTTCGTGAAGGCGGCGCTGGAATATAAAGATCGATAAAGGGCACGATCCATCGGGGCTACAACTGCAGTTCGGTCCCCTCATAGATCAGATCCGGATCGTCACCGATCGCTCCTTTATTCTTTTCATAAAGTTCCGGCCAATAAACGCCTCTTCCATATTCCCGTTCGGCGATATCCCAGAGGCAGTCGCCTTTTTGCACCGTATACAGATGGGCTCCTTCCTTTTCCGAAGTATCCGCGTCGGATCCGTCATAGGAGCCCATCTGTTTTTTGGATACAACGTCCTGCAGCTGTGCAAGCCACGCCGTTAACGACGGATTTTCTTCCAGGATCTTGCTGTATCTTTCGTTCACATCCGTTAGCCGTTTCGTTTCCTCTTCCGAATCCAGGATCTCTTCTATCTCTCCGTACAGAGCCGATGTTTCCGTAAGCGCCTCATTTTCCGCGATCGCCCATCCGCCGTCTTTTTGTCTGCGCAGCAGCTTGGTCTCATATCCGGGCAGCCGTTCCTCATATCTCTCTGTTGCCAGCTCATAGACCACCGTCGCCAGAAAACCGTCGATATCCTCCAGCGGATAAACGTTCACATCCAGATCTTCATAGCTTATGGCGCCGCATCCTTCGGGAACCGGAGCGTTCGCTCCATACCAAGCGATCACCGCTTCTTCTGCCAGTTCCCTATCCGTCTGTTCGACGCCTGTCTGCCCGATCGCCGGCTGTCCTTTCGCCAGGCATACCGGCATCGATCCTGTAAAATCTCGGAAAAAGAGCGTCAAAAAGCCAAGAAGCGGCAGTACTATCCAACGTATTTTCCGGGAGTGCAAAGCATTCCTTACCATTCTGTTCTCCCTTCCGGAGCGTCATGTTGATCTCTAGTTCGATGCGTTCCGCTCTTCCTCCAGCGCATTGAGTTTATCCACGATCGCTTGGATATCCGCCATAGACACCTCTCCTCCGAAGCTGACGGGTGCGCGCAGCGGCGTGAAATCCATAGACGCGTCGTTCATTTCCTCTGTAAACGCTTCGTTTTCGGCTTCGCTCTTTGATTCCTTTTCGTTATTCTTAAAATATTTCGGAAGCGAGTCCCGAACGATCTTCCACGCTCTGGGGTCTCTTCTCACATCGCCCATAGTCGTGTCGGTCGTATATACGACAGGAAGCTTCTCTGTGGATTCCACCGTCACGGTCTTAGACAGCACGATATCTCTGGACGACTTGCCGATGAGGATATCAAACTCACCCGTCTCCACATGCCAGTCATGGATCTTCACGCTATAGTAGGCAAAAGCGCGTTTATCGAGCGTGAAGGTCACGGTCTTCGTCTCGCCCGGCTGCAGATCCACCTTGGCGAAATCGCGCAGCTCTTTGACCGGACGTATCACGGTGCTTTCCTTGTCCGCCACATACAGCTGCACCACTTCCTTACCCGCCACAGCGCCGGTGTTGGTCACGTCCACCGTTACCCGGAGCGTATCGGTATCCTTCATGCGCTCTTTTTCCACGGTCAGATTGGAATACTCGAAGGTCGTGTAGGACAGACCGTGTCCGAAGGGGAACAGCACATCCATCTTCTTCTTATCATAATAGCGGTATCCCACAAATACGCCCTCGCGGTACTCTACCACATCGCCCTCGCCGAGATAGTACAGATAGGACGGATTGTCCTCCAATTTGAGGGGAAATGTCTCGGGCAGCTTCGCGCTGGGATTGACCTTGCCGAACAGGATGTCACAGACAGCGCCGCCCACCGCCTGACCGCCCAGATACGCCTCCACGATACCTTTTACCTTGTCGGCCCAGGGCATCTCCACAGGAGAGCCGTTGTGCAGCACGACTACGGTATTGGGCTGTACTGCCACGATCTTCTCGATCAGTTCATTCTGGTACGCGGGCATTGCCATATTCGGCCTGTCAAAGCCTTCCGATTCATACTTCTCCGGCAGACCCGCAAAAATAACCGCCACCTGTGCGCTTCGCGCGGTCTCTATCGCTTCCGCCAGAAGCTTCTCGTCCGTACAGTCCTTCGCATCGTCAAAGCCTCTCGCATAGACCACATTGTCCATGCCGGCAGCCGCTTCCAACGCGGAGGTGACTTTATGGCTGTTGATGTGGGAGCTGCCGCCGCCCTGATAGCGGGGATATTCCGCATACTGACCGATAAAGGCTACCTTCTGATCGGCAGACAAGGGAAGTATGCCCTCATTTTTTAACAGAACGATCGTTTCCTCCGCTATTCTTCTTGCCGTTTCATGATCTTTATCTTTGTCAAATACGGCGCTCTTATCACGATTTTCCTCATAGCGGAATACAATATTTAAGATGCGCGCAACCGCCTCATCCACTACGCTTTCGTCCAGCTCTCCGCTTAAGACGGCCCCTGCGATGAGTTTATCGTTCGTGCCCAGTGAAGAAGGCATCTCCAGATCCAGACCCGCTTTCAGGTCTTCCACGCGGTTGTTGACGGCGCCCCAGTCGCTCATGACATAACCGTCGAAGCCCCACTGCTCCCGCAGCGTCTCCGTCAGATACTGACGGTTCTGCGCCGCATAGGTGCCGTTTATCTTATTATAGGAACACATCACCGTCCAGGGCTTTGCTTTCTTCACCGCGCCCTCAAACGCCGCCAGGTAGATCTCGTGCAGCGTACGCTCGTCCACGCGGGAATCGGACGAAAGTCTTCTCGTTTCCTGATTGTTCGCCAGAAAATGCTTGATGCTCGTGCCGACGTTTTTGCTCTGCACGCCCTTGATCAAAGCGCACGCCATCTCCGACGCCACAAGCGGATCTTCCGAATAATATTCAAAGTTGCGGCCGCACAGCGGCGAACGCTTGATATTGACTGCGGGACCGAGGATAACGCTGACCCCTTCCGCCTGACACTCATTTCCCAGCGTTTCACCCATCTCCTTTAACAACTCTCTGTTAAAGGAAGCCGCCGTACCGCAGCCGGCAGGGAAACATACCGCCTTGATGCTGTCGTTTACACCCAGATGATCACCCTCCTGGTCCTGCTTTCTGAGTCCGTGCGGCCCGTCCGATACCATGCTGGCGGGAATCCCCAGCCGTTCCACCGACTCCGTATGCCAGAAATCCGCACCCGAACACATCGCCGCCTTTTCCTCCAATGTCATTTTTGCCACCAATTCCCTGATCTTATCAGCCGTCATGCGATACCCTCCTGTCGTTCATATGATTTGATACGCGGAATACAGCCCGATGCCGTATCATACAATTATGATGCTATAAGTGTAACATAGTGCGGCGCAATTTACTATATATTTCCTTGTCTTGTCAAACAGGATGCTTGTTGATATAATAAGTAAGTTCTTATATTTATTCTAAGATCATCCACATATAAGAAAGGAACAGTATCTGATGATGAAATCTTTTTTTCTGAAATTGACCGGACTTCTGTGTGTATCCTCCGCCGTCTTACTGCTCGGCGGATGCGGTAAGGGCGATACCAAAAGCGTCCGTCTGGACCCCGATAATCCTACGCAGATCACCATATGGCATTATTATAACGGTTTACAGCAGACGGCTTTCGATCAGCTCGTTGATGAGTTCAACCGCACCGAGGGCAAAGAACTCGGCATCTATGTGACCGCCAACAGCCAGGGTAACGTGAGTGATCTGGAAAACAGCGTTCTCGCAGCTTTCAACAAAGAGGTCGGCAGCAGCGAGCCGCCCGACATCTTTTCATCCTATGCGGACACCGCTTATTCCATTGATAAGCTCGGTATGCTGGTAGATCTGGACACCTACCTGACCCCGGAAGAGCTGGACACCTATGTGGATTCTTTTGTAGAAGAGGGCCGCATCGGCGAGAACGGAGAGCTCCGCATCTTCCCCACCGCCAAGTCCAGCGAAATCTTTATGATGAATAAGACCGACTGGGAACCCTTTGCGGAGGCAACAGGCGCTTCCCTGGATGATCTGGCAACTCTGGAGGGCGTTGCGGATACCGCCAGGAAATATTATGAGTGGACGGATGCACAGACTCCCGATATTCCGGGGGACGGCAAGGCCTTCTATGGCAGAGACGCTCTTGCGAACCTGTTTCTGGTAGGCTCCATGCAGCTTGGCACAGAGTTATTCAAGGTTGAGAACGGCGCCGTGACGATCCAGGCGGACGAGACCGTTATGCGTAAGATCTGGGATACCTACTATGTGCCGTATGTGAAGGGTTATTTCTCCTCTTACGGCAGATTCCGTTCGGATGATGTAAAGATCGGAGAGATCATTGCCTATACAGGCTCCACTTCCTCCGCCAACTATTTTCCGGATGAGATCGAGACGGAGGACGGCACGAAGAGTATCGACTATATTATTCTGCCCGCTCCGGTCTTTGAGGGAGGTACGCCTTACGCAGTACAGCAGGGCGCCGGAATGGTCGTTACCAAGAGCACGCCGGAGAGAGAATATGCAGCCGTCACCTTCTTAAAATGGTTTACCAATGAGGAGAACAACCTGCTCTTTGGATGCACCTCCGGTTATATGCCTGTGAAAAAGGCAGCGCTCTCTGCAGAAATGCTAGATAAGACGATCGCGGACAACGATCTGCAGGTGCCCGGCAAGACTTACGAAACACTAGTCTCCTGTTTCGATACGGCGCAGACCACCACCTTATACACCAACAAAGCCTTCGATCACGGCGCGGACGCCCGCAATGTGTTAGAATACGATCTGGCTGACAAGGCCACGGCCAGCCGCGAGACTGTCCTTGCGCGGATGGCGCAGGGCAGCACATTGGAGGACGCTTGCGCCGACCTGACAGACGATCAGGCTTTCGACGAATGGTATGCCTCCTTCGTAACGGCTTTGAACGAGGCCGCCGCGCAGCAGTAAAGCGACAGCCGCCTCATAATATCATAATACAGACAACAGAACCTTAATCAGAAGGAGATTATCCGACTTGAGCGCGAAGCCCACACATACTTCAAAACCGAAACGCATATTCTGGCTGTTTTTAATTCCACTGCTCTTCCTGATCATCATGCAGGCGGCGCTGTCCTTCGGAACGGTGTATTTAAGCGGCGCTTTTTCCACGATACGGAACTATACGGTATCCCGGCTCAGACAGGTTACAGAGACCCGCAGCATCATTCTGGAGAACGATATGACGCAGCGGTGGACATCTTTGGATGAAGAGTATGAGATCGCGGAACAGCTTCTGACGGAAAAGCTTACCGAGAGAGGCCTGTCTCTGGACGCCTTTCTTGGGGACTCCAATGCCCAGGAAGACTACTTCACCGACCTGTTTCCCACGTGGGGATACATGCTGCGCAAAAATTCTACCACAGGCGCTTTTATCATTCTGGGACAGCCGGATGTAGTAAAGGACGGCGGTACGCTGAGCGCCCTCTACAT
Source organism: uncultured Lachnospiraceae bacterium (assembly GCA_947625205.1). Taxonomy (GTDB): domain Bacteria; phylum Bacillota; class Clostridia; order Lachnospirales; family Lachnospiraceae; genus UBA3282. Next base: position 73,465 of record CANQNN010000007.1, on the reverse strand, counting down.
ACGCGACAGTGACCCCGACACCAACCCCGCCGACTATTCCGATCTGCTCCTGACGGTAGGGCCTTCGCAGATCACCAAAGAATACCGGGTTCCTTTTGACATCTACTGGAAGACCAATCTGTCCTTGAAACCTTACGGCGAATCCCATGCGGACGACTTTTTCTATCAGCCATATATGACCGCCAGACAGAATCCCGACGCCCAAACGGACGACTGCTGCTACTGGAGCACGCCCTTCTGCCTGGAAGGGAGATCGGATACCGATCCCTACCGGATGATAACCTACTCTGTTCCTCTGAGAACGGAGGACGGAACGGTATACGGCGTTATGGGGATCGAGATCTCCCTGTCCCGCCTGGCGCAGTGTCTCCCTTACAGAGAAGTCAACTCCAGTCATGACGGCGGCTATATGCTGCTTAAAAAGGACGGTGAAGACATTTATCAGGTGATTTGTGCCACCGGTTTATATTCCGGCGACTCCATCGACGGTGAAAACAGGATCAGTCTGTCCGAAGCATCGCAGCAGGACCTGTACCGGCTCGACGGTCCGGACAGACAGAAAACCGTCTATCTGACGGTAAACCCTCTGACGCTCTATAACACCAACACGCCTTTTTATGAGCAGGGATGGTATCTGGCGGGAATGGAGACACACGATGCATTGTTTGGCAGCAGCTCCAGACTGTCCGGCACTTTTATCGCCGCTACTCTTTTTGCGCTTGCGGTGGCGATCTTTCTGTCCTATCTGCTCGTAAAATATATTACCACCCCGATCCGCCGCCTTTCCGAATGCATACGGACCAGTCCGGAAAATGAGCTGAAGCATTTTGATAAAGGCACCATCAGGGAAATCGATGATCTGTACGAAACTATTTTTAATCTGACCAACCGCCAGAAAAAGATCGAATGGGATCTGTTGGAGGAAAGAGAGCGTTACCGTCTGGCTCTGCAGAATAACTCTGATATTCTGGTAACCTTCGATCCGGAAAAAGACCTGGCTATCTTCTATAACCTGGATAACAGCAATACAGAGACGCGCATAGAGAATCTGATGCAGAAGCTGGAGGAGGGAGATTATATTCATCCCACCGACAAGCGCGTAGTCCTCGCACGCATCCGAAATATCCAGACGGACCTTTCTGTCTCCTTCCGCACGAACTGGATGACAGAGGATCACGAATATCAGTGGTTCGAGCTGACGGGGCGCATTCCGCCCGATGCCGACGGAAAGCATAAGATTTTTATCGGTTCCATGCACAACATCCATGACCTGAAGGTGCAAGAGCTGGCGGAACGGGAGTCTATGTATCTGGATTCCCTTACAGGACTGTACCTGCGCACTTCCGGGGAGGATATCGTGCGCAGCCAGATCCGCAGCGGACGGGGCGGCTGTCTGCTCCTTGTAGATGTGTGCAACTTCCTGCAGATCAACGAAGAATACGGCATGGCGGTGGGTGACATCATTCTGGAGGAGTTGGGACGTATGTTTCTCACCTGGAAACAGAATAGCAATGCCAGTCAGAGTGTGCTGATCCGTTTCGGCGGCGATGAATTTATGCTGTGGCTCGAGGAATATTCCTCCGACAAGGCAATAGCGGCCGCGCAGGAATTTTGCTATATGGCGGAACAGCTCTATACCGACGGCGATCTGAAACTGGAATTAGTCTGCGGCGGCGCATACTGTGAGGAACCGAACTATGACAAGCTGGAAGCGGATGCCCGCTTTGCGCTCTCCTATGCCTCCGCACACAATATGCCCTGCCTGTTCTACCATGAGCTGCCTGCTGACAGCCAGGTTGAGCCTCGGCATATCACGCCCATCGAACACGCCGATGCCGATACACACAGTATCGTACCGATCACCTTCAGCTTTTTTGACAAGAGCAATAAGATAGAAGATATCCTGACAATACTGCTCCCGAAGCTTGGAAGGTATTTCGAGGCGGAGGATGTATTGCTTCTTACGGCGAACAGGGACTTTTACACTGTAAAGCCCACGCATCAATGGCACAGCCGTTTCGATGCGCCTGTGGACCATGCGCTTATCCACTTTACAGCCCAGGAGTTCGACGCCCTGGACCGCGCTCTCTGGGACGAGAAGCCGTCTTATCTTCCGACGGCGCAGCTCACCGAAGATATGCGCTATTTTCTGCGTATTGAAAAAGGAAGGGAAGGGTACGTTTTCCCCCTCTATGACAACAACAACTATATGGGCGCGCTTCTGTTTCTGCGCAGCGCACAGGCGCAAAACTGGACGGAAGACCAGGCAAAAGAGATCTTGGAGGTTGTCAAGATCATCGAGGCCAACATCAACAGGCAGCGATACGATACCGCCAACCGTGCCAAAAGCGATTTCCTGTCCCGCATGAGCCATGAGATCCGTACGCCGATGAACGCCATTATCGGTATGACCTATATCGCGCAGACCCATACCGGCAATGCGGAAAAGATCACCGAGGACCTTAACAAGATCAGCCAGTCTTCTCAATATCTGCTGGGACTGATCAACGATATCCTGGATATGTCGAGGATCGAGAGCGGCAAGCTGACGCTGGAGCATACCGGTTTTAACCTAAACGACATGACGGAGAACATTACCACTCTGATAAGACCGCAGGCACAGGCAAAAGATATCGCCTTTGACACAGATATTTCATTGTGCTGCCCTTATGTGACAGGAGACTCCCTGCATCTGAATCAGGTACTGATCAATCTGCTCGGAAATGCGATCAAATTTACGCCCGCAGGCGGCAGTGTCAGACTGACCATTCAACAGGAAAACGACGGGAAAATACTTTTCTCCGTCCGCGATACCGGTATCGGCGTGAGCCCCGAAAACCAGTCGCGTATTTTTGAATCCTTTGAGCAGGCGGAAGGAAGCACCACAAGGAAATACGGCGGGACCGGGCTTGGTCTTGCCATCAGCCGCCGTCTTGTGCAGATGATGGGCGGCAGCCTGAGTCTTGACAGCGAACCCGGCAAAGGCAGCGATTTCTATTTTACAGTCACTCTTCCTATCGATATGATCGAGGCGCAGAGCATCAAACAGGCTCCGCAGGAGGTCCGCACGATCTCCTCCGCGGAAGGATTGCGCATCCTGCTCGTAGAGGATAACGACTTAAATATCGAGATTGCACAGACGATCCTGGAGATGGAGGGCGCGGCCGTAGATATCGCCCACAACGGTAAGGAGGCTGTAGACGTCTTCCTTGCAAGCGAACCGGATCTGTACGACCTGATCCTGATGGATATCCAGATGCCCGTCATGGACGGTCTGGAGGCGACCCGGATCATCCGGCGTTCCAATCATCCGAGAGCTGCCACGATCCCTATCATCGCCATGTCTGCAAACGCCTTTGACGAGGATATGAAGAAATCTGTGGAAAGCGGCATGAACGGACATCTCTCCAAGCCCATCGATATTGACAAATTCTTCCAGACCATATCGGGTTTTGTGGCGAAGAAGTGACGCATTCTTCCGCCATGTCTGTACCTCCGCTTATCTCAATCCGTCCGCGCGCGCCTTATCCGCCACCATCCGATAGGTCGGCGTCGGCACGCCGTAGCGTTCTCCCATGCGCACCACCTCATAGATCAGTCCGTCTATCTCGGATGCTTTTCCTGCATAGATATCTCTCTGCATGGAAGTGCTGGCTTCAGGATTTAACGCATCCAGTATCTGCAGATTAGTGGTCACGATATCCACAAGGAAAGGGACGCCCATCGCCGCCGCCAGCGCGTCTATCTCTTTCATCAACTTCACAAAAGTATCCCGCGGCTCGCCGGTTTTCTGCACCTCGCCCGCAGTTACATGATAGTACAGTCCGCACGCCGCCATCGGAGATACATACGCAAATTTCTGAAGCGCGTCCCGCCTGATGTTATCCGACAGCACGCCTTCGATACCGCTATCTTTTAAGTCTCCGGCGACCTCAAACAACTCCGGCCGAATGTCCTGCGGATCACGCACGCCGTATACGATACGGAATATATCGCCGCGCAGCAGTATCGTTCCCGGCTCCCTGATCTCACCCGCAATATAGATACATCCGTCCGTCACCAGAAGCTCCGGCAGCTTCTCCTGCATTCTGCTGCCTGTCCCGTAAATATTCAGGATGGGGATCACGATCGTGCTCTCTCGGGCGATCCGCTTGATAAAAGGGATCGTCTCATCCAGCGAATACCCCTTGACACAGACAAAAACAATATCCGGCTGTTCCCCGTAATGCTCCATATCCGTTGCCTTGACCGGATACACGGTATAGCTCCCCTTCTTCATTGTCTCCATATGCAGACCCTGCTGCTGCATTTTCTCTAAATGTTCGCCTCTTGCAATGAGCGTAACATCTTTGCCCGCCCCTGTCATATATGCGCCTATGCTGCCGCCTGTGCCGCCGGCGCCTATCACCAAATATTTCATCCCGTATCCCTTTCCTGATCGCACGGCTTATACCGCCGCATATTATTTATGTGCAATTAACTATACAGGTTTAACATGAGTCCGTCAACTCTATTCAAACACTTGACATTTTATGCCAAAGGTATATAATTGCATCGTTAATGAAATACAGCTTTTAATAAGTAGAAACTTTTCGGAGGCATTCCGGTATGTTTGTGATTTTTTTCCTGATATGGATCATTTTTAACGGACAGTTCACATGGGAGATCGCCGCATTCGGACTTGTGATCGCGGGCGCAATGTATTTGTTTATATGCAGGTTCTTAGACTACAGCCCCCGAAAAGACCTTATTCTGTGCAAGCGCTTTTTTCTGGTCATCCATTATATATATGTTCTGTTAAAAGAAATTCTCAAGGCAAACGGTGCGGTCTTTAAGATGATCTACACCGAAAAATATCAGTACGAGCCTGCGGTCGTTCATTTTACCGCGCCGTTACGATCCACTTTTGCCAGAGTCCTCCTCGCCAATTCCATCACGCTGACGCCGGGCACCATTACCGTCAGCCTGAAAGACAACGAATACGTCGTGCATTGTCTGGACAAAGAGATGGCGCAGGGAATCGACTCCTCAATATTTGTCAGACTTCTTCAGAGAATTGAAAATGTAAAATAAAAGGACGGATCGCAATGCTATACCATTATATCTACATTACAGTTTTGATCATATTGGCAGTGATGATCTTCGCCTGCCTGATACGCGCTGTCAGAGGCCCCCGTATCGCGGACCGTCTCGTGGCGGTAAACATGATAGGCACTATGGTCATGGTCATGATCGCCGTACTGGCGCTTATGCTGGACGAAGGATATCTGGTGGACGTATGTCTCGTCTACGCCATGATCAGCTTCCTCGCGGTAGTCATTCTGTCCAAGGTATACATCGGTATCTATGAGGAAAACCGTCATTCGGCGAACGGTCCCGATCATGAAGACAAAGGAGGAATGTCCGATGGGAGCTTTTGAGTGGATCCGGCTGATTGCGGGAAGCGCTTTTCTAATCGGCGGTCTTGTGATCTTTTTTACGGAATTATTCGGTATCTTTCATTTTCATTACGTGCTCAACAGAATGCATGCTGCGGCGATGGGTGACACGCTCGGTATCGCATCGTGCCTGATCGGTCTTATCATTTTTTCGGGGCTCAATTTTACATCCCTGAAATTGCTGCTGATCATCATATTCCTCTGGTTTGCGTCCCCTGTGTCTTCCCATGTGCTGGCAAGGCTTGAGGTGGCCACCAATGAAAATCTGGAAGCCCACTGCAGGGTATACACGGACCTTGCGACATTGGAGGATGCGGTAGTCGAGGAGCCCTCTCAGGCGAAGGCTGCTCCGGGCGCGGGCTCCGACCTGCCTGCACAGGAGCAGGAACAGAACACGAAAGGCGGTGCGTTATCATGACGGTATTTCAGTGTATCCTGATGGGATTTCTGATCGTGTGCGCGATCTCCGTCAGTTTTTCCAAAAACCTGTTGAATTCCATACTGATCTATATGTCCTACAGTCTGGTGATGTCCATACTGTGGGTATGTCTTGAATCCCCCGACCTGGCCATCACGGAGGCGGCCGTCGGCGCCGGCGTGACCAGCGTGCTTTTCTTTGCAACGCTGAAAAAGATCCAGGCGATCCGCATAGAGCATGACAGAAAAACAGACAGAGACGGGCAGGAGGAGGCGCATCATGAGTAGACTGAAAACAAGAGAAGAATATGAGAAAACATTCGCCTTCCGTTTCTTCCGCTGGCTGTCCGGCAGCAAAGATCCCTATGTGGACGAAGTGGAGATGCAAGCGCAGAAGGAAACTGTGATCCCGGAAGAGACTATCATCGAGCGTATGCGCGAATCAGAGATGATCCGCGATAAGGTCTACGATGAGGAGCAGAACAAAGCGGCCCGGATATTCCATAAAATCTATGTGACTGCGGCGATCCTTTTCTGCGTTATACTGGTGAGCGTGCTGCTTATCACGGTATCGTTTCTGCCGCCCACAGGCAATGCGGATAATCCGGTCAACAATGTTGTCTCAGAGCGGTATATTGAAAACGGACTTCAGGAAACCGGCGCACTCAACATTGTATCGGGCATGATCTTAACCTACAGGGCATTCGATACTTTCGGAGAGACGAATGTGCTGTTTATCGCAACGTGCTGCGTTATGATCCTGCTGATGGTGGATGACGCCATCTTAAAAAAGCAGGAAGCCCAAAACGACCGCCGCTTTGAACCGAAAAACGATGCGATCCTTCAGGGAACTGCTTTTGTTCTCTGCCCGATCATCTTTATATTTGGTATTTATGTCATACTGAACGGCCATCTATCCCCGGGCGGCGGTTTTTCCGGCGGCTCCATCATAGGCGCAGGGCTTATCCTCTATGTCGCGGCGTTCGGCTTTAAAAAAACGCAGCGTTTCTTTGACGAACAGGTATATAAGATCGCCAAGATCACCGCGCTGTGTATGTACGGCCTGATCGGCACTTACTTCTATATGACAGGCGCAAACGGCATAGAGAATCACATACCGCTTGGTATTCCGGGGCACATATTGAGCAGCGGCATCATATTGCCGATCAACGTGTGCGTAGGGCTGGAGGTCGCCTGTACCATGTACGCTTTCTATGCATTATTCAGAAGAGGAGGGCTGTAAGATGGGCGCTAATCTTTTTACGAACTACGGCGAGGCGGTTGCCATGATCCTGTTTGGGATCGGTTTCGGCAATCTTCTGTTACAGCCCAATCTCATTAAAAAGATCATCGGTCTTAATATCATGGATACGGCGATCTATCTTTTTCTTGCAGAGAAAGGATATATCGCAGGACGCATCGCGCCTATCGTGACAGACGGGGTACAGGATATGGAGGCTTATATCAATCCGATCCCCAGCGGCCTTGTTCTGACAGGCATCGTTGTGTCTGTGTCCGTATCGGCGCTGATGCTGTCGCTCACCATCAGGCTGTACAGGCGCTATCACACGCTTGATCTGGACGAGATATCGAAACGGCTGAAAAAGGAGGATCTGTAATGGAATTTGTACGGAACTTCCCCTGTATCTCTATTATGCTGTGCCTGTTTGCCGGTATTATAAGCTCCGGACTGCGCGGCAGAGCCGCCATGCGCGTCAACACGGCTCTTCTTGTCATTAACACGGTATTAAATGCGTTTACTCTGGTCTATACGTTAGCGTCCGGCACATCTTACGTCTATGTGATGGGTAAATTTCCGGCTCCCTGGGGCAACGAGATCCGCGCCGGCGTGCTGGAAGCGCTTTTGGCGCTCTTCTTCTGTATCATTATGCTGCTGTCCCTTCTGGGCGGCAGACACAAGCTGGTAGAAGAAGTCGAGGAAAGCAAGATCTATCTTTATTATGTGCTGACCGATCTGCTGCTTAGCTCACTGCTTGCGCTCGTCTACACCAACGATATGTTTACGGCTTACGTGTTCGTAGAGATCAACACCATATCCGCCTGCGGACTCATTATGATCCGGCAGAACGGCCGCACCATCGAAGCCGCCGTCCGGTATATGATCATGAGCCTGTTAGGTTCCGGTATGCTGCTGCTTGGTCTGTGCATGCTCTACGATCTGACGGGGCATTTGCTGATGAGCAATATGAAGGAGTCGGTTGCCCTGATCGTGGCGGAGGGACAATATACCCTGCCCCTGATCGTGTCCATCGTGCTTATGTCGGTAGGCTTATGTATCAAGAGCGCACTTTTCCCCTTTCACGCATGGCTCCCGGACGCATACGGTTATTCTACCGTTTCTTCCGCGGCGATCCTCTCATCGCTTGTATCAAAAGGATATATCTTCCTGCTGATCAAGATCATTTACCGTGTCATCGGCTTCGATATATATCACGATACGCGGATCATTGACGTGCTGTTCCTGTTTGGTCTGATGGGGATGATATTCGGTTCCACAAGCGCCATCAAGGAAAACGATATACGCCGTATGATCGCTTTCTCTTCGGTTGCACAGATCGGCTATATCTATATGGGATTCGGCATGGGCACGCAGGCGGGTATGACCGCCAGCATCTTCCACATCCTGTCCCACGCCGCCACTAAGTCGCTTCTGTTTATAGCCGCCATCGGACTGACCGATGTATCCGGCGGAAGCCGCAAATTTATCGAGCTGACCGGATCCGGCTACCGCAATAAGTGGGCGGGCGTTGCCTTTACGGTGGGCGCGCTTTCTATGGTGGGCGTGCCGCTATTTTCCGGCTTTATTAGCAAGCTGCTCTTCTCGCAGGCGGCGGTGTTAAACCATACAAAGATGCTCCCGGCCCTGATCGTGCTCGGCATAAGCACGATCCTGAATGCGATCTATTTTATGAAAACGGTTATCCGTATATACACGCCTGTAGGCGAAACGGCATATCCAAGCATGACCTTCAAGGATATGCCCGTGTATGCCGCGGTTCTGGCTGCATTTATCGTATTGAATATTATACTCGGTATCAGCTCCCAGCCTGTAGTCGATATGATACAGCAGGGACTTGCCATGTTTTCATAGGGAGGTGACAACATGTATCTCATACTTTTATCCATACTGGCACCGATTCTTATCGGCATCTTCCTTTTGATCAGAAAAGAATATACAGACCGCAAGTATCTGATTGCGACGGCGGCCGGCGGCTTTATTCTGACGGGTGCGCTTCTTCTGGCCACCGTGCTTACCGCATACGGAACAGGCTTTGAGCTTTTCCGGCTGACGAGAACGCTGCCTGTCGTTTTCGCCGTGGACAGTATGAGCGTTCTGTTCTCTGTGCTGACGTCCGTGGTGTTCCTGTGCGCGGGTCTCTTTTCCTTTGAATACATGAAGCATGAGGATAAAGAAAAGCGCTATTACGGTTTCTATCTGATCGTGTTCGGCGTCCTCAACGCCCTGTGCTTTGCGGGCAATTTGATCACTTTTTACCTGTTCTTTGAGATGCTGACCCTCTCCTCCATGCCCCTTGTGCTGCACAACGGAAGCCACGAGGCGATCATGGCGGGATTAAAATATCTGTTTTATTCTCTTTGCGGTGCATACATGGCGCTGTTCGGCATCTACTTTATCTGTCAGAACAGCGACACCACGGATTTTACCGCCGGGGGCGTTTTAAACGGCAGCGCAGCTTCCCACACGGGACTTCTGCTCATTGTGGCGCTTGTCATGATCATCGGTTTTGGTGTGAAGGCGGGTATGTTTCCCATGCACGCATGGCTTACCGCAGCGCACCCGGCAGCACCGGCGCCCGCATCGGCAGTTCTGTCTGCGGTGATCGTTAAAGCGGGAGTTCTGGCGCTGATCCGCATTGTCTTCTATATTTTCGGCGCTGATTTTCTGAGGGGCACATGGGTACAGACCGCATGGCTTGTGCTGACACTTATTACGATCTTCATGGGTTCTCTGCTTGCCTACAGAGAGCCGGTTTTAAAGAAAAGGCTGGCTTACTCCACGATCAGCCAGATCTCCTATATTTTGTTTGGATTAGCGACCATGTGCACAGAATCCGTGACCGGTTCGCTTCTCCATGTGATTGCCCACGGTCTGATCAAGGCGGTCCTGTTCCTGTGCGCCGGGGCGATCATCTATACCACCGGCAGGACCAGGGTCGATGAACTTCGCGGGATCGGCAAAGAGATGCCTCTTACCATATGGTGCTACACGATCGCGTCCCTGGGGCTGATCGGCATTCCTCCCACGGGCGGATTTATCAGCAAATGGTATCTGGCAGTTGGAAGCCTGTCGAATATGCTGCCCATATTCCGCTGGCTCGGTCCTGTCATACTGCTTGTCAGCGCGTTGCTGACTGCTGGATATCTGCTGCCGCTTACGATAAACGGTTTTCTGCCCGGTGCGGATTATGACTATGAGAAGCTTACCAGGAAGGAACCTTCTTTTTACATGACGCTGCCTATCCTTATTATGACGATATTATCGGTTTTAATGGGATTGATTCCCACCCCGGTCATCAACTGGGTGACAGACGCGGTATATACAATGTTTTCATAACACGCGGGCTGCGGGAACCGCGCCCCGTGCATCGGTTCCTACAGCCTTGAAACGAGGGAAAAGATATGATCATCTCAGTTATTTTAATTCCTATTATAGCGGGAATACTTGCCGCGGTGCTTCCTTTTCGTAAGAAAAGCCACCGGCAGATCTTTCTGGAATGCGCCGTTATCCTAAACAGCATTCTAGTATGGTATCTGCTGCTGCACCACTCTGACAGCACATTTTTACTGGCACACTTTACAGGCGATTTGTCTATCGCCTTCAAGGTGGACGGACTGGGCATGGTTTTTGCCGGGCTGGTGTCGGCGCTGTGGCCTTTCGCAACCCTGTATGCATTTGAATATATGACAAAGGAAGAACGCGAGCCTATTTTTTTCCTGTTCTACACCGTGACCTATGGTGTCACTCTGGGTATTGCGCTTGCCGCCAATCTGCTGACCATGTATTTCTTCTATGAGCTGCTGACGCTTGTTACGGTCCCTCTGGTCATGCACACGCTGACAAGAGAAGCGATCCTCGCCAGCCGCAAGTACCTGTACTATTCCCTTGGCGGCGCAGCATTCGCTTTCATCGGTCTGATCATGATCATTGTGTACGGATCGACCACCGACTTTATCTATGGCGGCGTTCTGGATTACGGCAGGATCGGTGACAGAACCAATATACTGTTGCTCATCTATGTGCTTGCTTTCATGGGATTCGGCGTCAAAGCCGCGGTGTGCCCGTTCAATTCATGGCTCCCGCAGGCAAGTGTGGCGCCCACGCCCGTCACGGCGCTTCTACACGCTGTCGCCGTTGTAAAATCCGGCGCATTCGCCATTATACGGCTGACCTATTACAGCTTCGGCACGGAATTTCTTAAAGGGACCTGGGCGCAGAATGTCGTAATGCTCATCGTAATGTTTACGATCGTGTACGGATGCAGCCGCGCGGTCAAAGAAACGCACTTGAAAAGGAGGCTGGCTTACTCCACGTTAAGCAACCTGTCCTATATCCTGTTCGGCGTTACCATCATGACGCCTCTCGGGCTGGTGGGCGCATTGTCGCATCTGATCTTTCATGCGGTGATGAAGATCTCCTCTTTCTTCTGCGCAGGCGCCATTATTCACCAGACGGACCGGAATTATGTGCATGAGCTGGACGGGATGGGCTATCGGATGCCATGCGTATTCGGCATCTTCACCGTATCTGCCTTTGCGCTGATGGGCGTACCCGGTCTGGCAGGATTCATCAGCAAATGGAATCTTGCCGCGGCGGCCGTAGACAGCCAAAACCCGGTCGCATACTTCGGTATCGCGTGTCTGCTGATCTCCGCGCTGCTGACGGCCATCTATATGCTGACGATCGTTGTGCGGGCTTTCTTCCCCGGCAAGGATTTTGATTATGGCACGCTGGACGGCGTGAAGGACCCCAACTGGAAAATGCTTGTACCGCTGTTTGTATTTACTTTCTTTATTATATTGTTTGGCGTTTACTCCCGGCCGCTGACGGATTTCTTCTATACCGTTGCTGCGGGAATGACCGTTTAGCCGGATCAGCTTCCGGTCGGAAAGGCAGGTTGTACTCTCATGAACATACTGGTATATTCGCTCGTATTCTTCCCTATGGCGGCGGGGCTTCTCTGCTATGCCATAGGACGGATCAATAAAAAAATGCGGGATATCTTCGCGGATATCGTGACCGGGATCACCCTGGGCTTAAGTCTGCTCCTGCTTATACAGACATGCGCCTCACAAACATCGGGAACAATCGTTGCCATACCCTATGTCTGCGGTATGGGACTTCACTTTACGATCGACGGTTTCCGCGCCGTGTACGGCACGGTCGCGTCCTTTATGTGGTTTATGAGCACCCTTTTTTCCAGAGAATATTTTACCCACTACCGTAATCGCAACAGATATTATCTGTTTCTGCTGCTGACCCTGGGCGCTACGGAGGGCGTATTCCTCTCCGCCGATCTCTATACGACTTTTATCTTCTTTGAGATCATGTCCTTTACATCCTATGTATGGGTAGCGCAGGATGAAAGAAAAGAATCCTTACGCGCGGCGGCCACTTATCTTGCGGTAGCAGTGATCGGCGGACTTGCCATGCTGATGGGTATCTTCCTGCTCTATGATGTGACGGGAACCTTGTTCTTCAACGACCTGACCGGCGCATATCTCACTTACGGTATGCTGTCCTCACGATCCTATGATGGCACGCAGCTTCTGGCTGCGGGCTTGTGTCTGCTGTTTGGCTTCGGCGCCAAAGCCGGTGCATTCCCGCTCCATATATGGCTCCCGAAAGCCCATCCCGTAGCGCCGGCCCCCGCTTCCGCGCTGCTGTCAGGTATTCTGACCAAAGCGGGAATGTACGGCATATTGATCCTGACCGCATACATTTTTCTCGGAGACGCCGCATGGGGCTCCCTGATCCTCGTTATCGGCGTATGCACGATGGTAACCGGCGCGGTGCTGGCGCTGTTCTCCGTTGACGTGAAACGAACCCTCGCATGCTCTTCCGTCTCCCAGATCGGTTTTATTCTGGTTGGCGTCGGTATGTCAGGACTTCTGACTACCGTCAACGTGGCGGGCCAAACCGGAACGCCCGACGGCCTGACGGCCATACGGGGCAGCCTGCTTCATATGGTCAATCATTCCCTGATCAAGCTGGTACTCTTCATGGCGGCAGGCGTCATCTACATGAATGTACACAAACTGAATCTCAATGACATCCGCGGTTTCGGACGTAAGAAACCGTTGCTTAACTGCATCTTCCTGATGGGCGCGCTCGGTATCGGCGGCGTCCCTCTCTGGAACGGCTATATCAGCAAGACCCTCATTCATGAGAGTATCGCCGGCTACACCGAATGGCTGCAAAATGCCGCCAATACATCATTAACGGCGCCGTATCTTGATCCTGCACTGTACCTTAACGCCGGCGTGATGAAAGCTGTGGAGTGGATCTTCTTAATAAGCGGCGGACTTACGATCGCTTATATGACCAAATTGTATGTGGCGATCTTTATTGAAAAAAACTCCGATGAAACCGTACAGGATAAGTTTGACGCCCTGAAAGGGACCTATATGAATAAAGTCAGCGCTTTTTCATTGACACTGAGCGCTGCCCTCCTTCCCCTGATGGGCTTTCTGCCGCATGTCGTTATGGACAGGATCGCCGATATGGGACAGTCTTTCATGATGGCATATGATGCACCGGGTATAGTTCCTTTCATCTCCCGGCCGCAGGGATCTTACGGAGAGATCGCATACTTTTCTATGGAAAATATAAAAGGCGCCGCCATATCCCTTGGGATCGGAGCGCTGGTTTATCTGATCATTGTAAGGCTGTGGCTTATGAAAGACGGCCGGTATGTGAATCGCTGGCACAGGTATCTCGACCTTGAGAATACGGTCTACAGGCCGCTTCTTCTCAAGATACTGCCTTTCCTGTCAGGCGTGATATGCCGCGTCCTGGACTGCTTTGTGGACACAGTCGTTGTTCTTCTGCGCAAGACAGTTTACCGCGACAGCAAACTTCCCAGGGAACTACCTGAGGGAACGCCGCTGACACACCTGGCCGCCTGCATCGCGGCATGCTTCCGCAGAATCGGCGATCTTATCTTCCGCAGAAAGCATTCGGAGGATGTCGATTATGACCACAAATATGCCCTGTTTCATGAGGAATGGAGCGAAAACACCGCCATGATCACCCGCAGTATGTCCTTCGGGCTGCTGTTGTTCTGCATCGGACTGTTAGCGATGGTGGGGTACTTATTTGTGATGGATATATTTTAATAATGGGTCATATCAGGTATTCATGTAATATTCCATCACTTTTTCTCTGGTGACGTCCGCATAGGCTTCATTTGCTATCACCGCTTCATAGATCTTCTCCTCATCATGCAAAAGCGGCTTAAGGGTCTTAACAAGCGCAGCAAGTCCTTGCGCTATGCCTTGCTCTGCACCTTTGCGCCTGCTTTCCTCTACCGTTTCTTTCCAGAATTTTTCACATTCTAATTCCAATACCTGTCCACCCATGATTTCTATCACTCCTTCTCTCACTTCCGCATGGTCTGCCGCAAGACTTTCTGCTATCTTTTTGGTCATTTCCTGTATCATCCGGCACTGCAATGCCGTCAAAGACATATCCGCTACCTTTTCGCTCAGATACCTGACGATCTTCCTATAATTGCCTTTGAGCTTTTCCAGCCACTCTTTCTCCTGCCCATACAGCTTCATCTCTTTCTCATATCTGAATAAATGAAATGGGATCAGAAAAACAAGATCCTTATCCAAAAGCTCCTGTGCCGAATACTCCGACACTTTCATGACCGGCACTTTATATCTTGCCCTGTCTCCCGGAACGCGGACAGTCACCTTCATCCTCTTAGGAGTATTAACGCTGCTCCTAAGATACAGGAGCATGGAATGCGGAAAGGTAAATCTCACTTTGTTCCGCTTCTGCTCAAAGCTCTCTAGCGCGATTTGGGCATCATACTCAAACATCCGGACCATGACCGTCCCGTCAGATGTGCTCTGGCACTCAATATGATATCTCCTGTGCCGAATCCCCATATATGCGTCCGTAACCCGCTTCTGCCTGCCTCCTGCATAAAATTCATTATGATAAACCAGTACTGGCTCCTCACTCCCATAATGCATGTCAAACGCCTCATTAATCAGCGGTATCATCAATTCCGGGCATTTAACCATTAGTGTGCGGAATACATCATCATAAGGTGTGCCGCTCACAGACTTCACACCGGCTGATGCAATTTTTTTCTTTTGCACCTTACGCTCCTCTCTTTCTCTGTTGTAAATCGTGGTAATCTATGATGGAAAACAGAGAAATCAGGAACGCTGTTTCGTCATAGAAGATTTGGGCAATACCGAACGAATCGCCGCTGTGCTGGCTTTGTTGCCTTGTTTGTTGTATGTATGATAGTATTATAAATGTATGTTCTGTATTTTGCAATACATATTTTCAGAATTATGTACAATTACTGTGTGCATCCATATTGCTATATCTGTTCTTCAAAATACCGCCCGATCCTTACGAGGAACCGAAGGACATCCTCCTTCATCTCACTTGGAAATGCAGACAGTACAGGAGCTGTCTCAAAACTGAACGTCCCTTGGTAGCCAGACTTCCTGATCCCTCTAAAGAACCCCTCCCAGTCTGTGGAAGACCTGTTCTCCCTGGTTTTTGTAAAGGTGAACGGAATCTGATGCAGATCGGAGATCCCATCATTATCATGAATATGCAACACCTTCAACCGTGCGCCAAGCCCAACAAGAAAACTCTCAAAATCAATACCCACCAGATTAGCATGCCCCGTGTCAAAACAAAACCCCAGCACCTCCGCACCGTACCGGTCATTAAATTCATCAATGCGGGCTACAGCCTTATGTACATTGCAACACGGTCCTTCCACCAAATGCCCGCCAATGTTGTCATATAAATTTTCGATACAGACTACGATCCCCATCTCTTTAGCCATAGGCGCCAGATAATCAAGAAACTGTTTTGTCCGCTCCCATTCAGCATCCTCAGATCCAAGATATTTTGCCAGCTTAAAGCCATGAACCACAATATACGGGCACTCTAAGAAATGACAGATCTGCATACTCTTTGGTGCGGCCTCATTCCACAAGTAATCATTGACTTCCTTTTTGCCTGTAGGTATATAAACCGGGTACGGCATATGCATCTGACTGATGGCGATGCCCGCCTTCTTAGCAGCCTCCTTGTGCGGCGTAAAAAAATCCTCCAGTTCCGTAATACTCCGGTCAAAAAATTTGTTCACCGTATTACGGTACAGATCCGTATTCAAAAGATACCCGTTCAGACTGAAATCCGCATCCGAAAATCCGGTCTCCTTTAACAGCCGGAAACCCTCTGACGGGTCTTTATCGCTTATCACATTTTTCGTCTGTACACCGATCCCTGCCATCCGCCATGTCCTCTTTTCCCATGTTTTCCCCATTTGGCGCACACCGCCCGCTCCGAATTCGGACAGAAATACGCATCCTTCAATCGATATCAGGTATCATAACTGCCCGTCGCACTTTCTCGTCATCGAATCCAGCCTGTCCACATAAAAAGTCGGCATATACTCGTCATTAAAATATACGATCGGATTCGGAAGCCCCATATCCTTCAACTGCGCTTCTATCTCCCTGTAATAAATATTGCAGATAAATATCGCGCAATCAGACGGCAGACTTTTAAGCGCCTCCGGCGATCTGACAGTCAGTCCGCAAAAATCTGTATCCCACAAAGATTTATTATTATCACAAGTAAAAAGCGGTGGATATGCGTCCCCGTAATTCTTCATATAATTTCTACACATATTTCCCGCGCCGAAGAGCACCCGCGAAGAGTATTGTTCCAGCATCCGCTCCATTCCGATCTGCCATGCAAAATAATCGCCCTGTGCTTTTGCCAGAGCAAGCAGATGCGGCTTGAGGATCGGCGAACAGGCTGCCGCCGTGTCCGCATAATCCATGATCAGGCAGCCGTCAAACCGAATCCGCCTAAGTCCGCGAATCAGATTCAACCAGTCTGTCTGCGTTTGTCCTTTTTTCACACATGTAAAGGGAAGCAGCGACGCATCACTGCTGCCATCGCAGTCGCGCAATACGACCGCCTTGATCCGGTCACCCAAAGCTACGGCAAAATCATACATATTCTGTCCGCAAAGATTGCAGGCGCCTACATCCATGCAGAAGCCGAAATAATTGTCCTGCTGCCCGGTCATGTGCGGTCCCGAACCGACAACTTCCTGCTCCGTCTGTCCGTTCCAGGGACCGTACCGCTCTGATGCGGATCGATTCAGTCCGTCCACCCGCGCCGCAGCTTCCTGCTCATCCGCGCAGAATCCCCGCACAAGATGTCCGCCTATATCCCGGCATTGATTCTCAAGAAGGATCGTGACATGATTTTCACGGGCGGTCTTGGCAAGACTGAGATAGAAATCGTGACTGTTTTCTGTGATGCACGGAAACCGGATGATCAGATATGGACAGGAGATCTCCCCACAAAACTTAATGCTTTCTATGGCAAGTGCAGAAATCGTCCTTTGCAGATCATGCCTTTTTGAATCTTCTGCAAGAAACGGAGCACGGGCAACAGACAGCACAAGGTCACGGCTCCTGCATTGATCCGCCCAGGCATGTGCATACTCTTTTAACAGTCCCGGATCTTGTGCCACCATTGTGCCGCAACTGTTCTTCAGTCTGATCTCACCCAAATGCTCTAACGTCTCACTCGTACAGAGCGCGGAGAAATCCAACAGCGCATTGTCAAATCCTGCCTTCCATAGATCCCCGATGCCTTGTCGGGGGCGTTTTAAATCTATAATAGAATGTATGGAACTGATGATCTGCATAGCGATATTGTATATCCTTTCTGTATACGATAAATCTAATATACCGCTGGTCAGCAGGACATATTCAGCGCCCCCATAAAATCTTCCTTACTTTCCTTTGGTTTTTCTGCCGGTCTGCCCAAATCCTTACGAGACCCTATAGCGCATTTGATCTCAACAAAGGTCAATTCCTTTCTTT
This sequence comes from uncultured Lachnospiraceae bacterium, assembly GCA_947625205.1. Taxonomy (GTDB): domain Bacteria; phylum Bacillota; class Clostridia; order Lachnospirales; family Lachnospiraceae; genus UBA3282. The sequence goes on along the minus strand of CANQNN010000007.1, from coordinate 55,457 downwards.
GCTGAACTTCCCGCAATATCCGATTCAAATCTGCTTCATTTTCTACGCTGACTGCATACTCATATCCACATGCTTTTGCAATATCTGCCAAATTTCTGTTGGAAGCCACAGTTGGCATACCGCCTACTGTCTCATGAGAACCATTATTAAGAACAATATGTATCAGATTATGAGGGTGTAAACTGCCAATTACCGCTACTGCCCCCATATGCATCAGCATAGCACCATCACCGTCGATACACCAGATCTTCTTTTCAGGCCTATTAACAGCGACTCCCAATGCAATGGATGAACTATGTCCCATGGAGCCTACTGTAAGGAAATCATTCTGGTGCCCTTCGCCTCTTGCCTGTCTAAGTTCATAAAGTTCCCTGCTTATCTTACCGGTCGTTGAAATAATAAAATCATTCCCCGTATGATCCAGAATTTTGTTGATCACAGTTTCACGACATAAAGAATAGGGATTACTGTACTTTATGTCCTTCTCATTAATAAGAGCATTTTTGCGTACCACCAACGCTACACTTTTCCCTTTTGCGAGAATAGTCTGAAATCCTTCCATAGTATGCTGCAGTTCTGCCTTGGAAGTATCACTATCAACAACGCAGTATGTGATATCCATATCTTCTAACAGTTTTAATGTTATTTTGCCTTGATAAACATGCTGCGGTTCATCATGTATGCCAGGTTCGCCACGCCAACCTATTACAAAAATCATAGGGATCGCATATACCTCATCACTCAACAGCGAGGCGATCGGATTGATCGCATTTCCTTCCCCGGAATTTTGCATATATACGACAGGTATTTTCCCGGTTGCTAAATAATACCCACTCGCTATACCAACGCAATTTCCCTCATTTGCCGCGACAACGTGATGTCTCTCATCGATCCCATAACGAAACATAAGATAATCGCACAACGCTTTTAATTGAGAATCCGGTACACCAGTAAAAAACTCACTTCCTATTACATTTACAAAATCTTCAGCTCTCATCCTGCAGTATCCTCGCATATATTCTTTTTATATCGTCTTCCTGTATTGCAACAGGATAATTTCTTAATCTGACAAGATTGACCGATTCTGTCAATTCCTCTAATTGATTACTTTTATCCCGCGACACGGGACATCGCATTTCCAAATTAATGCACATCTGTTTGAAATAATCTAAACTGATCTGCCGTTGAATATCGTTTAAAACAACCTGTAAGTGCTCTGTACCTCTTATGTCAATACATTGGGGTATATGGTCAAGCAGATATTCCCACACATGCTGCATACACAAGGCTACGGCATGACCATGTGGAATGTCAAACATAGTAGTCAGCTTATAACTCATCGCGTGGGCCGCTGTCGTCGATGTGATATTAATTGCCTTTCCTGCACTATTTGAAGCCATCATGATCTGCCGCGCGGCATGAACTGTATTATCTTCTATATACTCCGCCCAATTAGCAACGATCCGCCGAACCACATCCTCAGAAAATACAATACTTTGTTCTGTAGAATTAACTGACCACCAAGATTCGATCCCTTGACATAACGCATCAAGCATCGTACATTTTTTCTGATATTGAGAAAGCCCTTGTAATACCATCGGTTCTAAAACATAGTAGTCCGGAAGTGCCATGTTATGTGAAATAGATCGTTTTTCTCCCATATAATACAGCACGATATGACGGGTCGACTCACTTCCGCTGCCGGCAGTTGTCGGAATGGCAATAAAAAGTATGTCTGATGCAACGGGTGTCTAATCAAGATAAATATCTCCCGGATCCATCGTTGAAAATAACTTGATGCTTTTTGCGACGTCGATCGCACTGCCGCCTCCCACTGCAAGAATCGCATCACAATTTTCACTGCGGAATAGATCTACCCCTTTGCAAATATCTTCATATTGGGGATTAGGAGAAAAATCCGAAAAACGGAATATCTCTCCGCAGGCACGTTCCACGTCTTCTTTTATGCATAATTGATCAAATGATCTGCCGCAGACTAAAAAAGTTTTTTTCCTCGCCAAAAAATAGGAAAGTTTATCCAGTTTTATTTCCTGATTCATTTCAGTCATCCTGCTCATATCTATAGCCTGAATCTTTTCTTCAAAATGTCAAGCACTTCCTGTGGGGTATAAGAAAAATCATTTACTATCGTAATATCCGGATCCTTGGGTTCTTCATATGCCATATCAATGCCATAAACATCCGATATCTCATGATTTAATGCGCGTCTATAGAGGCCCTTGCTATCCCGCCTGATCAATTCTTCTACCGGAACTTGAAGATATATCTCATAATATTTCTCAATATGTTCCCTGTTCCAGTCACGATATTCATCACGCATTGCTATAAAGGCCCCAACCACATCGATGCCCTGTTCTGTAAGCATTTTGCACAGGCGCATATTCGTATATGCGACCTTATTACGGCCCTCGACCGTATAATCTTTATTATTTTGATAGATATCTCTGACAATATCTCCGTCTAAGAAAACGACATTGCTTTCTTTTTCTTTCAGATAATTATATAACATAGTACCGATCGTAGTCTTTCCTGCTCCAGACAACCCCGTGATCCAAAATAATCTTCCTTTTTGCATCTTTAGACTTCCTCCGGAATTAAATGAATAATATCCCGAAACGGCATACAGATATCATCGCATTCTGCCGCTCTATGGTTTTCTAAAATAATTTTCGCAGCGTTCTGCATCGCCGGAACACCAGCTCTTGTCATTTGATTGGCATAAATAACCACATTAACACCGTGCGCCTTCAATTCCTCTTCCGTAACCGTACTATACGATGTAGGCACTACCACTATCGGCACAGTTGCATTGACGGCACGAAATTTCCTCAAAAATTCAAAGATCTCAGCGGGATCCTTTTTACGGCTATGTATCATGATTGCATCCGCCCCGGCCTGTACATAAGCCGCCGCTCGCGTTAAGGCATCTTCCATTCCCTTCTCTAATATCAAGCTCTCAATACGCGCACAAATCATAAAATCATCTGTCTTCTGAGCTCGTTTACCCGCAGCTATTTTTTCACAAAAATTCTCAATGTCATCCTGCGTTTGCGCTACCTCGGTGCCAAACAAAGAATTCTTTTTCAGACCAGTCTTGTCCTCAATAATAATCATAGAAACGCCCATGCGTTCCAGCGTTCTGACCGTATATACAAAATGCTCCGTCAAACCGCCTGTGTCCCCGTCAAAGATGATCGGCTTTGTGGTAACATCCATGATCTCATCGATCGTCCGCAAACGGGAAGTCATATCCACCAATTCTATATCCGGTTTTCCTTTCGCGGTAGAATCACACAGAGAACTTACCCACATCGCATCAAACTGTCTACTGCCACCATCCTGATACACCACCGTATTCTCTACCAAAAGGCCGGTCAGTCCACTGTGTGCCTCCATCGCCGTGACCATACCTTTCATTTCAATAGAACGCCTCAACCGCTTACGTCTGGCATCCGGCATAGACAACTCCGCTCTTGCCCTCTTTTCCAACTCCTTATATTTTTGTTCACTACGATAGGGATATTCTACCAGTGTTCCGCCATACGTATCCAGCACGGCAACCACCTCGTCTCTGACCGGTTTTAAAAATCCCGTCACCCAATCGTCACCGTGTACGACATAATCCGGTCGATATTTTTCTAAATTGGCTTTATAACTCAACGTATCCTGTTCTACGACCCGACATACTCCTATAATATTTTCAAACATTATCTTGCGCTCCTCATACGGCAATAAGGGGAACCGCTTATAACCTGCAACCACTTCGTCTGTAAGCACGCCGATCGTCAGTTTACCAAGTCTGGCTGCTTTTCTGATAATAGAGATATGCCCGCTGTGTATGATATCGGCAGAAAAACTCATATAGACTGTCCGATCATCCGCTTCTATCACTCTATTTCTTACTTCCCGCAGATCTTCCGGAGTATCGATCTCAGCGCACAGCATATTTCTCACATCCAACGGATACAAAGCGCACTTATCCGACACTTCATTAAAAGCTTTTTCCGCATAGCAGTTTCTATCACTTTCATTTCTTTCGCAGTATATCGTAATTTGATCGAGCCATATCTTCCATTCCCTTTTTTTCAGCTTATACAAAGGCATCGCCGCAACTGCACTGTCAAAATATTCGATCCCTATTTTTTTGATCCGGCCGTCTTGCAATACCGCTTTAAAATCTTTGGTGGGAAGAGGCATATCCGTATTGACTGCCATACAGCTTTTCTCACTGTCAAGCAAACGCTCCAGTACAAAATTTTCAAAGACCATATCGCCGTGTATAAGCAAGACATCATCATCCAACAGATACTTTTTTGCGCAATATATAGAATATATATAATTGGTACTCTCATATTTTGGATTTTTTATAAAGGTATAATGCAGAGGTATATGCAAGCCACGACAATGATCCACCAGTACACTGTCAAACAGACCTGTTGTAATGATCACCTCTTGAATACCATAAGCCCACAGTTGTGCAAGCTGTCTGCTCAATATGGTCTCACTTGCGGAAATTTCCGTCATACATTTCGGATGTTCGGATGTCAGTTCTCCCATACGGGAACCTTTTCCAGAATTTAAAATAAGCGCTTTCATTGTATTGCGACCTCCTGTTTGGATAGACACACTACTTATCCTTATCCATATTTTAATACCCCGAATAGATCCGGCTTCAATGAAATTTACTTAACCTGCTTCCGCTGCCAGATCTTATATTTTCTCAACGCAGATCACACATCGTCCTCATTCTTATAAACATGATCAAAATCACTTTCCCGTAATCCCATAGTACCATAAAATTCCTGTTTAAAACAATAGCCCATCTGTTCAAACACTGTATAGGCATCGATCACCATTATATCCGCAGGATATGTGACTGCCTCGTCCCGCAACTGTTGTCTGTAAAGAAAAGACGATAAAAGGACAACTTTGATCTCCTTGCCGACATTCTCTATACTGTCAACGACTTTCTTCCCATAGGAAGCGCACAGGCAGTTCTCAGTATAATCGATAAATAATCCTATTTTTCTTTTTATTGTCTCCTCTAATATAGCATATAAATAATACGAATGTTCTCCGCCAGTCCGAATGGCAACACTGCTATCTCCGCATTCGGATAAAAGCGCAGCTATTTTCTCATTGAAGGCGTTGATCAGTTCTTTTTCTCTGATTCGATATATTTCAAACAGTTTATGCAAATATCTGGTATACGCAAACTTATCTTCCCGCAAGAGTTCTAGCGGGTATATTCCTGCTGCGTCCCGCAGTTTTGCCGCATTTTCCGGTTTTTCGATATCGCTCTCCACAAACAGTTTTGGGCGCCAATGGGGGTTTTTACGACTGTGCTGATACTCGTTACCTACAGAAAAGCGGACATATATTTCATCCTGCGAGATCACGCCCACATACCCGAACGCATGGATCAGATCCACATTTTTCCTACGGAAAATTTCTTTGATATCCGCCGTGGAATATCTGTCTAAATTCTCGATCGGCGCATATTCTCTTGCCGGCATATCGTCGTGGATATGTCTATCTTCTATCAACTGTCTGAGCACAGGATAAAAATCAAGGATCGAAAATATCCTGTCTATTTTCTGCGGTCTGATATCCGGGTGAAAAAAATCCATATGAATATGATGACTTGCCAAAAAATCGCCACCCTGCCATCCATGATCGCTCATGAATATCTGCAGTATACCCCCCCCCAGAAGACTGCCGTAAAACGCCAACTGCTCATCTAATTCCTTTTTCCCGAAATACAGCATTTCAGCGGGATTAGCCAATGTCGGCATCTGAAAAGAAAAATACGGCGAATGCGACTCCTCTAACGCCTGAATCAACATAAAATATTTTCTGTCATCTCCCGTCAGATATTCCAACGCTTTCCATAAACAACTTGATGCTGCAAGATAATATTGCGCCTCACATTCTTTGTTAAAAATTTTTTTAAATCCCTTACTCAGGACCTTGATTTGATATCCATTTGCTTTTAGCCAGAAATACAGATCACTATTTTTCTCGCTGATGACCTCGATCCTGTATGAACGATCCGCAACGCTTCTTTTTTGACAAAAGGCTGCTTTTAACGTTGCATGTGTATATGGCATATTGGTGAACGCGTTTGTAAAGGAGACCGATCTGTCTTTCATTTCCTGCAAATACAGCATGTTTTCCGCATCATCGTAGCTGACGGAATCCAACCAGTACCAGAGAATATCTTCCGCCCGCCTTTGTGACATCATCGTCTTAATACTGTCCAGCAGCCCCGTGATCTCTTTCCATGCTTCTTCGATATGAATGTCTGTTCCATCCTGCCGCATTGTCTTAACACATTTCTCGGCTTCTACAAAATTCTTCATGTACAGCGCAAGAAACAATTTCTTTTTTGATATTATCTCTCTTAGCGCAGCATTCTCTGTCTGTTCGTATTGTTTCGTAAGGAAGTAATACTCTATCTGCAGCGCTCCTCTATCTCTGAGTTCCTTTCCGAATTTTACCTGCAGCTTATGATCCTGATAAATATCTACAGATACTAAATAGTACTCGTCTTCAAAAACAAGCCCTTCACATAAGAAAAGATCATACAGATCCTCATATCGAATATGATATTCATCCAAAACTGCCTTTGTCTTCCATGCATTACGGAAAGAAACGAGATATACGAGATCCGCACTCTGCAAATCGTGCAAGGCAGCTTGCGCTATATCCGGATCCGTCAGGACATAGCATTTCACTTCCCGGTATCTGTTCACCAATTCCTCCGTGTAGTTAGTGTCATCTCCATGTGCACCGACCAATACGATCCTTGCGGTTTCGGCTGTATGTAATATCAATTTTTCGATCAACTCCTCAGCCCGCAGCTTCAGGCGGTATCGGGGATAATACCTGTCCAACTGATACTTCACAATGATCTGATCCAGTTCCTTTGTGATATTCATTGTATCCTATTCTCTCCAATCGTCCTTGGTGCCGTACCAAAATTCTCTCGGAAAATCCGATCCTTTTCCCGCCACATCCCGTATATATCCAAAAGCTTCATTTGAGATAGATATCCCTAGCTTCTGTTTGCAGTTTGCGTAAATATCGTCTGCTGGAATGCAAAGGGATCTTTGCCTCATCCAGCAAGATATGATCGGGCTTTCAAATCGGGGATTCGAGACCGGCGCATAAGCATTCCAGAGCTTTATCAATAATACCGTCGATTTTTTCTATACTTTCCTGCGTCATGATCGAAAGTAGCTGCCTTGTATGATGATATTCTCCAGTTCAAGTTCAATATCCATCATATTAATAGCTCTTCTCTCCTACATAACCGGATTTTTTGTCCGAATCGCATCCTTGATCTTAGTTGAACTGGTTGACTGCGTATAAGGGAAAAACACCAGATCCGCCCCTTGCTTTTGCAGCCATGTCTTCTTACTAAGCCATATGGGATCATTTTCATAATCGCTACCCGAAAATTGTACATCAAAATGATATCGTCTGTATGCCTCATCTGTATTATTATAGTCTGTCGGGATCTCCACCGCCTCATCCACATATCGGCAAGAACGAACAATTTCGATCCTCTCTGCAAACGGAATATACGGCATCGTTCTCTTATTATTAACGACACTTTCATCATTAACAACCCCAACGATCAAATAGTCACATTGCTCTTTCGCTCTACGTAAAAGATTCAGATGTCCTATATGAAACAAGTCGAAAACTCCTGCTATATAACCAATATGATATTTCTTCGATATAACATCTTCTTTTTTTTGCCTTTTTATAATTTGTTCCACCTTCCTGGAATAATTCTTATTACTGTCAAAAATACCGAAATCTCTGATACCCAATTGTATTAATTGTTTCATAACTGGCACATAATTTTTGATACAAACGATTACTTTATAAGAGCCCATCGAAAGTGTTTGCAAATAGTTTGGCTCGTAAATAGGAATATTAAACAATTGTTGTCCCCATTTACTTGAATCATTATCAACGATCCCTTCTATTTCATACTCCTTACCGAATCTTGACATAAACAATTTTGTAAAATTTCCAGAGCCAAACAAATATAGTTTCCTGGTTTCGATCCCATCAAAAATATTGCCAAACAGCCTGTCATACTCTTCGGTCGAATAATTCATCCTCTGTCTATTTGAATTAATGACCATGGGATCTTTTCTGTACATTTTGTTATAAGCTGCAAGATCCAGATCATTGCGTAATTTATTCAAAAAAAAGCTTATGAATTTATTCCATAGATCCATATATTCACTTAATTGATATCTTTCTTCTAACTGCTTTTGTGGCAGTAACGCCTCATATTCACTGTTGCCATGATATATAAATCTTATTGTTCTTTCTAGGATCGCTTTGGCTGGAAGATTCTCAATATATAGCTCTTGATCATAAAAGACAAACTCTCCATCCACATAAAAACAGTTTAAGGAAACCAAATCAATATAGCCTCGCCTCAAAATAACACCAAGTTTTTTTCTGTCTTCTTCAGTGCCAAAAGCAATCTTTTTCCATTTATCCCAGTTAGGATCATCTGCTTTGCGTTTTTCCCAGTCTGGTTCGAACCGCTCCCAATCCATCTCCTCATAGGGCACAGATTCTGACGAATTTACAATTAAATTCCAAAAACGGTCTAACTCACTTAAAAAAGCTTCTCTGTCTCTACGAAGTAATTTCCTAAAATAATCTGTAACCGGCTCTCCCTTAACATAAGGCATAATAACTGCATTCCGTTCCTTCTGCAGATCTACCATTTTTATTCCATGTTGCTGTAAATCCCATGTATTTTGTATAAGACGATCTAATTTTACAAGTCCTTGTCTGTATACTGGTTTTTTCTCAACTTTATCATCCCTCCGAATAATTGTGAACATCGCATTCTCTCTACCTCGTTCCATGGATACCGTCACTTGCTTTACATTTGCCAGTCCATTACTTGGGGTACACTCAATCAGATAACCGTTTGCCATAGCATGAAATAATCCATTTTGGATCAGTGTTGTATACAACCGTTCTTCTTCCAAAAAGACAGTGTCCGGATAATGATATTGAGGGAAAAGACGCACTTCCAATTCTTCCTCGGGCAGATGATCTTCCGCATATATCACTTGCGGTCTTTCCAACACCGGAAAAATCGAATAAAATCTGTAGTTCATAAATCCCGCATTATGCAACATCTGTACAAGTTCTGCCTTGGCATATGCTCGTCCGCTCATCTGATCTCGGTCTTTTGGATTGATATGCGCATAATTTTCAATGCCGTCAAAATTTCGTTCGGTGTAAGCATCTCTATCTCCACAAAAATAGCGAATACCCAGGCGGTTATCAGCGCCTATCAGTAACTTCCCTTCAGGATGCAGCATCTTTCTCACTGCGCTCAAAATGCATTCTGGATTTTTGCTACATTCTAAAGCACCCACCATAACAATATAATGATAATCACACATAAAAGCTAAATCTTGTGAAAACCGGCCAACGTTGTTCTCAAAAGAGTGGATATCTATTACATCTGTTTTAATATCCTTATCCTGTAACATCTCCTGAAATACACTGTCTGTTTCTGGTTTGGCAGTTATACATAACGCTTTGCTGGCACTATGAAAATCATACCACGCCAACAATCCTTTAGGTAATTCCCGAATCAGTTCTTCCGTTTTCATTATTTATATCATCCCTTTGCAACTTGAAACATATTTTATGGTCAATACTTTAAACATCAAATTTAACAATTGTATCGTAATCTTCTTCCTGTAATCCCATTGTAAGATAAAAATCCTGTTTAAAGCGATATCCCATTTGGTCAAATACATCATATATATCAATTACATGAATATGCGATGGATAATTTTTTGCTTCTTCTCGCAATTGTTCTCTATAGCGATATGAAGACAGAATAACAGTTTGTATTTTTTCATTACACCTTTCCATATTTTCAACGATCTCTTTTCCATATAAAGAACACATACAATCTCTATGAAAGTCAATAAAGCTTCCCACTTTTTGTTTCAATTCTTTCGACAATATTGCATATACGTAATATGAATGTACTCCGCCAGTTCTAATTGCAACGCTATTTTCTTTTTCCTCAAATAGAAGTCCTTTCATTTTTTCATTTAAATATTGAATCAACGTATGACTTCTAACCTGATATATTTCATACAATTTATGCATATACCTCGAGTATTTAAATTTATCTTCTCCCAAGATTTCTAACGGATAACTTCCTGCCCGTTGTCTAAAACTACATATATTTTCACCAGTTTCAATGATATTCTTAATGCATAAAAGCGGAATTAATCTATGATTTCTGTCAAATAGATATTCATTTCCTATATTAAATCGCACATATATATTACTATTTGTGATCACACCTTTATATCCAAAGTACCAAATCGGACATATTTTTTTATTTACAAACAAATCTTGTATATCTTCTCTATTATACCGATCCAAATTTTCAATTGGCACATAATTTCTTAGCAACGCTTCCCAATTAAATTTTCTATCCCATATCACATCTCTTACCAGAGGATAAAAATCAAGAATGGAAAACATTCCATCGATTTTTTGGGGAGTGTATCCTGTATGATAAATATCCAAATGTATGTGATGTCTCTCCAAAAAATCGGCCGCATTCCTTCCATGATCACTCATGAAAATTCTTATAGAATCCTTCCCTAAAAAAGAATTGTAAAATTGTAATTGTTCATCCAACTCTTTCTTGCCATAATATGCCAGCTCCTTTTCACTACATCGCCCTAAACCTTCCATTTTGAAAGATAAGCATGGTGCATGCGTTTCCATGATCGCATGGGCAAGAATAAAATATTTATTTTCACGATCCATAAGACTTTGCAACATATTCCAAAAGTTCAAAGATGCTGCTTCATAAAAATTCTCTTCACCCTTCTCCTCACCTCCCCTTATGTTATCCACCTTAATACTTTTTACAAAAACTTTACTAAACGTTCTGACTAAGTACCCTTCGGCAGTTAACCAATTTAACATTTCACTGGAATCGTTATCGATGGTTCTAATTATATATGATCGATCTTCAACACAAGTCTTTTGACAAAAGGCTGCTCTTAAAGTGGCATTTGTGTATGGCATGTTGGTAAATGCGTTGCTGAAAGAAATGCTTTGAGTTTTTATACACTTTAGATATGTCATTTCCTTATATGCCTCATAACTAACTGCATCCATCCAAAACCAAATCACGTCCTTGCATGTCCTTTTCTGAATCACTTCTCTAATTTTATCTAACATTGAAGTAATTTCCGCCCATGCATTCTCAATGTTGTCGCTTATGCTATTATTATCCCGCATTTCCTTAATACACTGTGTGGCTTCTACAAAATTTTTCATATATAAAGAAAGAAATAACATCTTTTCCAGATGAGTACTTCTTAAGACAACTTCACGAGACTGTTTATAGCTGCTTTTTAAAAAGAAATATTCAATTTGACAATTACCCATTCTCTTTAGTGACAATGAATATCTTCCCGGTATCTTAATATCATCATATTTATTAGGTATTACATAATAATACTCATCTTCGAACATCAATCCGTGACGTGCTAAAATATCATATATACTTTCATAAATGATGCCATGCTCTTCTAATATTTTGCTCGCCATTTCCATGTGATGATAGGATACCAAATAAACTATATGGGAATCTGTTATATGATCCCATACAAATTTATCTGGCGTTTTTTCAGATATTACATAACCTTCGATCTCTTCGTATTCTCCTTCTCCAATCAACGCCTTAATATAATCGATCGCATCGTTATTAGTACTAACAAAAACGATTTTCTTATCCTTAGCGCTTTTCTCCGTAATAGTTTTCTTTAATAATTTATCCGCCTGAAGCTTCATCTGAAATCCCGGATAATACCGATCTATATGATACTTTATAATAATCTGATTTAAATTATCTGTAATATTCATAAGCCTATCCTTCTTTTTATCATTCCTCTATAATTCGAAATAACCGAGCATCGATTGCACCTGAATATATATATATTTTATATGGAGAAACGCCCATATTTATAAGCTGATTTTGAATAGTATCAGTATAATTTAAATTTGCAATTACATATAAAGCCGCAGAATATTTTTCTATTGCTGCCTGCGGAGACAACACAGATAATCCTTGAATTTGAGTATTCCATAATTTTGCATTGTTATCACAATACGCCAATACCGATCCGGGATATTTCCTTTCCAACATAGCATGAACAAATCTTCCACACTTCCCACCGCCAAAAATAAGCGTTTGCTGAGCCTCTACGTTCTGAAATAATTTATGAATGGAAGCAATTTTGCTATTAAACTCAGATGCAATGTACGAATAAATCGTTTCAGCTCCATTTAAATACATCTGCAATAAATGCCTTTTCAAATCTGGTATTTGTGAGGTCAATAGTGATCCGGTCCGCACAGCGTCCAATAATTTTTGCCTAAGGATCTCCATATCAGGCACTGCTTCATACCAAAATGCTCCGGACAATGCCATCATTTCAAAACGGCCTATGCACTGATTCAACATTCTTACATAATAGGCATTGACCCATTTTACACCTCGTGCCGGTAAAAATTTTCCTATGTAAGCATATTCTTCTTTAATATATCGAAACCCTTTTCTATTGATAACAGAAGAATTACTATTGTCCTGTCGATACCAATAAACCACTTTGTTCAGATATACTGCTCTTGTTGCAGAACTTATAGTCTGAAACAAAAAACCCTGATCTTGAAAAGCGGCTCCTACAGTTTCATTCAATCTCACGTTATGTAAAAAATCTCTTCTATAAATTCCTGTCCATAAATAAATATCACTGACAAGCAACTCCGGCATATATCTTGGTTCAATAACTTTTCCAAACAGCTTGGCATCATTTATGATAATTCCCATATTATCATACCAATAGATCTCCGGACTAATCTCTATAAACTTCTGAAACGTTCCTTTAACATATTGCGCCTTTGTCCTAACAGCTGTTTCATATAATACTTCATACATATCTGAAACAATTATGTCATCCGTCTCAACAATACTTATATATTCTCCTTGTGCAAGAATAAGCCCCATATTTATCTGATATCCATAACTTTTTATGTCAGAATGTACTAACTTTATGCGCTCGTCCATACTGGCGTAACTTTTTAAAATTTCCATTGTGCCATCATTAGATCCTGCATCAATAACAATAACTTCAATATCCTGCATCGTCTGGGAAAGCACACTTTTCATGCATGCATCTATATACTTAACTACATTAAGTGTCGGCATAAGCACTGTGACTTTTGGCATTTCTCATACTCCATTTTCTTTTTCTTGCAATAGATCTATTATAAATTTTGCAGCCCGTTGACTGGCATGCCCATCTTCATGAATATTATATTTTTGCAAAAAAGTACATACATTATTTTTATATTTCGTCCTATCAAATCTTTCAATCTCTTTAACCAGTTCTTCGCTTGACTGCGCAATAGGAAATGGCAACGTATCATAATCGATCAACAGATCTCTCTCCCTATTCACATACTGGTCTTTATCTGGTGCATACAGGAAAACCGGTTTCCCAACAAATGCCGCTTCAAACATCAAGCTGGAATAATCAGAAATCATTATATCCGCTGCCACTACTAATTCCTGACTATCTGGATAACTGCTAACGTCAATTACTTGCGATAAATCATATATATCCATACTCTCTTTTGGCAACGAAGGATGTGTTCTCAGCATAATGCACCATATACCCCCAAAACATCTTTCCAAAGCTTTTCTGACACTTATACAATCTAAAACTATTCCTAATTTCTTTTTATTCACAGAAAGATCCGTGCGAAAAGTAGGCGCATATAATACACTATGCACTGCCATATCTATATGGTTTTCTTTATACACTTTTTCTTTGTTATCCACATGGAATAACGCATCCGATCTGGGCGATCCTATGCGTATACATTTGCCATTAAACGCAAATCCGCTCCTACATGTTTTTTCATCAAACTCGCTACTTGTAAAAATATAGTCCATAATAGACCCATTGTACCGAATAGCATTCCGTTCTCTTTCCGTATGAATGGTAGAATTATCATCTAAAAAAAATTTTTTTAATGTAATGCCCGCCCAGTGTTTTGTCTGTATATATATTTGTTCTGTACGCTTCACCACATACGTTGGCACTGTAACATCATATATCCAGATATGCGCCGTTTCCAGCTCATATAAATATTTTTTCCAGTTTGGCTCATAAACCTTACGAACCCCTGACGGGCTTTCTAACGATAAATCTTTTACGACCCAGACAATATCCAATGATGTTTTCATGCAAGTTAATGCGTTGGTAATATATCTTCCATGTCCACCGTAGTTGCCAATATAAACAATGATTTTATTTTTTTGCACTTTCCATTTGCAGCATGCCCTCGCATGATCTTCCTTATACTGTAATTCCATGCTACAAGATGAGCCCTGTGCCGCTGGGTCCACATTATTTTTTCCCATATCTATTTCATCAAAAAAATAATAATTATATACTTTCATCTGTCTAAGTTGTTCTGCTATTGCGTCTCTATATTTGCTGCTTGTAATAAGCACAACTATATCTTCAGTATTATAATTGGAAAGTATAGAAATATCTGAAATACATATATCCTGATCCTTTTTCTCCCATGCCTCCGCCACTAATTCCCCTACTGAAAATCCTTGTTTATTTTTATCATTATCTATGATTCCCTCTAATTGTATTGGACTTTTCCAATACTTCCAAAACAAATTGCTTGCCATTCCTGCTCCAAACAGAAAAAGTTTCTTATTTTTAACTGCAAACTGAAATTGCTCCCATGTTTGTCTTTTAACATCCATATATGACCTCTTTCAAATTTCTACAAATAATACTGTTGTATACTTTCAAAATCTATATCGATCCTCTTATGATTATATTTATCCAATGCCATATCTATTTCCGGGAAATATATGGGCCCGACACCATAAATAACCGAAAAAAATCTTTGCGGATCAATAGCTTTAATATTTGTTACTTTTACTCCCTGCAATTTTTGTGGATCCTGACTACTATCAGATACCAATATACCATCTATTTTATCTTTTAACTTAGCTTCTTCCAGAAATTGCAATATTTGTCCGGCTCTTTTCCCTGCTCCATATAGATATATTGGAAAATTTTTATTCTTTTCTAACAGGCAACCAACGGTCCTTTTGTAGTACTCTTTCTTTTCAGCCGTATATGTCACTATATCAGACAGACTATTTCTCCAAAAAAAATAAAGATCTCTATATTCATCATTCATCCACTTTTGTAATTCCAGTACAACTTTATCATTGCCCCCACCAATGACATTGCTATAACTGAGTTTTTCTTCAAGTGGAAATTCAATACCTTCATCCATATCCATAGGTGGCACGTAGACCGTTGGAATTCTGTCTGCAATTTCCTGAAACTTCAACCACAAATCATCCTGATCAAGAGCCAATTCTTCAATGCGGTCCTGACAAAACCAATGACTATGAGCACAATGTGGAGGGTATAAAATTCCGCCCACTCCGACAGCACATAGATCTGTCCTGGGGGAATTAGCGTATTGCTTCGGTAGGCTATCCCATTCCTGATATTTAGCCAAATGTTCATGGTCGCGCAAAATAATATGTACTTTTCGTGCCAAAACAGCTTGCGGATATTTTTTATAACAATTCATGAGATCGGCAACCATAGTTCTGGCGTAACAAACATCATCATCAATTGTTATAACAATATCATTATACTCTCGCAGGCTATAAAAATATTTTTTGTGAGATTTAAGATTCTCAGAAACCCATTTAACAGAAAACCCATTGGCACCAATAAGTGCTTTTAAGTTTTCGGGAAGATCCTGTTCTTTTTGAGGGAATTCCAATTCACTCAAATATAATATGATTTTATCAACTTTCCAAGTTTGGTCAAATATACTTTTGATAACTCTGTGTACCATCTTTATTCTTTTGGGATAAGAAGTAAAAGATATAATTATCCGAGGCATATTTCTCTCTTTTTCTGACAAAAGCCCGTTATTCATACATATTTCCTCAATGTTAGTTATGCCGGAACAACGTTAACCATTTATTGTTACAAATATACAAGTTACATATATCCGGTTTAAAGTTATTTTTCCAACATACATATGGCAAACTGATCTGGTCTCTTACAGTATACTTATAAATCTCTTGTAGCCACTTATGCATTATTATTTTGCACTCATCATCATTATGCTTTCTGACCAGACATCCTGTCTCATATAATCCGTTATTTATGGGATATTTCATTTGATAATAATGCATAATTTGCCGCATTATATTTTCCTTGCTGCCCTTTTGAAAATATAAACATGCTGCCATTTCGTCATAAATACACTGTCGCTCATAATGAGGAAAACACAGCATTACAGAATTCTTCTGATACAAGTCTACATACTCCCTCAAATCATTATTTATGCTAAATTTCCCATCTACCCAGACACTAATTTCAAAATCAGGGAAATATATGTGGGGCTGCATCTTTATATTGCGTGCATACAGTACATTATTTCTTTCAGTATTCTTTACATACTCAATATTCCAGACTTTTGAGCGAAGGGTTGGATCATCAGTAAAACAAACATAGGTTATATTGTCATGTATGAATGCCGGTTCTCTCAAAATATCATAATTTTTTGTTACTGCAGTATAAACAACTAATTTAGAAGTTTTATTTCTCTCATTTATTTGAACATCTTGGTTTCCATACTGTTTTTTATATGCCCATTTTGCAAACTGCCTTCCTTTATATTCCTCAAAGGTGCATATTCCTGATGCCGCAATGTAATATTTCTCTACTAACTGCTTAAATATTTGTTTATGATAAACACTGGTTATTACAATAAGATCCGCATTATACTTATTGATATCTTGTGGAGAAATAATTTTTTTACCGCAAAAGCAGTTGCCCCATAGTTTTGCATCGTTATCACAAAATACCAGATAATCGTCATCATAGCAGTCGCTATTTTTTTCTATCTGTTTCCAACAATCTTCTGCATATGTACCTGCACCAAAAAAAATTATTTTATTCATATTACGTCATCCTACAAACGATCAATTGATCGAACCATATGTTGAAAAATATAATATTTGAATGCCCACCAAATCGCATATTTTACGCTTTGAAGATCATATTTGTTTATGACTTGTTCATCATTTTGAAAACTCATCAAAGAAGACCTGTCTTCTTTATGAAAAATTCGAACATCCGAAACATACTGTTGGCGTAATTTCTTACATTTACACATATAATAAATGATCTCTTCCTCATTATACAAAAAGGTTTTTGGATAAAATCCATTATACCGTTTAAAAAAATCCGGAGTAAACATTAAAGAGCATCCATGAAGTACTTTTATTGGAATACTTTTATCGATCACAAAATCAAAACAACTTCCGCATTGAGCCGAGATCACATTTAAAAAACGAAATAAAATTGCCTTAATGCCTCCATAACATATCAAAGGTCCCTGCTCGCCATCCTGTAAAATAATTTTCCCTCCCAGCACACCAATTCCTTTTTGATATCTATTTAACAATCCATCAATATAATGCTCGTCTATAAATACCGTATCATTATTTGCTATCAGAACAAAATCTGCTTTATACTGTTTTCTTGCATATTCGATTCCAATATTATTTCCTTTCGCATATCCTATATTTTTATTTGACCGCAAAATTGTGACAGCATCATTATTTTTATACCGTTCCCTCAAGTTTATATACGATCGATTGGGTGAACCATTATCCACTACTACAATTCCGCAAATTGAATAGTGCATATGCAATATACTTTCCACACATTCAACGGTATCCTCATAATTTAAATAATTTAAAATTACAATCGCAATGTTACTCATCTGCATCTCTCACAATCAAATTATCCATCGGAATTATAGGACAGCTTACCTTCGCTGACAATTTTGTTTTAATATTACCATAATCCCATATTGGCGTTACAATAATAGCATCTACCATTGGCAACTGATCTTCTAAAGTATAGATCGGTATATCATATTTAAATCGAGATAATGACCTGTCAATAATATATGCAACCGAAATATCCCTTTCCACGATCTGCTTTACAAGATGTTCACCCATATCTCTACCACCATATACTGCTATCCGGGTATACCCTTTTTCATCTAAATAGTCACTTATTAATTTTCCATTCTCCAATATTGTCATCCATTCTAACATTAAATAAAAATATGACTTATACTTCTTTATAACATCATCTTTGTTTTTACTCACGATCAATCCAAATTCAAATGCACTAAATCCAATGCCCGCAACGTACAACAAAAGTGCAATTACCTTTTTTGACCTTCTACGATATTTCTTTTTCAATGCCGCACCACCTTGATATTTTTAATTTCTTTTCGCCATGATCCGAGTAAATATACTTTATCGCATCTCATCTATAGTAAAAATACAATCTTCTAAAGCTAGTTCGGATTCAACATACGCAAATAAAGGCAAAATTTTTACCTTTTCCATACCGCATCGACGTATACTTTCACAAATCGACTCAAAATAGACCTTGCTTGATATTACAGCAATATCCATTTCTTCACATACTTGTTGAAATGCTTTCACTTCATACCCACAAACAAACATTCCCTGTTTAGCCAATGAATTATCAACTATTCCTGCCAAACGAATACCATGCTCTTGTAAGACTTCAACTATCACTATTCCCTGTGTTCCGGCACCCCAAATCACTACTTGATTTTGTTTACACAAAAATTCCATTTCAGACATTCCTTTTTGTTCTAATTGGAGTCCTATAAGAATTTTTTTTGTATACCATTTACTTTCATACGAATAACTCTTAAAATAATATGGGTATTGTCGATATACACCCAAGCCTTCATGTTCTATCCCTTGCTCTAATCCTATATTTTTCATTCCTGATTTAACAAAAAAATCATAAAATTTCTTATTTTCCGCATCATTTCCTTGGGCACCTGACAGTCCTTGTACAATCATGCCAAAAGCTACCATAAAATATTTTTCATATAATTCTTCAATCCGCCCAATTTCAACAAGTTTCAAATATACAGCTTTATATGCCTCATATATATCACTCACCTTGCGCCTATTGGATATCTGAGATTCATTATTGATTCTTCTATAATGGATCATTGGTTTAAAACTATGTGTATGTATAATACGATTCGCGCAAATTACTGCCATATGTGCATAGTATACATCATTAGCCCCTTTCAAATCCTGGAATAAGATCCCGTTATCGATCAAGAGGGACTTCTTGCACAACCTGTCCCATGGACTATTGTCCAATAATAGTAATCCTTCTAGTGGCAATTCTCTTAGCGTAAAAGTCTGTTGCCCATATCTCCTCATATAACTTGATAAAACATAATCTAAGTACCCTGTCGAGGGGGTTGAAATATTACGATCATACTGGCAAACTACGACATCGGCATCATATGCCACGGCACTATTAAACATCTCTTCAAGCATATCGTTTTCAAACAAGTCATCACTATCCAAAAAAATAACATAATCTGCCTTAGCATATTTTAATCCTGTATTACGGGCATTTGCCGCTCCAATATGTTCCGTATGCAATATCTGAAGATTGGAATATACCATACTGTATTCTTCCAGAATAGCAAGCGAATCATCTGTAGACCCATCATCCACGCATATGATCTGGATTTCCTTTAATGTTTGATCAAGAACACTAGCTATACATTCCCGCAAATATCTTTGAGAATTATATACTGGCATTATAACAGATACCTTATACTTTTCCGCTTGGCTTTTCATAGATCCTCTATTTTCCCTTTCGATCTCAAATCGATTTACTTTTTTACTGCTATTCCAATAATTAATGGATACTGCTCGTCAACACATTCCATCTCGGACATATTTAAACACTCCTGGGAAAGTCCATACATGAAACAGACAGCCATTTTCATATTCCCATAAGAAAAACTCTGTATCTTTTTCTTATCAAAATACCGTTCAAATAACTGTTGGGCACTCATCTTAGTAAACCGCCAATATTCTCCCCAATTATGATAATCATACATTGATAACTGTGAAATACCATGTGCCGTAATTAGAGCTGCCCCATTGGGTTTTAATAATTTATAAATATTGGCAGCAACAGCATTTATATCATAAATCATCTGAATTGTCTGTGTACAGATCAGACAATCCGCCATATTTTCTACAATGCCCTCTCCAGTTGACAGATTCCCCCGGATCACATTCTCCCCCCCCCAGCCATTTACATGCAAAATATAAGAATGGGAAATGTCTGTTCCAAATTTTCGAGTGTATTCATCGTCTGCTATCTCTACAACATCTCCATGAATATCTGATTTATGCTCTTCTATGAATTTTTCTATATAATACCTGTCTATGGGCGTCCCAATTTCATTTCCAAATCTTCTGCTGACCGGATTAATTGGCATATTGGCCAAAAGCGAAATATACGGGTGATGTTTCATATATAACGCCCGTAAAACTTGTTTATACTCTTGTTCAGTACTAAAACAATATCTATGATTTTCATACTGCAGTGTCAGCTTATTATTCTCAATTCCCCAGGAAACCTGCAGCTCAGCAAAAATGCGCTCTGCTTCATCATAATATGGAAATAGTTCCAAGCCAAAACGAATCCGTTTCTGATCCACATGCAATGCTAATAGTTGAAACGCCATCTCATAAAATTTAGCAGACATCAATATGATCGGGGTGTTCGGAAACATAGCATGATCTTCCGGATGATATACCGATTTTCCATCTTTTTCTCTTTGACTGCCTGGTTTTACTGCATTGTCCAGAAACCCTATTACTCTATAATTTTTCTCTAACTCAGGCTTTTTGTTTTGATAATATCTTCCCGTCCCAAAAACAATAATTTCTTCCATGTTCTTCCATCCGCTGCTACTCATACTTATTAAGGAAAACTTTCCGAACTCTTTTTTGCGCCTGTTTTTCTTCTCTGGAATATGTTTCATATTTTAGGTCAATTACTTCCAATCCATTCAGTCGATTATATGTATGGAGTCCAGTGTATTTTCTTTTATATCGTTTATCTGCGAACCCGATCTCTATATCCTTAGGATATAATCTTCTGACCACAGACTCCTTATATGCGGGCCAAATACGCTCTACTTCACAGAATGTTAACCCCGCCCCATATGTCGCAGAACAATCCTGTCCAACACGAAACAGCTTCCCATCTTCCATAATAAAATTTCCACCCGGTCTTGCCAAACTTATATCTTCTGTAATGAGCACTGGCTCTGATAAACATTTGTCTCGCAACTGATATGCAAGTAATCGACCACTGCACTTTTTTTCGCCAAGTTCGAATGTAAACATGTACGGAACGCCATTATATATGATAAAAGTCGTATCTACGCATGCCTGGTTGCTATTCCATGTCTGCACCTTTCTCCATTTATCCGGAAAAGATTCCAATTCATAAATACCAATTTCTTCTCTTTGATAGGACTCCGGGCACATATATAATTTATTTTCATAGACAAACACATTTGGATACGAAAGATGCCAATGCTTATCCATAGTAACAGTCCACTCGCCGAACTCCCCTTCACGATATTCGCAGTATCCGATCACCCCATTCCGTTCGGATCTATATAAATACAACTCTGCAAATAAAAACACATGCCCTTGGTATTCTACCAAAAAAGGGTCTGCCGCCCATGCGTAAGACGGGTTTGAAATCAATTTAAATTTTTTTTCGCCCTTTAGCCGATATGCGATCTGCCAATGTTCATATTTCTTCATACTCTTTTTCCAATTCTTTCACTTGTTGTTTAATATCGAATCCAGCTTTTCGCATGATGGCACTTTGATCCCTTCTCTCATACCCGTTACTTAAACGTATTAATGCAGTCGCCCAGTCTTCTGGCGCAGATAAACATATTTTTTGCACATTCCCTGTATAAAAGAATTCATTAGACACATTTTCACTACATATACATGCTAATCCCGAAGTCTGCGCTTCCAATAAAACAAGAGGCGCAGCTTCACTTAATGACGGCAAAGCAAATACATCCATTGCCTGATACCAGCGCTCTGTATCATCGCGTCTGCCCAACATGATTACTCTATCTGACAAACCAAGTTTATCCGCTTTTCTTTTAATATCTTCATGTAATCTGCCATCCCCTACTAATAACAGCACTGCTTCGGGGATCCGGCAACTAATATGGGATAATATTTGCAATAAGAAAATATGATTTTTAATATATTCCAACCGTCCTACATGACCTATCACAAATTTTGAATCCAGCCCGACCGCATGCCGTACTTCCTGCCTAACAGTTTCATTATAAGCAAATCTATTCAAATCGATTGCATTATTCATTATTTTAATATATTTGCAATCGATCCTGTCTCCATACAACCATTCAGCCGCTGCCCCAGAACATGCCCAATAATCAGTAGCCATTTCTTTTGAGATTTTGTTCCGAATACTATAATGAATATACTCTTCCTCTTGCCGTTGTTCTTCTTGTACTATATTGACGCATCCGGTTGTATGCGCATGGATTATAATTTTTCTGACTCCTTTTGCCTTAGCTCTTTCTTCTACGATCGTGTCTTTCCATGCAGTGGTATGAATATGCATGACATCATACCCATGATCTAATATGTTGTCTAATTCCTTAACAAACTGTTTTTTGTCTTTTTCCGGATAGCAGGATATATGATATATTCGGCAGCCCTCTTGCTGCAACGGTCTCTCATAGTCAAGTTCTCTCGCAAAAGTAATAAAATCAAACTGAAACCTTGCCCTATCAATATACTTCCAATTATTTAAAATGTACTGCGTCGGTCCACCTTTACCGGCTGCCAAAGTAAACTGCAAAACTCTTATTTGCCGCATAATAAGTTACCTCCATAATTACCTTAATAACAACTAAAATAATTAGTGTATTATAACAATTTGATATCTGATATGGGGTGGGTTTTTCTTTCTTGTACAGGCGGTAACTTCATATAATTTCCAAATTTAAAGCTTAGATAACTATCGTAATCTTTAATTCCTTGAAGCATGATGCCTTCAAATAGTATGTCTGTACTATTTTCATACCAACATCGATAATATCCGTATTCACTATTTGGTGTCGGGAACGTCAGTATTCTTACCATTCTCGTTTTCATATGTGCTGCCCGCATCACCATGCCGCGATAATATTCAAAAACTATTTTTTCCGGTACAAGATCAAGCAACATATATATTTGCTGTTTCCACCAACTTTTTTCAGATACTTTTCCTACTTTTGCCCATAACAGTTTCCTAATACAAAAACACTCAAAATTATTTAGGCTTCTCAAAAAATAATTATCCGGTACACTGTCAAGCGGAAATATATCAATAAAAACGCCTTGCATATATGGCATATTCTCCTGATACTCCCGTAAAAATAATGTATTCTTTCTTCGCAATTTTCCATATCCCCAGCGATATCCTTTAGTATTTCTATGATCCTGAAAAACAAATCGATTTGTATCCAACTCCGTTTTGCACGCTCTTCGGAACTTCTCATACTCAGGTCTAAGCAACGCTACATCCGCATCGTCATCCCAAGGAATAAAGCCGGCATGCCGCACTGCTCCTAACATGGTCCCGGCAATTATGGTATAATGAATATCACATTTTTTACATATACGATGAACTTCCTGCAATAATTCCAACTCTATCTGCTGCAGTTTGTGAAGTTGTTCGTCTGTTAGAATTATCATGCATATCCTCCGTATTATAAAACATACATACTTTGACTAATTATGCGCCATTTAAATATATCGCTATGACTTCTTACTCATCGCCGCCTGCCAATGCTCCATTCTTTATTTCACCTATATTAACTCGCGTCAAATAATTTGTAAAAATACCCTTTACGCCAATCTCTTTTAGATGTTCGTAATCTTTCATGGAGTCTGTGCTAAAACAAAAAACTTTTATATTTTTATCTGTCAAAATAGGTAAAAATTTTGCTCCGTGGCTTTTCATTCCCCCACTGTCTATTGCAAAAAAATCATTTGGAACAAGTGCCACGTTAATATGATACCGATGACATAGTATCGCTGTATTCATAAAAATATGCCCATCAGGATTTCGATAAGATGTGAGCGCCATTTTATACCCATATTTATTTGCGATTTGAATTGTTGATTCATCATAAACTTCCAACACGATCTGATCGCGCATCTGCTGTGCTTGCACCGGACTTTCAGCTATTCTTGCGATCTCTTGATCTGTGAAGACAACATAACTTTCATAATCATGATAATCTGTCCATTTGATATCCAACAACAAGCTTACTTTCGGATACTCCTTGATGCGTAACAGCACATCTGATAAATTTAAAAGTGTGTATCCGGCTTCTTCCGCCTCATAGATATTCATATAAGAATGTGCCAATACCGGTTCACCCGTCATTATGCCGCACACGTCACATTCAATCAGTTCAAAATGCTGTGCCAGCGAATGCTCTAATGCCTCCTTAGAATTTGTATACATAAAGTGCCTTCCATTCACTATGCCACCGCAAGCATGAGCGATCAAATCACTTTTCTGATACCATGCATGCTTATCTTCTACAAGCGGCGCTATGCTGTGATATTCTTGATACAACAATTTATATTTTGCGATCACCTGTCGCAACATAGCCGATTCAAAATAAATTTTCTCGACCAGTCTCTCATTTATATCCGTAATATCTCCCAAACAATATTGCGGCAAATGCGGCGTGATAAACGGATGAATTTTTGCTTCCGGACAACCTACTTCAGTAAGCGTCTGCTTAATTCCCTGATATGCGGACAATGCGCCAACAATAATACATTCAGCGCTGTCTATGTCAACAATTTCCGGTGATCGTACTGTAATTCCCATGTACACTTCGCCTTGACGATTTTTATTCGAATCTACAAAAGCCACGATTTTCGCCTTGCGAGGATCAATTTCATTTTTGATGAACTTTAATATTGTTTCATTGATCCCCCAAAAAATAACTCTAATAACTTTCTGTTTAATCACCGATTTTTCCATATCATTTTCTTAAACATATACTTCCGGCTCATTTAAAAATACATCCGTAACACCCTTGCTTGCCAATCGGTTTAAATCGAGTCGGGAACCGTTGGGTTTCTCTGGATATAAATGACCCGAAAAATATGCCCTTACCGCATAATTTTCAATTTGACTATGCGATATGTCTATACCCCCCCCCATATGGATGTAGGGCATTTGCGCCGCAGCCGCCCCGCAATTTATATAAACAATCAGAAACTTTATAATCTAATATCCCTAACTCTGTTTCCGCATCCAATTTTCTCAATTTTTCCAAAGATAGTGCGCTGAAAGAAGAATAGACCACTTGCTCCTGCAGCCCTCTTGCATGAACCAAATTTACGATCTGTTCTTCCATCCCTTCATACGGATATACGCTATTTTTCAGTTCAATATTCAGTTTCATACCGATTTTCATACGATCTTCCAAAAGATCCAAAACCTCTTCAATAGTCGGGATCTGTTGGGCCGGGTTTTCATCTGCGTAGATATGCAGCTTTTTTAATTCTGCCAACGTATGATCTTTAACATATCCAAAACCTTCCGTAGTTCTATCCACACGCTCATCATGAATGACCACCATATGATCATCTTTAGTCATCTGGATATCCAGTTCGATCCCGGTAAGGCCGTCTATTTTTGCAGCTTTCTCAAAAGCAAGCAGCGTATTTTCCGGATATCTCTGGCTGCATCCCCTGTGTGCCCAAATTTTCATAATGGACAGATCCTTTCTTTTTTATTCTTCATCGATCTGTAAATTCCTGACCTGCATTATCAGACAAGCCTCTGTTTTCCTTTAAAAACCGTTCCATCACATCCGCAAAAGCAATCGATTCACTGCGCGTCAGTTTGAACTCGCTCTTACTGCTGCCGTTGATCATAGACAGGAAATCGCTGATCTCATACCGCAGACCGTCTCCCAAAAATCTATCGGAATATTTTTCCACATCACCGGGATCCTCATGGTGCACCTCAAAATAGGTAGTCTTCCACCAAGGGGCTTCCACAATGATATACCCCTTAGTTCCTGCGATCAAAAGCCTTCCTTCGGATTTGACTCCTAATCCGCAGGTCGCCGTCGCGATCCCGCCCGCGTAGACAAAAGAAACCTTCGTGAAGAGATCTAGCCCGCTGTCTCCCTTGATCGTGTCAAACCGGACATCTACATAATCCTCTCCGAATATCTTCATGATCGGCAGCATACAATAACTACCAAGCTCCGTAAAACTTCCGCCATATTTAATATCCGTCAGTTCTCTGCTTTCAGGCTGCTCCAGCTTGGTAAAACACGTTTCAATATTTCGAACGCTTCCGATCATCCCGCTGCACGCTATTCCAAGAAGTTGGTTAAATCCGGGGCAATACGCGGTCTTGATCCCCTCGAATAAGATCAGATCATGTTCTTTTGCATAGCGAAATAAGTCTTCGGCCTGCACCTTCTGTAAAACCATAGGCTTTTCACACAACACATGCTTTCCATGCTCCAATGCCGACTTGATATACTCATAATGTGTCTCATGTGGAGATGCAATATAGACCGCATCTACGGACCGATAGAAGTCCTCTATATCTTCATAATAATCAATGCCCCACTTTTCAGCAAAGCGGGCGGCGCTTCCCGTATGGGGATTATAAACCGCCTGTGTATTGATACCGCTGACCAGCTTCGCCTCCGGCACGAACCGTTGCGCGATCCGTCCGGTCCCGATGATTCCGATCCTCTGGATCTGTTTATTCTGTGTGCGCAGCATCGTGCTGGATATATTTTTTGTCCTGTCCAGATAGATCACCTTGCAGTAATCTTTCAGATAGTCGAAATGTCCTACCCAGTCAGAACCCACGGTAAAAATATCTATCTGATACTTCTTGATATCCCGAAATTTCTGTCCGGGCGATTCTTCAATAATAATCTCATCGGCAAATCCTGTCTTTCTGACATTTTCGATCCGAGTCATCAGCGAATCGACCACATTGAGCTTTCCTCTGGTCTGGTCATATCCTTCCGTGGTCACGCCCACAATCAGATAATCTCCTAATGCCTTGGCTCTCTGCAATAAACGATAGTGTCCTTCATGGAACAGGTCGAATGTTCCGTATGTAATGACTCTGGTCATAGGCAACTCCCTTGATCTGTCTTACAGTTTTCTTTTATAAACCCATATATCTTTTCACCGCTGGTGCCATCGCCATTTGCCGCAATTTTCCTGTATGCATCCGCTGCCTGTGTTTTATCGAACTTATGACCCGCCGCAGTTCCTTCCAGAAAATCAGATAGCGAGATAAACGCGCCTTCTTTACACCCATATTGCAATGAAACGGAAATGCTTGTAAATCCGTATTCCTGACGCTGCAGCTCTTCCCGGTCAAATTCGATCTCAACCTCTGTACAACTGTCCTGGGCAAAATCAATATAGTATAATTTTTTGTCCAAAAACGACATCAGATAATACGCATCGGCTATTCCAAATTCATTTTCTTTATTATAGAATCTGGCTTTTGCCCATACCGCATAATACCCGTTGCATGGCTTTTCAGTCTGCACAAGCGGGGGCTTCCACTCTGCCGCTTCTCCGGTAACTTTATTTAACCGGACATATTTATTGCCCCACCCGGGCGGCAGATACACATCGTCGCCATAAAACGCCGGATAGTAGAACGGAAATGTATTGCATTGATTGCCATGTCCAAAATGCGTACACTCCAGACCGTCTATCCGAACCGTATATTCCCTCACTTCATCGGTAGCTGGATTCCACCTGCTTACAGTGTACCCTTCGTAGGGCAGCAGCCATAAGTCTTCTTTGTCACAGGCAAGCACGCGGCAGCCGCAATTATGACTGAGCGAGATCTCCCTGACCTGCGCCATGCCTGTCTCCGCCTGAATGACCAATATGCGTCCGTCCACCGGAGAAGCCAGATACAAAAAACCGTCAAATAAACAAAACCCGCCTACCTTATGTTCTTGTTCCCCGTCACAGCTATAGACGTCCAGATGTTCCGTCAAATACTCTGTCTGTCCGCTTTCCGTATCATATCTGACAATGGCGGGATACCGGTCAGGGATCAGGAACAAATATCGGCCATAAGCCAGCGCACCGCAAAAAGTCTGTTTGCATCCTGTATATTTTTGTAATTCTATGGTTTTCTGTATCTTGCCGTCCTCAACGATCAAGATATTTTCTGCACCTTTCGGACAGACATAATTCTTTCCGCCTATTTGCAGAACAGAGTCATACAAATTTCCATATGCATAATCCGATAGATCGCAGTAATACCTGTACCGGAAATCATTGACAGTAGAATGATACAATTTATTTCCTTGTGTGACCATCCAGCGATGATCACTGTACGGTGGAAACCCTTTGATGATCTCCCCTCTCCAGTCACCCTCCTCCGGCTTGCTGTCGATCCGGTTATTCAGGATGAACACCGGCTTGCCCGCCACCCCGAACAGCGATGTTACAGAAGACCCGGAGTCCCCGATATACGCATCGCACAGCGCAATGGTCGTCTCGATCTCCGGCGTATCGTCATAGATGCCGATGTGGCTCTCAAAGAAATACTGCTTCAGCTTCTCATACACCGGCCTGTACGAAGCGCGCGTGGAATCAAACGTGGACTCCAGCAAAGGATGTGGCCGCCATAACAGGCACGCATCGGGATGCTCGGCAAAGCACTGAAAGACATATGCCATCTTTTTCAGAAACTGCTCCGTATTGGCTAGCATACCGTTAATGCTGGTATTGTAAAAATACACTTTCCGTTTTGTACCGTCCGCGCAATACATCTTATCCTTCCACGCATCCGGTACTTCCGGCGGATCATTGCACAGCCGGACCACTTTATCGAACTTCGGAGAGCCAAGCGGCAGGAATTTCTCCCTGGGCAGGTTCGAATCAAAATAACGAAGAAACGATTCCGCCTGTACCACGATATAATCGGCATAATAATATGCCAACGCATAGCCCTGCGCTTCCATCATTCCGCCGGACGTACAATAGTAAGGGATATATACCAGGCAGTCCGTGAACTGCCTCAGGTTCTTGGAGTAAAAAAACGGATGCACGCTTGTCACGTTGTTGAATTGGTCATATGGATTATGAAAAAAGATCATATCCGGATGCCGGTTTTCAAAATCATACTCTTCATAGTTCGTAACAGGTACATGATCGGGGTATCGATCTCCTTCATAATGCATTGTCCCGAAGCTGCCGTCTTTATTCTTATCGTAATACGGGATCGGTATCACATAAGCGTCACAGTCAGGGTCGTCATTTGCCGCCATCCAAACGCTTTCCAGCGAGTCCCACATACTTACCTTATAAGGCAGGAACACGGCTTCCCGTCTTTCCGGCATATGCCTGACAGCATTCTCCGCTTTGATCAGACCGCTTTCCAGCAGCTTATATGCTTTCTGCGTGGGGATCTCCTGCAGTTGTATGCTGACCTGGTAGATCTGCTCGCAGTAATGCTCCAGACACGCCACGGCATCCGTTCCATCGCCTTCGATCCTCTCTATTGCTTCACCGACCTGAATCGCGGCATCCTGGCATTCCGCAAGTACAGTCTGCGCTGTTTCATAACCTTGAGCGGCCAGCTTGTCCCTGATCTGCCCATGTAATGTATGTATACTTTGAAAAACATCCAGAATCTGCTGTTTCTGAAATTTGCGCATATAAAAAATACCCCTTGCCGCCAGCCGTGTTACAAACGAAAAAAACTGCCACTGTGCATAGTGCAGTGACAGCTGTTTCCTATTCGATCTCTGCCTCCATGCAGTATCAGCGGTGCTCCATACCGTTATAATCATTATTTTAAATATATATCGGCCAAAATGCAAGTTTTCATTAATTCATTTAATACATATCCATTGTAACCGTTTCCTTCACCCTATCATCTCCAGCAGCATGATATGATACTCTTCATCCTGTACGATCCTTGCCAGCAAGGCGTTGACGTACTCATCCTCTATTCTGGCCATATGATCCTGATACTGGTCGATCGCCGCCCTCTCGGATTCCAGATTGGCGGCTATGATCTGCGCCTCACCGACAGCCAGATTAGTATACGCCGGCGTCCACATCTGCGTTCCCATACGAGTTCTGTATGAAAAATCAATGTTTCCGCCCAGCAGAAGGATCATCTCGCCCAGCTTCTGCAGATGCGTCATCTCTGCTACCGCCATACCAAGTATCGTTTTCGCTGTGGAACAATTGTGACAGCACAGACAGCTTTCTCCGTGAATATATTGAAGTGCGGCGGTCAGTTCTGACACTGAACCGCAATAATTTAGAGTGAGAAGATCGGCATAGAATTGATTCTGCTCCTTAACCCTGATCTCAGGATAAGGCAGCGGCAGATTCAGCGGCGCGACACCGCCGAAGCTGCAGCTGTTCTGTAAAATATGTTCTTTTTCATTCATTATCCGGCATCTCCTATCACAAGCTGGATCGGCTCTATGATAGTATATTCTTATACCCTGAAAGATGCCACGGTCTGATTGAGCAGTTCGCTCAGGCGGAACAGTTCTTCCATCTGCCCGTGCACCGCCGCAGAATTATTGTTGGAATCCTCCACAGCCTGCTCCATGTTCTCCATAAGCTCCGCAATATCTGCGATCAGCGAAGCGATCGACAGAATAGAATCGCTGATCCCGGTCATGCTGGCGTTCATCTCCTCGGAGGAGGCTCCCAGCTCACTGGAAATACCGCTGTAGAATGCGGCGTCCTGCTCGTACATCTTCGCAAGCTCCGTCATTCCTTTATAATCTTCCATAACTTTACCGTTCATAAATTCAAGCAGCTTAGAGGAGCTCTCGGAAAGGAACGATACATTCTTCGTTACATCCTCCACAACACGGCGGATCTTATCGACCGCTTCTCTGGAATTGTCCGCCAGCTGACGGATCTCATCCGCAACCACCGCAAAGCCCTTGCCGGCCTCACCGGCTCTTGCCGCCTCTATGGATGCGTTCAACGCCAGCAGGTTGGTCTGTGAACTGATGGAAAGGATCTCTTCGGTCAGCGTATCGATCTCTTTGACCTTCTGGCTGTCCACGATCGCCCGCTCCAGATCGCCTCTTGTATCTTCGTACAGCTCGAAGGCTTCTTTTGCCGACTTCTCGGAGGACTCGTATTGTTTACCTGCGCGGTCCATGATATCGCTGGACTGCAGAGCCGCCTCACTGGCTTTCTGCGCTACATTTTCAATGGCCGCTCCCAGCTCTTCGCCCGTCCGTTTGATATTCTCAGCCAGCCCTCTCGCCTCGGAAGTCTGCTTCATAACCTTATCCGCAGAATCCGCTATGCCGGAGATATCCTCGTTTAACACCGACATCTGAGCGGATGTGTCCTCCGCAATGGTATTGATGCTGTTTGCCTTGTCCTTCGTATTTAAAATGATGCTTCTGATTTGCTGCTTTACTTCCTTGGTAGCCGTTGTGATCTGCTCCGTCTCGCTCTTATATTCTTTGGGAATGGTCTTTTCCATCGCTGCGGTATTCTCGGAGAAATCACCCGTGGCAAACTGCTTTAACATCTGTACCGGCGCAAGCATCCTGCCGATCAGCGTTGTCATGAACACCGTCACCAAAGCGATGATGATCACTGCCATAACGATCACGGCCACAAGCATGGCCCTAAGGGAACGCGTCATGTTGGCTGCCGGGATCACAACGCCCATCTTCCAGTTGCAGCCTTCCACCGGCTCTACGGCAAAATAGCTGTTGACGCCGTCATAATCTCTGGTCTTCAATACGGTTCCGCCCGCCCCGTTTATCAGGTCGCCGAGCGCCGGCATCACATCCGCGACCGCCACGGCCGAATCCGCCGTCGGTTTGTACGCTTCGTTCTTGTGCGACACATAGTTACCGCTGCTGTCCACCAGAAAACCGTATACGCCTGATGCATAACTGATGCTCTCGGTCAGATCCATGACCGTATCCGTGGTCACGTCCAGACCGATCACACCTGCCAGTTCACCGTCTACATATACGGGCGTTGCAATTGTTGCACACATCTGTCCCGTGATCGCGTCCAGATAAGGGTCCGTCACGATCGTGTCTCCCGCTTCCGCCGCCTGCTGATACCAACCGCGCTCCACGGGATCATATCCCTCCGGTATGCCGGCTTCCCTGTTGGACTGAATGAACTTATGATCCTTCGTGCCGCAATACAGATTCAGAAGTTCGTCTCTGTCCGCCGCATGGGCGTCCACAACGGACTGCAGCATCTCATCGCTCATGTCGCCCACCGCCATAATACTGTTGGCCGTTCCGGCAGCCAGCATCCTCTCGTCCTCGATCCATGCGTTGATCTCCTCCGCATATTTCTCGGCGTTCAGCTGCAGCACCTGCGTCTGGTCCTGAATCATGCGCCTGCCTGCCACAACGATAAAGCCGACCGCCGTGATCAAAATGCTCACCACAACGATCAGTACCACGCTGATCGTCAGTTTTCCCTTGATTGTTCTCGTCACACGCCAGCACCTCTCTCTCGTTATTTGTCGGAATAACGGCTTCATCATAAACCGCGTTTTTCTGACCTACAAGTATGTATATTTTATTACTTTATCACGAAAAAAGCAATATCCAGGAGAACATATTGTCAAATTTTGAATACATTATACTTGTGATTTTTACTATTTCCTATATAATTATAAGAAGAGTGAACGGCTTTTTCTGCCTTTCTGCCAGTTTCTATGCCAATCTTAAATTCAGGAGGATATACGAATGCCAAAAAGAGAAGATATTCACAAGGTACTCATCATCGGTTCCGGTCCGATCATCATAGGACAGGCGTGCGAGTTTGACTATTCCGGCACACAGGCGTGCAAGGCGCTGCGCAGGCTGGGATACGAGATCGTATTAGTCAATTCCAATCCTGCCACGATCATGACTGACCCGGAGATAGCGGATGTGACCTACATAGAACCGTTAAACGTACACCGGCTGGAACAGATCATAGCCAAAGAACGTCCCGATGCGCTCCTGCCTAATCTCGGCGGACAGTCCGGCCTGAATCTGTGTGCAGAATTGAACAAGGAAGGCATTCTGGATAAATATCATGTAAAGGTGATCGGCGTTCAGGTTGATGCGATCGAGCGCGGCGAAGACCGTATTGAATTTAAGAACGCCATGAACGCACTCGGCATTGAAATGGCGCGCAGCGAAGTTGCCTACAGCGTGGAGGAAGCGCTTGCGATCGCCGATAAGCTCGGCTATCCGGTGGTGCTTCGCCCCGCCTATACGATGGGCGGCGCCGGAGGCGGCCTGGTATATAACCGGGAAGAGTTGAAGACCGTCTGTGCCAGAGGTTTGCAGGCAAGCCTTGTAGGGCAGGTGCTGGTTGAAGAATCCGTGCTCGGCTGGGAGGAGCTGGAGCTTGAGGTAGTCCGTGATGCAGACGGCAATATGATCACGGTCTGCTTCATCGAAAATATTGATCCGATGGGCGTGCACACCGGCGATTCCTTCTGCGCCGCCCCCATGCTCACCATTTCCGAAGAGACACAGAAAAGACTGCAGGAACAGGCGTACAGGATCGTGGAATCGGTGCAGGTGATCGGCGGCACCAACGTGCAGTTCGCCCACGACCCCGCCAGCGGCCGCATCGTCGTCATTGAGATCAATCCCCGCACCTCGCGTTCTTCCGCGCTGGCTTCCAAGGCAACCGGTTTCCCGATCGCACTTGTTTCCGCCATGCTCGCCGCCGGCCTTAGCCTTAGAGACATTCCCTGCGGAAAATACGGCACACTGGATAAGTATGTGCCGGACGGCGACTATGTGGTGATCAAATTTGCCCGCTGGGCTTTTGAGAAGTTTAAAGGCGTTGAGGACAGGCTGGGCACACAGATGCGGGCGGTCGGCGAAGTTATGAGCATCGGTAAAACCTATAAAGAGGCCTTTCAGAAAGCGATCCGTTCTCTGGAAACCGGCCGATACGGACTGGGACATGCCAGGAATTTTGATACCCTGTCCAAAGAAGAACTGCTTAAGCTGTTAGTCACACCGTCGAGTGAGCGTCATTTCATAATGTATGAGGCGCTTCGAAAAGGCGCGTCCGTTGAAGAAATACATGAGATCACCCATGTCAAAAAATGGTTTATTGAGCAGATGAAGGAACTGGTGGACGAAGAAGAAACACTGCTTGAATCCAAAGGTTCCCTGCCTGCCGACGATCTCCTGATCGCCGCCAAAAAAGACGGCTTCTCCGATAAATATTTGAGCCAGCTTCTTATGATTCCGGAAGACGATATCCGCAGTCACCGTATCGAGCTGGGCATAGAGGAAGCCTGGGAGGGCGTTCATGTAAGCGGCACGCAGGACAGCGCATACTATTTTTCCACCTACAATGCGCCTGACAAGAATCCTGTGAAAAACGACAGACCCAAGATCATGATCCTGGGCGGTGGACCGAACCGGATCGGACAGGGTATCGAGTTTGACTACTGCTGCGTACATGCTTCTATGGCATTGAAGAAATTAGGTTTTGAGACGATCATTGTCAACTGCAATCCCGAGACCGTCTCCACCGATTACGATACATCCGACAAGCTGTACTTCGAGCCTCTGACCCTGGAGGATGTGTTAAGTATTTATAAAAAGGAGCAGCCCCTGGGCGTAATTGCGCAGTTTGGCGGACAGACGCCTCTTAATCTTGCCGCCGATCTTGAGAAAAACGGCGTGAAGATCCTCGGAACATCCCCTTCCGTCATCGATCTGGCGGAGGACCGCGACCAGTTCCGCGCTATGATGAACAAATTAAATATTCCCATGCCTGAATCCGGTATGGCCACTACCGTAAAGGAGGCGCTTGCGATCGCGTCCCAGATCGGTTATCCGGTCATGGTCCGTCCTTCTTATGTACTGGGCGGCCGCGGCATGGAAGTGGTATACGATGATGAAAGCATGACAGAATACATGAACGCTGCTGTCGGCGTAACGCCCGACCGCCCTATTCTGATCGACCGTTTCCTGAATCATGCTCTCGAATGCGAAGCGGACGCCATCAGTGACGGAACGCACGCTTTTGTTCCCGCAGTTATGGAACATATTGAGCTTGCGGGGATCCACTCCGGCGACTCGGCCTGTATCATTCCGTCCGTTCATATATCCGCTGAGAATGTGGCGACCATTAAGGAGTACACCCGCAAGATCGCGGAGGAAATGCATGTAAAGGGTCTTATGAATATGCAGTACGCTATCGAAAAGGGCAAGGTATATGTACTGGAGGCAAATCCGCGTGCATCCCGCACTGTTCCGTTGGTGTCCAAGGTCTGCAATATCCGTATGGTGCCCCTGGCGACAGAGATCATCACGGGCGAGCTGACAGGCAGACCTTCGCCCGTGCCGTCCTTAAAAGAGCAGGATATCCCCAATTACGGCGTGAAAGAGTCCGTCTTTCCGTTCAATATGTTCCCGGAGGTAGACCCGGTACTGGGTCCTGAGATGCGATCCACCGGCGAAGTGCTCGGTCTGTCCCGTTCTTACGGAGAGGCATTCTATAAAGCGCAGGAAGCAACACAGTCCAGGCTGCCACTTGAAGGAACGGTATTGATCTCCGTGAACCGCAAAGATAAAGAAGAAGTCGTAGAAGTGGCGCAGCAGTTTGCCGACTGCGGATTCCACATTATTGCTACAGGCACCACCTACGAGCAGATCACTGCCGCCGGCATACCGGCCGAAAAAGTAAACAAGCTGTACGAGGGCCGTCCGAATGTTCTTGACCTGATCACAAACGGCAAGATCGATCTGATCATCAACTCGCCTGTGGGAAAAGACAGCATCCATGATGACAGTTACCTGCGCAAAGCCGCCATTAAAGCCAAGATCCCGTACATGACGACGATCGCGGCGGCGAGAGCCAGCGCAAGCGGTATCCAGTATATCAAAACGCACGGTGACAGCGATGTGAAATCACTGCAGGCGCTGCACGCGGAGATCAAAGACAAGGCATGAGCCTTTTGATAGCAGACAGAACAGAAACCGCAAAGGGGCTGTCGCTTCATACGACAACCCCTTTTTTCTTACGCCCTTCCCATCCTCTCAGCAAAATGATGCAATGCTTCCGGAATCTGTATCGTCTGCGGGCACACTTTTGTGCAGCTGTGGCAGCCGATACAGCATTCGGGCTGTTTGTCCGCCTCTACGGAGGAAAGTCCCATCGGTGCGATAAAATCACCGGATCCTGCGACTACAGCCTCATTGTACAGTTTTAACAGGAACGGAATGTCCAGCTTCTTTGGACAGTGGCTTACACAGTAGTGACAGCCCGTACAGGGAACGGTGGTTTTGGCGATCATATCGTCCGCCACACTCAAGATCAGCTCCATTTCCTTTTCATTCAACGGTTTGTTCTCTTCATAAGTGGCAATGTTATCTTTGAGCTGCTGCATATCCGACATACCGGACAGGGTCATGACCACATTCGGGATCGACTGTATGAAACGAAACGCCCACGCCGGTACTTTTTCATCAGGTCTTGCCTCTTTAAGCTTTGCTGCAAATTCATCGGAAAGTGTTGCAAGCTGTCCGCCGCGAACCGGCTCCATGACCCAGATCGGGATATTCCACTCATTCAGAAGCTCTACCTTACCCTTGGCATTCTGGAATTTATAATCGAAATAATTCAGCTCGATCTGACAAAACTCCATGTCTTTTCCGTATGCGTTGAGGAATCTCTTCATGCAGTCGATATCGCCGTGCGCGGAGAATCCAAGATGCTTAATACGGCCGTTTTTCTTCTGCTCCATAAGGTATTCATATATCCCGTACCCGGGATCAAGATATGCGTCTATGTTCATCTCGCAGACATTATGGAACAGATAGAAATCAAAATATTCCACCCGGCATTTCTTCAGCTGTTCTTCAAAGATCTCTTTCACCTTCGGCATATTGGTCAGATCGTAACCCGGGAATTTTGAAGCCAGGTAATAACTGTCCCTCGGATATTTCTGCAGCATTTCGCCAACGACCGTTTCCGAATTACCGCCATGATATCCGTATGCCGTATCGTAGTAATTTATCCCCGCCTTCATAGCGTAGTCAAACATTTCTTCGACCGCCCTGACATTGATCCTGGCGTCGTCCCCGTCTATCACCGGCAGACGCATATTGCCCATGCCGAGTGCAGACAACTTCTTTCCCTGAAATTCCGTATAGATCATAATATGTTCCTCCTTTATATTTTACTTTATCAGAACTGCCCGGCACGGTGCGCCGTCATACCCCGCCAAATTTAACGGCGCTGCGCACAAAAAATATCTTCCTTCCGCAACATCCGTCAGGACAATGCCCTCAAGCAGCACAACCTCCGCGCCCAGCAGTATCTTATGCACATCCGCAGGTCCCTCTTCCGGTCCTACAGTCTGACTCTCATTTCCGACCAGCTTGACACCGGACCGCGCAAACACACGCGCCGCTTCCGCCGTTACCGTAGCTTTGCCTGCGATCAGCAGCCTCTCAGACGCACCGGCTTCACGGGATCTCTTCAGAATATCTTCCGCTTCCGCCGCGGACAGATCCCCCGTATAACGCGCCACATAGCAATCGCCCACAAACTTATCGAGCGCCACTTTTTCCAGCGTATTCCCATCGGGCAGAAAGTGAAAAGGCGCATCCACATGCGTACCGTTGTGCGCGCACATGGAGAAGGTGCTCAAATTGCATATATCTCCCTGTTCTATGCACAGCACACGCTTCCCCTCTGGTTTTGGATCGCCCGGAAACACCTTGCAGGAAAACACCTCCTGCGATATGTCAATGACCATTTTACTATCCTCCTGTGTCATAAAAACTCCACAGAGCCGTCCTGCAGATGATAAAGCGCCCCGCACACCCGAAGCCCGTGCTCCTCCTCCTGCCGGATCTCCAGGCTTTCCTCTATCATTTTGACACTGTGGCGTACATTCAGGCAGCAGGCTTTGTAATCGTCCTTCTCACCGCCTATGGCTGTCCTGATCTCATCCGTAATAAATTTTATGTAATTGTTGGTCTCATGGTTGATGGCCGCATCCACCGCGCCGCAGCGGTCATGCCCCAGCACCACGATCAGCCGGCAGCCCAGATGCTCCGCCGCATACTCGATACTGCCGAGCTGATGACTGTCTATCACATTGCCCGCCACGCGTATCACGAAGAGCTCTCCGATCCCGGCGCTGAATATGCTCTCGGGGATTACCCTGGAATCTGAGCATCCAACGATAATGGCATAAGGCGTCTGCCCCTCCGCGCAGGTTTTGAGGCGAAGCGCTCTGGAGATATCGCCGCTGTTCTTCTCCGCAGTCATATATTCTGCATTGCCCTCCTGCAGCTTCCGCATTGCTTCATCCGCTGTCCATACAGTGCTGTGACTCACTCTGACCCACCCCCTTATCTTACGCTGTTAAAACTGTATTCTCTCCCGATCACAATCGCTCTTGCGTCAGTTCCATGCCCGATATAAGGAGTCGCCGCTATGGGAACAGACGGCGGAACGATCTCCCGGACAAGCTGCGCCATCGTCGGCGTCAGTTTCTTTTCTTCCATCTCGGTAAATGTGCCTAACAGTATCCCGTTGATCTTCTCAAACGCTCCGAGCTGCTTAAGCTGGTGCAGATATGCCGTCATTTTCATGACGCTTCCGCTGAAGGCCTCCAGAAGCAGGATCGCACCGTCAAGATCCGGGAAAAAGGGCGTACCCGCCAGCTTTAGAAAACAGCGGATATTGCCGCCGAGCACTCTGCCCCGCATGGCATCGCCGCGCAGAAACTCATAGGCAAGATCCTCCGCGCCCACCTGCTTAGGCAATATTTTCCCCCGGAAATAACTGCCCGCCGCCCCCGCATTGTCATAGAGAAGGTTCCGCACCTGATAGTTCACCGTCTCCCGCCCGGCGCGTGTATAGATCGCATTAAGGACCGTTGAAAGGTCGCTGTATCCGCAAAAGAGCGCCCGGCTGTCACGGATCCTGTCGTAATCCAGCCATTCCAGTACGGAATTGGCAATATCGCCGCCTGAGACATCGAAGATAAAATCCATGTCGTCATCGCAAAAATAACGCATCAGATCTCCCGCCTTCTCTTTTCCCGAGGGACCGTGAAAAGGCTCGAACAGACAGGGACTGACCGTAACCGCAAGTCCTTCCCTTTCCATAAGCAATTTTAACCGTTCGATCTCTTCATGCCGGTACAGCAGCATGGAATCCGAACAGGCTGTAAGCGCCGCTTTCATCATTACCTGTCTCCTCCGCAGATATCTTTTTCCATAGCCGGTTTGTTATATTGCGCCGCGTTTGAACTGTCAGAACACGGAATACAGTACGAGCCCCGCAGCGCCCGCGCACACCATCACGCAGACCGGATTTACCTTCCACCGCCGCAGAACAAAAAGCCCCGCCGCAAACAGGCACACAGCGATCCGGTCAATACCGCCCGGCTCATCGGGAAGCGTCTGCTGCCCATATAATGAAAGAAGCAGAAGCGAGATTCCCGCCGATGCGATCATGGCAACCACTGCCGGGCGAAGTCCCTGCAGGATCCCCTGCACCATCGTAAGCCCGCGGAAACGGTAGTATACACAGGCAAGCAGCATAACAATGACAAAAGAGGGCAGCACACATCCGGCCGTAGCGACAACCGCCCCGGCAATGCCCGCTACCTGTATTCCTACAAAGGTTGCCGAGTTGATGGCGATTGGCCCGGGCGTCATTTCCGCTATCGTCACGATGTCCGCAAACTGTGTCATGGTAAGCCACCCATGCGTATCGACCACCTGATGCTGGATCAGAGGAACAGCCGCGTAGCCGCCGCCGATGCTGAACAACCCGATCTGTATAAAGCTCCACAGCAATTCCAGATAAATCATTGTCCGGCGTCCTCCTTCTTCCTATGGATATAAGTATCGGCCGCCCCGACTGCACCGCAGACCAGAATGATCACAATAATATTGATATGCAGAAAACGGACAGCCACAAAAGATGCCAGAAGCACCGCTATGGGCAGCCGCCTTTTTCCCCGCACGATATCCCCGCCCAATGTGATGACCACATCGAAGATAACCGCCGCCACACCGGCAAGCATGCCCTTCATGATCATGCTGATGACCGCATTATCCCTGACCAGAGTATAGAAAAACGAGACAGCAGACAATATGATCAGAGGCGGAAGCACCGTTCCAAGCACTGTTATCAAAGCACCGGGCAGTCCCGCCACACGATACCCCACAAGAACGGAGGCGTTGACCGCTATTGCTCCGGGTGACGACTGCGCGATAGCAGTTAAGTCCAGCATCTCCTGTTCTTCTATCCAATGAAGCTCTTCCACGAACTTCCTGCGCATCAGCGGTATGATCACGAATCCGCCGCCAAATGTACAGGCGCTTAATTTAAACGTTGAAGTAAACAGTTTCCAATACGGTTTTTTATCAGAATCCATCCGCGCCCTCGCTTCTGGCTGTCGCAATACGCTTTTCATCCATGCGCTTCACGCAGCCGGCTACATCGATCCTGCCAAGGAACATATCTGTAAATACTGCCGCGACCTCATCCGCGCTGTAACCGATCACCCTGGACGCCGCAGTGGACACACGGCAGTTTGCCGCAATGGAGTCGCCTGCATCCGTCACCATCGGCGACTGAATATTGGTCGTCTGACCTTTAAAGCAGCTTACCGTGGATATACCGTCAAACGCAGCATTATAATTCTCCGGAGTCGCACAAAACGACAGGAAATCCAGCGCCGCTTCCACCTGCGCGCCGTTTTTGTTGACCATCATCATGTTCAGGTTGCCACCCTCGTATGTACCGCCGTCAACCGTATTCATAAACACAGGCATCAATGCAAAATCGTCAACTGTATATTGATTTCCCGCCTCAAAATCCGTATAAAACCAGGTGTCCCAGATAAACGTCATAACTGCCTCGCCCGAACTTAAGACCGGGCTGATCTCGGACCATCCGGTGTTCATATAATCATCGCCGAACCACCCTTTTGCAGCGGCATCCGACACCCACTGCACCATATCCGTCACCTCGGGAATATCGGCGTAGGCGATCTCGTTCTTATTGATCTTCTCAAGTATCTGCGGATCATCCGCAAAGACAGGATCTAATCCGAACTGTATCATCCAGGAACAGCCGTTCCCGGGCCAGCAGATCGGCGTGTAACCCGCATCTGCAAGCGCCTGGCACAGAACATCAAACTCAGCCTGCTTCGTGGCGGGTTTTAAACCCAGACTGTCCAGTATCGTTTTATTATAGTAGCAGCCGGACACAGAGCTTTCCCAGAACGGAAGGCCCAGCAGATTTCCGTCCCCGTCCTCACAGTATTCGCGCGCACTGTCCGTCAGATCGGAAACCCACGTCTCATTATTCAGATAATAAAAATTATTGGCAACATCGAAATCGTTAAGATCCGCATTATGAAAATGTAAGAAAACGTCGGGCACATCGCCTTTAGCGAATCTGGCGGCGGCTTCAGCCTCATAGTCGGCATCCTCATAGGCGACAATATCAAGCTTATTGCCCGTCTCCTTCTCATACCGTTCAAAGATATCCGTCATATAGCTTTTGGCAAGATCGGTTTTCTTCCCCATGATCGTGAGGGTGATCTGCTCCTCGCCACCGCCTTTTCCGATGCTGCAGGACGTCATGGATAACACTGTTACCACAGCCAGTAATATCGAGATACATCTCTTTATCATCCGCCATTTCCTCCTTCCGCAGCAATCACTTCCGCCTTATTCCGGTCCGCCTGGCTTAAGAGCCGCCCTACCAGCTCGCGCACAGCGTCCATATCGATCGGCTTCGCCAGATGACCGTCCATTCCGGCGTCCATTGCGTCCCTCACATCTTCGGCAAAAGTGTTCGCCGTCATTGCCGCTATAGGAATTGTCTTAGCGCCTGGATGCGACCCGGCCCTTATCTGTCTTGTGGCCTCGTAACCGTTCATCACGGGCATCTGCACGTCCATCAGGATCATATCGTAATATCCCGGTTCGGACTTCTCAAACATCTCCACAGCTTCTTTACCGTTCACCGCCAACTCGCTGTCTGCGCCCTCTATGTTCAGCATTTCCGTCAAAATCTCTGCATTAAGTTCATTATCCTCAGCCACGAGAAAACGCCGCCCGTTCATCACACTCTTTGGCGTTTCGACTTCGATCTCCCTGGTCTCTGCATAGTCGATGAACAACGGCTTGATAGTCTGCCAGAAGGTAGACACGAAGAACGGCTTCGGCATAAACGCGTTGATACCCGCCTGGCGTGCCTCCGTCTCTATCTCACTCCAGTCATAGGACGTCAATACCAGGATCGGTACTTCCTCTCCCACCCGGTCACGAATCCGGCGCGCCGTCTCAACGCCGTTC
The DNA here is from genome assembly GCA_947625205.1 of uncultured Lachnospiraceae bacterium. GTDB lineage: Bacteria > Bacillota > Clostridia > Lachnospirales > Lachnospiraceae > UBA3282. Next base: position 12,908 of record CANQNN010000007.1, on the reverse strand, counting down.
ATCCCCGGCATCTTCCAGTCTAACAGGATCACATTGTAATCCTCTCCGCGCTCATGCGCCCCAACCGCCATCTCTACAGCCGCTTCGCCATCTGTCACACAGGATACCTCCACACCGGTATCCCGCATCATTTCTTTTACATCCAGGCACACGTCTTCCTCGTCATCCGCCACAAGAACTCTGGTAACTTTCTGGCTGTACCACGCCTCCTCTTCCTCCTGCTCGGGGAGTACGAAGGACAATTCCACGGTGAACGTACTGCCCTCGCCCGGCGCGCTCTCCACCCGAATGATGCCGCCCATCAGATCCACCAGATTTTTCGTGATCGCCATGCCGAGACCGGTACCCTGCACCTTGTTGGTAACGGAACTGATCTCTCTGCTGAACGGCGCAAAGATATGCTTCTGGAATTCCTCGCTCATCCCGATACCGTTGTCCCTTACGACAAACTGTAATTTGACATACTGCGGCGCCGCCGTGGGCAGCTCGCATACAGTAAATTCTATTTTGCCTCCGTCCTGCGTATATTTGATCGCATTGGATAACAGATTGAGCAGGATCTGATTCAAACGAAGCCTGTCCCCGACTATCTGCTCCGGCGGCGCACCCTGTACGTAGGTCCTGAAGCTCTGCCCTTTCGCCTTTGCCTGCGGCATCAGTATGATGCTCAGCTCTTCCAGAAGCTCCGGCAGGCTGAAGCGGTCTACATTCAGGGACGTCTTGCCGCTTTCGATCTTACTCATATCCAGCACATCATTGATCAGGCTGAGAAGATGATGGCTTGATGCTGTTATCTTGCCGATATACTCACGCACCTTGTCGGCGTTGTCCGCATCCTTCTCCAGCAGCATTGCAAAACCTACGATAGCATTCATCGGCGTGCGGATATCGTGGGACATATTTGACAGGAAATTACTCTTCGCCTCATTGGCGCTTCTGGCCGCCGTCAATGCCTCCTGCAGCTGCTGATTCATCTGCTTCTCCTGCGTACGGTCGGACAGCATGACAATATACTTCCTGACATCCTGAATACTCATACAGTATGCAGTCATCCTATAGAAGCGCCGCTCGCCCGTAGTCTGGTGCATATATTCGTATTCCCAGTTTTTCTTATCGTTGACGGAGATTGCTTCCAGCTCTTCTTTGGGTATTACAATGTCCCGTCCAAGTGCGCATTTCTCCAGCGCCTTTATATTTTCCCTGACCTCGCTGACCGGAAGACCCAGCAGCCGCTCTATATTAGGACTGATATAGTCCACCTGATAATTTTCGGCGTTCAGCATGATAAAGATATCATCCACGTTGTTGGATAGTACATCAAACATACGCTCCCTGTACTGAAGCTCCATCCTGCTCTTCCGAGACTGGTTGTGGCTGCGCACGATAAACATAAGTATCATTGCCGCCGTCAGAAGCAAAAAAATCACAAACAGGACGTCCATCGTTGCCTTCTGAACCGAAAGGAAACCGGCGCTGACCGCATTCTGCGGCACCACGCTTAACAGGAAATAGTCCTGATAACCCACAGGCTGATACAGAATACAATGACCGACACCGCCTATGTCACACTGCAAAAGTCCGGCGGTCCCATTCTGCCAGTCGTTCTGCATCTGCGTCAGTTCTTCTTCCTTCAGATCGGACACCGCCTTCAGATATACCAGATAATTCTCAAACACATTGCCGCCCGCCTGTGTGGAAAGCAGCACCCTTCCGTCGTTGTGGATCACAAAACATCTGCCCTGCCCGGAGAAAGCGTCTACATTCAGAGACGCCGCCAGGTCCATATTGGTATAGCAGACAGCAATAGCGTCATAATCAAATCCGCCGTAGCTTCCATGCTGTACGGGAATCGCAAACACGGTGACATCCTGACTTCCGGACAATGTCGCTCCGATCATCACAGGTTGTTTCTGCTGCATAAGCATGTCCCATGCTTCTCCCAGCTCCATGATCTCCTCGCTGCCATCGACAGACATGCCCTTCTTATCACCGGACAGGAAATAAAAATCTGAAAAGCCCCAATATTGCCGCTGGCTTTCTATAAATTCGCCGAATCCGCCGTCCCGGGCCTCATCATTTAGAACAAAGCTGTCTCCCCAGCTCTCCAGCAGTCCCCAGTTCCTATCGACAAACGCGCCAAAAGAACGGTTCACCTGGCTGTAGATCTCCTCCAGATGATCCGTACTGTCCTCATATATTCTTCGGGAAATAAAACTGAAATAAAAGATTCCTATCATCAAGGCAACGATTCCGATTAAACACGTCAGAAATCCCGGCAGTATTCTCCCCAGCCACTTTTTCATGTCCGATTTCTTACTCCTTAGTAACATCAAAATTATCACATACAAATGATTTACCGATGTTATTTTAGCATAGGAAGTGAGAGAAATCAATTTCCGCATTAACCACGATGCTTCTGTCTGCAATCTCCTCCGGGCAGACCGCCTCCCCGTAATTCACGCACGCATATACCGCCTGTGGATCGTCCGCCGTCATCCGCCAGAATGGATATTTGATGATGCCGGGAGTGTTGTAACCTACCCCAAGCTCCAGAAATAAAATCCGCTCTCCCTGCCTCGCACGCAGGAAATCCTCATATCGCTCCGCCGCCAGATGCCACCCCTCGTTTTCCACAAAAGTATTGTCGGCGCGCAGATTCATAGTCATCGGTCTGCCGCACTTCGGGCAATGGGGCACAAGCGCGGACGGGACATACATCTTAGGTGCCACACCGCCCGGCAGGATCAGCCCGTCGCTTTCACTGACAGCATACCCCTGTTCTTCCACCATACTACGGACAGTGTCTTCATTATCGTACGTTTCCTGATGGCAGGGCGCGCTGCACTGAAACAGCCCGTAATCCCCCTGGGTATAAAACAGTCTCTTTTTGTCGAAGCCCGCCTTCTGAAAACAGTGGTCCACATTCGTGGTAATGACAAAATAATCCTTATCCTTCACTATAGCAAACAGATCTTCATACACCCTCCCCGGCGCATTCATGTAACGGTTAATATAAATATAACGGCTCCAGTACGCCCAATGCTCTTCCGGCGTATCGTAAGGATAGAAGCCGCCCGAATACATATCCCGAAATCCGTATTTGTCTGCAAAATCACCAAAATATCTGTTGAAACGCTCTCCCGTATAAGTATAACCCGCCGCCGTGGACAGTCCCGCGCCAGCGCCGATCACGATACAATCAGCATGAGCCAGCGCCTTTTTAAGACATTCAGTCTCTTCCAAGCAGCTCCTCGTAGATCCTGTAATCGGTTTCTTTAAAGACATTAAAAATCACCTCCATGCCGCTGCCGGTCTGCTCCCGGTATTCCCTGACAGTCCGCACCGCGATCCGCGCCGCCATGTCGTTTGGAAAATGAAATTCTCCCGTGGAGATACAGCAGAACGCAATACTCCTTACACCGTTTTGCTCCGCGCATTCCATACAGGAACGGTAGCAGGATGCAAGCTGCGCCTCCTCCTGTTGTGTCGGCACAGTCATAACGATCGGTCCGACAGTGTGTATCACGTACCGGCACGGCAGGTTGTATGCCGGCGTGATCTTCGCTCCGCCGGTCTCTTCCTCATGTCCCTGTTCCCTGATCAGCTCCGCGCATGCGTTCCTAAGCTGTATACCGGCGTAAGTATGGATACAATTATCGATACAGGCATGGCACGGTACATAACAGCCTGTCATACCGCTGTTGGCGGCGTTTACGATGGCATCGCACCGAAGCGTTGTAATATCGCCCCGCCAGAGATAAATGCCTTCCCTGACCGGCGTCAGGTCCTGATAGTCGGTAACGCCCTTACGCGCCGTCTCCTCCCGAAGATACTCATCCTGCACACGTATAAAACCGTCCCCGGCGGGATGCGGCGGCCGAACGTTCATAAGAGAACGCAGCATCCTCCGCTGTTCATCCTCATGATGCGGAACGCGCATACCGCTGTACCGCGGCTGTTCTTTCAGCAATTCCTTGATCAAACATATCCTTCGTTCTTCCTGTGTCATAGACTGCTATCCCCCTTGAAAACATTTACGCGCTGAAATCTTATGCTGTAACTAATTATAACACATCATTTCACAGGTATCGCTGCCATATAGGAGAAATGGGAACGCATCGAATCCTACGGTCCGAGCAAGCAGATGGGCAAATCTCCGGACTGGATGCCAGACATCTTATTCCGCGCCGACGGGTATAAGACGGACTGGTATTGCAAGGGCTAAGCTTTAGCTAAAAACAAAAACCCCATATCATAATTTAGTCAAGAAGGATCCAAGAAATACAAGCTTTCCGGGATCCTTCTTGACTTCATAACCATGTTTCTTTGACTAATTCCTTGACTAAAAACCGACTTCCTTGACTAAATCTATTGGATAAGGAACCATTCTGCATGAACTGCACTGCCACGAACATCCACTATTCCTTCTTTTTTCATTTTTTGAAGGAGATTTGAAAGTTTCTTATATTGCTTCTCTTCAGTGAGAACATCCGGAAATGCGTGCTGCACCGCTTCATAAATATCAGCCTTCTTTAAGGATCCATTTTTCAATGCGGATATGATTAGTTCTTTTAATATTTTTTCATCCAAGCCCTTATTTCTCACATATCCAGCCTTATCACCGACAGCTTCAGCTATCTTATAGGAGACATATAATGCCGGATATCGGCCTTCAACCAATCCGCTTTTCCTGAGCGCTTTATAATCATCCTTAGATATGGTCTTCCTCTTCTGAACCTGATCAAGCAAAAATACAGTCTTCAAATCCAAATTTCCATTAGAATGTAGTAAACGTGTATAGTTCTTATCAAGGACCTTTCCAAAAACGGTAACACTCACCCGATTCACAACATCCAAATCATATGACGGCAGGGGAAAACATCTCGCTTTTTGGATATTATAAATCATTGGGATACCCATGGAATTCGTATCAATCATATACATGTTGACCATAGCGTTACAGAGAAAAGCATTCCGATAATACGGCGGCTTATAGCCCGGCTCCAGTGCTTTCTCAATAGTCTCCGGAATGAAAGAACCTTCATTTATGAAAACAAGATGATCCTCAAATTCTTCAACGTTAATCTTTCCATGCCGCCTGTAATCTGAATGAGCTATGCAGTTGTTGATAATCTCTTTAACAAGATCGACATCATATTGCTGTACCTCTTCCGGGAATAGCGTCTGCTGCTCAGCAATATATCTATACTTTTCATTTGCTTTCCTTTACCTCTTGTATTGTAAACGTGTACTTCTCATCATCTGTTACAAAAAATTTTGCGAAGAGTATAATCGCTGAGATCAACAGGCACAAAAGGATTCCTGTGATACCGATTATCTCCGTCCATTTGTCACTACCACCGTTGACTAGGCTCTTAATATCAATGAACAAAACTGTAATCCACAAAGGCACAAACGACAGGAAGTACATGCTAAAAGAAACAAAAATAGACATTTCCTATCTCCTTCAGCTTACCCAATCTTTTGATCCATCAACTTCAACCGGCACCTCTTCCAAGACATCCCACATAGCTTTCCCGCAAAGAACCTTAACAAGATTTTCTGCATCTACCTTCTTTGATGTATCAAACTGTTTATCTTCCGTCAAAGGTATTTTAAAATATTTTGCTGCTTTCTCTCGGTTCCTCTTTTTTGTCAAAAATTGTAACTTCGACTTACTGAATGCCGCAAAACGCCTTGGGTTCTGTCCGGATGTAGCGGTACTGCGGAACATCTCTGGATCAGAAATAATTCTCAAGCCCTCTATCTCATCAACAGCTTCACTGCACTTAAGTTTATAGGCTCGTTCCATATTAAACAGTGTTTCTCCGGACATCCTTAAGTAGTTTATCGATAAGCTTTAAGACCTGATCATCATCAAGGGGCTGGATATACAGCTTTGTAAAGCCTCTTACGCCACTTATTGCAGAGCATTGCCTTGATGAAATAACCACTTGGTTGTTCGGATGCTGGTGAATCAGTTCTCCCAATTTACGCTGGAAGACATTAGTTTCCTTTGGATCCATCTCATCAAGCCCATCCAACAGAATTTCCGCCTGTCCTCGTTCAAGCAGGTCCTCCATCTTTTCTCTGGTGAATGACCGGTCAAATTCTTGCGCCGTTTCCACAAGGAATGACACAAGATCTCCCTTCTCTGACAGATAGTTTCTTAGTTCTGCAAACAATGGCAGCAATCCAGTATTTCCGATGTGATCCGCAGCTTCAAGGAATAAGTGTTGAAGCATTAAAGTCTTTCCGTAACCACATGCGCCAATCAGAATGATATTGCGAGTTTCCCCACGTCTATCAAAGTTTCTCAAGGCCGACAATGTGGCATTCTCTATATAATTTCCTCTCACCCGGTTTGGAAACGCCGCCGATGATGTTCCTATATGATTGCAAACGAAATATTCTTCGAGCTGACTTTCTCCCTCTCCAGGCAGTTTCATTGCTCCAAATTTTCTCTTTGCCTCACGCAGATAACCCCCGAAGCCTTTCAGTTCCAGAGGTTTTTTATATTCACCTAGAACAATGTTGTCTGCGAACCCGCCTCCGGTTGCAATCGCCCGGAACTGTGCTACCACAGCTTTAGCAAACATCATTTTATCCGGATTTTCGCCAACTTCAAAAGTAATGCCAAAGCTCTCCATCACCTTTCTCAGATTTTTATCCGAAAGCGATTCGAGCAGGGCCTTCTGTAATTTTACATCATTAAAATTATCATTCAGTTCTGCCCATACCGAACTGTCCGGTTTACGAGTACCAGTCAGCCACTTCTCATAAGTACTGTCAGACGGGCAGATGATATTCTCATCGTAGCCTTCTTCAAGCGTATTATCAAAGAAGAACATAGGCACCTTCTTCTTCGCTTTATAATTCGAAATCCCGCCGCCGTCATCTGGCAGGTAGAACTTCTGTAAAAACTCACTAAATTCCAAAATATCTTCCTCGATTCGAAAAAATAATAGGCTTGTCCGTGTCTGTCCGAGTGATGTCCATACCTGTCCGCAAAATGTCTGTTTTAGCGTCGGCGAGAAAAAACCTCATCCAGTTTATACTAAAACCATAAAGGTTGAACGCATTGCAACTCGCCCTGAATAACAGCCAATTCGGCTAAATCATAGCTATTCATATTTGAGTATACATCAAACTGTTCATTTTCACAAGAGTTATTCAGGAGATCATGTACAATTCTGTTCAACCATCCCATCAGAAAGTGAGCTGACCCTGATCAAGTCAGCGCCCGAAAGCCAACTGATGGAAGCAACACATAACTCGGTCCAGTCTATAGGGCAACTGGCCATTCACGAAAACTAGGAGGATCTCCTATGAATGGCCGATTGAAAACACAACTGAACAAATGCCATGCGGATTTCCTCCGCGCCAACCCGAGGAGGAAATCAACATGGCACGTAAAGCAGATTACAGTAACACACAGAAGTACAGCAACCGCAAATCCTTTGACGGAAATCCCGTCCCGGAGGGCAAGGTCTTAGTTCCCTTCCTCAAAGAGAAGTTCGGCTTGCAGAAAGGTGACTACATCCAGGACAACTTCACCACTATGCATCTCGGGGAGAGCCCTTTTGAGGTCGGATTCATGGCGATCGATGAGGCTCAGTACGCTTCCTACATGAAAGATTTCTGGGCTGAGATCAATGCTGAATTAGAAATGCGCCGTGAAGGTCGTTGCATCATTGGCAAGAACCCTGATGGAACCGATAAGCTCTGCCCTTACACCAGACGCTGTAAGGGATGCCCGAACAAGGGCTTTCTGGAGCGGTACAGTCCGAAGCGTGTGGAGATCCTGTCACTCGATTTTGAGTATGACGGCGAAACCTTTGACATCGACGATAAATCTCAGCCGTCCGTAGAGGATCAGGTTCTGGACAAGCTCTGCCCGGAACCTACCGAAGAGGAATTGAAGATTAAGCTTCTGTCCCACTTCGATAAAGAAAATCCCCGCTATGCCAAGATTATTCGTCTGAGTCTTCAGGGGATGTCCATTGATGGCATTTGCATCGAGATCAATCTGAAGTCCAGCCGCGGGCGTCAGGAGATCAATAATACTCACGATGCTGTCTGTGAATACTTAAGGCTCCGTCACTGTAAGAAGAATCGCAAATAAGACAACAACATAATCCAGAACAGAGAAAGAGCGGTAACATCATCGGGTGCTACCGCTCTGCTTTTAATGCTTATAGACTGGCTTCCTGCCGTTTAGTTGAAATTCATCATGGGACTTGATATCCCTGATTGCCCTCCGAAGTGTCCTACATCGTGAATGCCTATGATAAGGATGATTGGTATGATGCTTATGATAAATCAGACAAAAATCCCGATCTTTCAACTCCACATTGTGGATATACCAGACATGCCGGGTGTTGTTGCTGATTAAAGTCACATCATAGGCATCTGCTACAATCACCGTAAAATATTTTCTGTCGATTGACTGTAGCTCTTCCGTGGTAAACATTTTTACCACCTCGCTTCCTGCTCCGCTACCATTTGATTCCGAATTTTAACTTTTTCAGCTTCAAAGCGTTTCTGCAGTGCTTTCATCTCCCTTGCCATAAATTCTTCTTCTGCCGCTTTTATAACCGCCCTTTCAGAATCCGGCGTAATAATCAACTTTCCGTCTTCGCAAGTTACGGCGACATAATCACCAATGTCAAAACCTAATTCCTTCAGCCACATTCCTTTCAGCATAATTGTGGGCGTTTCCTGATATTTATAACCGCTCTGTCCACAAACCTTAATACTTCTTTTCTTTGCCATTATGATTTCCTCCTGTTTGATTTTCATCGGTTGTCTGTTGCCATCGAAGATCACATGAGTCAGATCATAGGCCTCACCTCCCTTCAGCGATTTAAGAATGAAAAAAGCTGCCAATGCATTTATGCATCAGCAGCTAATCGCTTTAAGTTCGGTGTTTTATTTTATTCTGAAGTTTTCTCTGAATCTTTAATACGATAATAATCTTTCAGATCCACATCGATCCTGACTTCCGTATCCGGTTTTCGGTTGCTCAAGAGGCACGCCACCTCAACGGTATTACCCCTTTCCCACAAAACTTTCCTTACTTCCTTGCCGTCAATATAAATCGGAAAGTTAAACTCTATCGACTTCAAAGGCATTTCCGATTCTCCATTCGGGTATATCTGGATTTCTTTAATGAGGTAAGTGATAAGGCTTTTCTTCTCTTCATCATTCATTATAGCATACAGTTTTCCAAAATTCTGCATGATTTTGTAAACATTATCAAGAGTGATTGCTTCCATCTCAATAGAGCTTTTCCTCAATTTTGCATCCTCAATGCGTTCCTCCAACTCTACCATTGTATCATACAAAGCATCAAGCCTTAATGTCATATCATGGATTTTTCTCTCACGAAATCGGGCATCCGCAGGAAGATTATCAATCTCATTTTCCAGACGAGCCTTATTCAAGTCCACTTCTTTCAGCTTGTTTTCATAATTGGCAAGTTCTTTATCCACCGTGCTTGTATCTGTCTGCACTCCAATTCGCTTTTCAATCTCTTTGGCAAAATAGGCATCGCTTACCAGTTCTTTTACGGCTTCAACTACAAGCGGTTCAATGTCAATTTTACGCAGGGATGCTTTGTAGTCGCAGTGATGACCTCGCTCCTGCTTATTTCTGCCGCATATATAATAGTAAACTTCCTTATATGTGCCGTCTTTATTTGTCCATGCGTGTTTATTCGTGTACATCGAACTGCCGCAAATAGGGCATTTCAATACGCCAGTCAGAAGATGTGACCTATCTTTGCCAACCTTTGACGGCTGCTTAATTCCTGTTGCTTTCCGCTTTGCATGAACTTTCTGCCAGAGTTCCTCGCTGACAATTCCCTCATGCTGTCCGTCCTCTAAAATATAATCATCGGTATGAACCTGCTTATATTCGTTTTTTGTTCCCTTGACCTTTTCCCGTGTCCTCCTGCCGTAAGCAATTTTTCCGCAGTAAACAGGATTGTCTAATATCTGCCGTATTAAATGGCTGCTCCATGTTTCTAACTTTCCGTTCTGACGGGGAATTTTCTTTATTCCTTGCAAGTTAAGGTATTTCGCAACTCCGCCAAGTCCTATATCTGAATTTCCGAACTTGTCAAATATAATTCGGATTGCTTCAGCTTCGGTTTCTTCTATTAAAAGTTGATTGTCTTTTAGATAATAGCCATACGGGGCAAAGCCACCGTTCCAACCACCCTGTCTTGCTTTTTCCCTGCGTCCGTTCATGGTCTGCTCGATAATGTTTTCCCTCTCAATCTCCGCAACAGCAGAGAGAACGGATATTAAGAGCTTGCCGCTTGTCTGGGATGAGTCTATTCCTTCCTCAATACAGATAAGGTTTATTCCATAGGACTGCACAAACTCCAGAGAATTTAGGATGTCGGCTGCGTTTCTTCCAAAACGGGAAAGTTTATAAACAAGAATATATTCTATCTCCAATCCGTTTTTTATGTCGGAAAGCATTTTCTTAAATGCAGGTCGCCCCTCGATTGATTTACCTGACTTTCCTGCGTCCTCATAGATGCCGACAATCTCCATTTCCTCATGGTCTGCAAAACGCTTCAAGCTGTTTTTCTGCCCCTCAAGGCTGTATCCGTCAACCTGCATCTCAGTACTTACTCTGGGATACAAGACACATTTCTTTCCTTCTCTGTTCATTCTACCACCTCCGATAATTTAGGAAAATGTGATATGTACGGTTGCGTAAGCCTACGCAACACTATCCAATTCCTGCAAAACAAATCTTCCGTATTTTTCAACAATCTGCACCATAGCTTTGATAAAAGTATCGAAATTTTCCTCTTCATCAACCTTACTTTCGTGCTGCTGTTCTGCATTTGTGGACGCTTTAACATTTTCCATCTGGCTACCTCCGCAAAACAAAGCGGCTGTATGCCCTAAATTATAGAGATACAACCGCAGTCTGACCAATGTGCAAATTTCTCCGTTTCCTCTAATTTGCACATTTTCCGTTGGGTCTGTTATTAAGTGAAATACTAATGGCAAGAGCTTTATCTACTCTTGCCATTATGTTTTCGGGCATCATTCCCATATGCTGTTTTAACCGTTGTTTATCAATCGTCCGTATCTGTTCAAGCAGGATAATGGAGTCTTTATCAAGTCCCTCAAAATCATTTACTGCCGTATGTGTAGGTAACTTTGCCTTTGTGTGTACTCGACTCGTAATAGCCGCCACAATTACCGTAAGCCTGTCCACCATGATTAGGATTTGATAGAGCCGCTGATTTTCAATGCTGTCTAAAAAATCCTCAACTGTTTTCACTTCGGGCTGTGCTGTTTCCTCGGCAAATTCCTCAAGGTATGTACCTGCGTCCTGCAATCTGCGGTAATACCGTCTGTCAGAGTTAAAGACCGCCCAATCGTGGGTATGGAGTTTTTCAATGGTATCCTCACTGACACCCAAGCTCCGTAACTGCTTTTCCTCGGCTTCTTTCCAGAGCCGCCATTTCTTTTCTTCTCTGCCATAATTGAATGACATTTCTGTTTCCTCCAATCTGAATTTTTTGAAAAATCCAGATTGGCAGGCGGAGAACGGCATCCAACGCCAGAAACAGGCTTGTGCCATATTCCTGCAAAAAGCGACAAAAGAAAAACCGCAAAGGTTGTCATACCTTTACGGTTTAAGGAGAGTTTATTTCTATTATGTAGAGATTTGGCTTCTACTTTTGAGGTGCAAAGCCCCCATGCGGTAGCGAGGATTTTTTTAACAGATTATCCGCCCATCCTCGGAATGATATATGTAAGTAGAAGCTGCTGCTTGCAGGCAATAAAAATCCCTCCAAACTTCAAAAAGCGAAGTCGGAGAGTGTTCAGAGCATAACAAATCAGCTCACCGAAGCATAGCAGCCACGGAAGTACACCGCCTGCATCTCCATGTCTGTGAGTTTATTCTTTAACTCCATTACCTCAATGAGAGCCGCACATTCTTTCTCGGTCAGCTCGCTTTCGGTTTCGCTGTCAAATACCGCTAAAACCTTGGGATATTCCTCATAAATGCCCTCAATCTTTTCTTGCAGGGCTTTGTATTCCTCGTCCTCTTTCGACAGTCTGGCAACGACAGAGCTTAGATATTCATTGAAGATATTGCCATGAACATCTACAAAAGTTTCAAATCTGAACGCATCAGACACCGTTATCACCTCCGACATTTTCTAATCTACACCTATTATACTGCCCAGATTTCAGCAATACAAATGTGCAAATGGGATTTAACGCTCCCTGTTCTGTGTTTTCTTTTCGGGCTGTTCGTTTTCCTGCTCTGGCTCGGTATCCATAACAGGGGTGTCTTTCTCGTCTAAATTCAGCTCAATATTGAGGGCATTCAGCCTGTCGGTCTTTTCTTTCAGCTCATCTTCATAGGCAAAGGGCTTTAATACCTCGGTCTTTGCATTGGCAAGCTGCTCCATAGTTTCCGCCTTTCGGGTCTTTGCGGCTTCCAGTCTGGCAGGGATTTTCCCAATCTCGTTTTCAATACGGGTCATATTTCCCAGAGCATCAGAGCCTAAATCAACCTTGTGCTTTGCCTTTCCGCAGAGGTTAAGGCAGTAATGGGTATTGAAGCTGTCGTAATAAACCTCCATCTTGAAACCTCGGTAGCTGCCGATTTCCACGGGATTTGACAGAGGATTTTCCTTGCAGACGGCAAGGAGCATCTCGCCTGCGTCCGCTTTCTCGGTATAGGTCACGCCCTTTAAGGTCATGGGGCAGAATTTATCCTCGCCCTGCGGCTTGTGCTGCTCGGCAAGGGCAGCGTCACTTTCATAGCTGACGATGCGTTCCTCATATTCCGTCCTGCTCGATCGGACGCATGGTGAGCAGGATATGAGCGTGAGGGTTTCCGTCTTTTTTATCGTGAATGGC
>CANQNN010000006.1 GCA_947625205.1 uncultured Lachnospiraceae bacterium | reverse complement strand
CCACAGTATCTTAAACAGTATAGCACACAGACCTTGGAGAGGGTCTATAAACACTACTACTTTATAATACGAGGAAATCAAAACAATGAAAATCTACGAGGAACTACAGGCGAGAGGACTTCTTGCGCAGCTTACGGACGCAGACGAGATCCGGGATCTGATCAACGACGGCAAAGCGGTATTTTACATCGGTTTTGATCCGACTGCGGACAGCCTGCATGTGGGACATTTTATGGCGTTGTGTCTGATGAAGCGGCTGCAGGAAGCCGGCAATAAACCTATCGCCCTGATCGGAGGCGGCACGGCGATGATCGGTGATCCTTCCGGCAGAAGCGATATGCGTACCATGATGACGAAAGAGACGATCGATCACAACTGCGAATGTTTTAAGAAACAGATGAGCAGATTCATTGATTTTTCGGACGGAAAAGCCCTGATGGTCAACAACGCCGACTGGCTGCTTGATCTGAATTACATTGAATTTATCAGGGAAGTGGGGCCGTGCTTCAGCGTCAACAATATGCTCCGCGCAGAGTGTTACAAGCAGAGAATGGAGAAGGGCTTAAGCTTCTTAGAGTTTAACTACATGATCATGCAGAGCTATGATTTCCTTGAATTATATAAGAGATACGGCTGCAATATGCAGTTTGGCGGCGATGACCAGTGGAGCAATATGCTGGGCGGCACCGATCTGATTCGCCGCAAACTGGGTAAGGACGCTTACGCTATGACGATCACGCTGTTACTTAATTCGGAAGGCAAGAAGATGGGCAAGACGCAGAAGGGCGCCGTATGGCTCGATCCCAACAAGACCACGCCGTTTGAGTTTTATCAGTACTGGAGAAACGTTGCGGATGCGGATGTGCTCAAATGCCTGCGTATGCTTACGTTCCTGCCGCTTGAACAGATCGATGAGATGGATAAGTGGGAAGGCAGTCAGTTAAACCGCGCCAAGGAGATCCTGGCATATGAGCTGACGAATCTGGTGCATGGCGAGGAGGAGGCAGAAAAAGCGCAGGAGGCGGCGAAAGCGCTTTTTGCCGGAGGTGGAAGCTCGGAGAATATGCCGATGGCGGTTCTTGAGGAGGACCAGTTTACGGATGGAAACATCGATATCCTGAGTATCCTTGTGACGGCCGGTCTTGCCGCATCCCGTTCCGAAGCGCGCCGCGCCGTGGAGCAGGGCGGCGTATCCGTTAATAATGAGAAGATAAGCGATATCAGGGCGTCTTACGCCAGGGAGGAGATCGCCGCACAGGAGTTCATTGTCAAAAAAGGGAAGAAGAATTTCAGAAAGATAGTAGTAAAATAGAGAAGGGAGAACAGTACAATGGAAAAAAAGGCAAACGAAAGGACACTCATGTCTTACACACCGGATATCAAGGTGGTAGACTGCACGCTTCGGGACGGAGGGCTTGTAAACGATTTCTTTTTTACAGATGAATTTGTCAGGGAGTTGTATAAGGCGAATATCGATGCCGGTGTTGACTACATGGAATTCGGCTATAAGGCTTCCAAGGAAATGTTCGATGTGAATAAGTTCGGTAAGTGGAAGTTCTGCGACGATAAGGATATCCGCGCCGTTGTGGGCGATAATAAGACCGATATGAAGATCTCGGTGATGGCGGATGTAGGGCGCTGCGATTTTAGGAAGGACATCCTGAACAGGAAGGACAGCCCTGTGGACCTGGTCAGAGTGGCTACCTATATCAATACGATCCCCGCTGCGATTGAAATGATCGAGGATTGTACGAAGAAGGGGTATGAGACGACAGTCAATATCATGGCGATCTCCAAATCCAATGACGTTGATATTGATGCCGCCCTGGAGCTGTTATGCAAAAGCAGTGTAGGTACGGTGTATCTTGTGGACAGTTACGGCTCTCTGTATCCGGAGCAGGTCAGAAGATTGGCGGATAAGTATTTGGAGGTAGCCGATAAATACGGCAAGAAAGTAGGCGTTCACGCGCATAACAATCAGCAGCTTGCATTTGCCAACACGACTGAGGCGATCATCAGGGGCGTAAGCTATCTGGATGCCACAGTCAGCGGCATGGGGCGTGGCTGCGGCAACTGCCCGAGCGAGCTTTTGCTTGGATTTTTAAAGAATCCGAAATACAAGATCAATCCTATCCTTAAGTTTATTGAAAAGCATATTATACCTCTTAAAAAGTCGGGTGTTGTGTGGGGATATGACGTGCCGTATCTTCTGACGGGACTGTTGAACCAGCATCCGAAGTCGGCGATTCAGTTTATGAAAGAAGAAAGAGAAGATTATCATAACTTTTACCTGGAATTGCTGGACAATTTCTAAGGTATAAACGGTTGTACGTACGGACGAAGGAAAAAGTACCCGGCGTTATTGGGAAAATGAGGACGGCGGCATTGCCGCAAAGTGGAGAGAAAAATGAAAAAGTTGAGCGATCTGGACGATGAGCTGCTTGATCTGGATGACGAGGACGCGTATAGGAGCAGTAATAGCCGCAGTAAGAAGAATGGCTATGACGACGAAGAGGATTATGAGGACGAAGACTACAGCATGGAAGACTATGAGGATGAAGAAGAACATGGTCCTGTGTCGGCGCGATTTATCATACCGGTTGCTGTGGCGGCTGTGATAGCTATTATCGTTATCATCGTTATTGTTGTGGTCACGGGAAGGATTACCCGGCAGGTCATAGAGCCGGATGTTGTAGAATCGGAAGCTGTGATCGAAGAATCCGGGCAGAGCATTAATGACAGTGATCCTGTTGCGGAAGAAGAAAACATAACAGATGTTACACAAATGACGGATGGGGCAGAAAACGATGACCAGGTTGACGAGTCGCATGATGACGAGCAGGACCCGCAGCCGGAATCCATGAGCGGTGAACAGGGTACGGAAGTGGATGTGGCGCAGCTTCTGTCCTCCGGCAGCGTGGCGGAGACAGATCAGGTCACGGTCGGCATCGATGTGGCGAAATACCAGGGAACGATAGACTGGGCTCTGGTAGCCTCCTCCGGCATTGATTTCGTGATGGTACGGGTTGGATACCGCGGGGATACATCCCGTGAGATCTGCGCTGATACCAATGCAAAATACAATATGCAGGAAGCGCAGAAGAATGGGATCAAGGTGGGAGTCTATTTCTTTTCTACCGCCGTTACGGCAGATGAGGCCAGAGCGGAGGCAGACTGGGTGGCGGACTATATATCGCAATATCAGATCACGTATCCTGTAGCGTATGACTGTGAAGGCTTTGACAAACCGGGCAGCGCGCAGTATGATCTGACGAATGCCGAGCGCACCGATATAGCGGCAGCCTTTTTACAGGAAATATATGACAGAGGATATACGCCTATGTTTTATGCATCGATGGGCGAGCTGTCGGGAAATGCCAAATGGGATACGGACAGAATCGAGAACACATACAAAATATGGGTGTCCCAATATCCGTCACAGCCCTATCCCGACACCCCGAAATCTTCTTATGGCGGTGTGCATGCAATGTGGCAGTATACCAACCGCGGCACGGTGGACGGGATCAGTAAGCCGGTGGATGTGAATGTGGCATATTTCGGATATGAGGGCACGGCCCAGGCCGTCAATCCGGAGGCGCCGGAAGAAGTGCAGTCTGATCCAGAGGCTTTGATGAATTTTACGCAGGTAAACGAGACGGTAACTGCCAAGGACTCTACGAATCTGCGCAATATTCCCAGTCAGGGAGATGACAGTACGATCGTGTATACCCTCAAAAACGGCGAGACGGCCGTAAGGACGGGAGTCAGCGACAGCGGATGGTCAAGACTTACATATGATGACATGACCGTCTATGCGGTATCTAGTTATCTGACGACAGACCTGGAGTACAAGGCGCCGGCACAGGCAGCGGACGGCTCGGAAAGCGGTGACGGACTCAAGACAAAATTCGCAGACCGCAATGAACAGGTGACGGCCAAGATCGAAGTGAACCTTCGTACATTGCCAAGCGTGACCAATCCCGATGCAGCGGTTGCGGCTGTGCTGCACAACGGAGAATATGTTACCAGAACGGGCATCAATGAGGATTACGGATGGTCAAGAGTGGATTATAACGGACAGACGCTGTACTGTGTGAGCAGTTATTTGACTTATTAGAAATATAACGGGCGTTTCGTAGAATATACGGCGGAAAAGTATGATCAAATAATATTTTACAGGAAGATATATGGCTGTTTTATCAGCCATATATCTTTTTCAGATTGTCCATCTTTGCAGTCGCGTTCATTAGCAGGGCGTCGGCTATGGTCAGCGCGGTCATGGCCTCCACAACAACGACTGCGCGCGGCACGATCACAGGGTCATGACGGCCTTTAACGGATATTTCTATATCTTCGCCCTGCTTGTTCACTGTTTTTTGAGGAGAATAAATAGAGGGCGTTGGCTTGATATGCGCCCGCAGTATGATGTCCGAACCGTCGCTGATCCCTCCGAGGGTTCCGCCGGAATGGTTGGTGGCTTTAGTGACTGCGCCGTCTATCATGCAAAAAGCATCATTGTTTTCGGAACCGCGGCTTACGGCCGCGCCGACACCGTCTCCGATCTCTACAGCTTTTACGGCGCCGATGGACATGACTGCTTTGGCAAGATTGGCATCCAGCTTCTCGAAAACCGGATCTCCGAGCCCGGCGGGAACTCCCCTCACGATGCATTCCACCACGCCACCTGCAGAATCGCAGCTTCGCATGCAGTCGGCAAGATAGGCCTCCGCCCGGGCAGAGGCGTCTGTGTCCGGCATACAGGTGGGAGTCGTCAGGATGGCGTCTTTGTCAAATTTGGAGGGATCAATACTGACAGGGCCGATCGATTTCGTATAAGCGATCAACTCTATGCCCATTTCGTGAAGTATCTTTGCGGCCACCGCTCCTCCGGCCACACGACCAGCGGTTTCCCGTCCGGAGGAACGACCGCCGCCGCGGTAATCCCTAAATCCGTACTTGGCGTCAAATGTATAGTCCGCATGTCCGGGGCGGTAGTAACTGGCGATCTCACTATAGTCAGCGGAGTGCTGGGATGTGTTTCGTATCATCATGGAGACAGGGGTGCCAGTGGTCCTCCCTTCAAATACGCCTGACAGGATCTCCACTTCATCCGCTTCCTTACGGGGCGTGGAGATCCTGGACTGACCGGGTTTTCGCCTGTTAAGGTACAGCTGTATGTCGTCCCTGTCAAGCGCAAGCCCGGCAGGACATCCGTCTACCACAACGCCGAGAGCGGCGCCGTGGGATTCTCCCCACGTGGTGATTTGTAAAATGTTTCCGTAAGTTGAACCAGCCATATACTTTGTCCTTTCCTTTTTCCATAATATTTCTGAATCAATATGTAAATAAGTGTATATATTCAGACAAAACCATGCAATAGACAGTTATATCATGCAATTTTTTGAAAATTAAATGAAGGAAATCATGCAATAAATAAATAACACACTATATTAATACGAGTCATCCTGTGTTGTTTTCACACATGCATATATGGAGTATACCATACCGGATCAAAGAAATAAATATTTAAGGATAAAAGTCTTTTTACAGAAAAAAGGTGTACAAATAAATTTTATGTGTTATGATATTAAAGAGTATTGTTACCAGCAGGAAGAAATATTGAAAATCACAGTTTTATGACGGATTTGGAGATCCTGATGAAAAAAACGTTTCGGGAAAAGGTTATTTCTTTTTTTACACAGATCGCAAAAAAGAATAGATTGCTCTGCTATCCGTGTCTGGCGCTGATGTCGGTCATTCTCGGTGTATACTACATAGTACGGCACTTTGTGACAAATACAAAGCGCTATGCCAGCGTGGCGTTTGTTATGATCTTTTTTATGAACAGCTGCAGTTTTTCCTTCGCGGTCTTTGCCGAAAAGACAGGATTCATAAAGGCACAGGAGACATACAGCGCGGTCGTTGGGGATTCCGATATAACGTTCGCTGTGGAGGCGGATGAAGAGGAACCTGTGGACATGGATGATGTAGACCTTGCACATGACGTCGAGGAAGATTACGCGGCGGAGGATGCCTATACGTTGGATGATATTCTGGGCGACGGCGGGGATTATCAGGTAGACGATGCACCGGCCGGGGATATTCCGGAACCTGTCGCGGAGGATTATGTGTTTGATTCGTCGGACTGGCGTCTGGTGCTCATCAATAAACAGCATCCGATTCCGGACGATTACAGCTTTAATCTTGGAACCATCAAGGACGGTATGCTGTGTGACGAGAGGATCATAAGCGATCTTCTTGCCATGATGCAGGCGGCTAAGGACGATGGCATCAATCTTATGATCAGATCACCCTACAGGACCGATAACAGACAGGAAACCAATTTTAATAAGAGGATCCGTCTCTATATGGGACAGGGTTATTCTTATATGGACGCCTATAAACTGACCTCCCAGGTCATTACGGTGCCGGGAGCAAGCGAGCACCAGGTCGGACTTGCCCTGGATATTGTCTGTGATACATACGATTCTCTCACGGAGGGATTCGGCGATACTATGGCGGGTAGATGGCTGGCTGAGCACAGCTGTGAATACGGATTTACACTGCGTTATCCGGAGGGCAAGGAATATATCACCAGTATTGAGTATGAACCGTGGCATTTCAGGTATGTAGGCAGGGAGGCCGCCACGATCATGCGCGATGAGGAGATATGTCTGGAAGAATTTCTGGATAAGTATTTATAGGCGGAAGAAAACGGACAGAGACAGATAGCATGTATAAAATAATCAGGACAGAGGGAAGAGCAAAACGGGCGTTGCTTCAAACCGTACACGGGACGATCCAAACGCCTGTATTTATGAATGTGGGTACGCTGGCAGCCATTAAAGGCGCTGTTTCAACGCAAGATCTGGAGAATATCAATACGCAGGTGGAATTGTCTAATACCTATCATCTGCATGTGCGCCCTGGCGACCAGGTCATTAAGAAACTGGGCGGATTACACAAATTTATGTCGTGGAACAGGCCGATTCTGACCGATTCAGGCGGTTTTCAGGTTTTTTCCCTGGCCGGGCTTCGCAGGATCAGGGAGGAGGGAGTTTATTTTAATTCCCATATAGACGGCAGGAAGATATTTATGGGGCCGGAAGAAAGTATGCAGATCCAGTCCAATCTTGCGTCAACCATTGCTATGGCGTTTGATGAGTGCCCGTCCAGCGTGGCGGACAGAAGCTATGTGGAACAGTCGGCGGCGCGGACATACCGATGGTTGGAACGCTGCAAGAAAGAGCTTGCCCGGTTAAATTCGCTGGAAGATACCATCAATAAAAACCAACTGTTATTCGGCATTAATCAGGGAGCAGTATACGACGATATCCGGATCGACCACGCCAGAAGGATAGCGGAGCTTGAATGCGACGGCTATGCAATAGGCGGGCTGGCAGTGGGGGAATCGCATGAGCAGATGTATCATGTGCTTGAAGAGACGGTGCCGTATCTGCCGTCCGATAAGCCCACTTATCTGATGGGCGTCGGAACGCCTGCCAATATTTTGGAGGCGGTGGAGCGGGGCGTGGATTTCTTTGACTGCGTTTATCCGACCAGAAACGGAAGACACGGTCATTTATATACAAACCGTGGCAAGATCAACCTCTTTAACGCCCAATACGAGCTGGACGACAGACCGATTGAAGAAGGATGCGGCTGTCCTGCGTGCGCGCGGTATTCAAGAGCGTATATCAGGCATCTGCTCAAGGCTAAAGAGATGCTTGGGATGCGGCTGTGCGTCCTTCACAATCTTTATTTCTATAATACGATGATGGAGGAGATCAGGACGGCGCTGGAATGCGGAGAGTTTGCAGCCTACAAGAAGAGAAAGCTGGAAGGTATGCAGGCCGGTGCCGATGGTGGCAGCGGTCTTTAAAAAATTAAAAATTTAAAATTTTTAAATTATAAATTTAAAAGAAAAAAGCTTGTTTTCTGCTATTGTTTTGTGTATGATATGCAATAGATCACACGGGCGTGCGGTATGACTTTGGAATGCCGCCGCGTGTATATAAGAATGCGTGTAAGAATAAATACAGGGAGGGAAAATATATGAGTATTTTATTGACGGCTGCGGATACAGCGCCGGCTGCCGGCGGCGGTATCATCATGATCATTTATCTTGTAATCATTGTGGCGTTCTTTTATTTTATTTTGATCCGTCCGCAGAAGAAGGAGCAGAAGAGGGTGTCCGCAATGCTTGCGGATATGAGCGTTGGCGACTGCGTCCTTACAACAAGCGGTTTTTACGGTATTGTTATTGATATCACGGACGATACGATCATTGTTGAGTTCGGCAGCAACAAGAACTGCCGCATTCCGATGCAGAAGTCGGCGGTTGCGCGGGTTGAGAAAGCCGAGACGGAATAATAATACTGCCGCGCGGCGGACATATTTCCTTTCGCTTTGACAATAGATTCCTGTCAGCTCCATAAAACTTACAGTTTTTTTATGTAAGGTATTGACATGGGGGGGGGTCAAGCGTATATAATTACCTCTTGTGTTGTGTACATGTCATACACGGCATAAATACTAAAAAGTATGTTCTTATGGACAGGAGGAGGAAAGGTTATATGAAGAAGAAAAAGGTAAGATCTATTGTGCTCGCAGCGATCATGGTGCTTACATTAGCGGTGACTGCGTGCGGTCAGAAGACTCTTGAGAGTATGTTTAACGATGCTGACACCAAGGCGCAGTTCGAGAGCGAATTCAGCGGCCTTGAGGGTTCAGGTCTTGAGCTGAGCTATGAGGTAAAGGGCAACGATTTTACCATGACGCTGCAGATCACGGACAGCTCTTTGGTTACAGACGGAATTGCAGAGCAGCTTCAGGCGGCTTTGGATGCACAGGGTGATACGTTTAAGGAGCAGGTTGCGCAGTTTGATGAAGCGGTTGGCAAAGAAGGCGCTTGCACCGCTACCGTGCGTTACACGGATCCTGACGGCAAAGTGCTTGCAGAGGGAACTTTTACCGCTGAGTAAGGCACTGTGCCTGTGCTGATTTAATAACGTATGTTACTTGAAGGCGGATCAGAAATGGTCCGCTTTTTTGCTGCCGGTAAACTCTTCTTGAAATTTATAATAGAATAGACTATGATATATAAGTGATTTTTTGCGATAAAGACATAGAAATGAGGTTTAGGGTATGGATTTGAAAATAGCGTGTATTCCGGGTGACGGCATCGGACCCGAGATCGTGGCGGAAGCCAAGAAGGTGCTGAATGCTGTGGCAGATCAGTATGGTCATACCATGCATTATACAGATATTCTGATGGGCGGCGCGTCCATTGATGTACATGGCGTACCGTTGACGGACGAGGCTGTTGAAACAGCCAAAAATGCCGACGCCGTTCTGATGGGTTCCATTGGCGGCGATACGACCACTTCACCGTGGTACAAGCTTCCGCCGAATTTAAGACCGGAGGCGGGACTGCTTGGGATCAGAAAGGCGTTGAATCTTTTTGCAAATTTGAGACCGGCGGTACTATACAGCGAATTGAGAGGCGCCTGCCCGCTCAAGGAGGAGATCTCGGCGGCGGGATTCGATATGCTGATTATGCGTGAACTGACGGGCGGCCTGTATTTCGGGGAGCGCAGAACGACCGAGGAGAACGGTGTGCGGAAAGCCGTCGATACACTTGTGTACGATGAGAACGAGATCCGCCGGATCGCGATCAAAGGATTTGATATCGCTATGAAGCGCCGTAAGAAGGTGACCAGCGTGGATAAGGCGAACGTGCTGGATTCCTCCAGACTGTGGAGAAGCGTTGTGGAGGAAGTCGCAAAGGACTATCCTGAGGTTACGCTGGAGCATATGCTTGTGGACAACTGCGCCATGCAGTTAGTAAAGGATCCGGCGCAGTTTGATGTGATACTTACGGAAAATATGTTTGGCGATATTCTGTCCGATGAGGCGAGTATGGTGACAGGCTCCATCGGTATGCTGGCTTCGGCGTCTCTGAATGATACAAAGTTTGGCCTGTATGAGCCGAGCCACGGATCCGCGCCGGATATCGCGGGACAGGATATTGCAAATCCGATTGCCACCGTGCTGTCGGCAGCTATGATGCTCCGCTACAGCTTTGATCTGGACAAAGAGGCGGACGCGATAGAAGATGCGGTCAGACAGGTGCTGAAGGAAGGATACCGCACCGGTGATATTATGTCGGAAGGCTGCATAAGAACGGGATGCAGTCAGATGGGCGACTTACTTGCCGAGCGGATCAGATAATGGCCGGGTCAGGTACGAGCGTTTTGAAAGCGCAACCCAATAGAAGACGGCGCAGGCCAGATAGTGAAACTGCAGTTTTTATTCTGTTTCTGATTGGTATGGCAGCATATTACGGATGGCGTATGTTTGCGCTGACGCCGTGGTATGACGAACTGTATACTTACTATTATTTCATCAGCAGAGGTCCGGTCTATGCGGCGATCCACTGGCCGCTGCCGAACAATCACATAGGATATTCGGTGCTGTCAGCCTGCCTCGGCATATTTGGAAACTCTTATATCTCTCTGAGAGGCGTATCTTATCTGTGCAGTCTGGGAAGTCTGATCCTGCTTTTCAGGATAGGAAGACAGTGCCTGGACCGTGGGCTGGCGCTTATTCCTGTCTTCCTGTATGCGGGTATGAAGATAGTAAATCAGCTTGCCGTCCAGGGAAGAGGCTATGCGCTTGTAACATTTTGTTATCTTGTGTCGATCTGTGCATTGTTGCAGATCGTCTCGGCTGCCGGAGGCAGAAAACAATATATCCTGTTCGGCATTTCCCTGGTGGTGTCGCTCTATGCGATACCGAGCAGCGTATATGTCGTTGTTCCCATATGCCTGATCGGCGGCGTGACATTACTGGCGCACAGGGAATACAGACGTCTCCTGTATCTGATCGCAACCTCCTTTATCAGCGCTTTGTGCACTGTGGGATTATACGGAATCGTATGGCTTGCGATCGGATCCAATCTTCTGGTCAAGACCGAGGGCAGCGCTTATTACAGCAGGGAACACATGTATATTTTACTGCATGCGCCGTTAGACGCACTGCGGACGGGTATTGATTATATGCTTGCAACGCCTTATATACAGAGCGTTTCCAGAAAAGGATATCCGGCGCAGCTGGCCGCCTGGTTTCGGACGCTGTTTCATGAGTATTATGCCGGAGGGTCCGCAGTAATCGCGGTGCTCATTGCTTGCGGAGGTATTCTGGCATTCGTGCGTATTGTGTGGAAATTAAAGAACGGGTGTTATAGAAATAAGTCCGCAGATGAGAAGGAGACGAAGCCGGATTTCCTGGAATTTTACTTTGCAGGTACTATTCTCTGTATACCGCTTATGTTGACGATTCAGAGCGCACTGCCGTATTACAGGGTGTTTTCCTTTGCGGGGGTTTTTGTGGCTCTTCTGACCGCATGGCTGTTACAGGCGGCTATGAGATGGATCAGGCATATTCCGTTTCTTGCACATAATGAAAAGATATGTGAGAGAATCGGTAAGTATGCGTACCTGTTATGCGGCCTGCTCTGCTGTGCAGGATGTGTATGCCTGCTTGCATCGTCGGGGTACATGGCGCAGTATGGCAGCCGGGAGGCGGCAATAGAGGACGCGTATACGCAGATGGATGCGGCGCATGTAAAAACGGTGGGAGTGACTGACTGCGATCAGGAATATCTGCTGTTATTTCTCTATGATATGGGAGAAGACAGAGTCACGCGGGATATAGAAAATGCAGACGCGGTTTTGGCGGACAAGTACCTCCTGCAAGGATATGACGCGGAAGAAGACTTACAGGGTGATATGTGGAGGCTGTATCTGACGCCCGCTCAGTTTGAAGAGTCTGGCGTCCCGGCACATATGACGGATGTTTATGAGAACAGCAGATTCGTTTTATATACAAAAAAACAAGCAGAATGATAAGGAGAATCGGTATGAAAAGTGACAACGTAAAAAAAGGCGCGCAGCAGGCACCGCACAGAAGTTTGTTTAATGCGCTGGGATTCACGAAAGAGGAGATGAACAAACCGTTAGTCGGTATCGTCAGCTCTTACAACGAGATCGTTCCCGGGCATATGAATCTGGACAAGATCGTCAATGCCGTAAAGCTCGGCGTGGCGCAGGCCGGAGGTGTACCGGTGGTTTTCCCGGCGATCGCAGTCTGCGACGGGATCGCAATGGGGCACATCGGCATGAAATATTCGCTGGTGACAAGAGATCTGATCGCGGATTCTACAGAATGTATGGCGCTGGCACATCAGTTTGACGCTCTTGTGATGGTGCCCAACTGTGATAAGAATGTGCCGGGACTTCTGATGGCGGCTGCCCGCATCAATGTTCCGACTGTTTTCGTATCCGGCGGCCCGATGCTTGCCGGACATGTGCACGGTAAGAAGACGAGCCTTTCCTCCATGTTTGAGGCGGTAGGCTCCCACGCAGCCGGCATGATAAATGATGAAGAACTCACGGAATTTGAGGAAAAGGTCTGTCCCACATGCGGTTCCTGTTCCGGCATGTATACTGCCAACTCTATGAACTGTCTGACAGAGGCCCTTGGCATGGGGCTTTGCGGCAACGGCACGATACCGGCGGTTTATTCCGACAGACTCAGGCTGGCCAAGCACGCCGGTATGGCGGTCATGGAGCTGCTTAAGAGGGACATCAAACCGAGAGATATCATGACCAAAGAAGCTATCCTGAATGCTCTGACGGTGGATATGGCGCTTGGATGTTCCACCAACTCCATGCTGCATCTGCCTGCTATCGCGCATGAGGTCGGATTTGATTTTGATATTTCCTACGCCAATGAGATAAGCGAGAAGACGCCCAATCTCTGCCATCTGGCGCCTGCGGGACCTGTCTATATGGAGAATCTGAACGAGGCGGGCGGCGTGTATGCCGTTATGAAGGAATTGGCCGATATCGGGCTGCTTCACACGGAATGTATGACAGTGACTTGCGAAACCATCGGTGAAAATATTAAATCGGCCCGGAATCTCAATCCCGATGTGATCCGGCCTGTAGATAATCCCTACAGTAAGACCGGGGGACTCGCCGTGCTGAAGGGCAATCTCGCGCCGGACGGAAGCGTTGTCAAGCGCTCGGCGGTGGTGGAAGAGATGATGGTTCATGAGGGTCCCGCGAGAGTGTTTGACTGTGAGGAGGATGCTATAGCGGCGATCAAGGGCGGTAAGATCAAAGAGGGTGATGTAGTGGTCATCCGCTACGAGGGACCTAAAGGCGGTCCGGGTATGCGGGAGATGCTGAATCCTACATCAGCTATCGCCGGTATGGGACTTGGATCTAAGGTTGCGCTCATCACCGACGGCAGATTCTCCGGCGCGTCCCGCGGCGCATCCATTGGACACGTTTCGCCTGAGGCCGCCGTAGGAGGCCCGATCGCGCTGGTGGAGGAGGGCGATATCATCAGTATTGATATCCCGAACCTGAAGCTGAATGTACAGGTGTCTGATGAGGAGATGGCGCGCAGAAGAGAGAAGTGGCAGCCGAGGGAACCCGAAGTGACAGGCGGTTATCTGGCGAGATACCGCGAGATGGTGACAAGCGGCAACAGGGGCGCAATTCTGGAAATTCCCCGAAGATAAATACAGATCACAAACTAACAGGGATAAGCAGGAGGAATCAATCATGATACTGACAGGTGCAGAGATCGTAGTAGAATGTCTGAAAGAACAGGGAGTAGACACGGTGTTCGGTTATCCGGGCGGAACGATCCTTAACGTATATGATGCTTTATATCAGCACAGTGATGAAATAAATCATATTCTTACATCCCATGAACAGGGAGCCGCACATGCGGCGGACGGTTATGCGAGGGCGACCGGTAAAGTCGGCGTGTGTCTGGCTACCAGCGGACCCGGCGCGACCAATCTTGTGACGGGTATCGCCACAGCGTATATGGACTCTGTGCCTATCGTTGCGATCACTTGCAATGTGGTTTTGCCGTCTCTGGGAAAGGACTCTTTTCAGGAGGTAGATATTGCCGGCATTACGATGCCGATCACGAAACACAATTATATTGTAAAGGATATCAGCATTCTCGCGGATACGCTTCGCAATGCTTTTGCAATTGCAGGAAGCGGCAGACCGGGGCCCGTGCTGGTGGATATTACGAAGGATGTGACTTCCAATACCTGTGAGTTTACGCCGATGAAACCGGTAAAAGCCGAGCGGACATCCCGCTATACGGAGGAGGAGCTTCAGGCGGCGCTCGAGCTTCTGCGCAGCTCCAAGAAACCCTTTGTCTATGTGGGCGGCGGAGCCGTTATATCCGGCGCCTATAAAGAAGTGCGCGAGTTCGCCAGGAAGATGGATACGCCTGTATGCGACACGCTGATGGGCAAAGGCGTTTATGACGGACATGACGACGCCTACACGGGCATGATCGGTATGCACGGGACCAAGGCGTCCAACTTCGGCGTCAGCGAGTGTGATCTGCTGATCGCCCTCGGCGCCAGATTTTCGGACCGTGTGGTCGGCAATCCGAAAAAGTTTGCCGAGAATGCGAAGGTATTGCAGATCGATATCGATGCTGCAGAGATCAATAAGAATATTAAGACCGATGTGGCTTTAGTCGGAGATCTGAAACTGGTTCTTGACAAAATAAACGGTTTACTTGCCCAGCAGGAGCATAAGGAGTGGATGCAGCGCATCAGGCAGCTTAAAGAGCAGTATCCGTTAAGCTATGATGAGCCGCAGCTGTCCTGTCCGTATATTATGGAAGAGATCGACAGGATCACCAAAGGCGATGCGGTGATCACCACGGATGTAGGACAGCATCAGATGTGGGCGGCGCAGTTCTATAAATACTCTATGCCGAGAACCCTTCTTACATCGGGCGGACTCGGCACTATGGGATATGGCCTGGGCGCGTGCATCGGCGCCAAGATGGGAAGACCGGACAAGGTTTGTATCAACATTGCCGGCGACGGCTGTTTCCGTATGAATATGAATGAGCTGGCAACGGCAAGCCGATATAATATTCCGATCATTCAGGTGGTGATCAACAATCATGTGCTTGGGATGGTGCGCCAGTGGCAGACGCTTTTCTACGGAAAGCGGTATTCGCAGACAGTCTTAAACGACAGCGTAGATTTCTGCAAAGTGGCGGAAGGCCTGGGATGCGAAGCGATCAGGGTGGCTTCGAAAGAGGAAGTGGCGCCTGCAATCGAGAAAGCCATTGCCCTGAAAAAACCGGTTCTGCTGGATTGTATCATACCTGAAGACGATAAGGTATTCCCGATGGTGCCGGCAGGCGCGCCTATAAGCGAAGCCTTTGACGCCGAGGACTTGGCGAAGGCGAATAAAGAGGCGTAAGGGCATATAATACAGAAGACGAATTTTATTTAAGGTGACCGGGAACATCTTATGAAAGTATTTATAAAACATCTGGCAATCATATTATGTATCGTTCTGGTCAGCCTGATGGCAACATACATCGGGCTGGCCGTTTATTACCACAACGCATTTGCTTACGGGACGTGGATCAATGATGTGTATTGTACGGGAAGAAGCATTGAAGAAGTCAATGATGATCTGGCCGCTGGTTTTACATATGACGGGATCACGGTTTACGATAAGGACGGGAACTCCTGTGAGATCCTGGCGCAGCAGATAGACTATCAGTATGATTTCACGGAGGCGCTCGAAATATATCGTAAGCAGCAGAACCCGTGGATGTGGATCGAAAGCCTGTATCACGGGGACAGTGTAGAGCTTAAGCCGGTAGTATCGTATAACAGAAAGGCCCTTGACGATATTCTTGACCAAGTGCCTTTTCTGGCCGTGCATAACAGCCGGGATGACGGGGATCTGAAGGTATCCATTATTAAGACGAATCAGGGGTATGAGCTGTTAAACGAGCGTATCGGGGTGCTGCAGCCTGACAAGGCGAGAGCAGCTATCGTGAACGCGATTGAAGAATCCAGGACCGAAGTGTCTTTGGCAGAGGAAGAATGTTATGCGGATCTGCCGCTCACGGAACAGATGCGTGAAACGCTTGCCATGTGGGAAAAGGTGGCTGCATTCCAGCAGTGCGATATCGTGTATGCGATGGGCGATGACGAGGTGCACGTAGATGCGTCCGTGGTCTGCGACTGGATCGGGCTTGCGGAGGACGGCAGCTTTGCAACGGACGAGGAGGGCAATCTGCAGCTTAAGGAAAATGCGGTGGAGGAATATATTGACGCGCTCGCCGATGAGTACGACACGGTGGGTATCAGCAGACAGTTTCACGCTACAAGGGGAGAGACTGTTACGGTAGAAGGCGGTACGTACGGTAATAAGATGGATCGCAGCGCCGAGACAGAATATCTTAAAGAAGCGTTCCTGGCGCACAGAACGGAGACGCATGAGCCGGCCTATACCCAGAAGGCACTGGTACAGGGTAAGGATGATATAGGTGATACCTATATAGAGGTCGATATGGGTGAGCAGATGCTGTATTACTATGTTGACGGTGAACAGAAGATCGCCACGCCCGTCGTCACCGGCAATACATCTCGCAGGATGGGAACACCCAGCGGCGTCAATTATGTATATTTAAAACAGAAGAACCGGATCCTTCGCGGAGAAGGGTATGCGTCCCATGTGGATTTCTGGATGCCTGTAAAGGGTAATATCGGCATCCATGACGCTTCATGGAGAGCAAAATACGGCGGGACCATTTATCAGACGAACGGCTCGCACGGCTGTATCAATACGCCCAGGGACGCTATGGTACAGTTGTACGATAGCGTTGAGGTGGGAACGCCGGTCGTCATGTTCTATTAGAGCCGCAGCCGTATAGCCGGTATAGCCGCCGGTAAAAAATTTCGGGTTGTAATTGACGAACGTATATGAAAAAGGTAAAATACTTGTTAGTTTATAAATCTATACACATAATTGGAGGAGTTTAAAGTGGCCAGAGTATATAATTTTTCAGCGGGTCCTGCGGTTTTGCCGGAGGAAGTGTTAAAAGAAGCTGCGCAGGAGATGTTAGACTATAAGGGGAACGGCATGTCCGTTATGGAGATGAGTCATCGCTCCAAAGCATTTGATACCATTATAAAAGAGGCAGAGGCGGATCTGAGGACCTTGCTGAAAATCCCCGAAAATTACAAGGTGCTTTTTTTACAGGGCGGTGCAAGCCTTATTTTTGCGTCCGTACCGATGAACCTTATGAAAAACCGTAAAGCCGGATATATCCTGACAGGCCAGTGGGCGAAGAAAGCGTTTGCGGAAGCCCGGATCTACGGAGAGGCGGTCGAGCTGGCGTCTTCGGCAGATAAGACGTTCTCCTATATTCCCGACTGTTCCGATCTGCCCATTACGGACGATATGGATTACGTGTATATCTGTGAGAATAATACGATCTACGGGACCAAATTCCATACGTTGCCGAACACGAAGGGTAAGATCCTCGTGTCCGATGTGTCTTCCTGTTTCCTGTCGGAGCCTATGGATGTGACCGCTTACGGTATGGTCTATGCGGGCGTGCAGAAGAATGTAGGACCTGCGGGTACGCAGGTAGTTATCATCAGAGAAGATCTTCTCACGGACGATGTGCTTCCGGGAACGCCTACTATGATGAAATATAAGGTCCACGCGGACAACGATTCGCTATACAATACACCGCCGTGCTACGGCATCTACATATGCGGCAAGGTATTCAAGTGGCTTCTTAAGAACGGCGGCCTTGAGGCAATGAAGGAGACCAATGAGAAAAAGGCAAAGATCCTGTATGATTTCCTGGATGAGAGCGGGCTGTTCAAGGGTACGGTAAGAAAAGAAGACCGTTCTATCATGAATGTGCCGTTTGTGACCGGAAATGAAGAAATGGACGCCAAATTTATCAAGGAAGCTGCCGAAGCGGGCTTCGTGAACCTGAAGGGACACCGCACCGTAGGCGGTATGCGTGCAAGTATCTACAATGCTATGCCGGTTGAAGGCGTGGAGAAACTGGTAGCTTTCATGAAAGAGTTTGAGAAGAACAATAAGTAAGGAACGGAAAAGAGGTTAAGTCAGATGTTTAAATATCATTGTTTAAATCCGATCTCCAGCGTCGGCCTTGAAAAATTCAGCGATCAGTATGTAAAGACGGAGAACGTTGCGGAAGCCGACGGTATTCTGGTGAGAAGTGCAGCCATGCATGACATGGAATTTACGGAGAGCCTGCTGGCGATCGCGAGAGCGGGTGCGGGCGTCAATAACATCCCACTGGATAAATGCGCGGAGAAGGGAATTGTTGTATTTAATACGCCGGGAGCCAACGCCAACGGTGTCAAAGAGCTGGTGATCGCGGGTATGCTTCTGGCAGCGCGTGATATCGTAGGCGGCATCGAGTGGATAAAAGAGAATAAGACCGATGAGAATATCGGGAAAAGTGCCGAAAAAGCCAAGAAAAGCTTTGCCGGCACGGAGATCGAAGGCAAAAAGCTCGGTATCGTGGGACTGGGCGCGATCGGCGTCAAGGTTGCCAACGTGGCGAAGCATCTGGGTATGGAAGTATACGGATACGACCCTTATGTGTCTGTGGATGCCGCATGGAACTTAAGCCGTGACGTAAAGCATGTTCTGAATGTGGAGGAGATTTATGCGGAATGTGATTATATCACGATCCATGTTCCGCTTATGGATTCCACCAAGGGCATGATAGGCAAAGAAGCGATCGAACAGATGAAAGAAGGCGTGATCCTGCTGAACTTTGCCCGTGATCTTCTTGTGGATGAGAAAGCTGTGCTTGAGGGCATCAAGACAGGTAAGATCCGCAGGTATGTGTCCGATTTCCCGAATGCTGTGACGGCAGGGCAGGACGGCTGCATTGTGATCCCGCATCTGGGCGCTTCCACGGAAGAATCCGAGGATAACTGTGCGGTGATGGCTGTCAGGGAGCTTAAGAATTATCTGGAGAACGGCAATATCGTCAACAGTGTAAATTATCCCAACTGTGATATGGGCGTCTGCGCGCAGGCGGGCCGTGTGGCGATCTTCCATAAGAATATAGCGAACATGATCACCAAGTTTACCGCATGCTTCGGCGACAATGGAATTAATATAACCGATATGATGAATAAATCAAGAGGCGAGGTCGCTTATACGATGCTCGATATCGAAGCGCCCGCATCGGAGAGTATTATCCAGAAGTTACAGTCCATAGAGGGTGTTTTCAGAGTAAGGGTCGTTAAGTAGCAGAAACAGCATAATAACATAGTAATATTAACATAGTAATAAAATCAGACAGATAGCCGACAGCGGGTTCTGTCTGATTTTAGTTAAGCCGGTTGGCGATTTTGGAGAAATCCGTATCTTCATCCCCATCCAAAACCGCATCCAGCTGATTCTGCGCCTCTACGGACGCCTCGCTTGCAAGATCCATGTAGAGTATAAATACATCTTCAATGGACATACCCTTTTCATCGGCGATCTCCTGCATGACGGGTCTTAAAGCGTCCAGCTGGTACGATATTCTGGTTTTTTGCGGATCGATGTCCGCGAGCACTTCTTCCGCATAAGCGTTGATGCGGTCTAATATTTTTTTGTTTTCAGGGGTCATATGA
The DNA here is from genome assembly GCA_947625205.1 of uncultured Lachnospiraceae bacterium. Classification (GTDB taxonomy): domain Bacteria; phylum Bacillota; class Clostridia; order Lachnospirales; family Lachnospiraceae; genus UBA3282. The sequence continues at coordinate 106,882 of CANQNN010000006.1, read as the reverse complement.
CACACTTCCTTTTGCTGTTCTGAAATTCGCTTGCGCACTACCTGTTTTTTGCGCCTATTATTTTATCACTTCGTGCTTGTGCTGTATAGTCTTATTTGTTAAAATAAATCTATATATACATTTTATCACAACAGGAGACAAGATGGCAAATGTAATTCCCTTTCGTGCCGTAAGACCGAGAGCGGATCTTGCGGATAAGATCGCGGCGCTTCCTTATGATGTGTACAGCAGACAGGAAGCGTATGAGAAGGTTCAGGGCGATCCGTATACATTCCTGCGGATAGACAGACCTGAGACACAGTTTGCGCCGGATCATGATATGTATGCGCCGGAGGTTTATGAGAAAGCAAGGGACCTGTTAAACGGGATGATCGCCGACGGATTTTTCATAGAGGAAGAGCAGGCTTCCTACTATGTGTATGAGCTTGTCATGGATGGACGCTCCCAGGTGGGTGTAGGCGCCTGCGCCTCGGTGGACGATTATGAGAGACAGGTCATCAGAAGACATGAAAATACCCGGGCGGACAAGGAGGCTGACAGGGTTCGGCATGTAGATGTGTGCAGCGCCCAGACGGGACCTGTATTTCTGGCTTACCGCAGGCGGGAGAAGATAGAGGAAGTGGTGCGTCGTGTCATGTCGGGGCAGCCGGTATATGATTTTACGGCTGACGACGGCATCACACATAGACTGTGGGTGATCGGCGATGCGCAGGACGCAGCGCAGATCCGGCGGGAATTTGAACAGGTGGAAACGATCTATATTGCGGACGGACATCACAGGTGCGCTTCAGCGGTAAAGGTATCGCAGATGCGGAGAAAAGCGCATCCGGGATATACGGGGGACGAACAGTTTAATTATTTTTTGTCCGTGCTTTTTCCCGACGACCAGCTGATGATCATGGATTATAACCGTGTCGTCAGAACACTAGGCGGCCGTTCCGATGACGAGTTCTTAAGTCAGATAAAGAAGATCTTTGATGTGTCCGAAGCGGGCAGGGAGCCGTACAGACCGGGGCGCAAGGGCGAGATCGGCCTGTATCTTAAGGACCGGTGGTATTGCATGAAGATCAGACCGGAACAGTATAACGGTGATGCGGCGCACGATCTGGATGTGGCGGTCCTGCAGAGAGAGCTTCTTGAACCCGTGCTTGGCATTGCCGATCCCAGGGTGGATGACCGGATCGATTTTGTCGGCGGAATCAGAGGACCGGAGGAGCTTGTACGGCGTGTACATACGGATGCCAGGGCAGCGTTTGCCATGTATCCGACCGATATTCACGAACTGTTTGACGTGTCCGATGCAGGCGGGCTTATGCCGCCCAAATCCACATGGTTTGAGCCGAAGCTGCGCAGCGGATTGTTGATACACAGGATAGAGACATAACTTGTGAAAAGGAGAAGCCATGAACAAAAAACTGTATAAACTCATGAACTGGCCGGAAATTGAGGAAATTGTGTATTCCGAATCCGATGATCCCCATATGACACTCGGTGCGCACGCAGCCGGTAATTCCACGCTCGTGCAGACTTTTCAGCCGGGCGCCAGGAGTGTCCGCCTTCAGCTGAGCGAGGGCGACAAGAGTTATAAGATGGAGATGGCGGATGAGGAGGGCTTTTTCGCGGTGCTGATACCCGGGAAAAAGATACCGGACTATGAATATATCGTGGAGGCGCAGGACGGCTCTCTGAAAAAGGTGCGCGAGGTCTACAATTACCCGCCGCAGATCACGAAAGAAGATACGGACAGGTTTAATGCGGGTATCCATTATACGGTCTATGAAAAGCTGGGCGCGCATCCTGTGCGGATAGACGGTACGGACGGCGTTCTTTTTGCGGTGTGGGCGCCTAACGCAATGCGCGTCAGCGTGGTGGGCGATTTCAATGCGTGGGACGGCAGAATACACCAGATGCGCAGACTGTGGGATTCGGGTATTTTCGAGCTGTTTATACCGGATGTGAAAGAAGGCGACTGCTATAAGTATGAGATCAAGGCAAAAGGCGGCCTGACATTTCTTAAGGCGGACCCTTATGCGTTTGGACAGCAGCTCAGACCGGACAACGCTTCTGTGGTAAGAAATATTGACGGATTTAAGTGGGAAGACGGCAAGTGGATGAAAGGACGTGCAAAACTGCAGTCCGACAACGAGCCGATGAACATATATGAGGTCTATCTGGGTTCGTTTATTAAGCCTGACGACGGCAGAGAATACTGCAACTATCGGGAGCTGGCTCCCCGGATCATAGAGTATGTGAAGAAAATGCACTATACGCACGTGGAGCTGATGCCGGTGATGGAGCATCCTCTCGATGCGTCATGGGGTTATCAGGTGATCGGATATTATGCGCCGACAGCGCGTTACGGCACTGCGGAAGATTTTATGTTCTTTATGAACGAGATGCATAAGGCGGGGATCGGCGTGATCCTGGACTGGGTTCCGGCACATTTTCCGAGAGATACGTACGGCCTTGCCGGTTTTGACGGCACCTGCCTGTATGAGCATCAGGATCCCAGACAGGGCTCGCACCCGCACTGGGGGACACTGATCTATAATTACGGCAGACCGGAGGTGCGCAATTACCTCATTGCCAATGCGCTGTACTGGGCGGAACGGTATCACGCCGACGGTATCCGCATCGATGCGGTTGCGTCTATGCTGTATCTGGACTATGGCAGAAATGACGGGGAGTGGATCGCCAATATTTATGGCGGCAATGAAAATCTGGAAGCCGTTGAGTTTATCAAGCATCTGAATTCTATCATGAAGAAGCGCAACCGGGGTGTCCTTATGATCGCCGAGGAGTCAACGGCATGGCCTAAGGTCACGGGGGATCTGGATGATGACGGGCTCGGTTTTGATCTGAAGTGGAACATGGGCTTTATGAACGATTACTTCAACTATATCAAAACAGATCCGTATTTCCGTTCCGGACGGCATAACGATCTGACGTTCAGCATGATCTACGCATACAGCGAGAAATTTATCCTTGTGTTTTCCCATGATGAGGTTGTGCACGGCAAGGCGACCCTTCTTGGCAAAATGCCCGGGGAACGCAAAGAGCAGTTTGCCAATGTGCGTCTGACCTTTGCATACTATATGACGCATCCGGGCAGGAAGCTTCTGTTCATGGGACAGGATATCGGTGAATACGATGAGTTCAACGAGGAGAGAGAGGTTGAGTGGAATCTCCTTGAGATCGCCGATCATGCGAAGCTGAACCGCCTTGTGGCAGACTTGAATAAGCTTTATCTTTCCAGTCCCGCGCTGTATGCAAAAGACACTTCCTGGGAGGGATTCGAGTGGATCAACTGCATCACGCCCAATGCATGTATGCTGTCGTATCTGCGCAAGAGCGGTAAATTGGAAGAAACCCTTGTAGTGGTAGCAAACTTTGCCAATGTAAAGCAGAAATTCCGCGTCGGCGTGCCTTATGAGGGTAAATATAAAGAGATACTGAATACAGACGCCAGGATCTATGGCGGCGGCGGTGCGGTGAATAAGGATGTGTGCGATACGACTGAGATGGAATGGGACGGAAAACCTTACGCCATTGATATAGTGAGCGCTCCGCTCTCCGTCAGCATATTCTCCTATACGCCTTATACGGCGGAAGAAAAGGCTGAGCGCGACAGGATCCGTGCAGAACAGCTCCGCAAGGCAAAAGAGGAAGAAGAGCGCAGGGCGGCAAAAGAAGCGGCGGAAGCTATGGCGAAGGAAGCGGCAGAGGCCAAAAGGCTGGCAAAAGCAGCCGCTGCAGAGGCAAAAGAACGCGCCAGGATCGCTGACGAGATGCTGAAGAAAGCAAAAGAGGCGGAAGATAAGCTGAATAAGATCGTGCAGAAGCAGGATAAGAACAACGGGAACCAGAAACAGAACCATAGAAGCGGTAAACAGGAATAAGGTCATAAACGGCGGGAGAAAGGATCAGACATGAACGGTATGGAAGGCCAGATAACGGAAATTGAAGAGATTGCCTCCGAGGAGATCAATGTCGGACTGATCGAGTCCTATATTCAGAAATTTCCGGAAAACGCGCTCCGGTTTGGCATTAAAGTAGTGATGGCGCTGGCCGTCTTCATAATCGGCATGGAAGTGATACGCCTCGTCCGCCGCCTTGTCCGCCGTTCGTTAAAGAAGGGCAATGCGGATATTGGCGTTGCGCAGTTTTTGGATTCCTTCATCAAGGTTCTGATGTATACTGTGCTGTTATTTATGATCGCAACGGAATTCGGACTGGACGCAACCGGTGTGGCGGCGCTTCTTGGATCTGCCGGCGTGGCGATCGGTCTTGCCGTGCAGGGCAGCCTGTCCAATTTCGCGGGTGGCGTTCTGATCTTGCTGGTCAGACCTTTTCGTGTCGGCGACTATATCAAAGCCGATAATGAGGGGCACGAAGGCACGGTTAAAGAGATACAGCTGTTTTATACCCATCTGGCAACGCCTGATAATCATGTGGTCATTATACCCAACGGAACGCTTGCCAACTCCTGTATTATCAATATGAGCTCGCTTGGAGAGCGCAAGATCGATATCTTTGTGTCCGTATCATATGATACCGATATACAGGCGGCAAGAGACGTGCTTGTGTCTGTACTGCAAGATGATCCGGCTGTGCTCAAAGAGCGCGAGCAGAGAGTGCTGGTTCAGGAACTGGCTGACAGCGGCGTGAAGCTGTGCGTAAGATGCTGGGCGGCTAACGCAGATTATTGGGAGTGCAGATGGCGTCTCACGGAGCAGATTAAAAATGCGCTGGACAATGCGGGCATAAGCATACCTTATCCGCAGCTGGATGTGCATGTGGACGGCCATATACAGGGAATAGCGCCGGATCTTCCCGAGAAAAACTGACCGCTTTACACAAAAATGTATCTGGGTAAAAAAATACCTTCCATAAAAAAATATATCTATGGTAAATTTGCACTTGCAAAATCCCTGATAAATCAGTATAATAACTTTTGTTGTATGAATATGCTGGAATAGCGCAGTTGGTAGCGCAACTGATTCGTAATCAGTAGGTCGAGGGTTCGAGTCCCTTTTCCAGCTTATACAGGAGGCGGTATCCGTGTAATGCGGATACCGTTTTTTGGTTACGATCAAATCATATAGTATATTACAGCATTTTACGGCAAAAAATATCATACAACGCCTTGACAGTGCAAAAAACCGTGATACAATATATAGTATACACATTGGGGTACAACCAACATGATATAGTGGTTTTGCGGATATGACATAGCGAATGCGCCGGTGCGCAGAACGGTTGTGCGGGAAGAATAGAGCGATTGGGGAAAGAGAGTAGAAGGTGTAGCGGATGAAGATCATTAAGAGAAGCGGAGCGGAAGTAAATTTTGATCTGGAAAAGATCATAGCAGCGATTTGTAAGGCAAACGACAGTGTGAAAGAAGAGGATAAGCTTTCAAATGAAGAGATCGATGAGATCGCTGAAGTGGTGGCGAAGAACTGTGAGGAGATGAAGCGTTCTCCCAGCGTTGAAGAGATTCAGGATATGGTGGAGAACCAGCTTATGAAATACCGCGCCTATACTATGGCGCGCAATTATATCACCTACCGGTACAAAAGGGCGCTGATCAGAAAATCCAACTCTACGGATGAACAGATACTCACGCTGCTTGAGTGCAATAATGAGGAAGTAAAACAGGAGAATTCCAATAAGAATCCCACAGTCAACAGTGTGCAGCGCGATTACATGGCGGGTGAGGTCAGCAAAGATATCACGAAACGTTTCCTTTTACCGCCCGATATTGTGGAGGCGCATGAACAGGGGATCATTCATTTCCATGACGCGGACTATTTCGCGCAGCATATGCATAACTGCTGTCTTGTCAATCTGGAAGACATGCTGCAGAACGGCACGGTTGTCAGCGAGACGATGATCGATACGCCGAAGAGCTTTTCAACGGCGTGCAATGTTGCGACGCAGAGTATTGCACAGATCGCCAGCTGTCAGTATGGCGGGCAGAGTATATCGCTGTCCCATCTTGCGCCGTTTGTACAGGTCAGCAGAGAGAAATTTCGCCGCGAGATCAGAAGCGAGATGGAGGAGAACGGGATCGAAGTAAGCGATGAGCAGGTCAATAAGATCGCGGAGAGACGTGTCAGAGATGAGATCAAGCGGGGCGTTCAGATCATACAGTACCAGGTCATTACGCTTATGACGACAAACGGACAGGCGCCATTTATCACCGTATTCATGTATATTGACGAGGTGCCGGAGGGACAGCTGCGCGACGACCTTGCCATGATCATAGAGGAGATGCTCAACCAGCGTATCAAGGGCGTTAAGAATGAGAAGGGCGTCTATATAACCCCTGCTTTTCCGAAGCTGATCTATGTATTGGAGGAAGACAATATCCGTGAGGGGACACCTTACTGGTATCTGACCAGGCTGGCGGCGAAGTGCACTGCAAAGCGCATGGTGCCGGATTATATATCAGAGAAGATCATGAAGAAGTTAAAAGACGGCAACTGCTATCCGTGTATGGGATGCCGCTCTTTCCTCACCGTGTATCACGATGAGAACGATAAGCCGCAGTTCTACGGCCGCTTTAACCAGGGCGTTGTCACACTGAATCTGGTGGATGTCGCCTGTTCGTCGGGCAGGGATATGGACAGATTCTGGGAGATCATGGACGAACGTCTCGATTTGTGTAAGAGGGCGCTTATGTGCCGTCATAACAGGTTAAAAGGCACGCCGTCCGATGTGGCGCCGATCCTGTGGCAGAACGGCGCGCTTGCAAGGCTCAAGAAGGGTGAGAAGATCGACAAGCTGCTTTATGGCGGTTATTCTACCATATCGTTAGGCTACGCCGGATTGTGCGAATGCACCAGATATATGACGGGCAAGAGCCACACGGACCCGGAAGCGACTCCGTTTGCGCTTAAAGTGATGCAGTATCTGAACAATGCATGTAAGGAGTGGAGAGAGGAGACCAATATTGATTTCAGTCTCTACGGTACGCCGCTTGAGTCTACCACCTATAAGTTTGCCAAATGCCTTCAGAAGCGTTTCGGCGTGATTGAAGGCGTGACCGATAAGAATTATATTACAAACAGTTATCATGTCCATGTAACGGAAGAGATCAACGCCTTCGACAAACTGAAATTTGAGGCGCAGTTCCAGGAACTGTCTCCCGGCGGCGCGATCAGCTATGTGGAAGTTCCCAACATGGAGAACAATCTGGATGCGGTTCTGTCCGTGATGCAGTACATTTACGATAATATCATGTATGCGGAGTTGAACACCAAGAGCGATTACTGCCAGGCATGCGATTATCACGGTGAGATACAGATCGTCACCAATCCCGACGGCAAACTGATCTGGAAATGTCCTAACTGTGGCAATACAGACCAGAATAAGATGAACGTGGCCAGACGTACCTGCGGATATATCGGCACGCAGTTCTGGAATCAGGGCCGTACACAGGAGATCAAGGAGAGGGTGCTTCATCTCTGATAAGAGTATAGCCTTTCAGGATTATTGTTAAGACCGCAAGAGCATTTTGCGGATTTGAAAAGGTAAAGTATGCATTATGCGGAAATAAAAAATTATGATATTGCAAACGGCCCCGGTGTGCGCGTGTCGCTCTTTGTGAGCGGCTGCTCGCATCACTGCGTGGGCTGTTTTAATGAGATGACATGGGATTTCAATTACGGAGATCCTTATGATGACAGTGTGCAGCGCAAGATACTTGACGCGCTTGCGCCGGACTATATTGCCGGGCTTACCCTGCTTGGCGGCGAACCGCTCGAGTATGTGAATATGCAGGGGCTTCTGCCTCTTGTGCGTGAAGTGCGCAGACGCTATACATCTAAGACTGTCTGGTGCTATACCGGTTACTCCTTTGAGGAAGACGTGCTGGGAAGATTCCTGGCACAGTGGGACGGCATGAAGGAATTCCTTGACTGCATCGATGTGATGGTCGACGGGGAGTTTATATTGGCGAAGAAGGATATCAGTCTGCAGTTCCGAGGCTCTTCCAATCAGCGGATCATCGATGTGAAGAAATCGCTTGGATGCGGAGAGACAGTGCTGTGGGACGGCAGATGACAATAGGATCGGATATATAATAAAAGGCCGTACATTTTGCCAATGTGCAGCCTTTTTCCATGCCTCAGTATTTCTTTCTGTAATAATGCTCCAGATTCTGTATCAGTTTGTAGAACACCATAGCGATCGCGCACAGAATGATAATGGAAGTGATCACCATGCTGAGCTGGAATACCTGGGAACCGTATATGATCAGATAGCCGAGGCCGCGTCTTGCCGCAAGGAATTCACCGATGATAACGCCGACAAGGGACAGCCCGATATTGACCTTCATGTTACTTAGGATAAGCGGCACCGAACCCGGGAGAATGACCTTGCGGAGAGCATCGAGCCGGTTCCCGCCCAGCGTGTATATCAACTTGAGCATTTCGGGGTCTGCCTGTGTAAATCCGGTATACAGATTGATGATGGAACCGAATATGGCAACGGAAATACCGGCGACAATGATGGTGTTCGTTCCTGTGCCGAGCCAGACGATCAACAGCGGCGCGAGAGCCGATTTCGGCAGAGAATTAAGGATGACGAGATAGGGCTCCAGAACTTCGGCAAGACCGTGTACATACCACAGAAGCATTGCGCATAAGAGGCTTAACAGTGTGACCAGAAGAAAACTGGCGACCGTTTCGAGCAGCGTGATGCCCGTGTGTGTAAAGAAGGAGCGGTCAGCCAGCATATTATACAGGTATTTGACGATGCCTGACGGGCTGCTGAAAAAGAAAGGGTCGATCCACTTTTTAACCGCCGCAGTTTCCCATAAGCCTAAAAAAACTACGACCAGAAGAAGACGGCACAGGCTGATGATATGATGATGGCGCCTGTGCGCATCCAGAAACAGCCGCTGGTTGGCGGATATGCCGTCAGACGGATTGGGTAGCTGTCTGTTCATTCGTCAGCACCTCCCATAAATGATTGAAGAAGAGCTGGTATTCCGGTGTGTTTCTGACCGTCATGGGATCATGTCTGTCCACAGTGAGTCTGATGGGCATTTCGCAGACGACTTTGGCGGGCCTTTTGGACAGGACGAGAACGCGGTCGGCAAGCGTGATCGCTTCAGACAGGTCGTGGGTGATCAGAATGGCCGTTTTGCCGGTGGAACGGATCAGACGGGCGATGTCGGCAGAGACATTCAGTCTCGTCTGGGAGTCTAGTGCACTGAACGGTTCATCCAGCAGCAGAAGATCGGGGTGGATCGCCATCGTGCGGATCAGGGCCGCCCGCTGACGCATACCGCCGGACAATTCGGAGGGCTTTTTGTCCTTAAAGGCATACAGCTCGTAATCCCTGAGCAGCTGCATGACATATTCGAGATTTTCCGGGGTCAGAGTATGGTTCAGCTCCAATCCCAGAATGACGTTATGATAGATGGTGCGCCATTCAAACAGGTGGTCGCGCTGGAGCATGTATCCGATCTTCATGATATTGCCGGCCTCCCCATCGGCAATGCGCCGGCCCTGATAGTACAGCTCTCCTTCTTCCGGGGTCAGTAAGCCCGCTATAATTGACAGAAGAGTGGATTTGCCGCATCCGCTCGGGCCGACGACGGCCACGAATTCACCCTGTGATACATCGAAGGATATATCGGACAAAGCGGGTGTTTCACCCTTCAGATTGTGATATGCGTAGGAAATATCCCGTAACGACAGTAACGCGTCCATAAAATAACAACTCCCTGGTAGTTATAAGATATTGTATGAATTATAAGAAAATATGTGTTTTGATTGAAATGAAAAGTATTTTGTGGTATCATCAAATTCAGATTTAATTATAGTGGAGGAATAGTGCATGGCACAGTTATGGGGCGGACGGTTTACAAAAGAGACGGACAAGCTGGTGTATGATTTTAACGCATCGATCTCTTTTGACCGAAAGTTTTTTGTGCAGGATATAGAAGGCAGCATAGCGCATGTTGTCATGCTTGCGAAGCAGGGTGTTCTGACCAAAGACGAGAAAGATATCATCTTAAAGGGCCTTACCGGGATCCGCAAAGATGTGGAGGAGGGAAGGCTTCAGATCACGGAAGCGTATGAAGATATTCACAGTTTTGTGGAGGCGAATCTGATTGACCGCATCGGCGATGTGGGAAAGAAGCTGCACACAGGCAGGAGCCGTAACGATCAGGTGGCGCTCGATATGAGAATGTATACCAGGCTGGAAGTGCTGCATGTGGACGAGCTGGTAAAGAAACTGCTTGGCACTCTGCTTGACATTATGGAGAGCAATACAGACACATATATGCCGGGATTTACCCATATGCAGAAAGCGCAGCCGGTGACGCTGGCACATCATGTGGGCGCTTATTTTGAGATGTTTAAGCGGGACAGGCTGCGCCTGAAGGATATATATTACCGGATGAACTATTGTCCGCTCGGGGCCGGAGCGCTGGCCGGAACGACATATCCGCTTGACCGGAATTATACGGCGTCGCTTCTGGGATTTGAGGGTCCTACCCTGAACAGTATGGATTCCGTGTCGGACAGAGACTACGTTATAGAGTTCCTCTCGGCGCTATCCGTGATCATGATGCACTTGAGCCGTTTCTGCGAGGAGATCATTATCTGGAATTCGGATGAATACCGGTTTGTCGAGATCGACGATGCGTATTCCACGGGAAGCAGTATCATGCCTCAGAAGAAGAATCCGGATATTGCGGAGCTGATACGCGGTAAGACTGGCAGAGTGTATGGGGCGCTCATGTCGATGCTGACTACGATGAAAGGGCTTCCGCTTGCCTATAATAAGGATATGCAGGAAGATAAAGAGCTTACCTTTGACGCGATCGACACGGTAAAGGGATGCCTGAGTTTGTTTGACGGAATGATCAGCACGGTAAAGTTCCGCAGGGACGTCATGGAAAAAAGCGCGATGAAAGGTTTTGCCAATGCCACGGACGCGGCGGATTATCTGGTCGGACGCGGTGTGCCGTTCCGGGATGCCCACGCGATCATAGGAAAACTGGTATTATATTGTATAGATAAACAGTGCGGAATAGAGGATCTGTCGATCGAGGAACTGAAGACGATCAGTCCGGCCTTTGAAGAAGATATCTATGATGCCGTCAGCCTGAAAAGCTGCGTGGAAAGACGCCTGACAATAGGAGCGCCCGGTATGGGGGCCATGAAGGAGGTCATTGCCGCGCATAAGGAGTATCTTGCAAAAGACTGGCAGGATGAAGAACATATTAAATTGTTCTGAGGCTGTAATAAAGAGGAAAGCGCCATCGTGCAACAGGAAATAGAAAACAGAAATGTATTTGCGAAAGGAGTACACAGGTATGAGTGACAAATTAAGGGTTGGTATCCTGGGCGGAACCGGAATGGTGGGACAGCGTTTTATCGCGCTGCTTGAAAACCATCCGTGGTTTGAGGTAACTACGATCGCGGCAAGCCCGCGCTCTGCAGGCAAAATCTATGAGGAGGCTGTGGGCGACAGATGGAAGATGACAACGCCCATGCCGGAAGGAGTTAAGAATATTATTGTAAAAAACGTCAATGAAGTGGCAGAAGTTGCTGCAGAGGTTGATTTTGTCTTTTCGGCGGTTGATATGACCAAGGAGGAGATCAGAAAAATAGAAGAAGATTATGCCAGGGCCGAGACACCGGTCGTATCCAATAACAGCGCGCACCGCTGGACGCCGGATGTGCCGATGGTGATTCCGGAGATCAACGCGGATCACTTTGCGGTTATCGCGGACCAGAAGAAGCGCCTCGGTACACAGCGCGGTTTTATTGCAGTGAAACCGAACTGCTCGATCCAGAGTTATGCGCCGGTGCTGACCGCCTGGATGGAGTTTGAACCGTATGAGGTAGTGGCTACTACTTATCAGGCTATTTCCGGGGCCGGCAAGACATTTAAGGACTGGCCGGAGATGGTGGAGAATGTGATCCCGTATATAAGCGGCGAAGAAGAGAAGAGTGAGAAGGAGCCGCTCAGAATATGGGGCTCTGTGGTAAACGGCGAGATCGTTCCGGCGGCAAGCCCTGTGATCACATGCCAGTGTATCCGCGTGCCGGTGCTTAACGGGCATACGGCGGCTGTTTTTGTGAAGTTTAGAAAGAAACCGACGAAAGAGCAGCTTATAGAAAAACTGGTGAGCTTTAAGGGACTTCCGCAGGAACTCGGTCTTCCGAGCGCCCCGAAGCAGTTCATTCAGGTGATGGAGGATGATAACCGTCCGCAGGTCAGACTGGATGTGGACTACGAAAACGGTATGGGTATCAGCGTAGGACGTATCAGAGAAGACAGCGTATATGACTGGAAGTTTGTCGGCCTGTCACATAATACGGTCCGCGGCGCGGCCGGCGGCGGGATACTCTGTGCGGAGACGCTCAAAGCGCAGGGATACATCAGTAAGAAGTAAAGGAAAAGATTAAACAAAGAAAACAAAACGGAGAAGGTCTTCTGTATTGGGGGATACAGAAGAAATAAAGGTATATAAGGGTATAATAAGGGTATAGCAATTATGGAAGAACTAAAATATCAGATCGACCTGCTGCATGCGACAAATGAGAAACTGAGTAAAGATGAAAAGATGCTCCGCCTGATCTGCGAGACATCCAACAACGCTTTCCTGTATTATAATTTTGCGGAGGGACACTTCAGGACCGTTGCGAACTGGAATCACTTTTTTGATTTTACGGTTACGGGGCTCCAGGACTTGAACAGACTGTATGAATGCGTGGAGGAACAATGCGTGATCCCGCTGCAGGAGGTTCTGTTTATTGAAAAGCAGAATATAAAGAGTCAGTCCATAGAGGTCAGACTTAGGGATAAGAAAATATGCGTTGAGGTCGAAGTCAATATTGTCTATGACGACGCAGGCACGCCGACGGATAAGATCATTCGTTTCAGGGATGTGACGAGGCTGACGGCACAGAACGATGAACTGACATATCTTGCGTATTATGATATACTGACGGGTCTGTATAACCGCAATTATTTTGTGAGACTTGTGGGTGAGTTTATCCGTAAAGCGGAGACAGAGAACACAAATGTTGCAGTCATGTTTATTGATTTCGATGATTTCCGCAGGATCAATGACGGTATGGGACTGATCGTGGGCGATGAGCTTGTGCAGGTGTTCGGACAGTTTCTGTCGGAGCTGATGAGCGATCATGTCGTCGTCTCTCATTTTAACAGTGATATTTACTGTATCGGCATTTATGATCCGTGCGGGGCGCGCAGCGTGGATACGGTCTACAAAATGATCAAGGAACGGCTTAAGAGCCCGTTTAAACTGTCCGGCGGGCAGGAGATCCATATTACGGTAAGCGTGGGCGTTGCGGAATATCCTGAAGCGGCGACCGGAACGCTGGAGCTCATCAACTGTGCCGAGATCGTTATGTTTAAAGCCAAAAGCATGGGCAAAGACAAGGTGGTGTATTACAGCGGCAGTATTCTAAATGAGTTCATCAACAATGTAACGATCGAGAATCAGCTCAAAACCGCAGTCTTTCAACAGAATTTTATTATGTATTTCCAGCCTCAGTTCAGAACCGCAGATAAAAAGCTGCGCGGCGTGGAGGCTCTGATACGCTGGAAGAATGATGACGGAAGAATGGTCAGTCCGGCGGTATTTATCCCAATCGCGGAGAAGAGCGGAACGATCATACCGATTGGCTCGTGGGTGATCGAGGAGAGCCTGAAAACATATGCCGGGTGGAGGCGGAAGTATCACTATCCGCTGGTGATGTCTTTAAATATTTCGGCCATTCAGTACAGGCAGGCTGATTTTACGGATAAGCTGCTGCACATAATGGAGAAGTACGACGTGGCTCCGGAGGAGATCGAGCTGGAGATCACGGAATCTGTTCTGATAGATGATTTTACAGAGATCACCGAGAAGCTGGAGGTTCTACGGGATATAGGCATTAAGATATCCCTCGATGATTTCGGGACCGGATATTCTTCGCTGTCTTACCTGAAAGGGCTGCCCATCGATACACTTAAGATCGATAAATCTTTTATTGATACGGTTATCACGGATGAGAATACAAGGATCATAACGGAATCGATCATCTATATGGTCAAGAAGCTGGGGTTTGAGACAATTGCCGAAGGCGTAGAGACAGAGGAACAGTACCGTTATCTGAGTGAGATAGACTGCGATAACATCCAGGGGTTTCTTCTGGGCAGGCCGATGCCGCCGGATAAGATAGAATGTCTGTTGGCAGAGATGACCGCATAATATTTGTGAGGAAGCTTATGTTACTTGGCAGAACATCTGAATTAAAGTATCTGAATAATTATTATGACAGAGAAGGCAGCCAGATCCTTGTCGTCTATGGACAGAAATATATCGGCAAGACAACGCTTGTAAAGGAATTCCTTGAGGGAAAAAACGGCTGTTACTATCTGGCGCGGGCATGCTCCGAAAGAGAGCAGCTCTATCAGTGGAGCGGTCAGCTTATCCGCGACGGTTACGAGATAGACCGTTTTCCGACATTTCACGATATATTTGCCAGGATCACCCGCAGAAGCAGCGGCAAGAAAGTGCTTGTGATCGATGAATTCCAGAATATCGTGCGTGCCGGCGAACAGTTTATGAAGGCGCTGGTTTCCTTTGTGAACAGCCAGTGGAACCGGGATGAGATCATGGTCGTGCTGTGCAGCTCGTCTATTGGCTGGATAGAGAACAGTATGGTAAACCGGATCGGTGAGGCGGCATATGAGTTGTCGGGCTTTCTGAAGGTGCGCGAGATGCCCTTTGAGGATATTGTGCAGCGGTTTCCCAATTTCCGCATCGAAGAATGCGTTGAAGCGTATGCGATCCTGGGCGGTTTTCCGGGACTGTGGAACCGGTTTGATGACAGACTGACGATCCAGCAGAATATATGCCGTAATATCCTGGATGTGAACAGCTTCTTGTATGAAGAGGGAGAGTCCATACTGACTGACCAGCTGCGCGAGCCCGGCGTTTACAACACGATCATGGCGTCGATCGCATCGGGGAACCGTAAGCTGAACAACCTGTATCTGCACACAGAGTTTTCCAGAGCCAAGATCAGCGTGTACCTGAAAAATCTCATTGAACTGGAACTGGTAGAGAAGGTATTTTCGTATGATGCGGCCGGCAAAGACAATGTGCAGAAGGGAATATACAGGATCAGTCATCCTTTTGTGGATTTTTATTATACCTATATGTATCCGTATCTGAGCGACCTGAATACACTGTCGGTAGGAGAGTTCTACAACCGCTATATCGCGCCGGATTTCAGAAGATATGTGTCGGAGTATTTCAAAAAAATATGCAGACAGCATCTGAACCGGCTTAATAAAAGGGATAAGCTGCCTATCATGGCGGATACGATCGGCGAATGGGTAGGCAAGGACGGCGGACTTGACATTGTTGCACAGGACGAGGAAGGCCATACGCTGATAGGGCTCTGCAGCTGGGAGAAGCCGACGGCCTATGAGGACTATGAGGAGCTGCTGACATATGCCAAGAAAGCGAAGATAGGCGCGGATTATATCTATATGTATACGGCGTACCGGTTTGACGAGAGACTGAACCTGGAAGCCAAGATCCGGCCGAATTTAAAGCTGATACAGATCTCGGATCTGTAGTCCGGTATAAGACTTGAGGAATCTATGGGAAAGAGTATTTATATAGCGGAAAAACCCAGTGTTGCGCGGGAGTTTGCCAAAGCGCTGAAATATAAAATGCAGAATAAAGACGGCTACATGGAATCTGACGAGGCGGTCGTTACATGGTGCGTCGGTCATCTTGTGACCATGAGTTATCCCGAAGCGTACGATGAGAAATACAAAAGGTGGTCGCTTGACACGATCCCTTTTATTCCGGAAACATTTAAGTATGAAGTCATCGAGAATGTGAAGAAGCAGTTTCAGGTCGTAAGCGGTCTGCTCAACCGGGAGGATGTGGAGACGATCTATGTCTGTACCGACTCCGGGCGGGAGGGAGAATATATATACCGTCTGGTGGAACAGCAGGCCCATGTGCACGGCAAATCCAGGAAGCGTGTGTGGATCGATTCTCAGACGGAGGAAGAGATCCTGCGGGGCATTAAGGAAGCCAAGGATCTTTCGGCCTATGACAATCTCTCCAACGCCGCCTATCTGCGGGCCAAGGAAGATTACCTGATGGGGATCAATTTTTCCCGTGTGCTGACGTTAAAATACGGCAATCCGATCAGAAGCTATCTGAAGACGGATAAAGCGGTAGTGTCCGTAGGCCGCGTGATGACTTGCGTGCTTGGCATAGTGGTGAAGAGAGAGAGAGAAATAAGAGAGTTTGTGAAGATACCTTTTTACAGGATATTGGCCAATATTGATATAGACGGGCATGAGTGCTCCTGCGAGTGGAAAGCGGTGGAAGGTTCCCGCTATGACCAGTCGCCGCTTATGTATAAAGACAACGGGTTCCTGAAGGAAGAGGATGCAGACGCATTTATCGCATATCTGCAGGATGCCCCGGAAGGACAGCCGGTCGTCGATAAGATCGGGAAGAAGAAGGAAACCAGAAATCCGCCGCTTCTGTATAATCTGGCGGAGCTTCAGAATGACTGCGCCAGGCTTTTTAAGATCAGTCCGGACGAGACTCTTAAGATAGCGCAGGAGCTGTATGAGAAAAAGCTTACGACCTATCCGCGTACCGATGCCCGAGTATTGTCATCGGCGGTGGCCAAGGAGATACATAAAAACATAAGCGGTCTGAAGGGATATGGCATTGCGGCGCCGTATGCTTCGCAGATACTGGCGTCCGGCAGTTACAAATCTGTCGCGAAAACCAGATATGTCAATGACAAACAGATCACCGACCATTATGCGATCATACCTACAGGCCAGGGACTTAGCGCATTGAACGGCTTACATTCCACCTCAGCCAGAGTCTACGAGGTCATTGTGAGACGTTTCTTAAGTATCTTTTATCCTGCGGCGGTTTACCAGAAGATCAGTCTGGGCATCGTGATGAAGGGCGAATATTTTTCCACGGGATTTAAGGTGCTGGTACAGGAAGGATACCTGCCTGTGAGCCGCTATTCTTTCATCAAAAAGAAACCGGAAGACAGCGGGGAAGAAGAGAAAGCGGACGAGGCGGAAATGTCCTGTGACGAGTCGTTTATGGAAGTGCTTGACTCCTTGAGAAAAGGAAAGACGCTTAAGCTTACCGGGCTTAATAAGAAAGAGGGGGAAACATCCCCGCCCAAACGGTATAATTCCGGCACAATGATACTGACGATGGAGAATGCCGGTCAGTTCATAGAAGACGAGGAGCTGCGTGCGCAGATCAAGGGCTGCGGCATCGGAACTTCCGCCACAAGGGCTGAGATCCTTAAGAAGCTGGTGAATATCAAGTATCTTGCGCTCAATAAGAAAACGCAGATGATCACACCGACTCTGCTTGGAGAAATGATATATGAGGTCGTTGCGGGCTCCATCAGGCCGTTGCTGGATCCGAGGCTTACCGCAAGCTGGGAGAAGGGGCTTACCCTTGTGGCTGACGGCGCCATATCGGAGGATGAATATATGGTGAAGCTGGATGATTTCGTTACGAGAAGAACGAATACGGTGAAGGAGTTAAATAACCAGTCATCGCTTTATAACAGGTTCAGATACGTGGAACAGTTTTACCGTAAATAAGAAAACAGAAAACTTACGGAAAGCAGGTAAAAGGATTATGTCATGCAGTTTGAAGGATACGCAGATCAGTGCGCTCTATACGCTGGAAGAAACGATAGCGAAGGATATTTTTGAAGGTGCGGTCTATCCCTGGGAGGTGCTCGCTAAGATCAGCGATTTTATTGTGACGCTGGGAAACACGCTGCCTGAGGAATTATATGAGAAGAAAAGCGACAATGTCTGGATCGCCAGGTCCGCGACCGTCTATCCGTCGGCCTGTATCAACGGTCCGGCAATCATAGATGAAGAAGCGCAGATCAGGCATTGCGCTTTCATAAGAGGAAGCGCGATCGTGGGGAAGGGCGCTGTTGTGGGGAACTCTACGGAGCTCAAGAATGTGATCCTTTTCAATAAAGTGCAGGTGCCCCATTACAATTATGTGGGCGACAGTATTCTCGGTTATAAGGCGCACATGGGCGCCGGTTCCATTACTTCCAATGTCAAGAGCGATAAAACGCTGGTTGTGGTCAGAGCCGGCGACGAGAAACTGGAGACAGGGTTAAAAAAATTTGGCGCTATGCTGGGGGACCATGTTGAAGTCGGATGCAATTCGGTACTCAATCCGGGAACCGTGATCGGGAAACAGACGAACGTGTATCCCACATCTATGGTGAGAGGATTTATACCGGCATGCAGTATATACAAGAAGCAGGGCGAGATCGTACAAAAGTATTAGCGGCACCGGGCGGACGATAAGCTGTTGAGACCGTGGAAGACGGCGGGATACAAAAAAGCGTTTGGAGATAAAAAAATGGCGATGGATCTAATGCGGGATAATTTTGAATCTATGATCGACAATGTGATCACGGGAATCTGTTTTATGGAGTATGAGAACGGACAGGTAACTCCTTTCTATGTCAATGAAGGAATGTTCCGTATGCTGGGTTATTCCAGGGCACAGGGTATGCGGTTACTTCAAAAGATCGAGATGAATATCATACCGGAGGATCTTCCGGTTTACCGGCAGGGAATCTATGATGTTCTCAAGGACGACGGTGCAGTCGAGGTGGAATTCCGTACCGTAACGGGAAGCGGCGGACTGCGGTGGCTTCATGTGAGAGGCAACCTGTACTCCAGAGAGGGTGACAAATATGTTATCCTGGCGGTCATAGAAGATATCAGCGAACGCAAGAGCGTGGAGGAGGAGCTGCGCCAGCAGGCGGAGAGACTCAATATACTGTCCGAAGCTGAGGGCGGTAAGATATTGGACTATAATGTCAAGACGGACGTCATGGTCGTGAAATCCAGTAAGGACTATGATCTGTCAGGCGAAATGATCCAGCAGAAGTATATGGAAGATTTCGATGAGACCATGATCTACGAGGATGATATAGCGTATTTCAAATCCATATTCAGAAGTTTGATGGCTTCGCCCAAGCATGAGACGATAGAGTACAGGACGAAGCGGTTTGACAAAGATTACACGTGGTATCAGGTCAATCTGACTTCTCTGCTCGGACCGGAGGGTTATGTGACGAGGATCGTTGGCCGTATGATCAACATCCATGAGCGGAAGTTAAAAGAACTCGATCTGCTTCTCCGCGCCGAGAAGGATGCGCTGACGGGATTGTATAATAAGGGCGCCACTAAACAGCTTATTGAAAATGTGATCCAGGACAGCCCGAAAGACGCCTTAAACGCACTTATGATCATCGATCTGGATAATTTTAAGGAAGTCAATGACCTCCTGGGACATGCGCAGGGCGACCAGGTGCTTGTGGATACGGCAAATGCCCTGAACGAGATCTTCAAGGGCGGCGATATTACGGGCCGTATCGGCGGGGATGAATTTGTTGTCTTTATGAAAAATCTCAAAGCCATTTCCAACGCCGATATCCTCGCGGAAAAGATCGTCCGCAATGTCAATTATTCGTTTGATTACGGCGACAGAGAGATCCACGTAACCTGCAGTGTCGGCGTGGCTATCTATCCGTATCACGGCAAGGACTACACGGAGCTGTTCAAGAAGGCGGACAAGGCTGTTTATACGGCTAAGGCAAACGGCAAATGCGGATATCGTATCTATGATGCGGCTACGACTATGGTTTATCATGCCACAAGAAAGAAAGAGGAATACAATCCTCAGAAGGGCATGGAGATGAACCGCAGTATTGAAGATCTGGTAATGCAGGTCCTGTTTGAAGATAAGACTATGGAATCCGCGCTGAAATCCGCCATTGAGCTGATCACTGTGAAATTCGGTTTTCATAGAGGATATATATGCGGTAACGATTCGCTGCCGATATCGCATACGGTCCAGTTTGCCATGTCGGGTTATGAAACCGGCAAAGAGACGGCTGCACAGTATGAGCTTAAGAAAGTAGTCGGCGAAATGCTCTACGAGACCTTCCGCGGAATGACCATTATCCATGATTATGATCTGAATGTGGTGGAGATGCGGGATTATTTTCGGTCAGAAGGGATCAAGAGCATGCTTTATTATCCGATCACATCGCACGGGGAATTTCAGGGAGCCGTTATCCTGGAGCATCACGAGGATGTACAGCTGGAATTCAGGGAGAGCGAGATGGAAGAGCTTCGCTCGCTGATGCGCGTACTGGAAGCGCACATTCTGCAGATCGGTCTGATGGACCGCCTTCAGGATTTTGTAACGCAGATAGCAGTATTCGATAATCTTGACAGCTACGTTTATATCGTAAACGCAGATACATATGAGCTTAGTTTTATCAATAAGAAAGTACTTGCCGCCACGCCGGGCGTCAAGATCGGAAATATCTGTTATGAAGCCTTGCAGAACAGGAATACACCCTGTGAGAACTGTGTTCTCAGAAATTTGAAGAAGGATGATCCGCATAGCAGATGTACAGAAGAGTTGTTTAATTATTCGCTCCGTGCATGGAACAGATGCAGCGCAAGCTGGCTGGAATGCAAGGAAGAAAACAGCCTGGCGCTGATCAACTGTATCGATATTTCTGAATATTTCATCGGTTAGGTTGACGAACAGCGGTTTTTCGTGTATATTTGCATAGGAAACATTGCGCTTTAATACTTTAAAGCACATGAGTAATATTTAAGTAATATTTTACAGGAGGAATATTATGAAAAAGAGAGTATTAGCTTTATTGACGGCAACTGTCATGACGGCTGCCATGATAGCGGGATGCGGTTCCGACGCCGGAACAGATGCCGCTGCAACGGACACGGCCTCTGAGGAGCAGAGCGGTGCAGAAGAAAGTGAAGCGGATAGTACCGAAGCCGCTGACGATACCGCAGATGCATCTGCAGAAGGCGAAACCTATCATATCGGCATCTGTCAGCTTGTTGAGCATCCGGCTCTGGACGAGGCAACAAAAGGTTTTCAGGAAGCGCTCACAGATAAACTGGGCGAAAATGTAACCTTTGACCTGCAGAATGCGCAGGGTGAGCAAACCAACTGTTCCACCATCGTAACGCAGTTTGTAACGGACGGCGCGGACCTGATCCTTGCAAATGCAACGGCTCCTTTACAGGCGGCGGCTGCGGCAACAAACACGATCCCGATTCTTGGCACATCTATTACGGATTATGCCACGGCGCTTGATATCGCCGATTGGACGGGTGCAACAGGCACAAACATCTCCGGTACATCCGATCTTGCGCCGCTTGACGAGCAGGAGAATATGCTGGTTGAGCTGTTCCCGGATGCACAGAAGGTAGGTATCCTGTACTGCTCCGCAGAGGCGAACTCCAAATATCAGGCGGATGTATTCAAGGCAAGTCTGGAGGAGGACGGTATCGCATACGAAGAGTTTACGGCAGCCGATTCCAATGAGATCCAGTCTGTAGTGACGAGCGCGTGCGAGTCCTGTGATGTTCTTTATATCCCGACAGACAATACTATGGCTTCTTCCACAGAGCTGATCAACAACATTGCCCTTCCGGCAGGTGTACCGATCATTGCGGGTGAAGAAGGGATCTGCAAAGGCTGCGGTGTGGCAACCCTGTCTATCAGCTACTATGATATCGGTTATACGGCAGGCGAGATGGCATATGACATTCTCGTAAACGGCGCCGACGTATCCACGATGGAGATCAAATATGCGCCGCAGGTGACCAAGGAGTTCAACTCTGATATCTGCGATAAGCTGGGAATCAAGGTTCCCGATGACTATGTGGCGATCGCTGCAGAGTAATTGCCTGAGGAAACACATGGGGATGACATGATCTGCCATCCCCGGTTTTTATATGACGGAGGTAGGAAATGATCTTATTAGCACTCAATCCATTGTCGCTGCTTCGAGCCATGCCGGGTGCATGTGCGCAGGGTCTTATCTGGGGCATCATGGCACTGGGCGTATACATTACGTTCAGACTGCTTGATTTTGCCGACCTGACGGTAGACGGTACGCTTGCAACAGGCGGTGCGGTAGCCGTTATGCTGATCCGTGGCGCGGGCATGGAACCGTGGGCTGCTCTTATTATTGCATTCGCTGTCGGTATGCTGGCGGGTATGGTGACGGGACTTCTGCACACGGCGCTGGGGATTCCGGGCATACTGGCAAGTATTTTGACGCAGATATCTTTGTATTCTGTCAATCTGGGCATTATGGGAAAATCCAATCAGCCTATCAATGTGGATCAGTACAGACTGGTGGTTTCTTCCAGATACATATCAGGCGATGCGCTGCTTAAATTTAAATTTTATGGCGGCGTGATCATTGGCTGTCTGATCCTGGTTGCGATCCTGTACTGCTATTTTGGCACGGAACAGGGACAGGCGATACGCGCTACGGGATGTAATATGCGCATGGCGAAGGCACAGGGCATCAATACCAACTTCCACACAGTGCTGGCGCTCATGATCTCCAATGGCCTGGTTGGTCTGTGCGGCGGTCTGTATGCGCAGTATCAGGGCTCCGCCGACGTCAATATGGGACGCGGTGCGATCGTGATCGGTCTGGCGGCGGTGATCATCGGCGAAGTGCTTTTTGGCAAGTTCTGCGCGGGCAGAAAAATGGCTTTTGCATTTACTATGGTATCCGTCATTATCGGTGCGGTGATCTACTATGCCGTCATCGCTTTTGTACTGTGGCTGAAGATGCCTTCGGATTATCTGAAGCTGTTTTCGGCGATCGTTGTGGCAATCTTCTTATCTATCCCTTATCTGAAGGGAAAGTTCAGTAAGAAAGGGGCGGTTAAGCAATGAGCGGCGAAATGAAAAACTATGCATTGGAACTGAAGGATATTCATAAGACGTTTAATCCCGGCACGATCAATGAGAAGGTCGCTCTTAACGGATTAGACCTGCAGCTTGAGGAAGGTGATTTTGTAACGATCATCGGCGGCAACGGCGCGGGCAAATCCACTATGCTTAATGCTATTGCGGGCGTCTGGCCGGTCGATCACGGCTCCATCATAATCGGCGGGACGGATGTGACCTCTCTGCCGGAGCACAGACGGGCGAAATTCCTCGGTCGTGTCTTTCAGGACCCTATGACCGGAACGGCTGCCACTATGTCTATCGAAGAGAACATGGCTCTTGCGGCGAGACGCGGTAAGGGGCGCACACTTAAGTGGGGTGTTACCAAGCCGGAAAGAGAACAGTACAGAGAGCATTTGAAGATGCTGAATCTGGGGCTGGAGGACCGCCTGACGACCAAGGTGGGACTGTTGTCCGGCGGACAGAGACAGGCAGTCACGCTTCTGATGGCGTCCCTGCAGAAACCGGATCTGCTGCTTTTGGATGAACACACAGCGGCGCTTGACCCCAAAACTGCGGCCAAGGTGCTTGAACTGTCCGATGAGATCATCAGGGAGAATCATCTGACCGCTATGATGGTCACGCACAATATGAAGGATGCGATCAGCCACGGCAACAGACTGATCATGATGCATGAAGGCAGGATCATCTACGATGTGCGCGGCGAGGAGAAGAAGAGCCTGCATGTGTCCGATCTGATGACCAAGTTTGAGGAGGTAAGCGGCAGCGAGTTTGCCAACGACCGTATGATATTGTCTTAAAACACAGGTACAGGCAGCTTGCAATTGCCAACTGAAAGAATAAATAATCCAGTCGTAAATTATAAAGAAATGACTGGATTTTTTGTCTGCAATATGCGAAAATAGAAACAGCGGTTATGACAGGCGCATATGCCTGTTATGAAATAATTTTACATAATCGAAAGGAGTTATCACATGATTTATTCAAAAGAAGTTGAAGAAATGTGTACTGTGGCACAGGGTGTTCACCACGGCTGTGCTCCTATCCCGGAAGAAGCAAAATGGGTTCAGGCGAAAGAAGTAAAAGATATTTCCGGTTTGACACACGGTGTAGGCTGGTGTGCACCGCAGCAGGGCGCATGTAAGCTGACGCTGAATGTGAAAGAGGGTATCATTCAGGAAGCCCTCGTTGAGACGATCGGCTGCTCCGGCATGACGCATTCCGCAGCTATGGCGTCCGAAATTCTGCCGGGATTAACCGTTATGGAAGCATTGAATACCGACCTTGTATGTGATGCGATCAACACGGCAATGAGAGAGCTGTTCTTGCAAATCGTATACGGTCGTACACAGTCTGCGTTTTCCGAGGAAGGACTTCCGGTGGGCGCAGGTCTGGAAGATTTGGGTAAAGGTTTAAGAAGCCAGGTAGGTACTATGTACGGTACGCTTAAGAAAGGTCCTCGTTACCTTGAAATGGCTGAAGGTTATGTAACAGGTATCGCATTGGATGCCAATGACGAGATCATCGGATATAAGTTTGTTAGCCTTGGCAAGATGACCGACTTCATCAAGAAGGGCGATGATCCGAACACTGCTTACGAGAAGGCGTGCGGACAGTATGGCCGTGTTGATGATGCCGTTAAGATCATTGATCCCAGATGCGAATAACATAAGTAATTCCCTTCGGGAAATAACATAAGTAATTCCCTTCGGGAATAACTTGCGAGATTTGCTTCGCAAACTCGGACGAAATAAATTCTTACGAAATTACTATACGAGATTTGCTTCGCAAACTCGGATGAAATAAATTTCTATGGAATAACTTACGAGATTTGCTTCGCAAACTCGGATGAAATAAATTTCTATGGAATAACTTACGAGATTTGCTTCGCAGACTCGGAAAACCCGCATATGGCGATATATGTTACGTAGTCTATTACAAATAGGAGGATTAGAATAAGATGGCTTTATTTGAATCATATGAGAGAAGAATTGACAAGATCAATTCCGTATTAAACAGCTATGGCATTTCTTCTATTGAAGAAGCTGAGAAAATTACAAAAGACGCCGGTCTTGACGTATACGACCAGGTTAAGAAGATCCAGCCCATCTGTTTTGAGAATGCTTGCTGGGCCTACACGGTAGGCGCTGCGATCGCTATCAAGAAAGGATGCAGAAAGGCCGCTGATGCTGCCGCTGCGATCGGTGAGGGACTTCAGGCATTCTGTATTCCCGGTTCTGTTGCGGATACCCGTAAGGTTGGTCTGGGACACGGTAACTTAGGCAAGATGTTATTGGAGGAGGATACAGACTGTTTTGCATTCCTGGCAGGTCACGAATCTTTCGCTGCTGCGGAGGGCGCGATCGGTATTGCTGAGAAAGCGAACAAGGTTCGTCAGAAACCTCTTCGCGTTATCCTGAACGGTCTTGGCAAAGACGCGGCGAAGATCATTTCTAGAATCAACGGATTTACATTTGTTGAAACAGAGTATGATCCTTATACAAACGAAGTGAAGGAGATCGACAGAATCGCATACTCCGACGGCCTTCGCTCCAAAGTAAACTGCTACGGCGCCAATTCTGTTCCGGAAGGCGTTGCAATCATGTGGAAGGAGAATGTGGACGTATCCATCACAGGTAACTCCACGAACCCGACCAGATTCCAGCATCCGGTAGCAGGTACATACAAGAAAGAGAGAACAGAGGCGGGCAAGAAGTACTTCTCCGTTGCATCCGGCGGTGGTACGGGACGTACACTGCATCCCGATAACATGGCTGCAGGTCCTGCATCTTACGGTTTCACAGATACGCTTGGCCGTATGCATTCCGATGCGCAGTTTGCAGGTTCTTCCTCCGTTCCGGCTCATGTTGAGATGATGGGCTTGATCGGTATGGGAAACAACCCGATGGTAGGCGCTACCGTTGCTGTTGCGGTTTCTATTGAGGAGGCTGCCAAGGCGGGCAAATTCTAAATCAGAAAGCCTGGAACCAAGAATAAATATTCGGTAAAATGAATCATTAGAAAAGTGGAAACACCGTAAGATTACTGATTTTACGGTGTTTCTTATTATAAGCAACAACCTTATGAGAACATATGTATTTTAAAATATGATTTTTTCAACAAAAGCCACCTGATGTGTGGATAAGATCGTTAATCTAAACATAAAAAAATATTCACAATATATTATAAGGAAAATGACAGATTGTAGGAAAATTTGTGGTTGTTTTGTAGGTTTGTCAAACATATGTTACACTCTGACCTTATAATCCTTTAACACCTGGGAAGGAGTCTTCCATCCAAGAGGACGCATGGGAAAGTTGTTGTAATCCCTGCAGTTATATATCTTCAATTGCTTGCTGAAGTCCTCAAAGGAATAAAAGGTATGGGTGGCATAGAACCTTTCGTTGTCCTTCCTGTGGCTGCGTTCCACCTTTCCGTTATGTCTGGGCGTGTAAGGCCGTATCAGCTTGTGACGGATGCCGCGGTCCTGTAAATGCATCTGGAACAGGGTAGGTTTGTCCCGGTAAGTCGTAAAACGGTTTGTGAACTCCGCGCCATTGTCGGTCTGGACACACTCAACAGGGAAAGGGAAAGCTTTTAACAGGTGTTCCAGGAACATGGCAGAAGAATAGGTGCTGTGTTCTTCAAAGGCTTCCACGAAGCGCCAGCGGGAGTATTCATCAATGGCGGTGTACTGGAAGAACTGCTTTCCGATCACCTGGCTGTTGACCAGACAGACGGAAGGGACAAATTTCACATCGATCTGGATACGCTGTCTGGGATGGTCCATCTGCTCATAAGGCTTAGGGATATATTTAGGGTTTGGTGGATGGACGGCCATGATGCCCTGTTTTTTGAGGAAACGGTAAAGTCCTGGGATAGAGCGGGTATAACCGCGCTGGGTAAGTTTCACCCAGAAGACGACCAGACCGGCATCAGGATTGCGTCTGCGCATATCAGAGATGAGTTTGATTTCCTGCGGGGTATGCTGGTTCGGGTGGTGGTGGGGTCGCCTGGATCTATCACGCAAGGACTCCATAGAGCCGTCAAAGCGTCTTTTCCAGCGGTAGATGTACTGCCTGTTGGTTTTATATTTGATGGCAGCGTTGGTGACGCCATATTTTTCAGCATACCGGATAAGGGATAGACGGAAACGCATGTCTTGTGTTATACTAGCCACAGCAGAGACCTCCTTTGGTTTGTTTTTTGTTGTGGTGACTAAAATATAACACAAAGGCAGCATCTCTGCTTTTTAAATATTCAGTTGTAACACATGTATTGTAATCCTACAATTGTAGAAAAATTTGTGGTTGTTTACGCTTGTAAAATCGGATGACATAGGATATAATATCAGATATAGGCTCTTAGCCTTATCATAAGATGCAATAAGAACATATGTTCTGCTTGCGTTTCTCGTATTGAATAATGGAGGTGGCAAGGAAATAAATGAATGAAGATATAAAAAAGTCTTCTTCTCAAACCCGGTTAATTTCTTCTATCCATCATTTCATATCCAGACAGGATTTCCAAGACAGAATTTCATCATTGAATTATACGGTGAATGAAGACAAGAAGTTTTTCGAAACTTATTTTGAAAGATTGGTTAATTTTTTTGTTGTTCCGGATATTTCAGAGCGACTGGGTGAAATGGAAAATTACCTTATGATTGGTTGCTGCAAATTGGATTTGGAAGACATTTATTATATGCCTATGTCACATCCGATTATTCGTTTGATAAATGAGGAAATCATTGGTTTACAGCGGTATTGGGAGTGCTGTTCGAACACACAATTTCTTCATGAGGATAATCCAAGGTACATGGAGTGGCAGATTCGTCATACGTTATTAAAGCAATATATTCAGCAACGAGAGCAATTGTATGTCTATGGTACAGGGCAAGTGTATTTTGCAAATGTTCAGGAAAAATTAGAGACGGATACAATTCATAAGTATGTGGAAGTCAAAGCGTGGCAGAATGTTGGCGCGTTGACGAAATTGGATGCGTTGCGTCTAGTTCAGAAAATAAATAGTAGGTATTCCCGTAAGGAGAAAACTCCGCTTATTTATGGTGAGAATGTGATTTATATTGCCTATATTGGAACGATAGAAAACATAGATTGTTTGATTGAGTATTATAGAAATATTGTTACGGACCAGAATAATAAGTCATTAGAAGTTTATTTTGTACAACTCTTACGTCAGCCAGAGTATGGAGAATATATTTTTCGTCTAAAGGATGATGATTCTTTGGTATTGAAACATGATAAGCAGATATACAATTTGTCTTCACTTTTAGATATGCAGATACTTTTTCAAAGTTTTGATATTGTATTATTTTTGGATGAAAGTTATTTTTATAAACAACGTCAAACATTAAAAAAATTGCAAGAGCGCGAGATTAGAAGTTATATTCAATGGTGCTTGAAAGAATTAGAACGAAAAAAAGAGCTGTTGGATGAAGTAAGCGATTCGAATCAAAAAGAAGATTTTGTGCGGGAGCAAGGCTATTACTATAGAGAGATTTATAATAAAGCAGGGCTTTGGATGAATGGATATGGTAAAGCGGAGTCAAGTAAACTTGGATTTGATTGTGAATTATTTCGGATTATGCAGCAGGCTGTATCAGAGCAAAGTGATGTGTATGTTTATATCAGCCGTGGTGAGAAGGTTGGTGATGTGGATTTAGTGAAAAATAGTGTATGCAATGATGAACGATATGATGGAAAACGGATATTCGTATATAGATTATTGCCACCAAAAAGCAATGAAGATGATGCAGCTAGCAATGCAGTTGTTACATTGATAAGTAACGGAGTAGTTCCGCAAGATAATAATAAAGCTTATATTGCATCGATAGATATGTGGAAGCTCATTAAGAGTGTAGGAAGCGCTTTCTATAAGGAAAAAGTTAATCAGAATGAATATTCTTCTATAGATGTATGGATGAATACATTTCTGGATATTTATGTTAAGAAGGATCAAGTTGTCAGGTTAGAGTGTTATATCCGGTTCCCGCAAAACATAGAGGAGACAGAGAGAGAGTTCCTGAATAAATTTATGGAAACCTATCTGCAGATATGTAAAGAAGAGAAGTGTGAGGAACACTCGCCGTATAGCAGAAATTATCTGCGGGATTTGTTTACTAGAGCAATGATTGCCAGATCAAATTCGGCATTAGGAATTTTTTGTGCTTATTTACTGTGTATAGAAAGGATTTCTTTCACTAATATTGATTTGTTAAGTGAGAGGAAATCAGAATTAGTGCCTTTAAGAGATAATGGTAAGCTGTTTCGTGGACGACGGTTGATTTATTCGGCGGTACGCGAATTAGACCGGGCTATTGTGCGTGATATGGAAAAACTCGATAGTATTCTTCGGTATGATTTTCGTATGTTGTATTGTCCGGAAATAATGGAAGATGATTTTTTTGATTTGCTTTCGGTTCTTCATGAGTATTGCATATATACTGGCTATGTAGACAGCAGAATTTATTTATTGACGAAATAGGAGGAAGACTGATGGAAAGTACTAAAGATGATGAATTATTTCATATTTATTTGGTTAGTTCGGTTAAAGGTGGCTGTGGTAAGACCGCATTTTCGTTGTTTCAAGCGATGAAGTTGGCAAATGACGAACAACTTGCACGTGCAGAGTCCGAGAATACGGGGCGAAATGCGTCGGTTTTGTTCTTAGATGCAGATTTTAAAGGCACGGGCACACAAATCTTAATATACGGAAAAGACGAGGCAGAATTCAAAACCGTTAATATGAATTGTTCCTTAAATGACCTACAAACGCAATTTAATTTAAGCTTTAAAATGACACCGACTGTCGGCAGCAGCCTGATAGGATTTCGAGACGATTATGTACAATATACAATTAATGATTATCTCACGGGTGATATTAATGAAGTGGAAAAAATGATAGTACATGGGCATATTTACAGTGAAGTAAAAAGAATGGCACCTGAGGAGAGGGTAAAAAGTACCGAAAATGAAACGGCGGTTATGCAGCCGATTATGAATGGGTTTCTGGATTTTATTTTTTCCTCATGTAAAGCAAAAGGTAAACAAAAATTTCAGTATGGAGGCAGTTTGCCAACGGTAGAACTTGCAAGATATACAGATGATATGCGGTGTCTTCTGGCTACACTGTATGGTATGGGTGATATGCGGAATAGGGTAGGGGGATCAGCTGATGGCGCCCGTCAGGACTTTGGATATAAGCATATTGTGATAGATATGCCACCGGGAGATGATGCCTACGCTACTGCGCTTCTGGATGTGATTTATAAGTGGATAAAAATAAAGAGAAAGGACGAAGTGAGGCTTCATCATTACCTGGTATCGACAGATGACAGGGGACACATTGGTGCAATGTTAGAAGAAATGGATAATGTTGTTCGTAGGGCTGATCAGCATGAAGTTAAGGGGCAGATAGAGATTACGATTGTTTTGGATGAAACAAACAGCCAAGAATTTATGCGCGAGCGGGAAGCGGATGTTTTGGGTAGAATACAGAAGAATTCGAGAAATGACATTAAAGTGATAAAATGTCCGTATAGTAATGAATATTATCAGTTTTGCAGAGGAGATTTAAGCCATAAATATGCTTTTACGGGCGAATTTCAAGAGATTGGGAGATGAATATGATATATGAATTTAATATGGAAAATATGAATAAATATTTGGAAAATTATGATGTGCTATATCATAAATATTTTTGGGATTTACACGGTGACGAAGAGAATTTGCTGAAACAGGCGGTGCGTCTGGAAAAACGTGGCGTGATAGACCGCAGCTGGGATATTGAAAAGGCACAAAATGCATATATTACTGTAAGTAAAATTTATGCGGATGATATGAAAGAATGTCTTGGAATCGTACAGTTGGCGCGCGATAAATTCCTTGGTTATTTTGTGGGAATTCCGGGAATCCAGAGTTTATTTCATGCGTCATATTTTTATTTTGAGTGGATGATGCATTTGGAATATAAGAAAGCAGAACGGGACTATTCGCATTACAGGGATTATTATATTCATCAGATTAAAAATATGTATGAGATGCTTGTCTTTTTGGATGAGTGTGGTTTTATGGAAAGGTGTATTGCAATTTATAAAGAAGAAAGCAGTATTATAGCAGAGGATATCCGAAACAGTGTTAGAATGCAATTTCATATGGTAACCATGGAGGAGAAGGAATTATTTAAGAACATAGTAGAAGTAGGCAGAGAAGGTATTATTCAAAAGGAAACGGATAAAAGTAAGAACACAGGTATACAGTCTAATGCGTTTGATGAAGATGTAGAAAAACGAATGGAAGATAATTTTTACAGATACATTATGCATGCTGCTTCTATTATTGCTGCTTTAGTGCATGATATCGGTTATCCGATTGATTATATGCTGCGTACCACGAAGACTTTACATGAGTTTTTGCCGTTGTCTGCTTCCTTTATTCACATCAATGATGCTATGCCGCATCTGGAAAATATTTTACAGGAAAGTTTGCTTTATCGAACGGTCTCTCCTGATAAAATCGCAAAGCGGGTGCGTGATGAACAGAATCATGGGGCGATTTCCGCCGTTATTTTGTTGAGTAAATATTATGATACGGGAGCTATTTATCAGTTAAAGCCGATTGAAAGAATGGCAATAGAACTGGCAGCAGTGGTGATTTATAACCATACGGTACATTATGGTTGTATGACGGGAAAAGAAGAGGAGTATTATCGCAATTTTTTTGATGAAAATCCGCTTTCTTATCTGTTTCGTTTGTGTGACGATATGCAGGAGTGGGGTAGAATTTATTTTGATATTAGTAAAAAAAGTAATTTTATGATATGCCCTAAATGTGGGATGCCAATCACAAAATTAAATCCATATGAGAAAAAATCGTTATATACGTGCGCGTGTGGAACTGTGATCGATAAAAAAACACAGTTTATGTATCGTAAATTAATGCATATAGATGCATGTAAATCAATTGAAGTGGAACAAAATAATTCAGTGGATGTTAATGTAAAGGATAAAGTAAACGCGTGGACAATTCAAATTAAATATGACATGGAGGCGTTGCTGCAAATGTCTTATTATAATCCTGACTTTGCTTTACATCGTGCAGAAGGGATCTATGAGATTA
Organism: uncultured Lachnospiraceae bacterium; assembly: GCA_947625205.1. Taxonomy (GTDB): domain Bacteria; phylum Bacillota; class Clostridia; order Lachnospirales; family Lachnospiraceae; genus UBA3282. The sequence continues at coordinate 74,875 of CANQNN010000006.1, read as the reverse complement.
AGCAGATGCTTGAACGTCAACGAGAGTTTCCGCTGACTTATGTTGATACATTCCTTACCTGTAATCCGATTGCCATTAAGGTAAAATGTTTGGAAAACGGTTTATATAGTTGGTTGGGAAAGAATAATTATGCGAATTGCAAGATCGCACTAAATGATCCGGATTTCTACAATGAGTCTGTGCGTAATTTGTTTTCGGCGATGAAATGCAAAAATTCTGTTTGGATAGGGGAAGAAGATACAAATGATAAGAATTCCATAAACATAACTTTTGGAGAGGTTTGGCGGATTTGTATCATGACTTATCAAAACCGAAACAATGTGTGTGTTAAAGTGAGACACAAATGGAAGCAGAATTTATATTTTTATCTGGTGTTGAGTTTTATCGGGAATATTATGGCAAAAAAGAAAAAAGGGTTGGACGAAACAGATAAAACAGAAGATGCAGTTAAGACCGCACAAAAAATTAGCATTGCGTTTGGCATTGTGGATAGACCAACGCAAGTGTTGATCATGGAGTATTTATTGCTTAAGTGGAATTATATATCTAAAGATGAGTTTGAACAAGATAATACTTTGAAAGAACATTCGAGTTACTGTCAAATGTGGTTGTCTAATCAATTTATTGCAGATATGGTAAGAGAATACACGGGTAGCAATGATTATGATACTGTGAAGAAAGTGTTGAAGTCTGCAAAAAATAAGAAAGATGTATTGGACGATTTGAAAGGTATCTATGATTTTTATACAGACTATGATTTTTTCTTAAGCATAACAATGAACTGTTAATAGTTTGTTGAAAGTATTTTTGCAAAAGTGAAATATATAAAAAATAATATTAAATTGTCGGGCGTAGTGAGTGCGTAGACGAAAGCCTGTATATACTGATTTTTTATGATAATGGTTGGACAGAAAACTTTCTGATGAGCTTCTGACCTTGCTTTATATAACAGCACATACCGGTGCATGCCAAGAGTATGCAGAGGTTTCCAACTGTTTTGTAACACATTCTAATTATGCTTTGTTCTATCAGATGTAAGATATCAGGAACCGTCTGGCGGGATTTTAAAGAAAACGGTTTTTATCAATTGGACAAAGCTGAAAGTCTGCGTCAATAAATATACTTTTGCAATACCTTTGCAAAATAAACCATTAGTAAAACAGGAAATACCGCGGTTTTGGTAATTGCGGCATTTCCTGTTTGCTTTCTGAGACTGTAAAAAATTCTGTGTAAACCAAATACAGGATAAGCTATATCTATCCTCCCGGATCAATGTTAAAATAAATATTGATCCAGGAGGATATTTTTATGGCAAGACAAAGAAAACTTTCACCGGAACGCAAAGCGTTCATCAACAGCCTCATCGAGCACTACCATCCCGAGGATGCCGCCGATGTACAAGACATGCTCAAGGATCTGCTGGGAGATACCCTGCAGGGGATGCTGGAAGCCGAAATGGATGAAAAGCTTGGCTATTCCAAGTATGACTACAAAAACAAGGAAACAGACGACAGCAGAAACGGTTACAGCAGAAAGACCGTCACCTCCTCCCTCGGGGAGATCGGCCTTGATATCCCCAGAGATAGAAAAGGCGAGTTTGAGCCGCAGGCTGTAAAGAAGAACCAGACAGACATCTCCAACATCGAAGACCAGGTGCTGTCCATGTATGCAAAGGGCATGACCACCCGCGATATATCAGCCCACCTGTCTTCCGTCTACGGGGTAGATGCTTCCGCCGAGATGATATCCCATATGACAGACCGCATCCTGCCCATTGCCAAGGAATGGCAGAACCGCCCGCTGGAAAGGAAATATGCCATTGTCTTTATGGACGCCGTACACTTCCATGTGCGGCAGGATAATCAGACTGTCAAGAAAGCCGTCTATGTGGCGATCGGCGTACGCCTGAACGGCCAGAAGGAAGTTTTGGGCATGTGGATCGGTGGGAACGAGAGCGCCAAATACTGGCTGGGCGTACTCAATGAGATCAAGAACCGCGGGGTGGAGGATATCATGATCGTTTCCGTAGACGGGCTGACGGGTTTCGGGGATGCCATAAGCGCAGTATTCCCCAAAGCGGAGATCCAGCGCTGTATCGTCCATCAGATACGCTATTCCACGAAATTCATCTCCTACAAGGATATCAAGCCTTTTATGAAAGAGTTAAAACAGGTATATCAGGCTCCCACGGAGGAAGCGGCCCTTGAGGCTCTGGACAGCCTTGAGGGGAACTGGGGGACAAAGTACCCGTCCTCCATTGCTTCCTGGCGGAATAACTGGCCGCAGCTTTCCACGTACTTTAAGTATCCGGGCGAGATTCGGAAACTGATCTATACCACAAATTCCATAGAGAACTTTAACCGCCAGCTGCGAAAAGTGACGAAGAACCTGACAATCTTCCCGCCGGATGACGCCCTGTTCAAACTGCTGTATCTGGCCATGATGGATATCACGAAAAAGTGGACCGGCAGGAGCTGGGACTGGGGCCAGACTCTTGACCAGCTGTGCATCTATTTCGGAGACCGGATATCACCGGCAGACCTGATCTGACAGAGACAGGATATAAAAAGAGCAGGCTGCCGGTTGACAGCCTGCTTAAATTGTGTCAGAATACAGACACATATGAATCGTTAGTCAATGACAACACATCAGGATATTTTTTCATTGATCCATTGCGTTTACACAAAATAGATTACACTCTCTGCTTTCTAGTCTTATTGTGATCGCGAACTGATCGATATGCATTTCTATTCATTACTACAGGCTACCAGGAAGAGCCTCAGCAGCTTCAGGGCGTATCCCCTGCTCTGGGTCGGGTAGCTGTCCAGCAGGCGCATGATCGCCGCAACCTCATCCGTATGCGTTATCTCTCCACCTTCTTCAGTTTTACCCAGAATAATATAATCCAGCGACATATCCAGTACGGAAGCAAGAGACAGAAGCGTCTCTGTGGACATACCGCAGCTTCCCCGTTCAATATCGGCATAGTATTTGCCGGCACGATTGATCTTTTCAGCAATTTCTTCTTGTGTCATTCCTAATAAAATACGTTTTGAACGCAGCCTTTCACCGGCTGCCAGATGGTCATAATTCATAAAAACCTCCTGTATTATCTTCATATCGGTGCCCCGATCTGTGCGTGTGGTACAACGCATGGTGGCTGAAGCACGGTAATTGCTGCACTTCGGCCACCATGATTGCTATTATTCATATGGTTATTATCCGTTTAAAAAAGTATTGACAACACCGGTTTAAAACGTATATAATACATATGTTTAAAACGTAATAAATTTTTACGTTTAAAACTGGGGGGGGGCGGGTTTGTTGAAAAATAAAAAAACGAACAAAAACGGAAAGAAACAACACGCCTTGACCCGGGTTCTCTGGGGTGCAGCCGGTGCAGTCATACTAATAATAGCTGTTGGTTTTGCCGTTTTTTTTGTGGCAAGATTTACCGGAAGGAGAAGCCTGATGGCTCAAACCGATCAGGATGCTCCGGATCTGTCACTGGCCGTCAGCGCCAACGGGATAGAAGAGGCGACGGAACAGGAGAAGAACGTCTGGCAGGAAGACTGGGTCAAATATAACGGCCGGATCTACACCTACAATAAGGATATCATGACATTCCTGATCATGGGGATCGACAAAAAGTCGGACGCTGTGGAAGTGGCGGAGGGACAGAACGGCGGACAGGCGGACGCTTTGTTTCTGGTGGTTGCAGATCCGCATGAAAAAGAGATCAAGATCATCAGCATCAACCGTAATACGATGGCCATGATCGATTTTTATGATGAGAACGGAGTGTATAAGACCACCGGGCTGGGGCAGATCTGTGTCCAGCACGGATTCGGAAACGGCATGGAGGAGAGCTGCGAATACCAGAAGAAGGCGGTGCAGTCTCTGTTCTATGATCTGCCGATACACGGCTATGCCGCCGTCAACATGAGCGCTATCGCTACCATCAACGATGCCGTGGGCGGCGTTGATGTGGTCGTACTGGATGATGTCACTGCAAAAGATAAGACGTTAGTTAAGGGAAATGCGGTCCACCTTATGGGTGAAAGCGCATTCTGGTATGTCAAATACAGGAACACCAGAATATTCGGCTCCGCAGATACGCGGCTTGAACGGCAGAAACAATACCTGAAGGCTTTTGTGGCAAAGACAAAAGAGGCGGTAAAAAAAGACCCTTCCGTTGCGCTGACGCTGTACAACGATATCAGAGCGCAGATGGTCACGGATATATCGGCGGACGAGGTGGTTTATCTGGCATCGACTCTGATCGACTACCGGTTTGAGGAAGGAAATCTGTACAGCCTGAAAGGCGAGACAGTCAAGGGAGAAAAATACGAAGAATTCTATGCCGATGAAGATGCACTGTACCAAATGATAATAGAGGTGTTTTATGAAGAAGTGGAACCGGAAGAAAATGGAACATAGACGGCCTGCAGTATGCGGGGGCCTCATGGCTGCCTGGGCGCTGTGCTTTGCCCTGTGCGGATGCGCTGAAGCGGGAGGACAGGAACAGGAGCAAGAAGAGATGCAGCAGGAGCAGACAGATACAGAGTCTCTCGGTGCGTTTGATCATGAATCCGCAGCGGATGCCAGGGTGGATATTCCAGCCCTGCAGGAAGAGAATCCTGATGTGTTCGGATGGCTGTATATTCCGGGAACGGATATCGACGATCCCGTTTTACAGAGCGAACAGGCGGACGACTACTATGAAGAACATAACGCCCTGGGCGAAGAGAGCGAGGAAGGGGCGCTGTATACGGAACTTGCCAACGGAAAGAATATGTGCGATTTCATGACCGTTGTCCACGGGAAGTGCAGCGCTGACGGAACAGAAGGGCAATTCTCCCAGCTGTACCAGTTCCTGGACCGGGACTTCTTTGAAAATAATCCGTATGCCTATTTTTACATAGACGGAAACTTGCTGACCTACTGTATCTTCGCCGCTTATGAGAGGGAGGACACCAGTCTGATCAGGAGCTATGATTTTAGCTATTTGTCGGGCTGCCAGCAGTTCCTTGATGACTTCTACGGTGACAGACAGATGGGAAAAAACCTGAGAGAAGGCTGGGAGGGACTGACGCCGTCCCATTTCCTTGTTGCGTTTACGACCACAAGGGGATCGGGGAAACAGCTTGTCGTCCTGGGGGCCCTGGTTGGCGATGCGGCGGGAACGATCGAGAGAGCAGTGATCGAATAAATAACTGTATTATGAAAAGGTATTTCCGGCATGCAGTCATACGGTGCCGAAAATATAAAACCACACTCATTATTTCGCTATAGCGGAAAGAAAGGAGGATGCTCCTATGAAAAAACTGATCGCTTTAGTTATGGCAGGGGCTATGCTTGTCAGCATGCCTGTTTTAGCTGCCGGAGATGAAGGCAGCAATTCGGTAAGCGCCAATGCAATTGTTGCACCGGCTGCACCGGCTGCACCGGCGCCTGCACAGGCCGTTATTTCTGACGGCATTCCGGCGGCTGTAGTGGCGGCTGCACAGGAAGCAGGCCTGAGCGTTGGTGAGTATATGAGCAACGCTGTTGTGACGGTACCGGGTATTCCCGATGCTTCACCCATCTGCCAGGGCGGACACGTTATCATTAACGGTGCACCCAGCAATTTTGTATTTGCACTGAGAAAACCGAGCGCAGCTGCAGTATCGTCTGCAAAGGCACAGGCAGCGCTTCTCGGCGGAAAGGTGATGAACGTGATCGACATCAAAGCGCCTATCAAGAACTTTGCAACGGCAAGAGTTAATTACTACATGCCGGGCGTTAAGGCGGGACAGAAGATCGCGGTTTACCAGCTGGTCAACGGCCAGTGGACGGCAGTCGGCGTTGCGGAGATCAGGGAAGACCATGTGGTTGTCGATATGACAGGCCTTGGAACACTGATGTTTGTAATGCTGCCGTAAGCAGAATTATCTGCAAATAAAAATAATATTATTTTTAAATCAAAATCTATCAACATGTATTTCGTGAATGAGTTTTCATTCATATCTGAGTGTGGGTAAGCGGTGCTGCCGCTTCGGCGGCAGCATCTTTAAATGATTATCGGACAGACTGCCGGGGATCAGAACAGACCGCTTAAGAAAGCAGCGGCTGAGCCGGCGGTAACAGGAGCGCCGGATGAAGGGATACGGATACATAGATATACATTCACATATTCTGCCGGGCCTGGACGACGGCTCACAGGACATGGAGCAGTCGCTTGACATGCTGAGGATCGCCCGTGAACAGGGGATAGAGACGATCGTTGCAACTCCGCACAATATGCCAGGGAAGGGATGCCCTGACAGGCAGCTAGTGCAGGAGGCCCTGCGGCGTCTGCAGACGGCGGCAGGGGAAAAGGGGATCTCCGTCAGGCTGTGCCCGGGATGCGAGTACTATTTCAGAGAAGAAGTACTGGAAATGCTGGAAGCGGGGGAAGGGATCACGTTAGGCAGTTCGGACTGCGTACTGGTGGAATTCGGTGTATCGGAAGAAAAACGCTACATCCGGAACGCAGTCAGGGCAATTCTCGGGACCGGTCATTATCCCGTGATCGCCCATGTGGAACGGTATGAGAAGCTGACGGATGATATGGAGCTGCTGGCAGATATCCGGAAAATGGGAGCTTTTCTGCAGGTGAACGCGTCATCGGTCACTGGAAAAAACGGAAGAAAAACTAAGGAAAAGGTAAAGAAAATGCTGAAGTCCGGGTTGGTGGACGTGATAGGAACGGATGCCCATTCAGACGGAAGAAGAGGCCCATATCTGAAGGAATGCGCCACTTATCTTTACAGGAAGTATCCTTCGGATCATGCAGACAGTCTTCTTTACGGCACGGCAGAAAAATGGCTGTAAGGGCGTTCTGCAAACGACTATCAGGAAAACGGGGACAGGTAAATGACAGACAATCAAAAAGAACAGGACGTAATAGAGATAGATCTGATGGAGCTGCTGCTGCAGTTCCTTCACCGGTGGTGGATCATCGTCATCGCAGGTCTGGTATGCGGCGTGACGGCATTTCTGTTGAGCGCTTTCGTCCTGCCTAAAGAGTACGAATCCACAACGAGCATTTATATTCTGGATAAGAAGGAGAATACCGCCATCACCGCAGCGGACATCCAGCTGGGTACGCAGATGACAAAGGATTATGCGGAGATCATTAAGAGCAGGACGGTACTGGATCGTGTGGCGGCAGAATACGGACTGGATATCTCCTATGATAAATTCTGCGACCGGATCTCGGTGTCCACACAGACCGATACTCGGATCGTATCCATCTCGGTCCGCGACCGTGATCCGTCTCTGGCCAAAGACCTGGCGGATGCAGTGAGAAATGTGGCGTCGGAACGGATCACCGGGATCATAGAGACGAACGCTGTCAATATCGTTGACGAAGCGGATACCCCCGATGAACCGGCAAGTCCCAATGTACTGATATGGACTGTGGTCGGTACGCTGCTGGGCGTATTCTTAAGCGCCGCAGTCATAGCGGCACGGTATCTTGCGGACGACACCATCAAGATCAGTGATGATGTGGAGCGTTATCTGGGACTTAGCACGCTGGGGATGATACCCGAGAATGAAGCGCTTGACGGGAGCCGTTCCGGGAATAAGAAACCGGCTGCGCGCCCTAAGAAAACAGGAAAAAAATCACTGGAATACCTGACCATTGATGAATTATAGGAGAAGACGGAGTAAAAACGGATGCAGACGATAGAAGTAAATACAACTGTGATGGATTTCCGCACGGAAGAAGCCTTTAAGACACTGCGGAGCAATATTGAATTTCTGGGAGACGATATCAAGACGATCTGCGTGACGAGCTGTACGCCCAATGAGGGGAAAAGCAGCATCTCCTTTGATCTGGCGTGTTCCTTTGCGCAGAATGGAAAAAAAGTCCTGCTGGTGGACGCTGACCTGCGTAGATCCGTTATGCGGCAGCGTCATAAAAAAGGCAAGGTGAAGCTGGGACTGTCCAACTATCTTGTGGGCAAGACCACGCTGGATGAGTGTATCTGCGTGACCGATGTGGATAACCTGTATCTGATCTTTTCGGGACCGGTCCCGCCCAACCCCAGCGAGCTTCTGGGCAATGCACGGTTTAAGGATCTTATAACGGATATGCGGGCAAGCTTTGACATGGTGATCGTGGATACCGCGCCTCTTGGAAGCGTGATCGATGCGGCGGTCGTGGCGAAATGCTGCGATGGTGCAATGCTTGTGATCGAGAGCGGTGCGATCAGCTACCGGTATGCCAGACGAGTTAAGGAGCAGCTGGAAATGTCAGGTTGCAGGCTGCTCGGCTGCGTCCTGAACAAAGTGGATATCCAGGGGAAAAAGTATTACGGAAAGTACTATGGGAAGTATTATGGGAAATATTACGGTAATTACGAAAAATCAGAATGACGGTCCGGTTGAAAAGTTTGACAGGAATCTACTGGGTAAACGGATCAAGGAGGAGCGTGTCCGTGCGGGCATGACGCGGGAAGAGATGGCGTCATGCGCCGGCGTTTCCGTGGCGTATATTGGATTCATCGAGCGCGGCGGCCGTTCCGTCACGCTGGAAAAGCTGGTCCCTATCGCAAAGTGCCTCGGGGTAACGCTCGATTCCCTTCTCAGGGAAGATCCGTTAACTTCCGGTCCTGCGGGAAATATCGGAAGCCGCTGAAAGGAGAAATGAAAGATGGATGCTGCAGAGACAAAGACTGTGATCATCGATGGCGTACAGACAGGTTATTCAAAAACACTGGTAAGCGCTCCGGCGGAAGCTGTACCGCAGCGGCAGGAACAGATCAAGGTCAATACAAATCTGTTGTATCTGTTTACCAAAAGACTGTTTGACATCATCATTTCCGCTATTGCGCTGGTGGCGCTGTCTCCGGTCATGCTGCTGACGGCGGTGGCGATCAAGATCGAGGAACCGCGATCCAAAGTGATATTTCACCAGCCGCGCATAGGATGGAGAGAAACAGAATTCAAATGCCACAAATTGACCAGCATGGTACCCGATGCTGAATCACTCCTGGAAACACTTTCAGAGGAAGAACAACATGAATTCTCTGAGAATTTTAAGATAAAAAATGATCCCAGGGTCACCAAAATCGGACGGTTTATCCGGAAGACGAGTATAGATGAATTTCCCCAATTCTGGAATGTACTGATCGGTCAAATGTCGTTGATCGGTCCGAGACCGCCGCTTCTTGAGGAAAGAGAAGCATATGGGGAGCATCTTGCAAAGGTGATGTCTGTCAGACCGGGAATCACGGGTTACTGGCAGGTTCATGGGCGTAGCGATACAGATTTCAGCGAGCGGATCGAAATGGCGGAGTACTATGTGGATCACCGCGGGATCCGGATGGATATGCGGATATTGCTCGACACCGTAAAGGTTGTGCTGACTTGCAAAGGCGCGGTTTAGTACATAGCAGCCGGGCACTGCTGTTTGTGGCGCATCATAATAAGGGCAGCGTCAGGATCAAATGGGAAAAGGGTCTAAAAATAGAAATCATAGATAGAAGGAAGAGCGGGAGATATGAATATTTTTGTACCGGGTCGTCTGTGCCTTTTCGGAGAGCACAGTGACTGGGCCGGATTATACAACCGGACGAATGCGGAAGTGGAGCCAGGCATGGCCATAGTGACGGGAATAGAACAGGGGATCTATGCTTATGTGGAGCGGTCAAATATGTTTCGTTTCCGGGCCATGAAGCCGGACGGCACCCATGACGAATGGATCGAATGGCCGATGTCAGTCAGTGGATTAAAAGCCATCGCTGAGGAGGGCGGGTACTATTCATATGTGGCCGGCGTCGCCGCATTCATGATGGAGTACTACGATGTGGGCGGTCTGTCCAGCGACATCACGAAGGTGACGCTGCCGATCAAGAAGGGGTTATCTTCCAGCGCGGCCGTCTGTGTGCTGGTGGCGCGGGGATTTAACCTGATCTACAACCTGCAGATGTCGGTGCGCGGAGAGATGGAAGCCGCCTACCGCGGGGAGATCATGACGCCATCGCGCTGCGGACGGCTGGATCAGGCCTGTGCGTATGGCGAGAAACCGGTGCTGATGCGGTTCGCCAGCGAAAATATCAGCGTGGAACGTCTGGCGGTGGGGAAGGATCTGCACTGGGTGTTTGCCGATCTAAACGGTGAGAAAGACACCAAGAAGATCCTTACCGCGCTGAATGCCTGCTATCCGTTTGCCCAGGACGAGCAGTCTAAGAAGGTGCATGAAGCGCTGGGACCGGACAACCGCAGGATCATCGAACAGGTCATGGAAGCCATGAAGCTGGGCGATGCGCAGACCATTGGCAGGCTGATGGATGAGTCCCAGAGGATATTCGATGAGAAGATCGCGGGGGCGTGTCCTTCGGAGTTCGATTCGCCCATCCTGCACAGCGTCATGGATGATCCCCAGGTGCGTTCACTCTCCCTGGGTGTAAAAGGCGTGGGAAGTCACGGCGACGGTACAGTGCAGATGATCTGTGCGGATGAAGAAAAACAGGCGGCTCTGAGCGCGTATCTGAACAGCAAAGGAATGGATGCCTATACATTTACGATCCGGGAACAGCGCAGCGTTCGCAAAGCAGTCATTCCGGTGGCCGGTTTCGGTACACGGATGTTTCCGGCTACCAAGGTGGTCAAGAAGGAACTGTTTCCGGTCGTTGATACGGACGGCTTTGCAAAGCCGGCACTGCTGATCCTCCTGCAGGAACTGGAGCAGGCGGGGATCGAGGAGATCGGGCTTATTGTCAGCCCCGGGGACAGAGAGGAATTCGACAGACTGTTCAGACGGGATCTGCCGGTAGAGTATTACAGAAAACTTCCCAAAGAGCTGCGGGAGATCAACGCAGCGGTCCAAAGGCTGGGACAGAAGATCACATACATTGAACAGAGAGAACAGCTGGGGTTCGGCCACGCGGTATACCAGGCAAGGGATTTCGCGGGCGACGAACCGGTGCTATTGCTGCTCGGGGACCACATATATTCCACGCAGAATGAGAAGAGCTGCGCGGCGCAGCTGATCGGTGCATATGAAAGGACAGGGCAGCTTACGGTGTCGCTGGATGAAGTGCCGCTCGGCCGGGTGATGCATTACGGGATCATCACGGGAAAGTTTCTGGACGGAGAGGACAGACTGATGCAGGCGTCGGATATGGTGGAAAAACCCACAGAAGACTATGCAAGGATGCATCTGGGCGTTACAGACAGAGACGGAAAGGACAAATACTACTGCGTGTTTGGACAGTATGTGCTGACGCCAAGGGTATTTGAGCTGCTGGGGAGAAATATCGCGCAGGATCTTCGAAGCGAGAAGGATGAGTATGGTCTGACCTGTGTGCTGCAGGAGATCTGCCGCACGGAAGGAATGACAGCGTACCGGATCGACGGGGAGCGGCATGACATTGGCATCCCCGTAGAGTACCGGCGGACCGTAACGGCCTATAACTGACAAAAGGCGGAGCGGTAAAGACAGAATCATAGATGCGGAAAGAAGGCGGACGGACAATGGCAGTATTAGTCTGCGGGGGTGCGGGATACATCGGCTCCCATGTAAATAAAATGCTGAACCGTATGGGATACGATACGGTGGTGTTCGACAATCTGGTGTATGGACACCGGGAAGCGGTCAAATGGGGAGAATTTGTCCGGGGCGATCTGAAGGACCCGGAGGAGATCGAGGCAGTATTTGATACTTATCCTATTGAGGCGGTCATGCATTTCGCGGCCTATGCCTATGTGGGTGAATCGGTCACGGATCCCGAGAAATATTATTTCAACAATGTGGCCTGTACACTGAATCTTCTGCGGGCCATGCGTGGACACGGATGCGATAAGATCATTTTTTCCTCTACCTGCGCCACATACGGAGAGCCGGCGCGTGTACCCATCACGGAGGACATGCCACAGAATCCGATCAATCCGTACGGCGCCAGCAAACTGATGGTGGAGCGTATCCTGTCTGATTACGGAACGGCATACGGACTGCGTTCCGTAGCGCTGCGTTATTTCAATGCTGCCGGAGCCGATCCGGAATGTGAGATCGGAGAAGACCACGATCCGGAGACGCATCTGATCCCGCTGGTGCTGGATGCGGCGTCAGGCAAGCGGCCGGATATAAAAGTGTTCGGCACGGACTATCCGACACGGGACGGAAGCTGTATCAGAGATTATATCCATGTGGAGGATCTGGCGAAGGCTCATATCCTGGCGCTTAAATATCTGCAGAGCGGCGGTTCAAGCGAATGCTTTAATCTCGGCAACGAACGCGGCACCAGCGTATTGGAGGTTATTGAAGCGGTTAAAAAAGTAACCGGAAAAGATTTCAGGGTGACGTTATCTGACCGGCGCCCGGGCGATCCGGCTACCCTGGTCGGGTCAAGCGACAAAGTGAAGGCGGTGCTGGGGTGGGAACCGAAGTATGCGGAGATCGAAACCATTGTGGAGCATGCGTGGAAGTGGCATGAGAAGATGGGTTGCAGTGAATGATGGGTAGGAAGAAAATTGAAATTATTCAGGCAATGCGCGGTATTGCAGCTCTGGGAATTGTTTATTTTCATACAGAATACGGACCGTGGAGAAGCGCAAACTGGGGTGTGGATTTTTTCTTTATCCTGAGCGGCTATTTCCTGATGATGAGCACGAAAGCAGTCGTAGGGGGGGGGCAGTACTGGAAAAGTAAACTGCGTAGGATATGCCCGTTGTACTATTTCATGACAATCGTGGTGGCGATCGGCTGTCTGCTGGTCCCTTCTGTTTTTCGCTCTACGATAGTCAATGCAGAAACACTGATAAAAAGCTTTCTGTTTCTCCCTTGCTATGCGGGAAATGGCAAAATTTTTCCTGTATATAGCATTGGCTGGACATTGAATCTGGAAATGTTTTTTTATCTGCTGTTTTTTATTGCATTAAAGATTAACCACAAACAGCGTGGGAACATTGTAATAGGGATGGCTTGCCTGTTGATTGTATTGGGTATTGTATTTCGCCCTGAAAACGTAATGCTGAAATTCTGGACGCAGCCAAGACTGTTTGATTTTGTCATAGGAATTGGAATTTATTGTTTAGAGCAGAGAATGGGCAGACCAAAGGTTGACAGAAAAATTTGTATTACAGGAATTGGCGCATCTATCCTACTTTTGTTTTCGGGGTATTACTTATTGGGGGATTGTTTTGGTTACTTATGGAATATGTTATGGGGTGGCATACTGCTGTTCTTGTGCCTGCCACTTTATGATATGCCAGTGAACAGGTTCATGAAATTGTTGGGAGATATGAGTTATTCCATTTATATGGCACACTTTTTGATTATTGGTTTTATCTGTCGGGTGCTGATCGACAATACGAAGCTGAGTCTGACAAATACGGTGTTTGTTATGGCTGCTGTTGCTTTTGTGATTCCGTGTTCGTGGGTAGTATATCAGGTGTTTGAAGTGAGGAAAAATCATATCTGCCATTAATCATAGTTATGGTTTGATTGAGATGAATGATCCGGGATGTCTGTTGAAAATTGAAATTATTCAGGCAATGAAGAGTACAGAGAAGTAATTAACTATTTAATTAATGGGAGAAAAATTGATGAAGCGAGTTCTTCAAATCACACGTGCATATTATCCAAGAATTGGTGGAATTGAACAAGTAACGCGTGATATCGTGCACACCCTGAATGATATGGATGATATTGAGCAAAAAGTAATCTGTCTGGGAGATGACGGAGAAACCGGTGATCTGGTGCGTAGGAGAAATCAATCCATTCATGATTGGATTGATGGTACGGAAATTATTCGATGCGGTTCACTATGTCAGGTTGCTTCACAATTATTGTCGCCGTCATATCCGTTCGAATTGCATCGAATTATAAAGACATTCAAACCGAATATTGTGATTTTTCATTATCCTAATCCTTTTATGGCGGCTTTTCTATTAGCACATAAAAAGCGAAACTTCAAATTAGTGGTTTATTGGCATTTGGATATTACCAAGCAAAAAATCATGGGAAAGTTGTTTCACAGGCAGACCCTTTCACTGTTGCGACGTGCTGACATTGTAGTTCCTACTTCGAAACAGTATATAGATGGGAGCAGATATTTACAGTTATTTCAATCAAAATGCCATGTTTTATATAATTGTATTGATACTGAAAGGTTACAAATTACTGAGCAAACAAGAAAACTTGCGGATGATATTCGTAAAAGATATGAAGGAAAAATTTTGTGTTTTGCTTTGGGAAGGCATGTGTCTTACAAAGGATATGAATATTTGATTAAGGCGGCAACTTATTTGGATGATAGATTTTGCTTTGTTATTGGGGGAAAGGGTCCGCTGACTGATCAGTTAAAAAGTCAAGCTGCCAATGATGACAAGATAGTTTTTCCCGGACGCATAGATGATGAAGAGATGGTTGCCTATTATCAGGCTTGTGATATTTTCTGTTTCCCTTCTATTACAAAGAATGAAGCTTTTGGGATTGCACTTGCGGAAGGTATGTATTTTGGCAAACCTGCTGTAACATTTACGATACTTGGAAGTGGGGTGAATTTTGTTAATCTGAATGGTGTAACGGGAATTGAATGTCCAAATGGTGACAGTAAGTCTTATGCTGAAGCCTTGCAAAAACTGGCGGATGATAAGAAACTACGTGAAATATACGGAAGAAATGCTCGACAGCGTGTACTTGAGAACTTTACCATGGAAAAGTTTCAAAAGGATATCCGAAAATTATTGACGGCAATGTGATATGTAAGGAGTATGGTTGTGTCGAAAAAATATATAATCATGTGTAGAAAAAATGGAAATTATACATACGCTGCATATTTGGAAAGTAAACCGTGATAAGAGAAAAATGCTGTGCAGAGAAAGAAATTTGGAGAGTTTTATATTGCACATCATAACGAGTTTGAAAAGCTATTCAGTATACTTGATGATGAGGAGTCTAAAAGGACATTAGAGAACGTAATCGCGTTTCGTCAAACATGGGATATTCGTAATTTTGATAAGATAAGAAAGGGAAATCAATACTTCAGAAAGATATTTTTGGACCAGAACAGGATGAAGTATTTGTTGATGGTGTCGCTTATGTAGGCGATACGATTGAAAAATTGAAAGAAGTATGGGAGGAAAAAATACTGTAAAAAAATTTATGTATGGGAACCGGATATACGTAGTATTCAGCAGATGAAAAAACTTGCCATTTTTTGTTAATATAGCAATTATTCCGTGTGGTATTTGGAAAGAAAAAACGAAATTATCTTTTTCGTAAAGTGGCGGAGCTGGCTCCAAAATTGTTACTACAGGAAGTTCGACAATCTGTTTGGATACAATCGATAATGTATGTTGGCAGGAAAAGGTGAGCTTTATTAAGCTGGACATAGAGGGGTGTGAACAAGATGCGCTATTAGGTGCAGCAGGTATCATCAAGAGAGATAGGTCGCGGTTGATGATTTATATCTATCATAAGCCAGAGGATTTGTATGAGATTCCGTTCTTGATTAAAGAGTTGGTGCCGAAATACCGCCTGTATATTAGATATCATTCTGATACTCTTGCAGAAATGGTATTATATGCGACAGTATAAATTTGATTGTCTTGTTGCTTTACAAAAAGTTGTTTTAAGGGAGTTTAAAAATAAGAATTCAGAATGAATATATATATAAATATTTGTAGGTTTTTTGTTTTTATATGTGAGAAGGTTTTTATATGCTTTGTGTTTTGAAGATAGATTTATAGTTTAACGGTTGATAAAGAGGAGGAGTGTCAGATATGGTAGTTGTTTATAACTGTGATGATCGATATGCAGAAATTTTTGCAGTGTCGGTTTTGTCTCTGTTTGAATGTAATAAAGAAGCAGAAGAGTTGACGGTGTATCTGATTGATAATGGAATCAAGGATGAAAACATGCGGAAAATCCAGGAGATTGCAACTACTTATTGCCGCAAGATTATTTCTCTTCCGATGCCCGATTTGGAATCCTTACTGGGTATGGATGTGGCAGTTCCGGCAAAAAGCAATAGAATTGCGACTTGCGGGCGTTTGTTTGTTACGTCATTACTGCCAAAAGACATAGATAAAATCCTTTATTTTGATTGTGATACCATTTTTCTGAAATCAATAAAACCGTTATGGGAGATTGATTTGGGAGAATATTTTGCCGGAATGATGGCAGATACAATGGGTGGAAAATACCGAACTATGCTGGGAATATCCGAAAAAGGTATCTATTATAATTCCGGTGTTGCGCTAATCAATCTGACATTGTGGCGTGAGCATGGTATTGAAAGGAAGTTTATGAAGTATCTGGAGAGTCAGGGGGGATATGTGCCATGGCCGGATCAGGGAGTTTTTAATGCAGTATTAGACGGGAAGATTAAGTGTCTACCCTGTGCATATAATGTACATACAACACTTTTTTCGTTTCCGTATGACACTTTATTAAAGGTAAAGAAATTACAGTGGTATTATGCAAAAGATGAAGTAGAACAGTCATTAAAAGATCCCGGAATGGTACATTTTACTACAACGTTTTCTATTCCGCTACGCCCATGGTATGAAGGCTGTAATCACCCATATACAAAGAGCTTTTTAAAGTTTCGCGCGATGACTCCGTGGAAAGACGAACCACTTTGGAAAGATGACAGGAGTGAAACGGCTAGATTGTTTTATTCTGTTTTTAAACGTTTTTCAAAAATTGCTCCCAAATGGTTGTCTGTCTGGGTTACAAGGCAGTTTTATGTTACGCTGCGCCCATTTGCGTATAAAATAAAAAAGCAAAAATTTATTCGAAATAATATGAGTAGAGATTCAATGCAAAATAGTCATAAAGGAAGGGGCAATCCCAGCTCCTGATGCGTTTACGTATTCATGCTTCTGGTCTATTTTCCTGTTAGTGGATGGAAGGCGGCATGAGTATGGAGCGTATGATTAAATTTCAAAAAAGAAAAGGGTGTGCCAAGTGCAGAAACGATAGGTAAGTATTATGGGAACTAAATCACTATGGGCAGATTTAACAATGATATTATAATAGAACAGACAATAATAACACAACAAATTTGGTCATTCCATGGAAGGAGCAGATGGTTTATGTCGCGCAAAGGGTATTATCGTATAAAAATAAAGGCAGCTTTGAAGAAGGTCGGTCTACTGAAACCAGTGGCTACTATCTATAATGTTCGTTGGATAGTGCGACATTGGAAATGTAGTGTTATGGCATATCTTAGAGCGCATGGGTATAATGACCGCAGGTTTGTTAGGTTACAACAATATGCCGGAAAGCACGAAGGGGAGCGTTGCTTTATTGTCTGCACGGGACCTAGTCTAACCTTGGAGGATGTGGAACAACTACGGGGTGAATATACTTTTTCCATGAATTCAATCATCAAACTTTTTTCAAAAACATCATGGCGTCCAACGTATTATGTAATCAATGATAAAGATGTTTATATCATGTTGGAGGATGAACTGTTGCGGTATCAATCAGACAACTGGTTTGGATCGGATTTACTGATTGATGATACACACGCAAAGGTTGATTTTATTCCATATCCTATGGACCTTCTGAATCATTCCGGCGGGCTCCATTTTACGGATAAATTTAATTTTTCGGATAATCCATATGCCATAGTGTATGCAGGATACACGGTTGTCTTTGATATTATTCAGTTTGCGACATACATGGGATTTAAAGAAATATATCTTTTGGGTTGTGACTGCAATTATAGCGGTAAAAAACGACATTTTGAGGAGTATACAGATAGTAAATTGGTAGCAGAGAATGATATAGAAAAAAAATTGATTATGACCTATCAGGTAGCTAGAAAATATGCGGATACACATAATGTCAAAATCTATAATGCCACACGCGGCGGCAAACTGGAAGTTTTTAAGCGTGTCAATTTTGACGAACTAATGAAAGAAGACGCAGATGAGTAAAAGAATAGATATTGGAATAAGATACCCGGATAAAAAAATTCGTTTGAATTTTCTTGCCATTGTTTTTCTGTTGACGCCATTTTTCAAACCAGGCAGTTTTGATTATATTGTGCCTGCTTTGGATACCATGTTTGAAATTTGGAAGATAGCAGCTGCGATAGTAATCTTGACTCTATATTTACTTAATGGAAGGTTTTCTAAATATATATTAAGTGTTATTGCATTTGAGGGGGTATTGATTCTAAGTACCATTATAAACAGCGGCGATATGTATACTCTGATTATCAATGTTGGAAAAGTAATATCCATATGTATGCTGGTTGAACTCGGTATCCATGTTGCCCCAAAAGAACTCGTCAGAGCGTTTGTTTGGATTCTTGGAATTGAGTGTATAATCAATGCAATTACAGTGTTCCTGTTTCCTGGCGGAATGTATGTGGGTACTGAAGGGGTAGGCTGGTCAACATATATAATCAGCCGTGAAAATTATTTTTTAGGCTACGATAATGGATACATATTATATATGCTACCCTTTTTCTGCTTTTATTTGATTTACAGCAAAAATAGAAATATGTCACAAATGAGCCAAATGGCGCTGATGCTTCCGATTATAGTTGCTTCATACATCACACATTCAGCAGCCACTGTTGTTGCTCTGAGCGTTTTTGTCATTCTCGTGTTATTGGAAAGATTCCAGTTATTAAGGAAGATGTTTAAGTTCAGAAACTGTATGATTGTTGTGTTTATTGCTTTTATTGCTATTGTTTTTTTCAGATTACATGTAGTTTTATCTCCTCTTATTGAAATGCTAGGAAAGGATATAACATTAACAGGAAGAACTTATGTTTGGGATAAAGCTATTCAGCTTTTTTTGCAAAGCCCTGTGATTGGTATTGGGCTATTAACTCGCTCTCAATATATGATGTTATTGGGATTGCCTCATCCCCACTCTTTTATTCTGAGAATTTTGTGTGAGCGTGGTATTATCGGATTTATTTTCTTTATTGTAATTTTGTTATTGGTAGGTAAATCATTAGCCTATCAATCTCAAAATAGAAATTGTTATATTGTTTCTACGACCCTTTTTTGTTTTTTTATAGTTCTCCTAACGGAATCATTTGATGATTTGATTTCATTATTCGGGATACTTACAGTAGCCTATCATATTTCGATGCTTAATGAAGGTTTAGAAGGTACGAATACAAATAAAGTGCGCTGCCGTCTGGTATTTAGGCGTAGCGTCTCTTTCAGATAATATGAAATTGGTGTTAGAAAACAGGGGTAATCCATCTATGCTAAACAGAATTGTTAAACGCTACCGCCTCATTCCTATACCGGCGAAAGCATCGCTGTGGTTTGTGGTCTGCAGTGTAATTCAAAACGGGTGCAAATTTCTTTCCATGCCTTTTCTTGTAAGACTGCTTAGTACGGAAGAATATGGTGTGTACAGTGTTTTCCTATCATGGACAAGTATTCTCTCTATTTTTGCCACATTGAACCTCCATGCAGGAGTATGCAACAACGCCATGCATAAGTATCCGGAACGACGCAACGAATATATTTCAGCATCACAAAGCCTCGCAATTATGGTAACAACTGTGATATTCATACTGTATTTACCTCTGTCCCGCCTGATGGACCGAGAGATATTGGGCCTGGAGCACGGCTTGGTATTATTGATCTTTTTACAGTTGTTTTTTACGGAAGGCTTTCAACTTTGGACGACACGGCAAAGATATGAATACAAATATGTTCCGTTATTGATTTATACAGCATTGCTTTCTTTATCGTATACAACCATTCCGCTGGTGGCGGCGCTTTTTACGCCAGCAGACAGACGGCTCATTGCAGTAATTGGCACAGGAGTTGCGATTCAGGTTCTTTTTGGCTGTGGATTTATTCTCTATAACTACATAAAAAGCAGACAGTTTTTTATATGGGAATTCTGGCACTATTCATTACAGTTTAACCTTCCGCTGATTCCCCATTATCTTTCTAACGTTATTCTCGGCCAGGCCGACAGAGTAATGATAAAAAAATATATCGGCGCATCAGAAGCCGGAATATACAATCTTGTGTATACGGTGTCACTTGCGGCGAGCATCATAACCGGCGCTATTAACAATGCAATTATTCCGTATACATATGAAAGAATGAAAAAATGCAGCTATGTTGACCTTCGGGCCTTGGCTAACATCCTGCTTGCATTTATAGGCGGAGTAGTTATGATCCTATCTGCACTTGCTCCGGAAATAATCCAAATTATAGCGACGGACGAATATTATGACGCAATACGATTAGTCCCTGTTATTGCGATGAGTGTGTATTTCATTTTTCTGTATTCACTGTTTGCCAATATTGAATTTTATTTTGAGGCGAACCATTTTATCGCTATCGCATCAGCAACAGCAGCATTTGCAAATATCATCTTGAACCTGTTGTTTATTCCTAAATATGGTTACTATGCGGCGGGGTATACGACATTATTCTGCTATATGCTTCTGAGTGTGGCACACTGCCTTTTTATGCGTTCCGTTTGCAACTGGAAAATCGGCGTTGCCTCCATATATGATGGCAAGACGATACTGGCTATTTCAACAGTTGTCGTTATATCGGCAGCGGGTATGGTGTTTGCTTGCGATCATCCGCTTATTCGGTATCTGCTGGTCGCAATAATAGGAATAGTTTGCTGGTTGAAACGCAAATTGCTGACGAAGATTATGAGCAGTTTAAAAAAAGATATTTCACAACAGGAGGATTAAGATGAAAACAATCGCTATGATGCCAATCAAGCTCCACAATGAACGTCTGCCGGGTAAAAACATAAAACTTTTGGGAGGAAAACCTCTCTTGCAATATGCACTGGACAGCTTGTCAGCGACAGGTATGGCAGATGAGATATATGTTTATTGCAGTTCCGAGAAAATTATTCCTTATCTGCCGAATGGAGTTTCCTTTCTGAAACGGCCTGAATATCTGGATCTGCCCACTTCGAATTTTACGCAGTTCTTTGATGCCTTCACTCGTGAAAAGGATGCTGACATCTACATTATGGTTCATGCTACTGCCCCATTTGTCACGACAGCTACAATGACCGAATGTATTGCAGCGGTGCAAAGTGGGGAATATGATTCTTCTTTCTGCGCTGAGAAAATACAAACGTTTCTTTGGCAAGACGGAAGACCATTGAATTTTACACCGGATAATCTGCCAAGAACGCAAGACTTGAAACCTATATATAAAGAGACATCGTCCGTCTATGTGTTTCGAAATGATGTATTCAGGGAGTACCGTAGAAGAATCGGATTGAATCCATATATTAAGTGTGTTTCATTTAAGGAAGCCGTAGATATTGATGAGCCGGAGGATTTTGAATTGGCGGAGATACTGCTGAATTTTGTACGTCCTGCATCGGAATAAGCCATTAAAATTAGGAAAAGCTGCACAGGAGATAGGAAATGAACAAAAGAGAATCAAATTATGATCTGTTGCGGGTGATTTGTGCAATTGCAGTGATATTTATACATGTAGCCAATTGGTTTCTGCAGGCATCGTTTAAAATTAATTATCAGAATTATGGTTTTGTCTTTGAAGGGAGCCTTTTGGCAACGGTTATTCTGGACACGCTTCCCAGATTTGCCGTGCAATGTTTTGTAATGCTGTCAGGGGCGTTTCTTTTAGGCAATAAGCGTAACAGTGATTTTAAATTTTTCTATTCCAGATCATTTAGAAATATAGGAGTTACAACCATAATATTCAGTATGGGCTATACAATCTATGCAATCGCAAAAAATGTAATAAAATATGGGATAACCAGTTCGGGGGGGGGGTATGAGTTCCTGATACCTTTGCTTCATCTGGTTTTAGGCCTGCCTGCGCGGCCTATGTGGTTTATGTTCATGCTCCTTGGACTATATTTGATGACGCCGGTCTTGCTGGTCCTTGAGGAAAGAATAAAGCCGGTTAATTTGTTTGGAAAAATAACATGGCTGTTTCTGCTTGTGTCGGTAGTGAGTTACTGGTCAAGGCCCTATGATTTTGCAGTTGGATGGGACGTTGGTCTGCAGACGGAGTTTTTAAGTTTGTTTATGGCAGGTTTTTCCATTAGAAGATGGGCAAAATGTATTGGCAGATCTAACATGAAGGGTGTACTACTGATTGCTTCTGGTCTGCTTACGGAAATGTTGCTTGCAATTCTCAGATACAAGGAAATGATGGCTGGGAAGAGTTTCACAGGGATGAGACAGCCATTTGATTGGCTCGCATTCGAGGGACTGTCACCATTCGTAATATTGAGTGCTGTATTGATTTTTTGCGGTTTCTCTTTATTGGAAATACATGTGGATTTTTCCGGATTGTCTTCGCTGACGTTCCTGATTTATCTGTTTCATATAGGAGTATGGAATATTATAAGTGGTCTTTCCATTCATTTGAAGATATATCCGCCACAGACAGCAGTTGTTATCCCTGTTTGTGTGGTGTTAGTATTTGTGTTTTCTCTGTTGGCTGCACGAATCTATAGATGGCTTTGGAACAATGTGGAGAAGAAATTCGGGATTTCTGATAAACTTTGTAGGTTATTGAGGTTTGTGTAGGATTTGAAACAGCATTAAGGAGATTTAAGTTATGAGCTCGGTTGCTATATTAGACGTCACTTTACGAGATGGAGGAATCGTAAATGACTTTAATTTTGGGGAAAGAAATATGCAGAACATTCTTTCTGCCATTGAAGATGCGGGAATACAGTATGTTGAATTGGGATATTTGGAAAAGAATACTGGCACAGAAAGGGGACGGACGCAGTACATAAATGAAACTGTCATCGAACGTTTTTTTCTCAAAGAGAAAAAGCCGGGCGTAACATATTTTGCCATGTTTGATTATGGAAAGTTTGATGTAGACAGTCTCCACGATCGGACAAAAGGAGGTATTGATGCGATTCGTTTGGCCTTCCACAAACGTAATTTTCATGATGTGCTGCCTTTGTACAGGGCAATATCACAAAAGGGATACGATGTTTATATGCAGCCGATGGTCACGCTTCACTATTCATGGGAAGAACTGGAGGAACTTGCAGCGGCGGCAAATGAAATGGATATTAAAGGCTTCTATTTTGTAGATACTTTCGGGCAAATGCAGCAATCAGATATTGAACGACTTTCACGGTTTTTCGATCAACGATTGCGGCCTGATATCGCACTTGGCTTTCATTCTCATAATAATATCCAGATGGCTTATGCGAATGCTATCACATTTTTGCGTCTACCTATGGACAGGGATAAAATGCTTGATTCCTCGATTATGGGTATGGGACGAGGGGCCGGTAATCTGAATACAGAACTCATCCTATCACACCTAAATCAATATTATGGCGGCAAATATGTGATACCGCCGCTTTTAAATATAATTGATACTGTCATAGGACTGATCAAGAAACAGTTTCCTTGGGGATATTCTGTTGAGTATTATTTATCGTCAATCAATGACTGCTCCCCGATTTATGCCAGTTATTACTATAACAAGCATATGCTGTCCGTGAAAGGGCTCAATGAGTTGTTAGGTACATTGGAGGGTGAAAGAAGGATTTCTTTCAATCAACAATATGCAGAAGAAAAATACCGTTATTACAATGGGAAAACCCCGTTTGATGATACGGCAACTATTGAAGATCTTCGGAAAATATTCTTTGACAAAACGGTTTGTGTTTTGGCTCCTGGGAAAAGTCTGACAAAAGAAAAAGAAAAAATACAACAGGCTATTAAAGCAGCAGATATATCGGTGAGCCTGAACTGCAGTGTATTTAATGTGGAATATGAGCTTTGCACCAAAGAGGAAAGGTATAGAACTGCTTTAAAAGCAGGGAAAGACATAATTGTCCCTTCGAGTGTGACAAGAACGGTAAATCCCAGAACAAGGGTAATTGATTATTACAAATGGATAACGGTTGATGAGGAAACACACGATTCTGCCGGATACATCATATTAAACCTTCTGGCAGCACTTGGAGCGAAAAAAATACTCCTTGCTGGGTTCGATGGATTTTCTGTTGATCTTGGTGAGAACTATTACGATGATATGTTGAAAAAAGATCTTTCGCTAGAACAGGTCAAACATCTCAACCATGCTTTCCGTGCATTTCTACTTGGCAAGCAAAACGGATGCGACATTACATTTATAACAGATTCGATTTATCATTAAAAAGGCAATTTGAGAGGGCTGTATATGAGAGACAAAAGTATTCATCTAATATTTGACTTTGATGGTGTGTTAATTAATTCAATTGAAGTGCAAAAGAAAGCGTATTACGGCAGTTACAGGGAAGTTGTGGGTGACGATAATTGCCCTCCGTTTTCTGAGTATCTAAAATATACCGGGGATTCACTGCCCAATATATTCAAAAAGATGGGTTTGCCAGTAGAGATGGCCGATCCATACAGAAAAATAAGTGTTCAATCTATAGATAAAATTATTATCAATGATGAGGCAATTAGACTGATTAAGGAATTACGGGCGAATAATGCAAAATGTGCAATTTGTACAGGTAAAGATCATTATAGAACAGTCGATATATTGAAATATTTTGGAATTGAGGAATTATTCGATGCCGTCATATGCTCGGATGATGTTAGCGAACCGAAACCATCGCCAGTTCCTATCCTCAAGGCAATTGAGAGTATGGGAGAGGATGTAACAAAGGATAATTGTGTTGT
Source organism: uncultured Lachnospiraceae bacterium (assembly GCA_947625205.1). Classification (GTDB taxonomy): domain Bacteria; phylum Bacillota; class Clostridia; order Lachnospirales; family Lachnospiraceae; genus UBA3282. The sequence goes on along the minus strand of CANQNN010000006.1, from coordinate 50,240 downwards.
CATAGGCGATGGATTATATGATATTCTGAGTGCAAAAAATGCGGGATGTAAATCTATACTCACCCTGTGGTATGGAGATGAAGGCGTACCAAGAGAGGCTGATTTTGTTGTAGCATCAGTAGATGAATTAAAAGATGTGATTTATTCTTTAAAAACATGAATACTTCACAGTGATAACTTATTTTATAATTGCCCAGACTTTACTGTATTATTTGGATAAAATAGAGCCGTCTGTGTTATCAGAAACACAAAAATTAAAATGTCATAGAAGAATAAGATTGTGCAAGAGGATGTTAACATGAAGAACTATGATTATCTCATCGTTGGCGCCGGTCTGTTTGGCGCCGTTATTGCAGAGCGTATGACGGCCGCAGGGAAGCGCTGCCTGGTCGTGGACCGGCGGAATCACATTGCCGGAAACGTTTATTCTGAGGAAGTGGAGGGTATTCATGTCCACCGCTATGGTCCGCATATTTTCCATACAAATGACCGCGAAGTATGGGATTATGTGAACCGTTTCACCGCTTTTAACGGATTCAAGCTGGGAACCATTGCTAATTACAAAGGTGAGATGTACTCTCTGCCCTTTAACATGTACACTTTTAATAAGATGTGGGGTGTGGTGACGCCGGAGGAAGCGGCTGCAAAGATCGATGAACAGCGCAAAGCGGCGGGTATTACGGATCCGGCGAATTTGGAGGAACAGGCAATTTCACTGGTGGGAACCGATGTCTATGAGAAGCTGGTGAAGGGTTACACCGAGAAGCAGTGGGGACGTCCCTGTAAAGATCTGCCGGCTTTTATCATCAAGCGTCTTCCGGTGCGCCTAACCTATGATAATAACTATTTCAACGCATTGTATCAGGGTATCCCCGTAAACGGCTACACAGATATGGTGGAACATATGCTGCAGGGTGTGGAAGTACGCCTGGGTGTGGACTATCTGGAACATAAGGCAGAGCTTGACGCGCTGGCGGAGAAGGTGGTGTACACCGGGCCCATTGACGCTTATTTTGATTACCGCTTCGGACCACTGGAATACCGTCTGGTGCGGTTTGAGACTGAGGTGCTGGACAAACCTAATTTCCAGGGTAATGCCATAGTGAATTACACCGACAGAGAGACGCCTTATACAAGAATCATCGAACATAAATGGTTTACGTTCGGTAAGGCTGCGGATGGCGGCGAGCTGCCGAAGACGGTGATCAGCCGCGAGTACAGCAGCGAGTGGAAACTGGGCGATGAACCGTATTATCCCGTGAATGACGGGAAAAACCAGAAACTGTATGAGCAGTACAAAGCGCTGGCGGCGCAGGAGCCGGATGTGATCTTTGGCGGGCGGTTAGGCGAGTACCGTTATTATGACATGGATCAGGTGATCGCGGCGGCGCTTGCGGTAGCACGGACAATATCAGAAAGAAAATGATTTTTACACCATAAACCGCTTGCAATCCATATGCGTATCTGTTATATTGTGTTTATCGGCAGTGATCTGGCTGCCGGAAATCTTTTGACACATGGATGGTGCTCATGTTCAGAGCCAATATCCCAGCAAGAGAAACGACAACAGTATAAATAGAGCGTGGGATAAGCGTATACGGTATGGCAGAAGCTTGTTTTTCAGAGAACGGATGAGGGCAGCCGATCCATCCGGTCAATAGGTATCTCGACCTTCCCATGCGGAAAGAGAGGAAGGATTGGCAAAAAATACACGAAAAACCATTGTAAAAACCGCCACGCCATCATATAATAAAGACAGGTGGGGCAGTGAGAAAAGTGCGCCGCCGAAGGCGTTCAAGGAATTGACCCTTGCGGACCGCTTCATTTTCTACAAGGTGATGCAGGATAAGGAATTGTGCAGACGGCTTTTGGAGATCGTACTGAATGTGGAGATTGAGCGCATTGAGTATCCGGAGGGCGAGAAGACGATCGAGGTCAGGAACGAGGCCAAAGGCATCCGTCTGGATATCTATGTGAAGGATGAAAAAGCTACCGTCTACAACGTGGAGATGCAGGCGGCGCGCGCGGCGAACCTGCCGCAGCGGAGCCGTTATTATCAGAACCTGATCGATGTGGATTTGCTTGGCAGAGGAGTGGACTACCGAGAGCTTAACCGGAGTTTTGTGATCTTCATCTGTATGGAGGATATCTTTCATAAAGGCAGGCATATCTATACATTCGAGAATCGGTGCAGGGAAGACACAGAACTTGTTCTTGGAGACGAAGCGGTGAAGATTTTCTTGAATCCTTACTCAGAGATGGATGATGTCACGCCGGAACTTAGGAACTTCCTCAAATATCTGGCGGAGGGAACGGCGACGGACGAGTATACAAGAAAGGTGGATGCGGCAGTGGAAACAGCGAAGAGGGACCCAAGACTGATGGTGGAATATATGTCGTACTATGCGGATCAGGCCGACCACAGAGCGGAACTTGAGGAAAGCCGTGCGGAAGGCCTTGCAGAAGGCCTTGAAGAAGGAAGAGAAGAAGGACTTGCGGAAGGACTTGCAGAAGGCCGGGGAAAAGGACTTGCCGCGCTTGTACGCTCGCTGAGACGGTTCCAGTCCGATTTTGAAGCGGTTTATACAGTTGTGATCAGCAATGAAGAGTATGCTGACTGCACCCGCGAGGAAGTCAGGAAATACTATGAGAGTACGGTGTAAGCGCATCAGATCAAAGAATGCGTGAACCTGACGGGACGCAGACCGTGGCAGATCCCGGGATGTAGATCATTAATTACAGAAATTTTCAGGACTCTTGATAAAAAGGTGACTTGTATAAAATTCAGAACAAAAACACTTGCAAATTCATACACCATATGCTAAGCTTTATTCAAAGCATATAATTTCTTTTATCATCTTAACATTATTTTTTCTATGTAATCCAGAAAATCTATGCTTTTAAAACCAACACACAATTTAAAAGCAGGAGATTTTCAAAGATGCGGTGTTCCCCGCCCGAAGACTCCTGCGGAACAGGAGGAGAAACATATGGGGAACATGATACCGCTGACGTACGATTTTGCCTTTAAGCGACTGTTTCTGAACGGGAAGATCCGGAAGGGATTTATCAGCGATGTGCTGGGTATCCCACCTGATGAGATACGGTCGGTCCGCCTGGCGAATCCTTTCCTGTGGAAACGGCATTACCGCGAGAAACAGGGGATACTGGATGTGCTGATGGAGGTGAACGGCGACCGCAGGGTGAATGTGGAAATGCAGGTCAGGGTGGTGGCCTGCTGGGATGGGAGAAGCCTGTTTTATCTGGCGAAGTTGTTCACGGAACGACTGCTTGCAGGGGAAGACTATAGGCGGCTGAAACGCTGTATCTGCATCAGTGTCCTTGGTTTTGATCTGGATGACGGACCGGAGTACCACAGGGTATACAGGATGCGGGACGAGAAGGGCAGAGATTTTTCAGACCTTCTGGAGATACATGTGATCGAACTGAACAAACCCTTGAGCGGAAGGGGCATAGACGACTGGATCCGTCTGTTTAAGGCAAAGACAGAGGAGGAGATTACAATGCTGGAAACAGAAACGAAAAATCCGGGCATACTGGAAGCTATAAAAGAGGTCAGGGAGATGGGACTGGGAAGGACGCTGCGATGGATAAGGGAGGCCAAATTGAAAGAGATCCGCGACAGGAATGCGCGGGATGCTTATGTGCGCATGGAAGGCTTGGAACAGGGTGAAGAGTTGCTTAGCCAGTTGCACGGATGTCTTATTTCAGATAAGCGGTATGATGATCTGGCGCGGTCCATCGGAGATAAGGAGTACCGGAAGCAGTTATATAAGGAGTATGGGATAAAGTAAAAGATTTCTGGTTTGAATATATTGTCGAGTATAATTGATTCTACATCCTGCAAGTGGATTATATGTAGAAAAATGATTAACGATATATTGATAAACAAAACAAGAAAACTATATATTGGATCGAAAGAGATAATTTGGATATTAAAATACAAGATATTGTGTTGTGCAACAATTACATATGCGTTACACAGCATGCAAAATCCTTCTGTACTTTACCGCGAACATCATGTTATAATCATGTTCACACGAAAGGAGGATGCTAAATTGGATCATGAATTATTAAACGCTATTTCAGGTATGATGCAGTCCATGACGGACACAGTGCGGAATGATTTGAAATCTGACCTGATGCAGTCAGTGCGAAATATGGTACAGAATGACCTTAAGCCTGACCTGATGCAATCAGTGCGGGATATGGCACAAAATGACCTTAAGCCTGATTTGATGCAGACAGTACGAGAAATGGTACAGAATGACCTTAAGCCTGACCTGATGCAGTCATTGCGGGATATGGTACAGAATGACCTTAAGCCTGATTTGATGCAGACAGTACGAGATATGGTACAGAATGACATTAAGCCCGACCTGATGCAGTCAATGCGGGATATGGTACAAAATGACATTAAGCCCGACCTGATGCAGTCAGTGCGGGATATGGTACAAGATGAATTAAAACCGGATCTGCTGTTGACTATGTCGGATATGATGGATCATAAGCTGCAGCCTGTTAATGACCGCCTGAAGAGGATCGAACTGACTCAGGAGAATGATATCCTGCCCCGGCTGCAGAATATAGAATCCTGTTATTTGTCAACATTCAAACGGTATCAGGTGAACGCGGGGCAAATAGATGCTTTGCAGGATGATGTTGACATTTTGAAAAAAGTGGTGGCTGAACATAGTGAAAAACTGCAAAAGCTTGCATAAATATCTTGTCGGCGCTCATTTATGCTGTCTGTGTAATTGTCTGAATCTGTTATTCTGTTATTCGTGACACATATTTTTAGTGTACAGGTTTCCTTAATTTAATGCAATAGCGAAGAAATGCTTATTATTTTTAAAACTTATTATCACGCTGATTTCTAATCCTGTGTTGCTGTTGATTATTGTTTTCGGTATAATAATAATATATTGTATAACGATCGGAGGATAAGTAAATGCGTGAAACAGTCACTATTGAAAAGAAACAGCCTCAATATTCTGTAGTATCCGGCATAACATTTGCGCAGACAGATGCATGGTTCGGGCATACGATCAGAGAGCTTAAGATGGATATTATTTATCCGGAGGACAAGACGAGAAAATATCCGTGTGTTGTCTGGATATGCGGTGGAGCGTGGAGAGTAATGGACAGGTCGGCGCATCTTGCTTATCTGTCTGAACTTGCCAGAAGCGGATTTGTTGTTGCTAGCGTGGAATACCGGACGACTAACGAAGCGGTATATCCGGCGCAGCTTACGGATGTCAAAGCGGGTATACGATATCTGAAAGCGCACAGTGAGAGATACAATATTGACAAGGAACGGTTTGGCGTCATGGGCGAGTCTGCCGGCGGTTATCTGGCAGCGATGGCGGCTTTGGTGAATGATCCGGCATATGATGTGGGAGATTACACGGAATATTCCAGCAAAGTGCAGGCGGCATGTCCGTGGTATCCGCCCACCGATGTTTCCGGTATTCCATATGAATCAGAGGCGGCTGCGGCGGTATCGAATGAATCGCAGCTTCTTGGCAAGAACGTCATGCTGCATCTCGATGAAGCGGTCGGGATATGCCCCGTCAGCTATGTAACAAAAGATGCGCCGCCGTTTATGATCATTCACGGAACAAACGACCATACAGTACCCTTTATGCAGGGTGAGACGCTGCATGATAAGCTGGAAAAAGAGGGATGCGATGTGAAGCTGATAGCGATCGACGGAGCGGATCATGCGGATAATCAGTTTTTCCAGGAAGAAATATGGCAGCGTATTATCGGATTTTTTCATGATAAATTATAAGCGGCCGGTCGTGCTGGCATTACAGATGTGTTAACAGAATTTTGGTATGAATGGGGAACATTAGACATGCGTACGTTGCTTAATGCCAATGATATAGCAAAGCTTGGATGTAATGACTGCGCGGGGTGCAGTGAATGTTGTCGTGGCATGGGCGATTCCATACTGTTAGACGCTTACGATATCTATATGCTGCAGGCGGTTACAGGGCAGGTTTTTTCGCAGCTGGTACAGGACAAGATCAGTCTGCATGTGGAGGAGGGCCTGATTCTGCCGGCATTAAAGATGCAAGAGGATACGGATGCATGCGGCTTCTTAAGCAGGGAGGGACGGTGCAGTATACACAGCCACAGACCGGGACTGTGCAGACTCTTTCCGCTTGGCAGAAACTACGATGAAAAGGGACTGCGGTATTTTCTTTTGGAGGACGCTTGTAAGGCCGGTAACCGCACGAAGGTCAAGATAAAAAAATGGCTGGAGACCGGGCAGCTTCCGAGATATGAGAGATTTCTGACCGAGTGGCACGGACTGCGCAAAGACATTCAGAAACGCATTATGGAACAGGAGTCGGATGAATATATGCGGAAGGCAAATGTCATATTTCTGGAGACGTTTTATCAGACGCCGTATGATACGGAGCAGAGCTTCTACGAACAATTCGATATGCGCCTCAAAAGCGAAAAATTTGCGGGTATATGTCCGCAATAAGAGGATATGATAGTATGTGAAGTAGTATATGGAATCATATACGCATCCTTTGGCAGAATAGTGTATCGTGATCAGGAAAACGGTATACGGTAAGAGTGGCGATCGCAGGGCCGGAATGGAGAATAACATGAGAATAGCAAGGGCAGTAAGAAACGGAATATATGCCGTAATGATATTGTTAGTCATGGCGGGTTTGTGCACCGCGTGCAAAGGCAAAGAAGAACGGCTTGATGGAAGCTTAAGCGATATCATGAGTGGCATCTATGAAAAAGCTGATCTGTCGGATGATTTCAGGCAGGGGCTTGCCAATTTTGAGACTTTTGAATTGACGGATGACATGAAGACGTCTGTTCTCGGAACGGAGGAGATAGAGTATTCGGAAGCAGTGGTTTCCATGCCTTTGATGTCATCGATCGCCTATCAGTGTGTCCTCCTCAGGGTAGACGGGGACAGCGTTGATACGGTGAAACAGCAGCTAAAGGATAACGCGGACCCGGATAAATGGGTGTGCGTCAGCGCGGAGACTGTGCTGATCGAGAGCCGAGGGGATGTTATCTTTTATGTAATGGCGGACAATGACGTTGCTTATGCGTTAAATGCCGCTTTCCAGAATTATTAAAGTATTATTATTAAAGTATTATAATAAGTAAAAAGAGCAGTCTGACGGCAGAATACATGGACTTTGGGGTCTGTGTCTTGCCGTTTTTTATTTTTACAGCACATATGATAAAAAATATAGTTGACTTTATGTTTAGTATATGTATAATTGAAGTCAGTGCATATAAACATGAAGTTAACTGTTAGTAAACAACTCGCGTAAAATACGAGGTAAAAGGAATTTGAGTTATGAAACTGGAAGAACAGATCGGAAATAAGATTAGAAATCTGAGAAATCAGAATGGTCTGACGCAGCAGGAACTGGCTGACCGCGCAGATCTTACGAAGGGCTTTATCTCTCAGGTGGAGCGGGGATTTACCGCGCCTTCTGTTGCTACGCTTGCGGATATCGTAGAGTGCCTTGGCAGTAATCTAACGGATTTTTTCAACGATGACGAGGATCCGCAGATCGTCTATAAACCGGAAGATTGTTTTGAGAAGACAGACAAGGCGGGCAACAGCACCAGATGGCTTGTGCCGACGGCCCAGAGAAATCAGATGGAACCGATTCTTGTCACTTTGTGCACAAAGGAGAACAAGCCTTTTGACAAACCGCATGAGGGGGAGGAATTCGGGTATGTTCTGGAGGGCAGCGTAAAGCTGTATTTCGGAGAGAAGGTACATATTGCGGAGCAGGGGGATTCTTTCTATTATTCTGCCACGAAACGACATAAGCTGGAAGCGGCGGGACGAAAAGACGCAAAAGTGCTCTGGGTCAGCACACCGCCCAGCTTTTAGGAGAAGCATATGGAAACGAACGAAAAAGAAAGAGACATACTGGAGCTTAAGAATATTTCCAAGTCTTTTGACGGTAAAAAGGTATTGGACGATCTTTCCCTGTCCATCGGTAAGAATGAGTTTATTACGCTGCTGGGGCCTTCCGGCTGCGGAAAGAGTACGACGCTGCGCATTATAGGCGGTTTTGTGAGGCCGGATGCCGGCTCAGTCTGGTTTGACGGGAAGGATATCACGGATCTGGCTGCGGAAAAGCGAAATGTCAATACGGTTTTCCAGAAATATTCTTTATTTCCGCATATGAACGTGGAGGAGAATATCGCCTTTGGATTGAAGCTGAAGAAAAAAAGCAAGTCCTATATTCAGGATAAGATCAAATACGCCCTGAAGCTTGTGAATCTGGAAGGCTACGAGAAACGCAATACAACGGCGCTCTCCGGAGGCCAGCAGCAGAGGATCGCCATCGCGCGCGCGATCGTGAACGAGCCGGAGATACTGCTTCTGGATGAGCCGCTCGGTGCGCTTGACTTAAAGCTGCGCCATGACATGCAGCAGGAGCTTATCAGGATCAAGAAAGAAGTGGGGATCACTTTCGTCTATGTTACCCATGATCAGGAGGAGGCCCTCACCATGTCGGACAGGATCGTGGTGATGAACCGGGGTATCATACAGCAGATGGGGACGTCCAAATCTATTTACGATGAGCCGCAGAATGCCTTCGTAGCTGATTTTATCGGCGAAAGCAACATTATTGACGGAATCATGCTGCGCGACAGAGTCGTGGAGATACTCGGCGTGAAGATCCCTTGTGTGGATGAAGGATTTGGAGAGCGGGAAACCGTGGATGTGGTCATCAGACCTGAGGATCTGGAGATCAAACCGGTGGAATGCGGCTTTTTTAGCGGACAGGTAATTTCTGTGCTGTTTAAGGGCGCCTATTATGAGATCAAGGTGCGCACGGACGGTTACGAATGGGTAAGCCAGAGTGTCAACGCGCCGGAAGTGGGATCGCAGGTTGGACTCTATGTAGTTCCCGACAATATCCAGATCATGCATAAACCTAAATCTGAAGATGCGGAGATAATCAAAGAATGAAAAGAAAGTATCTTGCCACACCGTATATTATCTGGGTCGTGGGCTTTACGCTGCTCCCGCTTATCACTATCGGGATCAGCGCTTTTACAAGGGATAACGGCACGTTTACATGGAGCAACATCCTTGCTATTTCGGAACCGATCAACCGGCAGGCATTGTTTTTCTCGCTTGCGATAGCGCTTGGCTGTACACTGATCTGTATACTTCTGGCATATCCGGCGGCGCTTTTTTTAAAGAGCTTTCGGTTTAAGCGAAAGGGGTTTACCATCTTTCTGTTAGTGCTTCCGATGTGGATGAATTTTATTCTGCGGATACTGGCATGGCAGATGATACTGTCCAAAAACGGTATTTTGAATTTTCTGCTGGGCAAGTTGGGGATCGCGCCGCTTTCCATCAGTAACACATGGGGCGCTCTTATGATCGGTATGGTGTATGATTTCCTTCCCTATATGATACTGCCTGTCTTTAATGCCATCTCCGATATCGATGAGGATACGATCGAGGCGGCAAGGGATCTGGGCGCGGGCAGTATGGCGGTATTCCGTAAGATCATTTTCCCGCTTTCTATGCCCGGTATGCTTAGCGGCGTGGTAATGGTGTTTGTGCCGGCCATGACTTCTTTTGTCATTGCGGATATCCTGGGCGGCGGCAAGGTGCAGTTGATCGGTAATATCATCGAACAGGAGTTTATGAAGAGTATGGACTGGCATTTGGGCGCAGGCCTCTCTATATCGCTTATGCTTCTGGTCCTCATCAGTCTGGCTTTTACGATGCAGAATGACATGGAGGACAGGGGGACTACGATATGGTGAGTCTGAAAAGGGTATTTATGAAATGTTATCTGGCGCTTATTCTACTGTTCCTGTATGCCCCGATTCTTGTACTGGTCGTGCTGTCTTTTAATGATTCGCGTTCCCGGGTAAAATGGGGCGGTTTTACGCTTCAGTGGTACGGCAGCCTGTTCTCCAACAGACAGATCATGGAGGCGCTTAAGACAACGCTGATCCTGGGATTCGGATCGGCCGCCGCCGCAACGGTCATAGGAACGCTGGGCGCTTTGGGAATTGAGGCAATGCGCAGGCGGAGCTATCGGGTCGTGATGTCTGTGACAAACATTCCGATCCTGAATGCGGATATTGTGACAGGGATCGCGCTGATGCTCTGGTTTGTCCGGTTTATGCCGCTCGGATTCGGAAGTGTGATGATCGCGCATATTACTTTTAATATACCGTATGTGATACTGAGCGTTATGCCAAAGTTAAAATCGCTTAACATAAGCATTTATGAGGCGGCAAGAGATCTGGGCGCGGGCAGCGTTTATGCATTTTTCCACATTGTGCTTCCGCAGGCCGGCAGCGGTATACTGGCGGGATTTTTTATGGCGCTGACAATGTCGATGGACGATTTTGTCATTACATATTTTACAAAAGGAGCCGGTGTCAATACGTTGTCAACCATGATCTACGGGGAGATCAGAAAAGGTATCAAGCCGCAGATGTATGCTTTGTCCACACTGCTGTTTGCAGTGATATTTGTGATACTGTTGTTGTTTAATATACTGTCCGGCAAGGGAAAAAGTACGGACGATATTGTAGAAAGGAGCAGATAAATGTTGCGAAAGAACCTATGCGCGGCGCTGATAGCGCTGACCGGAGGCCTTATGCTGGGCGGTTGCGGAAAAGAGGAACCGGCGGAATACCTTACGGTTTTTAATTACGGGGAGTATATGGATCCCGAGGTGATCGACCAGTTTACAGAGGAGACGGGGATCGGCATTAAGTATGAGGAGGCGCTGACGCCGGAAGAGTTATATGCCAAGTACAGCTCAGGCGCCATCTCCTATGATCTTGTCTGCTCAGCCGACTATATGATACAGAGGCTTATTCAGGAGGGCGAGGCACAGAAAGTTGACTTTTCTTCCATGAAATATGCGGATAATATCGGGGACCGGTTCTGGCAATTCTCAAAGGCTTTTGATCCGGACAATGAATATGCGCTGCCTTACTTCTACGGAACGATCGGCATTCTCTATGATACCACGAAGGTAGACGGGCCGGTCGACAGCTGGAGCGTTCTCTTTGACGGCAGTTACAAGAATGATATCATCATGCAGAACAGCCAGCGGGATACTTTTATGATCACCTTAAAGTATCTTGGTTATTCTTTAAATACATCCGATGAAAACGAACTGCGTGAGGCGCAGCAGCTTCTTATCAGGCAGAAACCGGATGTACAGGCCTATCTGGTGGACGAGGCGAGAGATGAAGTGGTCGCGGGAAATGCCGCGATGGCAGTCGTGTACTCCGGCGAGGCATATCTTGGTCATGAATATAATGAGGACCTGGCTTATGTAGTGCCGAAAGAAGGCTCCAACGTATGGATCGATTCGTGGATCGTGACGAAGAATTGTAAGAATCCCGAGGCGGCGGCAAAATTCCTCGATTTCCTCTGCCGTGAGGATGTAGCTGAGAAAAATTTTGAGTACATCTATTACTCCACGCCCAATGAGGCCGTTGTGGAGAATATGGACGAAGAATTAAGAAATGATCCCGCCATCACACCCACCGAGGAGGATCTGGCCAAATGCGAGGTCTGCACGCAGGCGGATGAGGAGATCGCCAGGTTGTATAACGAGCTGTGGAAAGAACTTAAAGCGGACTGACGGGAGGTAGCTTTTATGCGGTTTAAGGTTCTGACAGGACTGGAATTTGACGCCGATTTCCTTCCAAAGATCATGGAACTGGATAAGATCGTTTATTCAGCAGAATATGCCGGAGAACTGAAGAATATGGTCGCGCGGTATCAGGCGAATCGTGACAGCTTTGTCTGTATCATGGATGAGGAGAGCGGACGACTGGCGGGATACATCAATTTTTTCCCATGCACGGACGCACTGTATCAGGATATTCGGTATCAGACATCCACGATCAGGGACGATGATATCCGCGCAGATGAGATCGCGCAGTATGATACGAAGACAAATCATCTGTTCGTTATCTCGATCGCGGTCCACCCCGACTATCGGGGCGGGAAAGCTATCGTTGTGCTGTCCGACGCGTGGATCGCACATCTGAATATGCTGCAGGACGGGGGCTTTCCAATCACCGATATCAGCGCGATCGCCATTTCGGCGGATGGCAGGAAAGCGCTTCGGAACTATATGTTTACGGTGGAGCGCTCCCTGGAGGACGGCAATATAGTCTACCTGTGCCAGCAACGGTTTCTGGAGAAGCTTTTGGCACATGATTTGTATTTCAAAAGTTATCAAAGCGATATTTATCTGCTTCTGCCGTTTGCGGACAATGTCAGAAATCACCGTATGGACGGGCTTTTCCAAAATGGGGATGCCAATAAGGACTGTGTGCCCGAAATGGCGCGTACGCTTCTTGACGGACTGGAGGATTGTCTGCGCTATGAGATGTCCAACGCCGTGCTGGAGGAGCTGGATATGGTTTATCTGGGCGCGTTTGATCTACTGCACACAACGGATGATTATCCGCCTGAGGGCAGTGAGATCGTGGTTGGTGAGGAAAGGATGTATGCGATCCTGGCAGCGCACCGGCCCAGTCATATGTATGTTATGACATTGTTTTTGCCGGATTCGCCATTTTCCACGACACAGGTTCAGGATCAGCTCTCTTACGGATATCTGAAGATCAGAAATCCGGAGAGCGGGTCCGGACCGAAATATACGGATTTCTATGAATATCTCCGTCTTAAGTACGGCCTTATTAAGTGCGGCGACGGCAAATCGCTGCTCTGTCTGTCCGGCAAACCGAAGGAAGAGCGGGAATTCCAGAATATCATGTCCGGTGAAGTGTACAACAGTATGCACATCGATTATCATATTCAGAGCAGGGATATAGAGGAGATGTGTCGGACGGATCACGCTCAGTATGATTATTATGAGGTGTATCTTTCGGATGTGACGATCGCTTTTATCCTGAAGGATTTCTCGGAGGATGTACACGAGCGGATCGACAGCACGGCTACTTATGCGTTTATTGCACAGCTTGTGATGTTTCAGAATACCGCGCTTGCAAAGACAAATATTAAGATCACTAACGCGCTGGCGAATGACGGCGATATTTCTTATGAGCAGATCTTCGAGCTTTACCGCGAGTTTGGCAAGACGGTGCGTTTCTGGGAGATCCGGAATTTTAAATACAATGGAACGCAGGCGGAGGCCGCGTGCATTACCAGGGCATTTTCCAACGAGGAGCTGCGGCAGACGTACTATGAGCATCAGCAGTTTCTGGAACATATCGTGGAACTCAAAACGGCGCAGACGGAGGCGGTAAACGGCGCGATCCTGAATATTGTCGCCACGGTTCTTGCCGTCATCCAGATCCAGGATTTTGCGGTGGGACTGCTCATGGGCTTTTACCATTGGGCGGGGATCGAGGCGGAATATGCGCCGAGAACGTTTACAACGGTCATCATCAGCGGCACGCTGACGATTTTACTGCTGTATATGATCCTGAGAAAAAGAAAGAGGAATATGTACAAACGCAATATGGTGCGAAGGAAAAAACAGACAGATTATCCTGCCGTGAAAACGCCCCGGAAGGGAGATTAAGATGAAACTATGGAATCGTAAATGGATATGGACATTGATCTTCCTGGCCTTGTTTATGCTGTTGTCCGCCGTTAAGGTGGTGGTGCTTCCCCAGGGAGGTTCTGTCACTTACCTGAGCCTTTTGTCTTTGTGGCTTGTCACTTATTTTTTTGGATTTAAATACGGGTTAGTCTGCTCCGTACTGTTCGGTCTGGTAAGAATGGGAGTGGACCGTCTGACGGGTGAAGCGGTCGCTTCGCAGCTGCTTCCGCTGCTTTTGGAATATCCGCTGGGTTACGGCGTATTCTGCCTGGGCGGTCTGTTGAAAGAACCGCAGACGGACACCGGCAGCGGTTCGGATATAGGGGTGAGAGCGGAGCCGTTCAAATTGAAGATGGGTTATGTGATAGGAATATGCTGCCAGTATGTTCTCTTCGTCATCTCGGCGGTCTGTTTTTATCCGCCGGACAGAGAGGGATTCTGGAACAATCTGCTATTCTGTATGCTGTATGACGGCAGTTATTTGTTGGTGGAGGGCGTGATAACGCTTTTGTTCCTGTGTGTCCCGCCTGTCTATGAGGCAATCTACTATTTAAAATATGTTGCGACTCACGAGCAGGAGGACGACACGCTGAACTCCTTCTGACCGGGCTTAAAATTTAATTTGGTTAACCTGTCATTTTCTGAAAAAGATTAACAAAGCCTGCGAACTATGTTACAATAGATGCAGCCGATGGACGGTCGGTGGCAAAATATGCACGGCTTACGGAAACGGATGCATAATATGGTATGAAAGGCGTGGTTTGATATGGGTCAGTGTAAATATGTGGCATATGTTTCCACTTATACGGTGGGAAGAGAAGAGACTTACGGTATCAAAATATATGACGTTGATTTAAAGAACGGAAGGATGTCGGAGAAGAATCAAGTCAAGATAACGAATTCCTCCTACATTACGATCTCCCATAACGGTAAGTTCCTGTATTCGATCACGGACTTCGGCGTGGAAGCATATAAGATCTTGCCCGGCGGGGATCTGGACGTCATCAATTCAGGCAGTATCAATGGCATGAGAGGCTGTTATCTGTCGACCGACTATGAAGACAGATTCCTTTTTGTGGGTGGCTATCACGACGGAAAGATCACTGTGCTGCGGCTTAATGAGGACGGCGGTATCGGTGAGATCACGGATGAGATATTCCATAAGGGACTCGGCAGTATTGCGGAGCGCAACTTCAGACCGCATGTCAACTGCGTGAAGATGACCAGAGACAATCATTATCTGTGTGCGGCGGATCTGGGGCTTGACCATGTCAATGTCTACCGTCTCGATCATGAGAACGGCAAGCTGAAACCGATCGATATGATCAGAAGCGAACAGGAATCCGCACCGCGCCATATGAAGTTCTCTAAAGACGGAAGATTCCTGTATATTGTGCATGAGTTAAAGAATTATATAGATGTATATACTTATGAAGAGATCAACGGAAATCCTGAGTTTGAGAAGATTCAGACGATATCCACGCTGAATGATTATCACGCGGGCGGCTCTGCGGCAAGCGCGCTGAATATCTCGGCAGATTTCAAATATATGGTCAGCTCAAACGCCGGAGATAATAGCGTTATCATATACAGGATCGACCAGAAGACAGGTATGCTTGAAAAGATACTGTGTCTGCCGATCAGCGGCGATTATCCGAAGGATGCGAACCTGTTTCCGGACAATAAGCATCTGGTGTCTCTCAATCAGGAATCCAATACGATGACGTTTTTTACGGTTGACTTGAAAAACGGCCTTCTTGTAATGAACGGTAAGGAAATTCCGGTCAACCAGCCCAATTGCATTATTTTCCATAAGATCGAGGAATGACCCGGAATACAAAATAATCCTCCCGCATATACATTTACCAGTATAAGCAGGAGGATTTTTTTATGGACTTTTTGCAGAACAGTACATATGACCTGTATAAAGATATACAGCTTCGCACGGGAGGAGAAATATATCTGGGTGTGGTCGGACCTGTCAGGACAGGCAAATCAACATTTATCAAACGATTTATGAATCTTCTTGTGCTTCCCTTCATGGAGGATGAAAACGAGAAAGAGCGCGCGCAGGACGAGATGCCCCAGAGTGCGGGAGGCAGGACGATCACGACCACGGAGCCTAAATTTATCCCTAAGGAGGCGGCGCATATCAGGCTGGGAGCGGATATTGATGTCGATGTGCGTCTGATCGACTGCGTGGGATACATGGTGGAAGGCGCTTCCGGGCACATGGAGGAGGATATGGAGCGCATGGTGAAAACGCCGTGGTCAACGGAGGAGATTCCTTTTACAAAAGCGGCGGAGATCGGTACGAGAAAGGTCATTAAGGACCATTCTACGATCGGTATTGTTGTAACCTGCGACGGTTCTTTCGGAGAATTGCCAAGGGAAAGCTTTGCCGAGGCGGAGGCAAGGACGATCACGGAGCTGCAAAGTCTTGGCAAACCGTTTATCGTGCTGCTTAATTCCTCCAAACCATATGCCGAAGAGACGCAGGCCCTTGCAGACGGGATCAGTGAAAAATATCAGGTTACCGTGATGCCGGTCAATTGCGAACAGCTCAAACGAGAAGATATCAATCATATCATGGAGAATGTTCTCTATGAATTTCCGCTCACCATGATCGAATTCTATATGCCTAAGTGGGTGGAAATGCTTCCGTATGAGCATAAGATGAAGAAGGATATCGTGGCGCAGATCAAAAAACTGATGGCGGATCTAAGCAGTATAAGGGATATCACGGCCAATCGTTTTACACCCGAGAGCGAATATATCAAGAAGTGCAAGCTCGATGGCATCAATATGTCTGACGGCAGCGTCCGAGTGATACTGGACGTGGATGATTCATATTATTATGAGATGATAAGCGAGCTTGTGGGCGAGGAGATCGGCAGCGAGTATCAGATGCTTGCGGTCCTGAAAGAGATGGCTAAGATGAAGCGGGAGTACGTCAAGGTGCTTCATGCACTGGAAGCAGTACGCTATAAGGGCTACGGCGTGGTGATGCCGGACCGCGATGAGATCATATTGGAAAAGCCGGAGCTGATACGCCAGGGAAACAAATTCGGCGTTAAGATCAAGGCTGAGAGTCCGAGTATTCACATGATCAAGGCAAGCATCGAGACGGAGATATCCCCGATCGTTGGCACGGAAGAGCAGGCGAGAGACCTGATCCAGTACATTTCCGATACCGGAACAAGCGAAGAGGGCATCTGGGAGACCAATATATTCGGCAAGACTGTGGAACAGCTTGTCAATGACGGCATCACGGGTAAGATATCCATGATAAACGAGGAGAGTCAGGTAAAACTGCAGGAAACGATGCAGAAGATCGTAAACGACAGCAACGGCGGCATGGTGTGCATTATCATCTGACCGGAACTGTCATGGGAGCCGGTATGTGCGAAGAACAGCTAACAGCCGTAAAAGCGTATTTGTATAGGAGGCGGAATGCAGGGGCGTTCCGTCTCTTTCATATTGTGCAGGTATGCGCCGGAAAATTTGCCGGTTTGATTGCGGCTTTGCATAAATCATGGTAAAATAAGCGCAGAGTCAGCACTCTGCGCTAAGAGAATTACTGCGTAATTCTCCCGGAATGATCTATGTTGTTGGCGTCAGAGATTATGGTAAAATAAGCGCAGATAAAATGAACAGTGCGAAAGGAGCAGAATTACTTATGAAAACATTTATGGCGGAATTTAAAAAATTTGTGGCAAGAGGAAACGTGATGGATATGGCGGTCGGCATTATTATCGGCGGCGCTTTCACGGCGATCGTTACTTCTCTGGTAAACGATATTCTGATGCCTGTTTTATCATTGCTTACCGGCGGTTTTGATTTTAATGCGCTGTGCATTGTGCTGGGAGAGGGAGAGAATGCGGCCACCTTGAATTATGGCGCATTCATCGCAGCGATCATCAATTTTCTGCTGATCTCTCTTGTGATATTTATACTGATCAAGGCTATCAATAAGATGTCGCGGAAGAAGGAAGACGCGCCGGCGACAACTAAGGAATGTCCTTTCTGCAAGGAGCAGGTGGCCATCACGGCAACGAGATGTCCACACTGTACCTCCCAGCTTCAGTAATTGCCCGGATGCGGTACAGCGAAGCGTAAAAGGCGGAGAGGCATAAACAAAGAGGCGCAAAGGCAAAGAGATAGAGAAGCGTAAAAAACAGAAAGGTAAAAAGGCGGTTTGACAATGAATCCTGTATATGAAAAACTCTTAAAATGCTATGAATGTTATAAGAAAAAAATAGATTTTCAGCCGGAAGTGGCGATCGTCTTAGGATCGGGGCTCGGCAATTTTGCAAGGACGGCGGATGTGAAGGCAGAGCTTTCGTACAATGAGATCGAGGGTTTCCCTGTTTCAACCGTACCCGGACATGCAGGTAAGTTTATTTTCGGTTATATCGGCGAGGTCCCGGTAGTTATGATGCAGGGACGGGTCCATTATTATGAAGGGTATCCTGTCACGGATGTTGTGCTTCCAACGCGCCTGATGAAAATGATGGGGGCGAAGATTTTATTCCTGACCAATGCCTCGGGCGGGATCGATCCGCTGTTTCATGCGGGCAGTCTGATGCTGATCCGGGATCATATATCCAGTTTTGCACCCAATCCGTTAGTTGGACCGAATATTGATGAGCTTGGGACAAGATTTCCGGATATGTCTCATGTATACGATGAGGATCTGCAGGATGTCATAAGATCTACGGCGCAGGAAAACGGGATCGAACTGTTTGAAGGCGTATATGCGCAGCTGACGGGTCCGTCTTTTGAGACCCCCGCAGAAATACAGATGCTAAGTAAGCTGGGGGTAAGCGCCGTCGGGATGAGTACCGTGGTGGAAGCGATCGCAGCCAACCATATGGGGATGAAGATCTGCGGCGTGTCCTGCGTAAGCAATCTTGCTGCAGGTATGAACAGCTCGCCGCTCACCCATGAAGAGGTGCAGGAGGCGGCCAACGCGGTTGCACCAAAATTTGAAAAATTATTGACTGAGTCAGTCATGAAGTTTAAGCAGTATTTATAAAGCATGATCAGACGTTTTATGATATCATTGCAGAGAATGATCCAGAACAGAGTATAACGTCGGACATGGAGGATTATGTATGGAATGTACGGATAAACTGACGCCGGATGTGATACGCTCTCTGATCTGCGCGGCAATCAGGGCAAGGGAAAAGTCCTATTCGCCGTATTCACATTATCAGGTCGGCGCGGCTCTGCTGGCCGGGGACGGACGCATCATTACAGGCTGTAATATCGAAAACGCGGCTTATTCGCCCGGCAACTGTGCCGAGCGGACGGCGATCTTTAAGGCGGTGAGCGATGGGATCACATTCTTTAAGGCCATTGCCGTTGCCGGAAGCCCCAGGGGAGATGTACTGACGCAGTATGCATATCCCTGCGGCGTTTGCAGACAGGTCATGATGGAATTCTGCGATCCGGATGATTTTCAGGTTATCGTTGCAAAGTCGGAGGATGACTATCGGGTCATGACACTGCGGGAACTGTTGCCGGAGGGATTCGGCCCGGACAATCTTGCGGCAGAAAATAGAAAAGAAAAAACATGAAAGGCGGACAGATATGAATATCAGATTTTATAACGCAAAGATACTGACGATGAAGTCGGCGGATGTATTGGAAGGCGAAGTCTGGGTACAGAATGAGAAGATCCTGTATGTGGGAGACGGAAGCAATACGGATCCTGTCTATCAAAAACCCGGACAGAGCTGTATCGTATGGGACAGGGAGATCGACTGCGAAGGGAATCTTCTGATGCCTGGTTTCAAGGATGCGCACACGCATTCAGGTATGACGCTTCTCAGGTCGTATGCGGATGATCTGCCGCTTCATGACTGGCTGTTTGACCGGGTATTCCCGGTGGAGGCAAAGCTGGACGGTGAGATGATAGAGCATCTGACCAGGCTTGCCATCCTGGAATATCTGACCAGCGGCATTACGGCGATCTTTGATATGTATCTCACACCGGATACCGTGGCGAAGGCGTGCGTGGACATGGGAATGCGCTGCGTGCAGGTGAGCGGTATGAGCGGACAGAAGGAAGAAGATTATGCAGAGTCCTACAAACGGACCGAGAGATGTTATCAGCAGTACAACGGCCACGATCCGCTCTTAAGTTATTTTATCGGGTTTCATGCAGAATATACTTGCTCCCGGGAATTGCTTGAAAAAGTGTCGGAGCTGGCTCATAAGTATAAAGCTCCGGTTTTTACCCACCTGTCGGAGACCCGGTCTGAGGTGGAGGAGTGTAAGGAGCGCTATGGGATGACGCCCCCGCAGCTGTTTGATTCGCTGGGGATCTTTGATTATGGCGGCGGCGGATATCACTGCGTATGGATGGACGACAAGGATATGGATATCTTTCAGCAAAGAGGCTTAAGCGTCGTGACCAATCCGGGCTCCAACACGAAGCTTGCGAGCGGGATCGCGCCTATATCTGAATACCTTAAGAGAGGCATAAACGTGGCGATCGGAACGGACGGCCCTGCCAGCAACAACTGTCTGGATATGTTCAGGGAGATGTTTTTGGTAACGGGACTTGCCAAGCTGCGCGAGATGGATGCCTCCGCAGTGGATGCGTGGGAGGTTCTTAAGATGGCAACCGTCAACGGCTCCAAGGCGATGAACCTGCCCGATACGGATGTGCTTGAGGAAGGAAAGCTTGCGGATATCATTATGATAGACCTGCACCAGCCCAATATGCAGCCGTTCAATAATATTCCCAAGAATATTGTATACAGCGGAAGCAAGCAGAATGTGAAGATGACGATGATCCACGGGAAAATATTATATGAGAACGGTAAATTTTCCGATCAGTATGATGTGGATGCAATTTACGGAAAGGCAAACGAGATCATAGAAAATCTCAGATAATTATGGAGTATATTGTATTTGCGGGCGCGATCGTTCTTATCATTGTGCTCCTTATGGGAATAGAATATCTGAATAGCAGAAAATACCGTAAACAGACGCTTGAGAAGCTGTATCAAAGCTACGGCACACCCTCTGCCAGAAGCTATAAAGCGGATGAGATGGAGCACATAGCCATGTATTATCTCAGGCATCCCGAGGAGCACCAGATAGACGGCATTACATGGAACGATCTGGATATGGACAGCATTTACCGTAAGATCAACGTATCCTGCAGTGCAGCCGGTGATGAATACCTCTATTACAGGCTGCGCACACCGGTCTGCAGACAGGATGAGATGGAAGAGGCAGAGGCCCGAATCCATTATTTTGCGGAGCATGGGGAACAGCGGCGGGATGTGCAGAGCATATTGTTTGGACTGGGAAGAATGGGAAAATATTCCATCTATGAATATCTGGACGGTCTTGACACACTGGGAGAACGTAAGAATATAAAATATCTTGTGAGCGACCTGCTGCTTATTGCAAGTCTCGGCGTTATGTTTGTATCGGTTCCCATCGGTATGACTGCCTTCCTGCTTATGCTGTGCCGCAATATTGCGGGGTACTTTAAGGAATATAAGGAAATCGAGCCGTATATTACGAGCTTCCGCTATATCTGCAGACTGCTTGAAGGCGCCAGACAGATGGGGCGCAGACGGATCCCGGGCATAAGCAAAGAGCAGGACAGGCTGATGGAATGCTATCACAGTATGCGTGGATTTATCAGAAATACATGGCTGATCGTCTTTACGGAAAAAGGAAACGGCAACCCCTTAAGCATTTTCACGGACTATCTGAGAATGATATTTTATTTAGATCTGATCCAGTTCAATCAGGCGCTTCGTGCGGTGCGCGGGCACGTATCGGAGATCGATGAGATGGTTACGCTGCTTGGGCAGATCGAGACGGCAATTGTGATCGCATCTTACAGACAGAGCATGGATAACGGAGCGTGGTGCGTCCCGTCGGTCCAATATGTCCGTGAGCAGGGCGCGGGAAGAAGAATTACGATAGAAGATTTATATCATCCGCTTCTGGACAGGCCTGTTAAGAACTCCATATCGACAGCAAAAGGCGTCCTTATCACAGGCTCCAATGCTTCCGGCAAATCTACGTTTCTGCGGGCCGTGGCGGTTTGCGCTGTGCTGGCGCAGACGATCCACACATGTCCGGCTAAACGGTATGAGGCTCCTTTTGTGCGCGTCTATTCCTCCATGTCCTTAAAGGACGATCTTCTGGGCGGGCAAAGTTATTATATGGTGGAGATCGGATCCATCAAGAGGATACTGGATCAGGTTAAGAGCGCAAAAGAAGAAAATGCATATGTGCTCTGCTTCGTGGATGAAGTGCTCCGGGGCACCAACACGGTGGAGCGTATCGCGGCATCAACGCAGATCATGAAAATGCTTTCTGCGGACAATACACTCTGTTTTGCGGCAACGCATGATGTGGAACTGACAAAGCTGTTAGAGAAGGAATACGATAACTATCATTTTGAGGAGCGTATCGGGCAGGACGACATCTTTTTCCCCTATCGGCTGATGCCCGGCCCGGCAGTTACAAGAAATGCGATCGCGCTTCTTAAAATGCTCGGATATGATGAGCGCATTGTGGAGGAAGCGGAAAATATGGCAGAGCGTTTCCTTGAAAGCGGAAGCTGGCAAACAGCTGCAGGGAACAGGGACGGAAAGGCATGATATATGAAAGTGACGATCTATACAGACGGCGCCGCAAGGGGCAATCCTGAGGGGCCGGGCGGGTACGGAACAATAGTGCAGTATATAGACAGCAAGGGAATGCTCCATGAACGGCAATATTCCGCCGGGTATAAGAAAACGACCAATAACAGGATGGAGTTAATGGCGGTGATCGCCGGGCTGGAGGCTTTGACGAAGCCCTGTGACGTGACTCTGGTATCGGACTCCAAATATGTGACGGATGCTTTCAATGAGCACTGGATCGAAGGGTGGCTTATGAAGGGGTGGAAGACGGCGGGAAACAAGCCGGTCAGGAACACGGATCTGTGGGAGCGTCTTTTGAAGGCCAAGGAACCGCATCACGTTACTTTTCAGTGGGTAAAAGGGCATGACGGGCATCCGGAGAACGAACGGTGCGATAAGCTGGCGACAGCGGCGGCGGACGGCACAGACTTGCTTGACGACAGCTTCTGATTGGTGGTATCATAGAGACAAGCCGAAGATCCTTAGGCGGTCATAACGGATCGCAGTGCGGATGAGGCGGTATATTTTGGAAAAGGACGATGACATATGACAAATCTGATCTTATTTGTAAATTCTTTTTTATCCTATCTGCTGATCTTTATACTTATTATCGCGCTGGTCATCGTTGCGTGCGTGATCGGTGTCAAGTGGAGAAAAAGTAAGGATGCAAAGGCGGCTGCGGCCGAAAGCGAGGCGGCGCAGACGGAAGATACAGAGAATGCATGATGAGATAAGGTGTTCGCATACCGAACACCTTTTTTTGCGTAGGTGAAGGAATATACGGTGAAAAAGGAGCAGGCATCATGGCGAAATCTTCGAATCAGAAACTGAAGCTGCTGTATCTGCTGAAAATATTGACGGAACAGTCTGACGAGGAGCACTGTATGAGTGCGCAGGCGCTGATAGATGCGCTGGATGCATACGGTATCAGGGCGGAGCGAAAGAGCATCTATGACGATATCGCACAGCTCATCGATTTTGGGTATGATATCGTGCTGATCAAGGCAAAAACGGGCGGAGGTTATTATCTGGCGGGCAGGGAGTTTGAACTGGCTGAGCTTAAGCTTCTGGTGGAGACGGTGCAGGCGTCCAGATTTCTAACGCTTAAGAAGTCGAGAGAGCTGATCGCAAAGATCGAAAAACTTGCGTCCAGGGCGGAGGCAAAGCAGCTGCAGCGCCAGGTCTATGTGGCGAACCGGATCAAGACGGCCAATGAGAGTATCTACTATATCGTTGACGATATCCACAGGGCGATACAGAATAACGAACAGATATCGTTCCAGTATCTTGAGTGGAATCTGGATAAGGAGCTTGTGCCCCGCAAGAACGGTAAAATATACCGGATCAGTCCGTGGGCGCTGACCTGTAAAGACGAGAATTATTATCTGATCGCCCATGACGAACAGAGCAATACGATCAAGCACTTCCGCGTGGATAAAATGGGACACATCAAAGTGCTTGCGGGCGTTGCCCGGCAGGGCGGAGAGCTGTTTGAAAAATTTGATATCGCGGCGTATGCCAATAAGACATTCAGCATGTTCGGCGGCAGGGAAGAGATCGTTACGTTAGAGTTTGAGAATCATTTTATCGGCGTTGTGCTGGATCGGTTTGGCAAGGATGTGCCTGTCAGGAAAAAGGACAAGGAGCATTTTCAGGTCAGAGTGCAGGTGGCGCTGAGCGGGCAGTTTTACGGATGGCTGACGGGACTTGGCGTGGGCGCGAAGATCACGGCACCCGAAGATATCGTAAAAGAATACCGCGGCTATCTGTATGATACGGCGCGGCAGTATGAACAGGAATAGGAGAAGCATGTTATGAGCATACAGTTTGCAGACCGCATGAAAGACTATGAGGCGGGTATATTTCAGGTACTGAACGGGAAGAAGGACGAGGCGGAAAAAAAGGGAAGGAAGATATATAACCTGTCCGTCGGCACCCCGGATTTTAAACCGGCGAAGCACATTATGGATGCTGTGACCGCGGCGGCGTCGAAGCCGGAAAATTATAAGTATGCGCTGGTGGATATACCGGAGCTTATCGCCGCCGTGCAGGAGCGTTACCGGAAGCGCTATCAGGTATCTCTTGAGAAAAATGAGATCATGTCCGTATACGGTTCCCAGGAAGGGATAACGCATATCTGTATGACGATGTGTGATCCCGGCGATGTTGTTCTTGTGCCGAACCCCGGCTATCCGATATTCGGGATCGGGCCGTCTCTGGCGGGGGCGGATATAGTGACATACGATCTGACGGAGGATAATCATTATCTGCCCGATCTTGACGGAATGGATGAAGCGCTGCTAAAACGCGCCAGGTGTATGATCGTATCCTATCCGCTCAATCCGGTCTGCAAAACCGCGCCGGACGCTTTCTATGAAAGGCTGATCCCCTGGGCGATCAAACATAATATTGTCATTATTCATGATAACGCATACTCTGATATTATTTATGACGGCAGGATCGGCAAATCTATATTGAGGGTTCCCGATGCCAAAAAGATCGCAGTGGAATTTTATTCGCTGTCCAAATCGTTTAACTATACGGGCGCCAGAGTTAGTTTTCTGGTGGGTAACTGCGAGATCGTAGCCGCTTTTAAGAGATTCCGTTCCCAGATCGATTATGGAACATATCTGCCGGTACAGTACGGCGCGGTCGCGGCGCTTACAGGACCGGATCAAATGGTGAAGGACCAGTGCGCCGAGTATCAGAAGAGAAGAGACGCCCTGTGCGGTGGATTGCGCAGGATCGGCTGGCCAGTTGAAGACAGCGAGGGTACGATGTTTGCCTGGGCGAAGATCCCGGACGGCTATACGGACGATGTCGCTTTTGTTATGGAGCTTTTGGAGAAGAGCGGTGTGCTGTGCACTCCGGGAAGCAGCTTCGGAACGCTGGGCGCCGGGCATGTGCGGTTTGCCCTGACGCTGCCGGTAGAGACTATCAATGAGGCGGTAGAGGCGATCCGGCGGTCGGGAATGATACGCCGGGAATGCTGAACGGATGGCAGGCGGATGATCTGTGATACGCGGAATAAGAGACTGATCAAATATTGGGATATGTCACAAAAAGACATATCCCTTTTTGTTTAATTTTAATACAGATGAGTCATTGACATCCCATATATATTGTCATATACTAAATCTAAACCACAAAATATAGTGCTTTTATGTCAACCGATACCATATTTTGTGCATATCATATTGTAAAAGTTGTATTATACGTATGAGGGCGGAAGGCATACAGTGAGGACAGAGGCAGCGCTTTTCTGTACGTAAGATGCCGCTTGCGCAATAGCCGCGGAGGGGGAAATGGATGAGCAGTAAATTTGATTCAGACACGGACGTTGATGAAAATTACGGACTGCAGTTTAAACCTGATAAGACCGTAAAAGTCATTAAGAAAGACGGGAGTCTTGAGGATTTTAACGTCCAGAAGGTAATCGATGCTGTAGGCAAAAGCGCGTACCGTGCGCTTACTAAATTTACGGACGAGGAAAAACGTCATATATGCCAGACGGTCATTGACAAGGTCAATGATATGGGTGAGGAGCGGATCCCGATCCAGATCATGCATAATATCGTGGAGAGCGCGCTGGAAGACGTTAAACCTATCGTTGCCAAGAGTTACCGGGATTACCGCAATTATAAGCAAGATTTTGTCCGCATGATGGATGATGTCTACAAGAAGAGCCAGTCGATCATGTATGTGGGCGACAAGGAGAACGCTAATACGGACAGCGCCCTTGTTTCCACAAAGAGAAGCCTGATCTTTAATCAGTTCAATAAGGAGCTGTATCAGAAGTTTTTCATGACTACGGAAGAGATTCAGGCTTGTCGTGACGGTTATCTGTATGTTCACGATATGTCGGCAAGACGCGACACGATGAACTGCTGCCTTTTCAACGTTGCCGAGGTGCTGAGCGGCGGCTTTGAGATGGGCAATATCTGGTACAACGAGCCTAAGTCACTGGATGTGGCGTTCGATGTCATAGGAGATATCGTACTGAGCGCAGCCAGTCAGCAGTACGGCGGCTTTACTGTACCGGAAGTGGATAAGATTCTGGAGCCTTATGCGGAGAAATCTTATAAACGTAATGTGGAGAAATACAAGAAGCTGGGCATTGACCAGGTAACTGCCGAGGCGGAAGCTCTGGCTGACGTCAAAAGGGAGTTTGAACAGGGCTTCCAGGGATGGGAATACAAATTCAATACCGTGGCGAGCAGCCGCGGCGACTATCCGTTTATTACGGTGACGGCAGGCATCGGAACCGGCAGGTTTGCGAAGATGGCGACGATCACGATGCTGAATGTACGGCGTAAGGGACAGGGCAAGAAGGAGTGTAAGAAACCTGTGCTTTTCCCCAAGATCGTATTTCTCTATGATGAGAACCTGCACGGACCGGGCAAAGAACTGGAAGACGTATTCGAGGCGGGCGTTAAGTGCTCTGCCAAGACTATGTATCCTGACTGGCTGAGTCTGACCGGTAAGGGATACATAGCGAGCATGTATAAGCAGTATGGGAAAGTCATTTCCCCGATGGGATGCAGAGCTTTCCTGTCACCTTGGTATGAGAGAGGCGGCATGCATCCGGCTGACGAAGACGATGTCCCCGTGTTTGTGGGAAGATTTAATATCGGCGTAGTGTCTTTGCATCTTCCTATGATTTTGGCAAAGTCGAGACAGGAGAGCAGGGATTTTTATGAGGTGCTCGATTATTACCTGAATCTGATCAGGCAGCTTCATATCAGAACCTATGCTTACCTGGGTGAGATGCGCGCTTCGACCAATCCGCTTGCATACTGTGAAGGAGGTTTCCTTGGCGGACATTTACAGCTGCATGATAAGATCAAGCCGATCTTAAAGACTGCAACGGCAAGCTTCGGTATCACTGCATTTAATGAGCTTCAGGAGCTTTATAACGGTAAGTCTCTTGTGGAGGACGGCGCCTTTGCGCTTGAAGTGCTGGAGCATATCAATAATAAGATTTCTGAGTTTAAGGAGGAGGACGGCAATCTCTACGCCATCTACGGGACTCCGGCTGAGAATCTGTGCGGCCTGCAGGTAAAACAGTTCCGCGCAAAATACGGCATTATTGAAGGCGTATCCGACAGAGAGTATGTATCCAACAGCTTCCATTGTCATGTGTCGGAGGATATCACGCCGATCGAGAAGCAGGATCTGGAGTACCGGTTCTGGGAACTGGCAAACGGCGGTAAGATCCAGTATGTAAAGTATCCGATCGATTACAATATCGAGGCGATCAAGACACTGATACGACGGGCTATGGATATGGGCTTCTACGAAGGGGTCAATCTGTCGCTTGCCTATTGTGACGACTGCGGACATCAGGAGCTGGAGATGGATGTTTGTCCCGTATGCGGCAGCCGCAATCTGACAAAGATCGACCGCATGAACGGTTATCTGGCATATTCGCGTGTACACGGTGATACCAGACTGAGTGATGCGAAGATGGCGGAGATCGCAGAAAGGAAAAGCATGTGAAAACAGCGAGCCGGAAACATACGATTGCCGCTTGCGGCAGATCGCATGTTTATGGCGAGCGTCCATCATGAGCGGAGTTGAAGACGGAGCGAATGAGGGGCTCTGCATGGGACATGCAGAGGTTTTCACATGAGGAATTTTCTATGAGATATCACAATATTACAAAAGACGACATGCTCAACGGCGACGGCCTGCGGGTGGTCCTCTGGCTGGCTGGTTGTGCCCACTGCTGTAAAGAGTGCCACAATCCTATTACGTGGGATCCGGACGGCGGACTTCCTTTCGATGACGATGCCAGGAAAGAGATTTTTGACCAGCTGGACAAGCCGTATATCAGTGGCATCACCTTCTCCGGCGGCGACCCGCTCCATTCGGCTAACCGTCTGGATGTGCGGAGCCTGATGGAAGAGATCAAGAAGAAATATCCTGACAAGACGATCTGGATGTATACCGGAGACAGCTGGGAGGATATTCTGCATTATCCTGTGATGAAGTATGTGGATGTGCTTGTGGACGGTGAGTTTAAGAACGATCTGAAGGATACAAAGCTTCTCTGGAAGGGAAGCAGCAACCAGCGGGTCATAGATGTGCAGGCAAGTTTAAAGCAGACTGATCCCGTCAATCCGATACTGCACTGCGGCGATTATGCATAGCAGAGTTCAGACACAGATCGGGCGGCATCGGCAGTGACCGGGCAGATATGCCTGGAAGCACAGGGTGGACCGGCAGGAGCGGGACCCGCAGAAAGAGGTATATAGTTGGAAACCATAAAGATCAAGTATTTTACGGATAAAATAGATAAGCTGACCTATATAGACGGCAAATCCGACTGGATCGACCTGCGCTCGGCGGAGGATGTTACGCTGAAAGCGGGAGATTTTAAACTGATCCCTCTCGGCGTGGCTATGGAGCTTCCCAAGGGCTATGAGGCGCATGTGGTGCCGAGAAGCTCCACATTCAAAAATTTCGGGATTATCCAGACGAATCACCACGGCGTG
This sequence comes from uncultured Lachnospiraceae bacterium, assembly GCA_947625205.1. Taxonomy (GTDB): domain Bacteria; phylum Bacillota; class Clostridia; order Lachnospirales; family Lachnospiraceae; genus UBA3282. The sequence continues at coordinate 21,470 of CANQNN010000006.1, read as the reverse complement.
ATAGACAGTTCCTACTGCGGCGACAACGACCAGTGGTTTATGCCGGTGTATGCCGTCCGGGATACGCAGATACATGTCAATGACCGGATCTGTCAGTTTCGCATTGTAGAGAATCAGCCGAAGATTGTTTTTGACGAGGTTGCGCATCTTAACAATGCCGACCGCGGAGGGCACGGCAGCACGGGAAAAGCGTAGAACCTTGCGCGGCGCATAACATAGTTTTGCGCCTGCCGCAGAATATACTGAAATCTAAATGAGTATTGCAACGCATAATAAACTCCTTTTAAGACATACTATGACAACAACGGTAAAGTCTTGGAAGGAGTTTTTGACAGTGCAGAATAAAGATGTGCAGGGCAGCGAGGAACAGAGAAGCAAGGAACAGAGAAGCGAGGAGCAGAGAAGCGATCATAACCGCAGCGGCAGGATGACGACATCATTACAGCAGACCATGTCCTATATGAACGAGCATATGTCTCCGGATGTGAGCTTTGACATTGTGTATCGCGTCATTGAAGTCGGCGGAAGGCAGGCGTGCATTTATTTCATAGACGGTTTCTGCAAAGATGAACTGATGAATAAGATGCTGCAGTACTTTATGGACTTAAAACCGGCGGACATGCCGGAAAACGTTCATGAGATGGCAAAGAAGGCGACGCCCTATGTGGAGGTGGACTTAAAGGATGCATGGGACGATATTCTTTACAGTATTCTTTCGGGCGTTTTTGCGCTTTTTATTGATGGGTATGACAGATGTATCCTGATCGATTCCAGAACCTATCCGGCAAGAAGCGTGGACGAACCTGACAAGGACAAGACGCTTCGCGGCTCCAAGGACGGTTTCGTGGAGACGATCGTATTTAATACGGCGTTAATTCGGCGGCGTATCCGCAGTACGCAGCTGCGCATGGAGATGATGAATGCGGGTAAAAGCTCGCGCACCGATATCGTTCTGTGCTATATGGACAACCGGGTGGACCATGCTTTTTTGGATAAGGTAAAAAAGAGAATAGAGAATATACAGGTCGACGCCCTGACAATGAATCAGGAGAGCCTGGCGGAATGCCTGTATCAGCGCAGATGGTATAATCCCTTCCCCAAATTTAAGTTTACTGAGAGACCGGATGTGGCGTCGGCGCAGGTGCTTGAAGGGGACATCGTGATCCTGGTGGACAATTCGCCTTCTGCAATGATCGTTCCCACCTCAATATTTGATATTGTGGAGGAAGCGGATGACTATTATTTTCCGCCCATTACAGGAACCTACCTGCGGCTTACCAGATTTATCATCTCGATACTGACTTATATCATGACGCCGACTTTCCTGCTCCTGATGCAGAATCCGGAATGGATACCGGAATCGTTTCGGTTTGTTATGATAAAAGAGGAAACAAATATACCGCTTATTGCCCAGTTCCTCATACTGGAGCTGGCGATCGACGGTCTGAAGCTGGCCGCCATCAATACGCCGAATATGCTGAGTACGCCGCTTAGCGTTATGGCGGCGCTGGTGCTGGGTGAGTTCTCCGTCAACAGCGGCTGGTTCAACAGCGAGGTGATGCTGTACATGGCGTTCGTCGCGCTGGCCAACTACACCCAGCAGAATTATGAACTGGGGTATGCGCTCAAATTCATGCGCATCATCAATCTGATCCTGACGGCTATCTTCGGATTATACGGCTATATTGCGGCAGTCATCCTGTTCGTGGCGGCTGTGGTGAGCAATAAGACGCTGTCGGACAAGAGCTATATCTATCCGGTTCTGCCATTCAACGCAAAGAAGCTTGTCAAGAGGCTGTTCCGTCTGCGGCTGCCGGAGTCGAAAGAATAATCGGCCGGACGTTGTGAAGTGGATTGCATCTGCAGTTTTTTTGTGCTAAGATGGAGAAGGTATATAATGTATGTATGACAGTCCGAAGAAACTGAAGGTTTTCGGATTGTGAGGGTAAGGTAAGAGGTTATGGCGGGTAAGAGCATAAGCTTTGATATCGCCGCACTCATTTTGCTCATGATCCTGTTCATTTCATGGTATATGCGCAAAATGACGGAGGGCGTGTCAAACAGGCTGTTTATTATCATCATGGGTATTTCTATTGCGGCAACGGTATTTGATATCGTTGCTGTAACACTGGATAATGCGCACAGTTCTCATACCGATCTGCTGTACACAGCGCATGTCGGTTATCTGATGGCCCATTACCTGAGCGCGCCGCTGCATTTTCTCTTTGTCGTCAGTCTGACCGATACGTGGCATAAGCTGCGCAGACATATCGGACTTCAGTTTGTTCTTGTTGCTCCTGTTGTGATCATGGAGATCGTGTTTGTGGCAAACGCCGCAAACGGGAAGATCTTTACGGTGGAAAACGGTTATGAGAGAGGACCGCTGTTCTGGCTCATCTATGTTACCACGCTGTTCTATCTGATCTGTGATATCATTTATATCTATACGTACCGCAAATTACTGAGCACAGGTAAAATACTGGCGATCAGCGCCGTGATCCCCGTGGGCGTGACAGCGATGATCGTGCAGATGCTTGAGCCGCATATGCTCGTAGAGATGTTTGCCGGGGCAGTCAGTCTGCTGATTATAAGCATCAGCATCCAGAGACCCGAAGATTATGTCGATACCTTTACGGAGCTCATGAAGTTCAGCGCGTATATCAATGACCTGAAGAGAGATTATTATAATGACAAGCATGTGACGGTCATTATGATCAATATAGGCAATTACAATGTGATACAGCAGCTTGTGGGGTTTGATTCCGCCACCGGGCTGCTTAAGGATATTGCGGATAAGCTGCGTGATATCAATAGGAGACTGCATGGCTATGCGGAAATCTACTATCTGGACAACGGCCGGTACAGAATGGTGTTATACGGGAAGAACAGGGTGCGGGCCGAAGAGATCGCTGCGGCGGTAAATGATGAGTTGAAGCGCAATACCGATTTTAACGGTCTGGACATCAATCTGCTGCCCTTTATCGTATTGGCGCAGTGCCCGGAAGAGATCACGACATTCAGAATGTTAACGTCTTTCGGCGCTGATTTCCATCAGAGATATCCCTATACCGGCAAGATCATGCGGGCCAGCGAGGTGCTCGACCACAGGAAGATGGATATCCAGAGTAATATCGATGCGATCATAGACAGGGCGCTGGAAAATAACAGTTTTATGGTGTACTATCAGCCGATTTATTCGATCGCGGAAAAGAGATTCGTATCTGCGGAGGCGCTCATCCGGCTGAACGATCCCGAGCACGGTTTTATTTCGCCTGAGGATCTTATCGTAGCGGCGGAAAGAAACGGGACGATCCATAAGATCGGAGAATATGTATTCGAGACGGTATGTCGTTTTATCGCAAGCAGCGAATTTAAGGCGTTGGGACTGGATTACATAGAGGTCAATCTGTCCGTGGCACAGATCATGAACGGTGATCTGGCGGAATCTTACCTGAAGATCATGGAGAAATATCATGTCATGCCGGAGCAGATCAATCTGGAGATCACGGAGACTGCGGCGGCATATGCGCAGAACGTCATGGCGGACAATCTGAACAGACTGACGAAGGAAGGGATCAGCTTTTCGCTGGACGATTACGGGACAGGTTATTCCAATATGCAGCGTATGATCGGTCTGCCGCTTAAGATCATTAAACTGGACAAATCCTTTGTGAATGAAGATAATGATCCTAAGATATGGGCTTTCCTTGAAAATACCGTGAAGATGATCAAGGATATGGATATGGAGATCGTGGTGGAGGGCGTTGAGACCCGGGAAATGCTTGATATGTTCGTTAAGATGGAGTGCGATTTCATACAGGGATATTTCTTCTCCAAACCCATTCCGCAGAGTGATTTTGTAGCGTTTATCCAGCAGGCAAATACGGCTAAGATATAGGAGATCAAAGATATAGGAGATTAAAGATATAGAAGACCGGATCAGACCGGTTTTGTATAATATTCATGTGTTGTGCTTATGTATCATGAGATACGGAGCATATCGGGATAATACGGTAAGGAGAAGGAGCGTATGGGATATTGGGTACACCCGGCGGACGGCTGGGTCAACGTTGGAAATCAGTATCGTTTGAAGGAGTTGATGAAAAGGGCGGAGCAGGGGGACCGATTGACGCTGGCATTCTTAGGCGGTTCCATCACGCAAGGCTCTGTCTCCACGCAGTATACGAACTGCTATGCCTATCTGGTTTATCAGTGGTTTGTCAGGCGGTTCCCTAAGACGGCGTTTACTTACGTCAACGCCGGGGTAGGAGGAACGACTTCCCAGTTCGGCGTATCCAGAGTGGAGGAGGACGTACTGCGGTTTAAACCGGATTTTGTCATTATCGAATTCTCCGTCAACGATGAGAATACGGAATTTTATAAGGAAACCTATGAGGGACTGGTGCGGAAGGTATACGGCAACCTCTATGAACCGGCGGTCCTTCTGGTACATAATATCTGCTATGACACAGGCATAAGCGCGGAAGAGAAGCACCGTGAGATCGGCGCGCATTACCGTCTGCCCAGTGTCAGCATGAAGCCGACGGTCTATGCGGAAGTTGCGGCGGGCAGGATCCCCAATCGTGAGATCACGCCGGACGATCTGCATCCCAACTCTTCGGGACACGAGCTGGTGGCGGAGGTGATCACAGACTGTCTCGATAAGATTTATATGCATAGATTCGAGGAGGAGGAGCCTTATCCGATGCCGGAAGCGATTACGGCGAACGCTTACGAACATGCGGTAAGGCATCGCAATTACAACAGCGCTCCGGTATGCAGCGGTTTTACTGCGGATACTGTTCCCGAAAAATATGTGAACGATATGTTCCGCTGCGGCTGGACTGCCTCGGAGAAAGGCGCGTGTATCACGTTTAAGGTGGAAGGAACGGAGATCGCGGTGCAGTACCGTAAATCCGTGAAACAGCCGGCGCCTGTTGCCGTTGCGGTGGTAGATGGCAATGAGGCGGATGCAGTGACGCTTGACGCCAATTTCGATGAAACATGGGGTGACTGTCTCTATATCGATACCCTGGCGCATCATATCGCACCGGGACAGCACACGGTGGAGATCAGGCTGACGCAGACGCATGAGAATGATGCGGTGCCTTTTTATCTGGTATCCGTGATCAGCGCATGAGGATGCGGCAGGAATTTGACCGGTCATATGCCCGGAATAGCGGGAAGGAAAGAGGGTATATAAATGTTCAGAGATGATTTCGTATGGGGCGTTGCGAGCAGCGCCTATCAGATAGAAGGCAAGGATCCGCAGGACGGTGCGGGAAGGATGATATGGGATAATTTTATCGAGGAGGGACACATCGCCGACGGCAAGAACGCGTCCGTTACATGCGATCATATGCATCGTTATAAAGAGGATTTTAAACTGATGCGGCTGTTGGGCATAAAGGCATACCGCTTTTCCGTCAACTGGAGCAGGATCATGCCGGAGGGCACCGGAAGGGTCAATGAAAAAGCGATCGCCCTGTACCGGGACATGATCATGACCATGAAGGAGAACGGTATTACGCCCTACCTGACCATGTATCACTGGGAGTTTCCCCAGGCGCTTCAGGACAGAGGCGGGTGGCTCAATGAGGAATCCATACAGTGGTTCGGGGATTATGCAACGGTGATCGCCGAGAATTTTACTGATATCTGCGAGTATATCATTACCCTGAACGAGCCGGAATGCTTTGTAGGCCTGGGGCATTTAAGCGGCGTACATGCGCCCGGCATGAAGATGGGTTATAAAGAGACGTTCCAGATCGCCCATAACGCATTGCGGGCACACGGACAGGCGGTCATCAATCTGCGGAAACACGCTAAGCGGCCAATCAAGATCGGCTATGCGCCCACCTGCAGCATGGCTTACCCTGAGACTGACAAGCCGGAGGATATTGAAGCGGCAAGGAAGGTGCTTTTCTCATTCTATAATCCGATCAGCAACTGGACCTGGAACGTGGCGTGGTTCAATGACCCCGTATTTCTGGGGAAATATCCGGAGGTAGGACTTGAGCAGTTCAAGGAGTATCTGCCCAAGATCACCAAAGAGGATATGGAGTTGATCTCACAGCCGCTCGATTTTATGGGACAGAATATTTATAACGGCTATATTATACGCGCCGGTGCGGACGGCGAGCCGGAATTTGTGCCGCTGCCGGACGGACTTCCCAAGACGGCGGCAGGGTGGCCCGTGAATCCGGAATGCTTGTACTGGGGCATTAAATTCATCTATGACAGATACAGGATGCCGATCTACCTGACGGAGAACGGGATGTCCTGTCACGATATTGTATCCCGGGACGGGCAGGTGCATGACCCTAACCGCATTACCTTCTTAGATAGATATCTGTCGGCATTGCAGTGCGCCAGTGATGAGGGCGTTGATATCAGGGGGTATTTCCTGTGGACATTTCTGGATAATTTCGAGTGGGAAAAAGGCTTCAGCGAGAGATTCGGTATTGTCCATGTGGATTTCTCCACGTTAAAGCGTACCGCGAAAGACTCCGCATTCTGGTATCAGAAGGTGATCGAGACTAACGGCGCGATCCTGTCGGCAAACCGGCCTGTGACGCCGATCCTGTTTATGGAGCCTGTCTTTAAACAGATGGTATGGGGCGGTTCCCGTCTGGGAACGGACTGGCATTATGATATTCCGGGTGACGACACGGGCGAGTGCTGGGCTGTCAGCGCACACCCCAACGGTGACTGTACGGTCAGAGAGGGCGTATATAAAGGAAAGACATTGTCGGAATTATGGAAAGAGCATCATGAGCTGTTCGGAGATACCGGGACGAAGGAATTTCCGCTGCTTATTAAAGTTATTGACGCAAAGAAAGACCTGAGCATTCAGGTGCATCCCGACGACGTATACGCTGCCGCCCATGAGAACGGTTCCTTCGGTAAGACCGAATGCTGGTATGTGCTTGACTGTGAGCCTGACACAATGATGGTGATCGGCCACAATGCGACGACGAGAGAAGAACTGGCGGATATGATTCATGGCGGCAGATGGAGCGAACTGTTCAGGGAAGTGCCTGTCAAAAAGGGCGATTTCATTCAGATCGATCCGGGAACGATCCACTCCATCAAAGGCGGCATGATGGTATTGGAAACACAGCAGAACAGCGATATCACTTACCGCGTCTATGATTTCGACAGGCTGGTTGACGGCAAACCGAGACAGCTCCATATCGATCAGAGTATCGATGTGATCACCGTTCCTGCTGTGCCGGCGTCAGAGAATATCCGTACCACGGACGGTCTTCCGGAGAACAGGATGAATCTGCTGATCTCATGCGATACATATAAGGTATGGAAGCTTGACGTGAACGGGCGCTTTTCCTTCGAACAGGAGTATCCGTTCCTGATCATGAGCGTGATCGATGGCGACGGTCTGATCAACGGACAGATGATCGGCAAAGGGGATCATTTTATCCTGCCGTGCGGTTACGGGGACGTAAATCTGCAGGGAAAGATGAAGTTAATTATATCCACCGTATAGCGCAGATGTTTACTGTTATATTTTGTTGCTGCGCGGTATTCAGATATAAAAGGAAGGGATATGCTGTTTTTAAGGCGGCGTATCCCTTTTCACATATACAGGAGGCGCTCAGAAAATGACTGGGGCACACTGAAAAACAATCTGTATTGTCATTTATATAGTAATTTGAAAAGTTGGATTTTTAACATGGTTTATATATTGAAAAGTTGTATAATAATAAGTATAATATATTTGAAAAGTTTCTTGTGAGGTGATTTATCATGCTGAAACGAAAAATTGCAGACCTGATCGAACAACATTTTCGTTCCGGCTCTGAGCGCATTTTGCTGATTGATGGTGCACGCCAGGTCGGAAAAACGTATATTATACGCTATGTGGGGAACAAACTGTTTACCAATTTCATTGAGATCAATATGCTGGAAGATTCTGTTGGCAGCAAGTTATTTGAAAGCGCTACAACGGTGGATGATTTTTATCTCCGTGTCAGTATGATCGATGGCAATAAGATGGGAAAGGTGGAGGATACCCTGATCTTCATTGATGAGATTCAGGCATATCCCCATCTTCTTACGCTGCTGAAATTTCTCCGGGATGACAATCGTTTTACCTATATTGCCAGCGGCTCCTTGCTTGGTGTGACGCTTTCGGAGACGACTTCCATTCCTATGGGAAGTATCCGTAAGGTTCGAATGTTCCCCCTGGACTTTGAAGAATTTCTTTATGCCAACGGTATGAATGAATTTGCCATCAATGCTCTGCAAAAGAAGTATGAGGCACAGGAATCGCTGGATGAAGCAACGCACGGGAAGATGATGGGCTTTTTCAGGCGTTACCTTTTGGTTGGCGGGATGCCATCGGCGGTCAATGCTTATCTGGAAACAAAGAATATACAGGCTGTGCGCGAGATCCAGCGCGAGATCCATGAATACTATGCGGCAGATGCCTCCAAGTATGATGCAGAGCGCAGACTGAAGATTCGCCGGATCTACGATCAAATACCTTCTAATCTGGAGAATAAAAAGAAGCGCGTGGTTGCTCAACGGATCGAGGACAAAAAAGGCAGTACCTTTGCCAATTATGAAGACGAGTTTGAATATCTGATCAGTTCCGGTATTGCATTAAATGTGCAGGCCATCTCCACGCCGACGTTTCCGCTGATAGAATCTTCAGGTAAGAATCTGCTGAAGTTGTATTTGAACGATGCGGGCATTCTCACGGCAATTTTGTATGGCAATAATATACGGGCGATCCTGGACGATGAGAGGAGCATTAACTTAGGCTCTGTATATGAAAGCGTAGTCGCCGGCGAGTTGATCGCACATGGTTACGATCTATACTATTACGATAACCGCAGTAAGGGAGAGGTCGATTTCCTCATCGATGACTATAACAGTCTCTCCGCTGTCCCTATCGAGGTGAAATCCGGTAAGGATTACACAGTACACAGCGCGTTGAATACCTTCGTAAAGAACGATGACTATCATGTAAAAAAGGCGATTGTCCTGTCCAATGCACGTGAGATCAGAACAAATGGAAAAGTTGTGTATCTGCCGATTTATGATGTGATGTTTTTGGGCACAGAGGATGCTTCTGCTACACATTTCTGAGTGAAAGACAGCAGAGTGGCGCCTGCCGTCTGGGGTCAGATGCCTACGGTGTGGTCCATATGTCGGTAACGTAATTGCATAGCTGGGAAACAACGTAAAATGGGCTACCACACATCACCAAAATGATTGAATTACACGGAAATGTATATTATAATAATTGAAACGAAAAAAAGATAGCGGGAGGCGCTTATGAGTACGTTAGAATATACGATTTCAATGCTTGAAACAATGTCAGAAGATAAATTAAGAGAAGTTCAAAAATATATTCAATATCTCATTTTTAAAGATATGAGTGATATGCCTATGGAGTCATTTAATGAGGATGTCATTGTCAGGCAGCTTACTGAATCCATGAAAAAAAGCGATATGGGAGCTACAACATCGGCTGATATCGTGTCACAGCGAATGAAGGAGAAATATGCAATATAAAGTAGAAGTGTCTGATCTGGCAAATCAACAGTATGACAAATTCTTGAATTATATTTATAATGTACTTATGAATCCGCAAGCGGCAGTCAATTTAATGCAGGATTTCGATGATACAATTAAGATACTTGGGGAACAAGCAGATAGTTTGGGATATTGTAATAGCGAACGTTTAAGAAAGTTAGGATTTCATAAAGTTTATTTTCAGAGGCATAAATATTTACTGGTGTATCGGGTAAAACAGAAAAAGGTGATAGTTGAAGGTATGTACCATCAATTACAGGATTATGAAAATGCAATTGGATGAGGAAATGTGCTCACAAAAGATATAACAGAGCATGATAAAATTGGGCAGTAACATTAAGTAGACCGCCGCCGCTATCGCAATAGTGACGGCGCCACTCTTTTATCTCAAAATTCTTATTTCTTCCCCGCACACTCGTCGCAGTCAAATCCCGGATTGAACGCATAGAAGTTCTTGGAATTCAGGTTATCCTGAACGATGCGCAGCGCTTCACCGAACCGCTGGAAGTGCACGACTTCTCTCTGGCGCAGGAATCTAATCGGCTCGCAGACATCGTTGTCATGGATCAGACGCAGGATGTTGTCGTAGGTGGTGCGGGCTTTCTGCTCGGCAGCCATATCTTCCATCAGGTCGGTGATGATGTCGCCCTTACTCTGGAATTCACAGGCGTTAAAGGGAACGCCGCCTGCCGCCTGAGGCCAGATGCCTACAGTGTGATCTACATAATAGTTGCGGAAGCCGGAAGCCTCGATTTCATCCATTGACAGGTCTTTGGTGAGCTGGTGAACGATTGTGGCAACCATTAATAAACATATTCCCTAAATAGAAAACTTTTTTACTTCTTCCTGTGTAAGCTCGACCAGCTTCTTACCACATTTTTTTGCATATCTTGATAATTCAAGCAAATTTACATGACAAGATGGTGCATTAACATATGGATTGGGTTGTTCAAAATAGCTTTGTGCCGGAACCTGATTTTCCATGAATTTAGGTCTCGTTCCATTCATAATGATACACCTCCAATAGATTTTTTGCTTGTTCTTCGTCAATAAAGAACTGGTATTGATGAAGCATTACCAAATACTCTGCAAGAAATGATTTATCGGCTGCTATGGCAAAAAGATGACCACCTACACCAACATATTTCTGACTGCCAAATTCATGCTTGTTGTTTTGAGGAGCAGTGCAAGCCCAATGAAGATAAGCAGCATGGGAATCCTTGTCATTTCTGACACCTACCAAGCCTTGTATGGTATTGTCATCCTTTAGGGCAAGCGCATATACTTCAACATTCTTTGGTATCTCGTTCCAGTTAATGTGCCATCCATTGGACTTCTGAAATTTATTAAGGTAAGTACGGCTTTCGATTTTGAATACGACAGTTTCCTTGATATCGCCTGTCACAGTGTCTTTCAGACAGGGAACGATTTCGTCTATCCAAATGTCGATACATCCTTGTTCAATTGCAGGCATGTAATCACCCCTTATATATTATTTGTATTTGTGAAAACCAGTTTAAGATCTTCAATAAGGTTCTCAGCAAAAATCAGACAGACAATTAGAAATGCTAACAGTATCTAACCGGGCAGATATATTTTCTAAATCTAATGACGAATATTCTTTGGTTCCCTTTTCAGCAACTTTCTCTATTCTTACTGTATCAACCAAGTTTTTGTCTATACCAAAAAGTATAACACAATCAAGAGAATGGCTTAAAGATTCAATATCTCTATAAATTCATATTCATACCTTACTTACAAATACATCAGTTGATATATAGTTTTATATATGATAGCATCTCGTCAATTCTCATTTTTTCTTCCACATACTCCAAATCATTATCAGCCATAATAACATCATCTAAAATAATACGATACTGCATAGCTCTTAATTCTGTATTATCTTTAAATCGAATTTTAGGAAATTCTGTTATTTCATGATAGTTTCTTACTCGCTGAATTAAATTATCTGCTTTGGACATATCTATATATGGAAGTATGCCGATCCCAAACTCAAAAACAAAGGTCCCGGAATCTTGAGTTTTTACAATAGAATCAATCGTTACACTGAAAATCATAGCAATTTTATCTAAAATATCAATATCCGGAACAGATTCACCTGTTTCCCGCACTTAAAGATATTGGTTATGTATGAGTGCCTACGCCTACTTGCATAGGCACTCATATCATTGTTTTTACTCAATTTTGCCGATTAAGCGGTAGTAGATGTCAATATTCTGCTCACGCAAACCGTCCAAGGTGGTAGCTTCGTGAATGACGATCTTTTCAATCAGCGTATTCAGAAGCTCCGCTGTCAGTTCGGTGGGGTTGGCGTACTGCTTGATAAGAGAAATCCACGTCTCCGCATCGACAGTTGTTTGCTTTTCAGATTCAAGCTCGTCAGACAGCCTCTCAATATTCTCGGTAAGCTCCTGCTGCTCTGTCTGATATTTCTGAGACATCATGTTGAAGTTGTACTCCGTGATACGACCATCCGACCAGTCCTCATACAGCTTCGCAAACTTGCGGTCAACCTCTGTTCTGCGCTTCTCGGCTCGTGTAAGCTCTGCGCTCTGTCTTTTGGCATTGGCGGCAAGCTCTTGATCACTGGCTTTCAGCAGCCGATGCAGAAGCTCCTTTTCATCCAACTGCGCCTGTCTCGACAAACCCTGTATTCTGGAAAGAACGTAGGTGTAGAGATAGTCATAGCGGATATAATGTGCGGAGCATTGCTTCAAGCCTTGACCGTATTGGCTGCAAGTGTAATGGCTGTACGGCTTCTTGTTTTGGCTGTTCGTACCGAAGCGCATCGACCATCCGCAGTCCGCACACTTCACCAGACCGGAGAAGATCTGCGTGGTAGCGTCCTTTTGCTGTCTGCGGCGGCTGGCGATCTGTTCCTGCACCCGTTCAAAGACTTCCTTGGAAATGATTGCTTCGTGGGTATTCTCCACTCTGAACCATTCCTCCTGCGGCTTGCGTATCTTTTTCTTGTTCTTGTAAGAAATGTTGCTCTGCTTGTTGTGTACGCTGTTGCCGATATAGGTTTCGTCTTTTAAGATGCTCTTGACCTGTGCCAGCGTCCATGCGTAGGACTTTTCCTCCGGCTGTCCCTCGTAGATATGAGCGAATGTCCCATATCGCTGATAGTTCAGCCATCCGGCAGTAGGAACGTGTTCTTCCACCAATATTCTTGCGATCTTGGCAGCACCCGCCCCATGATAGGCAAGGTCAAAGATTTTCTCGATAATCCAGCGTGTCCCTACATCAATCACAATGGCGTTTTTGACTTCGGGATGTCGGATATACCCAAGAGGCGCATAAGCAAAGGTACGTTCTCCTGCGGCAAACTTGGCATGAAGTGCAGTCTTGACCTTGCGGCTTGTGTCCTTGGCAAACCATTCGTTGAACAGATTCTTGAAAGGAACGAAATCGGACAAGCCTTTCTTGGTATCCTCGTTCTCGGATACGGCAATATATCGCACCTGTTTCTCCGGGAACTCATATTCCAAATAGTAGCCGACCATGATATGGTCACGCCCAAAGCGACTGAGGTCTTTGGTCACAATGCAGTTTACTCGTCCAGCATCCACATCTGCCATCATTCGTTTGAAATTCGGTCTTTCAAACGTAGTCCCACTCCATCCGTCGTCGATGTACTCACCGACCACATGAAGCTCCTGTTCCTTTGCGTACTGCTGTAAAATGGTGCGCTGGGTCTCGATGGATACGCTGTCGCCATAATTCTCGTCATCACGGCTGAGTCTCATATATAGTGCTGTATTGTACGGTTGTTTCATTAAAAATCCTCCTGTTGAGAATATCACGTAGTGATTTTCTCTTGAAACGAACCCACGCTTACAATACTTTCCCATGATATATTATACCATAAGCGTGGGCTGTGATTCAATGCGATTCTGTTAACAATTCATCGAAATATTTGCGGACACTGTATTTCCTGCGGCGAAACGGACAAGATTTTCGATTACCTTATCCAAGGTCTGTCCGTTGGGAGAAAAGAACTCCGTTACTTTTGTGCGGGTGTTGCCGCAATAAAAATACTTCGTTCCGTCAGGCTCGGTGACATAGAACGAAGTATTTTCAAGAGTAGGCTCCGGCTCATATTCTCCACGCATCCTGCACCATTCGTCCTCTTGCTCCTTGGACGGGTTCTCTGTTGGCTCATAATAGCAGATGTCGATGAACGCGCAGGCTTCGATGATCTCCCATAAGGAGAGGTCATCATGCATCATCATCTTGTTAAGCTGGGTTACAGTATAGGTCTTGTTTTTCTTCTTCATAGGCAAAATCCTTTCTTATCGGTGAATATCGTGTTTCTGTGTACTCCGGTGGGTGTACTCTCGGATGATCTCCGGCGGGATGCGGTCAAGAATACCCTTGATACGCTCATAATCGCTGTGCAACCGCATTTCCTGCAACTTCTTGACGGTGCTTTCTTTTTCGCTTTCTTCCAGAGCAGCGGACAGATCGGAATTTTTCTTTTCCAATGCTTTCTGCTTGCCGTCCGCTGTCTTGAAAAACTTTTCGTATTTCTTCATCTGCGTTTCCATAGCAGCAACATCGGGGATATACTTTTCAAGAAACGCCGCAATCTGTACAGAGCGCTCCTTGTAGTTCGTGAACTTCATATCAGAGAGCAGTTCTGCCAGCTTGTCATGCTGCTTGTTCAGACGAGCCATCTGCCTGAATACCCTTGTTGGGATATGGTCACGCCCGGTCTCGCTGGCACTTTCCCCACGTTCCAGATCGGGATATTTCTTTACCATGTGTTCCCAATACTTGTCCTGCCACTTGGTCAGCTTCTTCTTGTTCCCCAAAATCTCCTTGGCGCATAAACGCTTGTCCTCCGTCAGCGGAACAAAACAAAGGTGCATATGGGGAGATTTCTCGTCCAAATGCACCACGGCGGATATGATGGTTTCGGGGGCTTGATTCTGCTTGATGAACTCCAAGGCTTCACTAAAGAACTCTTTGATCTCGGCTCTTTTCTTGCCCTTGAAAAACTCCGGTGTAGCGGTAATCAGAGCTTCCACCACACGAACACTATCAGAGCGTGTGCGGCATCCAGCTTCTGCAATCTGCTTTTCGGATTCAGCACGATATTTGCGTTCCGGCTTGATAAGGTGGAAATTCAAATGAGTACGGGACGGGTCAATGTCGGGATTGCTTGCGTATTTCTCCTTGGTTCGCTCATTATGCGCTTCAATGCCGCTGATCTCCGGTCCCTTATACTTGGCAAAGCGTAAAATAGCGTACTGCGGAGCTGCCATTAGCGATCACCCCTCTTTCTCCATACGATCTCAAAGCCCAGCACATCGGCAAGCTGTACCGCTTCGGTATAGCGGAGCGATTCACGCTGGAGCTTGTTGGACAGGTTGGAAACACTGTCGCTCCATCCGTATTCATCCGCAAGAAGGTCCACGACCTCCTGCATGGTCATCCCTTGCCGTACAATGTACGACTTGATTTCATTTCTCAAATTCGATTTCATACAAAAATTCCTCCATAATTTCGTGATATTGGTTTGCTGTGCGGTGAACTGCTGTCACCGATAAATGATGATTTTGAAAATGGCGTTTTCCTCTCAGATTTCGTTCTGCGTAGTCCTGTCCACAACAGCACCCTATCAGGTTTGCTGTTTTGTGGGAGAGCAGACCGAAACGGAAGAAACACCACAGTTCCGTGAATTGGCTTTGCTGTTTGGTAAATCACCGAATGATGATTTCTGTACTTCCTGCGGTGTAAATCCTCACGGATTGCACAAGGCTTGATTTTAAGCATTGATTTTTTGCATCATTTTCAATGCCCGTATTAACGATGGACTTCAAAAGTGCCGTACGTACTGTACGGTACGTACAGCACTTTTTCACTTCGCTCACCATTTTAGAAAAGAGGACTTCGCCAGCACCTCAATTCCGACAAAGCCACGCACCCGCTTTCCTCCGGCATAGATGTTGTTGGTAGCTTCCACGTTGTAAAGACGCTCATTTTGAGCAAGCTCAGAGCTGAGTCTGTTTGCCGACATGGGTTTTCGCACATTGTCCTCGCACCAGAGTTTGTAGGCTTCATAGAGTGCCTTGGAGCTTGCTTCACTGTCAGCCTTGAAGCGGATATATCCCTCCGATTGCAAGAACTCAATGACATTGTTGCTGCTTCGCTTGACCGTTTCCACATTCTCAATGGCTTGTCCGCTGATGGTGAACTGATAATTATTTGCAAGCAGTCGATGCAGTCCCTCCAAGCACCAAAGGGAAATACCCTCCATCTCGGACATGAGCTTTTCCACGAGAAAAGGATCGTCTGTGCGGTCAGCGGGTCTGTCCTTGGTGGTCAGTACGATCTGACGGCGAAAAAAGCCATCGGACTGGTCATGCAGGGCGGTCAACGCTCCGTTGCCGAAGCATAAAAAACGAGCGTACAGTTGACTTTGATAGCTCTGTACACCCTTGCGTTCCAAATCCATTTTGCACTCGGCTGTAACAATGGACTTGATATAATTGGTTTTGGGAAGTGCGCTCATATCCATATCATCGTCCACCATCAGCAGCTTGTTTTCCAGATCGGCTCGGCTGAAACGGTTGTTTTCGATTTTCTGAATGCTGGTGGTGTTCATGCTGTCACCGAGGATGGAGCGCATCACAAGCCCTATGCGGCTTTTGCCCTCGCCGCCCTTGCCGATAAGCATGAGCATTTTCTGCCCCTTGGTTGACGGAATAAGGCAGTACCCCAAATACTCCTGCAAGGTGGGAATATCCTCCGGCACGAGCAGATCGGACAGGAAATGCAGCCATCGCTGCGGCTGCGGTGCGCCCGGATTATACTTGACTTTCATGCGGTTATTGCAGTAGGTCTTGTCCTCGGTAAATGTGCCGTTTAGAAAATACGTGCCGTTTGCCATGTGGATGCGGTCTGTTTCGATGGGTAACGGGTCAGAGTATGCCATGAGCTTTAGGGTATCAAAAAGGCTTTTTACCTTCTTTGCAATGCCGATGCTCTGGCAGCTCATGACCTCATCTAAAATCATTTGCTGGATTTTGCCCTCGTCCTCAATCATGCCGTCCACGGTGAACAACCGCCCTCGGACACACTTCATTGGGTGCTGATGCAGAAATGAGCCGCAAAATGCGATCTCATCAATCATCTTGCCGTCATACCAAGAGGGCTGCTCCATGCCATCAAAGTTGTTGTTCGCCAATATGCTTTTCCTCCTTCTTCACTTTTTCCAGATACCTTTGCAGTTTTTTCAGTTTGCTGTCGGTCATCAACAATTCAATGACCTCATTGCGCTCATAGGAATCGCCGCCGATGAGCGTGTCCACCAGATATTCCACATAGTCAAGCCGGTCACAGGCTTCAATAAAATGCGGATGCCATTCTTCTTCCGGTGTCCTCGGTGCATACAGCCGCTTCCATTCTTGAAGTAATTTCATATACTCCAAGAGCGCAGAAAAGCACAGCTTCTCATTTTCTCTGAGTCGCTGTGCTTCGCTTTTCATATTCTGTTTTTCCTGCATTGCCTTGGTGGGCGGCTTGTCCTGCGTAATGCCGAAGTCGTATGCCAGCTTTTGTGCTGCTTCATACAATTTCAGACCAAAGAGCTTTGCTGTGAAGTCGATCACGTCCCCATGTTCGCCGCAAGCGAAACAATGGTAATGGTCATCGTCCACAAACAGGCTCGGATTGCGGTCATTGTGGAACGGGCAGAGTGCTTTCCCGTGACGGTTGACTTCCACGCCGTACCTCGCCGCTGCTTCTCTTGTGTTGATGCTTGTCTTTACTGTTCCGAATACATTCATCGCATTCCTCCATAATTCTTATTGATAGGGACGATTTTTCATCCCCTCGTGTATATTATGAGGAAAATCGAAAAAAACAGGCTAATGGCATGACAAGCTCATTTCAAAAAACATGACAAGGCGTTTCAGCACAAAACAGCGTAAAATCTTGGATGAATACGGCGAAAAAATCAGCCGTTGTTCTATATTTTGTCACAAATGTATGGTATAATAGGAGAAAAGAAAAAACATGACAGATTGGAGGCGGGCACATGAGCATCCTTAATCAAAATCTGCTGACGCTTGATTTTTGGCAGGACAAGGTAACATACGGCAAGCAGACCGTTCCCATCGGCACGATTGGCTGTGCCGCACTCAACATCACCGATGAACAGATCGCAAAACTAACAACGCTCTGCCAGCCGTTGACCGAAATCATTCTCATGCTCGGTACGGGCAACGTGGATGTGTCCGTGTTCCCTGTGGCAGAAAAAGCTCTGCTGAAAATCATCCGTTTCTTGCAGAAAACGGAGCCGTTCTCTTTTCTGGATTTGGCAACAGACGAAACAGAAATTCACCGGCTTTTCGATGAAGCACACATAGAAAATATCATTGCGTACATTAAGGCGGCACAGGAAATCGGTGCGGTTGCTGCCTTTGACGAGAAATACAGCCGTGGTGTCGGTGTTTTGAAGCTGATACAAGTCATAGCACAGCTCGGCGGCACATTGCAGATTTACAAGCAATTTATGACCGCTTTCGCTCATGCGCTCCACGACAGCCAGCGCACACCGGACGGATATGCCGCCGCTTTTGCAGAGCATTTTCCCAAGGATGAAACATTATCTCCCGACAATTCCACGTGGATGCAGTTGACCAATACCACGATGCAATATGTGTCCGCTGTCATGCCTGAGAAAGGTATAACACAGCTTGTAAAGCGTATGCACTACGTTTCCTTTGTGGGAATGTTCCGTTCCGATTTGTTTGAGGGATTGTGTGTCGGTCATGCACCGAGGTTATGCCCCATCTGCGGCAAATGGTTTCTGACCACCGATGCAAGGCAGACAAAATACTGCGGAGGACTTGCGCCGGGGGACAAGCGTGGGCGCACCTGCCGTCAGATCGGCAATCTCAAAGGCAGAGAGCAGCGAGAGCTTGCGGACGATCATCCGATTAAGACAATCTACACACGCCGCATGAACACGATTACGCAGTATCTACACCGTGGCACTTTGGACGAGCAGACCGCCGCTGTGATGAAGCGTTTGGCAAAAGACAAATTAGAACGTGCGATTTTCGACCACGAATATGCAAAGGGCAGCTTTGAAGCGGAGATGTCACAGGATGCCTTGCTGAATGAGGCACATATGTTCATACTGTAAAACAATAATAATTATACAAGGAGAATAATGATATGAATAACAGACGAAAGTTTTCTATTTTTATAAGTTCTACCTACGAAGACCTTAAGAATGAAAGGCAGGCATTGATGGGAGTAGCACTTGAGAGCAATTTTATTCCGGTAGGAATGGAACAATTTCATGCTGCGCCTACAAGTCAATGGGATGTTATAACCAAAATGATTGACGAGTGCGATTTTTACCTTCTGGTTGTTGGTGGACGGTATGGATCAATTGATGAAGAAGCAGATGTAAGTTATACAGAAAAAGAATACAATTACGCAAAAGCAAAAAAACTACCTGTTATTGTGTTGATTAAGGAATCATCTGCTATTACTGAAGACGGAAAAGATATTGGTCCTGATAAATATGTCAAAATGCAAAAGCTCGATACCTTTAGAGATAAGGTCAAAAACGATAAAAATACAGTTGATTTTTTTACAGATTTGAACAGCCTAAAATATACAGCATCACAATCGTTAAAAAATGCAATTGTTTATGCTGATGACCGTGCTGGATGGGTTCGATATTCAGATATAATAGATGTAATCAATGAAGAGGCAGAAGAACGTAACAAGGGAAATGCCGAACTTGCAGAACATCAACAAAAAATGTTAGAAGATGTAAAAGAGATGTTTTCCCAAATTGGTAGCAGACTCGATGAGTTAGAGAACAACCAATTAACATGGGAAGAAATCCCAACAGCGACTAATGAAGACATCGATAAGCTGTTTCAAGTCGACTCCAAAACATTAATTATCGGAAATTCCAAGAAGGATATCCCCACTTTAGGGCAGGATGATGTCGGTAACGTCCCTGTGGACTCAGCGTTTCTGTTGGTATATGCTGCGGACGGTGATGGTCAAATCATAAAAACGCAGACGCTTAGTTCACCTGCCCAGATTTCAACATCTGGCAAACAGTTTATGGCTGATACTTCAAAAAGAGAGTCAGCGAGATGGGTGGAAGCATTAGACCGACTCATAGAATGGGGATGGGTTAAAGCTGTAGGGTATAAAGGCGAAATATATGAATTAACAGGAACCGGTTACAGTAAAGCAGATTGGTTGAAGGAAGGTATGGGAATTGATACTTCAAAGGACCCGCTTAACGAGTTAAAGGAGTTTGAATACTAATATAGAGGTACTTTGAAATCTCTGTTTCAAAAAGACAAATTATTGACTTTCTATAGATGGGAGGTGCGCCTAATGTCCGAAGAACGCTTTTGGAATACCGATGAATATGCCAGCACGGCACAATTTACCGTGCCGGACGGAGCCATGACCATGCGACAGGCAGGGCGCATCTTCCGTCTTGACCCTGTGCCGCCAAAGGTGGAGGACATCAACGATTACATCGTTTCCGCTGTCCGTGAAAATGATCTGACCTATTTTACATACTTCCTGCATTACTACGAGCCAAGGCTGAACAAGCGAGTGTACCGCTTTCTACTGACCGAGGGTATTGACCGATATGACCCGTTGCGTTTTCTGGATTACAAGCTGAGTTGCGTTCTTGCCATGTTGGAGTGCTTGCCGAATTATGATCCCGACAAAGGAGCAGACTTTCTGACATACGCCCATCACTTCATGGGTAACGCACTTCTGGATTGCCGCCGACAGGAAGAAGCAGGCTCATTCAAATCTCTGGATGAATACAAAGCCGCTCGTGGCATTGCTTGGCTTTACAACAATTCCGGCAAGAGCGCAAAGGAAGTCATTGCCGAATACGCCGCCGAGCAAAACTGCACCGAAGAAACTGCCGCCGAGTATCTGACCATTGCAAGACAAAACCGCAGTCGTGTTCCGTTCTATGCGACGATGCAGGATGAGGACAGCGAGGAAACGGGCGAGGATGTTACCCGTGACGATAGCTGGAACTATGCGGACATTCTCTGGAACGGTATTCGTGCCGATGCGGTGCAAGCTGCCTTTGACAAGCTCAGTTACAAGGAACAGACTTACCTTGAAAAGCGTAATGCGATCTGCATGACCTGCGGACGTGTCGGCTCATGGGAGGAACGCCCCACCTTTGAAGATCTTGCTGTCATGTTCGAGGGCAGCACAGCCAGCGGTGCGGAGCGAGCTTACAAGAAAGCTCTGAACAAGCTGACGGAACATCTGGTGGATGCCGATGTTCTCGGCGTGGTGGAATTAAAGCTGACCGAGAAAAATAAAAAAATCGCCGCCGCTGCATACTGGTACAGAGCAGTACATCGGTATGCTAACGACGATGAATGGGGAGAAATCCGTTTTGACTTTTCTGCCGGAACTGCTCAGATCGTAAAACTGGCAGACGGCGATTTCAGCAGAACGAACGTCTTTGCAAAAATCGCAATCCGTCAAATTCTGAAACTCTCCATGAGTGAGCTTCCGAAGAAATTGACAATTCCCTTTGAGTTGGAGCAGGAGAAAATACGATACGGGAGCTAATCGCTGCGGCGGGTTTTATATACCTCTTGCGCCCCGTTGGCACAGAAAATCTTTCCGCACAGCCTCAAGATTTTCTATGCCAACTACACCCGAACAGCCGGATTTTGCTCTTGCTAAATCCTTCGTTTTGTGTAGCTTACAGCCCACAAAATCCGCCTGTTCTGCTGCCGCCGAAAAGTGTCTGTCTGGCGTGGGACAGCCCCTTTCCAGCGTCAGCGGTCGCAAAAGGTATAACACACTAGACTTTGCAAGCAAAATCGTGTGCCAACAGGGAT
>CANQNN010000005.1 GCA_947625205.1 uncultured Lachnospiraceae bacterium | reverse complement strand
TCCAGAGGCCAGATAACCATCAATTATTATTAATTTCTTTTGTTCACCATCCATACGATTCTCCTCAACAACCCCCGTTTTTTCGCTCCGATTCGCTTCTCGGCAAACTTAATTTAGTGCTTGAATTCATATTTTCTTTGACAATTAGAAAATGGAAAACCCCAAAAACCAATGAGGCAGCGACCAAAGCAGGATGCCGAAGTATAATACCGTTCATCAAAAACAAAGCAACGGGAACAAATGCCAACCCATAGAGAACAAACACTCCGCCATTTGCTTTTTTGTCCAGAGAAAACTGTAAATCGCCAGTAGCAATATCGTTAAACATATCCAAATTAGCATTTCTGCTACAGAACCGAAACCAAATTTCCAACCACTTGTAAAAATAGGAAAAATCATAAGAACCATGCAACTGTATCTTCCTATTTGCTCCAAGATATTAACAAACAAATGTTTACTATTAAAGCTATCGGACAACCCTTTTCGAGCAACGATTATATTGATTAAAACAAGCCACACCACCGCCGCCATATTGATCCAGTTGATCCAACTAAAGCTCATAAATCCCCCCCCATAAACAGGAAAGTTGTAGAGTTCATTTCTTTAGTAAAAACATCAAGCCTTATATACTATGCTTTTTGATAAGCTTCTTTTTTAGCCGGGCATGTTGAATTTGAAGCCAAGCTAGTTCAGCGAATATTACGATAAAAAATACAACCACCTGAAACTCAGTGTTATCAAATTTTAGTAGAAAATATAGAAAGACAGACATTGTCACAAACAAAACACATCCATATATTATCAAATTTCTTCCATGTTTATGATTCCATTCCGACATATCAGTAAGTTCATCTTCTCTTGGAGGAGCTTCGCCTGTATTCAATGAAACCGGAACTTCAGACCGAAACTGCTTTATACCAAGCACTATAAAAATAAGCGAAACAAGTGCAGAAATCACCAAATAAATAATAGTAGCTGCCATCACTTAATTGACCTCCAAACCTCGATTTTCCGTCCTTATTATCTCTCCGACAAGCAAGAATTTACTTAACAATATGTGCTGTTATAATTGTATAACTATATGAATTGATAGTAATTTTGATATTTTCAACTTCGCAATACCAATTTTTACCCTGTTTGTATATATTGCAATTTATATCCAACACCTTATTTTTGCAATACTCAACAACATCTATTGTATCTATTTTTAGGTTTCTTCTAATTCTATCAACTCCCATTTCAGTTATATGAATTTTGTCAATATTATCAAGTAATATCTTTTTATCTTCCATTCTTTCTTTTCCTCAAATCTCAATTTTTCTTTGAGTATATCAAAAATATCCCCAGCCTTCAACCGCACAAATGCAATCCCCAACAGCGCTATTCTTCCCAATCATCCGGCAGATACAGCAGATATTGTCGTGCCTCACAGATGTACGACCCTGGCCCGCACCCCCCCCCTTTCATCAAAAAATAATGCTTATGCTTTTACTGCTTTAAATGATAATGTGACAACGGCGCAAAATGTATGATCGCTGTATTCAGTTTCGATTGTCCCGTCATAGTGTTCCGCAGCGGTACGGACGCTTTTCAATCCCCAACCATGCAGGGCTTTATCTGTTTTGGAAGTCTGCAAAATTCCATTAGCCACGACAGGCTTCGCGCTGCACCCATTTTCCACCTTGATAACGAGCATATCATTGATACGACGGATCGTCAGATTGATAAAACGCAAATTGTCCTCTGCGCTGCCTGCCGCTTCAAGGGAATTGTCCAGCAGATTCCCTATAATTGTAACCAAGTCAACACTTCTTATATTTGTATGACGGGGAAATTCAATATTTGTGTTTACCCGAATGTTTTGTGAACCGGCAAGGGCAATTTTGCTATTGATCAGATAGTCGATCGCTTCCTCGCCTATCCATGCTGTCTGTGAGATATTCTGCATAGGGGTACGCAGATTTTCAAGATATTCCATTGCTTCTTCGGTACTGTTTTTTGACAGATAGCGATATAGCGCTTCCACATGGTTATGAAAATCGTGAAACAGTTTTGCGTTAGCAGCATAGGAATTTTTTAAATTCTGATAGTCTCGCTCCATTAGCGTATTTTTATCTTTTTCAAGCTGTGCGATTGCTTTCTCCATTTCATATTGACGGTTAAGGTTGAAAAACAAAACTGCTACAAGGATCAGCAGAGCGAAAATAACCCAAACAGTCAGTTGATCATCACCGATTGTTATGATATTTTGCCCGGACAAGAGGACCACCCCTAGAAAACCGGCTAATGCAATTCCGGCTATGACCCGTGATAATTGCTTATTATTTTTTTTAGAGGATGTTGCTGATGTTCTCTTAGTCAGAAATGCCATACCAAGCATAAGAAACCGGACAATCCAAACGGCAGCCATATATCCAAAAGATTTTGTATTGAGAAAGCTGTCTGAATGAAATGTAATGCCAAGTCCGGCAGATATAATAAATTCCCAAAGGGCAACAGTTATCTCGTAAAAGAACATAAGAAACAGGCTCATTCTTAAGCTTGCGGCGAACAGGCAATATAAAATTACGGTTAAAATGATCGTTTCAGCCCCTGCAATATAGATTTGCTGAATAGGGAAACCAGAAAGCACTGTTATACATACCGATGCACACGCAGAAAAGGCGGCAGCCTTTTTCATATTCCCAGACAGATCCAAGAGCGTTATAGCAAGATACATACCGAAAAATATCCGCAGCCCATTTGTCAAAAAGATTGAAAGTATCTGATACCAAGTCATCAAATATGCGCTCCCCAAAACCTATTGATCTGTTGCTTTACTTCCTGTAAATGGGAACGACTGATAGACAGCTTTTCGCCATTTTTGAGATACGCCATACCGTCACTGATCTTCATGATATGAATGATATTCACGATACAGCCCCGGTCAATGAAGATAAACTCCGGCGTGTCCAATTCCTCAAAAATCTGCTGCAGGCTTTTTCTCACCTTCGATATTCCCATGCCGGAAACAATCACCACATTTTTACCACCGTCACGCCGGATATAGGAAATGTCTTTGCAGGGTATTTTTTCCATGCGCCCGGCGGCTTGAATGATATACTCTTTCCCTGCTTCCAGCTCGATCAGCTTTGCCGCATCTGATACGGCAGATACTAAGCGATCCGTAAGATTGCTTTTTGGTACATAGCGGAAGATAGACAATTCAAAAGCATCTATCGCATACTCGATATGCGATGTAATAAAAATAATCTTCACGTTTGGCAAATGCAGCTTAATTTTTTCGGAAAGCTCCATGCCAGTTATACCGGGCATTTCTATATCAAGCAGAATGAGATCAAAGAAAAAATGATCGTCTGTAATATCGAACAAGAGATTGCTACTCTGCGTGTAGGTTATGATTTCATAACCGATACCGCAGGACTTAAGACTGTTTTTTACAATGTCCTCATGCTGTATAACAGCTTCGTTTTCGTCATCACAGATTGCTATTCGTACCATTATAATCTCACCTTATATACCGTTTGTTTCAGTTCTTTCAACTTACTTTTTTACACCAATTTATCCCTATTTTGTCCATTAGATAGAAATCTTCTGAGAGCCGGACCTGCGATATCATAGTACCACAAATCCGGCTCTCCGCATAGCTTTATCATAGATAACAAAAATAAAGAAATCACTGCCGTGATTGCTGCAGGCTGCCTTCCCCGCCCATCATTCCCGTCATTTCCTCAATTCTTTCAATGGGAAAAGGCGGCTGTCCTAAAGGTTTCATTGCAATAGACATAAAATAGCCCATTCGCCCTTGTTTCTTACCCATACAGACACAGGTTCCATGTGCCCGCCGCAATACTTACATACAAACGTATCGCTGCACGGATGGGTTTTATAATAACCTTTTTCATACAACTTTCGCTTGTTCTCTCTGTTCATTTCATGATCCTCCATTACCTTTTTGTATAGAGGATTCATATTCATGTATGATCCCCCGGATCCTTTTCTCCGAAAGAAAATACATGATGCCAAGTTCTGCAACCGTTACGCCTGAATAGTACCTGCTCACTATCTCCCTGTTCCGTTTTGCCAGCCTGTCTTTGGTTCCGTTCTTTTCACCCCACGATAATATGTTTTCATCCTTCCGCGGAATGTATAAAACTTTACCGTCAACATACCGATTAAACTATTCTTGAGAAATACAAAACCGACATTCCTACAAAGCCCAAAATACCGCCAATAATACCGTCCTATTGAAATATAAGCACGCTCTTTTACATCGTTGATTCAGGACATTGTAAGCTTGCGGGCATCGATATACAGGTCAATATCCTCAATAATATAGTTTGTACCTGTCGTATGCAAAGCTTCATAGCAAGAATAAATATATTCCCAGATCCGGTAACGACTGAACAGTTCTGCAAGCTGTCTGCCCGTCAGATGTTTTGCCAGCTTGTATTGCTCGGCACAGTAAATCATAAATTTACCCTGAGCGCTCATAATCAAACCTCCTCCGGCAGTTCAAAAGTACCCGTTTTTGTTTCTTCGTCAAACAGATTAAATAGGGTGAGGGGACTGAAATGCCATAACTTTGTTTCCTCCTGCTCTAAAAGAGCATAGACCTTTGAGCTATAAAACTCGTTTGAAGCAGTCATTTCGTCATACGCATAGTTTTCAGTAATCAGGTGAACAATCTGCTCTACAAGCACGCCCATAACAGCGCCAAACTTTTCTGCTTCCATTACAATTCCTCCTGTGGCACTGTCCCCATAAATTTTAGATACGAAAGCGCTTTTTCAGATGACAGCACTAACTGATTGTATAGTTTCTTGATTTTCAATGCTTCTAAAGTTTGCTCCTTTGTAAGTACACCCGCAGAATAGAGCGTAAATGTCGTATATACATCATCATTTGCAACGGGACCGAAGATGAAGTCATAGGCTTCTCCCGTATAATTGCCAGAACGATTTTCCGATACAAAGTCCAGCCAAGCCTCATTTGCGCTGTCGAAACGCAGAACGGAACATTCGGCAAAAGCGCAATCTTCATCAATTTCATAGATGCTGACAGTTTTTTTGCCCTCTTTGCGGCGCTTTGTCACCTTATCGGCGAAGCCTATTGCCTGTACTTTATTTGTCGTCGTGTAAAATCCGAAACCAAAATCAAGGAACCGGTTCTGTTTCATCAGCCGCGGTTCAGAAACGATCACATTACTGCCATGATACAGAATCATACTGCGCCCTCCAATACCTTATCTGCAATTGCCTTTTCCCCTTGTAAAAATTTCACCATTGCCTCAATGTGCTGCCGTTTTTCAACAAGAGCGCGAATATTTTCAATTTCCTTTTTACTGACATATTGAGAAATCACCTTTTTACCTTCCCTGTATTTCAGATAATAATATGTTTTCTCTCCAACTCTCTTTTCCGATATTGTACCTTTCGGTAAAGCGCAAAGTTCCTCTTGATACTTAGTGAGCATATATTCAATTCTTTGCTTTTCCTGTTTGACAGTATGCAAAATTAAATTCAACGCCATCGCCTCTTCATTTAATATTATACACAACGCAAAGCATAATATCAATATATCGTTGTGTAAATTCTATCCATTCCAGATCGTCTGCGCTGCATTCTGTAAAACCAGACATTTCATCTGTTTTAATCTGAATCAAATCTGTACATGCGCTCAGCGCTTCATAATTAGTCTGTAATTCGGCATTACCTTCCATATACATCATCTCCCGCGGCAGCTCCAGAACCAATACATACTGCTTCCCGCCCTGTTCATATAACCCCAGCACCCTATCCGTTTCAAAGATATACTGTTCTTCGCCCTCTTCATGCAAATAAAAGGTCAGATAACACAGGACGCCCGAGCCGTCCGCTTCCGCGTTTGTTTTTTCAGAGACAATAAATGTCGTGCTCGTAGGAGCGTTCTTGGGTCCAGTCTCTACATCATATACCGTTTTACCGTTCCAGCTATCCGGTAAAATAATTTCCAGTCCGGTAATAAATTTCAGGGTGTTTTCCTCATCTGTCGTCTCTTCTTCCCAGAAGCGGCTGATATTTATATCCGTATTACCGGTTGGCATTTTTCCGCAGGCACTGCATAATAAAAGAATCAATGTTACCGTCAAACATAAATATACTTTTTTCATGTATATAATTTCTCCTTATACTTTCGTTTATTTTGTTGTTAAATGTGCCAGTTTGCACATTGTATTTTCCCTTCCATTTATTTTTCCAATCCATAGAAGCTTACTTTCCACTCACCGTTTTCGAACACAAAAGTTACGGAAAGATACGTCAAGCTATCTTCTCCCGGGGCAATAAACGGCTTGGATAAGATATATTTCTCTGTGTCCGACAGCCCGCTGATCCCTGTCAGTCCGGTTATGTCTCTCATATCTATAGTTTCAGCTTCTGCCGGATTCCCGTACACATCTATATCGTTGCTGTAAGAAGCAGATAAAAACCCTTTTACAGTTTCCGTGTCCCCATGAAAATAAGCCTGACAAAAATCCTCCATTCTCTGACGCAGGTTTTGCACTTTCTCGTTTTCTTTTACTTCCTCGCTTTCTTCTGCTTCTCCACTGTTTTGCGCATCATCCGTAATTACAGCTTGAGATACAGCATCTGCATCTGCAGAATCGTCTTCTACCGCCGCATTCGGCAGGTAAGGATCTCCCATGAGTTTGACCTCCCAGCCGCCTCCCCAATAATCGTAGATCATCTGCATATCCTCAATGTACCAGCCCTCCGGCGTATAGGAACACTCGATGCACTTCACGCTCTCCGTCCATGAATCTACATAGGCCACAAAGCGCAGCATTACTTTGCCGTCTTTTTCAAAGATATTCGCTCCCATCCCATGAAAATCAAGATTTCCCGGATCAAAGCTGGTGGGCTGAGCAGTAGAGTAATCATCATCGGGAATATATTCCCCATCGTAATCCTCCCAGCCTACCCACTTTAGTTCCAGATCCGGATTCTGGATAAAGTTGCTGGGATACTCCACCAGCACAGGCTCTCCTGCCTCATTTTTTTCCACATGCAAGACGGAAGTCACCCCGCCTCCATAGGTGCTCCCCGTAGAGATCCTGTTCACAACAATATCCGGCAGGCCATCGTTGTTCAGATCTCCGGTGACCAGATAAGAATCCCAGTAATCCGGGTAATTGACCAGGGCAATATCGCCGTTCTGAAATTTGGCAAGCACTTGCGTGAACGCATAATCGCCGGATACATTGTCTGTTACCAGCACTCTATCCTCCGTTCCGTCTCCGTCCAGGTCTGCCCGGATCTCTATGCCGGTGTCGATCGGGACTTTTTTTACGGCATAAACTTTTCCGCCGTTTTGGATATGAATCAGGCTGCCGGCCAGTAACAGGGTTACACAGGCTGCCGCGATCAGGAAAACGCCTTTCTTTTTCCTGCCGTTCATGATGCTGTCGAATCTCCGCTTGATAAACTTCACTCCCTGCACATATCCGGTGGAAGCCGCATTCCATTTACAGCTGCTCTTCGCGACCTGGGACATGATCACATCACTGTATTGTTCCCTGTATGCTCTTCCCTCGCCTGATACAACCGCCTCATCACAACATATTTCAATATCCTGCTCTGCCGCCTTTCTAAACAGCCAGACCAGAGGGTTGAACCAATGGACGATATTTACAAACAGGAAAAACAGCTTCCATAAAATATCCTTCTTTTTGCAATGCAGCAGCTCGTGCTTTAAAATAAAATGCAGATCCCGCTCGTCCGAAACATCGTCAGGCAGGACAATCGTATTCTGCAGTACGCCTATCGTAAACGGACCCATAGGAGAATCACGCAGGATCCATAGCCGGGGTGTTCTTTTCAGTTGATACCGCCCGGCTTCTTCCTGCAAGATTGTCCGTATGTCAGGGTCTGTACATTCATACCCCTCCTGTTTGATCTTTCCCTTCAGTTTCCAATAATCGGCAGAATAGTAAAGCAGAAGCGCCGCACCGACACATATCCAGAGCGCAAAAAAGACATCCGCGACAGTGATCTCTTTCCCGGCTGCACCGGATACTGCAGAATTTCCGGTTCCCGGCTTTTTGACAGATGCTGTCTGCTGAGACTCCGCCACCGGTTCGCTCTGTGTGACTGTATTTACTGCACTCGCTGCGCGATCCGTTACACCCCGCCTGATCACCACATCAGGGATCTCCACACGGTATCCCGGCCAGGCGTCAGGAACGCGAATGGGTACTAGACAGCAGACGGCGATCAGGCTCCATATGATCTTTCTGCATTGGGCCCCATATTTTTTCCCACACAATGAAAAGACTAAAAGAAAGATAAAAATACACACGCCGGCCACGGCAGAAATATTAAAAAGAGCTATCATAAATTGTCTCATTTTCCATCCCTTCCTTCCAGAGAATCCAGATATTCCCTCAACTCGATGATCTCTTCCCGGGAAATGGTATTCGCCTTACACAGCTGTGCGATCATCTTTGCGGCAGAATTATCGTACAGCTTTTCCAAAAGGCTTCTGCTCTCCTGTACCTGATACTCTTTTTGGGAAATAAGCGCAGAATAGTAATTCGTGCGCGTGCTTCTGTCGCAGTGCACATATCCCTTATCCGCCATCCTTGCAAGAAAAGTCATTAACGCCGCAAGCTTCCAGTCATACCTGCCCTTAAGCTCCGCCAGTATTTCATTGGAAGTCATGGGTGCATCCCGTTCCCACAAAACTTTCATGATCTCAAATTCCGAATCTGATAATTTTTTCATACTGCCCCGTCTTTCCAATCATTACGCTCGTTTTTATCTGCCATTGAATAAACGGAATACACTTATGTGCATTATCATTTATGTTTACATTATACATTTTGTTAATATTGATGTCAATGTATAATTGCAGGGTTCCGGGTCCAGAGCCGTTACGTGCACAGGCATGTCCGACAGAAGTGCTTCGGCGATGCCGTATAAGAATAAGCAGTCAGATGTGTTACGGAAAATCTGTCCTTAGTTCAGCTTCATGCCATCGCGGAACGCTTCACCCACCCGCTCCGCCACTTTGTAATACCCGTGTGTATACGGGTCAAACGCAATGGATTTGCGCAATCATCCGATACGCTTCTTGTCGCGCTTCTGCGCCAGAGTATCCGTGATCACCTCGACCAGCTTCTCCATATTGATTGGTTTGGCGATATGCGCATTCATTCCGCTCGCAAGCGCAAGCCGTCTGTCTTCTTCAAAAGCGTTCGCTGTCATGGCGATGATGGGGATATCTGCCAGCGCCGGATCGTTCAGCGCGCGGATAGCCCTGGCCGCCTCGTAACCGTTCATCTTCGGCATCTGAATATCCATCAGGACCAGATCATAATAACCCGGCTTTGCGTTTTTCAATTTATCTATCGCGACGACGCCGTCTTCCGCCGTTTCCACAACAAAACCGCTTTCCGCAAGCAGTTCTTCCGCGATCTCCCGGTTCAGTTCATTATCCTCCGCCAGCAGCAGACGCTTTCCCTTAAGCTGTGCGGAAACATCCGGAACCACGTTCGGTTTCCGCTCTGTAAGCGTATTGTTTGCAGCCGCAGCCAGAACGTCACGAAGTTCCGAAAGGAAGATCGGTTTATTGCAGAATGCCGTCACGCCAGCAGCCCGCGCCTCGTCCTCAAACGCTGCCCAGTCATAGGCTGTGACAATGATGATCGGCACATTTTCTCCCACAATGGCACGGATCTGACGCACCACCTCCAGACCGCTTAAGTCGGGTAAAAACCAGTCAATAATATATACCTGGTACTCATCGCCCAGCTCGTACGCCTGTTTTACGTGCAGAACGGCCTCTCTGCCGTGCAGCGCCCACTCGGAACGCATGCCGATCTGCCGCAGCATCTTCGTAACACTGTCGCATGTGTCGAAATTATCGTCCACCACCAGCGCGTGCATCCCTTGCAGCTCCGGCTCCGCCCACACTTTTTTCATCTTGGACTGCAGGCGGAAATCAAGATGAATGATGAATTCTGTCCCTTTTCCCTGCTCTGAATGCACTTCAATCGTACCGCCCATAGTATCCACGATATTCTTCGTAATCGCCATTCCAAGCCCCGTGCCCTGAATGCCGCTTGCCGTTGTGTTGCGCTCACGCTCAAAGGGTTCGAAGATGTGACCGATAAATTCTTTGCTCATGCCGATACCCGTATCCCTAACACTGATCTCATATGAGCCGTATCCTTCCGGCGCCTGCGGTTTCTGCCGGATCGTCAGCGCAACCGTTCCGCCCGCGGGTGTAAACTTGATCGCATTGGAAAGCAAATTGAGCAGCACCTGGTTGACATGCAGCTTGTCACAATAGATATCCTCGTCCGCAACGTCTATGGAATCCATGAAAAAGTTAAGATTCTTAGAGCTCATCTGCGTCTGGATAATATTGCGCATATCCCGGAAAATATCGGAGATAGAACAGGGCTTTTCGTCTATGTTAAGCTTGCCGGATTCAATGCGGCTCATATCAAGAATATCATTGATCAAAGACAACAGATGATTGCTGGAAGACAGAATCTTCTTCAGATACTCCTGCAGTCGCTCCCTGTTATCCAGATTCGTCTGTGCCAGCGTGGTAAACCCGATAATTGCATTCATCGGTGTGCGGATATCATGTGACATATTGGACAGGAACACGCTTTTCGCCTTGTCCGCCGCCTCCGCTTTGTGCAGTTTGGCAGTCAGCACCGCCTGCTCTACCGCCCTGTCCATCAACTGTTTCGCATTGCTGCGGATAATCAGGTAATATATGATTATAACGATCGCCATAAATACAGCCATATAAATGCAGACGCGCCGGACCGCATATACACTTATAAACGCCTCTTTCTCAGGGACCTGTACCGCAATAGCCCATTGATTGATATTCGCCGGAGCATAATACATATACTGCCATCCGCTGCCGTCATTCGTTCGGAACACTACATAACCGGTGCCCAGACTGAGCATATCCTGCGTATGCTCTTCCCAGCTCATGCCGCCTTTTGTCTCATGCGGAGACACTTCCGAAGAAAAATCCACGATATTGCCCAGTTCCTCATGCTTTGTATCCAGAATAAAATCCCCGCTTTTGGTATCCACGATGTAGACGTTGGCGCTGGCGTTATATATGTTACCGATATTCAGACTCTCATGCAGATCCTCAAGCTCGGTTACGCCATAGAGTAGTGCGGCGACTTTTCCGTCCTGAATAATCGGAACATAATGGCGCAAAACAGGCGCTCCGCTCGAAACGCCATAAGTCCTGTTGGAAACATGCTCTCCCAAAGGCGCTTCCTCCGCAAAAGATATTTCCCTGTTATCTGCGGCATCAGTGATATTGCCGTTAGATAACAGAATGCGGTCGTCAGGCATGAGTACGCGCACCTGCATAGTCTCAAGAAGGGGCGAAACATTCTCCATCACCGCCAGCGTGGCGTTTATGTCAAAGTTGTTGGCCTGTGAGATGATATCTGCCGTGGCATTGAGAATACGGCTGTCCCGCTCCAGCTTGGCGGACACCTCCGCTATAACTGTATCGGCCCCTTCCTCCAGACGGCTTAAGGACTGTGCTTTCAGTACAGCGTTGATACTGAAATACCCAGTCAGCAGAAGTCCGACAATAATAATGATCACCACGCCTGTGGCAGTCAGACTTTTATCTTTCTTAACACGTTTTTTCTGCGTTGTGTTGTTGCCCATGCGTTATCACCCTTTGGCAGCCTGTATACTATCTCTCCTTATATATATATTATGCAGTTCCCAAAATATGTTTCTTTTTGTCTGATTATAGCAGGCATGTCATTATTCTCTATGCCTGTCTTACCGCCGCCCTATGCATGATAACCGTTATGACAAACGGCTGCTTTGCACATTAACATTACCTGTGCAAAACAGCCGTTTTCTAATAAACCTTTTCTAATAAATTTTTTGTAACAAACCGTTACAGATATCCCCGTATATCCACCGTCAGCTTTTCCTCGATATTGATGAGCTTTTTCGCAATATCCTTGGATTTTTCATCAGCAGCCTTATACTGGTTCAGATACTTATGGAGCGACTTCACGCCCATGTTGCATCCGTCCGTCATTAGGTCTGCTATGGTCTGATCGGATTCGTGCATGACAAGCTTCATGTTAGTCTTCATCCACGACATGCCCTTTGCCATCGGATTGGGATTTTTCCCATCATCGTGATATTCCTCCAGGAGAGCCTGCACCTTGTCATTCAGTTCGATATGTTCATCTTTACAGTGGATCAGGAGTTTCTTAAATTCCTCATTATCCACATATTCCAGAACATCATCGATAGACGCAACTCCCATCTTTACGCCCGCATCGCACTCCCGAAGCAGCCTGATCGTATCCTGTTCTACCATGTTTCCTCCATTCCGAAGCGTCTGCCTTGTCCATGAATCCGCTCACGCTTCAGGCCCGCTTCTCTGTTTTGTCAGATAGAAACAGTATGTGTATACAAAGATATTTTATACACGCGAATGTGCAATACATGGCATTATTAAAACAGCATTATTAAAACAACATTATTAAAACAACATTATTGAGACAGCATAAATAAGCGCATATTTATAATCAATAATTCTCAGCGCAGATCTCAAAGTATGCCTGGGGATGCGCACATACGGGGCAGATCTCGGGCGCCTGCGTACCCACAACGATATGGCCGCAGTTACGGCACTCCCACACCTTAACCTCGCTCTTTTTAAATACTTCCTGCATCTCCACATTCTTTAAGAGTGCGCGGTAACGCTCCTCATGATGCTTCTCGATAGCGGCAACCCCGCGGAATTTTTCTGCAAGCTCGTGAAAGCCTTCTTTCTCCGCCGTCTCTGCAAAGCCTGCATACATATCCGTCCACTCGTAGTTCTCGCCGTCTGCCGCAGCCGCAAGATTCTCTGCCGTGCTGCCGATGCCGTACAGCTCCTTATACCATAACTTGGCATGTTCCTTCTCGTTATCTGCCGTCTCCAGAAAAATAGCCGCGATCTGCTCAAACCCTTCTTTTTTCGCTTTGGATGCAAAAAAAGTATAGTTGTTTCTTGCCACGGATTCACCCGCGATCGCCGCCTGAAGATTCTTCTCCGTCTGTGTGCCCGCATAGGGACTCTTGTTCTGTGTCTGTGCCATGATTTCCCTCCATTTTCGGATATACCCAGCCTGTAAACCCGCTGATCCGATTATTTTTTGTTTTTTTTTATATCCAGCCGCCGGATCCCGCCCGCTTTGCCATTTACGGCTTTCGATCGGCGGAAATCCCGGCAGTTGCTTCCTTAAGCCACTCCAGTTCTTCTCCCTCAAAATAGGGCGACAGCGTCTCATACACTCTCCTGTGATAGCCGTTCAGCAGATCCAGTTCTCTCTCCGACATCAGCTCCGGGAGAATGCCATCTCTGTCAAAAGGAACCATTGTCAGCGGTTCCAGATACATAAACTGTCCGTACTCATTCTGCTCTCCTTTCCGGCAGAGCATCAGATTCTCATGCCGGATCCCGAAACGCCCCTCCAGATAAATTCCCGGCTCATTGGAGATCACCATGCCCTCCTCCAGAGGCGTCGTCTGCGCATCCTGTGCGATACGCCAGTGAAATCTCTGGGGGCCCTCGTGTACGCTGAGCAGATATCCCACGCCGTGCCCCGTTCCGTGGTTATAGTCCAGACCGTTCTCCCACAAAGGACCTCTTGCCAGTACGTCCAGGTTCTGTCCGCAGACGCCGTGCATAAACTTTGCCGCGCCAAGCGCCAGATGCCCGCGAAGCGCTATCGTGTAATACCGCTTCTCTTCCTCGGGCACCGTTCCCAGCACGAATGTCCGCGTCACGTCAGTCGTGCCCTCCGTGTAATGTCCGCCTGTATCCGCTAGACACAGGCTTCCCTCCGACATCACTGTATCCGTTTCTTTTGCCGGTTCATAATGTACGATCGCTCCGTGCGCGCCGTAAGCAATGATCGGCGCAAAGCTCGGTCCGAGATACCCTTCCTCCTGTCTGCGGAACGCTTCCAGTTTCCCGGCCGCGCTTAACTCCGTAATCTTTTCTTTACCGACGGAAGTTTTCAGCCAGCGCATAAATCTGGTCACGGCCACGCCGTCCTTTACATGGGCGTTGCGTATATGCTCTGTCTCCTGCGGCGTCTTCACAGCCTTCATCAGTACAATGGGACTGGTCTTATCTATCCTCACAGTCTGCGCCGACAGGCTTTCCAACAGTCTATAACTGACCTGTCCGCTGTCAACCCATATTTTCCTGCCATTGAGAATACCCTTCAGGGTCTGTTCTACCGTGTCATAAGGCTTAACGGTGATCCCGTCCGCTTCCAGCTTCACCCGGATCTCTCCTGACAGGATCTCTTCGTGGATAAAAAGCTGCGCCTGCTTTTCAGTCACCAGCATATATGCAAGAAAAACCGGCGTATACCGTACGTCATTGCCCCGCAGATCAAGCAGCCACGCGATCTCGTCAAGAGCGGTAAGAAGCAATATGTCAGCGCCCTCCGTGTGCATCTGCTCCCGTACGTTTTGCAGCTTCTCCGCCCTGCTCTTTCCTGTATACTTTTCATCCAGTTCCCATACAGGCTCCTTAGAGATAGGCGGACGTCCCTGCCATATATTGTCCACCAGGTCCCCGCTGTCTGACAAGACGATCCTCTTTTCATCCGTCTTCTCTGCAAGCTTTTTCACAAACTGCGTGGTAACGGTACGCCCGTCGAAACCGATCGCACTTCCCGCTTCCAGATGATCACGAAGGTATTCTGCGATCTTAGGCACTCCGGGCTGCCCCGAACGCATGAGCTCTATGGAGCTGCCCGCAAGCTGCTGCGCCGCCTGAATAAAATATCTGCCGTCTGTCCACAGCGCCGCACGGTCCGCGAGTACTGCAAGAACGCCTGCCGATCCGGTAAAACCCGACATATACTCTCTTGTTTTAAAATATTCTCCCACATATTCCGAGCCGTGAAAGTCCTCTGTGGGAATAATGTACGCGGAAAGCCTTCTGTCCTTCATACAGGCGCGCAGCGCATTCAGCTTATCGTCAACATTCATAGTCCTATATCCTGATCAGTTCGTATTCATTCGTTCCCAGACCAATCTTCATCGCGTGGGCGATACAGCTCTTCCACTCCGTATCCGGATGTGTCATATGGAAATGGTCGTGCTCCTCTTCATTGCCGAGCGTCTTGATATTTTCTCCTAGCACGCTGCTCTCCACGGGCGTCATCTGATTACACAGATCGGCGCACGCCTGATCCAAAGCTACCGGATCAAAGGACGCCAGCATACCGACGTCGGGAATGATCGGAATATCATTCTCCGAATGGCAGTCACAGTTGGGTGACACATCACATATCAGCGATATATGAAAACACGGCCGATCCTTGCAGACCGCCAGACAATACTCCGCCATTTTATAATTGAGCATCGCAATAGAGTCGTTATAGTCGGCTGCGATCGCGTCTTTGGGACATACCGCAAGACAACGACCGCACCCCACACATTTATTATGGTCAATATGCGCTTTTCTATTCTCGATCACAGGCGCGCCGTGCGCGCATATTCTGTCACAGGAACCGCATCCTATACACAGCGATTCGTCAACGCTCGGTTTGCCGTCGCAGTGCTGCTCCATCTTTCCCGCTCTGGAACCGCATCCCATGCCGAGATTCTTAAGCGCGCCGCCAAATCCCGCCATCTCATGACCTTTAAAATGGGTCAGCGATATGATAATGTCGGCGTCCATGATCGCCTGTCCGATCCGGGCTTCCTTCACATACTCACCATCGATGGGGACAATGGCTTCATCCGTTCCCTTTAAGCCGTCGGCGATAATGACATGGCAACCCGTCTGATAAGGAGAAAAGCCATTCACATATGCCGTTTCCAAATGGTCGAGTGCGTTTTTCCTTGTACCCACATAGAGCGTGTTGCAGTCCGTCAGAAAAGGTTTGCCTCCAAGTTCCTTCACATAATCCGCCACCACTCTTGCATAATTCGGGCGCAGGAAGGCGAGGTTGCCGTACTCGCCGAAATGGATCTTGATAGCGGCATACTTATCCGTAAAATCGATCTGCTCAAATCCCGCCGTTTTCATCAGACGATGAAGCTTCTGTAAAAGATTCTCGTGCTCCGTGGCTTTAAAACTTGTAAAATATACGTTTGCTTTTTCCATACTGTTACTCCCTTCTCCGTTGATCAGACCCTTTCATTCCCCTCTCACTTTTCACAGTGTTCTAGTCGAACATCCTGAAGCGCTCGCTGATGATGGCATACTGCTCCTTGATCTTTAAGTACAGCCCGATGGTGTTTTCCTTTTCCTTTTCAAACTCCTTGATGATCTGGTCATAGTTGCGTTCTAAGCTTGCCACCACGTTCTTATTGATCTTGCCGTTCTCAGCGTCCCCCTTCATGATCTCCAGTATCTTCTCTTTGCTGAACGGCTCCTTATAACTCCGCTTGCCGTACAGCGCGCTTAAGATATCCGCCACGGCTATGATCTGCTGGGGAAGCGTTAAGTCCGCTGCTGTCAGCCCCTTGTGATACCCCGTGCCGTCCAGCTTCTCATGATGCCTGACCGCAATCTGCAATACCGAATCATCCACGACGCCCTCCAGTATCATCTCCGTGATACGCACGTGCGCCTTCATGATCTTCATCTCGTCATCGCTTAAGCGGCCTGTAGACTCCAGTATATTAAGCGGGATCGCAATCTTGCCCAGATCGTGCAGCAGCGCGCCGTAATGCAGATCCCGCAGGTCTCTACCCGACAGCCTTGCCAGCCGGCCTAACTGCTCCGCGAAATTCACCGTTGCCAGCGTGTGGATCACGGTATGCTCACTACGGAAATCGATGGTGTACACCAGCATCTCCAGAAAGCCCCGTTTGTACTGCTCGGAAAAAGCGCGCTTGGCCAGAAGCACATCCAGCTCTTCCCGATATTTGCCGTTGATCAGATTCCCCGTGATATCGTACCGCTCCTGCGCCTTATGGAACAGGTCAAGCGCCGCGCCGGAGAACTTGATGTCCCTGTACCTGGTAAAATAATCCTTCTCCAGAGACTGGTCCTTCATATGCAAGAAAGTATCCATCCGGTCCGCCAGGCTAAGCAGCTCTATGATATGCATATAACGGCTTTGGATCAGGTTATGTCTGTTGTAATCAAGATGATGGTACAACACGATCTCCGCCTTGTCGCCCATCGGGGACAGATATTTTAAAAACAGGAAACCGTAGATGGAATGGGGCCACAGGTTCTTTGTCTCAAAGTCGGATACGTTCTTGACATTGTCCTCTTTGTAGAGTCCGATATCATGCAGGATCCCTAACATCGTATAATCCACCAGCTCCTGCTCTGTATAATGCTGCTCCGTGTAGGTATTCTCATACTCCATCATCTTATAGAGTATGTAGCCGGTGATCTCCCCGTGGTTCATGATCTTGTTGTTGATGATGCCCAGCGTTTTTCTGATGATCTCGTTGACATCCTTGCTGCTGATAACACTCATTGGTATACTTCCCTTCTCTGAACATTCCGTTCATTTACAGCCCATCTCTATGAAACCGTCACATAACAGTAGGCGGCTGCTTCGTATCTGCCGCACAGCTATACCTATTTTAGCATTCTTTTTCCTGTTTGTCGCCTATTTCTTTTAATTCGCAGCGTTCCCGGCGTTCCTTTCGTCCGTTCTTTAGCGCAGGCTTTATCGCTTTGAAAATCACTGTCCTTTTCTCCTGCCTGATTATACCAAAAAAACCCCGCCCATACAATAGCAATGCCACCGCATCAAACCGCAAATGCCGCTGCATCAGACCGCAAATGCTGCTTCGCCAGACCCCATTCGGGCACGAAACAAGTATTTATGTACAAAAAAGGCGGCTACAAGCCTTACGCTCATAACCGCCCTTACGTCTTCTTACCGTCAGTCACACCTTCGCATCCCGCAGCGCATTCCACCAGGCGCCTTGCCGCTTTCGTCATTCTCCGCCGGACCAGATAATCCCGCACGGAAATATGATTGACAAAGCGGAAAAGCTTCTCAAGAGTGGATTTGGAGCAATAGCAGGCCCTGGCGATCTCTTCTGTGCGGATATCCGCCTCCAGATGCTGTTCCATATATTCCAACGCTTTGGCTAATATCTCCAGATTGTCCATGCTCTCCGCTCCTTATGCCCCATAAACCCGATCGATCGTAACCTCAGTATAGCAGAGTGTATTTTGTATGTCTTGATATTTTGGGTAATATTACAGATGTATAAAAATCACGGGAAACGTCTGCCCTTTCAGGCATCACCTTCCCATATGCCGTCACAGACAACATCGATCTTTCGCAATATGGGATCCGCTATTTGCAGGAACGGTCTTTCAAAGATGCATATCCGTATCTTGTCGATCAGAATGCCCGCCGCGAATATCGCACACATGGCAAAAAGCATCTGCGGCAGCAGCATAGGCGTGGCATAGGTCGCAGAGTTGTCAAAAATATGCCTAAAAAGGATGACCTTCGATTCTCCTTCTCCCTCATGCAGCAGATAGACCCCGAAGAGCGAGGAAGACAAAAATGTGAGCAGTCCGGTATGGCGGACGCGGATCTGCTTAAAAAACAGAAACAGCGCGATGCTGGTCACGACAGGCAGTATCTTATTCTGATTCCAGACCAGATAGGCGACATCGTCCATGCCTGTCAGATCATAAAAGAGCCGCATGGCAAATAGAGAAAGTACCTCAAGCAGTATGCAGCAGACGACCATGACCGCCGATCTTTGTATGGGAACACAGACATCATACCTGTTAAAATATGCTCCGATAAAATAGAAAACGATAAAGATCGCAAGGCTGTTCGTACCTATGATCCATCTTGCGCCCGTAAAAGTAGCGAATATGGGGACAAGCACGATACCCATAACGATCGCCGCCCGATGTTGCCTCTGGGAGAGCCCGTTGATACATCTGTTCAAAAACGGAAAGATCAGGTACATCACGATATAGGTCGAAAAGAACCAGTATTGGTTAAATGTGAATGGAAAAAGCATTTTGATCAGGCCTTTTGCGGTAAAAGATCCCGCGCCCAAGAGACCGCAGACAATACCGAGCCCAACGGAATAAAACCAGACCTCCAGCCACAACCGAAAAACCGTTCGGGCACGAAAGCGCTTCCGGTACAGAAAATATCCGCTAGTCAGCATAAAACCGCCGTTGCACAACGCGCCAAAGATCCTCGCTATGGCAAGCACCACCCAGTTAAAAGTCACTTCCTGCGCACAACTGACGACTGTATTCCCGTGAAAAGAAAAATGATAGGCTATCACAAAAAACATACAGAGTATTCTGTAGAGATCAAGCCCGTAAATACGCTCCTGTCTGTCAAATTCTGACACTTGAATCATTTTTTTGTCAACTCCTTTTTTTCATATTCTGGGACAACCTTTGATATATTCTACACGAAAGCACGGCTTATAACATTCATTCCGGATGTGCATTTTGAATTTGGTCATTATCTGCCAGTTTCAAATAATCTTCCCGCAGGATGCCGCGTTCGACTACGTCTACGCGATTACCTGTCTGCAGCAACCGATATGCCTGTCTGCGCGTTCCCTCATAGACAAATCCGCATTTTTCCATCACGCGTGACGAACCGATGTTATCCGCCGCATGACTGCCGTTTATGCGATAGAATCCGACTTCCTCAAAGCAGTATCGCAAAACCTCCGCGAGAGCCTCGGTCATAATTCCTTTGCCCCACCAGGCTTTGCCAATGCAGTAGCCGATAGTGCCCGTCGCCTGATACTCGTCTACAGTCCCCGCCTCAATATCGCCGATGAGGACGTTCCCTTCTTTTAAAACGATCGCCCAATGATAACACGCCGGCCGTTTGCACTCCTCCTCACGCAATTTTAAAAGTGCACGGGTAATCGAAACATCACCGTGCGGCGTCCACGTCAGATATTTGGTCACCTCCGGGTCGTTCATCCAGTTGGCGAACGCCTCCTCGGCATCGCTTTCCTTCCATGTGCGCAGGATAAGACGCTCTGTCTGCAGTTCCTTTGTACCTTTATGTTTCATTTTCATCACCTGTTCTTTCCCATCCGGCATCAGCTTTATAAGTTTCAATCTCTTTGAGTATATCAAAAACACCACCTTGCTTTCAACCGCACAAATGCAATCCAACATTTACAAAATGTGCTTTCTATAATTTTTTATTGAATTTTCCACTCATATGTGATACATTAAATTACAAAGAGGGAAAGCCATAGATGCGGCTCTACCCCATAGTTAGCTTAATTTACATCAAGCCGTCGCTATTACGAGTAGTGGCGGCTATCTCTTTCCTTTGAAAATCTGATAACACAGACTAACAAGGGCGACAATCAGTAACAGTAATTGGATTAACTCCGCATATGTAACCATTGCAATTACCCTCCTTTCTTTCGTCTGGAGGGCTACTCAAACCCTCCGAAAAGCAGAGGGGTAAAGCCGCCTTTGGCTCTATGACCTTCCCATATCAACAATATATCACATATTTCTGCTCTGTTCAATGGTAAAATAGGATGGACTGTCGCGCAAAAAGCTAGCGATGAAACAAAGGCATTGGTTAAAAATTTTATATCGATTATTCCGGGAATTGAAAATTATCACTTAGTAATTCAGTGATATATGTTTTAGTTGTAACAAGGCGGCACAGGTCCACGCCCGTCACCTCTATGTCCGGTCTTTTCTTCCAGATCCAATCTAACTCCAGTCCGGTTCCGCATCCCAGATCCAGAATTTCCCGGCATCCGTCCGGCACGGATTCGGCAACCAGACGATAGGATTCTTCCCAGACGGACATACGCTCCTCGTAATCGCCCAGCCGTTTCTCAAAAAAAGCCGCCATCTCTTCCAAAGGCTCATCCTCTGTATCCCGAAGCCACTGTTTTAATCCCTGTAAATATTCTTCCTGTGTTTTCATAATAATCTCCGCTCTCGTTTCCTTATTTTGCCTCTATACAAACATATGTTCGTGTGTTATACTTATCCTACAGGGCATAAGTCCCGGTTCCGTACAGACAGGAGGCGGCATGAAACAGCATATATATATCTGCATCGACTTAAAATCTTTCTATGCTTCCGTAGAATGCGTGGCGCGCGGACTCGACCCCATGACAGCCAATCTTGTCGTTGCCGATCCGGAGCGTACCGAGAAAACGATCTGCCTTGCCATCACACCTGCCATGAAGGCGCTCGGCATCAGGAACCGGTGTCGCGTTTTTGAGATTCCGAAACACGTGCAGTATGTAACCGCTCCGCCCCGCATGCAGAAGTACATT
Source organism: uncultured Lachnospiraceae bacterium (assembly GCA_947625205.1). Lineage (GTDB taxonomy): Bacteria > Bacillota > Clostridia > Lachnospirales > Lachnospiraceae > UBA3282. The sequence goes on along the minus strand of CANQNN010000005.1, from coordinate 108,917 downwards.
GACACCGCTGCGGAGATTTACGGCGTCTATTTAAAATATATTGCAAAAGAAGACATCCATGTCTACTCCATAGACGAGGCGTTTATGGATGTAACCGATTATCTGGCGCTATACCGGATATCCGCCCGCGAGCTGGGGCAACGGATCATGGACGACATCTACCGCACCACAGGAGTCCCTGCTGCCTGCGGTGTGGGAACTAACCTGTATCTTGCCAAGATCGCGCTGGACATCACGGCGAAGCATTCTCCCGACTTTATCGGGGAACTGGATGAGGAGAGTTACCGGCGCACCCTGTGGCGGCGCAAACCGCTGACGGATTTCTGGCGGGTCGGTTCGGGAATCGCAAGACGACTGGAGCCGTACGGCATCCGCACCATGCAGGACATCGCGGAGGCCGATGAGGAGCTTCTGTATCATCTTTTCGGAGTGGACGCAGAGCTTCTGATCGACCACGCATGGGGCGTGGAACCGGTGACGATCGCGGATATCAGAAAATACAGATCCCACTCCAAATGCATCAGCAGCGGTCAGGTTCTCTCATGCGACTACTCTTATGACAAAGGTCTGCTGATCGTCAAGGAAATGATGGATCTGCTCTGTCTGGAGCTGGTGGAGAAAAATCTTGTCACAAAATCCGTCACTTTGTATGCGGGCTATTCAAACCGCCTGGATGTTCCGGCGGCACACGGCACTGCATCGCTCGATGCGGAAACAAACTCCGATGTAATGCTCATTCCCGCCATAACGGCTCTGTACAAACGAATCGTAAACCCCGCCTACGGCATCCGCCGCGTCAACATTACCTGTAATAATGTAGTACAGGAAGAATACCGGCAATATAACCTTTTCACAGACGCGCAGGTTCTGACGCGCAATCATAAAATGCAGGAAGCGGTCATCCATATCAAGAACCGGTATGGCAAAGACGCTATTCTGAAAGGCATGAATTACGAAGAGGGCGCCATGACCAGAGAGCGCAACCACCAGATAGGAGGACATAAAAGTGGCGAATAAACCGGGAAACAAAATGCCGATAGAGGAACGTGCAAAGCAGTTTATGCCCTTTGCCGCATTAAAGGGACTGCCCGAAGCGCTTGCCGCCAAAGAAGAACAAATCATGGCCGCGCAGCAGGGCTTTCCCCTTTCTCCAGCGCAAGAAGATACTTCTTTGCCTCGATCCCGCAGGCAAAGCCGCTGATATCGCCGTTTTTGTGAATGACCCTGTGACAAGGGATCAGAATCAGGAGCGGGTTATTGTGATTTGCCTGTCCCACCGCGCGGACCGCTCTCGGACTGCCTGCGCTTATTGCAATGTCCTCATAGCTTCTTGTCTCACCGTAAGGGATCTTTCGCAGCTCGCCCCATACCTTTTCCTGAAAAGGGGTCCCCTGATAACTGACAGGCAGATCAAACTGCCTTCTTGTTCCGGCGAAATATTCGTCAAGCTGGCGGCAGACCTCTCGCAGCAGTTGGCAACCCGGCGATACCGCAGCCGTGACGCTGCCGATATCAGCGTTGATGCCAACAGCCTCTTCGCGGCACAGGCACAAGCCCGTTATCCTGCCGTCTGTTTCACTGATCTTAAGAATACCGATAGGGCTTTGATAGAAACACATACTGTTGTCAATTAGCAATATCCGATCCATCATACCTTTTCCATCATTGCCGATCATTCTTCAGTATTCTCCCCGGGATTTTTCCCTTCCAGCAAATCCTGATATCCGAAAAAGCGCATAAAATCCATAAAATATATAAAATCTTGTATACGCCCTCATAAATCTCGATATGAAAAAGGAGCATCCATGACGGGAGCGAAAAAATGATTCCCCACAAAACTGCAAAGCCAAAATCCAGCCAACTCCCCAGACGATCTTTGTCCCGAATAAAAAACAGTAATGCGGGCAAAAGATACACCAATGTGTACATCCAGTTAACAGGAACATATAGTACCAAAACAGCCGTGATATAAAAAATCCTTTTCCAGTTCGTCTTAGTCATATAAGCCAGAACTACCGAGACGATGAGATAGATATTTTCAAGCCCCCATCCAATAGCATTACTCCGCATATCACCCATCAGCCCGCTCAGATAAATATTGGTTATCCCTCTGATCGTTCCCCAGCGCTTTACGATCTCCTGCTCTCTTCCGATCATCAGCCACACAAAATCCTTAAATCCCTGCACTCCACCCCAAAATACGAATGGACCAAAGAACAAAATGACTCCATACACCAACAGCCGTAACGCCTCTTTATATCTTTTTTCGATCAGATATACCAAGCCCACAAAAGCGGGATAAATTTTAAATCCGGCCGCAACCGCAATCAATATCAACGCAAGCTCCCTGCATATTCTATTGGGCGAATCTTTCCATGCAAAGGCAATACATAAAAGGATCCCAACCAGTGCCGTTGCATTCCCTCTCTGAATCGATGTAGCAAAAAACGGATAAGACAATAGGATCAAGAGCGATAAAGCCAGGGTTTGCCCCGAACTGTATTTTTTTAAAATCATCTGGATCGCGTAAAGGAGAAAAACAGCCAGAATCATGTTATAAATCACATAGATAAGCAAATTATTTGTCTCATATTTGAAAGAATTCCAATTCTGATAGTCGCCGTAAAAAGGATTGATCTTCCATAAAAGAAAATAGAAACAGTATGCCAAAGGAGGAAAACAGGCATCATAGGAAATATGATAAATCCTGTCACCTGTGGAAGCAAATGCAATATGATAAAAGTAATCTGAAAAAAGCGCGTCACTTTTGAGTACTGTAGCATCTACATTTCCTAAAAACAGCCAGTATACCAGACTACTGACAAGTCCGAGCATACTCACTCCTAGCACAATATAAAATGCCCCCCCCATTTCGCAAACAACTGTTTCCTTAGCGCGTTCATCCGCTGTACCTCCTTCTCAGGTGCAGGTGTCAAACCAGACCCAGACAGCATACATCATATGATCCTTCCAACCTCGGCAGATTTTGATGACACTCCCATTAAAATCTTTTCCACCATTGACTTTTCACGCTTATTATATACAGACACAATATAAAAGTCAATTTGCACCCGCACAACCAGCAATTTTTATCGAAACGAATATAATAGGGAAAAGTCAGTTCTTGCAATCTGGCAGGATTATGCTATAATGTAAAGAGCGTCGGGGAAATCAGGCGTCTCACATACATACTCTTATGGGGATATAGCTCAGCTGGGAGAGCGATACGTTCGCAACGTATAGGTCAGGGGTTCGAGTCCCCCTATCTCCATTATAAAAGCCGGAGTGCAGTGCATTCCGGCTTTTACGCTACATATGTGTCTTCTTACATCTTCCTGCCTGTCTCTTCCATCAGGAATCTCTTAAAAGCAGATTCGGCTTCACATGTTACGACCGCGCCGTTTGCGGAAAAGATCATCTCACAGGGCGTTTGCGCCGTATAGGGCTTCCACTCCGGCATCGGACTTCCGTCCGCATCCTCGCCGTTGGGATCGCCGGTCTTGATAAAATTGGCCCAGTAATTACACATTTGTCTGGCCAGATCATAGTGTCTGCCCACAAAAGGCCGCCAGCATTTGGCCAGTGTCTCAAAGAAGAACCATAAATCTACCGAGTGGAATGTGCCCGGATGATCCCAGCCGGGAATATCCGTATCGAACCGGTAATAATAGTAATTGTTGCCGTTGCCGCTGGCACTTTTGGCCGCGAAAAGACTTTTGGCCGTACACTCGATCCCACTGACCGTGCCGTAGTGCCCGCTGCCGTCGTCCTGCTGCACCTGCGGAAACGCCAGAAACTCCTCTGCTCTGCTGCCGAACAACTCCCGCGCCTTTTCTTCAAGCTGCACTGCAGAGTCCGCAGTGATAAAATTGGGAAATTCGTCCGCAGTATTTCCCGCCATCATAGGCACATCCACACATTTTCCCTGCCGGATCAGCTTGATCGGATCGTCCACACAGAACTTGTGATCCAGCACCGTGAACATCCTCGGATGGCTCTGCGCGTATTCGCCGTATTTATCGCGGATGTAAAAGGCGTCAAGCGCCCTTGCTTCCTCTAAGCTCCTGACGCCGAGGAATGTAAAGAAATCCTCTCCGTTCTTCTCCGCCTGCGCCAACGGCTCCGGGACGCCCACCGCGTCCTCCCCGTAAGGGTTCCGGATCATAGCGCTCATGACCACCGCTTTCTGAAACAGGCCCTGATTGTCCGGGCAAGCCATCTGGCTCATCACGCTGCCGCCGCCCGCAGACTGCCCGGCGATCGTGATATTGTGCGGATCGCCGCCAAAAGCAGCGATATTACGCACCACCCACTTAAGACCCGCCTGCTGATCCAGACTGCCGAAGTTACAGGGTGCGTCCGGCTGTTCACTCGTGAGCTGCGGATGTGCCAGAAAACCAAACACATTGATGCGGTAATTGACCGTCACGACCACGATGCCCCGGCGCGCCAGACGCTCGCCGTCAAACTCCATCTCCGCCGGATATCCCCACTGCAGACCGCCACCGTAGAACCATACCAGCACCGGCCTTTTTTCGTCCGCGTTCTTTGCTCCCGTCCATACGTTGAGATACAGGCAGTCCTCGTCCATGTCGATTCCGGGATCCACATGCCATTCGCGGCAGTAGATATCCGTTCCCACGCCCGGCGTGTCCTGCACGGCGATAGGCGCGAAGCGGTACGCCTCCCGGACCCCCCCCCAGTTCTCGCAAGGCTGCGGGGCACGCCATCTGTTCTCTCCGACCGGCGGCGCCGCGAACGGGATCCCTTTAAACGCGGTGATCCTCGGATCGGCCGCCTCGATTCCCCGAACCTGCCCATTCTCTGTTGTTACCTGTCTGATCATATGTTCCATCCCTTCTTCTATTTTTTGCTCTGCTCTATTGTTGCCTTGAGATCACTTTCCAACAACTCTGTCATAACTATAGCCTCTGTCGCTCGTCTGCCTGCGCGGCGTCAGCGAGAACCAGACGACCCCGTATGGCTGCAGCAGCAACTGCAGTCTGGCAGCGCCGCCCTCGCTGCAAACCTGTCCCGAGGCAACAAGCGGTGCCGCGCTCTCCCGCAGGAGAGTGGTCTGTTCTTTGGTCAGGTTCGCCGGTTCGCCCATATCATGCCATACCTTTAAGGGATTACAGGTCTCCTCATCCACGGTTTTGCATAACAGCGTATATTCCTCTACCTGCGCCGGAAGCGCGATCGCCAGCGCAAGCGCCTCCCCATCCTGAGGCCTGTGGTTCCACGCCACGCCGCAGTACCCGCCGTCACCGTTGCCGTTTTCCAGAATAACAATATTATCATCTCTGTACACGCATGTTTCGCCGTTCTCCTGCAGACGCTTGTAAAAAGCGAATGTCCAGAACGTAGGCTTCGGTATGCATCCGTTCGCCACCAGCCCGAAACCGCCGTGAAACGGCGTAAACGGCACACCCTGCTCCTCGAAGATATCCCCGAATGTCCAGTAGGAATAGGATTCGTTCACATCGCCCAGCCGTGAGAGCTGATGAGCGATATAGGCCGCGTTTTCATTCGTATCGTGCAGCGGACAGTTAGGGATATAGGAGGTATTGAACTCCGTGATATGGATCTTCAGCCCCTGAAACTCCGGGTAACTGTCGATAATGTCCCTTGTGGACTGCAGATTGGCGAATCCGTCCTCCGGCTCTGACAGTCTGGCATACCCGTAGTGCCCTACATTCTCCGGCAGCTCCGTTGTATAATGATGCCTTGTGATAAAATCCGGCCTGATCTTTTTCTGTCTGCAATCGTCCAGAAAAGCGCGCATCCACTCCTCATCGCGCACGCCGCAGATCGCGGGCCCGCCTACCTGAAAACGCGCATCCACTTCCTTGACCGCCCGAAACGTGACCGAAAACAGTTTAAAATATTCCTGCATATCGGCGTGCTCCCAGAAGCCCGGCAGGTTCGGCTCGTTCCACACCTCGATGGGCCATGTCACCGCCTCATCTGCGCCGTACCGCTCCATCAGGTGCCTGAGAAGCGCCTGAACCAGCTCTGCCCATTTGCCGTAGTCTTGGGGCGGCGTGGTGTTACCCTTCCAATAGAAGATCGTCTGTGTGCCGGATGCCAGTTTGTCCGGCATAAATCCCAGCTCCAGAAACGGTTTGAGCGAAAGCCTTCTGTAGCTGTCCATTACCATATCCAGATAGGTGTAGTTGTACTCCGCCTTTGTCTGCCCGTTTTCCTCATACTCATGATAGACCGCCATATCATCGCAGAACAGGCCGTGCCCCCTGATATGGGAGAAACCGATCTGTTCCTGCACCATCCGGAGCTGCTCTTGATACTCCTGCTGCAGCGCAAGCCCCATCCGCCCCGTGCCGATGCAGAAACCGACATTGTTATGAAAAGGGACTTTGGCGCCTGCCGTAACCTGAATTTCCCTGCTGCCCATAACGCATTCCTCCTTGTATAACAACGCGGAGCACGGCAGATACCGCGCCCCGCTGCATAGTAACGCACAGTACGGCGGTGCAGCGGTCGCCGAAACGTTTTTCTGACTTTACTATATTACAATATATACCCCGGTTAATCAATCCCCGTCTTCCGGTACGCCAGATACAGCGCAGGCGGCAGGACCAGATACAGGCACGAATACATCGTAAAGACCACGGGCAGCGCCCCCGCAATGTGTCCGCCGACCCGGTACAGATTGAACAGCATTATCGCCTCACCGATATTAAGAAGCTGATCCGGCCATAGACCAAGCATGTCGGACAACACGCTGAATCCGCCCACAAACGACGGTAGAAACAGAATGATGAAGGGAATCATCACCGCCAGTACCGGACTGCGCGTCAGGACGGAAACAAGCATGGTAAGCGTCAGGATAAACAGCCAGCCAATGTAACCGCCGAATACCATCAGGAGCCACAGTTCAAAGAACGTGATATGGTAAAAGCTTTTTCCATATGTAAAGGACGTCTGGATCGCACAGTTTCCGCCGCCTGTTCCCGTGGCAGCAAGGACGATGGCGGAGTAAGACAATATAAGGATCCAATATAAGACCGTGACGATCAGATAACCCGCCTTCACTTTTGCGGCGATCGCCTTGCTCCTGCCGTATTTGGAAGAAAAGAAAACCGCGTCCGCTTTCGTCTGAAACTCACCCGAGAAGACCGACGATACCAGGAAGCCGCAGACGAGCATTCCAATCATGACTATAGTCTGCGCATAGTACAATACCGCCTGCCATCCGTCGGAAACGGCATAATAGAAAGGCGTTTTCAGCGATTCATACTGTTCGATCAGAAACGCTCTTTCTTCTTCGGTGTAATGATCATAAACTTCCTCGGAATACAGCCACTCCCGCAGTCTTGCGACTCTTTGCTCGTATAACCCTCCCACTTCCTCTTCGGTGATGCTGTCCGCTCTGTAGTAATTGTACTCCCGAAACGAGCAGAACGCCCTGTTGATCATATCCCGGATATCATCGAATCCCTGTTTCTTTGCATACGCCTTATTCTGCTCTTTGACGTTCTCCGACCGGGCTTCGTCCGAAGCGTTGATCGCGGCATTCTCCCGTATTACGCTTCGCAGCACATTCTCCGTGATATAGCCCTCCCATTTCTCCTTGTCGCTTCGCAGCATCCGCACCGCCCGGATACCCGTCACGATATCTCCGTCTGCATTCACGTAATCGATGTGAGAGACAGCCAGCCAGCAGGTAACCGCCAAAAGCGCCGCCAGAACCGCCAGCGAGATCTTACCCGACGCTCTGGAGAAAACCTTCTTAACCTCAAACCACACCATTTTCTTCACCCGCCTTTTCTCCGAAATAATACAGAAATACGTCTTCTAAAGATGCCTCTGTCTGCCGTGCGCCTTCTGCGGGACACGCTGCCGCGATCAGCCTCAGCTCGGCGCCCTGCGCCTCCGTCTTTATGTTGGACACCTGATACCGTTCCATCAGCTTAGACGCGGTCTGTTTGTCCGTTCGGCATATCCATACCCGCTCCGGCATAGAAGCAATCACTTCATCCGGTGTACCGCTTTGCACCATTACGCCGTCCTTCATCAGCCAGATCTCATTGGCGATATACTCCACATCCGGAACGATATGGGTCGATAACAGCACCATACGCTCCTCGGACAATTCGCTGATCAGATTGCGGAAACGTATCCGCTCATTAGGGTCAAGTCCCGATGTGGGTTCATCCAGTATCAGTATCTTCGGATCGTTTAACATTGCCTGTGCGATTCCGGCACGCCGTTTCATGCCGCCGGACAATTTCTTCATCTTCTTATCCGCCGCCTTGACAAGCCCCACCCTACCGATCAGCTCTTCTGTACGCTTTGCTGCCACAGCCGGTCGAAGCCCCTTGATCGATGCAATATAGCGGAGATAATCTCTGACCGTAAAGTCCGGGTAAAATCCGAAATCCTGCGGCAGATAGCCAAGTAGCCCCCTGTAGGAAGCATCCATTGCGAAAATATCCCGCCCGTCGCAGGTAATGCTGCCGCTTGTGGGCTTTAACAGCGTACACAGCATCCGCATCAGAGTCGTCTTACCCGCGCCGTTTACGCCCAGCAGACCATACACGCCGCCCGTCATGGTAAGACTTATATTGTCCACAGCGGTGAAACCTCCGTACTTTTTTGTCACCTCAGTCAGTTTTAATTCCATTCCTGAACACCTCCCGGTAATGATCTGCCTGCAACAGTCTGCATACAGATGTGACGGCAAACACGGCCGCTGCAGCCAAAAGCAAAAACCATACAGGCATTATGACCGCCTCATACAACGTATCATTGGAAATTGCCAGGATCCAGGCGGTCCCCCATGTAAGGCATATAAATACAGCCATCGCCTCGCCAAACGGATAGCGGCTGCACAATACTCCGAAACAGACCGCCGCCGTGACCGTCATCGGCAGCAGAAACTGCACCGTCAGCTGCACCGCAGCAATGCCCAGCGTCGCATAGGCAGTACCGCAAAAAAGCGTCAGCATCAGCGTGTCCGCAATGCCAAACAGAACAAGTCTGGCGGCGTAAATTCCCCGCAGGGAAAAATAAGAAGCGCTCTCCACTTCCGCCAGACCGTAGGTCCTGCTTTTCCACAGATCGGGGATGATCAGCACCACGAACAGAACGGCCGCCGCCCCCATGCTGCGCTTTACCGCCCATACGGTCTGCATATCCTGCAAGACGCTGTAGAGAAGCATAAGCAGCGCCATCTGCATGATCCACCATCTTTTTTTCATGGTTCCAAGCTGTATCCGCAGAAATTCCGAATAGGACAGCCGCCTTTTTTCTTCCTCCCGGTAAAAAGCTTCCACGGATTTTTGGACTGTTTTCCGAATCCGGTTCTCATCGGGCATCAGCGCGGTATCACATACCCGTCCGCAGTCAGCCGCAGCATGATAAAACTCCTGCAATGTCATGGTTATCCTCCTTTCTATACCTCTTTCAATATCTCTTGAAGCCGCGTCCTGGCCTGCCTTAAGCGGTATTTTACAAGCGGCAGACCGATCTGCAGGATTTCCGCTATCTCCTTAAGCTTCCATTCCTGAAAATAATACAGGAGCACTACCTCGCGCAGTTCGTCTGGCAGCCGGCCGAGCGCCCATTCCACCGTCATTCTGTTTACCGCCTCTTCTTCCGGCGGCTTTATCTGTATATCCGCCGTTATACCTGCGCCGGGATACTTCCGGGCTGCGTCTGGCATCTCCAGGATCTCCCTGTCCGAAGGGACCGGCAGATGACCGCGTTGCCTGCCATAGTCTCTGCACAGATTTCCGGCAATCGTGTACAGATAATTCCTGACTTTTCCCAGATGGCGGTAGGCGGACAGATGGGTAAAAAAGCGCACAAAGGTCTCCTGTGTCAAGTCCTGCGCATCGGCTATGCCGCTGCAGCGGTAACTGCAGTATTTTAAAATATCCCCGTAATATCTGCGCACAAAGATATTGAAGGCTTCTTCGTCTCCCTGCCGCATTCTTCTGATCAAAGCCTGGTCGCCGTCCACGTTTCCTCTCCTGTATGCAATAGCCTCTGTCATTTATAACGAATCGATTTCTCAAAAAGATAGCATGGGATAAAAATTTACAGACAGAAAAACCCGATTGGCCCGCAGCTTACGTGCATCCGGCACGTAAACCGTTGTCGCCGATCGGGTTTTGTCCTTCATTTTCTCTTATGGAGAATCTGCGGACTCATAATTGCAGAATCCGCGCGTTTTGCATATTCTTACACGATCCCCTGTGCCTTCATCGCCTCGGCTACCTTAAGGAAGCCCGCGATATTCGCGCCGGCAACATAGTTGCCAGCCAGGCCGTACTTCTTGGAAGCATCATCCAGATTGTGGAAGATGTTGACCATGATACCCTTTAACTTGGCGTCTACTTCCTCGAATGTCCAGGACAGTCTCTCGGAGTTCTGGCTCATCTCCAGCGCAGAGGTTGCAACACCGCCCGCGTTGGACGCCTTACCGGGACAGAACAGAACATTGTTCTTCTGGAAGTATTCTGTAGCCTCCAGCGTAGTAGGCATATTCGCGCCTTCTGCTACCGCGAAGCAGCCGTTGGCAACAAGCGCCTTGGCATCCTCCAGATCCAGCTCGTTCTGGGTAGCGCAGGGCAGCGCAATATCGCACTTGATCGTCCATACGCCATGCTCGCCGTTCTTCTTCTCATGATACTGCGCGTTCGGTCTTGCCGCCGCATACTCTGTCAAACGCGCACGTTTTACTTCTTTTACCTCTTTCAGCAATGCCACATCGATTCCATCGGGATCGTAGATCCAGCCCGTGGAATCAGAGCAGGTAACCGGCTTAGCGCCAAGCTGCTGTGCCTTCTGGATCGCATAGATCGCTACGTTGCCGGCGCCGGATACTGCGATGGTCTTGCCGGCGATATCCTTGCCGTTACATTTTAACATTTCCTCTGTCAGATACAGAAGACCGTAGCCGGTTGCCTCGGTTCTTGCCAAAGAACCGCCGTATGTCAGGCCCTTACCTGTCAGAACGCCTTCATACAGATTACGGATCCTCTTATACTGGCCAAACAGGAACCCGATCTCACGGCCGCCCACGCCGATATCACCTGCCGGTACGTCGGTATCAGCGCCAATATGTTTGCAAAGCTCTGTCATAAAGCTCTGGCAGAATGCCATGACCTCCCTGTCTGATTTACCCTTGGGATCAAAATCGGAACCACCCTTACCGCCGCCGATCGGAAGACCGGTTAAGGAGTTCTTGAAGATCTGCTCGAAACCTAAGAATTTGATGATACCTAAATTAACTGACGGATGAAATCTCAGACCGCCCTTATAAGGACCGATCGCGCTGTTGAACTGTACACGGAAGCCGTTGTTTACCTGAACCTGTCCCTTGTCATCCACCCACGGAACGCGGAACTGTATGATCCTCTCAGGAACCGTCAGTCTTTCCAGCAGCGCATCTTTTCTATATGCTTCCTCGTCTGCTTCAATCACCACGCGAAGAGATTCCAGAACTTCCTTCACTGCCTGATGGAACTCGGGCTGTGCAGGATTCTTCGCAACTACCAACTCATAAACTTCATCAACGTATGACATTGTGCATGTCCTCCTTTAATTTGTATATAATGCCTACGTTTCATTATAGTATGCGCCTCAAAAATCCTCAACCCGGTTTAGTCAATTAACGTGTAAAAATTTTTTTGCTTTTTTTAGATAAATTGTACAATAATACCAAGATTCATCAATACATGTATACAATATTCTCTCTCACAGCCACTCCCGCAGTCTCTCAATGTTCTCCTGTTCAAAATCAACCAGCTCCTGCGCCAGTTCTACCGCCTCGCTCGTGGCAAGCCGATTGTGATTCATTGCTTTCCACATGCTTGTAATACCTCTGTTGCTGCCCTGGATCAGCATTTCTGCCAGATGCTGTCTGCTGACGTTAAATGCGGTTCCCGCATGGATACTCCCTTTTAACATCATATCGGTGATCTGATTGCCGCGATAGACCTCACCCTCGTTTTTCAATATCCGGTCCAGCGCTTTGTTATGGATCTCCGAGTACTGAAGCGACTGTCTTGACAGTTGAAGCGCGAATTCATCATCCTCCGTCTTATCAAGGATCGTATCGATCGCAGTCATTCCTATCTCTGTGTTTCTCTGTACCTCCTGCAGAATCTTTGCATCGTCATGTTTCATGCCATTCTCCTTTACTATAAAAAGAGTATGAGAAAACTCTCATACTCTTTATCTTTGCCAGTATTTATAATTCTAATCCCTGTCATGCGAAATGACCGATCCGGCTATGCCTGCCGCCTGTCAATGATGCCATCCGTAAATGATGCCGCGTAAAATTATTCCACATAATCTGACTTGACATAAGCAGTCTTGCCGTTATATTTGATCTTGGTCCAACCGTCTGCCTGCTTCATGATCACTTCAAGCTTCTCGCCGACATACGCCGTTGCGATCTTCTCCGAATCCTCGCTTGCTCCCGCACGAATACGGACATTCTCTTTGACCGTCACGGTTCCTGTCGTTTCCGCAGACTCGTCATCATGTGTCTGCGCAGCCGTATTGTCATCACCGGTCTCCTGACCCGCGCCGGTTTCCGTCTCATCCGCCCGGACTACCTCGGACGGCTCCAGATACTCACTCTTGATAAAGGCTTCGCCGCCTTCATAACTCACTTTACTCCAGCCGTTCCCTCTCTCTTCCAGGAGCGTAAACTCATCGCCTATAGCCGCCTTGCCCAGCTTATCGGCAGTCTCGCTGTCAGAGCTTCTGATATTTACCACATCCGTCGCTTTGACCTTTGTGACAACAGTTTCCGGCTCATCCGGCTGCTCGTCTCCGCCTTCTGCCGCATCGTCCTGTCCCTGTGCGGTTTCTGTGCCCTCTCCGGATTCTTCACTGCCGTATCTGTCCGCCAGCGCTTTCCCGACGTCCTTATCGATCTCTTCATTCAGGTCCACCAGAAACTGTCTCAGCTCCTCGTCTCCGTCCACCATATCATTGTATGCAACGGTGACTTTATTGTGGAGATCGACAAAATCATCCTGGAGATTAACTTCACGAATATAATTTAATATGCTTTCCTCAACATCTCCTTCGGACTGTAAATGATAGTCGCCGTTTTCGTCCGCATACACATAATAAGTGTTCAGCCCCGGAAGCGGCTCCTCATAATCGTAAAACTTTACTTCCTGATAGATATATGCTATATACGTATTTTCCTGCGGGCCCACCTTGGTATATATTTCCAGCACTGGGCATGATTCCATGTATTTACTTACCACCTGCGCTCTGAGCGTTTCCAGCTCATCCATTGCACAGATCCTATTCATGGTATCCGTATCGCCGTCCACCATAGCCTGATAGTAAGTGCGGCAAAGCTCGCTGATCTCAGGCACCGCTTCTTTTTCTAACGGCACTTCCGGTACTGCGATCAGAGAATTGACGATCTCTGTCGGCTCCGTCTGCTCCGGCTGTACCACTTCTTCTTCTGCGGTCTTCTTTCTGTTGGCATTGACGGCAATGGCCACCGTGATCACCACGCAGATCACCAGAACAACAGGCATGATGATCTTGGAATACTGGAACAGCCAGTTCTTGAGCAATTCCAGCTTTTCCTTAATAAAATCCTGTATATTGTTATTAGACGTATTCATATAAAAACCTTCCTAAATCCAAAAAAGTACTGCAATCCAAAAATGATCATCCAATGCACCCGACAGGACTCGAACCTGCATCAAAGGCGTCGGAGGCCTACGTTTTATCCATTAGACTACGGGTGCCAGCTTATAACTTAAAATATTACAATTTTGTTACGTATTATTTATAATAACATAAGCTGGCACTGTTGTCCAGTAACCTAACTATTTAAACAAAAATTTCCTCTATTTCCGCCCTTTCCCTCCAATATCGGTAGAGACTGTAAGAGAGGATCTCCTCAGGTTCCACCTGCGTTGTGTTGACCTCATCGACCATTCGGCGGTAAAAGCCGTAATCCTGTTCGCCATCGTCCGGCAGAAGCAGCACCTCATGGACGGAGCTCGGGAGGATCAGCAGATCGGAATGCAGTCTGTCCGCCAGCTCCCTGATCTTATCGGAATACAGCATGGCAGACGCTCCGTACATTTTCTCACAGTTGGTCAATACATACAAATTGATTTCCTCCGCACGGGGCGGTTTTGCTCCCGTCATCTGTTCGATCAGCTCTGTCATCGGGACCAGAAGCTCCGGCATACTGCGCCGCATATTATCCTGTGCGATCCGGTACAGCTCCTGCGCCGTACGATCCCACATCCTGATATGTTCATTGCGGATCAGGATAGAGGCTTTGCCAAACGCCCTGTCTTCAATGGCATAATAGAAAACGACTGCCAGATTGCACCACCTGATATGCGGAACGTCCTCCAGAAGTTTTCTGTTTTTCTCATAATGAATGACTTTGTGCATGATCCTGTCACTGACTTTTTCAAACTCCCGGAAAAAATTGACAGCCGGACTAAACTCCCGCCGGTGCTCTCTGTACAGATCAATGATCCGGCCTGCGATCTCCTGGATATCAATACCCATACAGTATTGTCTGTAAGGCTCCTCCAGATAGATCGTCGGCGATATCCTGTCACAAGGGCGCATCATAACGACCCCGGTCAGATGCACGTCATTATTCTTGGTAACCTGTGTCACTTTGATCTCATAGCCGGGCCCCAGTCTTTTATGCAGCAGGTCCGCCATGTATTCCGTAAATTCTTTATAATTCATTTTCCCTCTTTCCCATTCTCTCCGGGCATAAGGGAAATCTTCTTCTATACGGTATCTCCCAGTCACAGTTTAAAAACAAACATAAAAAGACAATGGCCGCTTTCGCTTCCATTGTCTTATAGGCTTTACAATGATCCGATATGCCGTATGTTTATACTCTGGACAGATACTCGCCTGTTCTCGTATCGATCTTGATGACCTCGCCCTGTTCAATGAACAGAGGCACCATAACCTTTGCACCTGTCTCAACAACAGCGGGCTTCGTAGCGCCCGTTGCCGTATCTCCCTTAAAGCCGGGCTCTGTCTCAGTGATTTGAAGCTCCACGAACAGCGGCGGCTCAAGGGCAAACACACTGCCGTTATATGAACAAACCTTAACCATCTCATTCTCTTTCACAAACTTAAGCGCATCGCCTACGGTCTCTGAATTGAGCGCTATCTGGTCATATGTTTCCGTATCCATGAAGTTGTACAGATCGCCGTCTGCATACAGATACTGCATATCTTTTCTATCAATACGCGCCTGAGGGCATTTCTCGGTGGGTCTGAAGGTTTTCTCCACAACGCCGCCGTTGATGATGTTTTTCAGCTTCGTTCTGACAAATGCAGCTCCCTTACCGGGCTTTACATGCTGGAACTCGATTATCTGATAAACATTGCCTTCAAACTCTATGGTGATACCATTTCTGAAATCGCCTGCAGATATCATAAAATAATCCTCCTGAATTTTCACAATATAATTCTTACTTAGTTTATACTATAAATTTTGTTTTTTCAACCTATTTCACAAAAAAAGCCAAACATTTTTGTAAACGCTCTATCCCTGGCGCATGGACAGTACATGGTCTATCGCCATCAGATACCCGTTTAATCCCTCGCCGAAGATCTGCTTGTCGCAGGCTGGCGCGGTCACGGATACCTTGCGGAAATCTTCTCTCTCCATGATATTTGAGATATGGATTTCCACTTTGGGCACGGCGACGCTTGCCAGCGCGTCCCTGATCGCATAACTGTAATGCGTATACGCTCCCGGATTGATCACGATCCCCTCCGTACCGTCATAATAGGAGTCCTGTATCCTGTCGATGATCGCGCCTTCGTGATTACTCTGAAACACTTCGATCGTGCAGTTTTCTTCCCTGCCCTTCTGCGCGATCATATTCAGCAGATCGTCATAGCTCTGCGTGCCGTATACATTTTTTTCCCTGATGCCGAGGAAATTAATATTCGGTCCGTTGATCACTAATATTTTCATGTTTTTCCTCCATTCTGCAAATGCTTCCTATCTCGTCTATGATCCGGTCAAATTCCTTGTTGTCCACATCCACGATCACATCCGCCGCAGCCCGGTAAGCGGCGTCGCGTGCGTCCAGAAGCGTCCTGATCCTGCCCTTCGGGTCGTCGCCCTGTAAAAGCGGTCTCGTGGTATCATACTTTAATCTCTCGTATATTGTCTCTGCCCCTGCCCGCAGATAAAAAACCTTTCCCAGCCTATGAAGCAACTCCCTGTTCTGCTCTCTCAGAGGCAGTCCGCCTCCGGCCGATATGATCCGGTCGCCCGTCTCTTTCAGAAGCTTTCTGAGGCACTCCGTCTCTTTATCCCTGAAATACGCCTCGCCATCTGCGGCAAAAATTTCCGATATGGTACGTTTTTCCTCCCTCTCGATCTCCTTATCCGTATCGATGACCGGACGGCGGAGATAATAGGACAGTTTAAGCCCTACCGTTGTTTTACCGCTTCCCATAAAGCCGATCAAAATCACATTTCCCATAACTTACCGTTCCTTCGGGCCATGCGCGCATCCGGGCGCCGCACGGTATCCTTCATCCTTCTACGCCTGTCCGATCTGTTTGCAAAGCGTTTCATACACCGCAAGCGCATCTTCGTCAGATATATATACGCCGTTCCACAGCTCGTATGCTATGACGCCCTGATACAGCAGCATTTTAAGTCCGTTGTACGCTTTGGCTCCGCTAGCTCTTGCAAGGCGCATGAACTTCGTCTCCCACGGACTGTAGATCAGGTCAAATCCCGTATGCACCTTCGCATAGAACGCATCATCCGCGATCACAACGTCGTCCGCATTCGGTGCAAGCCCTACCGAGGTGCCCTGTATCGCCAGGTACTTTCCGTCCGGGATCATCGTATAGTCGCCGGTATGCATGGGGACGATAACCTGCCGTCCCACCCTGCCGTTGACCTCCGCAGCCACTTCCTCTGCTTTGCTGAGCGTGCGGTTGAGCATATACACCCTGTCCGCCCCCTTAACGGCGCACAGATAGGCGACAGCCCTCGCCGCGCCGCCGGCTCCCAGCAGTATGATCCGCTCGCCCCGGATCGTCAGGCCCTCGCTTTGCATAGCGCGATACAGTCCTTCCATATCCGTATTATAGCCCTTATAGCCTCCGTCCGTCCGCACCAGCGTGTTTACTGCTCCAATGTCCCGCGCAAGCGGATCGATCTCTTTTAAGTACGCTGTCACTTCACTCTTATAAGGCACCGTCACGTTTAATCCCAGAATACCGAGCGCGTCGGCCCCTGCGACCGCATCAGCCACCCGGCCCGTACCGACCGGAAAAGGCACATATACCAGAGAATGCCCCATCCGGTCTGCGAGCGTATTATGTATGAGCGGCGACAGCGTGTGCTCCACCGGATTACCGATCAGTCCGCACACCCTTGTTTTCCCGTCTATTTTCATGCTTTCCTCCTCCGGGAACGTCTGTAAAAAAATAATACGATATGCTCAAGACGGCGCTTTAACACGATCTGTATCTCTTCCTTCGGATGAATCGGCTTTACGAGCCATGTCCTGATCCCCGCCTTCTTAGCGCCCCACACATCCGTAAAAAGCTGGTCGCCCACAAACATTGTGGTCGCCGGAGTCGTTCCCATCAGCTCCATCGCCCTGACGTAATTCTTTTTCGACGGTTTGCCCGCCTTATAGATATACTGCGAATGTACATCGTCATTGAACATTTTTACGCGCGGCTCTTTATTATTGGACAGCAGAAGGCTCTGAAAGCCTGTCCGACGGAGCCTGTCAAAAAGCCCGATGCTCCGTTCATCCGCCGGCGCGCCATGCGGCACAAGCGTATTGTCGATATCAAAGATCACACCCCGGTATCCCTGTGCATACAGCGCTTCATAATCTATGTCATATGCGGAATCCAGATACTCGTCCGGGTAAAAACGCTCAAGCAGTGCCATGTTTCCTCCGTTGTCCCCAAACAGCGTTTGCGTACTATAGTACTATAACTCTTCCCTATCATAACAAAACCCCCTGCACATATGCAAGGGGTTTTTCCACGAGATCCCGGTTCCCTAAGTCCGTTCAAACCGTTACGGTTAAGTCTCCAGCACCTTTTTCAATTCGTCCATAAAAGTATTGATATCTTTGAATTCACGATACACAGAGGCAAATCTTACATAGGCGACCGCCTCCAGATCCTTCAGCTTGTTCATGACCAGCTCGCCGATCACCTGACTGGGTATCTCTTTTTCTTCCATATTAAAAATCTCTGTCTCCACCTCGTCGATCAGCTTATTGATCTGCGATGCGCTGATCGGTCTTTTGTGGCACGCGCGCAATACGCCCGCTTCTATCTTGGATCTGTCGTAAGCCTCCCTGTTGTTGTCCTTTTTGATGATAATAAGCGGTATCGTCTCCACCTTCTCATAAGTGGTAAAACGCTTATCACACTCGTCGCAGACACGCCGCCTGCGAATGGAATTGTTATCTTCGGCAGGTCTGCTGTCGATTACTCTGGTATTTTCATGACCGCAAAAAGGGCATTTCATCAGGAACTTCCTCCTCAGTATCAATATTTTGTATGAAACAGTACATAGTCTCTTCCGAATGTACCATATCTATTATATGTGAATATTATAATTATGTCAACTATTTTATGGAAACCGAATCAGAAACGGTGAATCAGGAACCGGATCAGAAACGGTGAATCAGGAACCGGATCAGATGCAGATATCCACTATGATGATATCCGGTCCGATCTGTTTGATGTCTTTATACCGGATCACATATTCGTTGTCGCTGTTTCCAAACAGACTGCACCACTTATTTTCTCCGGGAATGATCAGTTTAAAAATCTGTCCTGTGCACTCATCGAATTCAAAATCGCACACTTTCCCCAATTTCTGACAGTTCTTCAGATTGATAACTTCCTTTTTCTTCAGCTCGGAAAATAACATAGGAACCTCCCTGGGCATTTGCTGAATATAAAAAGAGATGTTCTTCTTAAAAGAAATACTCTTTTTATTATTAAATGCTGCCGCCCCAAAAAGGTTCCCGATACTATTCTACCGTGACATATTCATGGAACACAT
This sequence comes from uncultured Lachnospiraceae bacterium, assembly GCA_947625205.1. Lineage (GTDB taxonomy): Bacteria > Bacillota > Clostridia > Lachnospirales > Lachnospiraceae > UBA3282. The sequence continues at coordinate 89,842 of CANQNN010000005.1, read as the reverse complement.
ATCCTGTCGTTCCGTCTTCTAAGAGGATCATATACCATTCTCCTCCGTCTGTGCTGCCCGTACACTCATAGGTCTCTCCCTCTTTTGCGACCTTAAGCACGTTAGAGCCGGAAGTACTCGGATTATCACGCACATTTACGTTTTTTATGACAGTGAGTGTCATGGTTTGGTCGCCGGATACGTCCTGTGCCGTTTCCTGTTCTTCATCCTGACCGGGCTGCTGCTCCTCGATTTCATCTTCCTGGTCCACAGATGTATACTGACGGTAAAAATGGAAGCCCAGCAATGCTATTACCACAAGGATCACACAGCCCATCACTACCGTCATGATCGTAATGATATCCGCTCCTTCCTTCCCGTCTTCGTCATCTTCATCCGGATCGTCTTCATCCTCGTCCCAATCGTCCTCGTCATCCCCGTCCCAGTCGTCCTCGTCATCCTCGTCCCAGTCATCCTCCCGGTAAGATATTTTCTTCCCGGAAGACGCCAGTTTTCTCTCCCCGGCGCTCTTATGCGAAGGCGTTGCCGTCTCTGTCCTTTGATCCGATCCTATCTCTGCCGCCGTCTCTGACAAAATATTGCGTTCAATAACGTCAATCGGGATATCCAGCGTCTGCCTTGTGACCTCCCGTTCCTCTCCGTTTCCGCTTACCGGTCTGCCACACTTATGGCAGAAATTTGTATCTTCACGAAGGATTGCGCCGCAGCCGGGGCATCTTCTGTCTTTTATCGTTTTGGCGCCGCATCTGGGGCAGTACAGATCTTCATCCGTCAGATGAGCGCCGCAATTCGTACACTTCATGCTTTTCACCTCTCTATTAATGTACCAGACAACCGGTGTTTTGTAAAATAATATGGGAAATTTTTTCGGAAAATATTTCCTCGGTATCCAATGAATAATTCCGCCCGATTCGCACATCCTTTTTATGTGATAAAACGGAAAGGATGGGTATGAATATGATACAGGGCAAAGTAGAAATATGCGGCGTCAATACGTCCCGGCTGCCGCTTCTTAAAAATGCGGAAAAAGAGGAACTGTTCAGGCGGATAAGCGACGGCGACAGCGATGCCCGCAAAGAATACATCAACGGAAATCTCAGACTTGTCTTAAGCGTTATCAAGCGCTTTCATTCCAGCAACGAAAATGTGGACGATCTGTTTCAGATCGGCTGTATCGGACTGATCAAAGCCATTGACAACTTTGATAGCACGCTCAACGTAAAGTTTTCCACTTATGCGGTTCCCATGATCGTTGGCGAGATCCGCAGATACTTAAGGGACGCCAATAGCATACGGGTATCCCGTTCTCTGAAGGATACCGCCTACAAAGCCATTTACGCCAGGGAACATCTCACACGCGTCAACTCCAAGGAACCTACCGTCACAGAGATTGCCGAAGAAATAGGCATCTCAAAGGAGGAAATCGTCTATGCCCTGGATGCAATACAGGCTCCTATGAGCCTTTATGAACCCGTTTATACAGACGGAGGCGACACCCTCTATGTGATGGACCAGATCAGCGACAAGAAAAACCGCGAGGAGACATGGGTAGAACAGATCTCCTTAAGCGAAGCCATGAAACAACTGAGCGAAAGGGAATATGAGATCATCACACTGCGCTTTTTTGAAGGTAAGACACAGATGGAGATCGCCAATAAAATAGGGATTTCCCAGGCGCAGGTATCGCGTCTTGAAAAAAATGCCTTAAAGACAATGCGCATATACCTGACCGCCTGAAAGAACCACTATACAGCAATAGTATGTAATATATCAGTAATCCGCCACATCATAAGATACCGTGATATCTTTTTCACCGTACAGTTTAAAATAATTCTGTATGATACGGTCTGTGACAACGCGGATATTCTCTTTCTCCGTGCCCATAAGGACGACCAGAAACTGCGAACTGCTGTACCGGGTGCCTACATCCACGCCGCGAAGCGATTTGCAGATAGCCTGCTCCATACACTGCATGGCGATCTCCATCCGCTCCAGCCTGACATCGCTTCCGTCAGATGAAAACAGCGTAAACAGCAACAGCTGTGTCTTCTGGTTGTTTCGTTCGGAAATACGGCTTATAAACTCATAGATATGGGCAAACTCGCCATAATCGATCTGAAATGCGCCGTGAAGATCGTTCCGTTGTCTGATCAGCTCGACCACTGTCTCCAGATCGCTCTTAGACTGCTCGGGAGAGCGCATCGCGCCGGTACTCTGGTAGAACCCATAGCGGATATCTTCATTCTGTTTCACATGATAAAGCGCTTTATCCGCCCGCTGATACAATTCATCGAATTCATATCCGTCCACACCGGAGAGGCTGATACCGATCGAAAGCTGTGTTTCCTTCAGCAGATCGTTCTCCTGCTGTTTCTTCGTATATGCCTCCAGTATCTCGTTTACCTTCACAATAGCGGCATCCCTGCTCCGCATTCCTTCCGCGAAGTACAAAAACTCGTCTCCGCCGGTCCTGCATACGATATCCTTGCCGCACACGTCACGCAGGACGTCCGCCGTCATCTTGAGGGCGTAATCACCCGCCAAATGTCCGTGGTCCCGATTGATCCTCTTAAAATGATCCAGATCGATTATCATCATACAGCCGCCGCCCGATCTGAGTCCAGCCTCGATCTCATGCTCGCCCTTACGCTTGCTGAGAACGCCTGTCAGATAATCCAGCGGAGCATCCAATACGCTCTCGTTCCCCATTTTGGCGCCGAATATCTTCTCGCTGTCAAAAATAGGCGATGCCATATCGTCTTCCCGCATCCACTGTTTTTCCAGTGCTCCCTCTTTGATCAGCTCCATGAATATATCTACAAGATCGGGGTCCCACTGGCTTCCCTTGCCTTGCTCCAGTTCCTGCATCACGACATCATCGCTGAGCCGTCTTCTGTATACGCGATTGCTCGTCATGGCGTCATAGGAATCCACAAGCGCGATGATCCTTGCGACCAGCGGAATGGATTCCGCCTTCAATCCCTCCGGATATCCCTTGCCGTCATAGCGCTCATGATGATATTTAGCCCCGGCGTTGACATTTGGGAACATCTTGAAATCCTTTAGTATCTCCGCCCCCATTGTGGTGTGCTCCCTGATCAGTCTGAATTCCAGATCCGTAAGCTTAAACGGTTTATTAAGCACGGCATCGGGTACGCCGATCTTCCCTACGTCATGAAGCATCGCCACATAATATATATTCTGAACCTCTTCCTCAGACCACCCCAGTCTCTGCGCCATCATCTCCGAATAAGCGGCAACACGCATGGAATGACCCTTCGTATAATCGTCTTTGGCATCCACGGTATTGGCGACAGTCATGATCGCCTGGATAGTGATCCGCTCCATCTCTCTCGTCTTCTCATCAAGACGCCGCTGCAGATCCTTACGGTAACCGTCCAGCTCCAGAGTGCTCTTAATACGGCTCATCATGATCTGCGGCTCAAACGGCTTCGTAATGAAGTCGCAGGCTCCCATGCGGAAACATTCTACCTCCGTTTCGGAGCTTCTGTCCGCCGTCAGGAAAATAACGGGTATCTTCTTCCAGCGCGGATCTGCCTGCAGTTTCTCCATAACCTCGAATCCGCCGATCTCCGGCATATTGATATCCAGCAGAATCAGATCCGGCGTATGCCGCTCCAGATATTTATATGCCTGTTTCCCGGAGTTCACGGCAATGACTTTATACATATCGCCGAGTAGATTCTGTGCCGTTGACAATGTTAGTCTGTCATCATCGACAATTAGGATTATTTTCTTCATGCACCCTCACACATCCTGCCCCATACGTTTTCGTTTGTATTCCCTGTCTGCGCCGTATCAGACAAAACATCTTCCCCTTCATAAGTACTACAAACAAAATTAAAATTATATATGATATATCATATCATTACGCTTGCCAAAAATCAATTATCTTTACTCATCTCCTTCTTTAACCTGCGCATGATCTTTTTCTCAAGGCGCGAAATGTAGGATTGTGAAATTCCTAACAACTCCGCGACTTCTTTCTGGGTCAGCTCCTTGCCGTCGGCGCTGCCCAGGCCGAACCGCAGCCTGATAATAGTCTGCTCACGCTCAGACAATTTGGCAATGGCCTTGATCAGCAGCTTACGCTCCGCCTCATTCTCCAGATCCTTGTAGATCACATCCTCATCCGTTCCCAGGATATCAGACAGCAAAAGCTCGTTTCCGTCCCAGTCCACATTGAGCGGTTCGTCGATAGAAACCTCCATTTTATGCTTACTGTTTCTCCTTAAGTACATCAGTATTTCATTCTCAATGCATCTCGATGCATAAGTAGCCAGTTTAATATTCTTATCGGGGTTAAAAGTATTGATGGATTTGATCAGTCCTATCGTCCCGATCGATATCAGGTCCTCCACCCCCACGCCCGTATTGTCAAATTTCTTGGCTATGTACACAACCAGTCTTAAGTTATGCTCTATCAAAATGGCCTTGGCCTCGTCTTCATATTCCGTTCCAAGGTCACTTATGATTTCATTCTCCTTCTCGCTCTCAAGAGGCGGCGGTAGCACCTCCGTGCCGCCTATGTAATGAATATCTCCCTGCCTGGACATAAGAAATCTTGAATCCTTATGCACCATTTTAAACTGAACTTTACCGGGAATTGCCACTTTAAAAACCATTTTTACTCCTCCTAGTCTTCTAATAACCGGGGGTTTAATATCATTTGATAAACGCTTTCTCCAGATATCCCTGTATTACAAATTGCAACGATCACGTGCTCCTTCCTGACCGACCGTGTCTTCTCTTCTATGATTAGATCCGGGATCTCATACGCATCCAGCATACCCTTGTCTGTACCTATGCTCCTAAAAGGCACCGCATGATATTTCTCCGGTCTGAACGCAGGATGTATCTGCTCCGCAAGCTGTTTACTGATCAGACTTACCGGAGCGCCGCTCACCGGATCCGCCAGATGATTGCCTGTGTCCAGAAGCGCCTGCACCCGAAGGGTCCGTCCGTTTTCCGGAAGGCAGATCACCACCGTTCTCATGCTGCTCTCTCTGCGGTTCTGTATCACGGTGATCATCTTAAGAAGGAGCCGGTATGACAGATAGCCTGTCGCAAGCGTTATAACCAGGCTTATATCTCCTTTTAGAACCGTTCTGAGGCGATTCAGAATCCATATCATAATACTGCCTAAAAAAAAACCGCTTCCGGCCATTGCCAGACTGGCGAAAAACAACTGCTTCAGAAGACGAATTCCAAAAGCCGCACGCAGCATACACATACTGACAGGGATGGCGCATATAAGAAGCCTGCAGCCAACCGTACCGGCCGGCGCAACGATCGCCGCACAGACCGCCATTGCTCCGAGCATTGCTGACGCCAGGATCCTCTTATGCGTGGCAGTACATTTGAGGATCTGGCCGGCGAGAGACAACAGATACAGATTACTTGCCGCCTGCAGAGCAAAAACACTGTCAATATATAATTTGTAATACACATCTCACCTCCGTGTTTCGGCTCTATTATATGAAAAGCGGAACAAATATTTTGTCATAATCGGGTAGCATTTCCAATATTTTTGGAGACAGATAACAACAAAAAACCACAGGATATCCCATCCTGTGGTTTAAGTCATGTTTTAATCATTTTAATTCTGTTTCAGCCGCAATTATGCCCTCTATGTATTACTTGCTCTTGAGGAAATCCGGGATCTTAAGGGATTTCTCCTCCACGGAGCTCTTAATGTCGGTCGTTCTGTTAATGCCTCCGATCGTTTTAAGCTGGGAGGCAGCTTGTCCGGCCGAAGAACCCGCCTGCTTTGCTCCGGCACCCGGCACGGTAAAATTACCCAGACCCGCTCCAGGTGTCGTTCCGATACCCGACTTGCCCTGAAGGGATGTGGGCGTTATGTACCCGGTCTTAAATCCGAGCCCGCTCATCTGTTTCGCCTTCTCCTCTATACCTGTGGCAATGATCGTAATATTGCAGGTGTCGGTCATATTTGCATCATACATCGCGCCGAAAATGATATTGACGTCATCCCCGGTAAGCTCCTGAACATAGCTGGCGGCATCGGATGCGTCCGCCAGAGAGATATCTCCGGATACATTGATGATAACGTGCGTTGCGCCGGAGATCGTTGTCTCCAGGAGAGGACTCTCCACAGCCATCTTGACCGCTTCGCTCGCCTTGTCGTCGCCCTTGCCCGTACCGATACCGATATGCGCGATACCCTTGTCCTTCATGACAGTCTGTACATCGGCAAAGTCAAGATTGATAACAGACGGAACGTTGATCAGGTCCGTGATACCCTGCACCGCCTGCTGAAGCACTTCATCCGCTTTCTTTAATGCGTCCGGCATCGTTGTTCTTCTGTCAACGATCTCCAACAGCTTATCATTGGGAATCACGATCAGCGTATCCACGTTGTCTTTGATCTTATCGATACCCGCAATAGCATTGGTCATACGCGCTTTCGCTTCAAAACGAAAAGGCTTCGTCACAACGCCTACCGTCAGGATCCCCATGTCCTTGGCCAGCTTGGCAACCACCGGGGCCGCTCCCGTACCCGTACCGCCGCCCATGCCGCAGGTAACGAACACCATATCCGCACCCTTAAGGGCTGCCGCCACTTCATCGGAGCTTTCCTCGGCTGCTTTCTCACCGATCTCCGGCTTGGCGCCCGCGCCGAGTCCTTTGGTCAGTTTCTCGCCGATCTGTAAAAGTGTGGGAGCTTTGCACAGCTGCAAAGCCTGCTTGTCCGTGTTGATCCCGATAAACTCCACACCGTCTATTTTCTCATCGATCATTCTATTTACAGCATTATTGCCTGCACCGCCGACACCGACTACAATGATCCTAGCGGCAGACTCAGCATCATTCGACTTAATCTCAAGCAAGGTAATTCCTCCTTCTCTTCCCCAAAAACTCTCATAGATTATCATATAATTATTTTGAGAAATTCGCAACCTATTTTTTCGCTTTTTGTGTTTATCCGGCTAAAAACAGGCTGTATTACCGTTTTTATCCAGTATACAACGGCCGTTTCAGCCCTAATTCTGCTCAAAACTGTATGATTTCATATCTTCACTATACTCACGCATATCCAGCGTTCCTTTTTTTCCTTCCAGGCCCGGAAGAATATACTGAAGCTTCATGATCTTTTCATCAGTATACTGGTCATTTCCCAGCGCGACCTTCGCCTCGCCGAATATCAGTGTGATATTGTAATCCGGATCAAAATAGATTTTGTCCGCATACATGGAATATTTCGATAGCTGCTGGGTGATATTAAGCACTGTGTCGAACACCTCCGGATCCTCCACAGGCAGCGGATCATGCAGGATGACATGATCAAATTTAAGGCCTGTCACCTGCGGAATGCCCTGCGTCCGCTCCGCAGATGTCTCCACCACAATACCGTCCTTATCAAAATATATGTACTGTCCCAGATAAGATACACAGCCGGCCAGCGCCTTCTCATACACTGTAATACGGATGGTATCTCCAGATTCTATGTTCACATCCATCGTCTGAATAAAAGGAATGTCCTCCATTCCCTTATCCTTGTATTTCAGGGATAAATACAGGGAATTATGGCCGAATCTTCCGCCCATTACCATATCGATGATCTCCTCATCGGTATAATGGACATTCCCCTCCACATATACTGTAGTAACCGTGTAATTATGAATGATGTACTCCCAGCCGCCAACCAGTGCCGCCAGGATAAGAAGAATCATAGCGGACAGGATCGCCATCCGTTTACTCTTATAGAAACGAAGCTTCTCCGTCTGTCCGCCCTTGCTCTTCTTTATTCCGGCATCGCCGTTTTTGACAAGCCGCAGCTGTGTATTCTTTTTTTTTGACCTTCTGCCGGTTTTTCTGTCAGCCATCCGATAACCTCTTACCGCTGTCCTACGCGAGCTCCACGTCAGCTCCCAGGTCTCTTAAACTAAGCACGATGTCCTCGTATCCTCTGTCGATATAATGGCGGTTTGTCACTATACTAGTACCGTCGGCGGCGAGTGCCGCGATCACAAGCGCCGCTCCGCCCCGCAGCTCCTTTGCCTGTACGATAGCGCCATGAAGACGGCTTTGGCCTGCGATATAAGCCGTGTTGCCGTGAACCGTAATATCCGCACCCATTCTGCACAGCTCCGGCACGATGCGGAACCTGTTCTCAAATACGGTCTCTTCTATACGCCCTCCGGTCCCGGACAGGGCCATAGCAACCATAAACGGCGACTGCATATCCGTCGGGAACGCCGGATAACACCCTGTTTTAATGAACTCACTGGCGCTCTCATGGTCCATGCCCGTCACAGCGATCCCGTCCGGCGCATATTCAACCGCCGCCCCCATCGCAACCGCCTGGGACAGAACGCTCTCCATATGACCGGCCGGCGCGTCCTTAAGGAAGATCCGTCCGCCGGCACACATACAGGCACACAGATAGGTCCCCGCAACGATCCTGTCCGCCGGCACACGAAACCGCACCGGCATAAGCTTTTCCACTCCGTGAATAACCAACCGGTCCGTGCCGCTCCCCTCGATCCGGGCGCCCGCCTGCATAAGAAAGTCGCACAACGTCTGGATTTCCGGCTCTCTTGCGGCCGGTTCAATAGTCGTGACGCCGTCTGCCAAAACCGCCGCGAGGATCAGATTCTCAGTCACGCCCACACTGACAAACGGGAGCGTCAGAAAAGCGCCTTTTATCCCCGCTGTCTCGGCGCGGAACCCGTTTTCATTTTCTTCTATCGTAACGCCCATCCTGCGAAGCGATCTTAAGTGCAGATCAATGGGCCTTGTACCTATTACACAGCCGCCCGGATACTCCATGCAGATCCTGCCGATCCTGGCAAGCAGCGCCCCGACAAGCATAACGGAAGACCGCATCACACCCACCGAATCCGAAGGCATGTCACACTCTGACAGCCCCGCCGTATTCACCCGTATAAGCGTTCCTTCCCGTTCGACCGTACAGCCCAGGCTCTCCAACAGTCTCTGCATATGAAAAACATCGGATATCTCCGGGCAATTCTCTATCTCGCAAATTCCGTCTATCAAAAGAGTCGCCGCCAGGATCGGCAACGATGCATTTTTTGACCCTTGTATCGTAGTCTGTCCATCCAGACAGTTACCGCCATAGATACGAATAGCGTCCATATTCCTTACCTCGAATCCAAAAAATATGACCTATTCTATCTATATGGCTTTTGAAAAGAAAGTTATCTTGTCCCTATAAATCTTTGAGCCGGATACCCCGCGCCACGCTTAGGACCATACCGATCTCTATCAGCAGGAATACCACCGAGGAACCGCCGTAGCTGATAAACGGAAGCGAGATCCCGGTATTGGGGATCGTATTGGTCACAACTCCGATATTGAGGATGACCTGAATCGCTATGTGTCCCAGCACGCCCACCACGAGAAGCGCCCCAAACAGATCCGGCGCATTATTGGCGATCACCATGAAACGCCAGATCAGCATGATAAACATGATGATGACCGCAAAACCGCCAAACAGTCCCAGCTCCTCACAGATGATGGAGAATATCATGTCATTCTGCGCCTCCGGCAGAAAACCAAGCTTCTGCATGCTGGCTCCCAGTCCCTTGCCCAGCACGCCGCCGGAACCGATGGCATAGAGCGCCTGTATCGTCTGGAATCCTTTGCCGCTCGCATATGCCTCCGGATCAAGCCAAGCCAGAATACGCTCGCCCCGGAAGCCCATGTCCTCCGTCGCAACGGTCTGTGAAGCCGCCATCTGCACTGTGATAAAAACCGCCGCGGCAGCGCCCGCAAGCGTTGCCAGTCCCAGCAGGATAAACCTCTTATAATCCGGACATGACACAAACAGCATCAGCACGGCGATCCCGACAACAATGATAGCCGAGCTTAAGTTATCCGTGATCTTCCAGAGCATCAGGGCAATCGGCAGGGGAACGATCAGCACGGTCAGAAATCCCTTGCGATTTCGTATCTGTTTTCCCATAGTGCAGATCATACTTGACAAAAAGAGTATCATACACAATTTGGCAACCTCGGCGGGCTGCAGGGAGATCGGGCCTATGTACAGCCATCTCTTGGCGCCGTGAGACTCATGCCCGAAGGGAATGATCAGCAGGATCAGCACCACCGACACGATATACCCGATCACGGCAAACCGCTCCCAGAAATGATAGGGTACGTTCGCCACAAAAATCATGGCCACAAGTCCTACTATCGTTGCAAAAACCTGTTTTCTGAGATAATATGTAGAATCACCCAGATCCAGGTTGGCCTCATAAGAACTGGTGGAATACACCATGATCAAACCAAAACCCAGCAGGAACAGCACGATAAACAACAGACTGTAATCCATGAAATTTTCGCCATTTGTATGTTTTCTGCGGTAAGAATTTCTCTGTGCCACCTACTCAGTCTCCTCCAATTGGTTTACAAGCTCTTTAAACAGTCTGCCTCTTACCTCGTAATTCGGGAACATTCCCCAGCTTGCGCAGGCGGGTGACAGAAGGACCGCATCTCCGCTCTGTGCGCGTTCCACACATATAGAAAATGCCTCTTCAAAACTGTCTGCCAAAACAATATTCTCTACGCCGTGTTTTCTGGCGCACGCAGCGATCTTGTCGCGTGTCTGCCCGATAAGGACAAGACATTTGACCTTGCCGTCAAAGGCCTCGATCCACTCGTCATACTCGCTCTGTTTGTCGTATCCTCCGCCGATCAGGACTGTGGGCTTACTCATGGCGCGTATCCCCTGTATGGCGGCATCCGGATTGGTTCCCTTGGAATCATTATAATAATCCACGCCTCTTTTGGTTGCCACAAACTCTATTCTGTGCTCTACCGCTTTAAACTGTCTGACCACCGCAAGAATCGTGTCCATCGGTACGCCCATCGCCTGCGTAATGGCGATCGCCGCCATGACATTTTCCACATTGCAGACGCCTACCAGATTCATGTCGTGAATATTCATCAGCCGCTTCGCCCTGCCGTCCTGGGCCAGAAAAATATCCTCTCCGTCCAAGTACAGACCATCATCAAGCTTTCGTGCAGACGAGAACCAGACGACACGGGCAGGACATCTGCCGCCGAAATCCCTCGTATACGGATTCTCATAATTCAGTACACAGACCTGTTCCTTCGTCTGGTTCTTTGCAATGGACTCCTTGACAGCCGCGTAATTCTCCATAGTATGATGCCTGTTCAGATGATCCGGCGTTATATTTAAGATGGCCGATACATCCGGTTTAAATGTATCGATCGTCTCCAGCTGAAAACTGCTGATCTCCGCTACCGTTACGGTATTCTCACCGGCATCGGGCGCCGTCAGGGTATAGGGATTGCCTATATTGCCCACCACATCCACATGGCTGCAGTAAGCGGACATGATCTCACCCACCAGGGAGGTCGTTGTCGTCTTGCCGTTGGTTCCCGTAATACCGACCACACGCCCTTTGCCCAGCCTGTAGGCCAGTTCGATCTCACCCCAGACCGCGACGCCTTTTCTGCGGAAGCTGTTCACAAACTCCGTATCTGACGGCACGCCCGGGCTGAGTATCACAAGCGCGATCTCCTCCGCGATCCTGTCCGGCAGCTCTCCCAGCACGATATCCGCCGTCACGCCCTGGGCAAATTTCCCCTCTATAGCAGCCTTATCCAGTTCCCCGTTGGAATCGAACAGAACCGGCGCAGCACCCACACGACACAGCGCCTCCACCGCTCCGATGCCGCTGATGCCCGAACCGACCACCAACACTTTCTTATCCCGTACATCTTTTATATCCATAACACACATACCCTTCTATTATCCTTTACCACATCTCTGATGCCAGCGCCGTAAATGATTCAGAGAGGATCGCAGCGCGATCCCGGACCATTCGGCAAATCGTGAAACAGTTTCAGACACCCATCAAAGCGATGAGACACAGCAGCGCCGTCACAATGGAAAATACGGCGACCACCCTTGTCTCCGACCAGCCGCACAGCTCAAAATGGTGATGGATCGGAGCCATTTTAAAGATACGCCTGCCCCCGGTCATCTTAAAATATGAAACCTGCAGGATCACAGACAGCACCTCCGCCATATAAATAAAACCGACGATCACAATAAACAGAGGCATCTGCATCATGTAGGCCGTCGCCGCGACAAAACCGCCAAGCGCAAGCGAACCAGTGTCCCCCATGAAAACACTGGCCGGATAGACGTTGAAAAGCAAGAATCCCAGCAGCGCTCCCACTACCGCACAGGTGACCGGCTCAATGCCGCTCTCCGTACCGATCGCCACCACACTGAAAAAGGTTGCCACAAGCACCGTAACGGAGCTTGCCAGCCCATCCAGACCGTCCGTAAAATTCGTACCGTTGACGGTTCCGATCACAATAAAAAACAGGATCGGAATATTCAGCCATCCGAAATCCAGATACATACCATCCACAAACGGCACCTTCATGGCAAGCGACACATCCGTATAACGTATCAGATAAAAACTGAAAACAGCCGTCACAACGATCTGCAGCGCGAACTTCTGCCATGCCCGAAGTCCCATAGACCGCTTTAGCACAACCTTGATATAATCATCCATGAATCCGATCATTCCAAAGCCTAATGTAAGGAACAGCACCGGTATGATCTTCGGGTAATCCCTCACGAAAAAAAGGGATGTAACCACTATTGAGACCAGGATCAGAATACCGCCCATAGTCGGGGTGCCGTTTTTCTTTAAGTGGCTTTCAGGTCCCTCGTCCCTGACCGTCTGTCCCACCTTGAGCCTGCGCAGAAAAGGGATCACAACCGGCCCTAACATCACGCTGATCGCAAATGAAATCATCACAGACAATAAAATTGTTGCGTTCATATACCCTCCATCACTTTATATCCGACCCGGCAACTGCCCTGTTGATTCTTGTAAACATGATTTAGATTTTCTTAAACATCGCATCTCTGTGCAAGAATCAGCTTGCTGATTCTTGTGAACATGATTTAGATTTTCTTAAGCATCGTCTTTTGATGCTTTAGAAAATCTTCATGTTCTATTATAGTCCATCTTCTCCAAATATGGAAGAATGTTTTCAAAAAGCTGGCGCACGACCGGCGCCGCGATCTGACCTCCGTAATATGTCCCCTGCGGATTATTGATAATTGCCACGGCAAGCACCTGTGGGTCATCCGCAGGCGCGAATCCCAGAAATGATGCTATGTATCTGCCGCTTCCTCTCGGCAGTGTCTGACTGGTAGCTGTCTTTCCGCCCACGCGGTAGCCCTCTACCGCACCGTTTCTGCCGCTTCCCTCCGCCACGACCTGCTCCAGAATATACCGCATGGTCGCCGATGTCTCCTCCGACACTATATTATCCTTAACAGGATAGCTGAAAGACTGGCTGTTACTGCCGTCACTGTCCGCCACTCTCACACCGAAATGCGGCGTCACCCTTCTGCCTCCATTTATGATAGAGGACGCCGTGACCGCAAGCTGGATGGGTGTGATCTGAAAGGACTGTCCAAATGATATAGTCGCCAGTTCAACCGGCCCGATATCCTCTACATTATGCATGATCGTACCCGCCTCGCCGGGCAGATCGATCCCTGTCCTGTCTAACAGCCCGAATTTTTTAAAGTACGAGTAATAACGCTCGGATCCCATTCTGAGGCCGACTGTTATAAACACCGGGTTACAGGAAGTTTTGTATTATAGAGTCCTGCGCCTGTGCACATACCGAGCCGTGATCCGCAGCAATGCCTCGCCATCTTTTTCTCCCTGCGGGAAAATATCTTCCCCGCAAATCCCCGCCGCGCCGAGCAGTCCGTCCCTGTCGAAGAGTATGTCAATCTTTCCGTCAGAATATACCACGATTTTTTCGATCCGGGCAATGAGTTCCTGCGTTTTGGCCTGCCGAATGATGTCCCCGCCGCACAGCAGCGCCTTAATCTTCGCCAGCCGCTCCTCACAATCGGCGCGGGCGGCACTTTTTTGTTCCAGCCGCCGCATCTGCTCTGCCAGAGGCGCCATCTGCTCATCCAACTGCCGATTATACCGCGCGAACTCCTCGTCTGCAATCGTTTCGTTCATCAGCTTGTCGAACAGGACGTCCTTTTTCCTGGCCAGCTTCTCATGCTCCCGTTTCACTCTCTGCAGCTCTCTCTCCGCCCCATTCTCCCGCATCGCTTTTCTCACGGCAGCAAGCGCCTCGCCAACAATATTCTGCTGCGCGCCGAAGATATCCCCGTACTGCTCCGCGCAGGCCGTCTCGATCAGGCGGTGGAATTCTTCATCCAGAAGATTGATATTGTCGCAGCCCTGCGGGTTTCTCGCTTTTCTGCCCATCGTGAGCGCCGTCGAGCACTTCCACTCTGCGATCCTGCGCCCGGCTTTCCCCGACCGGAAAGACGACCGGTAATATACCTGCCCGCATTCCGCGCAGTAGATCTTCTGTGACAGGTCATACATACCGACTTTGGACAGATCTCTCCGGTAGTCTCCGTACCGGTTCTTGATTCGCCTGCTTTCCAGCATCCGCAGAGTTTCCTCCTGATACTCTTTCGTGACGATCGCCGGCAGTGCATTCTCTATATAGATCCATTCCTCCGGCGGGACAGGGACAGATCTGTGTGTCGCAAAGTCATATTCCCTCGTGTGAATGACCATCGTACCGTGCGCCCGCGGCGAATACAGCATCTTCCGCCACTGCACGTTTGATATCCTCTTCCCGCCTTTGCCGCGGATGCCGCGCTCATACATAACGTTGGCAATTGTGTAGAACCCCTTCCCGGCACGCGCCATGTCAAAGGCTTCCCTGTATGCCGCCGCCTCCGTCTCATTGATGACATAGACATCTTTCTCCGCCTTATCCCATCCGAACATGGGCCTGGTGATGTTGAGCCCGGCCTCCTTCCCCTGCCTGTGAAGCTCCTGTCTGCGGCCGTGGGAGTTCTTTATCTTCTTCGATAATTCCCGGCTGAACTCCTCCGCCAGAATCGCCTTGATGCCCGAGATCAGGCCATCGTCCGGCGTATAAAATTTATCTTCGATATAAATATAAAGCTTTTTATCATTCTCCGTAAGCCTGTTAAGAAACAGATACCAGTCTTTAGCCGACCGCATGAGGCGGTCGATGGACTTGATCATCACAATGTCGAATATGTCTCTCTCCATGTCCTCTATAAGCCGCTGATACTCTGTGCGGCGCTTAGTGGACGTTCCGGACTCGCTCTCAATATACTGGGCTGCAATCATCCAGCCTTTTCCGGCTGCGATCTCGCGGCTCTCCGCCGCCTGGACCGCCAGAGCGTTTTTCTGTGCTTCCTCTTCCGTGGAACATCGGTTATAAATGCCAACACGCTGCCGCGGCGACGGCTGCATAGGTGAGCTCTGCCTCATTTCATCGCTCCTTTCCGCTCGTTTTATTCTCTCTCCACTCCTCTATCGGTTTGTCACGCTTCGGTACAGGAATGGATGATCTGCTCCCGCATCCGCTGCTTCTCCTCCTCGCTGATCAGTCCTCTCTGCGCCAGGATATCTGAAATATTGAGCAGCAGCTGTTTTTTTGCACTTTCCATATTCCTCTCTTTCATATTACCCTTCTATATGTACATGTTCTTGCTCCATTCTATTCTTACGGGACTGGCAATATTACTGGTAACACAAAAGCGCATAGATGTTACTCTATGCGCCCTTACGCCGTGCTGCTGTCTGGTTGTGACCGAAATAAAATCTGCATCCTCTTTACTGTTATGATATCAAAAAGCTTTCTCCGTAAACCGGACTGACTGTGCCATACGTACAGCATCGTCTTTGGTAAAATACTCCTGGTCCAGAAACAGGACATAATAGATATCACTGTCTTCTTTTCCCAGAAAAACATACCAGTAATGAGACTGCGCCGCATCGTCTTTCGTTTCCGGATGCTGTGACAGATATTCCTCCCATTCGGGAGCGGTAAACAGGTCAAAGGCATACTCTGCCAGGAGCGCCTGCACTTCACAACCCTCCAGCATTTCCGGTTCGCCGAGCCGTTCCGCATGGTTCATCATCAAAGAAACTCCTGTAAGCATCCCGTTCTCAAACTTTAATATCCCAGATGCGTTCCCGCCTCTGCCGATACCGCCCGGACAGTACCATGCCTCAGGAGCCCACTCTCCATGAACCGGTTCTTCGGTTCCGCCTTCCAACAGCCAGTCATCAAACTCACTGTCGTTTTCAAATGCTCCCAAAGTAAAATCATTGGGCAGATCGCAGATCAGATACTGCTCCATACTGTAATCCCGCTGCAAAAATCCCGCCAAATCATTTGTGGCGATAAACCTCTCGTCCACCTCGTAAAGCAGCACGGCATCATGTGATTCTTTTTCCATCAGCCGGATACTGTCGATCTCATTTTCGGCATGTCCATATTCTTCTGCCGTCTCGGGACGCCAGTAATAAAGCTGCAGTTCATAATTTCTATCGCTGACCGTTCCTTTTTCAGATGTATACGGATAGACAAGATCGCAGCTGTAAAGTCCCGTTAATGACTCCTCCATGTCCGGAACCGGTTTCATATTCTCATAGGCAAGAAACCCTTCCAGTCCTTCCTCCTCCACTTTTAATGCCAGACCACCGTTTTCATACAATGCCAAAAGGGAATCCATTGTCAGTTCTTTGGCAGCTTCATCCTCTGTTCCTACTTCCTCATCAGGGTTTTCGGGCACTGCTTTTCCCTCTGTATCTGTCTGTTCGGCATTTTCCGGCACCTGGCCCTCGATTTCAACGGGCAATCCCACACTGTTTGAATTGCCGCACCCTGTTATCATCAAAATCAATATCATTGGTAAGACAGCCGCTAATCTCTTTTTCATCATTTGCCTCCATAGCTAACAGGAGCGAAAGATCATATCCCCTTTTCTGTACACGTTTCAAATCATTTGGAATCATCTTCGCATCCTGGCATATTTTTTCCGTGCACACTTTATGACACGGGAAGTATTTCAAGCCATGCTGTGCTCTCCGAATCGACATGTTCATCCCCGGCATTTTCTAAGGAAATCAAAAGCCGACAATCATATTCGCCGTCCCGGTCGCTGTCAAACTGAATGTCCGCATATCTGTCACCTACATAGTATGCGGTGCCAGCACCCTCTGACAGTTCGCAGACCGCCTCCGCGCCGCCCTCCGACAAAGCCGCAGTCAGCTCCGTCACGGACATTTCTCTGCCGATTCCCTCTAACAGTGCACCAAGAGTACCTTCCATACGAATGGGCACATCGTCATCCGACAACGTATAGCCTGCCATATCCTCATCATACTTCCCCGTATATATGATGCAAAGCGAAGAATCGGGAATCTCTACGATAAATCTGTCCGCATGATAAAATTCCGCTTCCTTTCCTGTACGTTCCCTGAACTCCCCATAGGACATCGCTTCATAGTCGCGCACTGTCTTCGAAAGGCCAATCTGTGCTGTGACATCCCCATTGTCCCCACAGGCGGACAGAATAAGACATAAGCCTGTCAGAACCAATATCCATTTTTTCAGCATTGTCATCCCTCCGATTCTCTTATTTTTCCAATCCATAGAAGCTTACTTGCCATGTACAGTTCTTATCAAAATGATAATTTACTTATTTCTTTTTTCTTTTGACAAATTTCAACTTTCAAGATTGCAAATTTTCCCTTTCAGGATGAGTGCGTGAAAGGAATAAATTCAAAAGGAATCAGGCCGTCGTCAAACTCTGCCGTCACCGTGGTGTCAGAGTCATTGTCATAGTGAGCAGCCGTAAAAATGTCCCGTTCCGGGTCATAACGCTCTGCGGGCAGGCCGGATATTCCACCTTCGCCGAGATTGATCCAACCAAATTTTTCGCTATAGTATGACCAGCGAATACTTCCTTTTTCTATGCTGCCATTGTTGTTGCGATAGACACAAACCTCCTGAACACCATCGCCATATTGGTTATTGCAGATCAGCTCAGGTACACCATCGCCGTCTAAATCCCTGCTCCATGATTCGGGGTAGTTCTCATAACCGAACTGCTCTGCCACACATATGTCCTCACCGTTCACTTCAACATAATAGTGCCACATAACCTGGAACGGACTAGTTTCCTCCATCTCAACACGGCGTACATTGAAGCCAAGTACATCCGATAAAATCGGTGTTCTGCTGTTTTCAGGCTCACCCAGAAAGGTGTTCAGATAAGCATCAAGTTCTTTCGGGTCGTCGGAATGGATGGACAGATTATAGGTCACGCCGTCTGCCATAAACTCAGCGCGATAAATATACGGATCGCTCCGATCGCTTTCCTCCCGGTAGATCGTTACCTCCACATTTCCATATTGAGCCACGGCATAGGCTTCCGTTTGGTCTTTTCTTTCGCTTTCGTCGTCGGTGCTGCAATCCAAAGATAAGCTGTTCGCTATATAGGAATACGCATCGTCAGACAGCGCATCGTCTTCAAACTCGATAGCAACATAAACACCGTGCGTCAAATCATAGGAAACAATACCCTTATTCTTCTTTTCCTCCGAACCGCCAGTTATTACGGGTGAATAATACACGTCTGTCAGGGCGGTCTCTACCTTGTCCGATGACGAAATCACGTCATAATTTTCTTTTACGTCAAAACAGTAATCGTTTCCCAACGCAATCTGACTATAAATCGCAATCGGGATCAGACTATCCTCGTCCAAATCGGATGGAACCACGTTATAGCCGACAGCACCAACACATTCGCCGCTTTTGTCATAGATATAGTTTCTGGAAAAACAGCTCATCAGTCCGTAAGCATCATTCGCCTGATCAGAAACGCTCCAACCGTCTGGCAGCGCGACCTCCAGTGTAAAAGCGTCAATGCTTAAAGCCTCCTGATTGTACTCCGTTTTCTCATCGTTCCCGGAAGGAAACTCAATTATATGCTCCGAATAACCGTCCACGCCGACCATCTCGTTTTTTTCTTTTCCCGCGCACCCTGAGACAGCCAACACGACCCCAAGAGCCAATACAAGTTTCAAAACAATCCGCTTCATGGTTATATCTACCCTTTTTACCCTGAAAACGCTAATTTGTTCCACTTCCATAATACCATAATCATACTCATTTTTTCATAATAAAATTTATTAAGATTTTTTCATCAAATTTCTTGCCCATAACATAAAGCGCATAGATTTTACTCTATACGCTTTGATGATGTGTTATATCAACAAATTGCCAACTTCCGCTCAATCCTTAGCCGCTGTTTCATTTTTAATCTGCTTTATCAAATCCTCTATGCTATCTGCCTGCACGAAAGTATGCTCTGCCTGTTCTTTCTTTTCTGCTCTCCTTTTCTCTATCAGTTCCCTCTGCTGTTGACTGGACTTTTCAAGCTCCGCAAAGAACGTGGTCATACCATTTTCATCGACTGCAATTCCGATTTTGCTGACTTTTATATTGCCTTTTTCGCCAAACGCAGAAGTGAAACCAAATTCCCGATTGATGCGCTCTGACATACGGACGGCGCCCTGAACCTTATCCATATACTCTGCCGCATATTTTTCATCTGCCGCCATTTTTTCTATTTCTTCCGCAGAAAGAATGACGGAATACTCATTCCTTGCTCCGGCAAGAATGTCCTTTGCATTATCCCCTCTGCTAAAATCTGCCACAAAGAAATCCATATTTCCATAGGTTGCACGCAGCTTTTTCAAAAATTCCTGCGCTGTTTTGGAAAGCTGCGCTTCTCCTGCCGTGGCTATGGAACTATTATCTTCCTTATCCACTTCTTTTTCAGCATATTCTGCGATTGCTGTTTCTGCTTTCTGCACCAGTTTTATAAATTCATCACCGAATTTTTCGCCGTCATTTTTATGATTGATTGCATGGTCAAAAATGCGTGCCATAAGACCGTCCAATTCGTCACACACTTCCGGTGACGCTTCCCTGAGTTTTCTGTGCCATGTTTCTTTCATGCGGTCTAAATCACTGTCTGAAACTTTCTGGTATGTACCCTCAAGCTGTGTTACCATATCATCCGGAATTGTCCGTTCTTTGGCAGAAACTCCCATAATTTCATCAAGGTCTGCTCCCTGCCCATGTCCATATTTGCGGCTTTCCACAAGTTTTGCCATTCCATCGCCGGAAAACTCTATCATGACATCATTCCCGTATTGCGCACGAATGTCTTTCATTGCCTGCAAAGTTTCTTCTCTGGACATTTGATCCATGATCTTGTTGCCTTGCTCATCATGCGTATTAAATTCATACCTTACTAACTTGTCTTTCTTTCCTGCTGTGTTAGAGCCATAGCTTTTCAGGGGCTCTGTTCCTTTGTAAAACTGGCTGTAATTCTGATTGATAATTGATGACATTGCTTATCCTCCTTGATTTGTTTTTGTGAAATCCGTTTCTATTGCCCGCTCTTAGCATTAGCCTCAGTTGCTTCTGCCAATTTGTTGATCGTACAATTTTAATATATATCGGCGCCTTTTTTTAAACTTTTTAGTATATCAGCATTCATATACTCACTTTATCTACAGTTGCCGTCAGCAGAGTTGCAAGGAATTAAACCCGGAGAGATTAATTTAGTTTGCAAAGAAAAGTAATCGCTATGGTTATGCCGCCGATTATTATAATACAAACGCCTTTCATCACTGCTATTCCAAATAATACGGCATAGATGAAATTAATAAAACAATATAAAGCACTTGCTAAAACAAATACGACTATTGCACGTAAAACATTCAAATAATTGTTGCAGTTATTAAATAGTATAGTTTTCAACCTTTTCATAAATATTTTCCTTGGATTCAAAAGTTTGAACATTGCTTGAATCTGCGCCACCTACATCGTGTGTGAGTTCAAAATCAATATATACTTTATACTTTGTTTCGGGCTTTCCGTCAACGGAGAAATCCTTCTCAAATCTGTATTTGCCGGGTTCACTCATAATAAATCCGTTTAAGTTGTACACATGAGTATCTTTTGCGCCGGGGCTCATATAATAGCCAATGGCATCCCAACCATAATTTGGGTCAATTTGGCAATTTTCCCAAACGTCTCCCGTCCAGCGGTAGATATAAAACTCTTCTCCGTAAATAATGTCCTCGTGGCTGCCGTTTATATATTGTACCGTTAAGTAAGGAACAGGTGACGATGCTTCAAGGGAAACGATTTCAATGGACAGCCCCTCAAACTCCGAAGTGCTGCTTTGTTGCGACACATAACTTATATCATATGCGCTTGAATCACTTTTGGGATTTGTCAAGAAACATACTGCTACCGCAACACTTGCAACAATCGCTGCAACAACAATCCAAAACGAGGGCTTTTTATAATTCAGCACCGATTTCACTCTATTCTTGACACCTACCTCTCCAAAAGCAAGGGGACAAGCCGCAAGCATACGGCGATTTACGCTACAAGATAAAAGTGCTTGAGCATAATCAGCTTTCTGCTCAGTATTCAGTTCCTTAATGACCTTTTCATCACAAGCCAGCTCAATATCACGGCAGAGCACCACATAACCAAGCCACATCAAAGGATTGAACCAATGAATCGTTAGGATAAGAAAACCTAACGGTTTCCACCAATAATCTTTGCGACAAATATGTGCTTGCTCGTGTGCAATAACGTAGGATATGTCCTGCTTGCTCATATTGAACGGCAAATAAATCTTCGGTTTGAAGATACCAAGCACAAAAGGTGAAATAACATTTTCACTCTGAAAAACGTTATCACGGAGTAATACAGCGGTGCCAATTTTTCTCTTTACTTTGAAATAACTGATTACAGTATATATCAGCATTCCAACAATACCGACACCCCATACAATTGACAAAATAGGAATTAGTATTTGCAAGGGATTTGCACTTGTTAAAGGATCGGGGGTAAACGATTCACTAATAATTAGATTTACTACATTATTGATGATAGGAACACCTGAATTGATTTCAGGATTTCTATCCATCATTATTTCCGGACTAATTGTTTCAGCACTCGGTATAAGGCTCAACATACTCTCAATAGAGAATGGGCAAATTAGTCTGATTGCTACAATCCCCCATAAAAGTACAGTAATCCATTTTGGTGCTTTTTTGAACAATAACCTCAAAAGCAATACTGCAAGTACAAGCCAACTTGCCGATATACTCATATTCACAACGTTTAAGAAGAATTCGCTCATTTTGACTCTCCTTTCCTAAAGCGGTCTATCATTTGCTGAACCGCATCAATTTCTGCATCAGAAATCTTTTGGTGTTTTGTAAATGCTGCAATAAAGGCAGGCAATGAACCCTCAAATGTTTTCTCAACCATTTCATTCAATTCTGCCACTTGCACTTGTTCTTTAGTGACAAGTGATGTGACAACTGTCTTTTCGTTTTTTAACACCCCACGTTCAGATAACCGTTTGATAACAGTGTAAGTGGTGGTGGGTTTCCAACCAAGTTGCTCCTTGCAAAGCTCTACAAGTTTACTGCTTTTAACGGGTTCATTCTCCCACAAAATTAAGCAAAAACGATATTCACTTTCAAATACCTTTGGCGTATCCATAGTAAGCGCTCCTTCCTCTAATTTATTAGAGTTCATATATACTCTAACACATTAGAGTTAAATTGCCAAGAGTTTCACAAGAATGTTCATATAAAAGCCAAAAAGAAATGACGGCAGAGAGGTGTTAATCTCCCTGCCGCCGCACATAACTGTATGCTTCCTCATCATCCCCTACCTCCAGGATCACTATTTTCCCACAACCACCACTCCCTTTACACAATCCACTGCCTGTAGCTCCACTACTACAACTTCCGGTCTGTTATAAAACCGTATCGGTATGATGCTGTTCCCAAGTCCACGGCTTACGATCATGTTCGTATTGCCAGCGGTGAAAGTCTTGCATCGTACTTAGGGAATTATTTCAAATCTTTCTTGCCAAACAGCACAATCCCAAAAGCGGTTATAACTACTGTAACAGCTACCGATGAAAGCAGCATAATATAGTAGTGTTCAACGTGTAGAAATGCCACATTAACGCTTTGACCTGCTGGCAAAATATTAAGTAACATCTGAAAAATAGAGCGCAATACTCCGCCGATGTAGTTAGGATTTGCCACTGTTTCACCCGCTGGCGCTGTCACTCCGCTTATTGATATACCGTCATAGAAATTTATCGTTTCCGGCGCTTCCAAAGCGTTATAAAGCAAACTTGCACAAAGTAACATACCGATTGTTAGTCCCAAAGAAATCAAAACGGTGATTGTTTTGTTAGAAGAAAGCATTGCTATAAAAGTGTTGATTGCGGAATATGCCGCCACCAGCAAGACGCAGATTAGAAAATAGCCTACGAGGTTAGCGGGGCTGAGTGTAAAAAAGCCAAGAGCTGGAACGCCCACAAATGCACCAATAAACCATGCACACATAATAAGCAGCGATGCAACAAAAGTCACAACCAGATTTGCAAGATATACGTTCGCTCGCGTATGTCCTACGATCAATTTGTTCCGTATTGTACCGTCGTTATAATCTGTTCCTAAGAACATACTTGAAACAACGGCAAAGAAAAAGCCAGCATATATTAAAAATTGAAAATAGTAATCTTCGAGGGTGTATGCCTCTCCAGTAGCATACGAAAAAGTCTTTTGACCGGCGTTCAGCATATAGACCACAGCGTATATAAACATACCGCCCATGCAAAGCCAAAAGATTTTGTTTTTCCACAGACGAGAAAAATTAGAGTGTAATAAATTACTCATGTTTGTGACCTCCTATTAAACCGACAAAATAATTTTCCAAGCTTTCATCATGTTCTTGAACCGACAATATCTCGCAGTTTTCCTTTGCAAGAGCAAGAGTAAGTTTGGAAATGTTTACCTTTGCAAAAATGTCCGCACAACTGTCACTTAGAATTTCATATTTCACACCCATGCCGTCAAGCACGCAGGCAAGCATTTTTACATTTGTAACTTCTACACTTACACACTTTCGGCAAGCAGCGTCCAGTTCTTCGGCGCTAATCTCTTTAACAATGTGCCCATTATCAATAAAGCCGTAATGTGTCGCCAGCTTTGACAGTTCATCAAGGAAGTGACTGGAAATCAATACCGTAATCTGATGTTCACGGTTGAGTTTCAAAATCAATTTCCGCATTTCAATAATGCCTTGCGGGTCAAGACCATTGATTGGCTCGTCTAATACCAAGAAATCAGGACTGCCGCAAAGCGCGACCGCAATTCCCAACCGCTGCCGCATACCGAGTGAAAAGTCCCTCGCTTTCTTTCTCCCGGTATTTTCAAGGCCGACCAGCTTCAATAGTTCTGCCAGTCCACCGTAAGAGGGTAAGCCAAGAATATCGTACTGCAATTTGAGATTATCCTCTGCCGTCATATCAAGATAAATGGACGGTGTTTCTACAACAGCTCCCATTTTTCTGCGCGATTTGTGGATATCCTTATCCGAATTTTTCCTCCCATAAAGCGTATATTCACCGGAAGTAGCCGCCTGCAATCCGCATATCAGCCGAATTAAGGTTGTCTTGCCAGCACCATTTTGCCCAACAAAGCCATAGATCGCCCCTTTGGGAATGTGCATGGTAACAGCGTTCAACGCTTTGTATGCTCCGTATTCTTTAGACAAAGCGTTTGTTGTAAGGACATAATTCATAATCATAGTTGCCTCCTTATTCCTGTGCTATTCTTCTGAACACACCCGCAGGATACCAATCCAATATGGAATGGGTATGAAATGTATATGGAATTTGCGCAGACATGAAAAAACTCCCCACAGAGGGAGTTTTTCATTTAGAGATTGATTGTGAAACACATTCCCGGCGGGGATTTCATGGGAGCAAAAGAATAAGAAATATTCATGGAAGTCAAGAGCGTGTCCACGAAATAAAGCCCTAACCCATTTCCGCCACTCTCACGATCTCTGGAAAAGTCGGGGCGGTAAAAAGGCTCAAATAATCGGGGAATGTCGTTGCTTGCTATGGGGACGCACTCATTTTCAATCACAAGGCTGCGCCCGTTCATAAAAACGGTAACGGTTTTTCCTGCTCCTGTATAGGCGATAGCATTAGAAAGGATATTAGATACCGCTTTACTAAACGAATTGATCGGAAGTGTTACCAAAAAGGTATCCGGCAAATCAACGGAAAACGATATGTTATGTGCTGCCGCAATTAGTTGGTACGGCTCGCATAGTTCGTTAAGTAATTTAGAGAGATCAACTGTCTTTGGCTGTTCTGTTACACCGTTCAACTTAGAGGTTTCCAAGATTTCATGTATCATCCTGGAAAGCTGCTCCACGATTTCTTTACACTCTGGTAAATAGGCAGCATAGTCCTGATACTTCCCAACTCCCAAAATCATGTTTTCAAGGGTAGCGTTCAAAGCAGTAATTGGAGTTTTTAGTTCGTGGGACGCTGCACGCAAGAAATCCACCTTTGCCCGTTCCATTTCGCTAACCCGGTCTTTTTCCTGCTCTAAATGCTCAATCGTGGACAAGAGATTAGAATATAGGTCATTGACATTTTGCGCAAGGAAGCCGATCTCATCTTTTGAATGAATATCGCAAGCAGCGTCCCTGTCTAATTTCATCATTTGTTCAGTAGACGCAGAAATGCGCTCGATGGGAGTAACAATCGCTTTTGAAAATAAGAACGAACAGATTATAGAAATAATCAAGCTGCAAACAAGTGAGAGTGGCAACGCACCTTGTATGGCTTGCATGACGATTTTTTCTTCGTTTGTATCAACTGGAATTGTTTCTACAGTATTCGCTATAGGATCAGTCAAAGTAATCGACATAGCATTTTGTGGCGCAAGCCGATAGATAAAAATATGGGCGATCACAACAACAAATACCATTAAAGCCAGTGTATATAAAAAGGTTTTTGGAAATAGCTTCAATTTTTTCATGCCTGCACCTCATACTTATAGCCAATTCCTTTGACAGTCACAATACAGTCCAGCCGCAGCTTTTTCCGCAGATTCTTGATGTAGGTATCAATCGTTCTGTCGATGATCGGGGTATCAATCCCCCACAAATCATCAAGTATTTGTGAGCGTGTCAGTACCAACCCCTTATGTTCAATCAGTAATCGCAGTAAATCAATTTCTTTTGGTGTAACATCAATTTTCCCGTTAGCATCTTGTGCCGTGTAACCAGAAAAATCAACAGTCACATCACCGAAAGTTACTATGTCTGATAGGACGCTTTTTCCGCTTCTGCGCAAAAGCGCGGTGACACGTCTGCCAAGCAAAACCATAGAAAACGGCTTTGTCATATAGTCGTCTGCCTGCTCATCAAAACTTGTTATCTGTGTATATTCATCTTCAATAGCTGTAAGCATAAGAACAGGGACAGCGCTTTTCTTCCGTATTTCATGGAGAACGGCAAGTCCCGTAACTTTGGGAAGCATAATATCTAAAACAACAAAGTCAATATTCTCTTGCTCCCAAAGTTGTAGTGCTTCAGCACCGTCATAGGCGGGAATAATTTTATGCCCTGCCGACTTTAAGTATTCACATATAGCTTCATTCGTCTGTTTATCATCTTCCACGATAAGTAATGCAGCCATAAAGACACCTCCTTTCGGTAAGTTTATCAGACCAATATGGAGTGTGTATGAAATCGAACTGAGTATTTAAACATTTTTTGCCGTCAATTTTCCTGTAAAGTCATATGATCCATGAAGCACACCTCCACAGAATAAAATTATAATTCCCATACTTGAACAATGCAAGATTACAGAGCTTATACCAAATATTGTAGAATGCTTGAATGGCTGGCACCTATAACCCGTAACTGTCGAACAACTCTGTCAAGACATCCAAATCTTCCGTTTTCAATACGATCTGGCCGCGGGGAGCGCTCATCTGTTTTCCGTCCATAACGATCACAACTCCGTCCTCCGAAAAGGCATACATGATGTCCTCATATCGGATCACTCTGTCCTGTAGTCCCACGGCGGTAATCGTATCCGCCACAGAATATTTCCCGAAAAGCTCCAAGACCTGTGCGCTTTCTTCTTCCGTCAGGGTAACAATATTCTCCTTATCTGTTGCCCGATATATTACCGCATCGGAGCCCTCCGTTTTGATAGCGCTCTCCGATGGACCCGCGCCTGCATCCGACTCATCTATTACCAACGGGGAATACTCCGGTGTGGTTTCCAATATCCCGAATGCCTCCTGCTCTGTAATCATCTGATAGGATATGACCTGCCAGACCCCCGTTGTGTCTTCATAAGCAAGCCGATTCATTGTCACAAGCAGCTTATAGCCGGTAATATTGCAATCCACAACGGCAAGAATCGTATCCGGTGAATCCGATACCATCGAATAAGTATATCCGCCGTCATTCTCCGCTTTGACACCGAACTCCAGCTTTTCCGTATTAAAGCGATCCAAGAAGGACAGCAGCGTATCCTGTTCATCAAAAGAGCCTGTCCTGTGTCCCTGATCCAGTTCTTTGATCTCCTCCGTGGAGTAAAGCGGATACAGAAAAGAGATCACCGTCCTGCGGAATGTCTCGCTTGCGGCAAACGCCGTTACCGTTGCCAGAGAAACCGCTAAAAACCCTATTCCAATGCCAGCCGCCATACGATAATATCCCTTATGCCACCATATATTTTTCCCTTTTTCTCCTATTGATACGGGATCTGTTTTCATGGCTTCCTGCACGAACTTAAGGTCGATCTGACTGACCGCCTGTGAAATCTGTGTTCTATTCATATCCAGATACCTTCTTTCTCCAAATATTTCTTCAATTTCTTTCTGACTCTCACAAGCCGCAGTGAAACATTCCGCTCGCTGATATGAAACTGCTCCGCTATATCCGTCAGAGAATCCGCAAACCAGTACCTCCTCACAAACATCATGCGGCTCTGCCTCTCCAACCCCTCCAGAAATCGGTTGATCGCTTCCACAGTCTCTTTTACTGTGTACTCGTCTTCTACCGAATCTTTCGCCCGAATACATTCTTCCAGCTCATCCAACGCCATATCATAGTGACTGTTGCGTTTCTGTGCCCTGTTAGAATGGTATTTCTTGATGGCAAGATTGCGCACAATGTGGCAAGCATAGGTAAGCAGAGGCTTTGGCCGATTGGGCGGCACCGTATTCCAGACCGCCAGCAGGGCATCATTGACACATTCCTCCGCATCACGATGATCCTGCAGGATATTCCGGGCGATCTTGATAAAATAACCGCCATATTGATTCTGCATCTGCCGGATCGCCAGCTCCGACCTTGTATAGAACAATTCCATGAGTTCCTGGTCTTCCATGTATTCATCCTCCTTTCTCCCTCTGCCTATATACTACCTTTTTTCAATAGAATACTTCATATTCGGTAAAAAATCTTACAGGTACAGCTAATAGTGCGTAAAGCATGCCGCCCTGTACAATTCCAGAGCGGTGTCCCTTCCCAATAAAAAGGCGCATGGAATATAAACAACAGCTTACTTTCCATGCGCCTTTGATTACTATTAAGCTTCACCCCGTACTGTCAGCGGTTTTAGAATCTCTCAACATATCTTTATTATCATTATTAAAAACGAGAAAGCCATCCTTTTCACATAGTAGAAACGGTATTGTTTCCCTGTATGCTCTTGCGAATGCAGCTTTTCCTCTGTAGTGTGCATTAAACCAGGCATTGTTTTGTTCCGGACTTGCCATTACGAAAAAGGCTTGAGGAAATTACTTACATTACGCAAAACGGCAACTATTTTTTCAAGGCCCGTACCTTTTTTATTCCATTCATCTATATCTTTCAGCCAGTCTTCCAATGCCTGCTTCAACTTATCCCGTTTATTATCAAAACCGTTCGCCTTAGAAAGCAACGTATATATTGCTCTGTATCTTGGGATCAACATTTTAGTATATTCATCAAGAAGCTGCGTATAGGGGAAAAAGGTATCATTATAAAAATCTTTTCCCACTATATTTGCCAGTTTAAAACTATATTGTTTGTTTAATCTTAGATTACGCATTTCATTTCTGTCTTTTTGTATACGTTCCAGATAGTCGCTGTATACTTTATCTTTATATAATAAAAATTCATTGATATAATTGATTTTCCAAAAGGAATGCAAAATGAATCTTCTGTTCCGGCGACAACTGGCAAAATAATAATATTTGTCCTTTGCGACAAGTATACCGCCCGGAATTCCTTCGTCATTTTTTTGATGACTGGCTTCCACATATGCCCTTTCAATACCTTTAGCTTCCATAATGGCTTGACGGACCTTTTTGTCAGATAAATCGGTCGTCATTGCGATACCCGCTTTCCATTTGAGCTTTGGGATTTTCAGTTCGCCCTCAGACAATATGGACATGGAAATATATCGGAATACCTGTCGAAAGGTTTCCCCTAAAGAATAACATCCAAACTTACTTTCCCAGACCCACTTTCCGTTTAACCACGGTTTAGTTTCATGGATCAGTTCTAATAGATCTTCTTCTGTCTTTATTTCAAAACCATCCGTTTCCCTCCTGTAAACAGCCAGATGCACTACTATATATCCTGTAGGGTATAAATGTAAAAAAATCTTTCCTGAGGCAACGGTCTTCCCTCTATATTGTGCCAGCATTTTAAACGATTTACATAACGCAAAACTCAAAAAATTCATGCGCTGGTCTTCCAGTCCGTCATCACAGCCAAATGTAGTTTGATTGTACGTGCCTGAATCTAATAACGCTGCAGAACTATCATTAAAGCACAGTTTTCCCATATTATAAATAAACGGAAGATCATCGTCCGATACATCTTCTTGTCCTATTTCGCCAAATTTCTCAAATGCATCCGCAAAACATTTCTTATTTCTAAAGATAACATTATACGCTTCACGAATATCTTCTTTTACCTCCAGTGGAACATCAAATAAATTGATCACTGCAGATTGCGTAACATATAGAGAGTAAATCTTCATAATTGATATGTTCTCCTTAATGTAAAAAAAGCAAATTAAAAATTTGCTTTTTTATACTAATATATTCTGCTGCATATAGAAGAGGACTAACCCCTTCAATATACGTTCTTATATTATAGAGAGGTTGGGTTGAACCCCTCTGTTATATATTACTATACAGAGCGCTCCAATTGCAGCAGAACATAATTATTATACTAATTTTGTAAAATAATGTCAACTCTGGTTCATCATTTGATTTTGTATACACACTTTCTATCGCCAATTGTCTTTGTATCTACGGATACAGGATCGTTGCAGACTCTACCGTTTCTTCCGTTTTACCGCAGATAAGTCCCTGCCCTGAATAGGTATGAGTATATCCAACCGGCGGGCCTCCATAAAAGGGACCATGCGCCGTACAATAACGGCCGGTTGCTGCAGGTGAGCCGCAGACAGAATGACTCAACGTATAATTCATGAATGTAGTTGTACCATTAGGATCATCTTTTTGACAACCGGCGCAATGAGCGATGTACGGAGAGCTCCAGGATAAGGAAACAATACACTGCATGTCATCCCTCTCGCCGTAACAGGCTTCTGTATGTTCATGGTATTTTATCTGTATGTCGAGACCGTCCATCTTCTGCGCATATCCGTCCGCATAGCCTATGTTATAATAAGCTTCATTGTCCGCTCCTGTCCCCAGAAGCATCTTCCCGTCGATATACGCAACCGTTCCTGCGCTCATGTCATCTGCCGACGCCGCCGACAAGTCGACCGCCTCCGCGCCCGCTGTATCCGCACCCGACGAACCGGTGATCAGTCTGCCGCCGGCTGTTTTAAAATACGTATCGCCGGACAGATCGGCAATAGCCGTGCCGGATGACTGGCTCTCATGTATGGCCGATGTCAGCACTTTAAAAGCATACAGAGCTCCATTGGAATCTGCCGGGGTCGTATGATGTGTAACGCTTCCGTCATCTTTAATAAACGTACCGATGCCGTTTAGCGCCGATAATACTTCTATCTTGTAATTATTTTCAAGCGTGTCGATCTCATCCGCAAGATATGTAAGATCCGACGAATCAATGACTACCTTATCATCGGAATATTTCATGATCCCTTTTGAATTTAATTTGTCCGCACGTCTGCCTGTATGATCCGCCTTGGCAATGCCCGCAGCCGCAAGCGCGCAACACAGTACAAGCAGGAAAAAAACTCCCGCTTCTTTTACCCTTACCATAATATATCACCTCCAAATTTATAGTCTGACTAATGCAATTCAGCGAACAGCCTGTCCAGCTCGTCCTGCAGATACCGGATATCTCCGGCATAGACTGCCGCTTCATTGCCTTCCCATAACACAATGTTTCCTTTGCTTCGTATCGCTTCTGTCTGCGCATGCGCATAGTGCCCTGAACCTGCCGCAGCAGCAACAGCGCAGACAATTCCCGCGATCAGTATTCTTTTTATCCGCATATACAGCCGCACCTCCTTTCTGCAGCGCTGATAAATACCCGTTCCTTCCGATGTTTTAGCTCTCACCGATACATTGTGGAAGATTCTCCCGATATGGGCAGATTGATAATACAATTAAGAAATGAACGTTATACAGTTATCTTATTATACAATGCCTCTTTTGCTTCGTCAACTCCCTAATACACAACTTTCTGTTTACAGGAATTCATCGTCGCCTGCACGAAATCCTCTGCGCCGTGTCCTCCCACCTTATGACACCGGATGCGCCTGTCCTCTACCATGATATATCCCGGACAGTTAAAGGTATCCGTTGTTTTGACCGCGCCCGACTCAAGCCCTGCCGCTGCCGTTATGATCTTGAACGTAGAACCCGGCTCATAAGTATCGTTGATGCAGCCGTTGCGCCATATGCCGTTTAGGATCTCCTGTCTTTTTTCCTCGCTTACCGTCTTTTCATCCACCGTATCCGGAAGCGCATACGGATCGTTCAGATTGAATTCGGGCACATTAACCATTGCGAGGATCTCCCCATTCTGCGGATTCATGACAAGGATGGACACGCTGTCAGCCGCCTTGGTCTCCATCGTCTGCAGTGCAAGCTGCGTGGCATAACTCTGTATGTTCATATCCATACTGATGTACAGATCCCTTCCCTCCACAGGTTCCACACGCTCTTCTCCCGCCTCCGCGACCTCCACTCCTTTGGCGTCCGTCACTGTCAGGATCGTCCCTGCCTCCCCCTGCAGATACGTTTCATAGATAACTTCAAGACCTATGATCCCCTGATTGTCTCCTCCCGTGAACCCAAGGACTTTGGAGCCCAGGGAATCATAGGGATAGTAGCGCTTATAATCCTCATCCACTTTCACGCCCGCCAGATCGCACTCCCTGATCCTGTCTCCAATACTTTTATCCACATTGCTTTTAATCTTTTCAATGGAGGAAATTTTTTCTACCCGCTTTCTGACATATTCATCCGACAGGCCCAACTCTCTGCACAGTACGGCTATCACCTCTTCCTTGTCCGTGATCTGGCTGTGGATCACCGAGATCGTACACACAGTCTTGTTGTCTGCCAGTATCTTGCCGTTGGCGTCAATGATCCTGCCCCTCGCCGCCTTGATGCTTCTCTCACGCTCGTGCAGCTCTTTCGCCTTCATGGTATAGTATTCAGACTGGAAAACCATCAGGTACACCAATCTTCCCATCAGAACGGCAAAGGCGGCCACGCACAGGAACATGATCACCACGGTTTTGCTTCTGTGATATGTTTTTTGCTGATGCGGCGTCTCATCTGTCATAAAGAAACCTCACAAGAAGGTATTGATATAATCTATTACCGTTCCTGTGAGGTTATTCTTATTAGACATATTATACTTTATCAAAAAATGTCTTACATTATGTTCCTGCTCTTATTCCTCCGGCGCTTCTGCAGCATCGTCTTCCGGCTCCGCTTCATCCTCCTGATCCCCGTCTTCCTCCGGTTCTTCTTCACCGCCCAGCATACTATCGCCGTACACCTGGGCGCCGGATTCGGGATCGTACAGATAACCCGTAGCGGGATCCTTGAGGTAGCCTGTCTCCGGATCTAACGGGTATGTCTTCCATATCTCCCTCGCCGCGTCATCTTCGGAGTTTCCCTCCTCATCCTCAGGAGCGCCGTCCCCGGCCCCGTCTTCTTCGTCTCCGTCCTCTCCGCCTTCCGGAGTGATCGGGTTGCCCTCCTCGTCATACTGCACTTCTTCGTCGGGCTGCTGTGGAGTCTTAAGTTCGATCTGAAGCGCCTCCAGCTCTTCCCGCTCAGCGTCCGTCAATTCTTCCGTCATAAAGATATTCAGATACGGCAGTACCTCCGTCAGTATCTTCCTAACGATCCTGGTCGCATATTTTGCATCGTCCTGCGGGAATGCGTTCGGTCTGTCCACCACTACATAGATGGCGATCTGAGGATCGTCCGCCGGCGCATAGCCCATAAAAGATACCACATACTCACCGTTCCTTCGCGGCAGCGTCTCGGCCGTACCGGTCTTACCGCCGATCATATAACCCGCCGGTCTGGCGGTTTTACCGGTTCCTTTTTCTCCCGTCACGACCGTGTTGCAGAACTCCAGGATCATATCGCTCGTGGAGCGGGATATGGTCTGCTTCAACACCCTCGGTTGAATATTCTCAAGCGTGGCGCCGTCCGCCGTGGTGATCTTATCCACCACATGCGGCTCATAATAGTAACCGCCGTTGACCAGGGAGCAGAAGCCCGTGATCATCTGGATCATCGTTGCATTGAAGCCCTGTCCGAAAGAATTGGTCGCCAGCTCGGTAGGCCCCATCGTATCCTTATTGTAAACCATCGTCACCGTCCGCGCTTCACCGGCCAGATCGATATTGGTCTTTAAGCCAAAATTAAAGATATGCTGATAGTCCACCATCCGGCTTTTACCCAGCTTTAATGCAACATTCATCAGCACTACGTTACAGGACCGCTCGATCCCCTGCTGCACGGTAATATAGCCATCGCCGAATGTCTGGTGGCACTTGATCGGCTTCTCTCCCTGTACGACTACCAGGCTGCCTTCACAGTTAAACGACTCATCCCCGTTGATCGCTCCGCTGTCGATCGCCGCCGCCACCGTAAAAGGCTTTGCAACCGAGCCCGGCTCATACGGTTCCACGATACAGTAATTCTTCCACAGGGCGTTGAGCTGCTGGTACATCGCCGCGTCATCCATTTCATCCAGGATTTCCTGTGTCACATACTCGCCCGTCCGGCTTCCCTTTTCATCCACCAGAGGCATACCCAGCAGCCGCTGCGTATTTCTCGGATCGTTTAAATCGAAGTCCGGATAACTCGCCATGCCGAGTATCCTCCCGGTATCTACCTCCATAATGATACAGCCGACATTTTCCGCACCGTTGCCCGCCCTGTAATTGTCCTTATATTCTTCATTGAACTGCTTAAGATATTTCTCTATGATACTCTGGATATTGGCGTCGATACTCAGCTGCAGATTGCAGCCGTCTTGCGCCGGAATGGTTGTCCGCTCCAGATTGGAATCATCGTTCAGATAGCCGTATTCCCTGCCGTTTAATCCGCAGAGCGTATCATTATAATACTCTTCCAGCCCGTAAGTACCCTGATTATCATTGGTTGTAAATCCGATCACATCGCACGCGAGGGAGCCGTTCGGATATTCGCGTTTATACTCGCTCTCAAACCAGACGCCGCGGATATTCGCCCCGGTTTCGGGATCCTTGGTCATCTCCTGAAACGCATTCATCTTCTCATATTCCACGCGCCTTGCCATCACATAATAGGAAGACTGCGGATGCTGCGCCATATAATCCCTGACCTCACTGGTATCAATATTAAAACATTTTCTCAGGGCATTCAGCACAGGCTCAACATTCTCTTCATCGCCCAGCAGGATCTTGGTATCCAGAATAACATTGTATACCTTATTGCTGATCGCCAGGACCGTCCCGTTGGAATCGACTATATTTCCACGTTTAAAAGGTATTGTCACAGAATCATACTCCTGCTGCGACAATACCTGTTTTTTATACTCCTCGCCGTTATCTCTCGTAATGAAATACAACTGCACGCTGAGTCCCACAAAAGCAGCCAGCATCAACACAAATAATACCAGCAGCTTCTTCTGCATCCTGACTGTAAATCTCATGACGGCTTCTTTAGCCCTTACCCGATTGCTCAAATACTCACCCGCTTATGCCGCGCAGGATCCGTCACTGCGGGATGTCGGCCATCTGCTTTACATAATCGCTGCTCTGGCTGGCAAAGGACACGATCTGGCCTTCCTGTGCATACTGCATCCCGAGTTCCTGAATTGCGACTCTCTTGATCTCCTCTAAGTTTACACTACTTGTTATTCTACTATATTCTTCATCATTTGCAAGCTTTAAATCATTCAACTGTTTCTCCAGCATGGATATATGCTGGACGCTGTTCGTGATATCCGACTGCAGTCCGATATAATTGATCAGTATGATTGCCGTTACAGCAAGCGCTGCGCTCAAAAACAGAACATACCCCGCGCTCATATGCCTGGCGCGTTCCCTGTTTTTGCGCGCCGTATTGACCTTTTTCTTCTGCTGTCTCTCCCGCTTGTCCTCCGGATTTGCTTTCCGGACCGTATTACCGTCTACATAGTACAGGTCTCTACTGTTTGCATGATTGACCCGGTTTCTTCTGTCTGCGCCGCCCGCCCGGTTCATTGATCTCTGCGCTGATGCCATAATTTTCTGTTCCTCCCCACATCCTGCCGGATGCAAATGTCCCCATATAACTGTTTACTGCTTATTCTTCTCAAACACTCTCAGCTTTGCACTCTTGGCTCTCTTGTTGTTCTCTATTTCCTCATCGGACGGCAGGATCGGCTTCTTCGTGATCACCCTGCCCTCCGGCGTTCTCCCACACACACATACCGGAAAGTCTGGCGGACATATACAGGGATTTTCATACCTCCGGAATGCCGTCTTTACGATCCTGTCTTCCAGCGAATGAAAAGTGATGATGCAGAGCCGCCCTTCCGGCGCCAAGACCGTCACCAGATCGTCCAGTGATTCTTTTAAGACATCCAGTTCCCTATTGCATTCGATCCTTATTGCCTGAAACGTCCTCTTGGATGGATGCCCGCCAGTCGCCCGCATCTTCGCCGGAATTGCCGCTTTGATGATCTCATTGAGCTCTCCGGTGGTCTCTATGGGCCTGTCCCTTCTGGCGTTTACAATGTGCTTTGCTATATTTCTGGCGAACTGCTCCTCGCCGTAATCTCTTATAACATGATATAATTCCGTTTCGGAATAACCGTTTACGATGTCCGCAGCTGTCAATTCCTGCCGCGTATCCATACGCATGTCCAGTTTTGTGTCATACTTGTAGGAGAATCCCCTCTCCGCGTTATCCAGCTGAAAAGAGGATACCCCCAGATCCAGCACGATACCGTCCACCTGTCCGATGCCCAGGCGGGCAAGCGCTTTCGCCGCATTCCTGTAGTTATCATGTACCAGTGTAACTTTATCTGCGTACGGCTTAAGTCTCAGCCCGGCCGCCTTTATGGCGTCTTCATCCCGGTCGATCCCGATCAGGCGCCCGCTGTCGCCAAGCCCTGAGACAATGCGAAGGGAATGTCCTCCGCCGCCCAGCGTACCGTCCAGATACACACCGTCCGGCTTAATTCGCAGATTTTCTATCGTTTCTTCCAGGAGAACCGATGTATGCTTAAACTCCATCCCGTTTTCTGTGTCCTTCTTGTATCTCCCGGCTGCGGCTGTCTATATGCCGAGCCCAAGCTGCGCCATATGCTCCGCTATATCGTCCATATCGTCATAGGAAGCTGTCTGGTCGAAGCGTTCCCTGCTCCAGATCTCAATTCTGCTGGCAACGCCGATCAGAACAACGTCTTTATTCAGTCCGGCGAACTCCCTCAGTACATTGGGCACCAGTATTCTACCCTGTTTATCTACTTCTGCTTCCGTTGCCCCCGCCAGAAAAAATCTTACAAACTTTCTGGCATCCTTATTGGTAAGCGGCAGGGATTTTAACTTTTCTTCAAACACAGCCCACTCCCGGTTGTCATACACAAACAGACATCCGTCCAGTCCCTTCGTCACCACAAACACATCGCCCAGCGCTTCACGAAATTTGGACGGCACGATCAGTCTGCCCTTCGCATCGATTGTGTGATTGTATTCTCCCATAAACATGTCAATCACCCTGCCCTGACGCCGTCGCCGCATCGTGTTATATGCATGCGTCAGGCCCGCAAGCGGTCTGCCACGGTCCGTATCAATATGTGATTTATCGGATCAAATATTACCACTTCAAACCACTTATCTCCACTTTCCACCACTCTGTAACCTATTTTATAATAAAACAAAGCATATTGCAAGTAAAAACAAAGTATTTTACAAAGTTTTTCTGACCGCCCGTTTTTCCGGACATACAAAAAGAGTGCCGGACTAAAATTCCGGCACTCGCTGCGGTCAAACTCCCTGTATTCTGATTTTCTGCTTCCCGGCGTCTACGCCTGGTTTTTATCTTCTATATCCTCTTTGCGCTCTTTATCTTCGCTTCCCTTGTCCCTACTCTCCTTATCTATGCTTCCTTTATCTCCGCTTTCCTTGTCCCCGCCCGTCTGCTCTGTCTCATGCACCAGCTCCGGCGGCAGATATTTGCGAAGCATCTCTTTATAGTGCAGCGCATTGATCGGTTTGGAAAGATAATCTTCAAACCCGGCCGCAATATACATCTCCCTGGAGCCCGATATCGCGTTGGCTGTCAGTGCGATCACTGCGGCATCCCGGCTCATATTTTCTTCCTGCTCCCGCATTCTCTTTAACGTTTCTATACCGTCCATAACGGGCATCATATGATCTAACAGGATGATATCATACTTGTTCGTCTTAACCTTTTCAAGCGCCTCTTCGCCGCTTAAGACTCCATCCGTCTGTATCTTCGTCTCTCTGATAAGCCCCTTGGCAACCACAAGATTGACCTTATTATCATCCACGATCAGAATTCTTGCATCCGGCGCCACAAAGGACATTTCTTCCTGCTCATCCTGTCTGTGACCGGCAACAGCGCTCGCAAAATCTCCGAGCGGCTCCTCGTCCATGACCGTCTGCGGCAGCGATACCCGGAAAGTAGATCCCTGTCCGTATACGCTCTCCACTTCTATGGAGCCTTCCATCTGCTCTACCAACTGCCTTGTGATCGCAAGCCCCAGGCCCGTGCCTTCCACATTACGGTTGACCGCCATGTCCACTCTCTGGAAGCTGTTGAACAGCTTGCCGATATCCTCCTCTTTGATGCCGATACCGGTATCGGCAACAGATATCTTAAGCTCAAGCTTTTTCGGCGCAGCCTGTTCAAACCCCACCTTTAACGTAACGCTCCCTTTTTCCGTGTATTTGACAGCGTTATTGATCAAGTTCAGTATGATCTGCCGGATACGTATCTCATCGCCGTAAAGCTGGTGCGGAATATCCGGAGACACATCCGCCACGAGCTTCAGTTCCTTATCGCGCACTTTACCTGCCACCATAACAAGCACATCGTTTAAAAGCGAGCTCAGCTCATAGACCACCGGAACGATCTCCATCTTGCCCGACTCTATCTTGGAAAAATCAAGTATATCATTGATGATGGCGAGAAGCGTCTGCCCCGCGTTATGTATATCCTGCGAATACTGGGCCGCTTTGGGGGATATTTCTTCCCGCATGACCATCTCATTCATGCCAATGATCGCATTCATGGGCGTCCTGATCTCGTGGCTCATATTGGCAAGGAAATCACCCTTTGCCTGATTCGCGCGAACCGCCGCCAGACGGTTCTCCTCGGCAAGCGCCGTCTGCTTTTCCAGACTGGCCAGTATCTCTTCTCTGTCGGTCACATCGTTGATCACGTTCATGACGCAGCGGGTCTCCCCGAAGTGATCAAGGATAACCGTAAATCTGATATCCAGCATCTTCTTGCCGTCCAGCGTCCGGGCCGGGAAAGCGCCCTCATACATTTTCTCCGCATTGACCATCTCGATCGCTTCATCCAGCGACCGTTCCGTGATAATATTCTCATAGAATTTATGCTCGCCCAGGATCTGCTCGTTTTCCAGATGGAAAAATTTCTGAAAGCTCTCGTTATAATAGATGATCCTGCCTATGTAATCGACAAACACGACCGGCGTCGAAAGGTAGGACGTAATATAGGAATCCACCTTTGCCTTTGGCAGCTCCAGCATATCCAGATAATTGGCTATAAAATAAAAACTCAGATTGGCAACACAGGCTCCGAATCCTTCAAACGGCGTGGTTGCAACTCCCCGCCCCATATTATATAAGCTGACGCCGTTAATGACAACACAGTAGATAACGATCAGTATGATCCAAAGCGTCAGACATATTTTCTCCCTTTTCAGCCGGGATTGTATGCCATGATAGACCAGTATGCATATACCGATCAGACATACACCGAATATGCTCAGATAAAACAGATAGTTTTCCAGACACGGTCTGTCCATGTAGAAATAGCCATACTCCGTATCCACCATGATATATCCGTTACCGGACAGGCGCAGCAGCCATATCAGCAGCCCCAATACCGGACACAGAATACGCAACAGCTTGTACATCCTGGTTTCCCGGTAAAACGCCAACATAAACACCAGCACATACATAACAAAGCCAACGGCTCCCAGAACGCTCAAATTGGCATAAAAATAGCCAAACTCCCTGGGGCAGAACATCATAACAGCCAGAGAGCTTGCCCATATATAAGTAGAAAGACACATACCAAAATAGGCACTGTTCTGTTTACTGTGCCTGTTGTTAAACCATTTGACCTGGATCCCCTGTATCAGAACAAGGAAACTGACGGAAAATAAAAGTAAGGAAATAAATACATTCATCGCGTCCTGTCCTCGCCTTTATTATATATAACAGCGTCCGGATTTTCAAGCTTTTTGCCCATATTACGCTTCCGTCTGCTCCTGTTCTTTTCCATCGGGACCGGACGGCGTATCGCCTGACGCCTTTTTCATACGCATCCGCATCCGCACAACCACATCCGCAATGACCGCCGTCACCACGCAGGCAGCCGCCACCACCTGGGATACCGGTATGGACGTTCCCGTCAGGTACAACTGATCGGTGCGAATACCTTCTATCCAGAATCTGCCAAGTCCGTACCCGCCAAGATACATAAGCCATATCTCTCCGTTGAACTTCTTATGTCTGCGATAGACCAGCATCAGAATCAGGATCAGGAGATTCCACAGACTCTCATATAAAAATGTGGGATGTACCTGGATATAATTTGTTCCGTCTGCGATATGCGCCGCAACGCTCTGCGTAATATCCCTGCTTCTGACCGCCTCTACCGGCAGTCTCATCGCCACGAGATTATCCGTATAACCTCCGAAAACCTCCCTGTTCATAAAGTTGCCCCATCTGCCGATCGCCTGTCCCAAGATCAGTCCCGGAACGCAGACATCCACGATCTGGAGAAAACTCTGTTTCTTGACGCGGCTATAGACATAGAGCGTGAGAAAAGCCGCGAT
Organism: uncultured Lachnospiraceae bacterium; assembly: GCA_947625205.1. Taxonomy (GTDB): domain Bacteria; phylum Bacillota; class Clostridia; order Lachnospirales; family Lachnospiraceae; genus UBA3282. The sequence continues at coordinate 49,456 of CANQNN010000005.1, read as the reverse complement.
CACAGCGCCGTAGATAGCCAGTCCGCCGTTGCGCAGATTAAACACCTGAAGCAGATCATCCCTGTACATATCCCACTCGAACACGACATAATAGACTCTTGCGCCTATGATAGAAAAAATAATGGCATAGATCGCGAAATCCCATATAAGATCCGAATCCAGGTTCTCCTTCTTCGCCACATACGCCGCCATCAGCACGCCGCACAGAACGCCGATACCAATGATCACACCGTAAAAAGCGATCCAGAACCCAAAAACGCTGAACCCTTTAGGCATGTCGTTTATATAGATCCCCAGATGCGGGAAAGCTATGTCCCCTGCATTCATCATATCCTGCATCATAACTCCTTTCGACGATATCCTATACGTTAAATCTAAACAGGATCACATCTCCGTCCTGCACCACATAGTCCTTGCCTTCCATGCCCACAAGACCCTTCTCTCTCGCTGCGGCAAGAGAGCCCTGCTCCAAAAGATCCCTGTAATTAACGACCTCCGCTTTGATAAAGCCGCGTTCAAAATCCGTATGGATCTTACCTGCTGCCTGGGGCGCCTTCGTGCCGATCTTAATAGTCCATGCTCTCGTCTCGTCCTCTCCCGCCGTCAGGAAGCTCATCAGACCGAGAATATGATAACTGGCTTTAATGAGCTTCTGCAGACCGGACTCCTTTAAGCCCAGATCCTCCAGAAACAGCGTTGTCTCCTCCTCATCCAGCTCTGCAATTTCCTCCTCGATCTGCGCGCAGATCACAAACACCTCGCTGCCGTTTGAAGCGGCAAATTCCTTCACCTTAACCACTCCGGCATTGTCCGCGCCATCGTTAGCCAGATCACTCTCCGCCACATTTGCCGCGAAGATCACAGGCTTGGCGGTCAGCAGATTATAGGATGCAAGAAGCGCCTGTTCATCCTCGTCGTCCACCGCCAGACTAAGCGCCGGTTTTCCTTCCTCCAAATGCGCCTTCAGGCGTTCTAACAGCGCTAATTCTTTGGCAAGGCTCTTGTCCATCCTGGCCGCCTTGCCCGTCTTAGCGATCCGCCGCTCCAAGATCTCCAGATCGGAAAAGATCAGCTCCAGATTGATCGTCTCAATATCCCGTATCGGATCGATGGAGCCCTCCACATGCACAATATTATCATCCTCAAAACAGCGTACCACATGTACAATGGCATCCACCTCACGGATGTTGCTAAGGAACTGATTGCCCAGTCCCTCACCCTTGGACGCGCCCTTGACCAGCCCCGCGATATCCACGAACTCAATGGTCGCCGGTGTCACCTTCTTGGAGTGATACATATCGCCAAGCAGCTTCAGTCTCTCATCAGGCACCGCCACAATACCGATATTGGGGTCGATCGTACAGAACGGGTAGTTGGCCGATTCCGCTCCCGCTTTTGTCAAAGAATTAAAAAGTGTGCTTTTCCCAACGTTGGGAAGACCGATTATGCCTAGTTTCATAATATCGTAATCTCCTAATCTTCTTTGTGAATGCGTTGCCCTATAAACGGCTTAACGCCGAGGACAGTATATCACAGCAGAGTGAAAAAGTAAATTAGAGAAAAAGAAATGGAAGTCGTTCCAAAATCAAACAGATACTCATACTTCCATCTCAATCTCTTCCCACTCTTCAATTGTATGTTTCTCTACAACAATAAATTTTTCAAACTTCTATATAACTACGTCTACATATGTATCTGCAGCAGTAGAATTTTTAAAGTTCTATGAAACTCAATTCTATATGTAAAAAGAAAGTATCTACAACAGTAGAAATTCAAAGTCCTATAAAACGGGTTCATATGCCAGAAATCATCATACATCTACAACAGTAGAAATTTCAAAGTCCTATAAAACGTCACACAGCTTGAGTATAATCCGATATCTACAACAGTAGAAATTTCAAAGTCCTATAAAACTTTTTCCTGTGAAACCCCGTGCAGAATCTACAACAGTAGAAATTTCAAAGTCCTATAAAACAACCTTAAGAGAGTCAAGGAAAGTCTCGATCTACAACAGTAGAAATTTCAAAGTCCTATAAAACATAAAATAATTACTTTAATCCCTTAGAATCTACAACAGTAGAAATTTCAAAGTCCTATAAAACGGCTCGGGAACAAGTGCATATCAGAAAATCTACAACAGTAGAAATTTCAAAGTCCTATAAAACTAACTGGTGAAATTGCCGTATGGAATATCTACAACAGTAGAAATTTCAAAGTCCTATAAAACCGTTATATCGGTATTTTTTACAAAATTTACGTGCCATGAATCTTATTATTTTGTATATTGTGTCTGAAATTATCATGTTTTACAGAAGCTCGCTTTATTATTATACAAAGAAAGACATAGGTTTGCAATTACCTTATGATTTGTAATATGTTCTCATCGTTCTTTGCGTATCCATAACGGGTTATGCTGCAGCCGGAAGACAATTTAAACACATAAACACTATCTTCCTGATTGAATAATTTCACAAACTTGTTTTCTATATCTGCCATAATGTTCAACAGGACCCTTTCACTATTATCAATTTCAAACACCGAGTACTGAATCCGATGACCAAATTTACTCAGATATTTTGAAAATAGATTGCGTTTTCTGTCATTGGAAATATCGTAACTTATTACAATCATATCTGTATCCGCCCTCCTCTCCATGCCTTCTATCGTTAAATTTCAAACATATATTGCCGGTCCAGTTCCCGTCCTTTCATAAATGCCCGATAATAATTCTGAATAAACAAAAATATTTCATTGCGGTATTTCAACAACGTTTCCAGCAAAAACCCCACATATTCTGCAGATTTCTTATATTGTAGACAATATTGCCCCTGAATGACCTGAAAATCATCTTCCTGACACTGTTTAAGATTAATCGCCTTGCGCACTTCAAGATCTATCAAAGGACGGATAGGCTCCATCATATCACACACCAGAGATTTCCTTTGATAGAATTCTTTATGATATACGCCACAGTATACATCAAACCCATATACCTGGAGCAAAGAATCTACTAACTGGAAAATCAGATTATATCCTATATCTAAAGTCGCATTTACATAATCACTTTTGATTCGAGGCTTCCTTCCTTTCCATTTTACATTATCGAACATCTGTGAAAAATATACCCTGGCTGCCGATCCTTCCACCCCCATTAGTGAAGCCTCTCCTAACGGTTGCTCTTTCAATACATTCAGATATCCGTCTAATTTTTGAATCGCTTCTCTGTTGGCAACAGTCTTACGCCGAAAGGAATTCAATGCCTGCCGCTGATTGTGGATTTTATTGATTACAAGAAATCTGGCCATCGTATCTTCTGTGTATGTATATTGTTTTCTGTGAAGCAGTGTATTGCCTTCCATTCTATTTCCAATTATGGAATACAGTTTAAATGATTGGTTCATAAGACAAATGATAAACCCAAACTTTTTGGCACACCTAATGAGTCCTGTAGTAACAGAAGTATCTCCCACAATAAATAAGATAAACACACGATAGCAGGTACTCTGGTATTTTATTTTTCCTTCCCTGTCACAAATCACTATATTGTCATTTTTAAAGGATAATTTGTCTCCTTTGCTTGCAAACAGGAACAGCATTTGTTTTTTCTCAAAATCAGTTCGCTCCAGCATTGATACCTCACACCACGCCTCTGTCACAGGCTGGCTCGTAAATACAATTTTTGCACTTTTCTATGTTAGTCTGTTCAAATTCATCTAATCTAAATGTCCTGATGTCATAGATAGTCTGCTTGAATTTTTCAAGCATTTTTTCGTCTTTTTCCGGTAATGGTACTGCATAATTTTTGTTATCCGTAAGGCTGTGTATTACGATCTTCTCCACCTCATATCCCATTTCCCGTAGCGCAAAGCACTGAGCATACACTTGAAATACATATCCGTCATAAATTACTTTCACAGTACGCTTGCGTTCCATCAACAGTCTTTTCTCGGCATCATACAGATCAATTTTTCCAATCAGCCCAAACTCTTCACAATACACGCTGAGTCCGGTCAGTATATTTTTTCTTGTAGAATAATTGCCGCTGTCTATTGTTTTATGCGCATCGGTTCCTCTTATCTGACTCTGTGACTGATACAGCATACGGTCCGTTTCACCATACAACATATGAAAATAAATAGAAGCCGGGCAAAAGATGAAATCATTCAATTGCGTAAATAATATTTCTCCATACATCATAATCCTCCTTACAAAAGATTTTTCTGCGCATATTCAAGCCACTCCTGATTACTGATTGCAAGCTTAACTTTCCCTTCTTTACCGCGGATCCTTTCCAAAAGCATCAGCCCTTTACGGGCAATATTATACGCCCCGTTTGCATCCGCATCTTTCGGAAAATAATTACGCTGCGCATCAGCCTCCTGATATGTCCGTGTATCGAAAAATTCACCTCTTTCATTTTTCACCGGAGACAGCATGTAATCAATATCTGTGTTGGGAACGCTATTTCTAAGTTGCACTAACAGTTTGATGTCTCCCATTAGATCCTGGAAGAATTGCGCCTGTTCTGTCTTGCAAATATCCGCTATCATATTTTCTTCTGAAACAGTAATGCCATACTGCTCAAAATGTTTCTGCATCCGCCCGGTAAGATCCACTTCCCTCGTATCCCACTGATTATTTTTCTCACGATTACGAAAGGTAACAATACGCGTACCATAGGAACACAGCACCCACTTTGTTCGGAAACCCGCTGCCCTCTCAGTCATTTTGTTATAATCTATTGCATACTCAAAATATCCTTCTTTCTTGTTATACCGGATGAAATCAAACTTCTCCAAAAACATTTTTGCCTCTCGCATACTGGTATACTTTATCGAGAGAAGATTAACAAACCCGGTCGTCGGGTCGATCTTACTGGTATTCCATGCCTGTATATAAAATAAAAATCCACTCTGACTCCCTAATTTTGCAAAACTGTCAAACTGACTGGCCAGCTGATACGCCTTTAATATCCCGCCAGGCTGTTCGGCATCTGCTTTTTTATCTGCCAGATAATTCAATTTGTCTATCAGCATCTTCTCAAATTTCTGGTATACTTGTTTTCCTACCTTTTTTCTGCCGTTGATAAATCCGAAGTTTAGATCCTCCAACACCAAAACGGCCTGATACCTTAACATCAGATTCGTAATCTTATGGATTGCCTGGCTTAAATACCCTTCTTTCAACTCTTTAATAGAATTGATTTCCATCCAATCTTTTCTGGCCTGATCCATGTTTTTTTCTTTTGCATCCAGCAATGCGTGATAATCCTGTGAATATCCTTTATCATTTTCAATCACGTTCAAAGATTGCTGATGCAGGATTCTTCCTTCCGGGGAAACAACACACACATACAACAGATTACGTTCGCCGCGATCTATCCCAATGACATTGATTCCCTTGTTATTTCGAATCAGTTCCTGGACCGGAATGTTCAGATTGTTCCTGCCTTCCGCACAGAAATTCAATGTTACCGGCACATGAAACTGATATTTATCAACCGTGTACCGCCTGTCCTTGATCAAGTCATATTCAAAACAGCTTGTCTCTCTTTTTTCCCTGGCTTTTTGATTTTTCTTGGCGATTGCCTCACCTTTGGGATGAATGACGCGATTTTCTGCTGCGATACTTGCCTTCCGATAGAACAGCTCTGCTTTTCCATTCAATTTATATACTACATTTTTTAAGTTCCTTTCATCGAACAGCATCTTCCAGTACAGCGTATGTAGGTTGGGTGTCCCTTTCGCATAAGGCGAGAAGTCTTTATTATATATCTGAAAGAGATAGAGTTTTCCGTCATTGACCAACTGGTCAATATAGGCTTTTGATATTTTTACTATCTTAAGCTGATACGCTTGCCGGTTAATATCATCTGTAAAATCAGCAAAACTTTTATAATTTTTTGAATCATCAAAAATAAAATCAAAATCTTTATAATATTCAGCAACGCGAATTTTGTAATATTCAATGAAACATATCAAGTCCTTCTTATCAAAAAAAGGCGATTGTGTCGAATATGATTTTCTTTTTCTAATAGTATTTATATTCTCAGGTAAATATTTATTTTTTGAATCTTCTAAACGTAAATTTTGTCCAGCAAATTCTCCTACCGTTTCTTTTCGCCCATTTACTTTTACCGTCACACCATTTATAACCATAAGATTTTGAACTTCTTTACTTGGATCAGCAGCCTGAAGATACTCCATTTTTTCCATAACATCTTCATCATTTATCGGTTCCGGATATTTCTCGAAAAAATTTCTTTGACCCTTTACAATTATTCCCAGAAAATATTGCCCATTTCTTCTGTAAATGAGCCCCGATTTTTCCAGTTCTGTTCCCTTCGCCCATCCGCCTAAAAGAACTGGATTCTGAAAATTGATCTTTACTTTTTCCACCGAATAGGGCTTTTGTGTTACATAATTTCGCACTTTATTATATAACGGCGTAATCTGGGAAAGTTGTGTGTAAAACACATCAAACTCTCCATAAAAGCTGTCGTCCTTTCCTATTTCGTTCCCGGTTCCCATGACAGGCCTAACGAAAGCTTCAATGTCTTTGATGCAATCCAATAACTCTTTTAATACTGCCACACTCTTTTTATCTCCAACAAGTTCATGTTTCCCGGTGTAATCAGTATGCAGCAGTGTATCAGCTTTTTGATATGCTGCATCAAATTCATTCCATAAATTAGAACCGTTTTTTCCTCCGGATATAGAGTACTGTTGTTCCAAATGTCCCTCCAATCCTCCGAATTCTATTGCAGCCTGATTTAGTTCCGCTATTGAATAGCTGCCTTGCCGTTTTAATTTATTATTACGTTCTTCATAATATTTCTCATTTCTTTTTTTCTGCTTATTTAAGTCATCATATCTTTTTTCCAGACAGACGGTTAATGCGTTCCAATCACCGTATGCCCGATTAGAAAGATCCGCAATGGCAAGTCCGTTTTTTATAAAGATTCCATCAATGCGATAGTCGCTAATATGCTCTAACAGCAATGGCAAAGATGATGCTCTTTCACGATTTAAAACATTCTCTGAAAGATTTGCCGCAAATTCTCTTACTGCGTCGATAAGCTGCCCGTCTTCCACAAACGGTTCCAAAGAAGCAGACAGAGATTCTCTGTCTGCCAGAATTGTTTATACAATGGCTTTAATTTAGGCAGTTTATATACGCTACTATCATTTTTGGTTTTCTGGTTATATTCATTTACATATTCATTAATCCCTTTTATTTTACGCCCATCCGCCATGATACGGCCGCCGATCAGACTGTTATAGATTTCAATATCCGTACTTGTCACTGTATGGGAATAATTAGATAATTCAAAAAAGGTGTCCAGCGCTTTACCGTTCAAGATATCGGAAAGTCCGTTTGCGACCTCATGTAAAGCATCCGGCAATTCTGATTTCAGGCGCTGACAGAACACACGTCTATTATCCAAAAATCGGGGGAGATTCTGATTAACGATCCGATACGCCGCTGACGCAGACTTTGCATCAGATGTATAGATATTCTTTCTATTCTCAAAAAATCCCTGAAAATATGTAGTAAACTTTTGAAAACTCTGCAAAGCATCCTTCGTTTCCTGATCCGTGACATAAGCAGGCAGTTCTTCTTCGATCAATTGTTTTTTAAACAACAACTCATATTTTTCATCTGCCTTAAAGCATTCCACTACCTGTTTACGCAGATTTTCTTCTCGTTTTTCCAATTCCTTTTCTTCTTTGTCATCTCGTTCACGCTTTGAAACCAGATTACAATACTCATCCAGACCCACAAGTTCTAAACGGCTCAGTGATCTTTCCATAAATTCCTTATGATATTCGTCAATAGCTTTCTTGACCGTAGCATAATCCAGCTTACGCTGCTCATCTTCTCTGATGATTCCCCTTTCCTCAATATATTTTTGTGTTTTTTCATGCGGGCGCAGTTCAAACCGCAGCGTTTTACTCAAACTGTACTGACCAATAAATTCTTCAAATATATTATGTTCCATATTTCTGCTCCTTATCCTTTGTATATATTTATTTTACAACAAAAAATAGTAATTAGATAATAATATATTTTATGTCCCATAAACAGGACACAATATATGATATATTTTATATTTACTGCTCATAAAACTAAAATTATAAAATTATTTTATCATAAACTATATATAATCATAACCACCGACTTAGCCGGTGGTTTGTTCTGGCCCTATAAGGGCCTGTTACCGGCACTGGAGTCTAAAGACTCATCGAATGGTTCGCCAGCCGCAACATTATTTACCCGCTTAGCCCTAAAGGGCTTTTTCTATTTGCTTTGTTTTACCAGCTCACCCGTAAACGGGTCTATATACTCTTTGAGTGTCATCTGGTCGTATTCCAGATCTTCTTTTAATTGGTTCTGAATATACTCTTGTATTTTCTTCGCATTCTTTCCTACCGTATCAACATAATAGCCTCTGCACCAGAAATGTCGGTTCCCATACTTATATTTCAGGTTCGCGTGCCTTTCAAATATCATCAGCGTACTTTTTCCCTTTAGATATCCTACAAAACTTGATACTGCTATATTGGGCGATATTTCTACCAGCATATGCACATGATCCGGACATATTTCTGCCTCTACTATCTTTACATTCTTTCTCTTACATAGGGTGCTCAATATATTCGCTATGTCCTGTTTCAATTGCCCATACGCTATTTTCCTTCTAAATTTCGGTGCGAATACTATGTGATACTTACAATTCCACTTCGTATGTGATAAACTATTTACATCCATTTTGGATACCTCCTTTGCTTTAACTCGGTTGGCGAACCTAAGTTATTATAGCACTGGAGGTTTTTTCTGTAAGCTAAAGCGGCTGTCGTCACACCTGCATAGCAGGTGGTTTATTAAAAGACTGCCATACAATAAAATGCCTGTATATCATATCGACATACAGGCGACAACCACTCTTACCTCTATAATACTTGAATATGTACAACCTACTTTAATGACAATCTCCCTACTCAACACATTCAGTTTCTATGTGATGCATATAACGAATTAACTGATTGGCCACAGTAGGCGATATCGATTCTGCATCATATCGCGCCACCCTGCTCATTGACCGCAAGTGTTTATATTCCAAATTGACTTTTTGACTTATCCGCGAATTCTCAGCAATTTGTTTCTCGCGTTCAAGATGTGTTTTGCTATGGATACCATCCTTCGCAAGTTGCATATCTATAACATGCAACGCTGCATAAAAACATATTGTGGCAATCCAATTTCGATGTCCCTCAATAGAAATATCTAAAACATTTTCTGCTATATCTTTATTTTCCAAGTACTTTTTCTTATGTTCAGATATCTTTGGCACCACTTTATCCTCGCTCATATATCTTTTCTTTATTACTAAACATATTATCTATGCTTTCTTTCATACCAACATCCAAAATCATAAAATCATGAATATCATCATATTTCGCACGCAACTCAAAAGCAAATTCGTTATATTCTAAAACAGATTCATCTGTTACATCATCCATAAAAATAACAAACTCATCTTTTCCATTATTAGAAACTATAAATGCCGAAACAATATTGCGCCTGTTCTTACAAAATAATATAAGTTCATCACGCCACGCGTTATCACTCAAACTAATAGACCAAGCTTCAACGAGGTCTACCATTTCATTCCTGCGAATATTTGAGTTTGTTTTATCCACTTCATCAATAAGCTGAATTGTCAGTATCTTAAACTTTTTTACCGAGGTTTCACTATTTATTATTTTGTTTTTGGCCTCGCCAACTCTCATATTAGTTAATTCTTCTTTAAATCTCTCAAAATTATCACTAGTAGTATACTTTTGTTTTATCATAATTATTCACCCGTAAATCCAATGTTCTGACCAAATTGCTGTTGATATTGAATTCCACACTGTCTAAGTCCGTCCACAATAGCCTTCAGCGACTTTGCCGGTAATATAAAAGCTTGTCCATCAGAAAAATCATCATCAGACGCATTGAATATCAGTAAAAACTCATCCTCCCTATAGGCAACTCCAAATTGAGTCACTCTGCTCATTTCATTAATATTCACTTCTTTTTCTTCAACTTTACCCATGTGTCTTCCTTTCCTGGTCGCCAGCCGTCTATTTCCCTCTGCCCTTCTTGCCTCCTCGGAATAATCCATATGCAAGATTCGTTGCCATACACTCTATGATGACTTTCACATTTCACCATATCAGCTCTTACCACACTTGCAAAACAACCTACGTCTCTGTCTCCTAACATTGCGAATATTTTTAATCATAATTCCTATCCAGCTCCGTACATGGTCTTTCTTCATCAGGTACATCCTCCCTTTTGCAGAGTATGCCCTAAATATAGAGGATTGCCACAATAATAACATATTTTCATTACAGTGTCGATACTTTTCACCTTTATTATAGCCGTTTTGTACAAAAAATCAAATGATTTTCACTTTATTGATGACGTATTTACTATAGAAAAAGGCAGGCAGACTACACCGAATATCCATGCTCTTCCGACTGCCTATTCCAGAACAAGGTCTTATGATAAGTCACACTCCCAATGCTGATTTTGTTTTGGCAGACTCCCGATTTTTCTCCTATGATATGATGCTTTCCACTGTCTGTACGTTCTTCTCCGCAAACTTCACGATCTTCTCCGCCGCCTCCGCATCGATCGTCCTGCGCTGGGCTTCGATCATCCTGTCTGCGATTTCCCCATCCTCCAGGCAGCGCACCGCCGGCAGCAACTCTTTTTTCAAGTTTACAACGCCGATGCTCATTCCGCATTCGGCAAAAAAGCGCTCGTTCTTTGTCTCACATCCAGGGATCGGCGATATGTGGATCAGCGGAATGCCCGCGACCGCCGCCTCCGTAGAAGAGATCCCGCCCGGCTTCGACAGATAGAAATCGCAGACCTTCAGGTATTCCGCCATGTGCTCTGTCTTTTTTAACACAACGATCTGCGGATCATCCTTATACTTCTTCACCGCTTTCCCGTACAGCTTCCGGTTGCTGCCGCAGGCGGCGATCAGACATATTTCTTCATGTTCCCGCAGATATCCGCGCAGGATGCCGATCGCTTCCAGGATCTTGCCCGCTCCCATGCTCCCGCCGGCTATCATGATATAGCGTTTATGAGTGTCTAATCCCAGCCGCGTAAGCGCTGTCGCGCGGTCTGTCTTTTTTCTGAACCCCGACCTTACGGGGATGCCGATAGGAATGATCCTGTCGGGCGCGATCCCCGCCCGGACAAATTCTTCCTTCTGCATCGGAGACGGAATGATATAATAATCGCACGCGGTTTCCTCCGTAAACGGAATGCAGGTATAATCCGTAGCGATGTAGATAAGCTTTGGGAGCGGAACGCCCCTCTTCTTTAAGTGCGTCAGGATCTCCGCCGCAAACAAATGGGTGATCAGGATCACATCATAGGAATGTTCATCCAGATAGGCAAGCATCCGGTCCGCCGCCTTTTGATTGGCCCAGTATACGGGCGAGCTGACAGGCAGATGTCTATACAGATCTCCCAGCCTGTAGATACCGCCGAACAGGCGGGGCGTTTTCTGAACGCATTTGATATAGCAGTTTGCGACCCGCGCATCCATACGATTTCCCGATAAGGCGTAAGGATCTAAGAAGTCCGCGCTATGCCCTCTGCGCGTCAGCTCCTCATATACGGCTCTTGCTGCGGCGTTGTGTCCGCCTCCTGTAGAACACGATAATATCAGTGTCTCCATAATATCCTCACCCGGCATTTTTCCTCGTTTGTATTCTCAGACCGCAGATTCAGATTCACCGCCAGCGCAATGACCAAAAAAGCTGCCGAAACATAGAAATTATCAATGAAAAGTAACATACCCGCTGCGGCGCATCTGTACGCCCACACCGTTCTGTCGCAGTGCGGCGTGATCCGCACCACCAATGAGAAAAAGAGAAAGAAAAACGCCAGCACGAGCGCCGGGCGCAGATTCGGGTAAAGTCCCAGCAGGCAGCCGAATGTGACTGCGATCCCCTTTCCACCGTGAAATCCGTTAAAAGCGGAAAAGATGTGCCCCATGACCGGCGCAATGACAACAAACAGAAGCCCGATCCCGCCCGGATCCGCCCCTGTGTCTTTCAGATACATCTGCACAGGCAGAAAGCCTTTGAGCAGATCACCGCAGAGTGTCAGAAGGCCGCACCAAAACCCTCCGTACAGAAAGGCGTTGGCCGTTCCGGGATTACCGTCCGCGCTCTGCGCCGTTATATCCCCTTTGTGCAGGATCAGCGCCGCAACCCTGGCAAAAAGAATACTTCCGCACAAATATCCGAAAACAATATAAAAAATGTTCCTCAACAAGTTATCCACCCCGTCCGTTGGCCGTTCTTTAAGCGGCCTATCTTAAAGTATTCTTCGGCATCCGCCTTTTCCCGCATGGGGCTGCGGCGGATAGCTCCTGGTACAGTGTCTTGTAATTTCCGTATCTTACGCTGCTGATCCTGCCTGCCGCCACAGCGTCCTTGACGCCGCATGACGGCTCATTGATGTGAGCGCAGCCGCTGAACTTACAGTACGGCTCGTACTGCACGAACTCCGGATAATACCGTCCCAGCTCCTCCCTGGATATTCCGGATATGTCAAGGGAAGTAAAACCCGGCGTATCTACGATATACGTGTCCTCGCCAAGAGCGATGATCTCCGAATGTCTGGTGGTATGCTTTCCTCTGTCGATCTTTGCGCTGATTTCTCCCGTCTCCATGTTGGCTGCCGGAGCCAGACAGTTGACCAGAGAAGATTTGCCTACTCCGCTGGGGCCCGCGACTGTGGTCGTTTTACCCGCCAGCTGCTCTCTGACCAGGTCGATGCCTTCCCTCTCCAGGGCGCTTATAAAAAGCACCCGGTAGCCGCAAGTCTCATAAGACCTGCGAAGTGCCTCTTTCTCCTCAGAGGATGCGATATCCTGTTTATTAAAGCAGATGACCACCGGGAGCTTCTGTTGTTCCATACGGATCAGAAATCTATCCAGCAGATTATAATTGGGGTTGGGTTTCACGATCGCAAAAATCACAAGCGCCTGATCCACATTGGCGACTGCGGGGCGGATCAGCATACTTTTTCGTGGAAGGATCTTGAGGATACTGCCCTCCATATTCCTGTCGTCAAGTACTGCCATCTCCACATCATCACCCACTAACGGCTTGATCTTTTCATTTCGAAATATGCCTTTGGCATGGCACTCGTAGGTGCCTTTTCCCTCAACATACACATAGTAAAATCCTGCAATGCCTTTGATAATCTTGCCTGTCATCGTCCCCCACGCGGATCCTTATACCCGCAATATCTCTATTCCTGCGTAAAGCTGATCTCTCTCGTTACGGTCCGCTCTTCCGTCGTTACCTCCGGAACAGCAGGTTGCTCTCCTTCTTCCCCATTATCCGTGACCGGTATCGACGTCTTCTCCACGGTAAAATGAAATGTGACCGTACCGGTTGCCGATTTGATACCCGTATAGTTGACCGCCACAGGGAAAGATGATACCTGCGTACTTAAAAGCTGCGTGCCGTCCGCGGTCGTCACCGTAACGTCCACCAGCATACCGTTCCTGTAATCCGGATCTTCCGTCGGAGCCGTGATTCCTTCCGAATAGCGATAAGTTACGCTTGCGGGCCCCGTACTGACCTTGATATCTACAGTGGTCCCTTTATCCACAAAAGAGCCTTCGGAATAGCTCTGGTAACATACTTTATCAATTAAATCCGCATTCTCATTGGTGGTTTCCTGAATACTTCCCACCGCAAGACCGCTCTCCACCAGGCTTACCGTGGCGTCCTCCTCTGTCAGTCCGATCACGTTGGGCACTCTGACCTTAGTATCCTCCGTACCCTGACTTACACGGATCGTTATGGAAGAGCCCTCAGGCGCCGTAGTGTCCGCTTCGGGAGATTGGGAAATGACATGGCCGTTTTCCACCGCCGCATCATAGCTTTCCGTCACATTGACAACAAAGCCTTCCTTCTCCAGAATGGAAACGGCTTCTTCTTTTGACTTGCCCTCCACATCCGGGACTGTCACGCCTTCCTCGCCCTGTGCCACCGTCATGACGATGACCGTATTCTTATCGATCATGAGGCCATCCTGCACGCTCGCGCGAAGAACGGTTCCTTCATCATATGCCGTATTCACTTCATACTGTATTTCCGGCGTCAGTCCCAGTTCCAGAAGCGCACGTTTGGCGTCTTCTATATTCATGCCGACAACCCTGATCATTTCCACCTGTTCAGTTTCTTCCTGCGCCTTGTCATCCGCGCTGCTTCCGAAACTGAACACTCCAAAAGCCCTGCCCACGATAAAGATCACGATACAGCCGATCAGAAGCGCGGCGACAACAGCGAGGATCGTTGTGATCTTCTCCATCTTGGGATCATAATCTTCATCATCGTCCTCTTCGTCGTCTTCCCAGTCTTCTTCCTCTTCCTCGTAGACGCGTTCTTTCTTTTTCTTTAAACGCATCGCCTCGTCCATAGAGTCCCTTCTGTCGGACTGCCTCTTGATCTGCGCCATATCCCTGTCAGTGATCATGCGCGTGGATGCTTCTTCATCGGGCTCGATGACATGCACAAAATCCTCGTCCGGATTGATCAGGGACTGTTTCAGATCAACGATCAGTTCCCCCATAGACTGATATCTTCTGTCCGGGCTCTTCTGACAGCATTTGCACACGATCTGTTCCACGCTGATTGGTATCTCCGGCACATATTCTCTGGGAGACGGCATTTCTTCCTGAATATGCTTGATGGCGATCGCCACCGTAGTCTCACCGTTAAAGGGCACGCGCCCCGTAAGCATCTCAAACATGGTGATACCGAGAGAATAGATATCGCTCTTCTCATCGCTGTACCCGCCTCTCGCCTGTTCGGGCGAAGTATAATGCACCGATCCCATGACATTGGATGTGATCGTGTTGGATGTGGCCGCCTTGGCGATGCCGAAATCCGTCACCTTGACCTTACCCTCTTTGGAGATAATAATATTCTGCGGCTTGATATCGCGGTGGATGATATGGTTATTATGAGCCGCCTCAATACCCATAGATACCTGGATCGCTATGCTTACCGCCTCTTTGACGGACAGCCTTGCCTTCTTCTCGATATATTTCTTCAGGGTAATTCCTTCCACAAGCTCCATAACGATATAATGGATGCCCGCCTCTTCCCCTACATCGTACACGTTGACGATATTAGGATGCATAAGGCCCGCCGCCGCCTGCGCCTCTACCCGGAATTTGGACACAAAGTTAGCGTTCTCCCCGAATTCCTGTTTCAGCACCTTGACGGCAACAAACCTGTTCAGCTTATGATCTTTGGCCTTATATACATCCGACATACCGCCAGTACCGATCTTTTCCAGTATCTCGTACCGGTCTCCTATCATCATTCCAATCTTAATCATCTTCCACCTCATCAGCCAGCGGCTCGATAATGATCACGGAGATATTATCTTTTCCGCCGTTTTGATTTGCCGCTTCCACCAGTTTTTCAGCCTTGTCCTTCAGACTGCCTTGATTCGTCAGTATACGGCATATCTCCTCGTCCTCGATCATATTAGTCAAGCCGTCGGAACACAGAAGGACCAGATCGTTCTCCTGCATTTCCACACTGAAATGATCCACATCAATATCATCCTCGGCGCCGACAGCCCGCGTGATTATGTTCTTATCCGGATGGTTCCTTGCGGATTTCCTGTCGATCCCGCCCTTACGCACCATCTCTTCCACCAGCGAATGATCCGTTGTGATCTGTCTGATCGTATTATGCCCGATCACATAGAGACGGCTGTCTCCCACATTCGCCACCTCGAGATATCTTCCCATGCATGTGGCGGCAACCACCGTCGTTCCCATACCGCTGTAAGCAGCGACCTCATGCGCTCTCTCCCGGATGCGCGTATTTGCCTTCTCAATGGCTTTCCCCAGTATCCTGACCGGATTCTTCTCAAAGGAAGCCCCTATCTCCTCTACCATGACCTCCACGGCATAGCGGGAAGCATAGTCCCCCGCATTATGTCCTCCCATGCCGTCCGCCACAATAAATACGTTTGGCAGATTGCCTATGGGAGTCTCCGACAGATATATAAAGTCCTGATTCAGCTGTCTCTTTTGTCCGATATCCGTTATCGCATAGGACCTAAGCACTGTGTAACCCTCCTGCTACTTATATACATATCTGCTTTCCTGTAACCCTGAACATTTTATCATACTGATCCAAAAAGGACAAGATGATTCAGTTTCCGCTCATATACCTGCGTCTGAGCTGGCCGCAGGCGCCGTCAATATCCCGCCCCATTTCTCTTCTCACGGTAACATTGACGCCCTTTTTTTCAAGTCTGTCCTTAAAAGCCTCCACCGCATATCTGTCGGACTGTACGTAGCCGCGCTCTCTGACCGGATTGACCGGTATCAGGTTGACATGGCAGTTAAGACGGCCTATAAGCGACGCAAGCTTCGCGGCGTCTTCACCGGAGTCGTTGACCCCTTTCACCAGACTGTACTCGAAAGTGATCCTTCTTCCCGTCTGTTCAAAATAATAACCGCACGCATCTATCAGTTCACGCAAAGAATAGCTGTTTGCCACCGGCATCAGCTGCCTTCTTTTATCATCCGTCGCCGCGTGCAGGGATATGGCCAGCGTTATCTGCAGCTTCTCATCGGCAAGGGCTCGTATCATCGGCACAATGCCGCATGTTGACACGGTGACGTTCCTCTGACTGATATGCAGCCCGTCATCGTCCGTCAGAAGCATGATAAACCGCAGCAGGTTATCATAGTTGTCCAGAGGCTCCCCGCTGCCCATGACCACCACATTGGACACCCGTTCTCCCGTATCTCTGATGATCGAATAGATCTGTTCCAGCATCTCGGACGGCAGCAGGTTGCGTTCAAGTCCGTCCAATGTGGATGCGCAGAAACGACATCCCATACGGCACCCCACCTGCGAGGATACGCACACGCTGTTGCCGTGGCGGTATCGCATCAGCACGCTCTCGATCAGATTCCCGTCAGGCAGACGAAAAAGATATTTTCTCGTTCCGTCCAGCGCGGATTCCTGTACACGCACTGCATCAAGCACGGTGAGATCATACCGCTCCCTGCACCGCCCGGCCAGTGTCTGCGGTATATTACTCATCTGCGTGTAATCCGTTGCCAACTTCCTGTGCAGCCACTCATACATCTGTCTGGCGCGGAAGGTTTTCTCACCCATAGCTTCCATAGCCGCTTTGAGTTCGTCCAGAGTGAGGGATTTGATATCCCTTCCGTACGCTTCTATTGTATGCCCGTTTGCACTTGTATAATCATTTGTATGATCATTCTCTGTTATATTCATATCGTCCGTTTCCTGCGCAGCTTCGCCAGAAAGAAACCGTCCGTGCCGTGTATTCCCGGAAGCAGCTGTATCCGCCCTTTATCCGCCTCTTTTCGCAAGGCGTCCGGCATTTCCTGCGCCATGCTCACAGTCTCCATGTCATATTCTCTGCAGATCCAGTCCGTCATCTCTTCGTTTTCTGCCGGATTCATAGTGCAGGTGCTGTACATCAGCGTGCCTTCTGGTTTGAGATAACTTATTACATTGCTGACGATCTCCTTCTGCAGAATAACGATCTGCTTCATGGATTCAGGACTCACACGGTATTTGATATCCTGTTTTTTGCCGATCACACCAAGCCCGGAACAGGGAACGTCCGCAAGAAGCACATCCGCCTGCCCCACCAGCTGCCCGTCACGGATACGTGCGTCCCGCTCCAGGACAGATACATTGCCGGCACGCATCCTGTCTCTGTTCTCCCTGATCCTATCCGTCTTGCGGAGCGATATGTCACAGGCGATGACCCGTCCGGTCCCGTTCAGTTTTGCCGCCGCGTGCAGCGCTTTTCCTCCGGGAGCCGCGCAGACATCTATCACGGTGTCCCCTTTTCTAATGCCCGCCGCCTCCACGACCAGCATAGAGCTGATATCCTGTACGGCGAAAGCCCCTTCCGCATACCCTTCCAGTCTGCGAATGCCTTCCGTCTTCTCCACCTTGGCGGCATAGGGCAGCCAGGTACTCCTGCGCACCGTCACACCCTCCTGCCGCCATGCCGCGATCAGACGCTCCCGCTCCTGTTCGCCGACTGTCTCCTGAAACCTGATACTGACCGCGCCTCTGTCCATAAAGGCCCGCAATATCTTTTCGCACTGCCCGTCGCCGTACGCGGCGCATAAATGCTCCGTCAGCCAGAGAGGCATGGAATAATATACCGACAGATAATCATGATACGCCGTATTTCTGTCGGGATAACCGATCCTGTCCTTCTCTCTTGCCAGCGTGCGCAGCACTCCGTTGACATAGCCCTGAAGCTGACGGAATCCTCTCTTCTTTGCCAGATTCACGGCCTCATTGCAGACAGCCGCATCGGGAACGCTGTCCATAAAGAGTATCTGGTAACAGCTCATCCGCAGAAGTTCCCTGATGAGCGGTTTCATCTTATTGACAGGAACGCTGGAAAACCGGTTCAAAACGTAATCTATCCGAATCGCGCGCTCTACCGTACCCTCGCTGACCCGCTTGATAAAGGCTTTCTGTCTGCCGTCCAAATAATCGTACTTCTCAAGGACGGCGCCGATCAGGACGTTACTGTATTCATTTTGCTTTGAAAGCTCCAGAAGAATATCCAGAACCACTTCCCTTACGTTCATTTCAGTCTCTTCGTCTGTTGTTTCCGAATAAAAGAACCAGTCTTAAAAGCTGTAAGATCGCGCTCGCCGCCGCTGCCACATAGGTGAGCGCCGCCGCCGACAAAACCTTGCGGCAGCTGCGTGTCTCATCCTGCTCCAGCATACCGTAATCATTGAGCATCGCAAGCGCTCTGCCGGACGCGTTGAACTCGACGGGAAGCGTGATGACCTGAAAGAGCACCGCCAGCGCAAATACCCATATGCCGATCTGTATGAGCATCTGGTTCATGCTCAGGATCACCCCGAGAAGAATGATCGGTATGCCGAGTCTCGATCCGATATTGGCCGCCGGGACAAGCGCCGTTCTCAAAGAAAGGGGCGCGTACCCCTTATCATGCTGCACTGCATGCCCGCATTCATGCGCTGCCACGCCGATCGCCGCTATGGATCCGGAATTGTACACGGAATCCGACAGCCGCAGCACCTTGGAGGACGGATCGTAGTGATCCGTCAGTTCGCCTCTCACATGTTCGATGCGCACATCATAGATACCCGACATCTGCAGTATACGCTGCGCCGCCTCCGCACCGGTCAGGCCGCTTCTGCTCCTGATGCGCGCATATTTCCTGTAAGTGGACTGCACGCGCATCTGCGCCCAGATACACAGCACAGCGCCGACAAGCACCAGAATGTATGTCGGATCAAAATAATAACCATAGTAACCGTAATGTCCCATAACGCCATCCCTTTCTCTTACAATTGTTTCTTACCGCCTCTTACAATTTATCTCCCGCTTTCACCGGATAACCCCGCAGGAAATCTTTTACAGCCATACGCTTCTTTCCTTCCGGCTGCACCTCCAGTATCTTAACAGCCCCCTTTTTCGTCTGCACGTAGAAGGCATCTTTCTCAACGAAGATCACCGTGCCGGGCTCCGCATCCTTGAGAACGCCGTCCTGGTCCTTTGCCTGCAGCTCTTCAGGAGAAGCCACCTCTTCCTTCCATATTTTGAGCGTTTTACCGCGATAGACAGCCGACGCTCCCGGCCAGGAGATCATACCCCTGATAAAACGATCAAGCTGTCCGGCTTCCATCGTCCAGTCAATACGGCTCATGGACTTATGCAGCATCTTTGCATAGGTACTGTCGCTTCCCTGTTTAACGGGAACGATATCTCCTCTCTCTATCCTGGGAAGAGCCTCCACGATCAACTGCGCCCCTGCGGCTGCCAGCTTGACGCACAGGCTGTCCCCGGTCTCATCCGGATCGATTGCAACTTCCTTCTTCATCAGTATATCGCCGGTATCAAGTCCTTTATCCATCTGCATGATCGTGACGCCTGTCGTTTTTTCCCCGTCAAGGATCGCCCACTGGATCGGCGCCGCCCCTCTGTACCTGGGAAGCAGGGAGGCGTGAATATTCACGCAGCCGTATTTAGGCATCTTAAGTATTTCTTCCGGCAGGATCTGCCCGAAAGCCGCCACGATGATAATGTCCGCCCCGTAGCCTCTAAGCGTCTCCACCGCCCCGGCTTCCCTGATCTTCACCGGCTGAAACACAGGAATACCGTGTGCAAGCGCACACTCCTTGACAGGCGACATCTGTATCTCCTTACCTCTTCCCTTAGGTCTGTCCGGCTGCGTCACCACCGCCGCCACCTGATGTCCCGCCTCTATGACTGCTTCAAGCGCCCCCACTGCAAAACCGGGGGTCCCCATAAATACGATCTTCATACCGTCCTCACTCTCCAACGCCTATTCTTCTTCCGCATCACGCAGGTCTTCATTATTCACAAGCGGACCCTCCACTTTCTCTACGTACAGATGTCCGTCCAGATGATCCAGCTCATGGCAGAGCGCTCTTGCAAGCAATTCTGTCCCCTCCAGTTCAAACGCTTTCATATTCTCGTCATAGGCGAGTACTTTCACATAATTGGGTCTTGTCACGATCCCGCTCTTGCCGGGAACGCTCAGGCACCCTTCGTAGCCTTCCTGTTCACCGCTCGTCTCCAGGATCTTCGGATTGATCAGGAGGATCGGATCATCTCCCGTCACGTCTATCACCACGATCCTTTTTAAGATACCCACCTGCGGAGCCGCAAGGCCGACCCCCTCTGCATCATACAGGGTTTCAAACATATCGTCTATAAGCTCCTGTATCCTGGGTGTGATCTCCGTTACCTCCTTACATTTCCTTGTCAGTACCGGATCGCCCATTTCCCTTATTTTTCTGAGTGCCATGTTGTCCTCTCCTTTTTATTCTGCCATTAGTATGTATTGATCGGGTCAAAATCATATTGTACCGTAAGATTATGAAGCTCTTTCTCCCGTTCTTTACAAAACAGTTCCAGTCGGTCCTTAACCTTGACCAACTCCTCATAATCCCTGTGCTTCACATAAAAAACATACCGGTACTGGTCATTGATCCTGCTGATGACCGCCTCTGTGGGGCCTATCATCTGGAGAGCGCCGCCGTCCTTATCCCGGCTGTCTCTCATCTCCTTAACCAGCGACGCCATCTGACCGCACAATTCTTTGCCTGTCTGCTGCTCCCGCGATGTAACAAGCACAGCCATCATGTGCGCAACCGGAGGATACTGCATAAAGCTGCGGTAGATGATCTCCTCCTCGTAGAAGCTGCCGTAATCCTGATTGGCCGCATGCACGATGCTGTAATGCTCCGGCTGGTATGTCTGGATCACCACTTCGCCGGGCTTGTCGCCTCTTCCGGCACGTCCGGCCGCCTGCGTAAGCAACTGAAACGTTCTTTCGCCGGCACGGTAATCGTTCTGGTTGAGCGACAGATCCGCCGCCAGGATCCCCACCAGCGTAACATTGGGGAAATCATGCCCCTTCACGATCATCTGTGTTCCCACCAGAATATCCGCTTTCTCGTCCGCGAAAGCCTCAAGTATTTTCTCGTAGCTCTCTTTCTTTCTGGTAGTGTCGGCGTCCATTCGCAATATACGCGCTCCGGGAAACTCTTTATGCAGCGCTTCCTCTATCTGCTCGGTCCCCGCCCTGAATCCCATCAGATATCTTGAACCGCATTCCGGACAGACTGCCGGCCTGTTTTCCTCATATCCGCAATAATGACACACCAGTCTGCCGCCCCGATGTTCGGACAGGGAAACATCACAGTGGGGGCACTTCATGACATGACCGCACGCCCTGCAGGAAACAAAACCGGCATAGCCCCTCCGGTTCAGAAACAGCATGATCTGTTCGCCCGCCTCAAGTCTGCGCTCCATTAAGTCGTGCAGCTTTGTGCTGAACACCGAACGGTTCCCCTGTTTTAATTCTTCCCTCATATCTATGATGTATACGCCGGGCAATGTGCTGCTGCCGTGCCGCTTCGTCATCTCAAACAGCTTGTATTCCCCTGTTTTTGTCCTGTAATATGCTTCCATAGACGGAGTCGCCGATCCCAGTACAACGCTGGCTTTATGCATAGACGCGATCCTGATCGCCGTCTCTCTGGCATGATACTTCGGCGATGATTCGCTCTTATAGCTGCTTTCATGCTCCTCGTCCATAATGATGACGCCGAGATTGGGAAAAGGGGTAAACAGCGCCGACCTGGGACCGATGATCACATCCAGCTCTCCCGCCGCGGCACGACTGACCTGATCGTATTTCTCTCCGGCGGACAGTGTTGAATTCATGACGGATACCCGTTCCCCAAACCTCTTATAGAAACGCAGCAGCGTCTGGTAAGTGAGCGCGATCTCAGGGATAAGCATGATCGCCTGCTTACCCATTGCGATCATCTGCTCTATGATCCCGAGATACACCTCCGTCTTGCCGCTTCCGGTAACCCCGTGTATCAGATACGTTCCCGGGCGGCCCGCTCGGTAGTCTCCGACCACTTCCTCAATGACGGTCCTCTGGTCGTCACGAAGAACCACTTGTTTCTCCCGTCCCTCCACACGCTTCACGGGATTGCGGTATATATGCTCTGTCTCTGTCTTAAGATATCCCTGTTTTTCAAGCGCCAGCAGGGTGGCAGACGATACATTAAGCTTCTGCCTGATCAACTCATAGGGAAGCACTTCATCCTCTGCAAGCGCCCTTAACACCCTCGCTTTTGCCACCTGATGCTTCTGCTCACACTGCACAGCCACATCCTGCAGCGTACCGGCATCAACGCATGCCGTGACTTTCTTTTTTTCCAGTTGTTTCAGTGCCCGTCTGACCGGCAGGACTGTCTTGAGCGCGGCGATCATGGTGGAGCCATACTGCCTTTTCATCCAGTATGCGATCTGTATCTGGCTGCTCTGTGCGGTTATGCCTTTCTCATCCACTGCCATGATATCCTTGATCTTATCGACAGGATAATCCGCTCTGTCAGACAGATCTACAACGTATCCGATCTTATCTCTGTCACCCCTGCCGAACGGCACATGCACCCGCACACCCGGATATACGGCTTCCAGCAGCTGCGGCGGTACTCTGTACTGAAAGGGTCTGTCTACTTTTTCATGGGAGATATCCACGATAACATCCGCGTATCTTTCTGCCATCTCCTTCTTACCTTCCTTCGAGGATCTCCTGTATCAGCACTCTCTCGTCCATAGGGTACTTCACGCCGTTGATCTCCTGATAGTCCTCGTGCCCCTTGCCCGCCAGCACAATGATGTCCCCCGGCTCCGCGTGAGAGATCGCATAGGCGATGGCTTCTTTCCTGTCGCAGATCTCCACATACTTACCGTCCGTCTTACTGATGCCGGTCTTAATATCATCTATGATATCCTGCGGTTTTTCGGTTCTCGGATTGTCCGATGTGATGATCGTCAGATCAGCCATCCGGCCGCTGACTTCTCCCATCTCATACCTTCGTGATCTCGCGCGGTTGCCGCCGCATCCGAACAGGCAGACGAGCCTGTGCGGTTCATACTCTCTAAGCGTGGACAGCAGACTCTTTAGCGCCATCGCGTTATGAGCGTAATCTATCATCAGCGTAAAATCATCCGACACGCTGACCGGTTCTATCCGGCCCTTTACTTTCGCTGCAAGAAGCGCCTCTCTGATATCCTCCTCACGCACACCGAAATGACGACAGACCGCGATCGCCGTGAGCGCATTGTACACGCTGAACTTGCCGGGCGTTGCTATCTGTACGGAGAAATTCATCAGTCCGCGCACATCAAAGCGCATTCCCAGCTTACCCGCCTCACGTATAAAAGAAATATCGCAGGCGCGCATATCCGCCTCCGTGTCGATCCCGTAAGTCTCCAGTTCACAGGTGTGACCCTGAACGACCGCTTCCCAGTGCGCATCGTCATGATTGACGATGCCGATCCTGCACTGTTTGAACAGCAGTCCCTTGCAGTGCAGATAATCATCAAAGTCCTTGTGTTCCCCTTTGCCGATATGATCCGGTTCCAGATTCGTAAAGATCCCGAAATCAAAGGTAAATCCCTGCGTCCTGTGCAGCATCAGCCCCTGCGACGATACTTCCATCACCACCGTATCACATCCGGCATCCGCCATCTGTCTGAAATATTTCTGGATCAGATAAGATTCCGGCGTCGTGTGATCCGCGTGAATATGCGTATCGCCGATCACGATCTCGATCGTACCGATCAGCCCTGTTTTTCTTCCCGCATGCTCCAGAATAGACTTCATGAGATAGGTTGTGGTGGTCTTGCCCTTGGTCCCTGTAACGCCGATGATCTTCATCTCCTTAGCCGGATGATCAAAATAAGCCGCTGATATAAACGCCATAGCATAACGCGCATCGCGCACCCTGATCACCGTGATCCCGGCGTCTTCCGGTACTTCCACTTCTCTCTCCACAACAAGCACGCCCGCGCCGGCCTTCACCGCATCGGCGGCAAACTCATGTCCATCCGCAACGACACCCGGTATACAGATAAACATACATTCCGGTATGACCTTGCGGGAATCATATATAATATCCGAAACTTCTCTGTCAAGCGTTCCCTGTACGCATTCGTAATCGATCTGGTCCAACAGTTTCTGTAATGCTGTCATAGCTACCCCCTGTCTGCACTGAAATATCATAAATACCATAGCACGAAAAGCTCTCTTTTTCAACTTTTCATGCCCTCTGCGCCATCCTTTTGGCACAAATATATTATTTTATTTTATCTTTACCTTCCGTTCATTCTTTTTTATAAATTTATCATAAAGTAAACACACTTTGGACACAATTAACATTTAATGTATAAACAGAATAGTTGAACAACTCACTATTCCCCCCCCCTCATAAGAATAATACAAAAAAGTCTGGAGCCCCAGACTTTTTTGTCTATACGGAAATATATCTAACCGCAGTGTATCTTCTCCAGTATAATCTTATTCATCAACTCTTTCGCTGTTTCCAACGGAATATCGGCGCTCACAAGAGTCGTTGCATTCGCGGCGGAAATCGCGCACGCACGCACGATGGCCTGCTCCTCGCTCTCTCCCATCAGATAAGACATAGCGTAGGACGCCACCACACAATCGCCGCATCCGACCGTATTGACGGCTTCTATCCTCTCTGTACGGGCATACAGCACGTTTTCTCCCGAAATGCTCAGAAGCCCTCTGGCGCCCATAGAGACGACCACCTGCGCGATCCCGTTCTCCAGAAACAGCCGCGCCGCTCCCACGATCTCCTCACGTCTTGTCAGACGGCGGCCCATAAGATACTCCAGTTCTTTCTGATTGGGTTTGATAAGCTGCGGTTTTGCGCGCATGCCGTACCTCAACCCCTCACCGTTTGAATCGAGATAAACCGGAACGGACGCGCCCCTCGCCCGCACGACCAGCTTTTCATAGATATCCGTCCCGATCCCCTGCGCCACGGATCCTGACAGGATCACCAGTCCGCATTGTTCCAGCAGCGTATCATAGCGCGCAAGAAATTCTTCCTGTTCTCTTAAGGAGATCGTGGGTCCCGGTTCGAGTATCTCCGTGACATATCCGTCATCCGCCAGAATATTCATATTGCTGCGTGTTTCCTCCGCAACATATACAAAATGATCCTCCGCGCCGATCCTTTCCAGCTCCTCTCCGATGAATCTGCCGCTGTAACCGCCAAGAAAGCCGGTCGCCGCCACATCGAATCCATACTGTCTGAGCACTTTTGTCACATTGACGCCCTTTCCGCCAGCGATCTTCATGACCGTGCGCATTCTGTTTACATTGCCCACGGTCAGCCCCTGGGTCGTATATGTTTTGTCTACGGCCGGGTTTAATGTCACGGTCAGTATCTTTTTCATTTATCCGGCATCTCCTTTACAATAGTCCTGCATGATCATTTTAATGCGCTCCCTGCCCCGGTAAACATCCAGCTCGGGATAATAGACCACGCTTATAAGAATCCTGCAATGTCCGCCCCTGTACAGCATATCCAGTTCCTCCCGCCCGAACGACCGTTCCAGGAAATCATGCCATAGCTCCATATTGCCGAAATACATCATCTCAAACTGCCTGCCGCCGTCATCCATGACGGTGTATCTGCCTGCATTGCTGTTTTTACCGAGTATCCTGCCGCTTATCAGCCGAATGTTCTTCTGGGCAAACACAGGTTTCGGATTGCCGTTGCCGAAAGGCTCCAGCACCGAAAGCTGCCGTATAAAATCTGCCGTCACATAGGCCATCGGCATTGGCACATCGATATGTATCCTGTCCTCCAGATCTTCCTTCGACAGTCCGCAGTGCTCGTTCAGATAAGTCCGGAAAGCATCTACATTGCCGGCAGGCATGGATACGCCCGCCGCCATCTTATGCCCGCCGTATTTGATATACAGTTCCTTGCACTCGCTCATCTTATCATACATATGATAAGTCTCTATGGAACGCCCCGAACCTTTCACGCCCTCCTCCGCATCCGTCAGCACAAAAACCGGCTTGTGGTAACGCTCTCTGATGCGTCCGGCAATGATACCCGCCAGACTTTCATGGCACTCCGGCAGATAAACCACCAGGACCCGGTCATTATGCAGACTGCTTTCCTCGATCATACGGATCGCCTGCTGCGTTCCCCGAAGGGTCATATTTTTTCTGCTGTCATTGAGCTCTTTCAGCTCTCCGGCGATCGTCACCGCCTCCGCACTGTCGTCCGTGGTAAAAAGGCGAAGCGCCCGGGCCGCCGTATCCAGCCTTCCCGTAGCATTGAGGCAGGGTCCCAGTATAAAACCTATATGATAGGCGGACAGCGGCTTGTCCTGCAGACCGTTGACGGTCAGAAGCGCCCTCATACCCGCATTGTCGGACCAGCTGATGCGCTGCAGACCGTATCTGACTATGATGCGGTTTTCATCCGTAAGCTCCATCACGTCCCCCACGGTCGCAAACGCCGCAAATGCCAGAAGCTCCTCTGACAGCTTATCCCGCCCTTCTCCCGGCATCCTGTCAAACAGGACCTGTATGAATTTGTAAGCCACCACCGCGCCGCAGATCCCGTCAAAGGGATAAGCGCATGCCTCCTGTTTCGGATCGACCACCGCATCCGCCGCGGGCAGATATTCTTTTCTGCTGCCGTCCGCGCCAGCCTCATACGGCACTTCGTGATGATCGGTCACGATGGCGGTCATGCCAAGAGATTTGGCATAGGCGATCTGTTCTGCCGCCGCAATGCCGTTATCGCAGGTCAGTATCGTATCGATCCCCGCCTCATGCGCCTCGGTAATAATATTCTCATTCAGCCCGTATCCGTCATGTATCCTGTGGGGGATCACCGCGTCCACCGCAGCGCCGCACTGTTTTAGTCCCGTCAGCAGAATATAGGTGGCACAGACCCCGTCTATATCATAATCGCCTATGACACGCAACGTCCTGCCGGCGCAGATCTTATCCCTGACAATGTCCGCGGCTTTTTCCACATCCTTCAGCAGATAGGGAGAATGCATGTTTTCGGGTGTGCCGTGCAGAAAGACGTCGATCTTATCATCGCCCACAATATCTCTGTTCCTTATGATCCGCGCGATCACCGGATCGATATGAAATCGCTGCGCTATCGCGTCAAAATCCGCTTTTTTAGCGTATACCGTCCATTTAGCCATAAGTTATCCGTCCCCGTGCGCGCAATTCTGATAAAGGCGCTCTGCGATAAACAGAACGCCTTTGATAACCGATAATCCTATGATTGCCCTGCACTCTTTCCAACCGCCACAGCGCCGTTATCCACGGCTCCGGGCCGTCTGCAGCGCCTACTTTGCCGCTTTCTTCCTGACAAGCTTCGTACGGAACACATACCACATCGCACCTGTCAGACAGATGGATGAATATGTGCCGCAGATAATGCCCGCGATCAGCGGCAGTGCAAACTCCCTGATGGAAGATACGCCGAACACCTCCAGCGCCGCCACCATGAAGAATGTTGTCAGAGAAGTAAATATACTTCTGGACAATGTCTGTGAAATACTCTTATTTACAAGCTCCTCCAGATCATCTCTGTCCCGTCTGTCACGCAGATTCTCACGGATACGGTCAAAGATAACGATCGTCGCGTTGATGGAGTAGCCCACGATCGTAAGCATACATGCGATAAAAGTATTGCCCACGGATATTCTGACTATCGCATAGAAGGCAAGCACCACCAGCACATCATGGATCAGCGCGATCACGGAGCTGGCTCCGAAACGGATATCCTTAAACCGGAACCATATATAGATCAGCATGAGGATCGTCGATACGATGATAGCCTTGACCGCATCCGACTGCATCTCGGAACTGATCGTTGCACTGATGGTCTCCGCCGTGATGCTGCTCTCATCCACACCGAAATTCGTAACCATCGTATCCGCAAACTTCTCACGTTCTTCCACGTTCAGAGTTCTTGTCTTGATGATCACCTGATTGGAGCCCGCCACCTTGGTCGTCTGCACATTGGCGTCGCCCGTGATGCCCTCGACAAGAGGAACGATCTGCGCATCGATCTCTTCAATGCTCATATCCTCGTTAAGCGTCATGGTCGTAGAAGTACCGCCCACAAAATCAAGACTGTAGTTGAGCGGCATACCCGTCTGCGTCTTATTGATTCCCATTACGATAAATCCGATCACAATGACAACCGCCGAAAGTCCGAAGAAGAAATATTTCTTGGAAAGGAAGTGAATGGTCTTATGCTCTTTTCCTACTCCGTATGCCTTCTCACTCTGGATCCCCACCGCATACAATGCGTTCATCAGGAATTTGGTCACAAACAGCGCCGTGAACATGGATAAGAAGATACCCAGCATCAATGTGATGGAGAAGCCTCTGATCGTACCGCTTCCCATAAAGTAAAGGACCACCGCCGCAATAAGCGTTGTGATGTTGCCGTCAAGAATGGCGGACAGCGCTTTGTTGAAACCGATCTTAAAGGAAGACTGCACGGTCTTGCCGGTAGCCAGTTCCTCTCTGATACGAGCAAATATAATGACGTTGGCATCCACCGCCATACCGACGGACAAGATAATACCTGCGATACCGGGCAGCGTCAGCGTCGCTTCAAACGCATATAACAGGATCACCATCAGCTCCGCATACAGGCACAGCGCCAGAGACGCCGCCAGACCGGAGACATAATATACCCCTATCATAAATATTATGACCAGTGCGAAACCAACTGCTGCCGCTATCAGGCTTGAGTGGATCGCCTCGGAACCAAGCTGGGCGCCTACCACGTTGGAGCGAAGCTCTTCCAGCTCCAGCTTCAGACCGCCGATACGGATCGTGGACGCCAGCTGCTGCGCTTCCTCCGCACCGCCCTGGCCCATTGTGATGATGGCGTTACCGTCCGTGATGACAGCGTTGACATTCGGCGCGCTGACAATGGTATCGTCATAGTAGATCGCAATCGACTCGCCGTTGTTGTACGCCTTCTCGGTAGCCTTTGCAAAAGCGGCCGCCCCCTCATCATTCAACGTCAGCGTCACGACATTCTCCACATTGCCCATCTGCTGATCCTGCTGCGCCCTCGCCTGCGCGTCCACCACTTCCGTACCGGTGATGATGACAGAACCGTCCGCAAGCAGTTCATCGATCGTCTTGGTCAGCATATACTGCGGGACAATATTGCCGTCGGCGTCCACGCCGTATCCGGCTTCGTAGTTATTATTGCCTTCACTGTCTGTCTGTGCGATAAAGTACAGGCTTCCGGGTTTGCCCAGTTCCTCCAATATGGCATTCGCATCAGTCACGCCCGGGATCTCAATGTTGATACGGTCGGACCCCTCCTGGTATACCTGAGCCTCGGTACTGTAGTTCTGCACACGCTGCTGTAATTTATAGATCGTATCGCTCATATCCTCAGCGCTAGGATTTTCATCTCCCACCACCTGGTAAGTGATACTTACACCGCCTGCAAGATCAAGACCCAGCTTAATGCTCGACGCCGAACCGGACTTGTCCGCCCCAATGCCGAAGACCGCCGTATAACCAAGCAGTCCGAGTATCAGAACGTATACGATCAAACCTATAACCGCTCTGCTTTTTTTCATAATACTTTCTCCTTTTCCTCATCAGCCAAAGCCGCTTTTATCATGATAGCGCATTCAACGCGCTTCTTCTGCAATTCACAGCCGATATCGTATGCGCCGTCTATGCTGCCGCTGAAATGATACGCATTGGCAGCGCACCCGCCGCTGCAGTAATATTTTGCAAAGCATTGCCGGCACTTCTCTTTGGCATAGACATTACACGCCTTAAACATATCCTGTATATCCGTCCGGACGATCCCGTCTTCGACATTGCCTATCAAAAACTGCTCCTGTCCCACGAACTGATGGCACGGATATAAGTCTCCCCACGGCGTCACCGCCAGATACTCACTTCCCGACCCGCAGCCGGACAATCTCTTGGCGACACACGGGCCACCCTCTAAATCTATCATAAAATGAAAAAAATTAAAACCTTTTCCTGCTTTTTTTCTCCGAATATATTCCCGGGCGAGCTTATCATACCCCTCAAGGAGCTTCGGCACATCCTCATTTCTGATGGCATAATCCTCTGTGGGCGGCGCCACCACAGGCTCTACCGAGATCTGTTCAAATCCTTCATCCGCCAGATGGAGAACGTCTTCCGGAAAATCAAGATTGTTTCTGGTAAAGGTGCCCCGCACATAATAGTTGGTCTGGTTCCTGCTCCGGGCGACTTCCTTATATTTCGGCAGGATCTCGTCATAGCTTCCCTGTCCGCCTTTATGGGGCCGCATCAGATCGTGGATCTCTTTGCGCCCGTCTATGCTTAAGACAATATTCGCCATCTCTTTATTGGCAAATTCCAGGATCTCATCATTTAACAGGACGCCGTTGGTCGTCAGCGTGAACCGAAATCTCTTATTATGCGGCTTCTCAAGGCTTCTGCCGTACGCTACCAACTCCTTTACCACATCCCAGTTCATAAGAGGCTCTCCGCCGAAAAAATCCACCTCCAGGTTCACCCTGTCTGCCGAATTCTCCACAAGGAAATCCAGCGCTTTCTTTCCCGTTTCATAGCTCATGAGCGCCCGCTCGCCGTGATATTCTCCCTCCGCCGCGAAGCAGTATCTGCAGGACAGATTGCAGGCATGGGCAACGTGGAGGCACAATGCCTTCACCACGGTCTTTCTGTCTTTAAATCCGTCGATATATTTTTCATAGATATCCTCGGTAAAGAGCATACCCGCATCCCGGAGCGCGAGAATCTCCTCCACCGTTTCTGCCAGTTCGCCGGCGCACAGCTTTCCTTCCGCGCACGCCTCGTCACCGCGCAGTTTCTCCTCCACGTACGGCAGGATCTCTTCTTTTGTCTCCCTGTGCTGCTTAAGCGCCTCTTCCACGACCGGTATCACACGGTACGCCGTTTCGTCCACGACATGCACGCTGCCGCTCTCAACATCCAGCACGATATGATATCCGTTACTCACATATTGATGTATCACTTTTCTCTCCAATCCAATGCGTTTAAGCCGGAGCCTGTTTGCACAGCTAAACGCATAATAAGCAGCGATGTTGATCGCTGCTTATATTTTCTTATTATGTTAGCTGAAGCAAAACCTCTTATTTCGCTTTCTCACAGCTCTGGTTGCCCACCGTACAGGATGTCTTGCACGCTGACTGGCAAGACGTCTGGCACTCGCCGCAGCCGCCTTTCTTCATGGATTCCTTCAAATCTCTTGTATTTAATGTCTGAATATGCTTCATGTAAAATATCCTCCTGATGCTGCTTCAAGGTCGATCCCGCGGGGGTCTGCCTTTGCGCCATTTTTTCTTTCGCGCTTATTATATCACAACATTAGTTTCAGGAAAAGCCCTTTTTTTAATTGCCGTCCGTCATACTATGTATGGAATGCGCACTAACTGATCATACCGCCCAGCATCCCGCTGCCGGCGCACAGGAAAAAGACCGTGACCATGCTGCCCGCCACGTCCTGCAGTCCCCGGTTGACGATCAGGGACACGATCACAAGGATCACGTAATATATGACTCCCACGGAAAGCCCCCACAGGAATTTCCGTTTTCCCGCGCTCTTACCCGCGATCAGGCCCGCCGCAAAGGTCACTGCTATGTATATGCCGATGATGCATATAGACACTGTCTTCTCGGACAAACCGAACCGGTACAGCATGAACGAAAGCAGCAACAGCAGCCCGGCAGTCAGAATATATGCGGCCAGCATACATTTTGTTATAAAAACGATCTTTCCAATATAAAAATCCTTGTTCCCCATATTCCCTCCATTTCCGCAAAGCAAACATAAAGATACTAATATATATTCCGCCCGGCGGAAAAACTTGACACTTTCTTATGTCCATAGTAATATTTTTGTAATTAACAACGGAAACAAGGAGTGATTCTTTCATTGGATACCACAGGTGTCATACAAATCGTTACATTGGTGATTCTCGTTTTCTTGTCGGGATTTTTCTCATCTGCCGAGACAGCTTACTCGACGGTCAGCCGCGTACGCATCCGTACGCTTGTTCAGGAAAATAACAAAAAAGCCATCAAAGTGCAAAAAATACTGGATCGTTACGGCAAAATGCTCAGCGCCATTCTGATCGGCAATAACGTTGTAAATCTTTCCGCATCTTCCGTAGCGACCACATTCGCTATCAGAATATGGGGTAGCCCCGCTGTCGGGATCATGACGGGCGTGCTGACCTTTACCGTGCTGATCTTCGGCGAGATCATCCCGAAGACCTGGGCGATGCAGAGATCCGAAAAGATAACGCTGATGTACAGCGGCGCGGTACATCTTCTCATAACGCTGCTTACACCCATAATTTATATCATCGATAAATTCTCCAACTGGATCCTGCGTTTCTTACATATCAGTTCGGACGGCAACACCTTCAGCATCACGGAGAAAGAGCTGAAAACTTACGTGGATGTAAGCCATGAGGACGGCGTCATCGAATCCGAGGAACGCGAGCTGATCTACAACGTATTTGACTTTGGCGACACGGTTGCCAAAGATATCATGATCCCCCGCATCCAGATGACCACCGTTTCCATCGACGCCACTTACCAGGAGCTTCTGTCCACGTTTCAGGACTCCATGTTTACCAGGATCCCCGTCTATGACGATGATCCGGACAACATTGTCGGCGTTGTCAATATCAAGGACTTTATTCTGGTTAAGGACAAAGAAAAATTCCAGATCCGGAAGATACTGCGGGAAGCTTATTATACTTACGAATATAAGAGCGTGTCCGATCTGCTGATGGAGATACGTGAGAAATCGCTCAGTATCGCTTTCGTCTTAAGCGAATATGGCGCAACGGTGGGCATGATCACAATGGAAGACATGATAGAAGAACTCGTCGGCGAGATCCGTGACGAATACGACGCCGATGAAGAAGATCTTATCCAGGAGATAGACGACAGAAAATACCTGGTGGCGGCCCAGATGAAACTGGATGATATCAACGACGCCCTCGATATGGATCTGCAGTCCGAAGATTACGACTCCATCGGCGGTCTCATCATCGAGAAGCTTGACCGTCTGCCGCATGATCAGGAAGCGATCACGCTGGACAACGGCATTACGCTCCAGGCGGACGGCGTGCAGGACAACCATATCGTCAAAGTGCTTATCACGCTGCCCGATACAGACGAAAAGACAGCGGAAGACACTACTCAACGGTCTGAATAATACACTCAGGCGGAAGATACTTCATCAGCAGCTGTTCCAAAAGAGCTCCGTCGATCGGCTTTGACAGGTAATCGTCAAAGCCTTTTTCAAGATACATCTCCCGCACACCCGCCATAGCGTTGGCAGTCAGCACGATGATCTTTGCATTTTTGCTCTTATTATCCGGCATTTTCTTCATCTCCTCCAGAGTCTCTATGCCGTCCATAGACGGCATCATGTGATCCAGAAGAATGATATCGTACTGCTCTTTCGCAACACATTCCAGGCACTCACGACCGCTCGACGCACAGGTGATCTGTACTTTATTCTTCCGGAGAAGACCTCTGATGACCGTCAGATTGACTTTATTATCGTCCACTGCCAGGATCTTTGCATCGGGAGCCGCAAACGACGGTACGCCTTTTTTGCGCTTCTCATTTTTCTTCGGGTCGTCATGCATTGCTCCCACAGTCTCTGTTCCGACAACCTTCTGGCACAGACAAACGGTAAAAACAGAGCCCTCTCCGTAGACGCTCTCCACCGTCACCGTGCCCTTCATCAGCTTTAATAATTTTTCCACAATGCTCAGGCCAAGGCCCGTACCCTCTATCGCGTGCACCTGCTCCTCATCGACCCGGTCAAATTTGCCAAACAGCCTGTCGATATTCTCTTCCTTAATACCGATCCCGGTGTCGGCTACGGCAAAGCTGAATCTCTCCGTCTGCGGCGTTGCCTTCTCGTGCGTGACCGTCATGGTCACGCTGCCCTTCATCGTATATTTGATCGCATTCGTCAGAATATTGAGCAGCACCTGCCGCACTCTGACCTCGTCACCCACAAGGACATTGGGGGTGTCGGCGGGCACGGCGAAAGTAAGCTTAAGCCCCTTCTCTTCCGCGCGCATACTGCACTCTGTTTTCAGGGCGGTCAGCATATCCCTCAGAGAATACTCCTCCTCCACCACTTCCATCATGCCCGACTCTATTTTGGAAAAATCGAGAATGTCGTTGATGAGCACAAGTAGCGTCTTGCTGGCATTCTGTATATTGCCCGCATACTCAAGTATACCCGGATCGCTGCACTCCCTTAAGATCATCTCATTCATACCCATAACGGCATTGATAGGCGTCCTGATCTCATGGGACATATTGGCAAAGAAAGCGCCTTTGGCCTCATTCGCCTTATCCGCACGCTGTTTTTCTCTCTCCAGCCGTTCCAGCATGCGCACACGTTCCGTCACATCATGCACGATAACGATATAACCGACAATATCCATATAGTTGTCATATATCTTGTCGATCGTGATACTGCAGATGTTGTTTTTCTGCCAGCACCTTGCCTCGACCCTGTTCTTGTTTCCGCGGAAACGGAACACATCGCGGTCCAGCACAAAAATGTCGCTCAGCTGAAGCTTACAGCATTCCTCCGCGCTCAGTCCGAGAAAGATCGTGGCGCCGTTATTTACGATACACAATTTTTCCGCCTCGTCAAACACAAACACCGGCTCGTCCACGGAATAATACACAAACTTTGACATATTCTCCAGCGTGACCCGTGAACCGTTATAAAACACATAGATTTTACACAGGACCACCTGTGCCGCAAACTGTGCCAACGTACTGACCGGAAGCGCGGCAAGCCCCAGCATCTGAAGCATCGCATCCAGCGCGCATCCGAAACCGACAATAAAAACGCACAGCATCATCGCATAGGCAATGTCTTTCTCCCGCTTGCGGATCCTTCTCCGGAGCATATGGATGATCAGGACCATCATATTGACGGCTGACACTGCGCAGTAAATCACATATACAACGCTCCAGACGCCGGGCGTGATACGGTATGACATGCCGTAGGCTGTCATCGAGAATTCCACGTTTTCCCGCCGGACAAAGAACGGATACAGCAGTACGCCCAGCCATACGAAGCCCGCCGTCCACCTCTTGACCCTGCCCCGTATATCGGACCAGTAAACGATCATGTTTGTGAAACAGATCAGCAGACCGAAGATATGTACCATACCGATAGCGCGAAACAACGCCGCCAGATCCTCATCAGTCTGTACAAGGACGAGCCCTATGAACAGGCCCCAGCCGGCGCTTAACATCAAAGACATAAAATAAAGTCTGTCTATTATACTTTTTCTGCTCCATTTGCCCAGCCCGCTTATGCCCACGAAATACGTGATCGATGACAAAGCCAGTATCAGGCAAAACAAAACCTCTTTCATATATTATTATCTCCTACATGACCGTGGCGAGATTCATGACCGTTTCGATCTCCGTTCCGTTACCGGGTACCGGTTCCACCAGTTCATGCTTTCCGTCCGGCGCCACTTTACCAAAGTAGTTCCCCTGTTCCGTCTTCTCCAGCGTATAGTACTGCATGTCCCGGCTGCCGCGTCTGAATACGACGTAGACCCTGTAGCACATGCCTTTCTTCTCCGTCCCTTCGGGCATGTCCAGTCTGGTGATCTGCATATCGTCTGTGATATTTAACGTCATGACCGAGAATTCGCTGAGCGCCGCCGCGATCGCCGCATCCCGTCCCTCCGGAAAGGTCTCTTTATAAAACGGCACCAGCAATGCGCCCTCCTCCTTCTGCAGCCTTTTAAGCCCCTCCTCCCCGTTCTTAAAGAGGAACGCCGGGAGCAGCTGCAGTGTCACCCTGTTGTGCAGCAGCTGCTGAAACTGCTGTCCGGTAATGCTGACTGTCTTCACCTGCTGTACCGTGTTCCTGCGGTTTACTGCCACCTCCAGTATCCCTCTGGACAGCGTCATATTGTGGGTAAAGGGATTTAAAACCATAGTGTCCACATGATCCTGATTTGACATTACCATAGACAGACACGCCTGAAAAGGAAGCGCAAGCACCACAGGGCTCTTCTTATCCGAAGGTATCTGGTCAGCGGACGTAAAAATCGGAAGCACGCGGTTCCCGTCTTCTTTTTTCAGGAGACACGGAACGATCTTTACGTCTTCGGAAAGCTGCACGGTCTGCCCCGTCCGCAGCATCTCCTGCGTCTCCTCATCGATCCCCTCCGGCGGCATGGAAGGCAAAAGAACTACCGATTTTTCCAGTATTTCCATGACCCTGGCATATGTTTCCTTCTGTCTGTCCCGGTCGAACTCGTCCAGCGCCGTTTCCAGTTGTTCATTATGCAACACCTGACCGTCCATCTGTGGTTTTACTCCTCTATGATATACCGTTTTCATTTAAGTATAGCAGAATTTGACCGTCCTGCCAATCTCTTTCCGGGAAGCTGCGCGAGAACGATCGCAACGATCATCATGAAGCATCCGCCCAACTCTCTGACGCTCATCGCCTGATGCAGAATCAGAAAACCTGCGATAACGGACACTACCGACTCCAGACTCAGTATCAGCGATGCCACCGTGGGATTCATATCCCGCTGCCCGATGATCTGAAGCGTATACGCCACCCCGCAGGACATGATGCCTCCGTATCCGATCGGCTTCCATGCGCGCAGAATACTGTGTATTTCGGGCGTCTCAAACACAAAAGCGCCTATAAGCGAGAGAACGCCGCATACCCAGAACTGTATACACGACATCTTAACGCCGTCCGCCCTGGGCGAAAAATAATCGATCACCAGTATGTGAAAAGAAAAAAGCACCGCACATATAAGCTCCAGAGCGTCTCCCTTCTCAAAGCCAAAGCCGCCCTGCATACACAAAAGGTAAAGACCGCATACTGCAAAGCCGACGCCGATCCACACCTTAAGCCCCACTTTTTTATGTACTGCAAGCCCCAGGAGCGGTACGATCAGAATGTACATCGCCGTGATAAATCCAGCCTTTCCCACCGCCGTGTACTGAATGCCAAGCTGCTGAAATGTGCTTGCCGCAAACAACAGCAGACCGCAGCATAAACCTCCGGACAGTGTACGGTCGCTGACCCGTTCCGGCCGCTGTTTCCCCGACAGTACCGCAATACAGGGAAGCAGCGCAATTCCGCCCAGGATACTTCTGACGCCGTTATAGGTAAACGGCCCCACATATTCCATACCGGCGCTCTGCGCCACAAATGCAACACCCCATATCACCGCCGTCAGAAACAGTAACAGGGATTGCCTTAATACAAATTTATTCATATCCGTCTCATCCTGATGGCCAGCCATAACCGGCCGGATTTTATTCCACGTAATGCAATTACCTTCCGAACACACAACATCGTGATTCCGGAAGGTAACCTCTCCAACTATGCGTTATCTTCTTTTTGTTCCGGCACAACGGCAATGCACAGTTCTTCAAGCTGCTTTGCATCCACCGTGCCGGGCGCCTCCGTCATCAGACAGGACGCGTCCTTGATCTTCGGGAACGCGATGACCTCGCGGATATTGTCTGCACCCGTCAGAAGCATTACGAAACGGTCAAGACCGTATGCCAGTCCCGCGTGAGGCGGCACCCCGTACTTAAATGCATTTAACAGGAAACCGAACTGCGACCATGCCTGCTCTTTGGTAAAGCCCAGCACCTCAAACATCTTCTCCTGTATGTCGTCCTGATGGATCCTGACGGAACCGCCGCCCAATTCCACGCCGTTTAACACGATGTCGTACGCCTTGGCGCGCACACGTCCCGGATCGGAGTCGATATACTGCCAGTCTTCCTCCATCGGCATGGTAAACGGATGGTGCATCGCCATGAAACGGTTCTCCTCATCGCTCCACTCAAGCAGCGGGAACTCAACGACCCACAGGAAGTTAAACTGTGACTCGTCGATCAGCCCAAGCTGTTTTCCAAGCTCCACACGCAGCGCGCCGAGCACGCTGTACACAATATTCTTCTTATCGGCGGCAAACAGGAGCAGATCTCCCTTCTCGCCCTTCATCGCCGCAACCAGACGGTCAAGCTCTTCCTCCGTCATGAACTTGGCAAAAGAAGATTTGTATGTGCCGTCCGCCTGTACGCTCAGATAAGCCAGCCCCTTAGCGCCGTAGCCTTTGGCGAAATCCACCAGCGCATCGATCTTCTTGCGGGGCATTTCCGCCTGCCCCTTCACATTCAGGCCCCGGACAGAGCCTCCCTCCGCAAGTGCCGATGTAAATACCCCGAAGCCGCATCCCGCAACCGCATCGGACACGTCCGTAAGCTCCATTTCAAATCTGGTGTCGGGCTTGTCCGAACCGTAACGGTCCATAGCCTCCTGCCAGGTGATACGCGGCAGCGGAAGCTGTACGTCCAGCCCGATGGCCTCCTTACATACATGCCGGATCAGTCTCTCGTTGACCTCTATCACATCGTCCACATCCACGAAGGACAGCTCCATGTCCGCCTGCGTAAACTCCGGCTGCCTGTCGGCCCGCAGATCCTCGTCCCGAAAGCATCTCGCTATCTGAAAATATCTGTCGTATCCCGAACACATGAGAAGCTGCTTATACAGCTGCGGCGACTGCGGCAGCGCGTAGAAGCTGCCAGGATGCACCCGGCTGGGAACAAGATAATCTCTCGCGCCCTCCGGTGTGGATTTACACAGGATAGGCGTCTCGATCTCAAGGAATCCCTCGTCCGCCATAAAGCTTCGCATCTCGGACACGATCTTACTCCTTAAGATCAACTTCTCCTGAATGTCCGGTCTTCTTAAATCCAGGTAACGGTATTTCAGGCGAATCTCTTCCTTGGTCCTGGAATCCGCCTCCACGGGAAACGGCGGCGTCTCCGACTCGGATAAAATACGCACCTCTTTTGCCCGGATCTCGATCCCGCCCGTCTTCAAATTCTCATTCACCGCGCCGGAACGCTTCTCCACCTTACCGACAACCGCGATCACGAACTCGCTCCGCATCTTCTCAGCCTTGGCAAAAGCCTCCGCGCCGCAGTCGGCCTCCTCGAAGATGATCTGCAGGATACCGGATCGGTCCCGCAGGTCCACAAAGATGATGCCGCCTTTATTTCTCTGCTTCTGCACCCATCCCATAACGGTGACTTCCTCGCCCACATTCTGCAAGGACAGTTCCGCACAGCGGTGGGTCCGCTTCCAGCCTTTCATAGATTCCGCCATTTTTCATATCCTCCTCACGATAGATTAGTGTTTCAATTCTTCTCTGTAGAATTCCTTAAAATCCTCGTACCCCTGCGCGGCGAGCTGTTCCTTCTGGAACTTCTTGTTCTTGTTCATGCGCGCCACAAGCACCTGGTCGCCCTGTTTTCTCTGCGCCTGCGCCTGCGCCATCACCTCGCACAGTCTGTCCGCCGGAAGTCCCTTCTCTATCAAATATGCCGATTTTTTACCCATCCTGGGAACCTTAAAGCCATTTTCCATCAGCAGCAGGATAATACGCTCAAAGCCGATGGAAAAACCGCACGCCGGCACATCGTGCCCGGTGAAACGTCCCACCATCCCGTCATACCGTCCGCCGCCCCCGCAGCTGATGCCGAACTGCGGCATGGAGATCTCGAAGATCGTACCCGTGTAATACGACATACCGCGCACGAGCGTTGGATCAAATACCAGTTCAAAGAAATCACCCTTAGTCGCATTCACGCTGTCCAGAATCTCCATGAAGCTTTCTTTTACCTCACCGGAAAGACCGTCACCCAGTTCTTCAAATATATAAGATACCGCATCGGGCGCTTTCTCCATGCCCGTAAACAGCGCAAGATATTTATCTATTACGCTCCTGTCAAATCCGCTCTCTGCCAGTTCCGCTTCCACGCCTTCAACGCCGATCTTGTCCATCTTATCAAGTATGATAAACACCGCATCGTAATCTTCTTCCTGAAAGCCGCAGTGCGCCGCCATCGCTTTTAATATCTGCCTGTCGTTGATACGGATCTGGAAATCCTTAAAGCCCAGCTTGCCAAGCGTCGTGGTCGTAGCCAGGATAAGCTCTGTCTCCGCCAGATTGGATGCCTCGCCGAGTATATCAATGTCACACTGCATAAACTGGCGATACCGTCCTCTCTGCGGTCTCTCGGCACGCCATACATTACCCATCTGCAATGCCTTGAAAGGAGAAGGCAGCTCGTTGGCATGGTTGGAATAATACCGCACAAGCGGTACGGTCAGATCATACCTGAGTCCCCCGTCCACCAGGTCATCCTCTGTCTGCGCTCCGTCAAGCCTTAACTTGTCGCCCCGCTTCAATATCTTAAAGATCAGCTTCTCATTCTCGCCGCCCGCCTTGCAATTCAGATTCGCAAGATTCTCCACACTGGGCGTCTCAATAGAGGTAAAACCAAACGCCGCATAAGTCTCCTTGATCACGCCGATCACATAATCCCTGATCTCCATCTCCTCCGGAAGAATATCCTTCATGCCCGTCATGGGCTTTTTGCTCAATGTCTGTGCCATAACGTTCTCCTGATCACAATTTATACTGGTACGATTTTACAATGTTTTATTGCTTTTTTCAAGGGAAAGATTCTTGCCGGTTATCAGAAAAAGAAACCCGAAGAAAAGAGTACTCACAGAACAGAGTACTCACAGAGAAAGATCAGTAATTCTGACCTTTATAAAATATTCAAATTAACTGCCGCTGTATGTATTGATTTAGCCCAAACAATCTGCTTTGGGAAGTGCCAGCAGCTTATCAAGAAACGACTCATAAAACTTACGTTCCTCTGCCGCAAACTCAGGATGCATCGGCGGAGATATAGGGTTATAAATCCTTTCCAAGATTTTTTTTACCATAGCTGTTGCTGATTCAACAGTGTTTCCCAAAAAATCGGAACTTAGCTGTTCTTTCCCTTGTTCAACATGGATAACCAGCGCTGTTGATATACGATTCATTGGAAATGGATCTATCCCTGTTTCTTTCAATGTTTTGTCATATGCCTGCATGACCGTTTCTGAGCAGGACGGTTTGAATGTATCTTCTTGCTTTCTTTCATAAATATCAACATCGTCTGCCTTTTTCCGCATTACTTCTGAAAAGCGTTGATTTTCCTGCGCCTTAATATCCGTAAAGTCAGTCTTTTCCGCCGTACTGTTTTTCTGTGCCTTGTTTGCGTACTGATATACCGCTAAGCCTCCGCCTATATTTCCAATGCTCATTTTCTGCACTCCTTATTTATTTTGATTCTTTTGTCAGTCAGAGCCAAGCTGCTCCGCTCAACCTTGGAAAAGATTATAACTTTCCAGCTTTTCCAAAAATGCAACATAAAACTCCCTTTCTTTCATACACGCCTGCTGAACCTCTATGCTTTTTGGAATATATACTACCGGATGATCCAAATTATACAGTGCTTGCTTCGTTGCCTGAATTGCGGATTCTGTAGTATTACCCAAAATGTCCAGGCTGTCCACATCTCCCTCTCCCCGAAGCTGTTTGTTAAGCCTTTGCACCATCATTTGTGATATGTGGCTCAACATTCCATTCCCCTTTATGCCTAAACCATTTGCATTTACTTCCTTTGACGCTTCCATCCATGCGTCTTTCACATTCTGCGGAGCATTCGGAGCAATCATATCGAATGCTTTTTCATCAAAATCTGCTTCCGGCATATACCGATTCACATTTTTGCTTTCTTGGACAGCCTGTTCAGGATTAAATTGAGGAACATTATCCTGCTTATGCCTAATATCATAAGATACATTACTCATAGAATATTCAGAGTTAATCTGCATAGTGCAACGCCTCCTTTTGATCTCTTATAAAGCCCAAGCCTTTCTCCGTTTCCCCACATTACTTGCTACTCATAAAGTCCCAATATGCCCGCATACTGTATCTGTAATATGCCGCCGCCTGATGCGCTTGCAGCTTTGTCAGATCACTAACCGACTTCTCAAACATATCCATATAATTTCCTCTGTCATTCAATCCCATCTCTCCATCACCCATAGGAAGTGATGAATAACCATTCCGCTTTGCAACACCAAGATGTGCTTCCAATGCCCGCATTTCTACATATGTCGCACACTTTGGGTTTATCTTATTGATATGTATAGTCTTTTCAAAATCATTCCCGTTTTCATCAATACCTTTCGCAACAACGGTAGGATCATCTTCTGTTGAATCTTCAGCATATTTAAGATAAAAGGACAGCCCTGTACCGTTCCCGCCGGAATAAAGCATATCGTCTGTTTTCATATAAACGATGTGTCCCTTTCCTGCATTACCTGCGATACTGTTTATCTGGTTAGAAATCCCTGCCCCTGATGTTGTTTTTGTAGTTTTGTTATTTGCATATCCTGTCGGATAATAGCCTGATGATATTCCATTGATAGCCATTTTATAAACCTCCATTTCTTCCTGATCGGTTCCTCTGTCAGTCAGAGCCGCCTTGCGCTGCCGCACTCTGGCAGCGCTTTCGCTCTCTTATAAAGTCCAAGCCTTTCTCATCACTGCTCTAAGCAATCCCAAAACTGCTTATATTTTACATAGCCAGCCAGATTCCCGGCATCATATTGCATCTGCATCATATCCCTGATCATGCCAAGCCAATCTGTTTTATCAAAATAAGAATACCCGCTGTCAGAATTGTAAATTGCAT
This sequence comes from uncultured Lachnospiraceae bacterium, assembly GCA_947625205.1. Lineage (GTDB taxonomy): Bacteria > Bacillota > Clostridia > Lachnospirales > Lachnospiraceae > UBA3282. The sequence goes on along the minus strand of CANQNN010000005.1, from coordinate 6,247 downwards.
TTGCGCCTATGAAAGCGCCCTGTGCATCAGGGCATTTCCCACTATCCGCCAAATGGCTGGAAGAGGCGAACATATCCAGATAATCTGCACTGTTCGGATCAACCTCTGCGACATCCACCATGCGTTCCGCCATCACGTTACCCTCTGCATCCCACGCTTTCACTTTATAAACCGGATGTGACGGATCGAAATCTTTCGGCTTGTATACGGTCACAGAACCGTTTCGATCTGCACTGGAACCAATCGATTTCCCATCTGCCTCGTTGGAAATGTGCAGCGCAAACGAAGGGTTTTGTGTCGCAGCGGTCTTGCCCATGCTCCCCGCAAAGCCTGCGCCCGCCATATCTGCTTTATTTTTTATGTTTGTATACCTTGTCTCATAATATCCCGCCGATATTCCATTGACAGTCATTTTCATTCCTCCTTTTCTGTGGCTCCACCACTCCTTTTATAGTAATACGAATCAAGTCCGCAAAAAGTTTCATACAGGACACACCGCTGTATGTATTGATTTAGCCCAAACGATCTGCTTTGGGAAGTGCCAGCAGCTTATCCAGAAACGACTCATAAAACTGCCGTTCTTTCTCCACCAGCCACCTATCTTCCGGTCTGGTCGGCGCTGCCCCGATTAACGGATGATCCAGATCATACATCCATCTGTTTACTGCATCAATGGCGCTCTGCACTGTGCTTCCTAGCATATCACTCTCATTGGTCTCGCCGTGAAGCCATCTTACAAACCGATCTACAAACATCTTTGTCATCTGACAATGTTTGCCATCTGCAGAGGTCCACATACCAGCACTGTTAATGAAACCTCCTGTTTCCTTTTCTGCCTCCGTAAAAGCCTGTTTCACTTTCTCTGGTGCATTATATCCGATATGATCCAAGACAGCCGGATATTTTCCCGATGAATTATTTGCTATGCCTGTTTCGGTAGCTTTCTCTGCGGCAACCTCTGCAAAATTTTTACCGTCAGGCAAAGCAGTTTCTGTTTTTTTGTTGAATCCATAATTCAGAAAAGCATTGCTATCATTGATCCTCATCAGCGCCTCCCTCTAACGGATATTGAAATTGGTTATATTCATTGTATTCCAAGGAGAGTTTGCGGATTTAGAAGTTGCAGAAAATAATCCCGTGTAAAACTCGCCCGTATACAGCCATGTACATAAATATCCATCAATAATTCTGTCCCCATCCTCATCAAAGCCTTCCGTCTTTTCCAGTTTCATGGAAGTGTTCTTAAATTTGGCCGTTCTGGTTCCTGCGTATCCATGCTCATATGTAACTATGCGGAGCCACGAACCGCCATGATCCAGTGCGGTCGCCGTCTGATAAAAAGAACCTGTGTGCTGTATGTATTCTCCATCTGGCTGATCCTCGGAATAAACATAATAAATATAAAATTCGGTCAGTGCAGGAGCCGGGGCGTATGTGGATGATTCGCCCTGCGGCGTCACATCTGCATATCGTCTTTTTCTGCTGCAAATGCCGTTATGGAAAACAGCATACAAAATACCATCACTAAAGCTGCAATCTTTGTTACTTTTCTCATCACTTTAATCATCCTCCTTTGATCTGTCGTCATTGCATAATATTAAGCAAATATTTCTATAAATGCAGACTGCCCTGAAACATATCATTACAGATATTCCGAAACACGCTCCTTCCTTCCCATATTTAATATGCAGTATAAATCAGTCTGCTATATAGCTCTCACCCAATTTTTTACTTCTGATGCCATTTTTTCTCTCTGCTCAATATGCAGATAGTGTTTCTTCCCCAAATGCACCAGCTTACTTTTTCCTGTTTCCATGATTATCTCCCTATGCAGATCTTCCCATGTGTCCAACAGTTTACAGTTATTCTCCGCCAGAAAATGAAGGACAGGAACAGACTGCGGAAACTTCATGTCCCTTACTTTTTGCAGATTTGATTCCATGTGCTTCAGTTCATTCATTACTGTACTGTTTGCGGCATCGTCTATTGACAGTATACGGAAAACCTCCAGCTCCCTTTCCATATAAGGATAATCCACATCCGCATAAACAGCCTTTCTATGCTTCCGGGCAGATATCAGCCGGGCAATCCCAAATATGTTCATCGCTTTCTGAACCCACAGATATACCTTATTGATTGTTGCCATTTTTATTGGGTACGGCTCTTTGTCCGACTGTCCCGGCACAGAACAATCTATCCCGATAAAGCCCTGTATCTCCTGCGGATACCTGTTCGCCCAATACAGGGCATACAGTCCCGAAATGGAATGTGCCATGAGATAATATTTGTCACATCCTGTTTTCCGCAGACATTCGTGCAGTTCTTCCACAATATTCTCTATTGTCCGCTCCTTTTGGCTCCTGTCTGAAGTAACTTTTATGATTCGTCCATAAGCATTTTTGATCAGATTACATTTCTTTCTTTTGACGATATAATTTGTCAATGGCGCTATGGTGACTGCCACAGATAACAACAGCACTTTTTTGTATTTATCTCTACAGCTTCTCATCCTATTTCATCCTGTTCCGTTTTTTCCATCATCGTCCTCAGTTCTTCACTTGTACCTACCAACTCATCATACCGCCCGGCATTTGTAACCCTGCCCTCCTGCAGCACTATGATCTGATCCACTTCACTGAGGATCTCCCTCTTATGCGTTATCACAAGCACTGTCTTATCCCTCAGTCTTGTATGCAGCAGACCGTTGATCTGCTGCTCTGAATACACATCCGTATTGGACGTGGCTTCGTCAAATATCACAATCGGCTTGTCGTGTATCAGCGCCCTTGCCATAGCGATCTTCTGTTTCTGCCCTCCGGAAAGCAGCGAACCGTTCTGCCCTACTACATGATCCAGTGACACCTCTGCAATAAACTCTCCCAATCCGCTGTCTTCACAGGCAGACATCACCGTACTGTCATCCACTTGTTTATACAGACAGATATTATTTCTGATCGTGTCGTTAAAAAGATATATCTGCTGGCTGACGATGGACACCATATCCCTGTACGCCTGTAACGGCATTTCCGCAATGTCGGCTCCATTCAGCAATATCCGCCCCTTTCCCGGCTCATACATTCTGGTAAGCAGATTGATAATCGTTGTCTTTCCTGAACCATTGCGCCCGATTATTGCCGTTTTGCTTCCTTTAGGAAACGTGACGCTTATACTGTCCAGAACAGTCTTTCCATCCTCATAGGCAAATGACACATCTCTTAACTCTATATCCCCAAACTGCGGGGATATAGCCATCTGCTGGCTGCTGTTTTCTTCTTCCAGTTCCATAAACGCATAGTACCTTTTGGTAGAGGGAATGATCCCCGACAGCAGATAACCGATATTCAGGATGGCGGAGATCGGTCCGGTCACATAAGCGCTGTATGTAATAAAGGCAAATACGCTGCCCACCGACAACTGAAGATCAAAGACTAAATTCGCACCTATGATATACAAAGCCGTTGAAAGGATCTGCACCATGAAGGTATCCGTAATGATATTCCACTGGCTGAGCATATTCATTTTTTTCTGTTTTTCTATAATCTTCTTCTGTCCGTCAACAAATTCCTGATGTTTATTGCTAAAGATATTGAACAGTTTGACCTCTTTCACGCCGCCGACCGTATTGCCGAACCATCTTGCATAACTCTGGTTTGTCACAATAAAATCATCCATGATAGCCTTCTGCCTTTTCGCAAAATATCGCATGACAAAACATTTGACAGGGATAAACGCCAATACAAGCAGCGTCATTCTGTAATCAATGATAAAAAGTCCTATGATGCCTCCTGCCATGCTAAATGCCTGCGTCACCACGAAAAAGACACTGTTATCCGCAACGGATGCCATCTTGCCCGTATCCATGCTGATGTGATTCAGTATCTCCGCATAATTTGTGTTGCTGAAATAACTGATTTTCAGCTTCATCAGGTGCGTAAAGGACTGTTCCGAAAGAAAATACTGTATCCCTGCCGATATGTCCACCCTCTTTTTCTCTTTCACAATATCTATCAGCCCATTCACGCTGTAAATGACCATTGACAACAGCACCAGTTTGATCAGCAGGCTCTTATCGCCGCCGATGAACCCATCATCCATGATCCTGCGGCTGATCAGAGGGACGCACAGGTTTAATCCTGTGGAAACCAACAGACAGCCGACTATGATGATAATGGTTCTTTTATATGCATTCAAAAGTCCAAGCAGTCTGTGAACTGCTTCCTTATTGCTCATGTTCTTCCTCCGTTAATAAATTCAGCATTTTCTTATATAAAATTTCATAGTTCTTCCATTCCATATCAAATTTTTCTCTAATAAATCCGTCACATATGATTTCTACATTATATTTATTGTCTGAGTATCTTAAATGAACAAACATATCTATGCTTTCACTGATATATTGTAAATCATCTGTTAAATATTCCGGCATTATAATCAAAATACCATCAGACTGTTGATAATATGTCTGCCAATACAGAAAGTTGTGCAATGTTTCTTTTTTTTCACTAAAATAACATTCTGGAATATACGCCAGATCACAAAACACACCTGCTATCTCACTACTGACCATATACATATTATAACCGTCTTTGCAGAATCTGGTTTTCAGTTCTATGGCAGACAAAAGCAGATCTGATTCGCCATCCTGTACCCATACCACACATGGCAGCGACAAGTCCTCTGATCTCGGTTTCGTACTTTCTATCTGCCGGACTCTGCTGTCCCTGCTCCAGAAAAACCTATCAAAACCCTCAATTATGATTGATTCCTTTCCTAAATAAACCAGATTTTTCCCTGCTTTTTTATAATACCCTGCTTTTTCTTTGTCTGCAAAAATAATCGTATCGACAAAACGCTCGCATTGCCTATATTCTCCTTCGTAGAGGGCAAAATAAGGTTTTATATCACCCATGTCTATACCATCAGACCACGCCGCAGTTATCCAGTCGGGCGTGCCGCAATTGTTATATTCTACCTCCATGCTGCAGCACAGTCTCGCTAATTTTCTTTTCACCCCGACAATATGGCATATTTTACCCTCTCCAATGACCTTTCCGGCCAGTGCAGTGACAACAGGAGTGGCGTAACTGTTACTTTTGCCAATTTGAAGTATCCCTTGTCTGCTTACTACTTCACTATCGCATGGAATTTCAAAATCTATTCCTTTTTGCCATTTTAATATTGTATTGACTGCAAATTTTTCTCCTGCAACAACGCCAATTGTATTGGAAAATGATGCTGGGTAAGACATATAACCACTGTTTGCGGAAGCCGCCACAATAACAATTCCCTTGTTGGAATATTCATTTACAATTGACCTGACAATGTATCTGTCTGCAAAATGTACAGTTCCCAAACTCAAGTTAACCAGATGTACATCATTGCGATAGCACCATTCCATCGCCGGCTTCAGACTTTTGATCATGCCCTTACCAACGTCATCAAGGATTCTAATACTGACCAAACTACAACCCGGCAGATGTTTTTGCAAAATCAAAGCACAGCTTGTTCCATGCTTGAACTTCTGTTGCTCCAAAACGGTACAATCGCACTCGCATATATTGTCCTCATTAACAGTTAAGCTGGCAGTCAATTGACCTTTTAATAAGTTCTCATCTATTCCATTATCGATTATTGCAATTTTAATTCCACTCATGGCTGTCCATAAAAACTAATTCACATTGTGCTACTTTGTTAATACTTTGCTGTATAATATTGTATCATAAACATACTCTTAGCACTTTACAAGTAAAAATGCTCTTTATTGATAAGACCTTACATTTTCTATCAAATAAAGAGCATTTTGTACTTAAGATGTGAAACATTCAACTATCTGGTAATATATATTGCCGGTACGTTGACTTGTGCACTGTAAATAACCTGCTTATTTTGATTTTCTTCGACATAGAAAGAACCACCGCCACTGCACTCATTGCAATCCATGCTACATCCACAGCCACATCCCATTGCCTCAAGCGTATTCTCTTGAAAATGCCTTGTCTTGCTTAACTTCTTTTTCATGTCATTCCCTCCTTTCTTATGATCTACAAAAGAAAAAAATTCTCTTGTGATAAATTAAAACACACCCATTATAAAACAGCCTGATAAAACTGTAGGTATGATTTAAATCCTATACGCCCCGCAATACCCCGTCTCTCATCCGCAGTGCCACGTCAGCCGCATCGGCGACTTCGCTGTCATGCGTCACAACGATGACGCAGTATCCCTTTTTATGCGCAAGGCCGCGCAG
>CANQNN010000004.1 GCA_947625205.1 uncultured Lachnospiraceae bacterium | reverse complement strand
ATAAAGGAGGAAAAAACCTTGGCTGGAAGAGAATATCCGTTAGAGAGAACCAGAAATATAGGTATCATGGCGCATATTGATGCCGGTAAGACGACATTGACAGAGCGTATCTTATACTATACTGGTGTCAACTACAAGATCGGTGATACTCATGAAGGCACTGCTACTATGGACTGGATGGAACAGGAGCAGGAGAGAGGTATCACGATCACATCAGCCGCTACTACGTGTCACTGGACGCTGGAAGAGAACTGCAAGCCCAAGCCGGGTGCGCTGGAACATCGTATCAATATCATCGATACGCCCGGTCACGTTGACTTTACTGTAGAAGTTGAGCGTTCACTCCGCGTGCTTGACGGCGCCGTTGGCGTATTCTGCGCTAAGGGCGGTGTTGAACCGCAGTCTGAGAACGTATGGAGACAGGCTGATACCTACAATGTACCGAGAATGGCGTTCATCAATAAGATGGATATCTTAGGCGCTAACTTTTACGGTGCTGTAGACCAGATCAGAACCAGATTAGGTAAAAATGCGATCATCCTTCAGTTGCCTATCGGCAAGGAAGACGATTTCAAGGGGATCATCGATCTGTTTGAGATGAAAGCATATATCTATAATGATGATAAAGGCGATGACATCACGGTTACAGATATTCCCGCCGATATGGTGGACGATGCGAACAAATACCGTGAAGAGCTGATCGAGAAAGTCTGCGAGCTGGACGACGATCTGACAATGATGTATCTGGAGGGTGAAGAACCTTCCGTAGAGGAAATGAAGAAGGCGCTGCGCAAAGGCACTTGTGAGTGTACGGCGGTTCCCGTTTGCTGCGGTTCCGCATACAGAAACAAGGGCGTTCAGAAGCTTCTGGATGCGATCCTTGAGTATATGCCTGCGCCTACCGATATCCCGGCGATCAAGGGCGTTGACCTTCAGGGTAACGAGGTTGAGCGGCATTCTTCCGATGAAGAGCCTTTTGCCGCGCTGGCGTTCAAGATCATGGCTGACCCGTTCGTCGGTAAGCTGGCATTCTTCCGCGTGTATTCCGGCACAATGAACGCCGGTTCTTACGTGCTGAACGCTACGAAGGATAAGAAAGAGCGTGTGGGACGTATCCTGCAGATGCACGCAAACAAGAGAGCAGAGCTTGAAAAAGTATATTCCGGTGATATCGCGGCAGCGGTTGGATTTAAGATCACGACGACCGGCGATACGATCTGCGATGAGCAGCATCCGGTTATCCTAGAGTCTATGGAATTCCCCGAGCCGGTTATCGAGCTGGCGATCGAGCCTAAGACTAAGGCCGGTCAGGGTAAGATGGGTGAAGCACTGGCGAAGCTTGCAGAGGAAGATCCTACATTCCGTGCGCATACGGATCAGGAGACCGGACAGACGATCATCGCAGGTATGGGCGAGCTCCATCTGGAGATCATCGTAGACCGTCTGCTTCGTGAGTTCAAAGTAGAGGCCAACGTAGGCGCTCCGCAGGTTGCGTATAAAGAGACGTTTACCAAGCCTGTCGATCAGGAGTACAAATATGCTAAGCAGTCCGGCGGTCGTGGACAGTACGGTCACTGTAAAGTTAAATTCGAGCCTATGGACCCGAACGGTGAAGAGACATTTAAGTTTGAATCTACCGTAGTCGGCGGTGCGATCCCGAAAGAGTATATTCCCGCTGTAGGCGAAGGTATCGAGGAAGCTGCGAAAGCGGGCATACTGGGTGGATTCCCTGTACTGGGCGTTTCCGCTAACGTATACGACGGTTCCTATCATGAAGTGGACTCTTCCGAGATGGCATTCCACATTGCAGGTTCCATGTGCTTCAAGGAGGCTATGAAGAAGGCGAACCCTGTTCTGTTAGAGCCTATCATGAAAGTCGAGGTTACAATGCCGGAGGAATATATGGGTGATGTGATCGGAGATATCAACTCACGTCGCGGACGTATCGAAGGCATGGAAGATATCGGCGGCGGCAAGATGGTAAAAGGATATGTTCCGCTTGCTGAGATGTTCGGTTATTCCACGGATCTCCGCTCCAGAACACAGGGACGCGGCAACTACTCTATGTTTTTCGAAAAATACGAGCAGGTGCCCAAGAACGTACAGGAGAAGGTTTTGGCGGCAAAGGTGAAGTAAATCTGAAATATTTCCGCTGATCCGCATGGTTGGAGCAAATAATGCTTGAAAAACTTGGCAATCTTTAATATAATCAAAATTAGCTGATTATACAGAAACTGTAAAAATTTATCTATTTTTTAAGGAGGACTTTAGAAATGGCTAAAGCTAAATTTGAAAGAACCAAACCCCATTGTAATATTGGTACCATTGGTCACGTAGATCATGGTAAAACAACATTGACGGCAGCGATCACTAAGGTGCTTGCTGAGAGAGTTGCAGGTAACGTTGCAACAGATTTCGAGAACATCGATAAGGCTCCCGAAGAGAGAGAAAGAGGTATTACGATCTCTACCGCTCACGTTGAGTATGAGACGGAGAAGAGACACTATGCACACGTTGACTGCCCTGGACATGCCGACTACGTTAAGAACATGATCACGGGTGCTGCACAGATGGACGGCGCTGTCCTCGTTGTAGCTGCTACCGACGGTGTTATGGCTCAGACAAAGGAGCATATTCTTCTGTCCCGTCAGGTAGGCGTTCCTTATATCGTAGTATTCATGAACAAGTGCGATATGGTAGACGATCCGGAGCTGCTTGAGCTGGTTGAGATGGAGATCACAGAGCAGTTAGAGGAATATGGATTTACAGACTGCCCGATCATCAAGGGTTCCGCACTGAAGGCTCTCGAAGATCCTTCAAGCGAGTGGGGCGACAAGATCATGGAGCTTATGGATACCATTGATTCCTATATCCCTGATCCTCAGCGTGATACAGATAAGCCTTTCCTGATGCCTATCGAGGATGTATTCTCTATCACAGGTCGTGGTACTGTTGCTACCGGTAGAGTAGAGCGTGGTGTTCTTCATATGTCTGATGAAGTTGAGATCATCGGTGTTAAGGAAGAGACACAGAAGTCCGTTGTAACAGGTATCGAGATGTTCCGTAAGCTGCTGGATGAGGCACAGGCCGGCGATAATATCGGTGTTCTGCTTCGTGGTATTCAGAGAACCGATATCGAAAGAGGACAGGTCCTTGCAAAACCCGGCACGGTAACATGCCACAAGAAATTTACCGCCCAGGTATACGTTCTGACCAAAGACGAGGGTGGCCGTCATACACCTTTCTTCAATAACTACAGACCGCAGTTCTACTTCAGAACAACGGATATCACAGGTGTATGTAACCTTCCTGCAGGCACAGAGATGTGCATGCCTGGTGATAACGTAGAGATGACCATCGAGCTGATCCACCCGATCGCTATGGAGCAGGGTCTTACGTTCGCTATCCGTGAGGGTGGTAGAACTGTGGGTTCCGGCAGGGTTGCTACTATCATTGAGTAATTATAACTTATTCAGTAAATTCAAGGGTTTCGGAGATTTTTCCGAAACCCTTTTTACATTGTGAAATAGCTAAAAATTCTCTTGTGGTTCTAATATGGTTCTAAAAGTTTGTTCATCAATAAAATATGCCGCAATGTCCACTAATAATTTTCAATCGCAATGTTAAATGAATTCATTAAACTATCTATCCATATGTTGTACTCGTCACTGTCAATTTTTTCACTTTCCAATTCTTTATTCAACTCGTTCCAACGAGATACAAGAGATGCAACCTGTGGACTTTCTATGTTAATAGATGCCACTAAGCGTCGGGTAGCTGTGTTGACAGAAGTGGAACATTCTACGGGAATACCTGCCCTTATCAATTCCATTATTACTTTTAAAATATCTGAATATGTGTTGATACTTAATTCTTCGTTGGGCTTAACCGTATATCCAAAAAATAAATCCTCTTTAATGCCAATAATAGAACAGAATTTTTGTATTACTTCCATAGGCGGTTCGCTATAACCGTTTTCATAATTGGAATAAGTTGGGACGGATAATTCTAATTTAGCAGCCATTTCTTTTTGGGATATATCAGCTCCCATACGAAAAGACTTCAAACGTTTGTCTACATGTAAATAATGCGCTATTCGCATATTCTCACCTCGCATTGGTTTTTAATTATTATACCATAATTTCAACAATAATAAATAGAAATATTTAAATTTTAATATTTTTACTTGACATATCTAAAAACAAATATTATTATAAAAATACAAGAAATTAAATATTTATATTAAAGTTTAAATTAAAAGGAGGATTATATGAAATCAAAATACTTGATGGATGCAGAAGATGTGGCTAACGAGTTGGGAATTTCTAAAGGACACGCTTATAAAGTTATTCGTCAGCTTAATGAGGAATTAGAGAAATCCGGCTTTATTATTGTGGCAGGGAAAATTCCCAGAGCATTTTGGGAGAAGAAGTTCTATGGTTATCAAACAGCATAAGGGGGAAGAAAAATGCCAGCATACAAGGATGAAAAGAGAAATACTTGGCTTAGCTTGTTCTACTATGAGGATTGGCAGGGGAACAAAAAGAAAAAACAGAAACGCGGGTTTAAAACAAAGAAAGAAGCATTGGAATGGGAAAATAATTTTAAACTATCTGCCAATGCCAATATGGATATGACGTTGGGAGCATTTGTTGAAATTTATTTTCGTGATAAGGAAGGTGAGTTAAAAGAGCGTTCAATCAAGAATAAAAGGTATATGATAGAAGCTCATATTCTTCCATATTTTGAAAATAAGAAAATGAACGAAATCACGCCGTCAGATATTATCCAAGCAAAGCACCGCAGTTTACTTCATCAAGGGTGAATTTACAGATATAAATGTGCAATTGTTCTGTGATAACGGCAGAACTGCTGCCCCGGTCAGCCAATATTACAACATTGCAACACAGGGAGATCAAACATGATAGAACAGATTTTGAAATGGTTAAAAAGGACTGGGATAGTCCTGGTATCACTACCGCTAATTCTGATCGGTATTTTGATTCTCTATGAAGTGTTCGGCATGTGCGTAAATCATTTTGCCACTGCGAGACAGACGAAAAAGCTGGTTGCCGATTTGACGGCGGAGGTGCCGGATATCGAGATCACGGACATACATTCTGTGACAGGCAATACAGGTCCGACAGGAAACCATGTGGACTGTCTGTCTGTTGTCACCTTCTCAACGCAAATACAGCAGGCAGAGCTGGAAAAGAGATTGTACCGGCACTATACTTATAACGAGTGGTCGTGCTTTCTGACGCAGACCGAAGACGGAAACTATCGTTTCTATCTCAACACATCGGCTCCTTTTACAGACAATATAGAAGGACATTAAGAGATGTTTCACTAACTTCCCCATTATGATTTAATATGCGCGCCAAGGCGCAAAAGCGGAAAAATTGTAGTTTTAAGTAACAGATTGTCTAATGCTGTCATAGTATATAGAGATAAAAATAATTCCGGTTATGATAATAACGGAATTGTATGCTGCTATTGTGCTGAAGGTGAAAACCGATGAAGGAGAGAGGCAGAAAAGAAGACAAAGACAGCCAATCGAAGCTGCCTGTTTTCCTGCTTTTGCTGATTTGCATGATGCTTGGGATCGTGACAGGCATTATTCTGACGCAGGGACACAGACCTGATAGGAGTAAGGGAGATCCTTCTGTTTCTTCCGGCAGAGCCGGAGGAGGAGTGGAGCTGGTGATCGATCCGAATGCGAAGGATAGCCTGTCGCACAGCTATGGGGATATTCAGGAGCAGGGCGTGGTAATAGCCGGGCGGGATTCTATGGCACTGCACGCAGACACCAGGGAAGTGACGGTTGATTTTGTTAATCCGGAGGAAAATGCGCAGCTGTATTACCTGACTTTTGAACTCAGGTTGTACGACCGTAACGGAAAGGATTATGAGATTTTGTATACATCAGATCTGGTTGAGCCGGGGAAACACATTGAACGCATAACGCTTTCACGCGAGCTGGAGAAAGGCGTGTACGACGCGGTGATCCATGTCCAACCTTATCGTATGGATGAGGGTAAGACGCTTACCAACAATGTCGATATGCGGATCAGGCTGGTTGTCGGTTAGGCGAGATAAGCATCAATATAATTTGGATGATGGGAGAGATTATAATGAAAAAATTGTTATCGTTTATGCTGATCGTTTTTTTTACTCTTAACGCTTCGATCGTTTCGCGGGCGGAGGGGGAAACGATAACGCAGGATTCCCGGGAGAACAGCGGTAATATTACCGTGGGTTATAACGCCGGCGTGACCTATACGGTAACGATCCCTGCGAGCGTAACATTTTCGGATACTGAGAAAGAGGTCGAGAGATCGCTTCAGGTAAGCGATGTAGTGCTCAACAGCGGAAGTAAACTGAATGTAAATCTGGCAAGTCTCAATGATTTCAGGATGATGTACGATGCAGGGTATATCGATTACCATCTCACGGTCAATCATAATGAGCTCCCCAGGGAAGATAATAATACAATACTGACAGTTTCGGCGGGCGAGGGATCGGGCTGGGCGGTTCTCAACTTTTTTACGGATCTGCAGAAGGATCATGTTCTGTATGCGGGAAGCTATACCGACACGCTTACCTTTACTGTGGCAATCGAATGATTTTTTGCCCCATTGATACGCTGGCTGCCCATGCTTCGGATACAGGATACTACCCTACACTATATCCTCCCCGACAGTCTCCGTCATGATCTGGGCCAGCGATTTACTTTTGAGTAGTGCGTCTGAGGAGCAGGCCATCCACAGCTTCATATACATGGCGATGGGAGAAGCCTGGGGAAGCACGGTTATGCCGGGCTTTTCCAGGATCTTTACACTGTCGTAACTGGCGCCTTTGCATGCGCCTGTCAGGAATACGGGGACATTGTTCTGCCGGAGCGTATCGAAGAACTGTTCCATTTCCGGTGTGCTGCTGCATACAGTGCCGGAGTGGTAGGTGTCTAACAGAACCGCACGGGGCATTCGGCTTAATGCAGGATAATCCATGCCGGGATACGGGTATATCCTTACTATGTCGGAGTTCCATGTTCCGGGCAGCGCAAGCGCCGGACCGGAGGGAGCGGATACGGTATAGTCCTTATTTTTCTCAAAGGCGCCGTCTTTTGTCATGATCCCGTAATAACTGTTCTGAACGCTCGTCAGCTCATCGCTGTAGGGCAGGTGGGGCAGCAGACGTGTGCCTCTGTGTATATAGACGATACCGTTGTCGTTTTGGTAGGGGACGAAGACGCCTTTGCCTGCTCTGGCGGCAATAAACTCTACGGCGGCATGGAAGTTCGCGGGGCCCTTTGCCCTCGGATCATCCAGTACATAGTTGCTGGATACGAGCATGACCGGAATATCCGGATCGGGGAGGGCATAGCCGAGTGCGGCGGCGGTATACTGGATCGTGTCCGTGCCATGTGTAACGATGATGCCGTCGTAGCTTTTATCCAGTTGACCGAGAATGAATCTGCCCAGCTGCGCGATATGTGAGCCGGTCATGTTTTCACTCAGCATAAAATAAGGCTCGCTGAGTGTAAAATCGACCTGTCGTCCGCCCATATCATAGTATGTTTGGATCAGCCTGTGGGTTTTGTTCCGATCGGTGGATATATATCCATCCTTTACGGCGCTGCCGATCGTGCCGCCCGTAAAGACTACTAAAATCTTCAATGTCCGTCTCTCCGTTTCACTGTTTTTCTATTTTTCTGTTTTTCAATCATTGATTATTGCCCGGCGGGCAGCCGGATAATCGTCTTGTCCCATTGATTTTAGCATTCCCTTTTCTTTATTACAACCTTATGGCTTCATCACATGACAACACTTATGCCTTTATCACATGGCAATTTGTAATTGCGCGAAGTATTTGATTGGTATAAAATATATTTGTCAGACAGGAGGTGGGTTTATATGTTATGTCATATGATCATCGATTTGAGCAGCGAACTCTGTACAAGGTCCGGACGCCGGGCAATACCTGTGCAGAGATAATACAGCAGAGGATCGGCGGATGCAGATCATTGCGTGGATCCTTTCGATGATTGCCCGCATCGGATCTTGTACTTATAGGGAAAATAATAATATGACTATAAGGAGTGAGATTCGATGGATAAAAATTTTAAAAAGTATATTGTATTTTGGCTGAGTCAGTCGGTATCGCAGCTTGGCAGCCAGATGACGGGCTTTGCGCTCATTTTGTGGGCGTATACGCAGAGTAAGTCTGCCATGACGGTGTCGCTTATGTCTTTTTTCAATTATGTGCCGTATATTCTGGTGAGTATCGTGGCAGGCAGCTTCGTTGACAGGCACAGAAAAAAGACGGTTATGCTGGTGTCCGATTCCATTGCGGCGGTATGCTCCCTGGCGGTGCTTCTCTTAAGCGTGTCGGGAGCGCTTCGGATGTATCAGATCTATGCGGTCAATTTTGTGATCGGACTTATGAATGCTTTTCAGCAGCCGGCATCGGCGGTAGCTATGGGAAAGCTGGTTCCTGAGGAGAAGATCGCGCAGGCAAGCGGAATGAATTCTTTTTCAGGCAATCTGGTCATGGTGCTTGCGCCGGTACTGTCGGCGTCCCTGTTTGCCTTCGGCGGATTGTGGATCGTGCTGCTGATCGATCTGATGAGTTTTGCGGCGGCATTTTTCGTACTGCTTGTTCTGATCAGGATTCCGCAGGACGATGTGCTCATGGCGGATAAGCAATCGGTTTTCGCAGGCTGCAGCGAGGGATTTTCTTATCTGAGGCGCAACAAGCTTATTTTTACTGTTATTATTACGATGGCGCTGCTTAACTTCTTTTCCAGGCTTACCTATGAGAACATCTTATCGCCGATGATCCTGGCACGTAGCGGGAATGACTCTGTCGCCCTCGGGATCGTCAATGCGGTTATGGGGATCGGCGGCATCGTCGGCGGGATTCTTGTCGCATCAGGCAGATTTTCCGGAGATGGGATCAGGATGATCTATCTTTCCGCAATGTTATCGTTTCTGCTGGGCGATCTGACGATGGGCGTCGGGCGCGGCGTTCTGGCATGGTCTTTTGCAGGGCTGATGGCGAGTCTGCCGATTCCGTTTATCAATGCAGGGCAGAACATGATCATGTACCGGGATGTTCCTGCAAGGCTTCAGGGACGGATCTTTGCGGTGAGGAACGCGATACAGTTTTCCACGATCCCGGTCGGCATCCTGCTTGGCGGATTTCTGGCGGATTATGTGTTTGAGCCTTTCATGCGCAGACAGGGTATCCTGGCGCAGCTCTTGAGTCTTATCGTGGGCGAGGGCGAAGGAAGCGGTATGGCGGTAATGTTTTTGTGTACAGGGATATTGGGGAGCCTTTTTAGTCTCCTGTTCTATCCTTCGTCCAAAGATACACGGCCGGAATAAAAATATATCATATATCGGGCATGGCATCTGTCATGCCCGTATCTTTTATTTTCACATATTTGGCGGCCCTTATTTCATTTATGCCTCTTAAACTCATAAATTAATAAAATAATAACAAAATATAGAATAGTGGTTGCTTTTGAATGGAAGATGTTGTATACTGAGTTTACATAAAGAGGAAAATTATGGAACCCAATAACTTAAGATCTATAAATTATGATGGAGGCGTACTTATGAAAAAGAATTTATTTACAAGAGGCGGGACGGCGGCGATCTGTATTGCGCTAAGTCTGGTTTTATTTCCGGTTTGTGAGATCACGGCGCAGGCGGCGGAGGTGATCGCCACGGTGGACGGTACTGTAATGACGGGCACGACAGCCGATATGCTGTATCTTGCAACGAAGGACGGCAATATGATCATCAAGATCGATGCGGGGACGGACGTCAGCGCCTGTAAGCTGCTGCTGCCCAACCAGAAAGCGACTGTTTCGGTATCGCACGGGTCCGATGGATATCTGCATGCGGTCAAGATCACGGGCGATGCGAAGACGCCCCAGGTTACATACGATGCATCGAAGGCCTCCGTTGTTTCCGGAACGATCAGCGATAAGAGTACAGGGGCTCTCCTGTATTTCAACACAAGCGCCGGCGAGATGCAGATCAAGCTGGATTATTCAACGGATATGAGCGGATGCAGGGTGTTGGTGGCCGACAAAACATATACCATTACATGCGTGCGCGGAGATGACGCCTATATGCATGCGGTCATCATTTCAGAGGGCACATCCGGCAGCACCGCCGCGAACAATAATATATCCGGCGCAGCGCCGGCTGGTACGGTTGCGGCGTCCACCACGCTGGTAAGCGGTACAGTATCCGATCAGACGAAGGAGAATCTGCTGTATCTTGCAACGAAGGACGGAATGATGCAGATCGTTATCGACAGCAACACCGATTCCAGAAATGGTCTGATGCTCATTACGGGTAAAACCGTGTCGGTTTCGGTATACCGCGGAGATGACGCCTATATGCATGCGGCGGTCATTACGGGCAAAAAGAATCCGGAGACGGCGGTAAGCGTTAATTCACAATCCGGCTGTACCGTGACCGGAACGGTGGGATCGAAATCCACAGAAAACATGCTGTATTTGAATACCGGCGGCGGTGAGATGACGATCAAAATGGACGCTTTGCGCAGTCTGAATAATTGTAAAGTACTGGTAAGCGGCAAAAAGATCAGTGTAAATTGTGGTTACGGCTCAGATGCCTACTGGCATGCGCTTGATATTTCCGCTGTCCAGTGATAGAGTGGGGACATGAATACAGCGGCAGAACTCAGAACAAAATTAAGAAATATTGACCACCGGGGATATCCCGCATACAAAGAGCTGAGAGGACAATATAATTTTGGCGGTTATGTGCTTTCCATCGACCATGTGCAGGGCGACCCTTTTGCGTCGCCCTCAAGGTTGTCCGTCAGGGTGCAGAGTAATAAGGCGGGCTTTCCGGCCGACTGCTATGACACGCCGGAAAAGCGTATCACTCTGCAGGATCATCTGACAAGGCTGTTTGGCAAATGGGTGTCCGGCGGCAGTTATCAGGCAAAAGGCTCTGGTAAAAGTGGGCTTTTGTCGGTTTCCAGATGCGGGCAGCAGGTGCTGGAGAGGACGGCAGTGCGTATCGATAACGGGAATGTGATCCTGAGATTTGAAGCGGGCTTTCCGGCAAACGGGCGTACCATCAACGCGAGAGAGCTGGAGAAGATGTTGTTCGATATCCTTCCCGACTGTGTGAGCAAAAGCCTGTTTTATGCAAATATTGACCAGGACAGAATGCGCAGGGCGATCTGCTTGTGCGAGGATCAGCAGTCGGTCAGACAGAGCCTTGCTCAAAGAGGGTTATGCGCCTTTATTGCAGACGGTTCGATTCTCCCAAGGGAGAGTGGAGTGTCGGAAAAACCTATGAAAGATTCTATCGCTTTCCAATCGCCGGAGAGTTTAAGGGTGACGATAAAGACGCCCCACAGGGGAGATATTTCCGGCATGGGGATCCCTAAAGGGATCACGCTGTTTGTGGGTGGAGGCTATCATGGCAAATCTACCGTATTGCAGGCATTGCAGAATGGAGTCTACAATCATATCGAGGGGGACGGCCGGGAGTTTGTCATCACGGACGATACGGCCTTCAAACTGCGCGCGGAGGACGGGCGCAGTGTCAACGGAGTCGATATAGCGCCTTTTATCAAAAATTTGCCGAACAAAAAAGATACGGTGTATTTTTCTACGGAGGATGCCAGCGGAAGTACTTCCCAGGCAGCTAATCTGATGGAAGCGATCGAGAGCGGCAGCAGACTCATACTGATAGACGAGGATACATCCGCCACTAATTTTATGGTGCGGGATGGTCTGATGGCGCAGGTGATCTCGGCGGGTGAGGAACCGATCACACCCTTTATTGACAGGGTGCGTGCAATGTATGACGATCTGGGTATATCCTCCGTTATTGTAGCCGGAAGCTCCGGCGCGTTCTTTCATGTGGCGGACAAGGTCATTCAGATGAAGGAGTATGTACCGGCGGATATTACTGTTAAGGCGAAACAGGCGGCGCAGGCATATTATGCGCAGGGCGGCGCACAGAAGCTATCCGGCGATGCGTCGGACGGTACGGCGGACAGGACTGCAGGCTCAGGCGGCGGATTCCCAGAATTTAACGCAAAGCGCTGTCCACAGCCTGATATGGGGCTTAGAAGAGAGGAGCGCATTCGGATCAGGGCCGTGGGGACAAGCGAGCTGTCTCTCAACAAAGAAACCGTGGAGCTGCGGTATTTGGAGCAGTTAAAGGATCAGGAGCAGACGGCGGCGCTGGCATATCTGTTAAAGTATGCGCAGCTTAAGATAATGGACGGCAGAAAAGATCTGGCGACTATCGGCGGAATGTTGGAGGAGATGCTTGACAGGAACGGTCTTGAGAGCCTTTTTGAGCACGGCGATGTGGCGGCGCAGCTGGCCAGACCGAGAAAACAGGAGATCCTCGCGTGCATAAACAGATACAGACGGCTAAATATTTGTAAACCAAAATGATAATATGGTTGACAATATATATACGCAATGCTAAAATATCCTCAGTTAAGATCAAACGGAGGATATTTTTGATGGAAAAAGAGATCAGTATTCAGCGCAGAAAAACTTATGATATGGTGTACATAGCCTTCTTTACGGTGCTTATCGGTATCTGCTCTTGGATATCCATACCGGCCGTGATTCCCTTCACTTTGCAGACATTCGGCGTTTTTCTTGCGGTGTCTGTGCTTGGCGGAAAGCGGGGGACGCTCGCAGTCATCGTCTATATTCTGCTGGGAGCGGTCGGTATTCCGGTTTTTTCAGGGTTTGCCGGAGGCATCGGTGTTATTATGGGCAACACGGGCGGCTATATTGTCGGTTTTATTTTTTCGGCGCTTATTATGTGGCTTATGGAGCACTTTCTGGGCAGGAAAGTTTGGGTTCGGGCGCTGTCGATGGCGGCGGGTCTGATCGCGTGTTATGCTTTCGGCACAGCGTGGTTCATGTATGTGTACACAGGTAAAAACGGTCCGGTGAGTCTTATGACGGTGCTTGGCTGGTGCGTCATTCCTTTTATCATTCCGGATGCGGTCAAGATCGTGCTGGCGCTTACGCTGGGTAGTGCGCTGAAGAAGCCGTTGGCCGGGATCATGGGGAGCCTGTAAGAGATCTCCTGCCCCAGCCCGGGCCTTACAGCCTGGGCTGATAGATCACAAACGTAACCGTGCCGTCCTCATTTAATGTAAACACTTCTATGTTGAGCGTATCAAGGCTTCCGCTGTGGCTCCAGCCGCCGATCAGGACATTGCCTGTCCGGTCATCCGGAAAAAGCCAGTCTACCCGCGCTTCCTGATTTTCACTGCCCGCACCGTTTTCCAGTCTCCAGCCGTAAGTGATCATACCGTCTGCATTCGGGGTGCACACCATCCGGGTATACTCGGCGGGCGCGGCGTATTCGTCGAGATTCTCAGGCGTCAGCTTCTCCATGAAAGCATCTGCATCGGAATAGGTTTCCGGAATATTTTCTTCATCCGGTACATCTGCACTGTCGGAGCCGTTCATTTTTTCCTCAAATTGTTCCAGATATGCGGCAGCCGCAGCCGGGTCAGCCTTTGCCGGGTCCACTGGTAGGGTGAAGAGGGCGTTTACGCCGTTATAGCTGTCGTTGCGCGTGATTTCGCCGGTGCTTTCGTCATAGTTATAGGCGCCCGCATCGTAGAAGCTTCCGCTGCTTACCCCCACATAGATACCACGGTCGGCAAATATCTCCAGATTGTCCATCTCTAGGATCCTGTACTCCACGCCGTCTTTTACAAAAGCGGTGTAACCGCCGCCCATGCTCATAACGCTGTACCGTCTGGGATCCAGCCCTTTGATATAATGAGACACATAGAACGGCTCCTTACCGTAGTCGTCTGAGGATGTGGGCGTCATAGGGGCGCCGTCCGCATGTCCGATCGCCACTACCGTGTAGATCCTGTCGTCTTTGATGCTGCCGTTTTCCGAAGACAGATAGTCGCTGATATTTCTGCCTGCAACGCTTCCGAGAAGCGTGATGCAATAGTCACCGCAGGTCTGGGTTTCATTTACCCAGACAGCATCATCGCCTAAGAACGCATTCGCCAGCGCCGTATCTCCTGTTTCGTCTGCGACCTCGGCGGGCGTCAGATACTTGTATGCCGCATAAGCCGTGACCGATGCGAGCAGCAGCGTGCACAGACCGGCGACAGCGGCGTAAGCTTTTCTTTTACTCATTTTCTTATTCATCATTTTCCTCTCCTTTGCTTCAATGCGGTAAAGAACCCGGCGGTTCAGACTCTCGTCCGGCGTCTGCGAAGGAGCCAGTGATAACTTTAACAGTTCGTCTATGTTATTTTTCATATCTGCATTCCTCCAAGTCATGTTTCAGGATCATTCTCGCCCGGCGGAGTCTGGTTTTGACGGCTCCCTCCGACAGTCGCAGGATGCGCGCTATTTCCTTCTGCGGCAGTTCTTCCATATAATATAGAAGGACCGGTATCCGGTACTTGTCAGGCAGTCTTTCCACCGCGCTTCGCAGGATCTTGCATGTCTCATTCAGGACGACCTGTTCCTCCGTTGAGCGCTCCCCGGACGGAAGCTGTTCTGCGATCTCCTCCGCCGGATATTCCGTACCGGCGATCCGGCTTCTTATGGAACGCTTGCGCTTGTAGTTGCGGTACAGATTGAGGGCAACGCTTGTCAGAAAACCTTTGGCATTCTTCTCGATAGTCAGTTTCCCCATAGTCTCATACAGCTTTAAGAAAGTGTCCTGATAGAGTTCTTCCGCCATCTGGCGGTCGTGTGTCACAAAACAGCAGAACGAAAATAGATCCTTACCGTAAGCTTCGATCATCTGTTCAAGTTCTTCCCGTTGCATTTATAAACCTCCGGTTCCGGCAGCCCTCATGATGACTGCCGGAGTTAGGATATCCTCAAAATAGATTTGTCTATTCACTAATATAGGGTAATAGGAAAGAGAAAGGTTGCAGAATATATGAAAAATACTGTAAAAGTATTACAGATACGAGTTTACACGTTTACCGCATCCGGCGCAAAGTATTTGTTTAACGCTTCAGGCGACAGGGCATGCGAGGGCGCAAATCTGTCCGATGCGGCATACTCTGCCAGTCTTTTTAAGAGAAAGCGGCAGACGAAAGAACCACTCTTAAGAAGAGGAAACGTGCAGACCAAAAGCCTGCCTGTTCCAATGGCGGCTTCAAAGATGTCGGCCAGATCGTGATTCCTTTTGCAGTTGTCTATGGTGCGGACAATAGGCTCTATACCGGCGCCGTCCATAATAAGGCAGCGGGAAGAGGCCACAATATCGTACCACGGAGCGGTGGAATATATTTCCGATGCAAATCCCGCAAGCGCCGGATGGGTATTGTCAATCAGCAGACCGAGTGTTCCCACAGGAAGCGGCTTGTTCATGGACTCTGAGATCGAGCTGAACATGGGGTAGTTCCAGAAATCCGTACAGTATGTTCCCTCTATGGAAAGCGCCTCGTTGATCCTGTCGGGTATGAACAGGACGCGGCGCCCGGCGGACAGACCGGCGGACGCTTCCTCCCACGAACCGGTCACGGTCAGGTTAGCGGGTGCGGAAAAATCCGTATCCGCAGGGAATATCCATATATCATAGCTGTTGCTGAGATCGCCGTATGCAAGCGAGAGGACAGCCTTTTTTGATTTCGGGACAGAAGGAAGGGCGAGTCTGGCCGTTCCAATATCGAAGACACCGCCGATGAAAGGTCCTTCTGCGGACAATTCCGCCTCTGCGATACAATCTTTATTTTCGGCGTCAATAAGCCGTATCAGAACACGGACGCATTGCTCCGCTTTCGGTGCATAGTGATAGAGTCTGACACCGAGGTGTATAGTTTCGCCGCCCTGATAGACAAAACGGTCCATACATCCAAGTAGGACTCTGTCTGAGCAGAAGGACCGCCATTCCTGCGCGCTCATCAGTCCCTTATTTTCCATGAGAGAATTCAGAATGCCGACAAGAGCAGTCCCTTGTCCCATAAAATCCTGCAGGTCCAGCAGCTGAAAGCCGGACAGCTCTTTTGATCTGAGAGCGGCCTCGATCTCCATCCTGTAGCATTCGGCGGCAAATCTGCCGGATGCGCGAAAATACCTGTCTGCCAGGTGGATCAACCCGGCGTCCCGCAGTCTGTCGCGGAATATTTCAAGATTGCAGGGCTTGAGCACACCGGTATATTTCGGGATCTCCGTATAGTCGGGATACATGAAATACTGTCCGATCTCATGCGAGATGACGGGAATGCCGGGAATCAGTTCACCGCTGTCGTCGGCAGTGACGGATTTTACGCCGGTCCCGTACTGGATCTGTATACTGTGCAAAGCCCGGTCCTTGACAGATTGGACGGACGCATCGGACGCAGCGGAAGAGGGATATATATTTTCGTCGTAGCTGTAAACCGATCCGGGCGCGGCTGTCTGTATGTGGCCCAGAGGAGCATCGCACATCGCATAAGAACCCCGTATGAGCCGGTCTTTTGAAAAACGGACGCCCACAAAAAAGTCATCGTTGGGCACTGTACAGGGAGTAAACTGAAAATTATTGGATCCCTGTGTGTACAGCAGGCGAGAGTCATACTGTTTGTAATCGCCCAATATGGCATTGAGCCGTTCGCGGCTGCCCCACAGCTCGTTGCCCAGCGATAGAGCAAAGAAAGAAGGGTGATTGGCATAGCTGTCGAGAATGCGGAAGCCCTCTCTGATCAGATACGCCTGGCTTTCGTCAGGCTCTTCCTCCAGCGTACCCCAGAAGGGAAGCTCCGGCTCGAGGTATATTCCCAGTTCGTCCGCGGCGCTGAAGGCCGCTTCGGGCGGACAGCAGGTGTGAAAGCGGTAGTGGTTGATGCCGTATTCTTTTGCCGTCTTAAATATGCTGCGCCAGGACGAAATATTCATGGGAGCGGCGCCTGTCAGCGGAAACAGCATACCGTCGTGCTTGCCGCGCAGGAAGATCCTTCGTCCGTTGCGCATAAGCTTTCTGCCGGATGCCGAGTAATCTCCCATGCCGAAGGATATCCGCTCCGTATCGTCTCCATACGAAAGGTTCATGGTATAACAGACAGGCGTGTGCTCGCTCCATAAGACAGCGCCCTTCATATTATAAGTAAAAGAAGGGTCGCCCTCTGTGAGCGTCACTGTTATTGCGGGAAATCCATCTACATATGCCACGGCCTCAAGGCTGCTGCACCCGGTCAGCCGTCCCCAGACGGTGACGCTTTCTGCGGCGGCATCGGAGTATAGCCTGACATTTTCCAGACGCTTGCGGCTTCTGCATTCTATGAAGATTTCGCCCATAATGCCCAGCCAGTTAGTTTGCGTATCCGGGGAAGTCATATGGCCTCCGGGGATGGGACAGGTAACGTTGTCTGTCACGATCAGTATTTCCATGTCCTTTTCGGTAAAATATTCTGTAATGTCGTATCTGTGCGGCGTGCAGAGACTGTTCCGGCATCCGGCGTATGTGCCGTTGATCCACAGGCGGCTTACGCGGGTGCGTTCCATGACTAAATATATGTCGCATTCGGGAATACGGGGAGAAATACTTATGGTGCGCCGATAGGCGGCGTATCCCTCAAAACGGTACGGATCGGTTAGATAACTGTCGCTTCTCTCCTGAGTGACAGGAGGTTTCTTCTGCTGGGAAACGGTGGAAGGTAGACGGATGGTGTCGTTAAAATCGGCATGTTCGCAGAGCGCTTCTTTACTAAGGCAGAATTCCCAGTCTTGACCGGTCAGGTCAAATCTTTCTATCATATTGTTTCCTCCGTTTTGCCGGCGGGCTCAGCGTGGCATATACCGCTGCGCATGCTGCCGGACAGAGCCGTTGTTATTATTACAGATAAGGATAAATTTACCACTTCCGTTTGCCGGATTCCGGGTATAATAAAAATGCAACATTTTGTTATAAAATGTTGCATTTGTTAATTGCTTACACAAAGTATATCGGATGTTCCATGAAATACTTTAGGGCAAATTTGAAAATTCTGTATTTTTTTAAAGTATAATATTATGAAAGACCTCGTCCTTTTCATCCTGTTCGATACACAGATACCGAATCGTGACCTGATAGGATGAATGGTTGAATATCTTCATAAGCATTACCGGCGGAACGCCCTGTTTCCACGCATGGTAGCCGAAAGTCTTGCGCAGCGAGTGACAGCTTATATGTTCTTCTATGCCCGCGTGCGCGGCGGCTTTCTTGATAATGCGGAAAGCCTGATAGCGGCTGAGCGCCTGTCCTTTTCGTTTTTTACTCTGAAAAAGATAGTCGTTTTTCAGCGCGGCAGGGTTTAGTTTCCGGAAAAGCAGAAGCTTTTCCTTAAGGGTCGGATTAATTGCTATAATGTTGAGCTTTCCCGTCTTCTGTTCACAGACTCTTATGTGGTCTCTGATATTTTCACGCGCAAAATCAAATACATCGTCCCATCTTAATGCCAGAATATCCCCGATACGAAGCGCCGTATTTAATCCTATTGTCAACAGCAGCGAATTTCTGCTGTCGGGACATACGCACTCATAATATGATTTAAATTTTTTTAAGTCGTTTATATTTCTGATCGGCTCTGTCGTGCTCATATAACTCCTCCTAACAATAAAATAACGGTCTGTTTTCCGATGCAACATTTTATAACAAAAAGTGTCACTGATAAATGCGCAAAGCACAGGCGGCAGGAACGCACATAATACAGGGAGGTATTTATATGTTGAGACTGACACTTAGCGTAGAAGAATATTTACAGCTCGGTGAAGACATAAAGATCGTTTTCCTGGGCGGTACGGGGAAACATCTTCGAATCATGGTGGATGCGCCCAGGGATGTAAACGTGGTGAGAGGTAAAGCGGTAGAGAAGAATACGGCCGACCCGGAGGAAAAGGCTAAGCTGCCTAAGTTCTATGCATTGCCTGAAACGCCGGAGAGGTATCGCAGGAAGAAAAACATCGTCATCAACGATACGCGCACAGGGGTAAAAGCGCGCTGACGGTAATAACCGGGATATCCTAGGCCTTCCGGTTTATTATAAACAGATGGCCGGCACGCAGCTTAAGATCCGCCGTGCGGACGCAGACCTTCGTGCAGGTCATCCAAAACAAAAATATTTCCCGTAAACGGATTTGCGGGGCAACAACCACAAGGAGGTATCATTATGATAGTACAACACAACATTACAGCCATGAACTCTAACAGGATGCTCGGTCTTACGACCAGCGCACAGGCGAAGTCCACGGAGAAGCTCTCTTCCGGTTACAAGATCAACCGCGCGGCGGACGATGCGGCGGGGCTTGCGATCTCCGAGAAGATGAGACGCCAGATCAGAGGTCTGACACAGGCTTCCCTGAACGCACAGGACGGTATCAGCGCAGTACAGACGGCAGAGGGTGCATTGACGGAAGTACACGACATGCTCCAGAGAATGAACGAGCTGGCTGTCAAGGCTTCCAACGGCACCAATTCCGAATCCGACCGTCAGGCGATCCAGGACGAGATCGATCAGCTGGTAACAGAGATCGACCGCGTGGCTGAAACCACCAAGTTCAACGAGACGTATTTGCTCAAAGGCGACGAGACCGCGACCCATAAGACCAATTTCAAGTACAAGGCGGCGGATGTGCTGGCACAGGACGTGTATTATCTCGATAAGGCAGGAGAGGTAAAGACCATTAAGGCGGGCACTTACAAGAGCGGCCTGGATGAGAACCTTACTTATTACACCAGCTCTGAACCTGGCAAAGTGGGTGAAGCGGCGGAGGACAGCGATTTTACTGAGGTAACGATCGTAGGACGTGACGACCTCTACAGAAAAGAGGGAAACGATTATGTCAAGGTCGATAAGAATGCCGAAAAGGGAAGCGGCGATTACTATACGGTCACGTTCAATGCGGACGGTACGGTAGGAACGGCAACAAAAGAAACAGTGGACGGCACGACTGCGTACAAGACCAAAGCAGGTACGACGATCTATGATAAGTACGGCAAGCAACTGGCGGAGGGCACTATCGTTGAGGCAGTGGCAGATTATTACAAAAATGTCGGCGCGGGCAAACTGAACAGTCTGAACAAGGTTGATTTCGATGCCCTTGAGACGACTAAGAGCCTTGCACAGTTTGCCGACAAGGATGGCAACGAGATCGCGGCTAACGGCCTATATAAGTACCTGAACGACGACGGCACGCTGAAATCGGACGCAGATCTGTATGTGAAGTTCGGCGATGAGATTCGTGGGGTTTCGCAGGAGGATGTGGATGAACTGGTGGATTCCAGTGTTCCGTATTCCACGGGCGCACTGACGCTGACGCTCCATGTGGGCGCTGACGCGACAGAGAACAACCAGATCTCCGTGGACATCGACGCTATGAGCGCTGAGGTTCTTGGGATCAGCGGCCTAAAAGTGGACGGCAAGGACGATACCAACGGCAGGAACGCCATTGAGACTATCTCCGCGGCTCTGAGCAGAGTTTCCGCACAGCGTTCCGCGCTCGGCGCAGTGCAGAACAGACTGGAGCACACCATCAATAACCTCGATAACGTAGTGGAGAATACCACCAGCGCTGAGGCACAGATCCGCGATACGGATATCGCTACAGAGATGGTTAAGTACGCGAACAACAACATTCTGCAGCAGGCCGGCACATCGATGCTGTCCCAGGCGAACCAGTCTAATCAGCTGGCATTGTCCTTACTGGGATAACAGGCCTAGAGGTAGTGCGGTAAGTAAATTTGTGAACCTGTCAGAAGGGAAGGGAGAACGGCGGAGCCGTTCTCCCTTTTTTGGCTTTTTTGTTTCCTTTTGATGATTTACTGTATTCGCCATAAGGATCGTGCTATAATGGGCACATGAAAACAATATCATTCAGCAATGCCGGCATTAAAAATATTGCATATGCGACCATGTTCATCGATCATTTTTTTGCCGTTGTCTTTCTGGCTGTCATTCAGGAGTGCGCTGCGGCGGGTCATGGGACAGAGACGTTGGGGCAGATCTATTCCGTAGGCAGGGCGGTGGGACGGCTCTCGTTTGTTCTGTTTGCTTTTCTGGCGGCCGAGGGTTTTGTACATACGCACAGTAGAGGAAAGTATTTAGGCAGGCTTGCCCTGTTTGCGGTTATATCAGAGATCCCCTTTGACCTTGCGTTTAGGGGAAAGGTATTTGACCCAAGTAGTCAAAATATCTTTCTCACGTTATTTCTGGGCGTTCTGGCGCTGACTGTATGGGAGTGGGCGGGGCATAGCGCCCGGATGATACGGAAAACGGGTAAGCTGAAAGATGCGGGATGGCATATGTGCATCTGCACTTTTTGGGGTATTCGCCTGGGGTGCCTGGTTTTATGCTGCGCGGCGGCGTATGTCCTGAGTACGGACTATAAGTATATGGGTGTATTGCTGATCTTTACATTCTACGTGACGCGCAGATACAGCCTGTTTTTTAAGGTGGCTCTGGCGGGCTGCGTAATGTTTCTGGGTATGTGGAGCATCAACTGCCTGGAGTATGCAGGAGATTATACGATAGAATATTTGTTTCGTTTTTCGTTAAGAGAATTATACGGTTTATTTGCTTTTGTGCCGATCGCGCTGTATGATGGAACGAGAGGCAGGCAGCTTCCCAAGGCGGTGTGCTACGGCTTTTATCCGGTTCATCTGCTGTTGCTGTATGGCGCGGCACGGCTGGTGGCCGGCTGACTTAAGATTCCGGCGCACACGGCTTGTATGGCGGAATACAGCGTTGACAGACGCTTTACTCATTGGAACGGAGAGGGACCCTGATGCGGGAATAAATGTTACGGAAAGCGGGTAGTACAGTGCGGGGAAAATTGATGGCAGTTACAGGGCGGTTTGCTGCCGATGTAAAACAATATGGCGCTGCGGTGGCTGCGGTGGTCTTATATATGCTGGTCACCAGGCTGGTCTTTCATGCTTTCTGTCCGCTGGTCATATTCTGTGGAGTGCCCTGTCCGGGGTGCGGCGTCACCAGAGCAGCCGGTCTTTTCCTGACAGGCAGGTGGGCGGCGGCATGGCAGATGAATCCGATGATCTTTCCGATCGCTGCGGCAGCTGTGTATTTCGGCTGGAATCGCTATATCATAGGGCGGCGGGCGGCAGGGATCAAGGCTATTGTAGTGTCACTGCTGATACTTATGATCGCGGTGTATGGCGTGCGTATGTACCTGTATTATCCGAACATAGTCCCCTGTATTTATACGGAGGATAACATGCTTGCACATATATGGGAGACATATCGGCAGACAGTCGGGCGGCAATAGGGGATGAAAAGACAATAATGTCATACCGAATGTCGCGCTTATACAAGGTGTTTGACATATGTGTCATATATTACAGAAATATTACATTACATATGAAAAAAGAAATTACATATTAAACATATTAAAATTATGGGAGGATAAATATGGACGACAACAATATGAATGTGAATGGCGATTACAGGCAGGATAACACCTGTATGAACACGGGATCCCCGGATAACGGTTCTTCCGCAAATCAGGGTCCGTACCAGAACCAGAATCAATACCAGAATCAGAGTCCGTATCAGAATCAGTACCAGTACCAGAACCAGTATCAGCAGTATCAGCCCTATGCGGGCGGGCAGCAGTACGGTGACGGCGGGATCGACTTGGAGGAACCGGTTTCGGTCGGCGAGTGGGTTTTATCATTCCTGCTCCTGATGGTTCCCTGTGTAAATATTATCATGGTTTTTGTCTGGGCCTTCAGTCATACGGAGAAGAAGAGCAAGTCCAACTTCTTTAAGGCGTACCTGATCCTGATAGCCGTTCTGCTGGGACTGTGGATACTGATTGCGCTCGTGATAGTCATGACCGGCTACAGCCTTATCCGGTAGGAGACGGCGGAACGATGGCGCGATACAGCGGTCTATTCCGCGCCTGTCCAGCGCCCCGATGCGCCGCAGGGCAGGATAAGGCCGCTTGACGTAACGGGCAGTCCGATCTCTGCGGACTCGACATGACCGCCGAAGTCCGGAACGAGCGCGGTGTGTATCATATAGGTAAGCACGGCGGGCTGCAGCCCGGTCGTATAGGAGTTGACCAGATAGAACAGGGCGTCTTTTGCAAGGATCTGCGCAGTAAGCCGGATAAAAGGAAAGACGCTTTCTTCTATTTTCCAGACCTCGCCTCTGGGCCCCCTGCCGTAAGAGGGAGGGTCCATGATGATCGCATCGTATTTGTTCCCACGCCGTATCTCGCGCTCCACGAATTTGACGCAGTCGTCCACGAGCCAGCGGATCGGGGCATCGGCAAGCCCTGAGGCGGCGGCGTTTTCTTTTGCCCATGTGACCATGCCTTTGGAGGCGTCCACATGTGTGACGTGTGCGCCGGCTCCGGCTGCCGCAAGCGTAGCGCCGCCGGTATAGGCAAAGAGGTTCAGCACCTTGATCTGCCGTCCGGGATCCCGGCGTACGGCTTCTTTTATTATAGAAGAAAACCAGTCCCAGTTGACGGCCTGTTCGGGGAAGAGTCCGGTGTGCTTGAAGCTGAATGGCTTTAAGCGGAAAGTCAGGTCTTTGTATCCGACCGTCCATTCCTGGGGCAGATTGAAAAATTCCCATTCTCCGCCGCCCTTGGAGCTCCGGTGATAGTGCCCGTTTTTTTTGGTCCATCCGGGTGCGGTTTTTGCCGTATCCCAGATCACCTGCGGGTCCGGCCGCACCAGTATGTAATCGCCCCAGCGCTCCAGCTTCTCCCCGCCGGAGGTGTCTATCACTTCATAATCTTTCCACTTGTCCGCTATCCACATAGTAAAGCCCTTTCGTTCCGCGCAGTGATCCGGTATGCTGCCCGGCATGGAATACTTCTGATCCCGTTCCGGCGTCCGGTGCATCGGCAATCTTTATTTTACTACATTCCCGCGTGCCTGCCTAGCAGAATCGGAAAAAGGCGCGACTGGAAAATCAGAAAACGGCGCTGCGCGGCGTCTGCACTTGCTTTTGGGCGGCATCGGATATATACTGATTATCATACATTGGTCGATGCATACGGCCGGGCAGAAAACGGTGGATGCCAAAAGGAGATATGACATGTTGGAAGCGCTGATCTTGGAGATGATACGATATTACAGCGGCGATGCAAAGCGGATTCAGCATTTTATCAAAGTACACAGCTATGCGCGGCTGATCGCGGCGTCGGAGCATCTGGAGGAACGGATGCGGTTCACAGCCGAGGCGGCGGCCATCGTCCATGACATTGCCATCCACTTGTGCGAGGAGAAATACAAGGACTGCAGCGGCGCGCTTCAGGAGAAGGAAGGACCGGCGCTGGCACGGCAGATGCTTGACAGACTGGGATTTGCGCCGGATGTCACGGATCGTGTCTGATATCTGGTGGGGCACCACCATACTTACGATGCGATTGACGGCATGGATTACCAGATCCTGGTGGAAGCGGATTTTCTGGTAAATCTCTGCGAGGAGGAAGAGGACGCGGATGCGGCCCGCACCGTCTGCCGGAAGATCTTTAAGACCGGCACGGGAAAAGAAATCTTAAGAGGATTGTACGCACTGGAACAGGAAGAACCCTGACCGGCGCAATGAAAGACGCCGGGTGTGGATTGTATGGAAAAAAATACAATTTTTTTGAAAAAGTCCTTGTCAAAAGGATTTTTTCAATGTATACTAGTCAATGCTGTGGCATGATAGCTATGAAGCGTGAGGTTGCTGGATGCCAGCAATGGCGTTTGGGTTTTCCGTGGAGCGAATGTCAAGTTAGGAAACTGACGACAAGTCACTGTACAAACAGGAATGTCCGGCAGGACCGGAAACACCGTGGTTAGCGTCTGGTAAGAATAGGACACACACGGGAGAGTGTACAGTCACCGCTTGTCGTACTTAGAACTTAAAAGTGCGAAAAGGAGGCGACTTTTTTTATGGCAAATCAGGTAATGAGAATTACATTAAAAGCCTATGATCATCAGTTGGTTGATGCATCTGCAAAGAAAATCATCGAAACGGTAAAGAAGAACGGTTCCCAGGTGAGCGGCCCCGTACCGCTTCCCACTAAGAAGGAAGTGGTAACGATCCTCCGGGCAGTCCACAAATATAAGGACTCCAGAGAGCAGTTCGAGCAGAGAACTCACAAGAGACTCATCGACATCATCTCACCTACACCCAAGACGGTTGACGCTTTACAGAGATTAGAGATGCCTGCAGGCGTGTACATCGACATTAAGATGAAGAGCAAATAACAACCCCTACTAGGACGAACTGAAGTCAGCATTCAGTTCCGCTGTAGAACAACAGGAGGTAAAAAAATGAAGAAAGCTATTTTGGCAACGAAGGTCGGAATGACCCAGATCTTTTCTGAAGACGGAACGCTTACACCCGTTACCGTGCTTCAGGCAGGACCTTGCGCGGTAACACAGATCAAGACTGTGGAGAATGACGGCTACAGTGCCGTACAGGTCGGTTTTGTGGACAAGAAAGAAAGAATCGTCAACAAGGACAAAGCCGGCAAAAAAGAAGTGATCCACAGACATGGTGTGAACAAAGCGTTAAAAGGTCACTTTGATAAAGCGGGCGTATCTGCAAAGAGATATGTCAGGGAATTAAAGCTGGACAACGCGGAAGAGTATACGCTCGGAAGCGAGATCAAGGCTGATATTTTTGAGGCGGGCGATCGTATCGATGCGACTGCGATCTCCAAAGGTAAAGGATTTCAGGGCGCCATTAAGAGGCACGGACAGCACAGAGGTCCTATGGCGCACGGTTCCAAATTCCATCGCCATCAGGGTTCTAACGGTGCATGTTCCTCGCCGAGTAAGGTCTTTAAAGGAAAGGGCATGCCGGGACACATGGGCTGCGTCAGAGTGACGGTTCAGAACCTCACGGTCGTAAGGGTTGACGCGGACAAGAATCTTATCCTTGTCAAAGGCGCTGTACCCGGCCCCAGGAAAGCCTTAGTAACCATCAAAGAGACAACTAAGGTAGAGGCGAAATAGTGACATACGGTCACAGATGAAAGGAGGACCATTCAGATGGCAAACGTATCTGTTTATAATATGGAAGGTAAAGAAGTCGGCAAGATGGACTTAAACGATGCGGTGTTCGGCGTTAAGATCAATGAGCACCTTGTGCATATGGCAGTAGTCCAGACGCTTGCCAATAAGCGTCAGGGAACACAGAAAGCAAAGACACGTTCCGAAGTATCCGGCGGCGGCAGAAAGCCCTGGAGACAGAAGGGAACAGGTCATGCAAGACAGGGCTCCATCAGGGCGCCCCAGTGGAAGGGCGGCGGCGTTGTATTCGCTCCCGTTCCGAGGGATTATTCGTTTAAGCTGAACAAAAAAGAGAAGAGAGCGGCTCTTAAATCTGTTCTGACGAGCAGAGTACAGGAGAACAAGTTCATTGTTCTGGATGAGCTGAAGCTTGACGAGATCAAGACTAAGAAGTTCAAAGAGATCATGAATAATCTCAAAGTAGAGAAAGCGATGGTAGTCATCGGGGAAGCTGACCAGAATGTGATCCGCTCCGCGAAAAATCTTCCGAAGATCTCTACGGCAGTAGTGGAGAACATTAACGTATATGATATTTTGAAGGGTGACACGCTCGTGATCACCAAGGACGCTGTGGCTAAGATCGAGGAGGTGTATGCATAATGGCAGCATTACAGTATTATGATGTGATCCTCAAACCGGTTATCACCGAGAAGAGTATGGCAGGCATGAGTGAGAAAAAATATACTTTTCTTGTTCATCCGGAAGCGAATAAGACACAGATCAAAGAAGCTGTGGAGAAAATGTTCGAGGGAACGAAAGTAGAGAGAGTCAACACCATGAACATGGACGGCAAGACCAAGAGACGTGGCATGGTATACGGCAAGACGGCCAAGACCAAGAAAGCCATTGTACAGTTGACGCAGGACAGCAAGGATATCGAGATCTTTGCGGGACTCTAATTTAAGAAAGAAAAGGAGATAAGATCATGGGAATTAAGACATACAACCCATATACACCTTCCAGACGTAATATGACCGGTTCCGATTTTTCCGAGATCACAAAGAAGACGCCTGAAAAGTCTCTGTGCACTTCTCTTAAGAAGAATGCCGGACGTAACAATCAGGGTAAGATCACGGTCAGACATCACGGCGGCGGAAACAGAAGGTTATACAGAAACATTGATTTTAAGAGAAACAAAGAGGGCATTCCGGCTAAGGTGCTCGGAATCGAGTACGATCCGAACAGATCGGCGAATATCGCACTTATCTGTTATGAGGATGGCCAGAAGGCATATATCCTTGCTCCGGAAGGCCTGACAGACGGCATGAAGGTTATGAACGGCCCCGACGCGGAAGTAAGAGTAGGCAACTGCCTGCCGTTATCCGCAATTCCTGTGGGCGCGTTGATCCATAATATTGAGCTGCATCCCGGCAAAGGCGGACAGTTGGTTCGCGCCGCGGGCAACAGCGCACAGTTAATGGCTAAGGAAGGCAAATATGCGACACTCAGACTTCCCTCCGGCGAAATGAGAATGGTTCCGCTTGTATGCCGCGCATCAATCGGTACGATCGGTAATGGCGACCACAACCTGATCAAGATCGGTAAGGCCGGCCGTAAGCGTCATATGGGTATCCGTCCTACAGTCCGCGGTTCCGTTATGAACCCTAACGACCATCCGCACGGCGGTGGTGAAGGTAGGGCTCCGATCGGTCGTCCCGGTCCGAGCACACCGTGGGGTAAACCGGCACTCGGCTTAAAGACGCGTAAGAAGAAAGCGTCCGACAAGCTGATCGTGAGAAGAAGAGACGGCAGAGCGATTAAATAGGAGGAGAGAACATGTCTAGATCACTGAAAAAAGGACCATTTGCAGATGCGAGCTTACTGAAAAAAGTAGATGCGTTAAATGCATCGGGGCAGAAACAGGTTATTAAGACCTGGTCCCGCCGTTCTACGATTTTCCCGTCTTTTGTGGGACACACATTTGCTGTTCATGACGGAAGAAAGCACGTACCGGTATATGTTACGGAAGATATGGTTGGACACAAGCTCGGCGAGTTTGTTGCGACCAGAACTTACAGAGGACACGATAAAGACGAGAGAAAGTCCAAAGTTCGTTAATATGAAAGGAGGTCATCATCTATGGCTAAAGGACATAGATCCCAGATAAAGAGAGAGAGAAACGCGAATAAAGATAACAGACCCTCCGCAAAGCTGTCTTACGCCAGAGTGTCTGTACAGAAGGCTTGTTTCGTGTTAGATGCCATCAGAGGCAAAGATGTGGAGACTGCACTTGGAATACTGGAGTACAATCCCAGATATGCTTCAAGTATCATCAAGAAGCTGCTGGAATCCGCCCGTGCAAACGCTGAATATTTGTACGGCCAGGATCCCGCAAAATATCCGAACCCGGAGAACCTGTATATTGCGGAGTGTTACGCTAATAAGGGACCTACGATGAAGAGGATCAGACCGAGGGCACAGGGCAGGGCTTACAGGATCGAGAAGAGAATGAGTCATATCACCATTGTGCTTGATGAGAAATAGGATTATTCAGGAAGGAGAACAACATGGGACAGAAAGTTAATCCACACGGCTTAAGAGTCGGCATCATTAAAGATTGGGATTCCAAATGGTATGCTGATGCGGAGTTTGCTGACTTCTTAGTGGAAGATTATAATATCAGGAAATATTTAAAGAAAAAGTTGTACAGCGCAGGTATCTCCAAGATCGAGATCGAAAGAGCATCCGACAGGGTCAAGGTTATTATTTACACCGCTAAACCGGGCGTTGTTATCGGTAAGGGCGGCGCAGAGATCGAGATCACCAAGAAAGAGCTCACCAAGCTGACGAACAAGAAAGTTTTCGTGGATATCAAGGAGATCAAGAGACCTGACAGAGATGCTCAGCTTGTTGCCGAGAACATTGCACAGCAGCTTGAGAACCGTGTGTCCTTCAGACGTGCCATGAAATCCTGTATGGGCAGGACCATGAAGGCTGGCGCGTTAGGTATTAAGACTGCAGTAGCCGGTCGTCTTGGCGGAGCGGATATCGCCCGCACGGAGTTCTACAGCGAAGGCACGATTCCTCTGCAGACACTCAGAGCCGATATTGATTACGGTTTTGCGGAAGCCGATACTACCTACGGTAAACTCGGCGTCAAGGTGTGGATCTATAAGGGTGAGATACTTCCCACTAAATCTAATGAGGAAGGGAGCGATAAATAATGTTAATGCCTAAAAGAGTAAAACATCGTAAGCAGTTCCGCGGTTCCATGCGCGGTAAAGCTACACGCGGAAATACGATCACATACGGTGAGTACGGTATTGTGGCATTGGAGCCCTGCTGGATCAAATCCAACCAGATCGAGGCTGCCCGTATTGCCATTACCCGTTACGTTAAGCGTGGCGGTAAAGTCTGGATCAAGATTTTCCCCGATAAACCTGTAACAGCGAAACCGGCAGAAACGCGTATGGGTTCCGGTAAAGGTACTCTCGAATACTGGGTAGCGGTTGTTAAGCCGGGACGCGTAATGTTCGAGATCTCGGGGGTAACTGAGGATATTGCCAAAGAAGCGTTACGTCTTGCAACACATAAGCTTCCGTGCAAGTGTAAGATCGTTTCTAAAGCAGACTTGGAAGGCGGTGCAGTAAATGAAAACTAATAAGTATGTTGAGGATTTACAGAAAAAATCAGATGCGGAATTGGCACAGGAACTGGTTGATGCCAAGAAAGAACTTTTCAATCTGAGATTCCAGAATGCAACGAACCAGCTGGACAATACAGCAAGAATCAAGGACGTAAGAAGAAACATTGCAAGAATTCAGACGGTCATAACGCAGAAAGCAAAGACTGCAAATTAAGCGGCGCGCGTATCAGATGACCTTACGATAGTGGAGTCATAAGAGAGGAGAATTAAGAGTGGAAAGAAATTTAAGAAAAACCCGTACTGGCAAAGTAACCAGTAATAAAATGGATAAAACGATCGTGGTAGCCATTGAGAACCATGTAAAACATCCGCTTTACAACAAGATCGTAAAGAGAACTTACAAACTGAAGGCACACGATGAGAACAATGAGTGCAACATCGGCGATACGGTTAAGGTAATGGAGACAAGACCTTTATCCAAGGACAAGAGATGGAGACTTGTTGAGATCGTTGAGAGAGCAAAATAATAAGAAGGAGAGATCAGCATGATTCAACAGGAAAGCAGACTGAATGTCGCTGACAATACCGGTGCCAAAGAGCTTCTTTGCATCAGGGTTGTGGGCGGTTCTACAAGAAGATATGCGCGTATTGGTGATGTGATTATTGCTACGGTCAAAGATGCAACACCAGGCGGCGTTGTAAAAAAAGGCGATGTTGTGAAAGCCGTAGTTGTTCGTACTGTTAAAGGTACTCGTCGTAAAGACGGATCTTATATCAGATTTGACGAGAATGCTGCTGTTATCATCAAGGAGGATAAGACTCCGAGAGGAACCCGTATTTTCGGGCCAGTAGCCAGAGAGCTTCGTGATAAACAGTTTATGAAAATTGTTTCACTGGCTCCGGAAGTATTATAGGAGGTGCCGGTATGTCAACATTTAAGATTAAGAAAGGCGATTCCGTCAAAGTGATCGCAGGTAAAGATAAGGACAAAGAGGGCAAGGTTATTTCCGTTGACAGAAAGAAGAACAGAGTCCTCGTAGAAGGCGTGAACATAATCACAAAGCACGAGAAACCTTCGGCAGCCAATCAGAACGGCGGTATTGTCCAGAAGGAGGCTCCTATTGATGCTTCCAATGTAATGTATGTGCACAAGGGAAAAGCAACGAGGATCGGTTTCAAGTTTGAGAATGGTAAGAAGGTCCGCTTTGCCAAGTCCACTGGCGACACCATTGATTAATTCTGGAAAGGAGGTCTAAAACGTTGAGTAGTAGACTTAAGGAGACATATAAGAACGAGATCGTAGACGCTATGATCAAAAAGTTTGGATATAAAAATGTTATGGAAGTTCCGAAGTTAGACAAGATCGTGATCAACATGGGCGTTGGTGAAGCTAAGGAAAACGCCAAGGTTTTGGAATCGGCTGTAAGCGACATGGAGACGATTACCGGACAGAAGGCGATCGTCACCAAAGCAAAACATTCCATCGCTAACTTCAAGATCAGGGAAGGTCAGGCAATCGGATGCAAGACAACGCTTCGCGGCGATAAGATGTATGAATTCCTGGATCGCCTCGTAAATCTTGCGCTGCCCCGTGTGCGTGACTTCCGGGGTGTAAATCCCAATTCGTTTGACGGCAGAGGTAATTATGCGCTGGGTATCAAGGAGCAGATCATCTTCCCCGAGATCGAGTACGATAAAGTTGACAAGGTAAGAGGGATGGATGTTATTTTTGTTACCACGGCCAGGACGGATGAAGAAGCACGTGAGTTGTTGAGATTATTTAACATGCCATTCGCTAAATAGAAGGAGGTAAATTCATGGCTAAGACAGCAATGAAGGTTAAACAGCAGCGTAAACCCAAGTTCTCTTCAAGAGCATATAACCGCTGCAAAATTTGTGGTCGTCCACATGCTTATTTGAGAAAATACGGAATCTGCAGAATTTGCTTCCGTGAATTAGCATATAAAGGCCAGATTCCCGGCGTTAAGAAAGCAAGCTGGTAAGAATCGAGAGAAGGAGGAAAAATCATGACAATGAGCGATCCGATTGCAGATATGCTTACAAGAATCCGTAACGCAAATACTGCAAAACACGATACAGTAGATGTGCCCTCATCCAAGATGAAGCTGGCTATTGCTCAGATTCTTCTGGACGAAGGTTATATCAGAAAATTTGATTTAATCGATAACGGTAACTTCAAGACGATCCATATCACATTGAAGTACGGTGAGGACAAGAACGACAAGATCATCTCCGGCATTAAGAGAATCTCTAAGCCCGGTCTGCGTGTGTATGCCGGCAAGGAGGATCTGCCCAGAGTTCTTGGCGGTCTGGGCGTTGCGATCATTTCCACGAACCAGGGCGTTATCACAGATAAGAAAGCAAGAGAGCTTCAGGTGGGCGGCGAGGTACTGGCGTTCGTCTGGTAGGGAGCAATAAAATCAAGCGCGAGCGAAGCGAGCATTTGATTTTATGCGACCAACAACGAGAGAATCAGAAGCTGCGAAGCAGCGTGTCCGTGAAACGGACGGATTCTCGAGTCTGGAGAAAAGCCTCTTCGAACCATTCTCGGGGAGCAGGCCGACAACGAGAGGTTCTCGAGTCTGGAGAATGTTTCTTCGAACCATTCTCGGGGAGCAGGCCGACAACGAGAGATTCTCGAGTCTGGAAAAAGCCTCTTCGAGTCATTCTCGGGGAGCGATCGGTAACACAGGTATTGTTGTAAGATTATAAAAACAGGAGGTACGGGCATGTCACGTATAGGAAGAATGCCAATCGCGATTCCGGCAGGCGTTACTGTGGATGTCGCAGAAAATAATAAGGTGACTGTAAAAGGTCCTAAGGGAACACTTGAGAGAGTGCTTCCGTCGGAAATGGAGATCAAAGTAGAGGGCGATCAGGTCCTTGTATCAAGACCGAACGATCTGAAGAGAATGAAATCTTTCCACGGTCTGACCAGAACCCTGATCAATAACATGGTAATTGGCGTTACGGAAGGCTATGAGAAGAAACTGGAAGTAAACGGCGTCGGTTACAGAGCAGCCAAGTCCGGTAAGAAACTGACGCTGAACTTAGGTTACTCTCATCCGGTTGAGATGACAGATCCCGAGGGCATTGAGACTGTTGTGGATGGACAGAACATTATCATTGTCAAAGGTATCGATAAAGAAAAAGTCGGTCAGTTTGCGGCTGAAATAAGAGATAAGAGAAGACCGGAGCCTTATAAGGGCAAGGGTATCAAATATGTTGACGAGACGATCAGACGTAAAGTCGGTAAGACCGGTAAGAAATAACAGATAAGGAGAGTATGAAGATGGTTAGTAAAGTATCAAGACGTGATGTTCGTGTAAAAAAGCACAAGAGACTGCGCAACCGTCTCAGCGGCACAGCTGAGAGACCGCGTTTATCAGTGTTTCGAAGCAATAATCATATGTATGCTCAAATTATTGACGATACGGTTGGCAACACCCTGGTTTCAGCGTCCACGCTTGAGAAGGATGTGAAAGCTGAGCTGGAAAAAACCAATAACGTTGATGCGGCAGCATATTTGGGAACAGTGATCGCCAAGAGAGCAATCGAAAAAGGTATCAAGACTGTTATCTTTGACAGAGGCGGTTTCATATATCAGGGTAAGATTGCGGCATTGGCAGAGGCGGCGAGAGAAGCCGGCCTGGAATTCTAGGAAGGGAGAAAAGAATCACATGAGACGTACAATCATTGATGTAAGTCAATTAGAGTTGACTGAAAAAGTTGTAACAATCAAACGTGTTACCAAGGTTGTTAAGGGTGGTCGTAACATGCGTTTCACGGCGCTTGTGGTTGTCGGCGATGGCAACGGTCATGTTGGTGCAGGTTTGGGTAAGGCAACTGAGATCCCTGAAGCAATTCGTAAAGGAAAGGAAGATGCAATCAAGAATTTGGTTTCCGTTGCACTTGATGATAAGAACAGCATTACACATGATTTCATCGGTAAATTCGGATCGGCTTCCGTACTTCTTAAGAGGGCTCCGGAAGGTACCGGTATCATCGCCGGCGGTCCGGCCCGTATCGTATGTGAGCTTGCGGGCATCAAGAATATCCGTACGAAATCTTTGGGCTCCAATAATAAGCAGAACGTTGTACTTGCTACAATCGCGGGCCTGAGCCAGTTGAAGACTCCTGAAGAAGTAGCTAAGAACCGCGGTAAGTCCGTAGAAGAGATTCGTGCTTAAATTGCCGGATATCATTTGGCGGTCAGAAAATTTAGGAGGGAAAAAACATGGCAGCAAAGAAAGAAGCAGATAAGAAATTAAAGATAACTTTAATCAAATCTACCATTGGTCAGATTCCGAAGACCAGAGCCACGATCAAGGCTATGGGACTTAGAAAGATTAACCAGACGGTTGAACTGCCGGATAACGCATCAACCAGAGGCCAGATTCAGAAAGTAAGACACATGGTGAAAGTAGAAGAAGCATAAGGAGGTGCCACAATGGAATTATCAAATTTAAGACCAGCTGCAGGGTCGGTACACAGTGATAATTTTAGAAGAGGTCGTGGACACGGTTCAGGCAACGGCAAGACTGCCGGCAAGGGACATAAAGGACAGAAAGCTCGTTCGGGAGCGCCCAGACCGGGATTTGAAGGCGGTCAGATGCCTTTGTACAGACGGCTTCCCAAGAAAGGATTCACCTGCAGAAACTCTAAGGATATAGTAGCGATCAACATAAGCGCGCTTGAGGTATTTGACAGCGGCGCAACGGTTGATGTGGATGCATTAATTGAAAAAGGGATCATCAAGAACCCTCGCGATGGCGTTAAGATTCTTGGAAACGGAGAATTAACCAAGAAGCTCGATGTTAAGGTAGGCGCTTTCAGCGCATCCGCTAAAGAAAAGATCGAGGCACTTGGTGGAACAGCAGAGGTGGTTTAATGTTTAAAACCTTAGTAAATGCATTTAAAATCAAAGAAATCAGAAAGAAGATTTTCTTTACGTTTATGATGTTGATTGTGATCCGTCTCGGCTCACAGCTGCCCGTTCCGGGTATCAACAGGGCGTTTTTTGCTGACTGGTTTGCACAGCAGACCAGCGATGCATTCAATTTCTTTGACGCTTTTACGGGCGGATCGTTTATTAACATGTCCGTTCTTGCATTGAACATCACACCGTATATCACATCATCCATTATTATGCAGCTTATGACGATTGCGATCCCTAAGCTGGAGGAGATGCAGCGCGACGGCGCCGATGGCAGGAAGAAGATTGCATCCATTACCAGATATGTGACGGTA
The DNA here is from genome assembly GCA_947625205.1 of uncultured Lachnospiraceae bacterium. GTDB lineage: Bacteria > Bacillota > Clostridia > Lachnospirales > Lachnospiraceae > UBA3282. Next base: position 158,192 of record CANQNN010000004.1, on the reverse strand, counting down.
GCGCTTGCATTGATCGAGTCAACTGCAATGGCGATCGGGTTCGGAAGGCAGGGCCTTCTGCAGACGTACAATGTCATGAATGTCATTACTGTCATTGTGGCACTGACTGCGGGCAGCGCATTCCTTATGTGGATCGGTGAGCGGATCACCGAACACGGTGTGGGCAATGGTATTTCCATTGTACTTACCATTAACATTTTGTCGCGTATGCCCCAGGACATCACACAGCTGTTTGAACAGTTCGTCATCGGACGTTCCATCGCCAAGGGCGTGGTAGCCGCGATCATCATAATAGCGGTCATCGTGCTGATGGTGGTACTCGTTATTATTCTGAATGACGGTGTCCGTAAGATTCCCGTACAGTACGCCAAGAAGGTACAGGGAAGAAAAATGGTGGGCGGCCAGGCGACAAATATTCCGCTTAAGATCAACACGTCCGGCGTTATTCCTGTGATCTTTGCATCATCCCTGATGCAGCTGCCGGTGATGATATGTTCTTTCTTTAATATAAGCGGTACGGGTGTGTGGGGCGAGATCTTAAAAGGATTAAACTCCAATTACTGGTGCAATCCCAGCCAGCCGGTTTATTCGCTCGGCCTGGTCGTATATATTGTGCTGGTTATCCTTTTTGCTTACTTCTATACTTCGATCACCTTTAATCCGTTAGAGATATCGGAGAATATGAAGAAGCAGGGCGGATTTGTTCCGGGTATCAGACCGGGCAAGCCCACCAGTGACTATCTGAACAAGGTGCTTACCTATATTATCTTTATCGGTGCGGTTGGACTTACGATCGTGTGCGTTGTGCCGTATATCTTTAACGGTGTGTTTGGCGCGAGCGTGTCCTTCGGCGGAACGAGTCTGATCATTATTGTCAGCGTCGTTCTTGAGACCGTAAAACAGATCGAGTCACAGATGTTAGTTCGTAATTATAAAGGATTTTTGAACAACTGATATTGATTATATTATAAAATATCATGGGGACGAGCGGAGCATCCGACCGTCCCCAGACTTTCCTATTATCGGAAAAGGGCGGCATATTGAGCAGAAATGGAGGATCAGGATGAAGATTATTATGCTGGGCGCGCCCGGTGCGGGCAAAGGCACGCAGGCCAAAATGATTGCGGATGAGTACGGGATTCCGCATATTTCCACAGGGGATATTTTCAGAGCCAACATTAAGAACGGAACGGCTCTCGGCATGGAAGCAAAACAATATATGGATAAGGGGCTTCTTGTCCCCGATGAATTGACGGTGAAGATCCTGCTCGACAGAGTGGCGCAGGACGATTGCCGGAACGGTTACGTGCTTGACGGGTTTCCGAGAACCATTCCCCAGGCGGAAGTGCTTGACAAAGCGCTTACAGAGCTGGGCGATAAGATCGATTATGCGATCGATGTGGATGTTCCGGATGAAAACATCGTAAGAAGGATGGGCGGAAGACGCGCCTGCCTCTCCTGCGGTGCGACTTATCATATCGAACATATTCCGCCGAAAAAAGAGGGAATATGCGATGTGTGCGGACAGCCGCTTGTGCTGCGCGACGATGATAAACCGGAGACGGTTCAGAACCGTCTGAATGTATATCATGAGCAGACGCAGCCTCTCATTGATTTTTATAAGAAGAAAGGCGTGCTTAAGACCGTAGACGGTACGATGGACATGAAGGACGTGTTCGCGGCGATCGGGAAGATCCTGGGCGCATAGATGCTTTCAGATATAATGATAAACAGAAATTAAGGCAGGGATGACGATGGCGATAACGATCAAATCTTCGAGAGAGATCGAACTGATGAGAGAATCCGGCAGACTGCTCTCCAGGGTGCATGATGAGCTGGCAGACATTATCCGGCCGGGCATTTCCACGAAAGAGATAGACAGAGCCGGCGAAAAGCTCATCCGCAGCATGGGATGCACTCCTAACTTTCTTCACTATAACGGTTATCCGGCGTCTGTGTGCGTATCCGTAAACGACGAGGTCGTGCACGGTATACCGAGCGACTCGCGCATCATACAGGAAGGCGACATTGTGAGCCTCGACATGGGACTCATTTATCAGGGGTATCATTCTGATGCGGCCAGGACCCATGCGGTTGGCCGGATCAGTCCGCAGGCGCAGCAGCTGATCGATGTGACCAGACAGAGCTTCTATGAAGGGATCAAAATGGCGCGGGCGGGTATGCACCTGTTTGATATCTCCAATGCGATCGCGGCTTATGTCACACAGTACGGATACGGCATTGTATCGGCGCTTGTCGGACACGGCATCGGAACGCATCTGCATGAAGCGCCGGAGATCCCTAATTTTGCACAGAGGAGACGGGGACCGAGACTCCGGCCCGGCATGACATTGGCGGTGGAACCGATGATCAATATGGGGACCGGCGATGTGAGGTGGCTTAACGACGGCTGGACGGTCGTTACGGCGGATCATTCTCTGTCGGCCCACTATGAGAACACGGTACTGATAACCGAGGGCGAGCCGGAGATATTGACGTTAGGAAAGATTTTATAGAATATTTTATGGAATAAAGGAAAGTAAATGGCATGACGGGAATGCTTGCCGTCTCGATGGCGGGACATGATAAGGGAAAAACCTATGTCATAGTAAGAGAAGAAGGCGAATATGTATTTCTGGCGGACGGTGTGGTCAGATGCGCGGATCGGCCCAAGAAAAAGAACCGGAAACATATTCAGGTCAATAAACAGGTACAGATTAAGGAGCCGGAGAAAGGCTTTACGGATTTGGAGATCAGTAGAACAATCAAAAAGTATCAGGAGGAGTCAAATGTCAAAAGCTGATGTAATTGAAATCGAAGGAACAGTCATTGAAAAGCTGCCGAACACTATGTTTCAGGTAGAGTTGGAAAACGGTCATGTGGTGCTGGCGCATATAAGCGGTAAGCTCCGGCAGCACTTTATTCGTATCCTGCCGGGCGATAAGGTAACGCTTGAGTTATCGCCCTACGATCTGTCCAAAGGAAGGATCATCTGGAGAGATAAATAAGATGCGCGCAGATGCGAAAAAGGCTGAAAAAAGCTGCGGAAAAGGCTGAAAAAAAGCTCTTGCCAAATGCTGGGTTTGATGATATAATGTAAAACGGTCTTTTTTGAAAGGAGGGTTTAAGATGAAAGTAAGATCATCAGTAAAACCGATTTGCGAAAAGTGCAAGATCATTAAAAGAAAAGGAAAGATCAGAGTAATCTGTGAGAATCCCAAACACAAGCAGGTACAAGGTTAATCCCCGGACAGTTTCAAGGTTTGAAGGGGTTCTTACTAATATAATATATATAATAATATAGATGGAAGAGCCTTAGGAGATAACTTTTTGATACCAGGCGTTGCGTTTGGAAAGATCGGATGATTTGATCCGGTTGGGTAGGACCTACCCCAATCAATTAGTGTCATGTATACGCAGTATACAAAGTGCATAAGAAATGCAGAGAAAATGGAGGAAATGTAAATGGCTCGTATTGCAGGTGTTGATTTACCCAGAGAAAAACGTGTAGAGATCGGACTGACCTATATCTACGGAATCGGCAGAGTGAGCGCCAACAAGATTCTTGAGGCGGCTAAAGTCAGCCCGGATACCCGTGTCAGGGAATTGACTGACGATGAGGTGAAGAGAATTGCCGAGATCATTGACAAGGATTACATGGTAGAAGGTGATCTGAGAAGAGAGGTTGCTCTTAATATCAAGCGCCTTCAGGAGATCGGCTGCTACAGAGGTATTCGTCACAGGAAGGGACTTCCGGTTCGCGGACAGAGGACGAAGACTAATGCGAGAACAAGAAAAGGTCCTAAGAGGACGGTTGCTAACAAGAAGAAGTAATACGGCATTTGAAGGTTGGATCATCTGCCGTAAAGAAGGAAGTTGTAAACAGTAGAAATGGAGAAAGTAGGTTAGTTTATTATGGCTAAAAAAGTTACCAAAAAAGTGACAAAAAAGCGTGTAAAGAAAAACGTTGAACGTGGACAGGCACATATTCAGTCTTCCTTTAACAACACGATCGTTACCCTGACGGACACAGAGGGTAATGCGTTGAGCTGGGCTAGTGCCGGTGGTCTTGGTTTTAGAGGTTCAAGGAAATCTACTCCCTATGCAGCACAGATGGCTGCAGAGACAGCGGCTAAAGCTGCGCTGGTACATGGCTTAAAGACAGTGGATGTTATGGTTAAGGGACCGGGTTCGGGCCGTGAGGCTGCGATCCGTGCATTGCAGGCGTGCGGTCTGGAAGTAGTCAGTATCCGTGACGTGACCGCAGTACCTCATAACGGATGCCGTCCGCCCAAGCGCCGCCGTGTCTAAGAAGGAATTTGCTTCACAATTATCTGTCAGGGAATCGACAGCGGTTCTCTGCGTGAGCAGACAAGAATCCCGCATAGCGGGTATCTTTGGAAGAAGGCGCCGTCTGGTGTTGTCAAATATGGCGCTGTAAACAAAATCATATGAGAGGAGCCGAAAAGAAATGGCAGTAAACAGAGTACCTGTATTAAAAAGATGCAGATCGCTTGATTTAGATCCTACTTATTTAGGATATGACAAGAAGTCAAACAGAACGTCGGCGAGAGCCGGCAAGAAGATCAGTGAGTACGGTCTTCAGCTGAGAGAGAAACAGAAAGCTAAATTTATCTATGGCGTTCTTGAGAAGCCTTTCAGAAATTATTATAAGAAGGCTGACCGCATGAAGGGTATGACCGGTGAGAATCTGATGGTTATGCTCGAGAGCAGACTGGACAGCGTAGTGTTCAGGATGGGTTTTGCCAGAACGAGAAGAGAGGCGCGCCAGGTTGTAGGACATAAGCATTTCCTTGTAAACGGAAAGGCTGTTCAGATCCCTTCTTACCAGATCAAAGCAGGTGATGTGATTGAAGTAAGAGAGAAGTCCAAATCTTTACAGAGATATAAGGATATCCTCGAAGTGACGGCGGGAAGACTCGTTCCGGAATGGATGGAGGTAGATCAGGAAGCGTTGAAGGGAACGATCAAGTACCTTCCGACAAGAGAGATGATCGATGTTCCGGTAAATGAGATGCTTATCGTCGAGTTGTACTCCAAGTAAAAGATGAGAGCAGCGCTTAACAATATGTTGGCAAAGGAGGGTATTTGCGTGTTTGATTTTGAGAGACCGAATATTGAGGTTGCAGAAATCTCAGAAGATAAGAAGTATGGCAGATTTGTAGTTGAACCGTTAGAGAGAGGCTACGGTATTACCCTTGGTAATTCTTTGAGAAGAATTATGCTTTCCTCTTTACCGGGAGCGGCTGTCAGCCAGGTCAAGATCGAGGGCGTTTTACATGAGTTCAGTTCCATTCCCGGTGTGAAGGAAGACGTCACCGAGATCATCATGAACATCAAGAGCCTTGCGATCAAGAACACCAGCGACACCAATGAGCCTAAGACCGCATATATCGAATATGAGGGCGAAGGTATTGTCAGGGCGTCCGACATTCAGGTAGATCAGGACATTGAGATATTAAATCCGGATCTTGTGATCGCAACGCTCAGCGGTAAAGATACCAAACTGTACATGGAACTGACGATAACAAAAGGCCGCGGCTATGTAAGCTCTGACCGTAATAAGGCGGAAGATCTTCCGATCGGCGTCATTGCGGTGGATTCGATCTATACACCGATCGAGAGAGTCAATGTGACCGTGGAGAATACGCGTGTCGGCCAGATCACGGATTTTGACAAGCTGACACTGGATGTATATACCAACGGAACACTGGTTCCGGACGAGGCGGTGAGCCTGGCGGCGAAGGTGCTCAGCGAGCACTTAAGTCTTTTTATCGATCTGTCTGAGAATGCCAAGACAGCAGAAGTCATGATCGAGAAGGAAGACGACGAGAAAGAAAAAGTACTGGAAATGAGTATAGACGAGCTGGAGCTGTCTGTCCGTTCCTATAACTGCTTAAAGAGAGCCGGCATCAATACGGTGGAAGAGCTGACCAATAAGACCTCAGAGGATATGATGAAGGTTCGCAACCTTGGACGTAAGTCTCTTGAGGAAGTGCTGGCTAAATTAAAAGAACTGGGATTGCAGTTAAACCCCAGCGATGAGGTGTAAGATACTGTTCTGCTTTTGTGGCAGACACAGGATGGCGTGCGGGATAAGACCGATGGGCGCCGGCGCGCCGGCTCATAAATGGAACTGTCAACGCATTCGGTAAGTAAGTCCAAAGAGCGTGGCCGGATGTACACCATGATATGTGGGAGAGAACTCCCCGATGAGAAAGGAGCCTGTTATGGCAAAATACAGAAAACTGGGCAGAACCTCTGACCAGAGAAAAGCATTACTCAGAAGTCAGGTAACGGCGTTGATCTACAAAGGCCGGATCATTACCACGGAAGCAAGAGCAAAGGAAGTGCGTAAGATCGCAGACGGACTTATTGCGATGGCTGTTAAGGAAAAGGACAATTACGAGACGGTCAAGGTTACGGCGAAGGTACCGCGCAAAGATAAGGACGGCAAGAGAGTAAAGGAAGTCGTAGACGGCAAAAAAGTAACCGTATTTGACAGTGTCGAGAAAGAGATCCGCAAGGATCTGCCTTCCAGATTACATGCAAGAAGACAGATGCTGAGAGTATTATATCCCGTAACGGAAGTGCCTACGGCGGCAGCGGGCAGAAAGAAGGGCACCAAAAATGTTGATCTGGTTGCCAAGCTTTTTGACGAGTATGGTCCTAAGTATGCAAGTCGTAACGGTGGATACACAAGGATCATTAAGATCGGTCCACGTAAGGGTGATGCGGCAATGGAAGTAGTTCTGGAGCTGGTATAAGTCAGGCTGTCAGGTATCCCTTTTCGCCATATGAATATGTGCGAAAAGGGATTTTTTATGCAGTTTTTATGTACAGGGTGAGAAGATAATACGGATTTGAGCGGTCAACAGGTGATCATGCGATTGCCGGATGCCATTAACGGGTAAAGGAATGCTATTAACAGGTGAAGGAATGTATGGTAAATATTGGAGAGATATGATATAGTAATACTATAACTTTAATTTTTTATGGAGGGGACAGCATGAAACTAAAACAGAAGATTCTGATTATTGCACTGACACCGCTTATCATTCTCGGCATCATGGTCCTGTGGATCAGTAACCAGAGAGTCAACAGCGTTTTAACTTCGGCTATTGAGAACGGTCTGCACGGTTCGGCGGTCGGCGTGCGGGATGCGTATGACCAGATCAATGATGAGGCTTATTATCTGAATGAAAATGACGAGCTGTGCAAAGGCGACTACAATATCACGCAAAACACTGCGATAGCGGATGATATCAAGGCGGATACCGACATGGATATCACGGTGTTTTACGGGGATACAAGATATATGACTTCCGTGGTGGATGAGAAGGGACAAAGGGTTCTCAGGACGCAGGCGGGTGAAGCGGTGATCAACACTGTTTTAAAAGGCGGCCAGGAATATTTTGCAACGGATGTGGTCGTAGTGGGACAGAATTACTTCGGTTATTACGTGCCGCTGACTGATGAGACAACGGGAAAAATCGTCGGCATGATATTTGCGGGTATGCCGCAGGCGGACGCCAGGAAACAGATCAAGAGCATTATATATATAATCACAGGTATCGGCGTGGCGGTAGCGCTTGCTTGCGCCGTTTTAGTATATCTCATGGTCAGCGCTATGGTGAAGAATATTGCCGAGGGCGTCGGCGCTCTGACACAGCTGTCGGAAGGCAAGCTGAATGTTCGCCTGGATGGAAAGATGTTAAGCGATAAAGACGAGATCGGCGATATCTGCAGAGCAATCGATAAGCTGAGAACCAATCTTATCAATATTATCTCAGAGGTCAAGAACGACAGTAATACGTTGCTGGGGGCGTCGGAGAAGCTGAGCGAGAAAACGGGTACGACCAGCGAGCACGTACAGCAGATGGAAAAGGCGGTAGGCGAGATCGCGGTCGGAGCCGGCAGCCAGGCGGAAGAGACGCAGGACGCCACAGAGAACATCATTGTCATGGGCAGTATGATCGAGGAGACGGCGGAGGAGCTGGAAACGTTAAACAAGAACGCCCAGTCTATGAAAGAACGCGGCGAAGCGGCTCTGGAAGCGTTGCGTGAGCTGCAGTCCACCAATCAGAAAACCAGCGAGTCCATCGGCATCATATACGAGCAGACCAATACCACGAATGAATCCGCGCAGAAGATCAAAGAGGCTACTGCGCTGATCACCAATATAGCGGAGGAAACCAATCTTCTTTCCTTAAATGCATCCATAGAAGCAGCTCGTGCGGGTGAACAGGGAAGAGGCTTCGCCGTTGTGGCAGGGCAGATCCAAAAGCTGGCAGAACAGTCCAATGATTCCGCCAAGCAGATCGACAGGATCATCATGTCGCTGCTTGAGGATTCCAACAAGGCGGTTGCCACGATGAACGAAGTGAAAGAGATCATGGACCGTCAGAGTGAAAATGTGGCTAACACGGATACACAGGTCAATAGCTTGCTGCAGGATGTTGAGAAGTCCCTTGCGGGTATTGAACAGGTGGTTGTAAAGACGGAACGGATCAATAACGCAAGAAACAGCGTGGTCGATACGGTTCAGAATCTGTCTGCGATCGCGCAGGAGAATGCGGCAAGCTCGCAGCAGACATCCGCGTCTGTTACAGAGATAACCGGTATTGTCGGCGAGATCGCGGACAACGCCAAGGACCTGAAGGATATTTCCGACAGGCTGGGAGCGAGCATGTCGATGTTTGAGCTGAACTAGTGCCGGATGCCCGCGCTCTTATGGCGGATGATCAGACAGGCTCAATTCTCCGGCGGGTCGATCTGGAAATGCTGATAGTCTTTGGTGGAGTTCCAGTGCCCGCCCCATGTAAAACCGTGCTCGGTAAACAATTTATAACACAGATCATTTTCATCTATCTTATAGGGGAAATCCTGGGAGCGGTCGGCATATATTTCACTTCCTTTGGGAGAAATGTATGTTTCACCGCTTCCGTTTTTGTTATAGATCACGTAAGGATTGTAGAAGGGATTGATATCGATTGCGCAGCCGTAGGCATGCTTTGACAGCGTGGTCGTGTTGTCAACGACCCGGTAGTTGAAGCAGGATGTATTGTCGGCTTCCATAGAGCGCGTATCGTCGCCGCCGTATTCGTCTACCAGACGGACGCTCTCAAGCCGGTAATCATTGCGGTACAGTTCATAGAAGATTTCTACGATATCCTGCGCAATGACCTTATTGCAGATCATTTCGCCGGTTTGTTCTTCCCCGTTGAAATTCATGTAAAGCAGTCCGACATACGCCAGATCCTCATAGGGCACCGTGCAGCCGGTTTCCGGATAGGAGACGCCTGTGATGCGTTCCCGGATGTTATCGCTTAACGGTTCATAGTAAAATCCTTCCCGGTAGGTGACGCGGTCAGACCGGGTATCTGCTGTGCCGGTGATTTCTGTCATAGAATCGACTCCCTCAGAATTATCTTCCAAGGTATTGTATGCGCCAGAGCTGTCAGTCGTGTCTGTCTGGTCCGCCGTATTATCCGTACTGTTCGTATCTGCGGCGTCGCTTATATCTGCCTGGTCAGACCCGTATGCCGCTTCGGGGTCGCTCTGCGCATATTCCTCCAGCGTCTCATAACCCGTCAGATAGTGGGCGAGAAAGGCGCATACCATAGTCAGAAGCAGAAGAAAAATAAGCGGTTTTGCAGCGATTCTTAGCAAGTCTTTTATGTTTGCCGTATTTTTACCTGGCTTATTTTGTGACATACCTGTCATATCCTTTCCTTTCCGTATTTACGAAAACAATCCTGTATAAGTATATCACAAAAACTTGTGTTTTAGGGGATTAGTTAGTATAATAAGCGTTGAATATGTTGATCGGAGAATATTTTTATGGGGATCATCAAGACAGATAAACTAGTATTTGAATATATACGCCGTGACGAGGAGGGCAATGTGGAAGGGATCACCCGTGCCGTGGACGAGGTCGATCTGGATATTGCACAGGGGGATTTTGTGGCGATCTTAGGTCATAACGGATCCGGAAAATCTACACTCGCCAAGCACATCAATGCGATCCTGTATCCCACGGAGGGGACTGTGTGGGTGGACGGAATGGACACACAGGACGAAAAGCAGTTATGGGACATCCGGCAGGAGGCGGGAATGGTCTTCCAGAATCCCGACAATCAGATCATCGGACAGGTTGTTGAGGAAGATGTGGGATTTGGCCCGGAGAATATGGGCGTACCGACAGAGGAGATCTGGCAGCGTGTGGAGGAGAGCCTTAAGGCGGTGGGTATGTATGAATTTCGGAAATACTCTCCCAATAAACTTTCCGGCGGTCAGAAGCAGCGTGTGTCGATAGCCGGGGTGATTGCGATGCATCCGAAATGTATCATTCTGGACGAGCCGACGGCCATGCTTGACCCTAACGGACGCAGAGAAGTGATCCGCGCGGTGCGTGCGCTGAACGATGTGGAGGGTATCACGATAGTGCTCATTACACATTATATGGAAGAGATCATTCACGCGGATAAGGTTTTTGTGATGGATCAGGGCAGGATTGCCATGCAGGGAACGCCCCGGGAGATCTTTTCACAGGTGGAGAAGTTAAAAGGGCTGCGCCTGGATGTGCCGCAGGTGACGCTGCTTGCCTATGAACTTCAGAAAAGCGGTGTTGCGCTGCCCGATGGTATTCTGACGGTGGAGGAGCTGGTGAAGGAGCTGTCGGCGGTGTATCACAGGGGATAAGGCGATGATATATTTGAGGATAAAGAGAAAGGATATCGTAGATTACAATGTCGATCATACTGGATCATGTTGATTATGTATATGGCGGTGATACTGCACTGGCGGTGCATGCTCTCAGGGATGTAAATCTGGTGATCCCGGACGGCCAGTTCATTGGGCTGATCGGGCATACGGGATCGGGCAAATCCACGCTGGTACAGCACTTAAACGGACTGCTTAAGCCCACCGGCGGCAACATTTATTTTAACGGCGAGGATATTCATGCGCAGGATTATGACAAGAAGAAACTGCGCAGCAAAGTAGGACTGGTGTTTCAGTATCCCGAGCATCAGCTATTTGAGACGGACGTCTTCTCTGATGTATGTTTCGGTCCTAAGAATCTGGGTCTGTCCAGGCAAGAGGTGGAGCTATGCGCTTACGCAGCGTTAAAACAGGTAGGAATTGAAGACGAATACTTCTATCAGTCGCCCTTTGATCTGTCCGGCGGACAGAAGCGGAGAGTGGCGATCGCGGGCGTGCTTGCCATGAAGCCGGATGTGCTTATTCTGGATGAACCTACGGCGGGTTTAGATCCCAGGGGCAGAGATGAGATCCTTGATCAGATCGCCAGGCTCAAGGAGGAGACGGGGATCACGGTCATTCTCGTGTCGCACAGCATGGAGGATGTGGCAAAATACGTGGAGCGCATTATCGTGATGAATCGCGGCAGCGTTCTTTATGACGATACGCCGGTGGAAGTATTTAAGCATTATAAAAAGCTGGAGGAAGTCGGTCTTGCGGCGCCTCAGGTGACATATATCATGCAGGCGCTTTACCGTAACGGTATGCCCGTCAGGACCGATGCCACGACGATAGAGGAGGCCAGACGCGAGATACTGCGGGTGCTGGGCAGACAGTAGCGGCGTCTGTATTATCGGGCTTTGGGGAGCCGCAATATATTATTTCGGAAAGGAATCGGTTATGTTACGTGATATTACATTGGGCCAGTATTATCAGACGGAATCCGTCATACATAAATTGGACCCGCGGGTAAAACTGGTAGCAACGATCTGTTTTATTATTTCTTTGTTCGTAGTAAAAAGCTGGGTGGGATATGCGGTGGCGGCAGTATTTTTGGCCGTCATGATCAAACTGTCCAATGTGCCTTTTAAATATATGGTAAAAGGGATGCGGGCGATCGTCTTTATTCTGCTTATTACCGTTGTGTTTAATCTGTTTCTGACGCCCGGAGAAACGGTCTTCAGCGTGTGGAAGCTAAAGATCACCAGGGAAGGCGTACAGCTTGCGGTCATGATGGCGGTGAGGCTGTCTTTCCTGATCGTGGGTTCCTCCGTCATGACGCTCACCACCACGCCTAACAGCTTAACAGACGGCATGGAGAAGCTTATGCGGCCGCTTAAGATATTCAAGGTTCCGGTGCATGAGGTGGCGATGATGATGTCGATCGCGCTTCGGTTCATTCCGATCCTGCTGGAAGAGACGGATAAGATCATGAAGGCGCAGATCGCCCGCGGCGCCGATTTTGAGAGCGGTAATCTGGTAAAAAAAGCGAAAGCGTTAGTGCCGCTTCTGGTGCCGCTGTTTATTTCCGCGTTTCGCCGGGCGAACGATCTGGCGATGGCGATGGAAGCCAGATGTTACAGGGGCGGAGAGCACAGGACGAAGATGAAGCCCCTTAAGTATGCGGCGAGGGACCGTATTGCCTACGGCGTGCTTGCGGCGTATTTCGCGCTGTGTATCGTGGTAAGGATTTATCTGTAAGCTTATACAAAAACGGCATTGAGGCGGTATGCGGTATGAAGAGAGTCATGCTCACAGTAGCCTATGATGGGACGAACTATCATGGGTGGCAGATACAACCGAACGGAGAAACGATAGAAGGCATCCTGAACAGATGCCTTTCCGACCTTCTGGGAGAAAAAATCGAGGTGATCGGCGCCAGCCGCACCGATTCCGGCGTTCATGCTCTGGGAAATGTCGCTGTTTTTGATACGGCGAGCCGGATCCCGGCAGATAAGATCTCTTATGCGCTCAACAGAAGTCTGCCGGAGGATATTAGAATACAGAAGTCGCAGGAGGTGGCGCCGGATTTTCATCCCCGCCGCTGCAGCAGCCGTAAAACTTATGAGTATCATATTTACTGCGCGCCGTTTCCGATGCCTACAAAACGGCTGTACTCGTATTTTACTTATGCCCCACTGAATATTGACTTAATGAGTCAGGCGTCCGGATACCTGCTCGGCGAACATGATTTCAGGAGCTTCTGCAGCGCGGAGACACAGGCTGGGACTACTGTGCGGAGAATAGATTCGATACAGGTGTTTAAGGCGTGCGGCGACAATCCGGCCGGCGGTCTGTACAATCCGGTTGACTATAATGGTCAAGAAATTGTGATACGTGTGTCAGGCAGCGGTTTCCTCTATAATATGGTGCGTATTATTGCCGGTACGCTGATGGAAGTGGGACGCGGACATATTGAACCGCAGGAGGTTAAGAGGATCCTGGAGGCAGAGGACAGGCAGGCGGCGGGTCCTACTGCACCTGCCTGCGGGCTGGTGCTGGTGGGAATAGAGTTCGGGTGACAGGACCGTTTCTGCACAGGCGTATGCTGGAGGTGTTTCTACTATATATAATGCGGTCATAATGCAATAACGGTATAAGGCAGCCCCGGGACCGCCGCAAGGCGGTATCGTGCGAACCGGAAACAATGGAAAATCAAGTAAAAAATAGGTTGACACGCTCGGGTGCGTATAATATAATAGGTAAATGTGACAGTGTTTAAAAGTGTCTGGCCAAAGCCCCGGCAAGACATTTTTTGAATAGGAAAAGATAGCTGTTGTTTGAAAGATCAACAAGGGCGGCCCGGACATCCGCGCGAAGGATCGAAAGAACAACACAGACAGTCGAAGGACGAATCGTTACTATGGAGGTAATATCATGAAGACTTTTATGGCAAGTCCGGCTACGATCGACAGAAAGTGGTACGTAGTCGATGCGACAGATATGACGCTCGGCCGCTTGGCATCCGAGGTCGCTAAAGTATTAAGAGGCAAGAATAAGCCGATTTTTACTCCGCATATGGATACAGGTGATTATGTGATCATTGTAAATGCCGGGAAGGTAAAGGTAACCGGCAGAAAGTTAGACCAGAAGATTTACTATCATCACTCCGATTACGTGGGCGGTATGAAAGAAACCACCCTGAGAGAGATGATGAACAAACATCCTGAGAGGGTTGTTGAGCACGCCGTAAAAGGCATGCTCCCGAAAGGACCTTTGGGAAGACAAATGTATACGAAGCTTCACGTATACGCAGGCCCTGATCACAAGCATGCGGCACAGAAGCCGGAAGTATTAACATTTTAATTCGCAAGGACTGAAAGGAGAAAATAGTAATGGCTAAGTCAGCTAAATCAGCAGCAAAATATTATGGCACCGGCAGAAGAAAAAAATCTGTTGCCAGAGTATACTTAGTGCCGGGTAAAGGACAGATCACCGTCAATAAAAGAGACATCGACGACTATTTCGGATTAGAGACGCTCAAGGTTATCATCCGTCAGCCGCTTGTGGCTACAGATACGGCAGATAAATTCGATGCGATCGTTACCGTAAAGGGCGGCGGATTCACAGGCCAGGCGGGAGCGATCAGACATGGCGTTGCAAGAGCGCTGCTTCAGGCGGACGCGGATTACAGACCGACTCTGAAGGCGGCAGGATACTTGACCAGAGATCCTCGTATGAAAGAGCGTAAGAAGTACGGCCTCAAAGCCGCACGTCGCGCTCCGCAGTTCTCGAAGAGATAATTCGGTTTTACAGGTTTTCGAAGTAGACGGAATAAGAGATTTGACAGAGCCCCTGAAAGGTCAGCGCTTTCAGGGGTTTTCTTATGTCTGCGCCCGCCGGGGCTTTCCCTGCTTCCGCCGGGGTCTGCGCAGCGCTTTCTGAAGCCGTGGTAAAAACGTTGGATTTTTGCGGGTTTATCTGCTATGATGATATCGGTATATATCGCTGCTTTCGGAGGAAAAGATCATGGCCGGTAAGAAACAGAAAACAGAAAAGACTAATGTGATGCGGCTGCTGGAACAGAAAAAGATCCCATATACTGCTCATTATTATGGTGATACAGAGGCGATCAGCGGCGTGGAGGTGGCGGCAGTGCTCGGCCAGGATCCCGATAAGGTCTTTAAGACCCTGGTAACGGTCGCGGGAAGCGGAGAGCACTATGTGTTCATGGTGCCCGTGGCGCGCGAATTGGATTTGAAAAAGGCGGCGGGAGCGGTTCAGGAGAAGAGCATTGAAATGTTAAAGTCAAAGGAGCTTCTGCCGCTCACTGGCTATATACACGGCGGCTGTTCTCCGGTAGGGATGAAAAAGCCGTTCCGAACCGTGATCGACAGGTCCGCAGAGGACTTTGATACGATCCTGTTCAGCGGCGGGAAGATCGGCTGTCAGGTGGAGACCGCGCTTGCGGAATTAAGGAAGGCCGTCAAGGTGGAGGCGGCTGATATCTGCTTGTAGGACGGGGCATCCGGCACACAAAGGACTTGCTTTATGATTATGCGTAAATTATAATGAGGTGGGCGTACCGGATACCGGGACCGCACGGGCCGGCTGGCGCGTGGGAGGTGAGGAAGATTAAAATATACAGAAATGAGTGGAAGTACTGCTGCAGCATGGGGGAACTGAAAGTGCTGGAAAGCAGGCTGGATGCGGTTATGGACAGGGATGAATATGGCGGTGAGGACGGCAGATATCGCATCCACAGTCTGTATTTTGATGATTACAAGGATACCTGCGTCAAAGAGAATGATATGGGCCTTTCGGAGCGGGTCAAATACCGTGTCCGCTATTACAATGAACGCAGCGATATGATGCGTCTGGAACGCAAGGAGAAGTCGGACGGACGCTGCCATAAGACAAGCTGTTCGATCACGGAGGAAGAGCTGAGACAGATCATGGCGGGAAACGCATCGGAAGTGTTCTGGCAGACAGAGAAGCCATTGCTTAAGCTGTTCTGTGTTCGGTGTATGACAGGACTTCTGGCTCCCAGAGCGGTGATCGATTTTGAGAGGACCGCTTATGTCGAGAAGATCACCAACATACGAATCACGGTGGACCGGAATATCTCTGTCGCTGATGATTTCGATCATTTCGCGGATGGAGAGTATATACGTTATCCGCTGCAGGAAGTGGGATGGCATGTGCTGGAGGTAAAATTTGACCATATCCTGCCGGCGCATCTGAAACATATCATCACGGAACGGCATTTGATACAGTCGTCTTTTTCCAAATATTCACTGGGGAGAAGAAAGCTGCAGATGATGGGGCGGCAGAGCGCGGACGGCGCATATACCGGCGTCTGTGTAAAATAATAGAGAGCGGCTGCTGCATACATATATACGCCTGTGCGGAATGAGGCACAGAGATAAGAGTGATTACAGAAAGGTGGATCATAACAATGGAGATCTTACAGGATATATTGGAAAATATTACAAACTCATACGCGAATCCTGCGGTGGGGGGGGCCAAAATTATTCTTTCGGTTCTGCTCATGGTTTTATCCTGAGCATATATGAATTCCTGGTATACAGGATCGTTTCTCACAGGGCATTCTATAACAGGTCGTTTCATATCTGTATGGCGGTTCTTCCGTTTTTTATTTCTACGATTATTTTCAGTCTGCAATCCAATATTGTTATCACACTGGGTACGATCGGCGCGCTTGCGATCCTGCGTTTCCGAACGGCAGTCAAGGATCCTGTTGACATGCTGTATCTGATGTGGTCTGTTCATATCGGCATCACGTGCGGGTGTCAGTTGTATGAGCTGGCAGTGCTGACGTCCCTGACGGTCACGATCGTTCTGCTTGGTTTTGAACATATCCATATCGGAAGAAAACCTTTCGTGCTGGTTCTGCACTGCGACGCAAAAGCGGAATCCGATATTACGGAGAGGATTGCGGCGCATACATCCAAGTACCGCATCAAGAGCAGAAATTATGTTGGAGACGGTCTGGATATGGTGGTCGAGCTGTCGGTCAAGGATCCCCGTAAGCTGGCGGAAGACATACGGGAAGGCGGCGCAGAACGGTCTTCTATCATAGCGTATGACAGCGAGGATATCCTGTGATGAAAAAGAAAATAGGGTTAGCCGTATTGGTCTTATCGGTGCTGGCAGGGATATGCCTGTTATATTTTGGACGCGGGCAGGTGCGCTACTCTGAGTGCATAGAAGCGGTAGATGCGTTCGAGGCTATTATGGACGGGCGCAGCGCGGTACTGGGACTGCCGTCCGGATTGGTCTTCGATGAACAGATCCTGCAGTATGACGCCGGAACAGGCACATACTATTATTCGCTGGTACAGGGAGAGGAAGGGGCTTATGATCCGCATATCAGGATACAGAGCAGGGAGAAGGGCGTAAAGATCGCTTTTCTTAAGGAGCGTATCACGGATGAGGTGATCGCGGACAACACCGGCATCCCTTTTATCCTCTATACCGATAAAGCTTATGCCAGGTATACGCTGAAGTGCACGACGCTTCCCGTTATGAATATCGAATATGGAGAGGGGCAGATCGGGGAGGATGTGGCCGCCATGCACATGACGCTGTTTGATAATGCGGACGGGGCTGTGAACCGTGTTACGGTATCGGACGGAACGATTCATGTGCGCGGCAACACAACGAAGGCGTTTCCGAAAAAAGGATACCGCTTGTCGCTTATTCAGGAATCAGTCGGCGGTCATACCCGTTTTAATCAAGTGTCGCTGTTGGGGATGCGTCAGGATGACGATTGGATCCTCTATCCGGCTTACAACGATCAGGAAAAGGTGAGGAACGTTTTTTGCGCCAATCTGTGGAAGTACTCTTGCGCCAGAGACAACGCGCAGGGGATCGATACGGGAATGGAATATAAGTATTTGGAGCTGTTTATGAACGGCGAGTACTGGGGATTGTACGCGCTGGGCTACCCGATCGATGAGAAGCAGATGATGATGGATCCCGCATCCCCAGGAGAAGGACTGTATAAAAGCGTGATCTGGTATACGGACGGTAACATTTCTTTTACCGAAGGCGGCAATCCTGTCGGGTTCCGGATCAAGGGAACGATCAGCGAGGCGGACAAAAACTGGGAGCCGCTTCTTGACTATTATTATTCCCTGTGGGAAAAACGCGATGATACGGTGGGATTGTACCGGGGAATTGACATTGACAATGCGATAAATATCTATTTGTTTTTTGATTTGATACAGGGTGGCGACAATGTCAGCGGGAAGAATATCAAGAACCTGTATTTGGCGGTCAGAGAGGGAGAGGACGGTCCGACGGCGCTGTATGCTCCGTGGGATATGGATCTTACCTGGGGCAACTGGTTTGCCAACGATCTGTCGGTCAATTTGGTCACGCCGTACGCGCTGGGGCCGTCCAATCATGTACTGATGCAGAGCGGCTATCTGAACCAGATCCTGGTAAACGGTGATAAGGCGGCCTGGGATAAAATATATGAGAAGTATACACAACTGCGCGGGACGGCCTGGTCCTGGGAAGCGATCGGGGCCATGCTGGACGAATACGAGAGGGAGATCTATCTGTCGGGCGCATATCTGCGGGAGATGGACCGGTGGCCGGATGGCACCTATGCGGATGCGGCAGACGGGCTTAACACATTCCGGTCGTATGTACAGGAAAGGCTGCGGGAGATGGACCGCTATTATGAAGAGCTTGACAGGACGCATGAGGATGGGCGGACGGGATATGAACTGCAGGTGCAGCTTGACACATTCACCGACGCGGTATTTTATCTGCAGGCGCTGCGTTATGTGGATCATACGGTGATCCTTAAGCTCAATGACCCTGCGGTTTTGCAGGATGAGCGTTATGCAGCGTCTTTTGCGGCGCTTGGCGTGACACCGGAGAATACCGACGCTGCAGGAAGCGTGTTCGTACTGTGCGGGAGCGGAGAAGACAGAAGCGTGCGGGGACAGGAGGCGCTGACAGAGGTGCAGAAGGCATATTGGGCAGACCGAAGCGACAATGGGGCATCGGTGCGGATCACGGTGATGGATCCCGGAACAGATACAGTGCTCGATGATGTGATGCTGCGGTACGAAGCTTTTGATGAACGTGATGCGGATGCAACCATGCTGACGCTCTGCAGATAGCGGCCGCACAGAAATACGGCGGGAAGGCCGTCAAGGTGGAGGCGGCTGCTATCTGCGTTACGTCCATCCACCGTCCAGCGTGATGATCTGGCCGGTCAGATAATCGGGTGCGTGAAGGAGAGAAAGCACTGTCTGAGCCACTTCATATGGTTGACCAATACGGTCAGCTGGAATTTCTTGACGCAGGGCATTCATTTCCTCGGCAGAAAAGCATTTATTCATATCCGTGTCGATCACGCCGCAGGCGATGGCGTTGACCTGAATGCCGCTTGGCGCAAGCTCTTTGGCCAGCGCTTTTGTAAAGCTGTTGACGCCGCCTTTCGAGGCTGAGTAGGCTGTCTCCGTGGAGGCGCCCACGCTGCCCCAGACAGAGGAAATGTTGATGATCTTGCCGCTGTGGTGTTGCAGCATCAGCGGAACGGCATATTTACACGTATAGAAAAGCGCGTCCAGATTGGTGTTCATCACTTCCCGCCATTCGGCGACAGACATCTCGTGCAGCAGGCCCACATAAGAAACGCCTGCATTATTGACAAGTACGTCAAGATGATTGATCTGCCTGAAAAGTTCTGATACATCTTCATATTTTCCCATATCTGCAACGACTGGAATGACATTAATGTCATATTCTTCCATTAAGCGATTGGCTAATTCGGTCAATCTGTCGGCGGAATGTCTGCATGTCAGAAAAAGGTGATAGCCCTCTTTTGCAAGGCATTCGGCAATGGCGCATCCGATGCCGCGGGAAGCGCCGGTGACCAGGGCGTATTTTTTGTCAGAAGGATTCTGCGTATCCATGTTTCCCATCTCTTTTTCCCTTTCCGGTGTCACAACTGTGTCTCAGCATATAGCATATAAATAAACTGTCTGTGCGTATATTTTCAAAATATAAATATATAAATGTGCATATCTGCATATGTATATATTTTGTATATAAATTGCGCGTCGGGTGTTATAATAATTTATTGTAGCAGACGCTATACTTATTATATTTGTTATCTTCAGATTTAACAATACCTTTCACAATACCACAATACCGTAAGCGCCATAAGCGGATCCTTTGGACTTGCCTCTGGACTCGCCTGCGCTGGCGGGAATTGTGCAGCATGAAAGTATAGAAGTGTGAAAGCATAGAAGCATGAAAGTAGAAGTATGAAAGTATGAAAGAGAGGAAAATCACGGTGTACGATCTTATCATTATCGGTTCCGGTCCGGCGGGCCTGTCGGCGGCGGTATACGGAAAGCGGGCGGGACTGGACCTGCTCGTCATAGAAGAGAATCCGATGAGCGGTGGTCAGGTACTAAATACTTATGAGGTGGATAATTATCTCGGTATGCCCGGCATCAACGGCTTTGACCTGGGAATGAAGTTTAAGGAGCACGCGGACGCCGCGGGCGCAGAGTTTAAGACGTCCACGGTCAGCGCGGTACGCGACGGAGGCGCAGTCAAAATCGTGGAGACTGCGGATGGGAAGCGCTATGAAGCAAAGACGCTGATTATTGCCGCCGGCGCGCAGCATTCGACGCTCGGCGTCCCGGGAGAAGAAGAATACAAGGGAAAAGGCGTGTCGTACTGCGCCACCTGCGATGGGGCCTTTTTTAAAGGGAAAGATGTGGCAGTCGTGGGCGGCGGCGATGTGGCGGCGGAGGACGCCGTCTATTTAGCGCGTATATGCAGGAAGGTGTATCTCATACACAGGCGGGACAGCCTTCGCGCGGCGGGCTCTCTACAGGAAAAGCTTAAGTCATGCGGTAACGTGGAGATATTGTGGAACAGGACGGTGCAGAGCATATACGGCACGGAACAGGTGGAGGGCGTGAAGCTGGTCCGGGCTGCCGGGCAGAAGAAGGGGGCTGAGCTTCTGGCAGCGGACGAGGACACAACGTTTGCCGCGGCTGATACATCCCGGCCCGGTTCGGGCGAACCTACACAGGACCTGAAGGTGGACGGCGTGTTCATCGCAGTGGGGATGAAGCCTGACACAGAGGCATTCAGGGAGGCTGTCGCCTGTGACGGGCAGGGCTATGTCATAGCGGGGGAGGACTGTGTCACAGGAACGGACGGAATCTTTGCCGCAGGCGATATACGGACCAAACAGGTCAGGCAGATCGTTACCGCTGTGGCGGACGGAGCCTGCGCTGTGGCGGCGGCGGAACGGTATCTGGCGGGATTAAAATGAACGTATCTTTATTTGTTACAAATATGAAAATTTTATGAAAATTATTTAACGGACACAAGAAATTGCGTAAATACGCTGTTTGATGGCATATATGCTGTAGTTGACAAAACGCCGTTCCAATGTTATATTATTGCCGTAATGTAACAAATTTGTAACAAATGAGGTAACTTATGAAGAAAAGATATGTAAGAATAGCGGCATGTGCAATGGCAGCGGCTATTACATTTACAGGTTTTGGACTCGATGTAGAAGCCAGCGGAGATATCGGTTCTGTTTTACCTTCCTCCGGCATTGACTTTATGTTACAGAGTGAGGATAAATCGACTTCCCTGTCTTCTTTACAGGAAGAGTCGAAGAAGTCTGCGGCAGCTGTGCCGGATTCGGGAAGCGAGCTGAGCATCGGCAGTGCGCAGATCAGTAATTTTGCAGATCTGGCGAGCACCGAAGATAAAGTAAGCGTAGCGCCGGACAAAGAGATCGTGGATACGATCGTTGTCAGCAGGGGATACACGGAGGATCTGAAGAAAGCGGCGAACACAGGGCTTTCGGAAGAGGAAGAGAGCTTTAAGAATCTGGTTATTGCCAGGGTCAACGATTATGTGAATGTCAGGGATCTTCCGAGCGAGGAAGGAAATATAGTAGGTAAACTGTACGACAAGTCGGTCGGCAACTTTATTGAGGAACAGGACGGATGGTACAAGATCAGTTCCGGTTCCGTGGAAGGTTATGTCAAAGGAGAGTTTTGCGTGACCGGAGATGAGGCTGTAGAGTATGCGAAGGAAGTCGGTACGCGTATCGCTACGGTTACGACCACGACGCTTAAGGTTCGTGAGCAGCCCGGACTTGACGAGGCGGTGCTTGGACTTGTTCCGATCGGCGACCAGTTGATCGTTCTGGAAGAGCTGGACGGCTGGGTCAAGATCAACATGGAGGAAGGTGACGGATACGTCTCAACGGATTATGTGACCTTATCTACCGAATTTGTCAAAGCGGAATCTATAGAAGAAGAGAAAGCCAGACTTGCCAGGGAAGAAGCGGCAAGAAAGGCTGCAAAAGAAGCGGCCACCAGGAAGATGGCGGAGAATGCCTCTTCTTCCGGCAGTACCACAAGCGATAACGGCAAGACTTATGCAAGCCCTACGGGAAGCACGGGCGCGGATGTGGCGAGCTTTGCATTGCAGTTCGTGGGCAATCCGTACGTGTATGGCGGCACGAGTCTGACGAACGGTGCGGACTGCTCCGGTTTCGTTATGAGCGTATATCAGAATTTCGGCGTAAGCCTGCCGCATTCATCCGCAGCTGACAGAAGCGTGGGCGCTGCAGTCAACGGTATTGAGAATGCACAGCCCGGTGATATCATGTGCTATTCCGGTCATGTGGCAATTTATATAGGTAACGGACAGATCGTGCATGCATCCACGTCCAGGACGGGAATCATCGTATCCAACGCGACATACCGTTCCGTCCTTTCGATCAGGAGAATCTTCTAGCTGTATCGCGCCTGACGGGGATGATATGCGGAATCATATAATGACATATAATGATATTTGGGCGGCTGATTTTTCAGCCGCCCTTTTATGATATCAAGATGCCGCGTTTCCGGGAAAAGAATAATTTGTTGCTTGCAATTTGGCTTCTTTGTATATCTTGTACAAATATTTGAGCGCACCCGTTATTTCGGGCATGGAACGGAAAATGCGTTATCCACATAAAAATGGTGTTCTTTTTATTGAAAAATGGACTTATACACTGAATTATCCACGTTATCCACAATTTTTTCGGCGCAGATAACGGCATATTTTATGGAAACTAAAAGAACGGACGTTTTGTGTAGATGTCATGAAAAAACGTTTTATGGCGAAAATGGTATAAAACTGTCCGGCGGTTACAGGGACAAAAAAGATGAAACATCTCTGGCGGATTGTTGCAACGGGGTGACAAAATATGGTATAATAGATACACAATAATCCAATGAAAGGGATGAGTGATATGAAATTTACAATTGTTGGGAAAAATATTGAAGTGACGGAAGGCTTAAGATCGGCGGTAGAAGATAAAATCGGCAAGCTGGAGAAATATTTTGCCGAGGATACGGAAGTGCACGTTACCTTAAGCGTGGAGAAAGAAAGGCAGAAAATAGAAGTAACGATACCGGTGAAAGGAAATATCATTCGTTCCGAGCAGGTCAGCAGCGATATGTATGTATCCATTGATCTGGTGGAGGAGATCATTGAGCGGCAGCTGAAGAAATACAAGAATAAACTGATCGATAAGAAGCAGGCGGCGTCCTGTTTTAAACAGGAATTTGTTGAAAAGGATTATCTGGAGGACGAGGAGGTACAGATCATCCGGACCAAGAAATTTGATATCAAGCCGATGTATCCGGAAGATGCCTGCGTTCAAATGGAACTGCTCGGGCACAGCTTCTTCGTGTTCTGCAATGCGGAGACGGATCAGGTCAATGTGGTCTACAAGAGAAAAGGCAATACTTACGGACTGATCGAGCCGGAGAATTAGTAAATTAGGAATTGTAAATCACCCTGTCAGCAGTGGCAGGGTGATGTTGTGTAACGGAAGAAAGAACTGCTTATGCGGGCGTTATGTCCCTGCGCCTGTACGACATCTGTTCCGGCGCAGGGCTGCGAGGTTGGCGATATGATATATTTTACGGCTGTAATGCACATCTGTGCTGTACTTATCTGTATATCTTTTCTGGCATATGTTTTCCGGACAAGTCTGGTGGAGATACTGCCGGTCTTTGTCTGCGTGCAGGTGCTTGTTCTTTATGCGCTGGCCGTGATGCACCGTCTGTCGTGGATCGATGGCGTCGAGGGAGTCGCTGCAGCGGCGGTTTTGATATGGTTCGTAAGCCGGGCAAAGCAGACCCGGCGGGCGTGTATCAGTCAATGTCTGCATAATATGGCGCAGCCGTCCTTTATCACGGCGGTCTTTTTACTGGTTGCGGTGGCTGTGTGTACGTCCTCGAAGGTTGTGACATGGTGGGACGATATCAATTTCTGGGCGGCGGATGTGAAATCGTTATATTATCTGAATGGGTTTGCCGGGAAATATGCAAATGTGGCGCCCGAATTCGGTGACTATCCGCCGGCGGCCCAGCTGATCAAGTGGTGGTTTCTTCACTGGGATCCGCATGAATTCAGGGAGAGTCTTGCCTTTGTCGGTTATTATACGATGAATCTGGTATTTTTGTTTCCGATCCTGCGCAGGATGAAGGACAGGAATAT
Organism: uncultured Lachnospiraceae bacterium; assembly: GCA_947625205.1. Lineage (GTDB taxonomy): Bacteria > Bacillota > Clostridia > Lachnospirales > Lachnospiraceae > UBA3282. The sequence continues at coordinate 133,880 of CANQNN010000004.1, read as the reverse complement.
ACCGGTGATGCTTCTCATGGCGGCGGCGCTCTGGCTGTTTCCGGGCATTGCTGAGGTCTACGGGTACGCGGGATTTTGCGCCGACCTGACGATGGCGTGTGTATACGGCGGTTTCCTTCTTGCGGTGACGGACCGTGAAGCCGTGACGGAGTTTTTCTATTACGGCCGGCTTGCCCTGTATCTGGGCGTTTTGGTGCTGATAAAATCCATCGGGTTTGTGTGGGCGCTGTTTGGGCTGGTCTTTCTGGCGTTCTACCGCCGGGGAGAGCTGAAGAAGCGGGCGTTTGTGTTCACTGCGGCTATGCCGGTCCTGACAGGAGGCAGTTGGATGCTGTTCTGCCTTATATTCCGCAGGGTGGCGAAGACCACATCGACGGCGGTGAAATATCTTACAACCAATGAATACAGCCTTTCAGGATATAAGAACGAGTTCGCCGCGGCGTTTATCAGGGCTTTTGTGAGTGCACCCATGCATAAGGAAACAAGCATTGCAGTCGATCTTACGCCGCTTGGCCTGTATCTGTGCATTATCCTTATCATTGTGCTTATGCTCAAGTGTGGGGTGTTAAGCCCAAAAGAGGGGAAAACAGTGCTCATATTCAGCCTGGTCAGCGGCACGATCATTTACGCCGTGATCTTTGTGGCGCACATCACGGTTTTTGCTATGGAGACCCAGTATCTGGAGGCGTCCGGGATGATCTCGTCCATTGAAAGATACGGTGCGCCTTTCAGCGTCGGAACGCTCTTTTTGCTTGCTGGCATATGGGTGGACCGCGCGGATAGCGTTTTTGCGAGCGGTAAAATGCCAGCCTTTGTGCGCAGGTACGGCGCTTATCTCAGCGTTGTTCTCTTTGTGGCGTTGACAGCGGGATACCGGGCCGGGTATGATGGACTCATCGGCTACAGGCATGATACGGATGCGGCGATGGCACAGCGCGCGGCCATGATCGGACAGAATGAGGAAGCGTTTCTCGGGGTGCTGCGCGATATAGACGCAGACCGGGATATTGCGGGAAATCCGGGCGGCAGGATATTGTATATCAGAAAGGAAAATGAGCCGAGATGGGTAAATAACAGTTATCTATCTTATGAGGCGTCGCCTGTGCCGGTAGTATACAGGAGCGTTGCGCTTGCGGATGCTCCTGCGGAATGGATGGTGCAGGAGATACGAGATTCCCACACGCTTTATCTGTATGTGGAGGAGGGTGCGGCGCAGAACGAAGATGTTCTGAACGCTGTGTTTGGCGGGATGATGCAGGATGGGGACTTCTCCTGTGGCGTCCTGTATTTTGTCTCGGACGATGGGACAGAAATGAAACTGACACCTGTACCATAATATTGGACGAATGCGTTACAACGCTGACGAAGAAAGGGGCATATATGTCTTCTAACTACGATATTCCGGTTATCATACCGGCATATGAGCCGGATGAAAAACTGATCCGTCTGCTTGACGGGCTGCAGGCGGCGGGCGTCCGTCATGTGGTCGTGGTAGATGACGGCAGCGGTGAAAGCTACGGCGCTCTTTTTGACAGGGCGGCGTCATACGATAATTGCACTGTGTTGTATCACGCGGTGAACCTCGGCAAAGGAAGGGCGCTTAAGACTGCGTTTAATTACTGCCTGAGAGTGCATGGCTTGGCGCCGGGCTGCGTGACGGCGGATTCGGACGGTCAGCATACGCCGGAGGATATTATAGCCTGTATGTCCGCACTCCGCGATCATCCGGATGCTCTGATACTGGGCTGCCGGGATTTTGACGCATCTGGGGTGCCTGCACGCTCTGCTTTCGGCAATAAGGTCACGAGGAAGGTGCTGAGTTTTCTGCTGGGGCTCTCTGTTTCGGATACGCAGACAGGGCTTCGCGCCGTTCCGTCTTTTTTCATGAAGGAACTGATGCAGGTAAAGGGTGAGCGCTTCGAGTATGAGACCAATATGCTGATCGAAACGAAGAATCTGGATATTCCTATTGTGGAAGTGCCGGTGGAAACGGTCTATATCGAAGCGAACAGGACGAGCCATTTTAATCCGCTCAAAGATTCCCTGCGCATCTACATGGTGTTTGGGAAATTTCTTTTTTCCTCGCTGTCGTCCAGTGTTCTCGATCTTCTGCTTTTTCATATGTTCTGTACGCTCAGACCGATGGACGGCGAAGTGTGGGGCATTCCGTATATTGTGGCGGCGACCGTATTCGCGCGCGTGATCTCTGCTGTCTATAATTTTCTTGTAAACTACCGCGTGGTGTTTAAGAGCAGGGAGAAGCTTGCGGTCACGGCGGGAAAATATTTTCTTCTAGCGGTCTGCCAGATGCTGTGCAGCGCCCTAATAGTGAACGCTCTGTACAGCCGCATCGGCGGAACGGAGGTGCTTGTGAAGATACCGGTGGACGTCTTTCTGTTTTTTATCAGTTTTGTTATACAGAGAGAGCTGGTGTATCGTAAGAAGTGATGCGTAAGAAGTGATGACCTGCGGGCGGCATAACCCGCAGGCCTTTTTCATATACATAACCATATATTTCCGGCTGCATTATCCGGCGAAGAAGCGCTGTGGCGGATGAACCGGGCGGATGCTGCGCGCGTATGCGAAGCAGGGGCCCGGCGGACGGCGGCTGTGAAGAAGATGATAAATATGTGGGGCGTTTATGGGAAAACAAAGGGGCAGGAAAAGCAGTGGACCGGGGACCGGGGCAGGAAGCAGGATAAGAAGCAAGATAAGCGGCAGAAGGCAAAGCGGGATCGGCCTGGCGATCCGGGTCGAGCTTGTGCTGCTGGCAGCCCTGGGGTGCGTGGCGATTGGCCGGAAGTTTGTCTGCAGCCGGCAGGGTGCGGCGTGGGAGCAGGATAAGGCGCCGCAATGGTCTGAGAGCAGCGAAGCGGTCGAAGTGACCGCGGACGGCGACTACATAAAGTGGGTGGAATTTAATGTGACCTGCGAGGCGATGGCGGCAGCCTATGAGTGGGATGTGGATTCTTACGGGAAAGAGATACATCTTGACTGGATCGGACTGCTCGCCTATGCAGGAGCCAGAACGGGCGGAAAGTTTGACGGCGGCAGCGTAAAGATCATCAATGAGGCGGCGCAGAAGATAGCGGACGGAGAGACTACTCTGGAAGAACTAACAGACGGTATGGAGTACTACGATTATTATCTGGAGGCGTATGGCGCGGTGCTGGGCGGCATGGTCGGCGAGTTTTCCATGAAAGAGGAGAATCAGTGGAAACGTTACTATGGCCTGAAAGCTTTTTCACCCATCGCAAAGGGCTTTGATTACAGTCATTATGACGATTTCGGAGCTTCCAGAAGCTACGGGTATTCCAGACCCCACCTGGGCCATGACATGATGGGACTGGTCGGCACGCCGATCATTGCGGTCGAGTCCGGCGTTGTGGAAGCGCTTGGATGGAATCAGTACGGCGGCTGGCGTATCGGTATCCGGAGCTTTGACGGTAAGCGATACTATTATTATGCGCACCTCAGGCAGAATTACCCCTATGCCGAAGGGCTTGAGGAAGGCAGTATCGTAACTGCCGGAGATGTTATCGGTTATATGGGGCACACGGGATACAGCGCCAAGGAGAACGTCAATAACATTAAGACGGTACACCTGCACTGGGGACTCCAGCTGATCTTTGACGAGTCGCAGAAGGAGGGCGACAACGAGATATGGGTGGACTGCTATGAACTGACCAAGTTCCTGTACCGCAACCGCAGCGAGGCAGCTAAGATAGGAGATACAAGGGAGTGGAAGCGCATACGTGAGATGACAGATCCCGAGGTAGAAAAAGCATTGCAAAAATAGTACCTCTATGGTACAATAGGAAAAGCGGACAATGATAAAAAAATAACAATCATTGTCAGTCTCAAATTTCATTGATTCATCTTTAAAATAATACCATGATGGAGGGAAAAAGAATGGCAAAGAAAGTTGTCCTGGCAGGTGCCTGTCGTACGGCTATCGGTACTATGGGCGGAGGCTTAAGCACAACTCCGGCAGCAGAGCTCGGAGCAATCGTTATCAAAGAGGCATTAAACAGAGCAGGCGTAGCGCCTGATAAGGTCGATCACGTATATATGGGATGTGTAATTCAGGCGGGGCAGGGTCAGAACGTGGCTCGTCAGTCTTCCATCAAGGCGGGGCTTCCCGTTACGACTCCCGCAGTGACAGTGAACGTAGTCTGCGGTTCGGGTCTTAACTGTGTCAATATGGCGGCGCAGATGATCCAGGCGGGCGACGCCGATATCGTAGTGGCGGGCGGTATGGAGAACATGTCTATGGCTCCTTACGCGGCGATGCAGGGCCGTTACGGATACCGGATGAACAATGCGACGCTGGTGGATACTATGGTGAACGATGCGCTGTGGGACGCTTTTAACAACTATCATATGGGTATCACGGCGGAGAATGTAGCCGAGAAGTACGGCTTTACGAGAGAGGATCTGGATAAGTTTGCGGCATGGTCTCAGCAGAAATGCGAGAAGGCACGCGCAGAGGGCAAGTTCAAGGACGAGATCGTTCCTGTGGAAGTGAAGAAAAAGAAAGAGACAGTCATCTTCGATACGGATGAAGGTCCCCGTGCAGGCGTTACCGTGGAGAGCATCTCCAAGCTGCGTCCGGCGTTCAAGCCTGACGGTATCGTTACTGCGGCCAATGCTTCCGGCATCAACGATGGCGCGGCGGCGATCGTGGTGATGAGTGAGGAGAAGGCAAAAGAGCTGGGCGTTAAGCCGATGGCAACCTTCGTTGCGGGCGCGCTGGGCGGCGTAGATCCCGCGATCATGGGCGTGGGTCCTGTACCGGCGACACAGAAGGCGATGGCCAAGGCAGGCATGAAGATCGACGACTTCGATCTGATCGAGGCGAACGAGGCATTTGCGGCACAGTCCCTCGCGGTGCAGAAGGATCTGGGCTTCAAGGACGATGTGCTCAACGTAAACGGCGGCGCGATCGCGCTCGGTCATCCGGTAGGCGCTTCGGGATGCCGTATCCTGGTAACGCTTCTGCACGAGATGCAGAAACGCGATGTGAAGAAGGGCCTTGCCACACTGTGTATCGGCGGCGGCATGGGCTGTGCAACGATCGTTGAGAGAGATTGATAATCAGGAATGGAGATAGCTATGGAATTTATATTATATGAAGTAAAAGGACAGGTTGGTATCATTACAATCAACCGTGAAAAGGCATTAAATGCTTTAAACTCTACCGTATTGGAAGAGTTGGACAAGACTCTGGACAGCGTGGATTTGAATGAGATTAGATGTCTGATCTTAACCGGTGCGGGGGAGAAATCCTTTGTAGCCGGAGCTGACATCGGTGAGATGAGCACGCTGACCAAGGCCGAGGGTGAGGCTTTCGGTAAGAAGGGCAACGATGTGTTCCGCAAGCTTGAGACTTTCCCGATCCCGGTCATTGCAGCCGTAAACGGTTTTGCACTGGGCGGCGGCTGTGAGATCTCCATGAGCTGCGACATCAGAATTTGCTCCGACAATGCAGTATTCGGACAACCCGAGGTGGGGCTGGGCATCACGCCCGGATTTGGCGGCACACAGAGACTTGCGAGACTGGTAGGCCCCGGTATGGCGAAACAGATGATCTACACCGCAAGGAATATCAAAGCTGACGAGGCGTTAAGAATTGGGCTCGTGAACGCTGTATATCCGCAGGAGGAACTGATGGCGGCGGCAGAGAAGATGGCGGCCGGCATTGCAAAGAATGCGCCGATCGCGGTCCGTAACTGTAAGAAAGCCATCAATGACGGTCTGGAGGTCGATATGGATCAGGCGATCGTGATCGAGGAGAAGCTGTTCGGCGACTGCTTTGAGACAGAAGACCAGAAGTACGGCATGGCATTTTTCCTGGATAAGAATAAGGAAAAAGTGAAAGAACCGTTTAAAAATGCGTAAATATAAACATCTTAATAAGGAGGAATCACAATGAAAGTAGGTATTATCGGTGCAGGAACTATGGGTTCCGGTATTGCACAGGCTTTTGCCATGACAGACGGCTATGAAGTATATCTGTGTGATATCAAGGAAGAATATGCTGAAGGCGGCAAGGCTAAGATCCAGAAAAACATGGATTTTCTGGTAGGTAAAGAGAAGATCACCAAGGAAAAAGCGGATGAGGTAATGAGTAAGATCACCACAGGCTTAAACGGTATCTGTAAGGACTGTGACCTGATCGTAGAAGTTGCCCTGGAGAAGATGGAGATCAAACAGTCTATCTTCAAAGAGCTGATGGGCATTGTTAAGAAGGACTGCATGTTCGCGTCCAATACTTCTTCCCTTTCTATCACAAAGATCGGCGAGGGTCTGGACAGACCGATGATCGGTATGCATTTCTTTAACCCGGCTGACAGAATGAAGCTGGTAGAGGTTATCAGAGGCGAGAATACACCTCAGGATATGGTTGACAAGATTACGGCGATCGCCACAGAGATCGGCAAGACTCCCGTACAGGTCAAGGAAGCACCCGGTTTCGTTGTAAATAGGATCCTGATCCCGATGATCAACGAGGCGATCGGCGTTCTGGATGCAGGAACCGCATCCGCAGAGGATATTGACGTGGCTATGCAGCTTGGCGCATCCCATCCGATGGGACCGCTTCATCTGGGCGATCTGATCGGCCTGGATATCTGCCTTGCTATCATGGAAGTTCTCTACAACGAGACAAAGGATGCAAAATATGCTCCGCAGCCGCTTCTGAAGAAGATGGTTGAGGAGAAGAAGCTTGGCAGAAAGACCGGCGAGGGCTTCTTCAGCTATGCGAAATAACAGGACATGAGGCATGTCTGCGGGGATGTCTGATAAGCGGCATCTCCGGCATATAAAATATATGGAGGAAAAAAGAATCATGGATTTTACTTTAAGCAAAGAACATGAAATGGCGAGATCTCTTTTTAAAGAGTTCGCGGAAAAAGAAGTAAAACCTCTCGCTCAGGAGGTAGATGAGACAGAAGCCTTCCCCAGAGCGACGGTTGAGAAGATGGCTAAGTTAGGTTTCCTTGGCATTCCCGTTCCGAAGGAGTACGGCGGACAGGGCTGCGATCCTCTTACATACGTTATGTGCGTTGAGGAGCTTTCCAAAGTATGCGGCACCACAGGCGTTATCGTATCCGCGCATACATCTCTGTGTTGCGATCCGATCCTGACCTACGGTACGGAAGAGCAGAAGCAGAAATATCTGGTTCCCTTGGCGAAGGGCGAGAAGCTCGGCGCATTCGGTCTGACAGAGCCCGGTGCGGGCACAGACGCCCAGGGGCAGCAGACCAAGGCCGTTCTGGACGGAGACGAGTGGGTATTAAACGGCTCCAAGTGCTTTATCACCAACGGTAAAGAGGCGGACGTATATGTGATCTTTGCGATCACCGGTACGGTGGAGAAGCGTGGCAGAATGGTAAAAGAGATATCATCCTTTATTGTAGAGAAGGGTACGCCCGGCTTCACATTCGGTACGAAAGAAAAGAAGATGGGTATCCGCGGTTCGTCTACATATGAGCTGATTTTCACGGACTGCCGTATTCCGAAGGAGAATCTGTTAGGGCAGCAGGGCAAAGGCTTCAATATCGCTATGCACACCCTGGACGGCGGACGTATCGGTATCGCTTCTCAGGCGCTCGGTCTTGCAGAGGGCGCGCTGGAGACTACGGTTGCGTATGTCAAGGAGAGAAAACAGTTCGGCAAGACGATCGGTGCATTCCAGAATACACAGTTCCAGCTTGCAGATATGGCTACCAAGGTAGAGGCGGCGCAGCTTCTTGTGTATAAAGCTGCTATGGCTAAGGCAACCCAGAAGGTATATTCTGTGGAAGCGGCTAAGGCAAAGCTGTATGCGGCTGAGGTTGCTATGGAAGTGACGACCAAGGCGGTTCAGCTGCACGGCGGTTACGGCTACATCAGAGAGTACGATGTGGAGCGTATGATGCGTGACGCCAAGATCACGGAGATCTACGAAGGAACAAGCGAAGTTCAGCGTATGGTCATCTCCGGTGCAATGCTGAAATAATAGAAAAATAATAATATAAGGAGAGAAATACAATGAAGATTGTTGTTTGTATAAAACAGGTTCCCGATACAAAGGGCGGCGTAAAGTTCAATCCTGACGGAACTCTCGACAGAGGCGCCATGCTCACGATCATGAACCCGGATGATAAAGCCGGTCTGGAAGCAGCACTCAGATTAAAAGATCAGTACGGCGCAGAAGTAACGGTTGTAACGATGGGTCTTCCCAAGGCGGAAGAGGTTCTTCGTGAGGCTATGGCTATGGGAGCCGACAAGGGCATTCTGGTAACGGACAGAGTTCTTGGCGGCGCGGATACATGGGCTACCTCCACAACGATTGCCGGAGCGATCAGAAATTTGGACTATGATCTGATCATCACAGGACGTCAGGCGATCGATGGCGATACGGCCCAGGTTGGCCCGCAGATATCCGAGCATCTGAATATTCCTGTAATCTCTTATGCACAGAATATCAAGATTGACGGCGACAGCGTTGTTGTCGAGCGTCAGTACGAAGACAGATATCATGTTCTTAAGGCTAAAATGCCCTGTCTGATCACGGCTCTTTCCGAGCTGAATGAGCCCAGATATATGACGCCGGGCGGTATCTTCGATGCATATCAGAAGGAGATCACCGTATGGGGCAGAGCAGACTTAAAAGATGTAGACGATTCCAATCTTGGACTGGCAGGTTCGCCGACGAAGATCGCCAAGGCGTCCGATAAAGTAAGAAAAGGCGCCGGTGAGAAGGTAACGCTCGATCCTGATGAGTCGGTAAGCTACATTGTTGACAAGTTAAAAGTAAAGCATGTTATCTAATAAGCAGATTGGAGGATTATCATGAACTTAGAAGAATACAAGGGAGTATACGTCTTTGCTCAACAGGTAGACAACGAGATCAGCAGTATTGCGTTCGAGCTGCTTGGCAAAGCTAAAGACCTCGCTAAAGATTTAAATACGGAAGTTACGGCAGTATTGATCGGTTCCGGCATCAAAGGGCTGGCTGACCAGCTTGCCGAGTACGGCGCAGACAAGGTGATCGTGGTAGACGATCCGGAGCTTAAGGATTACAGAACAGAGCCTTATGCGCATGCGCTTGCTTCTGTTATCAACAAGTATAAACCTGAGATCATGCTGGTAGGCGCTACAGCGATCGGCCGTGATCTTGGTCCGAGAGTATCCGCAAGAGTTGCCACCGGTCTGACAGCAGATTGTACCGTCCTTGAGATCGGTGATTTCCCGCTTCAGGCGGTTCCGGGGCAGGAGCAGCTTCATAACCAGCTTCTTATGACCCGTCCGGCATTTGGCGGTAATACGATCGCAACGATCGCATGCCCTTACAACCGTCCCCAGATGGCTACGGTACGTGCAGGCGTTATGCAGAAGATCGAACCGGTTAAGGGCGCAAAGGCTGTTGTAGAAGAATTTAATCCCGGATTTACACCGGATAACAAGTATGTGGAGATTCTGGATATCGTTAAGGCGGTTACGGAGACGGTAGATATCATGGATGCCAAGATCCTGGTATCCGGCGGCCGTGGCGTAGGCAGCCCGGAGAATTTCAAGATACTGGAGGATCTGGCGGATGTGCTTGGCGGTACGGTAAGCTGCTCCCGTGCGGTAGTGGATGCCGGCTGGAAGCCGAAGGATCTGCAGGTAGGGCAGACCGGTAAGACCGTTCGTCCTAACGTATATTTTGCGATCGGTATTTCCGGTGCTATTCAGCACGTGGCAGGTATGGAAGAATCCGATATCATCATTGCCATCAATAAGGATGCCGATGCCCCGATCTTTGACGTAGCAGACTACGGCGTTGTGGGCGACCTGAATAAGATCGTTCCGAAGCTCACGGAAGCTATCAAAGCGGAGCTTGCCGCTGCAAAATAACAGCCGGTATGCCTTAGAAAAGAGCACCCGAATGCGGGTTTACAGACAGGCAATAAGTGGAAACATCAGAAACGTCAAAGTGCAGGCTTTGGCGTTTCTTTTTGTTAAGAACTGTGTTAATATGATAATATGGAAAATATGATCACGGTGACAGGCATCTCAAGTTCATACGGCAAAAGGCAAATTTTAAAAGGAGCATCATTTACGGCCGGCAAGGGTGAGTGCATCGGCATTGTCGGCGCTAACGGCTGTGGAAAATCCACCTTTTTGTCGATCCTGGCAGGCGTATTGAGGCCGGATGCCGGGACGGTTCTGTACGGTGGCAGAGCGGCGTGGAGAAGAAGCGCCGCAGGCGGACGGGGAAACAGAAGCGGCCGGATGCGGTGTGACCGTGAGCTGATCCGGAGGATGACCGGATATGTTCCGCAGGAGAATCCTCTGATGCCGGAGCTTAGCGTCTATGATAATCTGCGCCTGTGGTATCCAGATAAAGAGGAGCTTCTGCACGAATTAAAAGACGGATTTCTGGGTGTTCTTGGTATCGGAGAATTTGTCACAGAAAGAGCCGGTAAGCTGTCGGGCGGTATGAAGAAACGGGTCAGTATCGGCATTGCTATGGCCGGAATGCCGCCGGTGCTTCTGATGGACGAACCGGGCGCGGCGCTCGATCTTGTCTGCAAAGAAGATATACGGAAATATTTACAGCTCTATCTGGCACGGCATGGCACGGTCGTTATCGCAACTCATGAGGAAGGAGAACTGTCGCTGTGCGATAAGCTCTATGTCATGAAGAACGGCGTTTTAAGTCAGATAGACAGGAATTTAAGAGGCGAGGCATTGACGGGACTGTTTTAGACACAGCGCGCCGGAACAGTAACAGTACAATGGGATAAAATGAAGTGATGAGAGGGGAAACATAATGGATGGAATGAATCAGAACAACAACGGCAACAATCCTTACGGCCAGCCGGATAATATGTATCGACAGCCTGACAGCCCATACGGCCAGCCGGGCGATATGTACGGACAGCCAAACGATCCGTATAACCACAATCCGTATCAGCAGGGAAATCCGGGCAATCAGGTGATACGCCCGTATGAGCCCGGCGGCAACAGGAAGAAGATATCATCCGGGGTCATTATCGGGATCGTCTGCGCCGTTGTCGCTGTTTTGGGCATAGGAGTCGGCGCTATGGCATATTTTAGAAGTACGCCCTCCTATAAGGTGGCAAAGGGACTAGAGAATCTTGCCGCTGAATTTGTCCGGACCGGTAATCCGCTGTCGGATAAACTGGGAATGGATGAGATCATGCAGATGATGCAGGAGGACGGCGGGCATGTCAGGACCCGTCTTGACTGCACTGCAAATGAAATATCACAGGGCATTACGCTCGGCGTTGATATGGATTATTATAAAGACATGCGGGGTAAGGAACTGAGCGCCGATACAACGCTTAGCATGATGAATGTTGACCTTGTGCATCTAGGGCTGTATGCCAATGACGAGGTGTTCTGCTTCTCTGTGCCGGAATTGTATCTGGAAGATATGTACATCGGGAATGAAAATGTGGTAAGCCAGTACAACAGCTCCGTTTTCGGACAGATATATCCGCTTGACATGGAGGATTTTACGATCGACCTTTTTGCGGGCGGCGACGGAAAGCTTTCCGTCAGGGATTGGAAAAATCTGTCTTCCTCAATGGGTGATTTGGAAGATAAGCTGGAGGCGTGCCGTGAGGCAATGACTATCGACAAAGCCGGCAAGGGACTTTACCGGGTAACTTTTCCGGCGAAGGAGAGCGACCGGCTCCTGAAGAGTCTGATGGACAGTATCTATGGCGAAGAGAATCTGGAAGAAATGTGGTTTATGTATGATTATGATAAGCTGATCACATCCGATGTAAGCTTTCTGTTTGAGATAGGCGGGAAAAACCGCATAGAAAGCATTATGCTGGAGGAACCGGTTGAGATGCTGGACGGTGAGGCGTCTGTGGAAGGGGAGATTTTCTTCCTTGGCGAAAAGAAGAGCGTGGACATGATTCAGGGTAAACTGGCGGTAAGCGGTCTGGACGGCGAGACAAGAGAAGTGATCTGCCAGCTGCAGCAGACAAGTGACAGCGACATATATAATATGGATATGGATCTTAAGTGGGTGCAGGCAAATGAGACACTCTGGAAAATGAATCTGGTTTCGGAGTGTGACGCATCGACGGATGAATTTGACGTGTCATGTACGTTCAGAGATGAAACAGACGACGTAGAATTTATTATGGCCGGAAGCTTTGACGATATTGTTAAGGGTGAAAGTATCGATCTTGCTCTGGACGAGGTATCTTTTGCCGTGGACGGCGAGGACTATCTTAAGATTACCGGGGACATCAGCGTTGAACCGCTGTCCGGCGGCGTAAGAACCGATGTGAAGCCCACAAGGGCCTTTTTTGAAATGACAGAAGCGGATCTGCTGGAGATCATATACAAACTGAACGATGATTTAGGTCTTCTGGATTATTTGTGGTAAAGGAGCGTTTTTCGATGAACGGTACAGGGCATGACAATATGATCGAGGACATCATGAGGCATCTGGATACCGAGTCGGCACAGGGGGTATGCCGGATGAGCGTACTGTGCGACGACCGGGAAGAGGAGGGCAAACGGGTATCTCACCAGTGTTGTAATATGTACGGCAGACCCGCCTCGGAAACGGTGGGCCTGTTAGACATGTACACCGATATCAGCGCGGGTAGACCCGACCGGGAAGCGTAAGCGTATGCGGCGGAGGTTACGGTATCTGTGTCTGGAACTGAAAAAGACAGCAGGCATATTTCCGCGTATGCTGTTACAGGCAATCCTGCTTATGGTCATCATAGGCATGATTGCTTTTTGCGGTGTTAAGGGTATGCAAAAAGATCCGCTCGCAGTCGGTGCGGATATCGGTGTTGTCGTGCAGGAAGATAATGTCATGACGCGGCTGGCGCTGGGGTACGTGGAGAATATGGAGAGTGTCTCAGAGCTTTGCCGTTTTGTACAAGTGTCTGAGACAGAGGGAAGGCGGATGCTTGAGCAGGGAGACATCGTAGCTCTTGTGGTAATGCCTGAGCAGCTTGTGGAGGGCGTTATGGATGGCCGGAATCCTTCTGTGGATATTATATTTCCGAAGAATGCACAGCTGGAAGCAATGCTGTTCCGCGAGCTGACGGAATCAGGCGCGGGGTTTCTGCGCGTAGCGCAGGCACAGATATATGGCGCTGCGGATACGGCAGTTGAGTTTGGGCTTACGGACGAGTTGTCCGTTATGGAAGCGGAGATCGACAGCTATAATCTTGCGTTTGCGCTGGACCGGCTGTCGATCTACGATGAGGAGACAGTTTCCCCGACCGGGCGGCTGAGCGTGGTGCAGCATTACGTATCGTCCGGCATCGTCCTGTTTCTGCTTCTTGCGGGTATGGCGGCCTATCCCGTCATGCAGCCCGGGCGGGCGGCGCTCCGGAAGCAGCTTGCGCGTGCGGGCATCGGAGAGCCGTGGCAGAACATATGCAGATGGTTGTGCGGTTTGCTGTATCTGCTGTGCCTTGCGGGTGTCATCTGCCTGCTCCTGTGGGGGCTTCGGCTGTGCGCGCCGGAGGCTGCACAACGGCTGTCGGAGCTGCTGACAGGCGGCAGACACCGTGCTTTGGCGGCGGGTATCCGTGCCGGGATGCTTTTGGCGGTGCTGGCGGCAGCCAGCGCTTTTCATACGCTGGCCTACAGCGTGTCACAGAACAGGACGGGCGGTATTTTGCTCATATTCCTGTTCTCTGTGACTGCCGTGTATCTGTCAGGAGGCTTTGTGCCCTCTGCGCTGCTCCCTGTGCCGTTTCGCACGATAGGGGATGCGCTGCCGACCGCCTGGCTGATGCGTGTGTGCGGTAGTCTGTTGACAGGGGATGGAAACGGGATGGGAAGCTGCGTCGTGCGGCTGTGTCTGTGTACGGCAACGTTTTACGCTACAGCCTGTGCGCTGGAGTATTTCAGGGACAGGCGCCGCGATGGCGCGGATTGACTGAAAGCTGCAGAATAACGTGTTGACAGAGGAAAGGACGGGAAGGGTACGGAGAATCGTCAAAAAAACGGGAGAAGGATTCCAAAGTGGAAACAGTATAGCGTCTGGCTGCAGCTTCTCATCAGGCGGTTGTGGAGGCAGCCGGTCTATGTTCTGCTGCTCATACTGCTTCCCGTCCTTGGATGTGCGGTCAGCGCTGCCGGACATAAAGAGATGAGCGGCGCTGCGGTGGCGGTCTGTGTGGAAGAAGGTCCCTGGGCGGCGCCGGTTGCGGACGATCTGCGGGCTGGAGAGGCGGACAGCGTGCTTGTCTATGTGTTCTGCAACAATGCTGCCGCGGTGCAGAGACTTGTTCTGACAGGGGAGGCGGACTGCGGGTTTGTCATATCGGCGGACATTGAGGAACGGGTGATGACGGGTGACTGGCAAAAGAGCGTTACCGTCTATGAGACGGCGGACAGCAGCATTGCCGGCATGGCGGAGGAACGCATCGCGGGTGTTATCTTCCGGCTGTATTCGGAGCAGCGCTACGGAGAGTATATGGAGCGGTACTCGGATGGGGCGGCAGAGTATGCCGGGGAAGCGTATGAAAAACACCTGACGGACGGCAGTACCTTTGGGTTCCGCTATCTGTACTATGATGAGGACGCGCCGCGTGCCGGCGAAAACGGTGTGCCCGCCGGACAGGAAACTTTTCCCCTGAAAGGCGTGCTTGCGGTCGTTATTTTCATTGGCGGCATGTGCGGGCTGCTGGAATACGACACAGATATAAGGGAAAAAAGATTCCTGCGCCTGGCGCCCCGTTCATTGACTTGTATAGTCGATATATGGCTGCCGACGGTTTTCCTGTCTCTGGCGGCGTTGATCTGTATGTGGCTGTCGGATGTTGTGCGCGCTGCGGTTGGACAGGCAGGCGGAGGTGCAGCCATTGGCGTATGGAGCGCCGGGATGTGGCTGGCTGAGGCGGGACGGCTGATCGTCTATCAGGGTATCGTGGTGCTGTACTGTCTGGTCCTGCGGATGCTCCTGCGGCGGCGAGAGACGATCGCAGCGGCGATCCCGTTATTCTCCCTTGCCAGTCTGGTGTGTGCGCCGGTGTTTGTCAGGCTGGGCGCGTATGTGCCGGTTTTTGCTGTACTGGAGAGGCTGTTTCCCGTGACGTACTATCTGCGGATGTAGCGGACGAAGGGAAAAGAACAAGAAACGGAGGATTTCTTATGAATAAGATTATACGACGTGTTGTGACGGTACTACCTGCCGTCCTGCTGCAGCTTGTGTGGCTGTATGTTCTGTTTAAATGGCTGGCGCCGTGGACGGCGGTGATCGATCTTGCTCTCTCGATCCTGGCGTGCCTGTTCGTGCTGTATCTGATCACCAAGCGGGAGGAAAGCACTTATAAGATATTGTGGCTGCTTGTGATCCTGACATTTCCTCTGGCGGGCGCACTGCTTTATCTGCTCTTTGGCAATAAGCGGACAACGAAGCCGCTGCAAAAGAAGCTGGCTGATGTAGAGCCGCTGCCGCCCGATGTGTGCGATACGGACCCTCTCTATGAGGAGATCGCTTCGGAAAACAGGCGCTTCTCGCAGACGCTTCGGCTGGTGCAGGAGAGAACCGGATCGATGCTGCATGTCAACCGCAGAGCGGACTATTATCCGCTGGGAGACGATATGTTTCCGGTGATGCTTGCGGAACTCAGAAAAGCGGAGAAGTTCATATTTGTGGAGTATTTTATCATTGAAAACGGTTATCTGTGGGATTCTATGGTAGAGATCCTGGCGGACAAGGCGGCTTCAGGCATCGATGTGCGGGTGCTGTACGATGATCTGGGAAGTATTTCCACCTATACCAAAGAGGCGGCGAGAGAGCTTCGGCGCAAAGGTATCCGGTGCGAGGCGTTCAACCCGCTTGTTATCATCAAAGGAACGCTTAACTGCAGGGATCACAGGAAGATGCTTATTATCGATGGGAAGACAGCCTTCAGCGGCGGGGTGAATCTGGCTGACGAATACATCAATCATGTTGAAAAATACGGGCACTGGAAGGACATCGGCTTCCGGCTGACAGGGGAGGCGGTGCTGAATTTTACCAGAATGTTTGCGCAGTTCTGGAACGCATTTACCGGAGAGCGCATTCCGGACGAATACCTGCAAGCGCCTGCTGCGACAGAGGAAAAAGAAAGGACAGACGGTTATGTCTTAAGCTATTATGACTCACCGCTTCGCCAGGATGCGGTCAGCAATGAACTCTACATCGAACTGCTGTCGCAGGCGCAGGATTATGCATGGTTTTATACGCCTTATCTGATGCCCGGCGACGCGCTGATGGAAGCCTTTGTCCGCGCCGCAAGGCGGGGCGTCGATGTGCGCATCATCATGCCGGGCGTTCCCGACAAGAAGCTGGTGTACCGGATGTCGCACAGCTTCTATCCGGAGCTGCTGGAGGCCGGCGTGAAGATCTACGAGTACGAACCGGGGTTCGTTCATGCCAAAGGCTGCATCGTGGACGATATAGTCGGCACGGTCGGAACGGTCAATCTGGACTACCGCAGTCTTTTTCTGCATTTCGAGAACAATTCTGTTTTCTACCGCGCTTCTCTGCTAGGTGTTCTGAAGGCGGATTATGAGCGGACACTGGAAAAGTGCAGGGAACGGACGACCGATAACATCGGATCGGGATTCAGAAAATGGGTCATGGACGGGGTGCTCAGGATCTTCGCGCCGTTATGCTAGGGAAGGAAGGCATCGGTATATGGGATTCTGTTAGTGAAACAAATCGCAATTTTGCAAAAGAAATCGCTCAGCACGAAAGATAAGACGACTTTTATACAATGGCTGTAACTTCCCGTTTGTTCAACCAATCTCCCTCATTCCTTTTACAACAAAAAATTTCCCAACCAGTGGTTGAATCTCCCCGATCCAACCATTGGTTCGTGTGAAAAACATATAGTTAGGCGTATCGTTTAAGGCGAAAGGAGAAAAAATGATGAATCAGACAGAAATTGGAAAATTCATTGCCAGATGCCGTAAAGAGAAAAAACTAACGCAAGCGCAGTTGGCAGAAAAATTGAACATTATAGACAGGGCAGTATCTAAATGGGAAACAGGTAAAAGTATGCCCGATTCATCTATAATGTTAGAGCTTTGTGAAATATTGGGAATCACAGTAAACGAGTTGTTAAGCGGAGAGGAAATTGACATGGAAAGTTTTGAAAAAAGGGCGGATGAAAATTTGATCGCTTTGAAAAGAAAAGATGAAAATAACATGACAAAGAATGTGATCATTTCAATTTTGTTTTCAGTAACACTTTTGATAGGGATTATGGTATGTCTCATTTGCAATATTGCAATATCCGGTAATTTGACATGGTCACTGATCCCGGTCTGTTCCATTGTTTTTGCATGGGTTATATCTTTTCCAAGTATTATATTGGGGAAAAGAGGGGTTGTTGTAAGTTTAATATCATTAAGCGTTTTTATCATTCCCTATTTGTTTGTGTTAGACAATTTAATAAAAGTGAAAGAAGTATTTTCAGTTGGTGCAGTAGTGGCGGTAACTTCGATCGTTTTCTTATGGATAATAGCTGCGACTTTTAACTACATTGGAAAAACAAGGAAGTTAATTGCTTTAGGAACAACTTTCTTGTTAGCTATCCCATTCGTGATCATTGTCAATGTAATGCTATCCAAAATGATAGAGGAGCCAGTTTTTGACGTATGGGATATGCTGTCTATCTTTATATTGTTGCTATTTGCATTTGTTTCTTTTATTTGTGATTATGCCAAGAAAAAGGGCTTGATGAAGTAATAAAAAGAATTTCAGTTCTTAAGAAATGAATTGCAGACAAAACTATTTAATCAGGAGAAAACCTATGAAGTTTCAAGATAATGTTATTAGAGAATATTTAAAAAATGTATATTTTGTTGCAGGAACACCTTGCGGGGGAAAGACAACGGTTTCAAGAGGGTTAGGAGAGAAATATCATATCCCTGTTTACGATATCGATGAGATGTTTCCTGTTCATCAACGAATGTCTGATGTGAAATATCAGCCATCTATGAATAAGTCGTTTAAGGATGCAGATGAATTTTTTGGCAGAACGGTAGAAGAATATAGAGAATGGCTGATAGGCAATACGAGGGAAGACCTTGAATTTGTAATAATGGACTTAATTAGATTATCACAAAATGAATCAGTTATTTGTGACTGCCATCTTACACTTTCAGAGGCAGAATTGCTTACTTCCTCGGACAGAATAGTATTTATGATCAAAGAGCCGGAAGACCTGGTCAATGATTATTGTAACAGACCGGACCATCAGGGTTTTAATGCTTTCATACATAGTGCAACTGATGTTGAAAGGGCAAAGGCAACATGTAGTGAGACATTAAAAAGTTTAAATGCTAAACATTATCAGGCAATTAAGGAAAGCGGTTGCTTTTGGCTGGAGCGAGATGCAAATAGAAGTGTTGAGGAAACAATTGAACTTGTTGCCAAACATTTTGGTATGGAGTAATTGTTAAGTAATCTGCTTAAAGAACTCGCCCCTGATTTATCGCAAGAAATAAAATATAAAAATTGAATATTGTTTACATTTGGGTAGCGATTGTCTTAACAGGCAATCAGCTACCTTTTTTATTTTCAAAAACCGCCAGTATCGCAAAAATGATTGAGAACAGCAATGCAGTTGCTACGCAATTCTCCCGGAATAATATGCGGTGCTGGCATTAGAGATGTGGTATAATGTTAAAAGTTGAGTGGACAACTGTTTGAAAAATCGGTTTTCAAGGAGATATAGGAATGGTCTATTATGATAAAAACGGAATAGTAATTCGGGATTTGCAGCAAAGCGATGCCCAAATTATTACAGATGAAGAAATCGCACAGGGCTGGGATGCGACAATAGACAAATATGAAATGAGGCTGAGACACCAGGCTGAGGGCAAATCGATCGCATTGGTTGCCGAATGGAATGGCAGCGTTGCCGGATATGTTAACGTTTATCCCGATGCCCAGAGTGGCGCGTTCGCAAATCGGGGCTATGCGGAGATTGTTGACTTCGGCGTTCTGGAGAAATACAGACGCAGAGGAATTGGCAACAAGCTTATGGATGTTGCGGAACAGATCGCATTCTCTTATTCGGACGTGATATACCTCGGAGTGGGGCTGAACAGCGGATACGGAAGTGCCCAGAGAATGTATGTCAAGCGAGGATACATTCCGGACGGGAGCGGCGTCTGGTATAAAGATAAAATCTGTGAACCCTATGCGGATTGTTGCAATGACGATGATCTTGTATTGTATTTATCGAAAAGTAAATGATTATTTGTCGAAAAGACAATGAGGACTGCAAATCAACGATTATTGGGGATGAAAATGAAAAAAACTGCTATAATAATTCTATTTTTTATAGTTGGGTGTCTGTTGCAACACATTTCGCATGAATTACTTCATGTTTTTGTTGGCAAAAAGATGGGGTTGACATTAAATAAGATCCAGTGGTTTACATTTCATGGCGGCACAAAAGTATTTTTTGACGATGAAGAACAGATATTAGAGTTAGATAAGGATATTCCCAAAGAATGGATATATACAAATCTTGCAGGTATTATTGGAACAACGATCCTGGCATACCTATTTTGCGCAGTATATTTTTGGCTGGATATTGGATATTTAAAACTTTTTCTGTGGGAACTGGGGATGATTTTTTTGCTAACAGACAGTTCGTATGCTTTAGTGTGTTCGTTTGGTAATTGCGGGGATTTGTTTTTAGTCAATAAAAATTTAAAAAGCAAAAGTACTCTTCGTTGCTTATCCGTATTACTTTTTGTTTTTAATTGCTTTGTGGCATATATTATATGGAATCGTTATTAAATTATTGGTTGCAGCGAATCTAACCGGCAGAAACGTCTATGAACTTCCAAACTCACGCAAAGATTTATAGAATCGTGGTATGCTATTCTATCCTCAAGAAAGGAGAAAGGATGAGACTATGCAGGAATGGATTTATGCAGCGCAAAAGTTGATTGAGTATATTGAAAATCATATCTGTGAGAAGCCATCGCTTTCAGAAATTTCTAAGCATATTGGTTATTCTCCTTGTTACTGTTCAGAACAATTCCATAGGCTTGCGGGCATGACGATTCGTGAGTATGTGTTCCGCAGACGCTTGGCAATGGCGGTTGTCGATTTACGGGATACCGACATCTCTATCATTGATATTGCTTTGCAGTACGGATTTTCAGATCAGTCAACTTTTACACGGGCTTTTAAGTATGCTTACGGATGCGCACCGTCAGAATATCGAAAAAAGCCCAGACCGCTTCCGCTTGCCTGTAAGAAAATGCTTCTTGAACCTTTCTTAAATAAAAATGATGGAGGATTAGGCATGAGTATTTCAAAACCATATGTCAGGGTGGACACATGAAAATGGAGAACGGAAATATTTCTTTGGCGCGGGTGTAAAGTTGGATTACAATGGCGAGATACCTGAAAGATTTGAACTTCGAGGGACATTTCCCGATAGTTATTACATTGTATTCTGTCATCAGCCATTCGATTATCTGACAGAAAATGCTGAGGTAATGAAACGTGTTGAGGAGTTGGCATGGAATTTTGATCCGAAAACGCTTGGCTTTGAATGGAACGAGGGCGAATGTCAGGACTATCAGCGGCATTATCCTGAGGTTCTTGGTTATCAGGTGTTAAGACCGGTCAGAAAAATAGTATAATCAGTTATCAGCATCTATAGTAGATAAACCTGCTATACAGTCATATTTAATTTTATAGAATCACGAAGCAGTAAGTCTTTCCAAAAGATTTGCTGCTTTTTGTTTCTGCGGTTGCTGAAATCGTTTTGCCCACGTTTTCTCCGGTCAGTGAAAGGGCAAAGCCAACCTTGAACGTGTGGAGCAGAACGAGGGCGGATAGTGGACTGTCAGCAGGACTGAGCAGAGGGAGGAAGATGTATTAAAAAGCGATATTGCTAAAAAATTGAAACTATTTTATAAATCTATGTAATATTTCATCCTCTTAATGTGTCTAATAAATGAAAGGAGGAACGCAAAACTAAAATGCCGGCAGAACAATTTTTAGAGAAACTAATGCATGAGTATGGCGATGAACTTCTGCGTACCTGCTATTTGTATTTGAAAGACTATCAGCTTGCGGAAGATGCTGTTCAGGAAACTTTTATAAAAGCGATGAGATCCTATGACACATTTGAACACAAATCAAGTGAAAAGACATGGTTAATGCGTATTGCTATCAATTGTTGTAAAAATGTAATGAGAACCCGCTGGTTCCGTACACGTCAAAATAATCTGGAAGATCATATGAATAGGATTGGCGATGACCCAATCAATGATTTTTTGGAGAAAGACAGTGTGTCAGCAGCCATTATGGATTTGAATGCAGATGACAGGCAGATTATTGTACTGTACTATTACCAGGAACTGTCTGTTAAGGAAATTGCCATAGTCACCGGAAAATCAGAAAATGCAACGATACAACGTTTAAGCAGAGCAAGAGGCAAAATGAAAAAAATTTTAACGGAGGCAGGCTATGACCCAAAATAACGTAAAAAGTATGATTGATTCGGAACTTAGACAGATAAAACTGAACGATGAGATTAAAAATAAGATCAGACACAAAGCTGTTTCCCGTAAACCCGGCCGGGTGTGGAGAAGCCTTGCAGCATCTTTTGCAGTCGTTGTTTTAGCAGGAACTACTGTCTATGCCGGAAACTATATATTGAACAAGGTTCATGTAAATGAGGAGGTACTGCCGGAACTGGATTCCATGCAGATCGTGCAAATGAATAAATTGGATGATATACCTGATGAATACGGAACTATTAACAAGGATTACAGCGATTACAACGCAATAAAAGATGAGTTAGGAGTTAAGCTGTTGGATACGGCTCTGTCTCTTGACAATCCCTATATGCTGTGCCGGGTTAAGACAGACATGAAAGATTTTGCAATTATTACAGTGAACAATTATATTCTGGGCGATACGGGCAGCTACCAATTCATAGAAGCAGAAAACCGATATTCGTATAGTCATGGGAAAGAGTATTATTCCCCTGTTTCGCTGACTGCTGACTTGATCCTTAGTGAAGACCAAATGCGTAATGGCTGGGATACAGATTATCTTGGACTATACAAATTTGTAGAAAGTTATACATCAGATCAGGGTTATAGGGTGAATATCATACAGGACACGGTGAATGCGGAAAATATGGAAGATTATGTTTCAGAAAAAGTGGCAATTTTTGTGGCAGATGGGGTTCGCTATTCCTTAAAAGGAAGGGTTTCTATAGATACCCTGAAGAATATTGTCAATACAATGAGATAGCCATACAGCATAAAGAAAGAAGAAAACAGACTGATATTTTACGGATAAAAGGAGGGCTGGTGTATCGTTTTGCCAGTTCTCCTTTTATCCTTTAAAATTCTTGAATGTATTTCAAGTAGTTTCTGCACTGGCTATAATATGGTAAAATAGATGCAGATTCAGCAATCTGCGTCTCAAGAATCGCAAAGCGATTCTTACGAAATAGTTTACGTTACTGGCGTCAGAGAATATAATAAAGGTAATGTGTTGAAATATGTAAATGCAAAACGGACACGCAGGCAGGGAGGAAAAGGATGGAGAATACAGAACGCGACCAATACATGAAGGGTTTGATGGAAAGCGCCGCTTCCGCAAGGGAGACCTGGGCCGAAGGAAGTCCCGCTTATTTTAGGAGTATTTTAAACGCGCTCTCCGGCAATCCTTACCATCAGGCGCTCTTTGAGAAGGTGCTTGCTCAGACCGTGAAAGAAGAGGATTATGCCGGATTACAGCGTATTTTCTATCAGATTGCCAAGATCACGCTTCTGCCGTCTCGCGGCGGCTATGACCACTGTGCCCGTCTGTGGCCGCTGCTTGATCTTTTAGCCTGCGCGGATGCGGACAATATCTACCGGATCCTGCCGGAAGGGCTGCCGCTTGCATCAAACGGCTATCCGATGTACATACACGGCACCAATGTTCTGCTGTGTTTGTTGTACAATACCGGGGACAAAGCGGTCTATGCGCAGGATACAGTCATGGCAAAGGCGGAAAAATTTGCATCGTCTAAGAAACCCATCTGGGAGCGGTCTGTGATTTCCTGTTTGCTGGCTGTCTTAAATCATGACAGCGCCCGCCTGTCGGAAAGCCTGCAGAGCTTATGCGCCGGCTATAACAGAGCCGATATCGCACCGCACAGGAAAATGCAGTGCCAGAACGCCTACGGTCTGCTGATGTTAGCCAGACGTTTCTGGACAGTGGAAGAATTTGCCGCCGTAACGCTGCCGGAATATAAGAATTTCTCCCAAGGCTATGTGCAGTGGCTGCTTGCGCAGGAGCATCTGCCGGACGAGCTGTACATCGCCTGTGAAGCGCCGCTTACCGAAATCAATACTATTCTGCAAAAACCTGCCGCCGTCACGCGCATCTGTCAAAAATATCTGGACTCCGACAGCCCCTACCTGTCCAATACCGAGAAAAAGGCATGGTATCTGGATGCCGACCGGATGATGGAAGAACTGCTGGGCGCAGAGCCCGGCACGCTCCGGGAACATGAGGAAGCACCGGGAAATGGTACTACCCCGGACGGTCTCTCCGAGGACGAATTAAAAGATCTGCAGCGCTATATCGGCCACAATACGGACGAACTGCCTGCAGAACAGATCATCGCCCATATTGAAGAAATAAATGCCAAAACGCCGTTCACAAGAGAGAACTGGGAGAAACTCATGATCCCCGCCTGCGGCAATCAGAATATCGAGGTGCTCGTATATGCGCTGGAGCGCGCGGGCGATATCGCGGACATCGGGCCGTATATGAAACATGCGGTCATGGGGCAGGAAAAGCGGCCGGAATATCTGGCGAAACGGATCGGGGTCCTGCAGAAGCTCATACCCCATATTCCGAAAAAAGAAAAGACCGCAGTGCTGTCGGAAACTCTGACGTCAGCGGCGTGGTACGGAGAAACGGAGGTCGTTTGCTTCCTGATCGAGAGCGGCGCGGACGTTCATTACCGAGATAAACAAGGCAAGGACGCCTTAGAATATGCCAAAGCATTTCAGGAAAAATTCGGCGATGATACCCTGTATAGATACCTCTGTTCTTTGGACACGGAACAGGAAGCACCGGGAAAGCAAGAGACGGGAACGTTTTTTGGACGGCTGAAAAACCTGTTTTTCCAACCCAAAGAAAAATAGCAACGAACAAGGAAAGAGGAAAGCTGGAGCAGTTGGATAACTGGCTTGGCACCATGAAAGAGATTGCGCGGGAGGTAGAGGAAGACATTGACAGGGAAACAGAGTAAATGCCAGACCTTTCTGCATGATATCATAAGTAAGATCCGGCGCAGAATCAGGCGCTTGCGGGAGGACCGGGTGGAGGTGTATTATCATCCCATGCAGGGATACCTCATTATTACAAGCGCCGTACAGAAGGATTCGGTGGCGTGGCTTTCCGTCCCGCCCCTGGAAACGGCTGCGGTCAAAACCCCGCCAAAAGAACTGGGCGCGATGGTCCGGAAAAGTCTGCGAAGGTCGAAGAAAGCCGGATTCGTGGATCGAAAAGATGTGGAAGACTTTAAATTCTGGCAGTTGACAGGGATCAAGGGCATCAACGGCTTTCGATCTTTCAGCAAAAGATTTCAGTGCATAGATATTTTCAGAAGAGGAAAGACGCTGACATTGGAGGCGATGGTACGGGATTCCTATGGCGCATATGATTCTCCGAAAGACGGGGAGAGCCGCATCATCCTCTCCTCCTCCGCTTCCGAGGAAACGATCGGGCAGGCGGTGTTAAAACTGCTGCAGCAGGACTACGGTACGATCGGTGCAGAAAGGAATATACAACATGACACGGGAAGAGCAGAAGAAGTATAAGGAACTGGAAAAATGTCTGGAAAATAAAACAAAGGAAGCCTTTAAAACCTATCATCTGAAAAAGAAGGACTTTGTGTTTTATCGCGTTCAAAATGCGATGTTTTACTCCACGGTGCTGTCCATGCACGAGGACCGCGTACAGGCGTATTTCTGCGCCAAGCCTTTCTGGCTGGACGATATCTTGTGGGATATTCTGGAAATGGAAGACAACAAGAAGGCGCCTGTCAGCTTGCGGGGCATTGGCGCGTTTACGATCCGATCCATGATACGGGAAAGGGAGTATGAAGCGGCAGATCCTTCTCAGATAGACGGAATCGTTGCGCGTACATTTGAAGAATTGACCTCGTTGTCCGAAAACTACAGAGAAGAAGATTTTCTCGCGCAATACAGGGATATCCGCTACCAGCAGGAAGTGATCGAGGCGATCGTGCTGATCCACAACGGAGAATTTGAAAAGGCGCTTGATCTGTGCCGCACAAAACAGATCGGTTATTTTGGCGATGTGGGCAGAAGCTTTTCGAATCTGGCAGTCTCATATCTGCAAAACAAAAGTAGATCATAGGGAAACGGAGGACGATTCGGTGTCTGGATTTTTTATCAAAGGATTCTTTGGAACAAAAAGCAAAAAAGTTTTTGAAGATTATTTTTTGCAGTTACAGACCGATATGACGCAGATCTGTCTGGACTATACGGAAGGAAAAGCCGAAAAACTCTTTATTTACTGCTCCTGCGAGGACAACGTGATCGCCGCCGATTTTTTCTGCCGGATCAACGGAAAGACCGTCAAAAAGCATAAGCTGAACGATGCGCGAAAGAACGGCGATCCGGAATATGACGTTTCTCTGGGTAGTCAGAAAACGGCGGTAAGCGCTCTCAATGAAAAGGTAAGATCCGTCAGGGAACTCTGCCTGCAATACCACCGGGATATGCCTACACAGATCAAGCTGGTGTACGATGTTGCGGGGAACAAGCTGTGCGCAGACTATGCATATGAACCGATTTTAGGCAAAAAAGCCGATCTGACGATTCATGACGTGATAGATGAATGGTATCAGGAAATGCAGCAGGAAGGCTGAAGATAAGAAGGCACGGAGGTTTTTATGGGTATGGAACAGAATAAAAATATCATGGAATATGAGACGGTGGCGTTAGATGATGCGGACAGTGCGTTGGTCGTGATCGACCAGACAAAGCTGCCTGCGGTGACGGAGCTGCTGCGGCTGCATACCGCGCAGGAGATTTGGGACGCGATTTATCTTCTGAAGGTGCGCGGTGCGCCTGCCATCGGCGTAGCGGCGGCGTTTGGCATCTATCTGCTGGCAAAAGGGATCGACGCGCAGGATTATGAGACCTTTTACCGGAAGTTCTGCGAGTACAAGAATTATCTGAACTCTGCCAGACCTACGGCGGTCAATCTCTCATGGGCGCTTAACCGGATGGAACGGGTGTGCACAGACAACCGGACGCTTCCTGTGGATGAGATCAGGCGGAAGTTAAAGGAGACGGCGGTCGCCATGAAGGAGGAGGATATTCGTGTGTGCCGGACCATCGGCGAACACGGACTGACGCTGCTTAAGCCGGGCGACGGAATCCTGACCCACTGCAATGCAGGGCAGCTTGCTACTTGTAAATACGGCACGGCGACTGCGCCCATCTATCTGGGACAGGAACGGGGCTACCGCTTTCGTGTTTATGCGGATGAGACCAGACCACTTCTGCAGGGGGCGCGATTGACGGCGTATGAGCTGCAGGCGTCGGGCGTGGATGTGACACTGATCTGCGACAACATGTCTGCTACGGTCATGAGAAACGGCTGGGTCAATGCGGTGTTCGTGGGCTGCGACCGCGTAGCGGCCAACGGCGATACGGCCAATAAGATCGGTACGTCCGTGGTCGCAACGGTAGCGAAGCGTTACAACGTGCCCTTCTATGTGTGCGCCCCGACCTCGACCATCGACATGAATACGCCTACCGGCGCGGATATCGTGATCGAAGAACGTCCCGCCGGCGAAGTAACGGATATGTGGTATGAGAAGCCGATGGCGCCCGCAGGGGTCAAAGTGTTCAATCCGGCGTTCGACGTGACGGACAACGATCTGATCTCCGGCATTGTGACGGAGTATGGCGTGCTGCGGCCGCCGTATACGGAATCGTTTGCAAAATTGTTCGAGCATTTATGAATAGCAGTATCCGCATGAATGTTATGCTATCATAACAGTAGTTTACAACAGTCGGAGTTTACACGAGCGTTTGAAGCTAGTTATATTCACATGGATTTTACGATATCATCGCAGGCACGCTTCCGCTGCATTGCATCTCGCAGCGGTGCTAAACTCGAAAAAACCTCGTTAAGCACCGGCGGCTGCAAACCACCTGCTTATGATATCGCAAAATTCATGTGATAAATGATACTAGAGGATAATACAAAGGAGACAACATGAACTATATGACTGACAAAGCCGCCAAGAAAGCCATCATCGATATCGGACAGCGCATGTACGTGCGCGGATTCGTGGCGGCCAATGATGGCAATATTTCTGTGCGCACCGGCAAAAACGAGGTATGGGCTACGCCCACCGGAGTGTCCAAGGGCTATATGAAGAAAAAGATGCTGGTCAAAGTGGATCTGGACGGCAATGTGCTGGAGGGGACGTACAGACCGTCCTCCGAGCTGAAGATGCATCTGCGTGCTTACCGGGAAAACGGTGAACTTCGAAGCGTCTGCCACGCCCATCCGCCCATCTGCACCAGCTATGCAGTGGCAGGGATCCCGCTGAACAGCCCGATTCTTGCAGAGGCGGTCATTACCCTTGGAGATGTTCCGGTCGCGCCTTATGCAGAGCTGGGAACGGAAGCAGTACCGGATGCGATCGCTCCTTTCTGTCATACACATAACGGCGTGTTGCTTGGCAATCACGGAGCGGTCACATGGGCGGATGAGCCGTACGCAGCGTATTACAGGCTGGAATCTATGGAATATTACGCGAAGATCCTGTTGATCACCGGCAAGCTCCTGGGTGCGCAGAATCAGCTTTCCGGAGAACAGATCGAAAGGCTTCTCGCCATGCGGGAGAAGTTCGGCATAAAGCAGGGCGGTACGCCCCAGCGCGGTTGACGGAAGCCGTGGCATATAGAATGGTGTAACCGTTATCAGACAAAGCGGGAGGGAAAGATGAAATTAGAAGAGCTGCAGCAGTATGATTCTATTACGATCCAGTGCCATGACAACCCCGATGCGGATGCGATCGCTTCGGGCTTTGCACTGTACACGTATTTTCAGAGTAAGGGAAAAGAAGTACAGTTGGTGTATGCGGGCAGGAGCAGGATACAGAAGTCCAATCTGCTTCTGATGGTGGATAAGCTTCATATCCCCATCCGTTATATCGATAGCACAGGAGATGGCAGTGACGCGAAAGATGGCAGCAGTGCGGGAGAGGATGCGCGGCAGCGCAGTGAGCAGGCGCGGACGCAGACCGGGATACCGGGGCTTCTCATTACCGTGGACTGTCAGTACGGCGCAGGTAACGTGACCAGGCTTCCCGCAGAGGACGTGGCGGTCATCGACCATCATCAGAGAGAGATCGTCGATATTGAGAAAAGTGAGATCGATCCCCATCTGGGAAGCTGTTCTACCCTGGTATGGAGTATGCTCCGGGAAGCGGGATATAAGATAGAGGATCCGGAAGTCGGCACGGCGCTTTATTATGGGCTATATACGGATACAAATCAGTTTGCCGAGATCTATGCGCCCCTTGATATGGATATGCGCGAGGCGGTGCCCTGTGAGAAGTCCCTGATAACGCTTTTCAGGAATTCCAATCTTTCCCTTCAGGAGATGGAGATCGCAGGTGTGGCGATGATACGTTACATCTACAACGACGATTACCGTTACGCCATCATCAGATCCCAGCCCTGCGACCCGAATATTCTCGGCCTGATCAGCGATTTTCTGATCCAGGTGGCGGAGGTGGACAGCTGTGTCGTTTATAATGAGCAAAAAGACGGCTATAAATTTTCTGTCAGAAGCTGCGTCAAGGAAGTGCAGGCGGATGAGCTGGCGGCGTTTCTGGCCGCGGGCGTCGGCTCGGGCGGAGGACACAGGGAGAAGGCCGGAGGCTTTATCAGCAAGGTCCTGTACGAAAATGAATATCCGACCCTGCATTCAGAGGCTTTTTTCAGCCAGCGTCTGAACGATTATTTCGACCATTGCCAGATCATCTACGCCAAAGAGTATGATATCGATGTGTCCGGTATGCAGCTTTATGTGAAAAAGAAAGTGCGCCTCGGCTATGTGGAAGCCGTGAACGTGCTGCCTGCGGGCACGCCGGTCACTATTCGTACGCGGGAAGGGGACGTAGATATGGTTGTGACCCCTGACCTGATCATTATGATCGGTATCAAAGGGGAGGTCTATCCGAACCGCCGGGATAATTTTGAAAAAGGCTATACGGTCACGGATGAGCCTTACCATGCGGATAGAATGCACACCAAAAGAAGCGCGGCATATGAGCCGACGATCCATAATCGGGCTACGGGAGAGGTTACAAAGCTGTCAGATCATGCAAAGGTATGCATTGCCGTCGGCGGCGCACGCATCCACGCAAAGGAGTTGACTGAAAGAGTCAAAGTATTTACATCCTGGGACGAAGAAAAATATATGCTTGGCAGAGAGGGAGATTATCTGGCGGTGCGCTGCAACGATATGCATGATATTTTCGTGGTGGAAAAGGATATTTTTCACAAAACGTACGACCCGGCAAAGTGGGTGGGACTCAGCGGTAAGAACGGGGCGGCGAACAGGCGGCAACGGTAAAATATATCTTTCTATTTTCCCGCATTTGTGATAGAATAATCAGGCATGGTGTGTTTTGACCCCATGTCTGGCGGAATATGAGGATACACTGTTACAAGGAGTATAGGTTCATGAGTGAAAATGATAAGATCACAGCGGAAGAAACAGCAGGAAAAGAAGCAGTATCCAGAAATTTTATCGAGCAGATCATTGATAAAGATCTGGCGGAGGGCGTCTATGACACGGTCAATACGAGATTTCCGCCCGAACCCAACGGCTATCTTCATATCGGGCATGCCAAGAGCATTCTTTTAAATTCAGGGCTGGCGAAACAGTATGGCGGTAAATTCAATCTACGCTTTGACGATACCAATCCGACGAAAGAGAAAAACGAGTTTGTTGAATCCATCAAAGAGGACGTCAAATGGCTCGGCGCAGATTACGGAGACAGATTGTTCTTTGCGTCCGACTATTTTGAACAGATGTATGAGGGCGCGGTAAAGCTGATCAGAAAAGGCAAAGCATATGTGTCAGACTTAAGCGCGGAGCAGATACGGGAGTACAGGGGCACATTGACCGAACCGGGCAAAGACGATCCGGGCAGAGACAGGAGCATAGAAGAAAATCTTCGTCTGTTCGAGGAGATGAAGGAAGGCAAATATGCTGACGGGGAGAAAACGTTACGCGCCAGGATCGATATGGCGTCACCCAACATCAATATGCGCGATCCGATCCTGTACCGCGTAGCGCATCTGCCGCATCAGAATACGGGCGATAAGTGGTGCATTTATCCGATGTACGATTTCGCGCATCCGATAGAGGATGCGGTCGAGGGTATCACACATTCCATCTGTACGCTGGAATTCGAGGATCACAGACCGCTCTACAACTGGGTGGTGGAAGAATTGGAATATCCGCACCCGCCGAAGCAGATCGAGTTTGCGAAGATGTATTTGACTAATGTAGTCACTGGAAAAAGATATATCAAGAAACTGGTGGAGGACGGTATCGTGGACGGCTGGGACGATCCCCGTCTGGTGTCCATCGCGGCGCTTCGGCGAAGAGGATTTACTCCGGAATCCATCAGAATGTTTGTGGAGCTGTGCGGCGTATCGAAGGCAAATTCCTCGGCGGAATATTCCATGCTTGAGTACTGTATCAGAGAAGACCTTAAGATGAAATGCGCCCGCGTCATGGCGGTTATCGATCCGGTCAGGCTTGTGATAGACAACTATCCGGAAGAGCAGACGGAAACGCTCGAGATCGCCAATAACCCGGAGAATGAAGAGCTCGGTAAGCGCAGTGTGCCTTTTGGCAGAGAACTATATATAGACAGAGAAGACTTTATGGAAGAACCGCCGAAAAAATATTTCAGATTGTTCCCGGGCAACGAGGTGCGTCTGATGGGCGCATACTTCGTAAAATGCGCAGGTTATGAGAAAGACGGTTCGGGCAGAGTGACGGTAGTGCACTGTACTTATGATCCGGCTTCCAGAGGCGGCAACAGTCCCGACGGACGCAAGGTGAAGGGCACGATCCACTGGGTGTCTGCGGCCGATGCGGTCAAAGCGGAGGTACGGTTGTATGAGAACATTATCGATGAAGAAAAAGGCGTTTACAATGAGGACGGCAGCCTGAATCTGAATCCGGATTCGCTGACGGTCATGAAGGAATGTTATATTGAGCCTTCCGTTAAGGGCGCGAAAGCATATGACCGTTTTCAGTTTGTGCGACAGGGCTTTTTCTGTGTGGACAGCAGGGATTCCAAACCGGATGCGCCTGTTTTTAACAGAATTGTTTCTTTAAAGAGTTCTTATGTATTGCCGAAAAACTAAATTTGTGAGAAAATAAAAAGAACAGTGGTAGCGCAGCTACGATTCAGGAGGAAATACGATGGCAGGATTATTGTCGGGATTAGAGCAGTTTGGATTAGGTAATTTAGAGAATATGGATCTGTATGAGACCCAGAAGAAAGCGGACAAAGGACCGGACGGCAAACCGGTGCCGCCTGTGGTGCAGGAGCAGGATTTTCTGTTTGACAAGTCTTTTACCTGTCCGATCTGCGACGCGGAATTTAAGGCGAGAACGGTTAAGATCGGCAAGGCGAAGCTGGCGGGAAGCGACCTTGACTTAAGACCGCGCTATGAACAGATAGATCTGTTAAAATATGACGTTATCATGTGCCCGGAGTGCGGATATGCATCGCTGAGCAGATTCTTTAAGTTCGTGACGTCTCCGCAGGCCAAGAATATCCGGGAGAAGATCTCGGCAACGTTTAAACCGCAGAAAGAATACAAGGAGATCTATACATACGATGAAGCGTTAGAGCGTTATAAGCTGACGCTTGCCAACGCTATTGTCAAGCAGACCAGAGCCAGCGAGAAAGCTTATATCTGTCTTAAGACCGCATGGCTTCTGCGCGGCAAGGGGGAACATCTGGATAAGAACCTGCCGGATTATGAAGCGCAGAAGAAAGAGTGCGAGGAAGGGGAGAACGCATTCCTCAAGAACGCCCTGGAAGGTTTTCTGGCGGCGAGACAGACAGAGAATTTTCCCATGTGCGGTATGGATGAGCCGACCGTTGATTATCTGATCGCGGTCACGGCGATGCGTTTCGAGCAGTATGATGTTTCCAGCCGTTTGATCACGGGTATTTTGCAGTCCACATCGGCGAATCCGCGTATGAAGGATAAGGCGAGGGACATCAAAGAAATGTTGATGAAGAAGATCAAGGAAAAGAATGCCGCGAAGAAATAAGGCGGCTCAAAACCTATGAAAGAATTGCCGGTTCATATACAGTTACATCCTGAGAGCGACAAAACATTATACGAACAGATTTACGGGCATATACGGGATGAGATCAGAGCGGGGAATCTGCTGCGGGACGAGAAGCTCCCATCGGCAAGGTTTCTGGCTGAATATCTTCAGGTGTCACGGACAACGGTGGATATGGCATATGAACAGCTTGTATCCGAAGGATATGTAGTGTCCCGTCCGCGCAAGGGATATTTTGTCGGCGCATTTGAGGAGTTGTACGCGATAAGCAGCAGACCCGCCGGAAAAGGAAACAGGGTCCGGCAGCCGGAGGAGCAGTTTGCCGCTCGGTACGATTTCTCACCGACCGCCATTGATATGCGGTATTTTCCGTATGCTACATGGAAAAAGATCACTAAAAATATTCTCGTGGATGCCAATAGTAAGATGTTTTCTCTCGGGGAACCGCAAGGCGACCTGGAGCTTAGAACAACGATCTGCCGCTATCTTCATGGGTCGCGCGGCGTGAATTGCGGACCGGAACAGATTATTATCGGAGCAGGGAATGACTACCTGCTTCTTTTATTGGAAAAGATTCTGGGGCGTTCCGTGCATGTGGCGATGGAAAATCCTACCTACATAAGAGCGTACCGGATATTCCGCGCCTGTCATTATCCGGTATCGCTCATACCGGTTGACGAAAACGGCATCAAAGTGGACTGTCTGCGTAAAACGGATGCCCGGGTGGCATATGTGATGCCGTCCCATCAGTATCCGACAGGTGTATCCATGCCGATCGGCAGACGTATGGAATTGTTGAAGTGGGCGTCCGAGGAGCCTGACCGCTATCTGATCGAGGACGATTATGACAGTGAGTTCCGGTACAAAGGAAAGCCGCTTCCCTCCCTTCAGGCCTCCGATAACGGCGGGCGGGTCGTCTATATAGGAACCTTTTCCAAGGCGATAGCTCCCGCGATCCGTATCAGCTACATGGTGCTGCCGTATCCGCTCATGGAGCGCTACCGCAGCGAGTGCGGGTTCTATTCCTGTACCGTGTCACGTATCGATCAGACGATCCTGAACGAATTCATACAGGACGGCTGCTTTGAGAGATATCTGAACAAGATGCGCAAGCGGTATAAGGAAAAACATGATCTGCTTCTGAATATGTTAAGGCCGTTTGAACCGAATTTCTGGATATCAGGGAGCAATGCGGGACTTCATGTGGTTCTGCTGGACCAGAGAGGCCGCACCGAGGAAGAGCTGGCGTGCTTGGCGAAAGACAAGGACGTCAAAGTATACCGGATGCAGGATTTCAGGATGGAGGATACGGACGGGGCAGAACAGGTATCGGACAGGCAGCAGGATCGGGCCGGTGATAAAGAGAAGACGGATGGCCCGGCAATGATTATACTGGGTTACGGCGGAATGACGCCGGAGGAGATCACGGAGGGCATCGGCCGCTTAAGGGATGCATGGATGTAAAAAACAGCCTGTGTTTGGCAGGCTGTCAGTTCCGCTTACGGGCGCCGGGGGATGCCGGCGCGATTATTTTGTATAGGTGATCTGTTTCATCATATCAAGGTAAGAAGTCGTCTCTTCATAGAGCGATTCGGGGCGGAAAGGCACTTCCCTGCAATGCGCTTCCATCAGACCGCTTACGGTGTAGTCAAGCATTGCGTCCAGTTTTTCAAAGGAAACACTGTCCGTAAAGAGCGAGCGGTCAGACTGGTCCTTAAGTCCGGCGTATACTTCTTTAATGACACCGCGCTGGTCCTTGATGGCGTCGATTGCTTCGGCGACGTTCTCGACGGCGCAGCAGTCCAGAAATTTCTGCATATACGGATAATTTTTTAAAACCTGCATTTTGGCAAATTCGATCTGTTTTCTGATCTCAAAATAGTCGGTCAATGACGCCGGAACTCCCGTAGTCAATTCTAACTTCATGAAACGGACGCTGTAGTCATATAAGAAAGTATACAGACCAAGCTTGCTTCCGAAATAGTGGAACAGAAGTCCCTTGCTGATACCCGCCTGCGCTACGATATCGTCGGTGCTG
The DNA here is from genome assembly GCA_947625205.1 of uncultured Lachnospiraceae bacterium. GTDB lineage: Bacteria > Bacillota > Clostridia > Lachnospirales > Lachnospiraceae > UBA3282. Next base: position 99,420 of record CANQNN010000004.1, on the reverse strand, counting down.
GCGTGTTTATAACCGTTGTCGGCGAACACTTTCAGCGCGGCATTGATCATACGGTCCTGTTTTTCTTTTTTTAAGTCAAAAAATTTCTCATTCATAACATTTTCCATTTCAAAAAGGCATATAAAATGATATACGGGAATTTGGCACATAAAAATTGACTTTATGAGTCGAATTTTAATATAGCACAAAAATATGCGGAATTCAACGCTTGGGGAAAAACTAGTTCCAGGAAATTTTAAGGGTACAATATATTGTATGTCCGGGCGTCTGCGTGGAAAAACAAATTTTTTTTTACATATTCCCTTTTCATTTTGGCAAAATAGTATTAGTATATTTATATAAACAGTGACAGACGGTGAAAGGAGAACCCTCATGGCAAAGAAATTCGGTAAATTTTTAATGGTGACAGCTGCTCTCGGAGCCGTTGCGGCGGGTGCATATTATTATCTGCAGGGCAGGGAGCGTTCCGTGGATGATGATTTTAACGATGATGATGATTTTGATAATTTTGATGACGATTTAGAGGATGGCGCGCCTGCCAAAGAGACTGACCGCACCTATGTTGACCTGGATATGGACAAGGCGGAAGGGTTTAAGGAAGGAATCGACGCTGCCAAGGCCGGAACAGCCGACAAGATCGTAGGCGCTGCTGACAAGGCGGAAGTAAAGGTAGAAGAGTTTTTTGACGACGAAGACAGCGACGGTTCTATGGACGCCATGTAAGCGCCCGGCGGGACAACGTACGGAAACGACCGCTTATGGAACAGAACATATAGAAAAGGACATCGGAAAGATGTCCTTTTTGTGTGCCGTTGCGTCAGGGTCATGATGTTATTTGTTCATCTTATACGGCGGGTCCGCAGGGTAACCGCCCTTTAATTTCTGCATTCCCCGCTGAATTGCATCTCTGGAATTTTTCCAGTCGGCGTCTTTGTTGCGGTAATCAAATTTTTCTACCAGCCATGCCACGTCTTCCGAGAGGCGGGTCATATTCTGCTCCATCAGCGGAAATACCATATCATAGAACGCAGCCTTATCCTTTTCCCCAAGACGGCTGTCGGCGGCTTCACACAGGTCGCCAAAGTGGTGAAGACAGAAGCCCTTGCTGTTTTTGATTTTGTCGCGGAATTCCGGATCTTTCTCATACATTACAAAAAACGTATCCAGATAACGGTCATATGTTTCCGCATAGCGTCTGCAGATATAGCATGACTGTTCCTTTTCCTCTACCCACATGCCGATCGGATTGTGCCGCCCGGTCTGTTTCTTAAGTTTATCCTTTATTGACATTTTAGCGGGCTTAAAGCTCCTAAACTGCTCCTGCATCTCGTGGATGATCTTCCTGTAGTGGGTCTTAAGGATCCAGGCGTTGCCGAGTGTGTTGCCGTAGTCGAACATCTTTTTAAAATGATCCCGGCAGAATCCCGCCCGGTCTGTCTGGTCGCGGGTGTCGCTTTCCATATAGGAGGAGCCGGAGCCCAAGACAAAATCCAGAAGATCCTGCTCTACATTGCGTTCAATAAAGCAGAAGGGACATTCATCGTCAGCATTCACGGCATCGTTTAAGGGGATCGTATATAATTGTTCTTTCATGGATAACCTTCCTTTGCTGCTTGTATAATGCTATTTTACATCATTTGTCCGGGCGGGTAAATACAAAATTATACGCGCCAAACGGCTTTGCCTTGCGTGCAATGTGCGGTTGTGCTATAGTAAAGACGCTTTTAGAATGACCGGACGAAAAGCAGGGTAAGGAGCGGAACGGTAAGAGGAGCAGTAAACAGGACAGTAAGAGAAACTACAGGAGCTGAGATTGGTGATGGCAGGTATACCGGCGGTCAATCGGGATGAGAAGAATATCTTAAAGAAAACAGAGTGCTTTGCTCTTGATATGGACGGCACTATTTATCTGGGAGAGCAGTGGATCGAGGGCGCGACGGATTTTTTACATAAGATTGAAGAGACCGGAAGAAACTATGTGTTCGTGACAAATAACTCTTCCAAAAATGCCGCTGTATATGTGGAAAAGCTGCACCGTATGGGGCTTGACGTTACAGAGGACAAAATTGTCACATCGGGACAGGCAACGATATATTATTTAAAGAACCATTTTCCGGGTAAGAAAGTGTTTCTGCTGGGGAACGCCATGCTTCGGGACGAGTTTATGAGGGCCGGCGTTATTCTGGAGGACGAACATCCGGATGTGGTCGTCACTGCCTTCGACACGACCCTCGATTATAATAAGATGTGTCGGGTCTGCGATCATGTCAGGGCGGGACTTCCGTATCTGGCGACACATCCGGACTATAACTGTCCGACGGAAACGGGCTTTATACCTGATGCGGGCGCCATACACGCCTTTATCAATGCATCGGCGTTCCGCTATCCGGACAGAATCATCGGGAAACCCAACGCGGACATCATAGATTATCTGTGCACCAGAGTCGGCAGCAGACGTGAGAAGATCGTTATGGTCGGGGACAGGCTGTATACGGATATTGCCGCCGGGAACAATAACGGGCTTAAAAGCATACTTGTATTAAGCGGCGAGGCTAAGCGGGAAGATGTATATGCGTCTGATGTAGTTCCCGATCTGATTTTTGATTCGGTGCGGGACATGATAAAATTGTTGTAAGGCTGACCAGGTCATTGCGGGATGGTATTCGGAATCCTGTATGTTGTATGCTGTATGGCGGGTTTGTGCGTTGTTTACAAAAATATGTAAGCTGTTTTGTGTAAAACAGCAAAGCCGAAAATATATTGCAAATATCCGTTGCAAAAGTAAAAAGATGATAATATACTTAACATATATTTTTTACAGCTTATTGGAAACGTTACCGAAAACGTTTCCAGAAACTTATAGCATATGACCGTGTAGTGTGAAAGGAACGAAAATCATGAGAAAAAGCGGGATTTTGATGCCTGTATCCAGTATTCCGTCCAGATACGGAATCGGTACTTTTTCCAAACAGGCGTACTCATTTATTGATTCGTTAGAGAAAGCGGGGCAGTCCTATTGGCAGATCCTGCCGTTAGGTCCCACGGGGTATGGCGATTCGCCCTACCAGTCTTTTTCGACTTTTGCGGGGAACCCGTATTATATCGATCTGGAGACGCTGGTCGGGGAAGGATATCTGACCCGGGAGGATTGCGAAAGGTACGATTTTGGCGACAGCGATTCGTGCGTGGATTATGAGAAAATATATCTTTCCAGATTCAGGATACTTAAAACAGCTTTTCTTAACAGCAATATTGACAAGGACGCCGGATACAGGAAGTTCGTGAAAGACAATTCTTACTGGCTGGACGATTACGCCTTATACATGGCTGTGAAGAATGCCTTTGGCGGCGTAAGCTGGAGCGAGTGGGATGAGGATATTAAATTGCGCAAACCTGCGGCGATGAAGCATTATCGTGAAAAATATGCCGGAGAAGTGGACTTTTACAAATTCCAGCAATATATGTTCGCAAAGCAGTGGTTTGCCTTAAAAGCTTATGCAAACAGCAAAAACATACAGATCATCGGGGATATTCCGATCTATGTGGCGTTTGACAGCTCGGACACATGGGCGAATCCCGAATTATTCCAGCTGGACGACGACCTGACACCCGTGGCGGTGGCGGGATGTCCGCCGGACGCTTTTTCGGCTACGGGGCAGCTGTGGGGCAATCCGCTGTACCGTTGGGAACATCATATAAAGACGGGCTATGCGTGGTGGATGAAGCGAATCGCCTATTGTTATGAATTGTACGATGTGGTCCGGATCGATCACTTCCGCGGTTTTGACGCATACTATTCCATTCCTTACGGCGATCCGACAGCAGAGTATGGTCATTGGGAAAAGGGCCCGGGGTATGATATCTTCAGGACAATGAAAAATAAGCTTGGCAATAAGCCTGTGATAGCGGAAGATCTGGGATTTTTGACCAAGTCGGTCATTAACCTTGTGAAAAAAACGGGTTATCCGGGCATGAAGATACTGCAGTTTGCTTTTGACCCGAGGGAAGAGAGCGATTATCTGCCGCATAATTATACGTCAAACAGTATTGTATATACGGGAACGCATGACAATGACACAACGCTTGGCTGGTATAGTCAATTAAGCCGCAGAGATAAGAAGTTTGCGAAGCAATATCTGCATTTTCGCGCAGACAGGGATGCGCAGTGGGAGTTTATCAGATCAGCTATGGCAAGCGTATCTGACACTTGTATCATACCCATGCAGGATTATCTGGGGCTGGGATCGGAAGCCAGGATCAACGTTCCATCCACGCTCGGCACCAACTGGAAGTGGCGGATGCTGGAGGGCCAGTTTACGGATGAGCTGGCAGAACGTATCCGAGAGATGACCGGATTATACGGCCGGCTGGCAAAATAGAGACAGGCGGGTCACATGGAAGAAATTACGATCAGAGATATTGCGCAAAAGTGCGGCGTGGGAATCAGCACAGTGTCGAGGGCTATCAACAATCATCCCGACATCAATCCGGAGACGCGCGGGAGGATCATGCGGGTCATTGAGGAGACAGGGTTTATTCCCAATAACAGCGCCAGAAATTTGAAAAGGACGGATGCCAGGTGCATTGCGGTGCTTGTTAAGGGTCTTGCCAATCCTTTTTTTGGCAGTATGATACAGATCATCGAGGATGAGGCGCAGCGGGGCGGGTATGCGCTGGTGCTGCGTCACGTGGAAGCGCACGAGGATGAAGTGGATGTAGCGCTGGAGCTGGTCAAGGAGAAGCGGCTTCGGGGTATCGTCTTTCTGGGCGGGCGGTTCGCGCACTCCAAAGAAAAGATCGGCAAGCTTAACGTTCCGTTTGTGTTTGGCGCCATCGGCATAGATATGGCTGACAAGGATGTCAGACCGGCATTTTCCAACGTTGCCGTGGACGACAGGCTGGAAAGCCGGAAGATGACGGAATATTTGCTTGATTTGGGACACAGAAAGATAGCGTTTATCACAGAGAAGCCGGATGAGGCTATCGGCAGGCACCGTATCGACGGTTATTGCGAGGCGTTCAGGCGACGGGGGCTTGCGATAGATGAGTCGCTGATCTGCTATGTGCAGGATGATCTGGATCACTTTTCCATGAAAAACGGTTATGTAACCGCCCGGAAGCTGTTGCAGTCGGGAGAGGATGTGACCGCGATCTATGCGGCTTCCGATCTCCTGGCAGTGGGTGCATGCAGGGCAGTGCTGGAAGACGGCAGGCGTATTCCGGAGGATATTTCGGTAGCCGGATATGACGGGATAGAGCTGGGAGAATATTATAATCCGAAGCTGACGACGATCCGGCAGCCGGCAGAGGAGATGGCGCAGAAAACGATCCGTCTGCTGTTAGATGTGATCGCGGGCAGGCGGGAGCATCAGCAGATCCTGCTTCCCGCCCGGCTTATTGAACGCGAATCAACCGGTCGGTGCAGAGAAGATTAAAATTGTCTTCGGCTCATATTGGAATTGTGATAGGCGGAGTCGGACGTCACATCCTGGTCAAACCAGTCAGGGGGAACGAAGGCGTTGGCTGCAGCCACTGACGGAAATTCCACTTCGGCAATGATCAGAGGCGCAAACGGCGGGTCAAAGATATCCAGCTCCACACACAGGCTGAGTGCAGCGGCATCAAAGGCGGCATCCGGTCTGAATGCCGGATCCTCAATCGGTATCACATAGCGCTTCTTGGAGATGATGTTTCCGTCGGCTTTGTCACGAAGATGATAATAGGAGGCGGCGTTCAGCGGAAGATTGTATTCTTCCCGTGCCATCAATCCTTTTCCCTTATAGGTCATGTAATAGTCGTTGTCCTGTCTGCGAACCCTGACGACGGGGTCTGTGTTCAGATAAGCCTGCTCGATAATATGACAGGGATACGTTTCCAGATTTTCAGGTAATTTCTTTACGGTAAATTTTCTTTCTATTTCCATGACAGCTCCTTTTGATCGTTTAATAATAATTATAAGGACCGGCGGGGCGTGTGTAAAGTTTTATTGACACTTCCGGGGCTTTTTTCTATAATAAAGCAGTAAAAAGGACGGATGGACGCAGACGGATCTGCGAGAAATCCTGAGAGGACATCCGCAGGATATCATACGGCAAAGAGGGGAGTATTATGAACATTTTTAAGGAAATGGCGTTGTCTGTTTACAGTTTCGGAAGCTATAAACAGTTTTTGCAGAACAAAAAGGGAAAGGTTTTCGCTTTCGGTGTAGTCCTGACGGCAATTTATTTTGCCATCACCATGCTGATCCCGGGAACCGTATCTGTGCTGTCATCAAACGGCTCTTTGCGCAGCATGCTAAACAGTATACCGGATTTTGAACTGGAGGACGGCACGCTGTGGGTGGAGGATGTGATAGAGATAGACCAGGGCGACAGCTACGTCTATATTGATACCGATCCCGACTGGGTTTTTTATGATGCGGATGAGATGGCACCGTATCTTTCCGACTATGCGAGCGCGATCCTCATGGATTGTGAAAAAATAATCGTAAAGAATAACGGTCAGATGCAGGAGCTTTACTTCTCCGATTTGGACCTTGATTTTGACAGAGAGGATCTGATGGAATTCGTACCGTGGTTATATGTAGGGTATGCGATCGGAATGATTTTCGTATATGTGTGGATGACGGCGCTTTTCTTCTTTGGGGTCCTGTTTGTGGCGCTTTTGGGAATGATTGCGGCTTCTGCAATGAAATGCCGTCTGACGTTTGGACAGCTGTATCTGCTGGGCGTATACAGCAGAACGCTTCCGCTTATCATCAAGGCGTTACTGTCGTTCCTGCCGGTCCACATTCCATATTTTCCATTTAATTTTGCGATATCGTTATTTATCCTTATCATGGTAATACGCAAAATCAACGAAGAGCAGCCGCCGATGGGATACAATAACCAGCAGCCGCCGATGGGATACAATAGCCAGCAGCCACCAATGGGGTACAATGGACCGCAGAACCCACAGGACCCGGAGACATACGGAGAGTGGAGACAGAATTAAACGGAGGTAGTTATGAGCAGAGCAGCAATTTTTTTCGCAACAGGATTTGAGGAGATCGAGGCGTTGACCGTAGTTGATATTCTGCGCCGTGCGGGCATTACGGCGGATATGGTTTCGGTCACGGGAGAGCGTGCGGTGACAGGCTCGCATAAGATCACGGTCCGGATGGATAAACTGTTTGATGAAGTGGATTTTAATGAGACGGATATCATTATTCTGCCGGGCGGTATGCCGGGAACGACCAATCTGGAAGCATACGAACCGCTTATGGATCAGGTGGATGATTTCTACCGGAACGGTAAATATATTGCGGCAATCTGCGCCGCTCCCAGTATTTTCGGGCACAGAGGCATGCTGAAAGGCAGAAAGGCGTGTTCCAATCCCGGATTTGAAAGTCATTTGGAAGGCGCGGATGTGAAACAGGAGAAGGCTGTGGTAGACGGACATGTCATCACGAGCCGCGGCATGGGAACCGCTATCGCTTTCGGGCTTGCCATTTTAGAGCAGCTTTCAGGCACGGATGCGGCGATGCAGATGCGCGCGAAGCTTGTGTATAACGATTAGAGCGGTCCTCTTTTTTTAAAAGAAACCGTGGCAAAACTTACCATAATATTTTCATTTTATCCGAACATACTAACATCAAGATAAGCGATAAAGTGAGCGCTTTTGCAGATTACATGATCCGGTTACGGATCGCTGTGCTTTAAGAACGGTGTTTTGAAGGTGCAGAGAAGATATCTGGGATAAGCGCAAAACGGCAGCGCTTATCTCAATGATATAGATAACAGAATGATATTCGGGCAAGAATTCATTCAAATGTATTCGGAGGTGAAAGAAATGGCAAGCAACAAGACGAATAGAGTGGAAGTTCCTGAAGCTAAGGCAGCAATGGATCGTTTCAAGACTGAAGTTGCATCTGAGCTGGGTGTAAACCTGAAAGAAGGTTACAACGGCGACCTGACATCCAAAGAGGCAGGTTCCATCGGTGGTGAGATGGTTCGTAGAATGATCAAGAGCCAGGAAGAGCAGATGAAATAAGTCAGGAACAGCTAAAAAGAACGACCCGTCTGAATACTCAGGCGGGTCGTTTTATGCGGTCGCCTGCGTATCCACACCGCCGGGCTGTTCGGCCCGGTGATATGTTCAGTGTCAGTATCTATAGAAATCTCCAGAAATTATTTATCCATGTCTGTTCGGCTCCTTCATTGCGTCCGGTCCTGTCCCGCAGCCGTAAGGGGATTTTTGCCAAAGTATTACTGGTATTTTCTGCCGGTTTGTGTTATAATGCTTAAATGACTGTGATTATAAGCATATAATATTGTATTTTGAGGCTTCTGCTGAATAATTACGACGAAAAAAGTACAGCATGAATGTTATTTTAAGGAGGAACCCCGATAATGAGTTTACAGGTGGAAAAATTAGAAAAGAACATGGCGAAGCTTACCATTGAGGCAAGCGCGGAAGATCTGGAGAAAGCAATCGAGAAAGTATATCAGAAGCAGAAGAAGCAGATCAACGTTCCGGGCTTTCGAAAGGGTAAAGTACCGCGTCAGATAGTGGAAAAGATGTACGGCAAAGAAGTGTTCTATGAGGACGCGGCAAACGAACTGATCCCGGATGCTTATGACAAGGCGCTTTCAGAGTGTGAGGAGGATATCGTGTCTTCTCCCAGGATCGAAGTGACGCAGATCGAGGCGGGCAAGCCTTTTATCTTTACCGCTACGGTGGCTCTGAAACCGGAAGTAAAGTTAGGCAAATACAAGGGCGTTAAGATCGATAAGATCGATGCGGAAGTGACAGAGGAAGATGTGGATGCCGAGATCAACAGAGAGCGGGAGAACAATGCCAGAACCATCACGGTAGAGGACAGACCCGTTAAGGACGGCGATCTCACAACGCTTGATTTTGAAGGCTTTGTAGACGGTGTGGCTTTTGACGGCGGCAAGGGCGAGAACTATCCGCTGACGATCGGCTCGGGCGCATTCATTCCGGGCTTTGAGGAGCAGCTGGTAGGCGCTAAGATCGGCGAGGAAGTGGAAGTAAAGGTCACTTTCCCCGAGGATTATCAGGCGGAGAACCTGAAAGGAAAGGATGCCGTATTTAAATGTACGGTCAGGGAGATCAAAGAGAAAGAGCTTCCTGAAGTTGACGATGAGTTCGCAAGCGAAGTATCCGAGTTCGACACCCTGGCGGAATACAGGGAGGACGTAAAGAAGAACCTTACAGAGAAAAAGGAAAAGGACGCAAAGAACGCCAGAGAGAGTGCGGCGATCAAGGCGGTAGTGGACGAGGCTGAGATGGAGATCCCGGAAGCGATGCTTGAGACACAGCAGAAACAGATGGTGGACGAGTTCGCGCAGCGAATCACCATGCAGGGTCTTTCTATGGAGCAGTATTTCCAGTTCACGGGTATGACCTATGAGAAGATGGTAGAGCAGATGAAGCCGCAGGCTGAGGAGCGCATCAAGTCCAGACTGGTATTGGAGGCGGTTGCCAGTGCGGAGAACATCGAGGTAACGGACGAGGACTACGAGCAGGAGCTTAAGACGATGGCTGAGGTCTATCAGATGGAGGCCGATAAGATCAAAGAGCTTATGGGAGAGCGTGAGAAGAAGAATATCATGCAGGATATCGCTGTCAGAAAAGCGGCGGAGTTCGTGGCTGAGAATGCAAAAGAGAGCAAGAAATAGAGAAGAACGGCAATGCAGCGCAGCGCTGCGAAGACCGGAATGAAATAACTGTGGCATGACAGAAACGGAGGGATCAATATGCCATTAATACCTTACGTCATTGAGCAGACATCCAAGGGTGAACGTTCCTATGACATTTATTCAAGATTGTTAAAAGAGAGAATTATTTTTCTGGGCGAGGAAGTGACTGACGCTTCTGCCAGTGTGATCGTTGCACAGATGCTGTTCCTGGAGTCGGAAGATCCGGAGAAGGATATTCATCTGTATATTAACAGCCCGGGCGGTTCTGTTACTGCGGGTATGGCGATCTATGATACCATGAATTTTATCAAGTGTGATGTTTCCACTGTATGTATCGGCATGGCGGCAAGCATGGGCGCGTTTTTGTTATCGGGCGGCGCCAAGGGTAAGAGAATGGCACTCCCCAATGCGGAGATCATGATCCATCAGCCTTCAGGCGGTACGCAGGGTCAGGCAACGGAGATTGAGATCACGGCGAAGCATATTCTTGCGACGAAAGAAAAGATGGCAAGGATCATGGCGCAAAATACGGGCCAGGACTTTGAGGTCATTATGGCGGACACAGAGAGAGATAACTGGAAAACTGCCGAGGAAGCGCTTGCATATGGTCTGATCGACCGTATCATCACCAATCATGCCAGTGCCGTATAGAAAGAAAATAGTGAAGAAGAAAGGCATGGAACATTAAAATGGCAGGAAAGAATTCTGATGACAAGGTGAGATGTTCTTTTTGCAATAAAACGCAGGACCAGGTTAGAAAGCTGATCGCGGGACCGTCCGGCGTCTATATCTGTGATGAGTGCGTGGATATATGCGCGGATATCATTGAGGAGGAGTATGAGGAAGAACCGGAAGTGGAGGAGATGGAGATCAATCTCTTAAAGCCGGTGGAGATCAGGAAATTTCTCGATGATTATGTGATCGGTCAGGAGGAGGCCAAGAAGGTTCTCGCCGTATCTGTGTACAATCATTACAAGCGCGTCATGGCGCCTCAGGACGACGACGGCGTGGAGCTGCAGAAGAGCAATATCATTATGATCGGGCCTACGGGTTCCGGCAAAACTTATCTTGCGCAGACGTTAGCTAAGATCATCAATGTACCTTTTGCGATTGCGGATGCAACGACGCTGACCGAAGCGGGGTATGTGGGCGAAGACGTAGAGAATATTCTGCTCAAGCTGATCCAGGCGGCGGATTACGACATTGAACGCGCGCAGTATGGGATCATCTACATCGATGAGATCGATAAGATCACAAAGAAGAGCGAGAATGTGTCCATTACCAGAGACGTATCGGGTGAGGGCGTTCAGCAGGCGCTCCTTAAGATCATCGAGGGGACGGTGGCCAGCGTACCGCCGCAGGGCGGCAGGAAACACCCGCATCAGGAGCTGATCCAGATCGATACGTCCAATATTCTGTTTATCTGCGGAGGCGCCTTTGACGGACTGGAAAAGATCGTTGAGGAGAGACTTGACCGTAACTCGATCGGCTTTAACGCGCAGATCGTGGAGAAGAGCAGCAAAGATATCGGCGCTGTGCTCAGGGAGGTGGCGCCACAGGATCTGATGAAATTCGGGCTGATCCCTGAGTTTATAGGGCGTGTGCCGATCACTGTCACACTGGAGGGCCTGGACAAAGAGGCGCTGATCAGGATACTGAAGGAGCCTAAGAATGCTCTGATCAAGCAGTACAAGAAACTGTTTGAGTTTGATGAAGTTAAGCTGAGTGTGGACGACGATGCGGCGGAAGAGATAGCGCGTCTTGCGTATGAGAGGAAGACGGGCGCAAGAGGACTCCGCTCCATTATGGAAGATGTGATGATGGATATCATGTATGAGATTCCGTCGGATGACAATATCGCGGAGTGCGTGCTGACTAAGGAAGCGGTGTCCGGAGAGGCAAAGCCCCGGATCATATACAGAGACAAACTGCTGCATGCATAGAGCCCCGCCGTTGCGGACGGCGGGTTTATACGGGAATCCGGATTATAGAAACATAAACGCTGCCGAAACAACGGCGGCGTTTATATGATTATTGAAGCGGTATTTTGTATGAGCATATTTTTTATGAGAAAAAAAGATAAAAGTACAGAAAGCAGCGGAACAGAAAATGGCGCAGAGCCGCAGGCCGGCCCGGACATTCCGGAAACGGAGATGCTGCCGACTGTTCCTCTCAGGGGATTGTCTGTTCTGCCGGGAACGGTGATACATTTTGACCTGACTAGGGATAAGTCGGTTGCGGCGGCACAACAGGCGATGCTGGACGATCAGCGGATACTTATCGTGACGCAGAAGAATGTGGACGAAGAGGATCCGGATTATGAAGGCGTGTATCATGTGGGTACTGTCGCGGTCATTAAACAGATCACAAAGCTTCCGGGCCGCTCATTGCGCGTGCTTGTGGAGGGCAGGTCGAGAGCTGTATTATACAGGTTTGACGAGAATGATAAATATATTGTGACAGAAGTGTCACATAAAAAAGATGATATGACCGGTATAACTTCCGCTGAGAAAGAAGCGATGACCAGAACGGTCAAAGAAATTTTTTCATCCTATTGTACGTTTTTTCCCAAGGTGGGTAAAGCGGCGGCAGATCAGCTTGAGAATGATATGCCGCTGGGAGAGCTGCTTGACTGTATCACGATCAATGTACCCCTGTCTGTTGCCGATAAACAGCGGGTGCTGGGAGCGTTGTCTGTCCGGGAACGGTTTGAGGCGCTGACAGGCATCATAATGCAGGAGGTGGAGGTCGCCCGCATCAAAAACGAGCTTGCAGGAAAGATCAGGGGACGGATCGATAAGAATCAGAAGGATTATATTTTGCGGGAGCAGTTACAGTATATAAAAGAAGAATTGGGCGAGAATAACGTGGATGCGGATGCGGCGCAGTTCGGGGAGGCAGTGCGGAATCTTCAGGCGACAGAGGAAGTAAAGGAGAAGATACGCAAAGAGATCGCGCGGTATAAGAACGTCGGCAGCAGTCATTCGGAGGGCGCGATCGAGCGTGCTTATATAGAGACGCTTCTGGAGCTGCCGTGGGATAAGGCGTCTGAGGACAGCAATGATATTGCGCGTGCGGAAAAGATTCTGGAGGAACAGCACTACGGCTTAAAGAAAGTAAAGGAACGCATTCTTGAATATCTGGCGGTGCGTGTTTTAAACGGAAAAGGACAGGGACCGGTTCTGTGTCTGGTAGGACCGCCCGGTACAGGTAAAACCTCCGTGGCAAAGAGCGTGGCCGAGGCGCTTAATAGACAATACGTGCGAATCTGTCTGGGCGGAGTCCGTGACGAGGCGGAGATCAGAGGACATCGTAAAACGTATGTGGGTGCGATGCCCGGCAGGATCATCAATGCCATCCGGCAGGCGGGTGTGAAAAATCCGCTGCTCCTTCTGGACGAAATCGATAAAGTGGGAAGCGATTATAAAGGAGATCCCTCGTCGGCTCTTCTGGAGGTCCTGGACGGTGAGCAGAACAGCACGTTTCGTGATCACTATGTAGAGATCCCCGTCGATCTGTCGGAGGTTCTGTTTATAGCTACGGCCAACAGTACCGACACGATCCCTCGGCCGTTACTTGACCGTATGGAGCTGATAGAGGTCAACAGCTATACGGCGAACGAGAAATTTCATATTGCCAGGGAACATCTGGTGGACAAGCAGCTTAAAAAGAACGGATTGCCGGCGGAAAAACTAGAGTTTACAGATGCGGCTCTGCGCGATATGATTAAACTGTATACGAGAGAAGCCGGTGTACGCGAACTGGAAAGACAGATCGGCGCTGTGTGTCGTAAAGTGGCCCGGAAGATACTGGAACAACAGCAGGACGAACGGCGGCAGGACGAACAACAGCAAGACGAACAGCGCGCGGCGGAACGGACGGAGACAGAGACGCCTGTGACCGACAGGATCGTAGTCGGCGCCAAAGACCTGAAAGAGTATCTTGGAAAACCCAGATACACACAGGAAACGGTCGCCGGGAAAGATGAGGTCGGTATTGTACGCGGATTGGCGTGGACCAGCGTCGGCGGCGATACGCTGCAGATAGAAGTTAATGTTATGCCGGGAGATGGGGAGATCGATTTAACGGGACAACTGGGCGATGTGATGAAAGAATCGGCCCGGATCGCCATGAGTTATGTCAGGTCAGTCGGTGAGCGGTATCACGTATCGGAAGAGATGTTTGCCAAGCATGATTTTCACATACATATTCCGGAGGGCGCAGTGCCGAAGGATGGCCCCTCTGCGGGTGTCACTATGGCAACGGCGATCCTGTCTGCGGTGACGGGCATACCGGTACACGCTGATGTGGCGATGACCGGAGAGGTCACTCTGCGCGGCAGAGTGCTTCCGGTTGGCGGACTGAAGGAGAAGATCTTGGCGGCTAAGGCTGCGGGGGTGCATACGGTCCTGGTTCCGAAGGAGAATGAGAAGGACATCGACGAGCTGGAGCAGGAGATCACGGGCGGACTGGATATCCGCACGGTGGAGTCGATGGACGAGGTCGCACGTTTTGCCCTGGTACAATGAACGGTAAAACATGATGTAATGAAATAAAGAGGTGGCATATGGTCATTAAAAATGTAAGTCTGGAAACTGTGTGTGGCATTACGAGCAAACTCCCCGATAATAAGCTTCCAGAGATTGCTTTTGCAGGCAAAAGCAACGTAGGTAAATCGTCGCTTATCAACGGGCTGATGAACCGTAAGTCGTTGGCGCGCACCAGCTCCAGTCCGGGAAAAACACAGACTATCAATTATTATAATATCAACAATGAACTGTACTTTGTGGATCTTCCGGGATACGGATATGCCAGAGCCAATGAACAGGTAAAGGCCCAGTGGGGCAAAATGACAGAGGATTATCTGCATCAGTCGAGGAAGATCGCGGCCGTTTTTCTTCTGGTCGATATCCGGCACGCGCCTTCCGAAAATGACAGGATCATGTACGGCTGGATAACAGATCGGGGATATAAACCGGTCATAATAGCGACCAAGGCGGATAAAGTTAAAAGAAGTCAGCTGCCAAAACAGATAAAGCTTATATGTGACACGTTTGAAACCGAAGATGACGCGATTGTCATACCATATTCGTCAATGGATAAGCGGGGCAGAGAGGAAATATATGAGCTTTTGGACAGGATATTAGCGGAGGGCGCTTCATGAATCAATCGTTCAAGACATATATCAAAGTAGTCTTAAATCTGTTGACGGCATTGGTCATATTGCTTTTATGCATATTCCTTCTGCCCAGATGTATTTACTTTTTCATGCCGTTTGTGATAGGCTGGATCATCGCGCTGATCGCATCGCCTGTGGTACGCTTCTTCGAGGAAAAGCTGAAGGTGAGGCGTAAGGGTGCATCGGTTATCGTGATCGTGGCGGTCCTTGCGGCGGTGATCCTGCTCGTCTATGCGCTCGGGTCTAAACTGGTGCGGGAGGCTGTCAGCTTCATCAATGAACTTCCGGTTTTGTGGGAAGGCATCATGGATGAATTGAACCAGGTTGCAGCCAATCTTGAAGGAGTCTATAACAGGCTGCCAGCGGATATGCAGAATACGCTGCACAGCTTCGGCGATCAGATAGGGGAGTACTTCGGCAATATCATGGAAGGCGCCGGGACGCCGACCGTTGAGGCGGTGGGAAACGTGGCAAAACAGCTTCCCGATATTTTCCTGGGGGCGGTCATGTGTATTCTGTCTTCCTATTTTTTTGTGGCGGATAAGAGTTATATGTCGGAAATGGTAAGAAAGCACGTGCCGGACAGCGTACGCTACAGGTTTGACCTGATCCGCAGAAGCTTGCGTAAGGCGGTGGGCGGCTATTTTAAGGCCCAGCTTAAGATCGAATGCTGGATCTACCTGCTTCTGCTGATAGGGCTTTTTGCCCTTCAGGTAAGATATGCGGCTCTTGTCGCGCTGGGAATCGCTTTTATGGATCTGCTGCCGGTATTCGGTACGGGAACGATCATGATCCCGTGGGCGGTCATTGAGATACTGGGCAAAAATTATTCTATGGCGGTAGGACTTTTGATCATTTGGTGCGTGGGACAGCTGGTGCGTCAGATGATACAACCCAAGATCGTGGGCGATTCGATGGGGCTGAATGCCATACCGACCTTGTTTTTGCTTTTTATAGGTTATAAGATCGCGGGCGTGCTGGGTATGATTCTGGCGGTGCCGATCGGTATCATCGTCGTCAATCTCTACGAGGAGGGCGTTTTCGACACTACAAAGCAGAGTATTCAGATACTGGCAGCAGGATTTAATGCTTTTCGCAGGATACGTCCCGAGGATACGGCGATTGTAACAGAATATGAAAAAGAGGTGCAGGACAGCTATCAGGAGCAGCTGGAAACCGCCGAGCAGGAAGAGCTTGAAGCAAAAATGGCGGCCCAGCTTAAGATAGAGGAGCCGGCGCTCCTTAAGAAAATAATAGGCAGGATGTCGGACGAGGAAAACAACGGGAAGAAATAGACAAAACGCGGGAAGCGGGAATCCGTAAAGCCGTGAAGAAGAGAAGCAGTGAAGAAGTGAAGAAGAGAAGAAGAGAAGAAGAGAAAGGGATACCATGCAGGTTACGGTTTATAGTTGCAGAGAGTTTGACGAAAAACCTCTTTTTATAGAATATGCGAAGGAACTCGGAATGGAGCTGGTGCTGTGTGCGGATGCGCCGGATCTTGATAATGTGTCATTGTGTGACGGCAGCCGCTGTGTCAATGTGATAACATCCAAAGTAGACGCACAGCTGATGAGGGCGTTCAGAGATCACGGGGTGGAGTATGTGACTACGAGAACGATCGGCTATGACCATCTTGATCTCGATGCGGCCAGAGAGTGCGGGATCAAAGTCGGCAATGCGCCTTACGGACCGAATGGAGTGGCGGATTATGCCGTGATGCTCATCCTCATGTCTATACGTAGGATGGGAGCGATCCTTGGCAGATCCGCCCTGCAGGATTACACGCTGGCCGGGCTCAACGGAAAAGAGTTAAAAGATTTGACTGTAGGAGTCATTGGGACAGGTAGGATCGGAGAGACGGTGGTAAAGGACCTGTCGGGATTCGGCTGTCGTATTTTGGCGCACGATCTGTATGAAAAGGACGAGGTGAAACAGTACGCAGAGTATGTATCGCTTGACAGGATATGGAGCGAGGCTGATGTGATCACGCTGCATACGCCGCTGACCGGTGACAATTATCATCTGATCGGCGCGGATACGATCGCCAGGATGAAGGACGGCGTCGTCATTGTCAATACGGCGCGCGGCGCTCTGATAGATTCAGATGCGCTGATCGATGCGGTAGAAAGCGGCAAGATCGGCGCCGCAGGACTCGATGTTGTGGAAAATGAATTTGATCTATACTATTATGACCATAAATCGGATATATTAAAGAATAGGGAGCTGGCGCTTTTGCGGAGCTTTCCGAATGTGACCGTCTCGCACCATATGGCTTTTTACACAAGAAATTATGTGGAAACCGTAGTCAGGGATTCTTTAAAGAGCTGCAGACTCTATATGGACGGTCAGGAAAATCCCTGGCAGGTAAATTGACGATGCAATAGTGAACGGAGAATTGTTATGCAAAAAAGACTTTCCCGGAAGTTTTTATTAAAACTCTTTTTTGCTGTCTATATTATATTTGTTATTAAAGTCATCATATTTAAGTATCCTATGGCGCAGCTGTATGCGATCGCGGATGCATGGCGCAGGGATGCGATACTTGAAGGACTTGGAACAGCCAACTTTATGCCGTTTCGGACGATCAAAATGTATATAGACTACGCATATAAACTGAATAGTGTGGAGAATCTGGCAGGCAACGTGCTCGTTTTTATGCCGTTCGGTTTCCTGCTTCCGCTTATATTCGATGATCTGCGCACATTTTCAGACGTATTTATCAATGCGTTTACATTTGTTCTGGGTATTGAGGTTTTTCAGCTGTTTAGTGCCTTCGGCGCATTCGATGTGGACGATATTATATTAAATTGTCTGGGCGCGGCGCTGGGTTATGCGGCCTATAAGGTAATGACATATATGCTGTACAGAAAAAACGGCGTGCCGCCCAGAAAGGACGATATGGCATTTAACGATGATGCTCTGTCATATGCGGGCGACAGCATGTCGCCTGAAGAAGACGGCATATAGATAGAAATATATAGACGGGAGGAGATCATATGAAGCTGTTAAAGAAACTGAAGACAAATATTGTAATATCCGCTGCGCTGTGCGTACTGCTCGGCATCGTTCTGGTGGCGTGGCCGGATCTGTCAATGCAGATCGTGTGCACGGCAGTCGGCGCAGTCCTGCTGATAGGCGGCGGTGTGCGGCTGGCGGTATACTTTACATCCAGAGACGGAAGCGTGTACTCCCAGATGAGCCTTATCATGGGGATCGTGCTTGCGGTGGTGGGCATATGGATACTGTTGCAGCCGGATAAAGTGCTGGCGATCATTCCTATTATCGTTGGTATTGTGATAGCCCTGCACGGAGCCAATAACCTGCGGCAAGCGGTGACTCTGTGCCAGAATAAGTACGATAAATGGTGGGTGGCTCTTATTCTCGGCCTGCTCACAGTGGGATTCGGGGTGCTCCTGATCTGCCGACCTTTTGAAGCGCTTGATACCGTTGTCATGCTGATCGGCATATTCCTGATATATGACGGACTCTCCGATATATGGATCGTATCGAGAGTTTATCGCACGGCCAAAACGCTGAAGCAGGAGGCGGAGGCGCTTGACGTGGAGTCGAAAGAGATCGACTAAAAGGTATTAAAAGATTGGATCAAAAGTTAATTTAAGGGTTGTATATTTGGGAAAGAAGTACTACAATAACATCAGAAGCGAATGTCTTGATTTCAGAAAAGGGATGATCGTATGAGAATCGGCGCAATAGGCGCATACAATTTCACGCCTTATGTATATAATACCAATAATGTCAGCTCTGCCAGCCTGAACAAATTATCCAAAATACCGGATGACGTGCTGGACCGGAAGATCGATTACAGCCGTTCGGCTGAGGAGGAAGAGAATATCAATCCTCTTAAGAAAGGGCAGACGCTTGATTTTCAGTCGATGCTTGCGATGCAGATGCAGCGCGGACAGAATAATGCGGCCAGGATCATGAGACCCGTGCGGGAGCCCCAGATGCAGGAAGATGAGGCGGCCAAGACGCAGGAAACGGCTGCCGTACGGTTTGGACAGACGGCGCAGGGACAGGAAACAGCGGCGGCTGCGGAAACGGAAGATACTGCCAGCGCAGCCAGTGACAATCATTATATCAGCTATCAGATGCAGCAGGCGGTCAACGCTTACGGAATGTTTATGACGGCGTAAGGACATAGTATCCTATGCAGCAGATCAAATCCTCATTTGTTCGCAAGTGAGGATTTTGTTTTATATGCCGGGCCCGTTTCGGCGGTCTTAAGGGAGTGGACAATGAGGGAGATATTACAGGTACATTTATCTGACTGGCAGTATCAAAACATACTGGCGCATTATCACTTTCAGGACGAGGCTCTGGGCGCGCTTCAGCAGATAGGTGGTCTGACAGAACGGGCGGCTGAACCGGTATTGTATTATGATGACTTTCCGGAACAGACGGGCGTATCACACAGACTGGCCGTGATCGTGACGCTGGGAAACGGCGTGGATATGCTTCAGGACAGATATTCGGAAAGCGGGAAGCTGTCGGAAAGCTATATGGTAGAGTGCATTGGCATGGAGCTTCTGAAGGAGGCTTACGGGCAGGCGGCGGAGCGTATTCATGCCCATACGGGCAGATGGATATCCGGGTTTTCGTTTGTGGGAGACGCGGTCCCGTTTCCATACATGGAGCGCATTTTTGACAGGCTTGCTCCTGATGCGGTCAGCTTCAATCAGGCATATATGCTGACACCGAAGAAAACGGTCGTTTTCCTCACAGAGCTTTGCACGGAGAGAAAAAACAGTTACTGCCATGTCTGTGCCGATTGCGGTTATCTGGCCTGTCCCTGCAGGACGGAACATACCCGGAAGCAGCCCGGACAGCAGGATAAAAAAGTTAAAACGGAAAGGATAAAACGGTATGCAGGAGATCAAATGTCCTAAGTGCGGAGAAGTTTTTGCCGTAGATGAATCCGGTTATGCCCAGATCCTTAAGCAAGTCAGGGATAAGGAATTTGAGAAGGAGCTTGCGAGGCGGGGGAACGATCTGGAGGAAAAGAAAGAAAACGAATTGCAGCTTATGCAGATCAGGCAGAAGGAAGAGTATGATAAAGCGCTCTCTTCAAAAGATGCGGAGATCCTGAATAGGGACAGAGAGATAGCCCGGCTGCAGGCACAGCTTTCCGGCAGCGAGACGGAGAAGAAGCTGGCGGTTTCGGAGGCTGTTTCACTAAAAGAAAAGGAGCTCTCAGAGAAGACAACGCAGATCCTTGCACTGCAAAGCCGCTTGTCGAATAAGGAGACGGAGAGCGAGCTGAAGGAGCAGTCGCTGCAGAAGCAGTATGAGGAGCAGCTTCGGCTGAAAGACGAGCAGATCGAATACTATAAGGATTTCAAGGCGCGCCAGTCTACCAAAATGGTGGGTGAAAGCCTTGAGCAGCACTGCATGAACCAGTTCAATGCACTGCGCATGACCGCGTTTCCGACAGCTTATTTTGAAAAGGATAACGATGTAAGAACGGGCAGCAAGGGCGATTTTATCTTCAAGGATTCGGTGGACGGCACGGAGTTTATTTCCATCATGTTTGAGATGAAGAATGAGATGGATGAGACTGCCACGAAGCATAAAAACGAGGACTTTTTCAAGGAACTGGATAAGGACAGGCGTGAAAAGAAGTGCGAGTACGCTGTGCTCGTGTCTATGCTTGAGATGGATAATGAACTGTATAATAACGGTATTGTGGATGTGTCTTACAAGTATGAAAAGATGTATGTCATCCGCCCGCAGTTCTTTATTCCGATGATCACACTACTGCGGAACGCGGCTCTCAATTCCCTTCAGTATCGGCAGGAGCTGGAGACGGTCAAACACCAGCAGCTTGATATCAGCCGGTTTGAGGAGAACATGAACGCCTTTAAAGAGGGATTTGCCCGCAATTACAGCCTTGCCAGCGCGAGATTTAAGACGGCGGTCGAGGAGATCGACAAGACCATCCTTCATTTACAGAAGACCAAGGAAGCACTGCTCTCCTCCGAAAACAATCTGCGTCTGGCAAACAACAAGGCGGATGATCTGAGTATCAAGAAACTCACGAAAGATGCGCCTTCCGTCAGAGCGATGTTCGATGAGATCGGGACGGGCGAAAAAGGAGACGACAGATGATCTTGCATATTGCGCTGCTGCAAATTAGAGGAACAGACAGGATAGAGGAGAACCTGGCAAAAGGCATCGACGCCTGCACGAAAGCGAAGAAATTGGGAGCGGATATCGCGCTTTTTCCTGAAATGTGGAGCTGCGGATACAATATCCCGGAAGATATAGCAGAGCTGAAGCGTATGTCCGTGCCTGCAGACGGTGAATTTACCGGCGCGTTTCGCAAACTGGCGGTGCAGCTTGATATGGCGATCGGAATTACCATACTGGAACGGCATGAGCCGCTGCCGCGCAATACGGTATGCCTGTATGACCGTCACGGCAAGAAAATGTATGCCTATTCAAAGGTTCACACCTGTGACTTCGGCGATGAGTGCAGGCTGGATGCGGGCGACGGTTTTTATGTGGCCGATCTGGATACGGCGAAGGGATGCGTAAAGGTTGGCTCTATGATCTGCTATGACCGTGAATTTCCCGAGAGCGCCAGAATATTGATGTTACAGGGGGCAGAACTGGTTCTGGTCCCTAACGCCTGCCCTATGGAGATCAACCGCCTTTCCCAGCTTCGGGGAAGAGCCTACGAGAATATGATGGCGATCGCAACCTGCAATTATCCTGCAGGACAACCTGACTGTAACGGACATTCCACAGTGTTTGACGGTGTGGCGTATCTGCCGGAGCTTAACGGTTCAAGGGACACCTGTATACTGGAAGCGGGAGAGGAAGAAGGGATCTATATTGCAGGACTGGATCTGGATATGCTGCGCGCCTACCGCGAACATGAAGTCCACGGCAACGCATACAGACATCCGGACAAGTATAAAGCGCTGACGGAACAAAAGATCGCTTATCCGTTTGTGCGGGCGGACTACAGACCGTAGTGCCCCGAAAGCGGATGCGCACCGGATGCGCGTATGCGTAGAGGCGCTGGGATCATCCCAGCGCCATTGTTTTGATACGCGCAAGCCCTTTCCTGACGGCGGGAATAGCCAGCAGGATCAGCGTGATGGCAGCTTCTGCAAAGATATAACATGCGTTGTAAGCGAGAGAGTACGGAAGCGGCGCCCAGCCATCCCAGGCGTATTCGCCAAAAAAGATCCAGCCGGAGATCACTGCGAAGACGTACCGTCCGATAACGCCCGCAATATAACCTTTGATCAGACCGTACTTTGCGTTGGTGAACAGACCGGACAGACCGAGTGCGCCAAATGCCAGCAGATAATCGACGATAAGCTGTACCGGGTACAGGACATAGGGATCGATCAGAAGCTGTAAGATCCCGTAAGCGACGCCTGTCATAAGTCCGGCGCCCAGTCCGAACAAGTAGCCCGGCAGACAGATGACCAGCATGGATAACAGGGTGACGGAACCGCCGAAAGGAAAATCAAACAGCTTGATATTGGAAAGCACTGTTCCCAGAGCGATCGACATAGCGCAAAAGACCAGCTGCTTTACGGTCAACCCTGTTTTTTTACCTGCCGCTTTGCCGGCTCTGTCCGCTGCCTGCGCCGTCTGTCTGGCGGCGTATTTTCGCGCGAAGAATACCGCGCCGCCTAAGAAGGCGATCAGGATCACGGCAAGCAGCACATTGCCGAGGGCAGTCGGGACATAGGTCGTTTCATCCCATTCGTTTACAACAACTTCATACAACATAAAAAATCCTCCTTTGTCTCGAAATACCAAGGAGGGGAGAATGCGGCGCAGGGCGGGCCGTGTGTCTGCGGCTGCCGTGATGCGCCTTGTTGCTTCCTTACGCCGGTGCTGACCGGTTCAAGTTATGAGGGTTAGAACGGAAAATACAGTCGTTATATGTATCTGCCGTTCAATCTCAGCATAAGCTCCCCTAGCAGGTTATTCGGTTATGCGGCTTTTCGCCGCAGCGGATCGTCCGCTGTTACTAATATAGTGGTTCCGGGTGAAAATGTCAAGGACATACAGAGCACGGGGCATTGCCTGCTGAAGAAAAGGGGTCATTGTCTGTGCACAGATCTTTGGGAGCGGCCATGATTGAAAAATGACAGGCTCTATGGTAAAGTGAAACATATGTTGTGTGAAGAAACCGGGCGTTGGACGGTCTGTCGAAGACAGATTCCCCGTGAAGGTCGAGAGTAGAGAACTTGCCCGGAACAAAGGAGAAACGAAGGATGCATAAAGATATGACGGTTCCATGTGAAAACGGTCTGATCAATATCCGTGTAGGAGCGATCATCATGAAGGACGGCAAATTCCTGATGGCAGGCAATAAAGTAAGACCGGACTACCTGTATTCTGTCGGCGGACGGGTCAAGTTTGGAGAGACCACCGAAGAAGCCGTGACCCGCGAGGTATATGAAGAAACCGGTGTCCGCATGGAGATCGACAGGCTTGGCTTTGTCCATGAGAATTACTTTTACGGAGATGCCGCGTCCAATCTGGGAAAGCTGATCTATGAGATATCTTTCTATTACTATATGAAGGTGCCCGCTGATTTTGTGCCGGTATCCCAAAGCTTTACGGAGGATGAACAGGAGGAGTATCTGCGCTGGATCACGCCGGACGAGCCCGTAAAATATTATCCGCAGTTTTTCAGAACAGAGCTGCTGCATCCTGCAGGGGAAGTCAGGTATTTCCTGACGGATGAGCGGCAGGAGAGGCAGAGAGGATAGGATATGGTTATGTTCTATCAGAATATATTAGATGAAATCGTTGACAAAAGCAAAATGATTTTTAAGGGGAATCTTACAGAATATTGCAGGAATTTTTTGTACCCCACACCGTTTGAATTGCATTTTTCAAATGCACATTTGCAATGGTTTATTGATGACCCGGCAGCCTATATTCATAAAATGAATGGTACAGACAAGGATCTGGCTGCACATTTTACAATCATAAAGAAGTATGGCGTGGTATTGTATGGGGAGGAAATCAATGATGTATTTGCCGATGTGCCGGAAAAAGATTACGTTGACAGCATTTGGCATGATGTTGAGGGAGCAGGGGAAGATATATTGGAAGAACCTGTTTATGTGATCCTGAATCTGTGCAGAGTTGCAGCTTTCCTCAAAAACGGTTTGATCCTTTCCAAAAAGCAGGGCGGAGAGTGGGCGCTGCAAAACCTTTCGGCGCAATACCATGCTTTGATTTCAAAGGCATTACAAAGTTATAGGATGGGAACTGAAATGGATTTAGATCATATGGAAGCACAGGAATTTGCTGATTCTATGCTGCAGAGGATAAGGGATATGTTAAAATGACCAGAATAATAGCAACTTTTGAGACGGCTACCTTGGTGTGCTGTAGTTTCAACATAACCCAACAAAGCGACAACTCGGGATTTCGAGAGGTGAATATATGCGAATTCAGGAAATATGCAATTTACTAAAAAAGGAACTGCTGAACAACGGATATGAATATGGCTTCTATCTGAACGGTCTAAAATACAAACCGGACGTGACAAAAGGATATGACGAGAAATTTGCCTGTGCATTGGTAAACGACTACCGGATCCAAAATCCGTCGGATACGATGCGGGAAAAAATTGGCACCTGTATTGATATAACTTTATTGATGAAAACAATGCTTGCAAGTTGCGGTATATCAAGCAAAATATGGAGGCTCCACTATTTGCAGCGCAATAAATTTCATGCGATCCTGACTTTTGAAGCAGAAAGCAAAGTTGTGTATTTAGAATTGACACCACAGTCTCAAAAACCTTGGTATGGAAAAGAAATCCTCTATGAGAATGAGGAAAAATTGATTTCATTAAAGGTTTTTAGCGAAATTTCCGCCACTGAATTTTTTAGCCGCATTATTCAGTCTAATATAAAGAGTGGGAGGAAGCAGAGAATACTGCTGTAAAATTTTACGTTGAATTTTTCTTATATTTTGCATATAATAGTTGTAAGAAAAATCATGGAGGGAATTAATTATGGCGAATATTTTACCCGTGTCTGATTTGAGAAATTATAATGAAGTTCTGAATAACTGTCATGTAGGTGCTCCGGTTTTCCTTACTAAGAACGGAAGAGGTAGATTTGTGGTGCTTGATATTGAAGATTATGAGCGTGACAGAGCTGAAAAAAAGCTATTGATGAAACTGCAAGAGGCAGAGGAAGCAGTAAACGATGGGGATGGCTGGCTCAGTCTTGATGAACTGAAAAAGTTAATGGGGGAATAGGTTATGCTGAAATTACGAATTAATCCCCTGGTAGCAGGTGATTTGAGGGAAATTCGTGATTATATCGCGGGAGATAATGAAGAATATGCCGCAAAAACGATTCAAGAGATTTACAATAAGTTTGAGAACATTCAGATTTTTCCCGGAATAGGGGCGGATCTTTCTAAGAGAGTCAGTTTTCGAACGGATTATAAATATG
This sequence comes from uncultured Lachnospiraceae bacterium, assembly GCA_947625205.1. Taxonomy (GTDB): domain Bacteria; phylum Bacillota; class Clostridia; order Lachnospirales; family Lachnospiraceae; genus UBA3282. The sequence continues at coordinate 74,065 of CANQNN010000004.1, read as the reverse complement.
CAATCTGGGAGAACTATGTTATTATATATAAAGTCGGAAAAGAGTTTGTAGAGATTTACCGTGTAGTGAATCGGTATCAGGATATAACGAGAATTTTTGATTCGTAATAGGTTCAAATTCTACTATAAACAATTTTATCAGAAAGAAGGCGGTGCAATGATTAAGCGTATGGTGCTTGCTATTTGCTCCGGTATCCATAAAATATCTGACAATATAAAATAAAATACATAATTTTCAAATTATTCGACAATTCACTAAAAAGTCTATATTTACAATCCTAAGAAACGGGTGTATAGTAGAAGTCGAAAGTCGCAACGGGGCGCCTTAACGGGACCGTTGCGACTTTCTTTGCGCGAATAAGCAGAGTCGGGCTTACGACGAGCAACGCGAACGAGGGATGCGGCAGCATTCCGAGTCTGCTTATGAGCAGATGGAAGGAGAGAAAGCTATGTTTGATGTAAAGATGACTGTTCCCCAGTCGCCTCTATACAGGCCGGAATTCGAGCATGACAATTGCGGTATCGGCGCCTGTGTTAATATTAAGGGCACAAAGAGCCGTGCCACGGTGGAGAATGCGCTTCATATTGTGGAGAACTTAGAGCACAGAGCCGGTAAGGATGCAGAAGGCAAGACAGGTGACGGCGTCGGCATTCTGACGCAGGTGCCCCACAAATTTATGCTGAAGGTGACGAAACCTTTAGGATTTGATATCGGCGGAGAACGGGAATATGGGGTAGGTATGTTCTTTTTTCCGCAGGACGAATTACAGCGTAATCAGGCCAAAAAGATGTTTGAGATCATCGTTGACAGGGAGGGTCTGCAGTTCCTTGGCTGGCGTACCGTTCCTACCGTTCCGTCTGTTCTCGGACATAAGGCGGTAGAGTGTATGCCTTATATCATGCAGGCTTTCATTAAGAAACCTGATAAGATGGAGAAGGGGCTTGAATTTGACAGGAAACTCTATATTATAAGAAGAACGTTTGAGCAGTCAACGGAAGTGACCTATGTGGTCTCGCTTTCCAGCAGAACCATCGTATACAAGGGAATGTTCCTGGTGGGGCAGCTTCGGACATTTTTCTCCGATCTGCAGGATAAGGATTTTGAATCGGCTATCGCGATCGTGCATTCCCGTTTCTCCACAAACACGAACCCGAGCTGGGAGAGGGCGCATCCGAACCGCTTTATCGTGCATAACGGCGAGATCAATACGATCCGTGGTAACGCCGATAAAATGTTAGCCAGAGAGGAGACGATGGAGTCGGGGCGTCTGGCGGGGCAGTTACATAAGGTACTGCCTGCGATCAATGCTTCCGGTTCCGATTCCGCGATGCTCGATAATACGCTGGAATTCCTTGTCATGAGCGGTATGCCGCTGCCTTTGGCGGTGATGATCACGATTCCGGAGCCTTGGGAGAACAATAAGACCATGAGCCGGAAGAAAAAAGATTTCTACCAGTATTATGCGACGATGATGGAGCCGTGGGACGGACCGGCATCTATTCTTTTCTCGGACGGTGATATCATGGGCGCGGTGCTGGACAGAAACGGTCTGCGGCCCTCCCGCTATATGATCACGGAGGATGACACGCTGATCCTTTCATCGGAAGTGGGCGTACTGGATATCGATCCGACGAAGATTCTTGTAAAGGAAAGGCTGCACCCCGGCAAGATGTTGTTAGTAGATACGATAGCCGGGCGGGTCATCGACGATGACGAGCTGAAGGAAAAATATGCTTCCGCACAGCCCTACGGCGAGTGGCTGGATGATAATCTGGTGGCGCTGAAAGACTTAAAGATCCCCAATCAGCGCGTGCCCGAATTTACAGACGAAGAAAGGCAGCGCATGCAGAAGGCGTTTGGCTATACTTACGAGGACTTAAAGACGAGTATTCTGCCGATGGCGAAGAACGGTACGGAGTCGATCGCGGCTATGGGCGTGGATACGCCGCTTCCGGTGCTCTCCAAAGCGCACCATCCGCTGTTTCATTATTTTAAGCAGCTGTTTGCGCAGGTGACTAACCCGCCTATTGATGCGATTCGTGAGGAAGTGGTGACATCCACCACGGTATATCTGGGTACGGACGGCAATCTGCTGGAGGAGAAACCGGAGAACTGCAATATGCTGCGGGTCCACAATCCGATCCTGACCAGTACGGATCTTCTGAAAATCAAGAACATGAAATCAGAGGGCTTTAAGGTTGGAGTAGTGCCGATCACTTACTATAAAAATACCAGTCTGGAAAAAGCGATCGACAGACTCTTTGTTGAGGTAGACAGACTGTTCCGGGAGGGCGTTAATATCCTGATCCTTTCGGACAGAGGCGTGGATGAATACCGTGTGGCGATCCCATCCCTTCTCGCTGTATCCGCCCTGCAGCAGCATCTGGTCAATACGAAGAAGAGAACCAGCGTGGCGATCATCTTAGAGTCGGCAGAGCCCAGGGAAGTGCATCATTTTGCAACGCTCTTAGGCTTCGGCGCTTCTGCGATCAATCCTTATCTGGCGCAGGAGAGTATCAAGGAGCTGATCGATAACCATATGTTAGACAAAGATTACTATGCGGCGGTCAACGATTACAATGATGCGGTACTGCACGGCATTGTGAAGATCGCTTCCAAGATGGGGATATCGACGATCCAGTCCTATCAGGGTTCCAAGATATTTGAGGCAATCGGTATAGACAGGGAAGTGATCAATAAGTATTTTACCAATACGGTATGCCGTGTGGGCGGCATTACGCTGAAGGACATAGAGGATGAGGTCAACACACTGCATTCTATGGCATTTGACTCACTCGGTCTGACTACGGATCTGGAGCTGGACAGCGCGGGTCATCATCAGATGCGCAGCGGTGCGGATGAACATCTCTATAATCCCGAAACGATCCATTTGCTGCAGCAGTCCACGAGACGCGGCGACTATGAGATGTTCAAACAATATACCGCTTCGGTCAACAGAGAGGACAGCATCAAAACGCTGCGTGGCCTGATGGACTTCAATTATGCGAAGAAACCGCTCCCGATTGAGGAAGTTGAAGGAGTTGACACGATTGTCACAAGATTTAAGACAGGCGCTATGTCATACGGTTCCATTTCAAAAGAAGCGCATGAGACGATGGCGATCGCCATGAACAGGCTGCATGGAAAATCCAATTCCGGCGAAGGCGGCGAGGATGAAGATAGATTGACTGTGGGAGTCGATGGATTAAACAGATGCTCCGCCATTAAACAGGTGGCATCGGGACGGTTCGGTGTGACCAGCAAATACTTAAACAGCGCGCAGGAGATACAGATCAAGATGGCGCAGGGCGCAAAGCCGGGCGAGGGCGGTCATCTTCCGGGCGGAAAAGTATATCCGTGGATCGCCAGGACGAGACATTCGACCCCCGGCGTAAGCCTGATCTCACCGCCGCCGCACCATGATATCTATTCTATAGAAGATCTGGCGCAGCTGATCTATGACTTAAAGAATGCCAATACGAGAGCGAGGATATCCGTCAAGCTGGTATCGGAAGCCGGCGTTGGTACGGTAGCCGCGGGCGTGGCGAAAGCCGGCGCACAGGTGGTACTGGTATCGGGTTATGACGGTGGTACGGGCGCGGCGCCGCGCAACTCGATCCACAATGCGGGTCTGCCGTGGGAGCTCGGCCTTGCGGAGACGCACCAGACGCTGATCCAGAACGGTCTGCGTAACAAGGTGCGTATCGAGACGGACGGTAAGCTGATGAGTGGACGCGATGTGGCGATCGCCGCGATCTTAGGCGCCGAGGAGTTCGGCTTTGCGACGGCTCCGCTTGTGACTATGGGCTGTGTCATGATGAGAGTATGTAATCTGGATACCTGTCCTGTGGGCGTGGCGACCCAGAATCCGGAGCTTAGGAAGCGTTTTACGGGCAAACCGGAATATGTGGAGAACTTCATGCGTTTTATCGCCCAGGAGCTTCGTGAATATATGGCGAAGCTGGGTGTTCGCACCGTGGATGAGCTGGTGGGAAGAACCGACCTGTTAAAGATCAGGGAAGGTCTTTCCGACAAACAGAAGAAGATCGATTTAAGCCAAATCCTGTCCAATCCCTATGTGGGAAGCAAGGAGAAGGTGATCTTTGATCCGAAGCAGGTTTATGACTTTGAGCTGGAGAAGACGCTGGATGAAAAAGTGCTGTTAAAGCAGCTTTCCAAAGCGATGGAGACCGGCGCGAAGAGAAGTCTTGAGGTGGACGTGACCAACACCGACCGTACCTTCGGCACGATCCTTGGCTCTGAGATCACCAGAAGATTCGGCGATGCGCTGGCGGAAGACACTTACCGCATCCTCTGCAACGGCGCGGGCGGACAGAGCTTCGGCGCATTTATCCCGAAGGGACTGACGCTGGAGCTTGTAGGTGATTCCAATGACTATTTCGGCAAGGGACTATCCGGCGGCAAGCTGATCGTTTATCCGCCGAAGGGCTCTAAGTTTAAACAGGATGAGAATATCATCATCGGGAATGTCGCGCTGTACGGCGCCACATCCGGCAAAGCCTTTATAGGCGGCGTGGCGGGCGAGAGGTTCTGCGTGCGCAATTCCGGTGCTTTGGCGGTAGTGGAAGGCGTGGGCGACCACGGATGCGAGTATATGACAGGCGGTCTGGTAGTCATTATCGGTTCCGTCGGCAAGAACTTTGCGGCAGGTATGAGCGGCGGTGTGGCTTATGTCCTGGATGAAAATAATGATCTGTATACGAAGATCAACAAGGAAATGGTTTCTTCCTATGAGATCACTTCCAAATATGATGTGCTCGAACTGAAGGATATGATCAAGGAGCATGTTGCTTACACCAATTCGGTGAAGGGTAAGGAGATTCTGGATAATTTCGGAGAATATCTGCCGAAGTTCAAGAAGATCATCCCTCACGATTATGAACTGATGCTTAAACTGATCGTGCAGATGGAAGAAAAAGGATTGAGCGCGGAGCAGGCGCAGATCGAAGCCTTTTATGCGAGCAAAGGAGAACGCTGATCAGGCGTGGATTGGAGGAAGACATGGGAAAACCAACCGGATTTTTGGAATATGAACGAAAAGTATCTAAGGATGTACCGCCTAAGCAGCGAATCAGGAATTTTAACGAATTTCACGAGCATCTGCCGATGGAGGAACAGCAGCTTCAGGGCGCGCGCTGTATGGACTGCGGCGTTCCCTTCTGTCAGTCCGGCATGACGCTCTGCGGCATGACATCGGGCTGCCCGCTGCACAATCTGGTGCCGGAATGGAACGACCTGGTATATACGGGCAACTGGCAGCAGGCTTATAACCGGCTGCATAAGACAAACAATTTCCCGGAGTTTACATCGAGGGTGTGTCCGGCGCTGTGTGAGGCGGCCTGTACCTGTAATCTGACGGGAGCCCCCGTATCCACCAAGGAAAACGAGTATGCCATCATTGAAAATGCGTACGCGCAGGGCTATGCGGCGCCTAAACCGCCCAGGGTACGGACGGGCAAGAGTGTTGCGGTAGTGGGAAGCGGCCCCAGCGGTTTGGCGGTTGCCGACCAGCTCAATAGAAGAGGGCATACAGTGACCGTGTTCGAGCGATCCGACAGGGTCGGCGGACTGTTGATGTACGGCATCCCCAACATGAAGCTGGAAAAACATATCATTGACCGTAAGATCAAAGTCATGGAGGAGGAAGGCGTTACCTTTGTCACAGGGGTGGACATCGGCAGAGATAAAAAAGCCTCCCAGCTGTTGAAAGAATATGACAGAGTCGTGCTGGCGTGCGGGTCGTCCAATCCGAGGGACATAAGCGCCCCGGGAAGGGATGCAAAGGGCATCTATTTTGCAGTCGATTTTCTGACGCGCAACACCAAGAGTCTTCTGGATTCCGGCTTTGCAGATAAAAAGTATGTGGACACGAACGGAAAAGACGTTGTGATCATTGGCGGCGGCGACACGGGCAATGACTGTGTCGGCACGGCGATCCGTCACGGGGCGAAGTCTGTGACGCAGATCGAGATGATGCCGAAAGCGCCTGACACAAGAGCGGAGAACAACCCCTGGCCGGAATGGCCCAAGGTGTGCAAGACCGATTATGGTCAGGAGGAGGCAATCGCCGTTTACGGGCATGATCCGCGCATCTATGAGTCCACCGTGCAGGAATTTATCAAAGATAAGAACGGCGAACTGAAAAGCGTAAAAATCGTCAGGCTGGCGTGGGAGAAGGATGAAACTACCGGACGGATGAACATGAAGCCGGTCGAAGGCTCCGAACAGGAGATTCCCGCACAGATCGTGCTGATCGCGGCGGGCTTTCTGGGCAGCCAGAAATATGTGACGGATGCTTTTAAGGTGGAGCTTGATCAGAGAACCAATGTCAAAACGGAAGCGGGCAGATTTAAGACCAGCGTTGATAATGTGTTTGTGACCGGCGACATGCACACGGGCCAGTCGCTGGTTGTAAAAGCGATCAGACAGGGCAGAGAGTGCGCGAGAGAAGTGGATGAGAGCCTGATGGGGTACACAAACCTCTATATCCAATAAGAGTGATGCGACCGCTCGGAAGTTCGGGAAACCGGAGTTTCGGGCGGCTTGTTTGTGGAAGTGCGCGATATCAGAAGAAGACGGAACGGCGAGCCGTATTCTTAATATGCTGGAGATGGATACGGAATTGATCCGAAAATTTCCTTTTGTGCGTGAAAGCAGATAATTGTCATGATTAAGAATAAAGGGAGGACACACTAATGGAGCTGACGCCTTATTTCAGAAGCATTATCGAGCAGGACCGATGCGCGGTCGTCATCTGCAGCCTGGAGCATGAGATTATCTATATGAACCCGACCGCGATCGAGCGTTATGCGAAGCGCGGCGGCGCGGCGCTGGTGGGACAGAGCCTTCTTGCCTGTCACAGCGCGGAGTCCAACGAAAAGATCAGGCAGGTAACGGCCTGGTTCGCGGAGAGTCCCACTCATAACATCATGCATACCTTTTACAATGAGCGGGAGAACAAGGATGTGTACATGGTGGCGCTGCGCGATGCGGACGGGACGCTGATTGGCTATTACGAGAAGCATGAGTACCGCGGCCGCGATACAGAGGAATTTTATCGGTTCACATAGAAGGGAGATATCCGCATTAGGGTGTTTATTTCTGTTTTAAGTGTTTATATCATAGTCATTATGTTTTATTAGATATACCGCAAGGAGAGATGCCATGACACCATTATCACGGTACGAGCCGAGGAAATAGGCAAGGCGGAAGATGTTGGAAATCAATTCAGACGGCAACTGTTGGAAAAAAGAGCGCACCAAAAAAGGATAGAGATAATCGTGATTGGATTATTCTTTATCCTTTTCTTTTTCATCGGGTGTAAATTCTGCTATGTCATTAAGCGTGAAACCGTCGCCCAAGATATTCAGTATCATATTCAGCGTATGCGTCGTGACGGACTGATTGGTTTTGAGCCGCTGTATCTGCGACCTGCTTATGCCATAGTGGGTATATAAGTTGTACTGGCTTATCCCGTTTTCCTTTAAGGTTCGGAAAAGCTTATCAAATTTAATCATACTATAAACTCCTAAATGTTCTTGCTTTATTTTTATTCTGCTCCTATAATGGAGATTACCGGTAGTTACCAAAATCGGAGATTACAACAGAAGGGAATTTATGAATAATATTCATTACCGAGATGGCAAGAGTGATAAAGGGAGTAATCGAAAAAGTTATATTCCGCATCAAGCTGAAACGCATGGATGATTGGTGGTACTGCACAGGCGGAAACTGTTTCGGACTGTTCCCGCCGTCCTTTTACTATACCCATACCGAGGAAGAAGTCAGGCGCATCACAGATGAAGCACTGGAAAGACTGCGCTCTATGATAAAGGAACTGGAGGACTAACAAAACCTTAGACACCAATCAGTAGATTTATTCTATATACAAAGTGATATATGGATTTTTCTATCAATATTTTTTTTATCGTTTTTTCTAACTCCGTATATTTGACATATGCGGATATTTAATGATATATTTATGGAAATAGTTAAAAGTACAAAGGAGTAACATATGCGATATACGATCGAAGAACTTGATTGTATGGAAGGTCATAAATTTGAATATGCTTTTGCTGATTTGTTATGTCATAATGGGTGGCGAGATGTGGATGTGACAAGCGAGAGCGGAGATTATGGCGTTGATGTTATTGCACGCAGAGGAAATGTTTTATACGCAATTCAATGTAAGCGATGGAATAATTCAGTAGGAGTTGCAGCCGTGCGGGACGCAGCCGCTGGAATGGATTATTATCATTGTAGTGCGGCGGCAGTAATTACTAATCATGGATACACAAAACAGGCTGAAAATATGGCAAAAAACATAGGGGTTCGACTTTTTGGTAGAGATTTTTTGCTTGAACTAATTGATAACTATGATGAAGGCTGGGACGAAGATACCCCCGAAATATTAAAATGGGAAAAGTTGGTGGGTACTTCTCCCAATATGGCAAGTGACAATTCTAATAAGGGGAAAAAAGCACAGGCGAAAAACATTGATAAAAAGAAGGAAAAAAAAGAAAAAACTACGAAGGAGAAAGGGATAGAACTTGCCAAGCATATATATTTAAAAGAAGGACAAATATATTTAAACAATGACAAAATATCATATAAAGGTTTAAAATTTTTCAAAGTGTTTGTGGCATTTTCATCTTGGCTTTTAATTATAGGCGGATGCTTAATACTGGTGGTATCTGTATGGCAAGGTTTATTATTTATTATATTTGGAGGATGTTTTTGGGCATATAGCAGAAGTATAAAGAAAGCTATATCAAAATATGATGAGTTAAAAACAAAAAAAGCAACTCATTCATAGTTTTTTAATATTGACAAATGGGGGCATTTGTACAATCGCACATGACTTTCAATATCTTATTACGCAATCGAAAGTGGATATGACTTGCTTAGTCTATCCACTCTTTTTTTACTCAAAAGGAACAGCAGGAACAGTATACGCTATGTTTTGAGTGTAAGTTAGGGAATACGGCGCACATGATTAGCGTATATTTCAATCAAAATACAGATAAGACTTATAAGATTAATTTGCAAAAGCAGACTATCAATGAGTGCCTTATATAGAATGTTGTATAAAACATTATATAATTAACAATATTTGCCCTATTCCAAAATTGACCAAATGAGTCATTCTTTGGCCACCGCATAAAAATTTTTTTATTCCAAATTTTTCTCATAAACAGTATGTTGGGCAAATATGTTTTTTCTTAACTTGACGAGGAAATATGCCGCTTTTGGAAAAAGAAATCAAGAGGGGTCGTTTATTTCCTCTTGCATAACTTCTTTTTGCATGTTACACTATATATAAATCGAACGCATGTTCTAATATGAAGACACAGGGAGTTCTGTATTCACATGGAAGTCAGGATCGCACCGCAGATGCCGTTGGCAGATAAACTTAAGATACTGGCGGATGCCGCTAAATATGACGTATCATGCAGCTCCAGCGGTTCGTCCCGCCGAAATGACGGTACGGGAATCGGCAACACGCTGGCCGCCGGGATCTGCCATAGCTTTTCGGAGGACGGCAGATGTATTTCTCTGTTAAAAATATTGTTTACGAATGAATGTATCTATGATTGCAGATACTGTATCAACAGGCGTTCCAACGATGTGCCGAGAGCGGCTTTTACACCGGACGAGGTCTGTGAGCTTACGATGGAATTTTACAGACGGAATTATATAGAAGGTCTGTTTTTGAGCTCCGGCATACTGTACAGCCCTGATCACACGATGGAGCTGATCTGTGAGACGGTGTATAAGCTGCGTACTCTGCACCGTTTTCAGGGCTATGTTCATGTGAAGGCGATTCCGGGAGCTGACCCGGCGCTGATACAGCGCGTCGGTTTTCTGGCTGACCGCATGAGCGTTAATCTGGAGATGGCAACGGCAGATGGACTTAAGGCGATGGCGCCGAACAAGCATCGCAATAATATATTGAAGCCCATGCGCCAGATTCAGAACGGTATTATACAGAGTAAAAATGAACTTACTGTATACAAACATGCGCCGCGTTTCTGCGAGGCCGGGCAATCTACCCAGATGGTGATAGGAGCGCTCCCTGAGAGCGATTACCAGATCATGTCGGTGGCGGAGAACCTGTATAATAAATTTTCCCTGAAGAGGGTGTATTATTCCGCATTTGTCAATGTGAACGAAGATAAGGACCTGCCGGCGACTGTTTTCGGACCGCCTCTTTTACGTGAGCACAGGCTGTACCAGGCGGACTGGCTGCTGCGTTTTTATAATTTTAAGGCGGATGAACTGCTGAATGAGAAACGGCCCAACTTTAATCTTGCGCTCGATCCGAAGGCAGACTGGGCGGTAAGGCATCTGGAAGCGTTTCCGGTGGAGATCAACCGTGCGGATTATCATACGCTGCTCCGGATACCCGGCGTTGGGGTCAGGAGCGCCAGACGTATCGTGGCGGCGCGCAGATTTGGCAGTCTTACGTTTGAAGATTTAAAAAAAATGGGCGTTGTGATCAAGCGTGCGCTTTACTTTATCACGTGCGGCGGAAGGATGCTGTATCCGGCAAAGCTTGACGAGGAATATATCGTGCGGAACCTGACTGAACAGAATAAGCCGGGAAAAGACGGAAAGCTTTCCTTTATGGCAGACGGCACGGTTTACCGGCAGATGTCGCTGTCTGATTACGGCGTACAGCCGGGATAAGACGCAGACGGAGAATGGGCGAACAGGAAAACGAGAGTCATATGGAAGAAAAATATATTATTTGCGAGGATTCGCTGGAAGGGATCTTTACGGCGGTCTATGATGCTTATGCTTTGCGCGAAGGGCATGAGCACATACATATTCAGGTGGGAGAGGAAGATAATTACAGATTATTTGCCGTATATCTGTATAGCCGTCCGGATTATGTAAAAACTAATAAGGTGATAAAAACATTAAAGAGCAGACTGGGCGATGAAGTGTATCTTGCACTCTGCCGTGCCGCGGCTTCTTTTTATGAGGATAAAGGCGAGGCGGTCTATCGGACGGTGGTGGACGGCATTACCGCGGGGAGCGGTACAAGGACTATGGATAACCTGCGCAATCCCTATGTTGCCCGTACCCATGAGCTTGCGAGACGCACGGCGAATGAGGCGCATAAGGAGATTGAGTTTCTGAGGTTTGGAGAGCTGGAAAACGGGGTCCTGTACGCGCGGATCGGTCCCGAGAACAATGTAATGGCTTTTATCATGCCTCATTTTGCGGATAGGCTGCCAAAAGAGAATTTCCTGATACACGATGAAAAGAGGGATCTTTTCGGCGTGCATCCAGCGGGTAAGGACTGGTATATGGTATCGGGGCGGGGCGCCTGTGAATATAATATTGCTGACAAGGATAATGCCCGGACGACTGCAGCGGATGCACCGGATGCGGGAATACGCCTGTCGGGGGAAGAACGCAAGTACCGCGAGCTGTTTGCCCTTTTCCATGAGACGGCAGCGATCGGGGAGCGCCGTAACAGGCGTTTACAGCAGCAAATGCTTCCGCTTCGTTTCCAAGAATATATGTTTGAATTTAGCCCCAGATGAGCAGTTTTTATTCTGGATAACCACAAGATATTGCGTTAATAGGCAAAAACAACAAATTATTCAGGGAAACCGGGCGGGAAACCGTAAAATTAACGAAAACGCCGGAAATTGTACTTTTTTTGGAACAAAAAAGACTCTTTACAAATGTTTTTAAAAGTGTATAATCATCTCAATGAGGAGAAAGAAAACGATTTTCTATGTGTGCCTTTTGCATACATGAATGGAAAAGGATGGTGAATGTTATGAAGCACAGAATCAAATTAAGACCGGACGAAGTGAAGGACTTTGTGTGCGCTGCAACAAAATGCACCTTTGATGTGGACATCTCCTACAATAGCTTTATAGTGGATGCCAAATCTATCATCGGGGTGCTGGGACTCAATTTTAATCAGGTTCTGACAGTTGCCTATAATGGATATGATGCGGATTTTGAACAGTACCTGAGCAAATTTGCAGTGGCTTGTTGATCATATAATCCGGAGAAACATGTTACATTGACTCCCTGTTTGAGATATCGTAATATCTTAACAGGGAGTTTTTGTGTGGGTTCGGATACATAACCGGTATAAGTGCGGATAAGGGCGGAGAAACGGTATGGAAGTGCGTGTTTCGGTGAGAGGGCTTGTGGAGTTTATCCTTCGCTCCGGCGACATAGACAACAGAAAAGCGGTATCTTCGGAAAATGCGATGCAGGAGGGAAGCCGTATCCACCGTATGATACAAAGGCGGATGGGACCGGAGTATCACGCGGAGGTGGCGCTTGCTTACCGGTATCCTGCGGGGGAATACGATATTCTGCTTGAGGGCAGGGCTGACGGTATTATTATAGAAAACGACGCTACTATAAGCGCCGTTCCGGAGCTTCCCGACGGCACGGCTGGACCGGATACCGCAGAAGCTGTGCAGGTGACGGTCGATGAGATAAAAGGAACGTTTCATGATCTGAAGAAGATGAAAGAGCCGGTGCCGGTACATCTTGCACAGGCAAAATGTTATGCCTATATTTATGCGAAGCAGAACGGACTTAAGCAGATCCGCGTGCGGATGACGTACTGCCATATGGAAACCGAGGAGCTGCGCTATTTTCACTATGATTTCACCTGTGAGGAGCTGGACCGGTGGTTTGACGCGGTGATGGAACAGTACAGGAAATGGGCGGATTACGATTTCGCGTGGCAGAGAATGCGGCAGGATTCCATTAAGGAGCTTGCGTTCCCCTTTGAATACAGGGAAGGGCAGAAAGAACTGGTATCCTATGTGTACCGGACGATTTACCATCAGAGAAAGCTGTTTATCGAGGCGCCGACGGGAGCCGGCAAGACGATCTCGACCGTTTTTCCGGCGGTTCAGGCTATGGGAGCCGGTATGTGCCGGAAGATCTTCTATCTGACTGCCAAGACAGTTACGCGCACAGTGGCGGAAAATGCTTTTTCGCTGCTGAGGGAGCATGGATTAAAATTTAAAAGCGTTATATTGACGGCGAAGGATAAGGCGTGTTTTATGGAAGAGACGGAGTGCAATCCGGAATACTGTCCCTATGCGAAAGGGCATTTTGACAGGATCAACGATGCCATATACGATCTGCTTACCCATGAAGACGCCTGCAGCAGAGAAAAAATAGAGGAATACGCGGCTAAGCATACGGTGTGTCCGTTTGAGATGTGTCTGGATATGAGTCTGTTCTCCGATGCGGTTATCTGCGATTACAATTATGTGTTTGATCCGCATGTATATCTGCGGAGATTTTTTGCGGAGGGAACCAGGGATGAGTATGTTTTCCTGATCGACGAGGCGCACAATCTGGTGGAGCGGGGCAGAGAGATGTACAGCGCCGTGCTGTGTAAGGAAGATTTTCTGGCGCTCAGGAGAAAAGTAAAGACATACGATGAGCGTATCGCATGGCATTTGAACAATTGTAATAAAGAGCTGCTGGAGCTGAAAAGAGAATGCGAAGCTTATAAGGTGGAGGATGATGTTGCGCCGTTTGTGCGGGCGCTGACCAGACTCGGCGCGGCGATCGACGATTATCTGGAGGATCACGAGGAAAGCCCGGTGCGGAAAGATATTCTGGAATTTTACTTTGAGGTTTCCCATTTCCTGCAGATCTATGAGCTGGTGGATGACAATTATGTGACCTATTCGGAGATGGAGTCGGACGGGAGCTTTATCCTGAAGCTTTTTTGCGTCAATCCGTCTACTAATCTCCGCGCCTGTATGGCGCGGGGAAGAAGCTCTATCCTGTTTTCCGCAACGCTTCTGCCGATCCAGTACTACAAGGCGCTGATCGGCGCGCAGGAAGGCGATTACGAAGTGTACGCGAAATCTGTTTTCCGGCCGGAGAAGCTGGGGCTGTATATCGGGAGCGATGTGACGAGTAAATACACGCGCAGAGGCGACGAAGAGTATTACCGTATCGCTTCCTATATCCATGAGGTGGTCAGCAGGCGTCATGGTAATTATCTGTTGTTCTTTCCGTCCCATATCTTCCTGCGGGCTGTTTACGACATCTATATGCACTGTTTCAATGAGGATGGAACCGTAGACTGCATTGTTCAGGAAGATTATATGGACGAGCAGGCGAGGGAGGATTTTTTAAGCCGTTTTACAGGAAATGAAAGCTGTGACCTGGGCGAACTGATACATATGGAGATAGAGATAGAAGACGAGCGCAGTCTGCTGGGGTTCTGCGTGATGGGCGGAATATTCAGCGAGGGCATCGACCTAAAGAAAGACAGTCTGATCGGGGCGATCATCGTTGGGACAGGTATTCCCCAGGTATGTAATGAGCGGGAAATATTAAAGAAATATTTTGACGACCGGGGAGACGATGGCTTTAATTACGCATACCGTTATCCGGGCATGAATAAGGTGCTGCAAGCGGCAGGCAGAGTTATCCGCACGGTGGACGACTTCGGTATTGTAGCGCTTCTGGACGAGCGGTTTCTGACGCCTGCATACCGAAGGCTGTTTCCGAGAGAATGGAACAACTGCGAGGTTGTAACCGTTGACCGGATAGGCAGGCGTGTGGAACGTTTCTGGAACGAATGGCTGTAAGCAGTCAGCGCAGAAGCGCGATCTCTTCCTTATATGGGGGTATTTCTTTATTCGGATCATTGGGATCCGGTATATACGGCGTCTCTAGTATCTTGGGCAGATGCAGAAATAAGGGATGATGAACGATATAGCGGAGCGGCTCTGTACCGATCGTGCCATTTCCTATATTGGCGTGCCGGTCTTTCATGGCGCCACGGACATTCTTACTGTCGTTGATATGAAACAGGGCGATCTGTTCCTTCCCTATCAATTGATCGAATCGGTCAACAACACCGTCAAAATCATTTACAATGTCATATCCCGCATCGTTAAGATGGCAGGTGTCCATGCAGACGCGCAGCTTATCGCTGTGCGTCACGCGGTCATATATGGATGCAAGCTCCTCAAAGCTGCGGCCAATCTCAGAGCCCTTTCCGGCCATTGTCTCCAAAGCGATACAACAATTTGTTGTATCAGTCAGCACTTCGTTAAGGCCCCGGACGATCTGGTCAATGCCGGCTTTAACGCCTGCACCCACATGGGAACCGGGGTGGAGAATGAGAATATGGGATCCCATTGCAATGGTTCGCTCGATCTCCAGGGCAAGAAATTCTACGGCGATCTCGTAGGTTGGGGCATTGACCGAATTGGCCAAATTGATAATGTAGGGCGCATGGACAACGAAGTCTTTGATGCCGTGGGTACGCATATATTCCCAGGCGGGAGCAATGTTCAGTTCGCTTATATCCTTGCGCTTTGTATTCTGTGGCGCTCCTGTGTATAACATAAATGTGTCGGCGTTGTAAGATACGGCTTCTTTCGCTGAGCCGAGCATCATTTCTTTCCCGCTCATTTTTACGTGAGATCCTAATATCGGTTTCATTCTTAAAGACCCTTTCTGCTGCTTTCTTATTGTTTTGACTTTAGACGTCAAGCCGCAAAATCTATTGACTGAATAGATTTATTTTGGAAATCCCGCCGCCTGCTTTACATTCATTATATATTATTTTTCGTCATTTTTCATTATCGAAAAATAGAAAAATTGACAGAAAAATAAAGAAAGATAATAAAAAATTCAATCTATTTTGTCGAAAAAGGAAGACGGGTCATAAGGAAATGACAAAAGTGTCGATGTGGATAACTTTGTGGAAAATGGGGATTTCTTTGAAAATTTCAAACGATTTTTATATTTTATAAAAGAAAAGCTGTGGAAAAGTCGGAAAACGGATTTTAGTACACAAAAAATAGTACTTGTTCGGTCAATAGAAATGTGCTTTGCAAAACACTGCCAATAATGATAGAATAGGGAACGTGCAAATTATTTGGGAGGAGTATATTGCGTATGTGGGCTTATGAAAGTGTTTTTTATCAGATCTACCCGCTCGGTTTCTGCGGGGCGCCTTTTGAGAATGATGGGGTTTTATGCCACCGCATCTTAAAGGTTAACGATTGGATCGCGCATATGAAGAAACTGGGGATCGATGCGATCTATTTTTCCCCTGTATTTGAGTCGGATACGCACGGCTATAATACAAGAGACTACCATAAAATTGACTGCAGGCTGGGCACTAACGAGGACTTTAAGGAGGTGTGCCGCAATCTGCATGACAATGGGATCAGGGTGATACTTGACGGTGTCTTCAACCATGTGGGAAGAGGCTTCTGGGCGTTTCAGGACGTGCTTGAAAAACGCTGGGATTCTCCTTATAAAGACTGGTTTCATATTAATTTCGACGGCAACTCCAACTATAATGACGGACTGTGGTACGAGGGCTGGGAAGGCAACTATGATCTGGTGAAGCTGAACCTTCGCAACGAGGATGTTATTCGTCATATATTCGACAGCGTCAAAGGATGGGTGGAAGAGTTTGATATCGACGGACTGCGGCTGGATGTGGCGTACTGCTTAGATCACGATTTTGTCAGAAGGCTCAGAGAGTTTACCGGCGGGCTGAAGGACGACTTCTATCTGCTTGGCGAGATGCTGCACGGTGATTATAATCAGCTGGTCAACGATCAGATGCTGCATTCCGCTACCAATTATGAGTGCTATAAAGGTCTGTTCTCCAGCTTTAACAGTATGAATATGTTTGAGATCGTTCATTCCCTGCTGCGTCAGTTCGGACCGGAGAACTGGACCTTATATAAGGGAAAACATATGCTGTCATTCGTGGACAACCACGATGTGACGAGGATCGCTAGCAATCTGACGAACGACAAGCATCTGCCGCTGATCTATGCACTGTGCTTCGGTATGCCGGGCATTCCGTGCATATATTATGGCAGCGAGTGGGGCGCAAAGGCGCATAAGAGCGAGGGGGATCCTGCTCTGCGTGCCTGCTTTGAACAACCGCAGTGGAATAGTCTGTGCGACTGGATCGCTAAGCTTGCCGGGGCGAAGAAGAATTCCAGAGCGCTAAATTACGGTGGGTTCCGCTCTGTTGTCCTTACGAACAGACAGTGCATCTTCGAGCGCAAGTGCGACGATGAGAGAGTGCTTGTGGCGATCAACGCGGACGGTGAGGAATATACGGCTCATTTTGACGCGGGCTGCGGAACGGCGGTCGATCTGATCACCGGCGATACGCATGATTTCGGCGGGGGAAGTCTGCTGCCGCCTTACAGCGCTTATCTGTGGAAGATGGAGCGCTGACAACAGGGGTCACTGCCTTCGCTGCTGGAGCCTGAATTGGGCCGGGGTAGAGTTTTTCCACTTGCGGAAGGTGCGGATAAAATGACTGCAGTCGGAGAACCCCAGCTCCTGACTGATCTGTGAGAGGGAGGAGTCTGTGAAAAGAAGCAGCTCTTCCCCTTTTTCGATCTTGATCAGTTCCAGGTAGTCCTTGCAGGAACGGCCATACAGCTCCTTGAAGCATTTGGCGAAATGAGAATAGCTCATGTGGCACATGGCGGCCAGCGCATTGACCTTAAGCGGTTCGCCGGCGTGCCGGTCTATATATTCCGTTATCGTGTTTATGGAGGATTCCGTTTCGGCGCCGACGGAGAATATTTCCTGAAGGGAGAGTCCGTCCGCCTGCCAGAGTCTGATGATCTCGATCAGTAGAGAGCTGATTTCCGCATGGATGCGCACATCGTAGCCATATTCCTTGCGGGCTGCCTCGCAGATGCAGGCTTCAAAGTGTCTGCGGACCGGAAGGCCGGACAGCCTGTCAGCACTGAAAAAACAACCGGCCCGGTCGGATTTTCTGGCATACTGAAGGACTGCGGACAGTCTGGGCGTATAGCTGCTGTTGACCGAAAGCCTGTTGCAGTCAAATTTTAATACCATATACTGTAAGTGTCTGCCGGTCGCGGAGCAGATCGCGTGGACGTCGCCCGCATGAAAAAGCACAAGGTCGCCCTCCGACACATAGAATTCCTGCTGGTTGACTTCCACAAAGGCGGTTCCCTCAAGCATATAGAGCATTTCCACGTAGTAATGCCAGTGCGCTTTTACGGGAAACGTTTCCTTGAGCGTATCGAAGAAAAAAGCCTCATAGGGGGTGTGCAGAATATCCTGTTCTTCATAAAGGTAATGCATGCCAATTCCCTCTCATCGGATACGAAAAGTATTTAAAGATAAAAATTCTATTTCCCCTTATCCCTTCATCTGGCGATCAGATAAGTCATATCACTAAGATCCGGTAAAATAATAAGAGATTTATACAATTTATATGTTGCTTTATTATAGCATTGTCCGAAAGCAATTGCTATAGTGATTATGGAAAAAATGCGCTGTCATGGAGGGAAACGGTATGCAGTATATCAAGGGGATCACTTTCGGATCTTTTGCGGGCAGAGGAAGCTTTGAACAGAAGGCGGCTTACCAGAGCATGGATCTGCTGGCCGAACGGACGAACGCTAATTTTATTATGCTGGTGCCCAACGGGATCCAGGAGACGCCCCAGTCGGAATCCATAGATTATACGACGCAGGCGACCATGTCGGATGACGAGCTGATCAAAATGATCGATTATATACATAAAAAAGGGCTGTCTGTGGGCTTGAAGCCAACGGTGAACTGCAAGAACGGGACATGGCGCGCCCACATCAATTTTTTTGACGAAGATGTCCCGTGCGAACCAAAGTGGAGCAGGTGGTTTGAGGCGTACACGGATTTTCAGCTTCATTTTGCAAGGCTGGCCAGGAAGACTGGCTGCGAGATGTTTCTGCCGGGCTGCGAGATGGTCATGTCGGAGCGCAGGGACAAAGAGTGGCGGCGGCTGATCGGCGATATCAGGACAGAATATGACGGACTCGTCTCTTATAATACGGATAAATATCAGGAGGATCATGTGACGTGGTGGGACTGCGTGGATGTGATCTCTTCCAGCGGTTATTATCCGATCGATGACTGGAATGAACAGCTTGACAGGATAGAGAAGACCGTGAAGAAATTCAATAAACCGTTTTTCTTTGCGGAGGCGGGCTGTATGTCTGTGGCGGGTGCATCGAAAGTGCCCAATGACTGGCGGGTGCGCGGCGCGCTTGCGCCCGGCGAACAGGCGGACTGGTACAGAGAGATGTTCCGTACAGCGGGCAGCAGGGATTTTGTGCAGGGCTTCTGCCTCTGGGACTGGACATGGAAACAGCGCTCCCTGCAGGCGGCGGCAAAAGACTGCGGCTACGACTTCTACGGGAAGCCTGCCGAGTCGGTGATAAGCGATTTCTACCGGAGTACAGTCCGGCAATGATCCGGCGCGGAATATATAATCTCTTCTTGTCGGAATGTGTAAATAATGGTACAATAAAATCAGATAGAAACAGGCGGAACATACTGGCAAAGTGACTGTACCTGCGGGGTGTGATGTACAGACCCCGGGACTGACGGAGGAGGCAGCTATATGGATGAAATGGATAAGAGTAAACTGACCGGACAGGATGAAGAAGAAGTCAGCGAAGCCGTTGCAGCAACAGATGTTTCACCGGAAGTGATTCTGCAGTACCGGGGATACGAGGTGAATATAGAAGCGTTGACCGAACGGATCAGAGCGCATTATTATTCCAAGGGCTTCAAAAAAGGAACCATCAAAGATATGCAGATCTATATGAAACCGGAAGACTTTACCGCCTACTATGTTATCAATGACGGCGTGGTGGGTAAGGTGAACCTGTTCTATGACTGAACGGGCTGACAGCTCCGGCGCAGACAACGCCGGATAGTCTGACGCGGTATCTGAATGTTACGAAATATTTAAAGCTCATCAAAGACTGCTCTCAACAGGGAGCAGTCTTTTTTAATACTTTTACAATTGTATATTTTATGAGCAGCGCAAATTTTTATAATAAGTGTTGACAAACAATATTATATACCGTATAGTATTAGCAGAAACAATATTATACGTCGTATAATATTATAAACTTAAACACTATTATAGCAGTCAGAATGAGGATATGAAGGAACGGATGATTTGCTATGAGATATGTAAAAAACAGGAAAGGAGTTTATCGCATGGTTTTTAATACGGGTGCGGCACTGTTGGATGCGATCGTTCTGGCGGTGGTATCCGGTGAGCCGGAAGGGACGTACGGTTATAAGATCACGCAGGAAGTGCGGCAGGTCATCGAGATATCTGAATCTACGCTGTATCCGGTGCTTAGACGGCTGCAAAAGGACGCGTGCCTGGAGGTGTACGACATGGAATGCGCCGGCAGAAACAGACGGTATTATAAGGTGACGGAGAAAGGCAGGGCGCAGCTGAATCTGTACATCAGCGAGTGGTATCGGTATTCTGCCCGGCTGAACAGGATATTTGAGGGAGGTTTGAAAGCATGAACAGAGCGGAATTTATGAGGCGTCTGTCAGAACTTTTAAAGGATGTGCCGCCGGCGGAACGCGATGCGGCGCTCCAATACTATAACGATTATTTTGACGATGCAGGTGCGGAGAATGAAGGCGGCGTTATCGCATCGCTTGGAACGCCGGAAGAGCTGGCGGGATCGATCAGGGCGGGATTAAACGACGGTCAGAATACGGGAGAGTTTACGGAGTCCGGTTTCAGTACCGGCGCGCAGCCATCCAGAGATGAAGTGATGAATCCGGACGATGCTGCTGCGGCCGATTACTACAGGCAAACCGGCGGTAAAAGGGTATACGGTGCGCCAAACAGTGCAGGAAACGGCGGCACAGCGCCCAAAAAAGGAATGTCCGGCGGCACGATCGCGCTGATCGTGATCCTTGCCGTAGTGACTTTCCCGGTCTGGGTGGGACTTCTGAGTGCGGCATTCGGTATTGTGATGGGTCTGTTTGCAACGCTGTTTGGAATATTTGTGGCTTTCCTTGCCATCGGCATTGCCCTGATCGTGGTGGCGGTCGCCCTGTTCATAACGGGTTGCGCGCTCTGCTTTACGGAACCCCTTGCCGGCGTATGTCTGATCGGATCATCTCTTATCGCACTTGCGCTGGGAATTGTATTCTTATGGCTGATGGTTCTGATGATAGGCGCAGCGATCCCGGCGTTCGTAAAGCTGATCGGGATGTTGGGGCGAAAAATATTTAACAGAGGAGGATGCGCGGCATGACGAAAGGAATGAAGAAATTTACAAAAGGGTGTCTTGTCACAGCGCTTGTCCTGTTTATCGCCGGCTGCGTCATGTGCAGCGTGGGTGGACTGCTCGGAGGATTCAGAGTACTTGACGGTATGGACGTAAGGCAGTATACCGGGTTTCCGTTTCGGTTTATCACCGGTACTGACGGCTGGATGTTCGGATTCTTTGACGATGCGACGGAGGAAGATACCGTGAACTGGGATGATTCGGATTGGATGCCGATAGGCGGCACGTCAGCGATGACGGTGACGGAGCTTACCGCAGATACGCTGCGGGGTCTGGAGATAGAAGCCGGAGCCTGTGAACTGTATATTCAGGCGTCGGAGGACGAATGCGTGAGGCTTGCAGCAGACAGCGTCTCAGACAGAGTGCGCTACCGTATCGAAGACGGCGTCCTCAGGCTTAAGTCGAAACAAAACTGGAGATCCAATATGGGGATCAGCAGGAAGGCGGACCGGGTATATCTGTATTTTCCGGCGGGAACCAGGCTTGATCGTGCGGACATTGAATTCGGCGCGGGCATTTTAAAGTCGGTGGAACTGACGGCGAAGGAGATCGATATCGAGGTCGGCGCGGGGGAGTGCCACTTCGACGGTCTGTATGCAGACGGGACTGTCAGGCTGGAGACCGGCGCGGGCAAGCTTTATGCCGGAAAGCTTTCCTGCAACACGGTGGATCTGTCTGCAGGCGCGGGCGAGGTCGTCATTGATGATGCGCTGGTGGCAAATGGCGCCGGTATAGAAATTGGTATGGGAAGCATAGAGTTTACCGGCACAGTCATGGGTAATCTGGATGCGGAATGCAGTATGGGGAACATCCGTCTGAGCCTGGGAGGCGCCGAGACAGATCATAACTATACCATCGACTGTGCCCTGGGTACTGTCAGGATCGGCGGCAGCAGTTATACGGGGCTGGCACACGAGCGAAATATCGATAATGCAAGTGCAAGCAATTATACTATCGACTGCTCTATGGGAACCGTTGCCGTGGATTTTGAGCGGTAGCTCCACGAGGGCGGTAAAAGAACATGATACGGTAAAGGAAACGGGAACAATACAGACGCTGACGGTACAAGAATAGGAGGTATATCATGGGAAACGATTATAAGAGACTGATGCGTTCTAAGACAAACAGAACATTCTGCGGCGTGTGCGGCGGTATCGGAGAATACCTGAACGTGGATCCCACGTTAATAAGACTTGTGTGGCTGCTCTGCTCACTGGTAAGCTGCGGCACGGGGCTGGTGGTCTACATCGCGGCGGCGCTCATCATCCCGGAGGACGACAGTATAGTGGGATAAAACATAAAATCATAAAAGGACGGCAGGCAGCGCCTGACCGTCCTTTTTATCATGCGGCAGCTTCTTTCCGCTTCCCTATAGTCAGGAATAATCCGGATTTTTTGAGAGCGGGTCTTACAGCCATGTATGCCGCAACGGAAACGATCGTCGATGTGACGGCGTTGATGGAGGTGGAAGCAATGTTCCATGCAAGCGTCAGTTCTGCCGCGGGCTTGCCGAGGATCAGAAGCTTGTAATAGTAGCCAACAAGCGGATCGAAGATCACATTGAACAGCAATCCTCCGACAGCGGCAAGAACCGTCCATTTGAAAACCTTGCGGTTGTCCGTCTCCGTGGAGATGTGCCCGATCCTGTGTGCGATCAGACCGGTGATAAGCCCGATGCAGAGCTTCAGGAGAAACGTCTTGGGAGCGGACATGACATAGACGGGATCAAACAGGTCGCCCAGGGTCATGCCGATGGCGCCGCCAAGACCGCCGCAGAGTCCTCCGAGCAGCAGCGCGCCCAGCACGCAGACGGCATTACCCAGATGGATCGATGTGGCGCCGCCGCCCGGCAGCGTTATCTTGATCTGTAAAAAAGTAAACACAACGTATGAAAGTGCGGCAAACGCACCGGTCAGTACCACCTTCAGAAGTTTTTCGTTTTTCATAATATCCTCCATTCCCCGGAGCTTCCGGGTATTCCTTTTTATGTCACTACTATACACCATGATGGCATGACTGAAAGTGCCAAATTAAAAATTTTTAACAATGCCAGATTAGAGTATGCTATATTTGTACCCTATATCTGTATCCTATATGCACTGCATTCTGTCTGTATTCTGTTTTCCGGCGCTGCTTTCGGGCAATCTATACAATTTCTTTCATGAAGATTTGTGCTTAATCACAAGGGCGGAAATCTGTCGAAGAGGGGAAAATTATGCTACAATAAATAAAATCGGCAGAATACGTGGGGATCACTGCCGTAAAAAGGGCCTGTAAGGGGCGCGTGAGGGAAATATATGATCTGGATATACATCTGTTATAGTCTGGCGGCTTTATGCGCTGCCTTCTATGCCGTAAATTCATATAGAAAGAAAAATTTACTCGCTGTATTCACAGGAAATATGTTCCTGTCGGCAGCCGCGGTGAACATTGCATACATGGTCCGGATCAGGGTCGATTCCTATATTGCGGCATCCGTATGTACCAGCATTTATTTTATCTGTCTCATCGTAATGCTTCTGGCGGTGTTTTTGTATACGTTTGAATTTACGGAATCAAAAGTCGTGGTGTTTAAACGCAAGAGGTATCTGTATCCTGTTTTCGGACTGCTGGCGCTGGCTGACTGCGTGCTTTTGATTGTCAATATTTTTACTGAGATCCTCATGCGTTACCAGTATAATATGTACAGCATATATGCCATTAAGTATATGTATGTGGCGAAACCGCTTTTTTATCTGCATCTGGGGCTGTCTTACCTGTTTGCCGGCATTACGGCATGCGCGCTTTTGGTGAAAACGCTGAATGTGCCGAAGATATACTGCGCCAGATACCGTAACAGCCTGATCGGTCTGGTCGGGCTGATGATTCTCAGCTATGCCTATATGTCGGGCGCGGTAAAGCTTCCGGTCGATATATCTGTGCCGATATACGGTTTTATCTGCCCGTTTGTCTACTGGAATACCTTTGACTACGCTTCCAGGGGTATGCTCAATTCCACCCGTAAGATGATACTGGAATATATGGGGATGCCTATGGTACTGTTTGACTATGAGGGGTATGTGGCGGACACCAACCAGGATATGCGCAACCTGTTCCCGATGCTGAATAGCCAGGAGCGGATCAGTATGGTGGATTTTATGCAGCTCGCCGCTTTTAAGGAATTGCAGGACACGGTGACGGACCAGGTGTTTGAATGGAACAATCCCAGCGATGTGGGTGAAAAAGTGTACCAGTGCAATTTTAACTGTCTCAGAGACGGTAAAAACCGTATTATAGGTCATTTGCTTATCATGAAGAGCACGGTGATCGAGAGGGATTCTCTGACGAGGCTTTATTCCAAACAGAGTTTTTACGCCAATATGGAAAATTATGTGGGGCAGAAACTGTACCCGGTCACAGTCGTTGTGTGCAATACAAACGGAATCGGGTTTATAAACGATGTATACGGCTGGGCAAAGGGTAACGAGATGCTTAAGAGCGCGGCCGATCTTCTGCGCAACAATCTGCCCAAGTCCGCGGTGCTGGCAAGACTGGACGGCGGCGATATGGCGGCGGGCCTGATCGAAGCAGAACAGGAGTATGCGGACCGTCTGTTTAAGAATATCAAGGAGCAGTATTGCGCCGGAAGCGATGTGGGTATCGCGGCGGACCTTGAATACGGCATTGCGGTCATCAGGGACGGCAGCAAGTCGGTGGACGATGCGGTCAGGGAAGCCGTCAACAGTATGCGGACGAAGAAACTGATGAGCGAGACATCCCAGAAGAGTTCACTGTTAGATTCCCTGACACAGACGCTCACAGAGAGCGATTACGAGACGGAAGAACACGTTGAGCGCACAAAGGAGATGGCGGTGAAGCTTGGGAAAGCGCTGAAGCTGTCGGACGCCGAGCTGGGGAAGCTGGAGCTTCTTGCGGTGCTTCATGACATCGGCAAGATCGCCATCCCGCATTCTATTCTGCTCAAACCCGGCAAGCTGACGGACGAGGAGTGGGAGATCATGAAGACCCACACGGAGAAAGGGTATCGTATCGCCAGCGCGTCCAAGGAGCTGCAGTCGATCGCGGAGTATATACTGCATCATCATGAGCGGTGGGACGGCAACGGCTATCCGGGCGGACTGAAAGGGGAGGAGATTCCGCTTTTATCCCGGATCATCACAGTGGTGGATTCCCATGACGTTATGGTGCACGACAGACCTTACCACAAGGCGATGAGCAGGGAGGATGCCGTACAGGAGCTTCTCAGATGTTCGGGCACGCAGTTTGATCCTCATCTTGTGGAGGTATTTCTGCAGGTCATCGACCGTGAGCCTCATGACGCGCCCTGACTGTGCGTGGCAGAGGAGGGCAGAGGATGCTGTGGTGAGGATGCTGTGCGAAAAAGCCTTGACAAAAATCAGCCGGCTCACTATATTAATGTAATATAAAGAGTGGCAGTACACGGTATAAAGAGCGGAAAGAGCAGAATACCGCAGACCGGTGCAGCCGCCGATAACATGATCTACAGGTGATGACAGAGAGGAGTACATGACAGCCGCCGTCAGAGAGAACGACCGTATGCTGCGAGGCGTTTCGGAAAGGCGTCATGGAAGGTAGCTCTGGAACCTGAACGCCGAACACCGGCAGAGCAGACAGATACCGCACAGGCGGAGCTTGTCAGGAATGTGCCGCAGTAAGCGTTCACGGAAGGTCCCCGTTACAGGACGCGATTCCTATGAATCAGTGAGTGAGAAACTAAGGTGGTACCGCGTATTATGCGCCCTTTGCCCGGTGTGGCAGAGGGCGTTGTTTTGTTAGGAGGAGGAAATCATGAGCAAAGAATTGGCCAAGACCTATGATCCTAAGGACATAGAAGAAAGACTGTACCAGAAATGGCTGGACAAAAAATATTTTCATGCGGAGGTGGACGAGACAAAGAAACCGTTTACCATCGTCATTCCGCCGCCGAACATCACGGGACAGCTCCACATGGGGCACGCGTTAGACAACACCATGCAGGATATCCTGATCCGCTATAAGAGAATGCAGGGGTACAAT
Source organism: uncultured Lachnospiraceae bacterium (assembly GCA_947625205.1). Lineage (GTDB taxonomy): Bacteria > Bacillota > Clostridia > Lachnospirales > Lachnospiraceae > UBA3282. Next base: position 47,864 of record CANQNN010000004.1, on the reverse strand, counting down.
GCCCTCTGGCAGCCGGGCACAGACCATGCCTCCATTGCAACGGAGGTACGCATCATAGAGAAGCTTAAGGAGGAGGGTATATCTAAAGAAGACCTGGGGCGTGAAGGATTCCTTAAGCGTGCGTGGGAATGGAAAGAGGAGTACGGCGGACGCATCATTAGCCAGCTTAAGAAGCTGGGTTCGTCCTGCGACTGGGACAGAGAGCGTTTTACAATGGATGAGGGCTGTAACAGGGCGGTCACAGAAGTATTCTGTAAGATGCATGAAAAAGGCTGGATATACAAGGGCAGCAGGATCATCAACTGGTGTCCGGTGTGCAACACTTCTATTTCCGATGCGGAAGTAGAGTATGAGGAACAGGCGGGGCATTTCTGGCATATCAAGTATCCGCTTGTGGATGAGAACGGTCAGCCGAGCAAGACGGAATTCCTTGAATTTGCCACTACGCGGCCGGAGACGATGCTTGGCGATACGGCGGTTGCCATCAATCCGAACGACGAGCGGTATACGCACTTAAAAGGCAGACAGGTGTGGCTGCCGATCGTGAATAAGGCGATCCCCATTGTGGAAGATGAGTATGTCGATATGGAGTTTGGTACGGGCGTTGTCAAGATCACGCCGGCACACGATCCCAACGATTTTGAGGTTGGAAAACGCCACAATCTGCCGGAAATCAACATTATGAACGATGACGCGACGATTAATGCGAACGGCGGAAAGTATGAAGGTCTGGACCGCTATGAAGCGAGAAAGCAGATCGTGGAGGAACTGAAGGCGGAGGGACTTCTGGTACGTATAGAGGATTATTCGCACAATGTAGGCACGCATGACCGCTGCGGTACGACGATCGAACCGCTTATCAAGAAACAGTGGTTTGTCAAGATGGACGAGCTGATAAAACCTGCAGTGGAGGCGGTTAAAAACGGCGACATCAGGCTGGTTCCTGAGCGCATGAACAAAACATACTTTAACTGGACGGACAATATACGCGACTGGTGTATCAGCCGTCAGCTGTGGTGGGGCCACAGAATACCCGCATACTATTGCGACGAGTGCGGTGAGATCACGGTGGCTAAGAGCGCGCCGGTTGTATGTCCGAAGTGCGGTTGTACGCATCTGACCCAGGACCCGGATACGCTGGATACATGGTTTTCGTCCGCGCTGTGGCCCTTCTCCACGCTTGGATGGCCGGAGCAAACCCCTGAGCTTAAATATTTCTATCCGACGGACGTGCTTGTGACAGGATACGACATCATCTTTTTCTGGGTTATCCGCATGATCTTCTCGGGCTATGAACAAATGGGAGAAAAACCGTTCCACACAGTGCTCTTCCACGGACTTGTAAGAGATTCACAGGGGCGTAAGATGAGCAAGTCCCTCGGCAACGGTATCGATCCGCTGGAGATCATTGACAAGTACGGCGCGGACGCGCTGCGGCTTACGCTGATCACTGGTAATGCGCCGGGCAATGATATGCGTTTCTACTATGAAAGAGTGGAGTCCAGCAGGAACTTTGCCAACAAGGTCTGGAACGCATCGCGCTTCATCATGATGAACATGGAGCAGGCGCAGGAGAAAACCGGAACGTGCGGTTGGGAGGTCTCATATGATGATATCAGGACATATCTCGAACCGGCGGACAAATGGATCCTGTCAGGCTTAAACACACTGATACGCGATGTGACGGATAATATCGACAATTATGAGCTGGGCATTGCCGTACAGAAAGTATATGATTTTATATGGGATGAGTTCTGCGACTGGTATATCGAGATGGTAAAGCCGCGGCTGTACCGGAAAGATACGGATGAACAGGGCAGCACGAACGCGGCATTGTGGACGCTTAAGCATGTCCTGATCGATGCGCTGAAGCTGTTACATCCTTATATGCCTTTTATTACCGAGGAGATATTCTGTACGATCCAGAGCAGTGAAGAATCCATCATGATCTCCAGATGGCCTGAATACACGGATGACCTGGCGTACCCTGCGGAGGAGAAATCGATCGGACTGATCAAGGAGGCCGTGCGCGGTATCAGAAATATCCGCACGCAGATGAATGTGGCGCCGGGCAGAAAAGCGGCCGTATATGTTGTCAGTGAGAAGGAAGAGGTGCGGAGCATCTTTGGCGAAGGCAGACTTTTCTTTGCGTCTCTTGCAGGTGCAAGCGAGGTGACGGTGCAGGCGGATAAGAGCGGCATTGCCGACGATGCGGTATCGGTGGTTGTCATGGGCGCTACAGTCTACATTCCTTTTGAGGAACTGGTCGATATCCGGCAGGAGATCGAGCGTCTGGAGAAGGAGGAAAAACGTCTGGAAGGCGAGTTGGCCCGTGTAAACGGTATGCTGCGCAACGAGCGGTTTATGGCGAAGGCGCCGGAGGCAAAAGTGGCCGAGGAACGTGCGAAACTGGAGAAGTATATGCAGATGTCCGCGCAGGTTAAAGAGCGTCTTTCACAGCTTCGTAAATAAACTTTGTTGTTTTGTCTATTTTGCACTGGAAAAATAGGGCGATTTAGTGTAAAGTAAAGTCAGGATATTTTGGCTATAGAAGATATATTATCAGGGGAGGTGAGTCACGTGAGCGAAGCCATGTTTACACAGGAGCAGCTGAACAAGCTGAAGAACGCTATGTCCAGGGTATCACAGCAGATGCCGTCCGCGGATGTGTCGTCAGCGCCGGCAGAGCTGGAGCATGGTGAAATGGAAAGCACGGTCTTCCGCGATCTGAATGCAGGATTGGCGGCGGGTACTTATCTGCGTGTGGACCAGGATGCTATGGCGGCGTGGCTTTACCTGACGCCTCCTTATCAGGAACAGATCTACACCAAGAACGATCTTGTGACCTACCTTGAGCATAAGGGTATCGTCAAGGGATTCCACAGCTCCAATCTGTCTGCGATGATCAAGAAGAAAGTTTATAATCGGGAGATCCTCGTAGCGCAGGGGCAGAGGAGCGTGGACGGCAAGGACGGGTATTTTGAATATCTGTTTACACCGGAGGAATACGGGCTGCCTAAGATCAGAGAGGACGGGACTGTAGATTACACCAGTATGAGCGCCCTCCAGAATGTGCATAAGGGCGATAAGGTCGCTGTATACCACTATGCGATACCGGGAATGGACGGATACACGGTTTACGGCGGCGAACTCAAGGCAAAACCGTCCAAAGACCTTCCGCCCATGCGCGGCAAAGGCATTCTGAGAGAGAACAATGAGTATTATGCGCAGTCTGACGGCAAGGTGGAGGTTAAGAACGGTAAGATCGATATTCAGAACGTGCACGAGATCAGAGGCGATGTGACGATGATCATAGGCAAGATAGAATTTTTCGGCGATGTGATCGTCAACGGCAACGTGGAGAGCGGTGTGACGATCCGTGCCGGACGTAATATCGAGATCCACGGCACGGCGGGTTGCGTTACGCTGTTCGCGGGCGGTGATGTTATCTTAAGCCGCGGTATTCAGGGCGGCGGCAAGATATCCGCGAGGGGCAATGTGTTTGCCGATTTCATAGAAAATACAACCGTCGAGTCAGGCGGAATGGTTCATTCCAATACGATCCTGAATGCGCATGTAGCGGCCGGGGATAAGGTGGTTACTGCAGGCAAGAAGGGGTGTATCATCGGCGGTTATGTTCACGGCCTTAAGGGTATTCAGGCACAGGTGGCCGGAAGTGACGCGGAGGTCAAGACGATCCTGCACTGCGGCTATGAAGCGCAGGAGTATGAGAAGCTTCTCGACGTGCGGCACAAAGAGAGCGAGATCAAGGAAAAACTGGCGGAACTGGTGGATACCATGACGGATGCGCTCAGGGAAAAACGTATGCGGGGTTCCAGTACGTCTGCAGATACGGAAGCCAAGCTGGCGGAGTGGAACAAAATGAAGGACGATTACTTTGCACAGCTTGATGCCGCTGAGCGGGAGCGGGAGTCGCTGGAAGAGGTCATGGAACAGAGTAAAGGCGCAAGCATCAAGGTGGACGGTAATATTTACCGCAATGTGCTCATCTGTATCAATGCGGAGCAGATGGTGATCGATAAAGAGACCCGTTTTATGAAATACAAGGCGGACAATGGCGTTATCGAAGCGGCGGTGCTGTAGCTGCGGGCAGTACGGCATGCGGCGTCAAATGATTGGGACAGGCAATGGAGACACAGATCAACCGTTACCGGGAAGCGGAGTCCTATATAAACGGGATTCCCAAATTCACCGGCAAGAACAGTCTTGAGGACACCCGGCTGTTTCTGAAACATATCGGGAGTCCTATGAAAAATTGTAAAATTATACATGTGGCAGGCACAAACGGAAAGGGTTCCGTTTGTGCTTATTTGTGTTCCGTGTTCCGGGCGGCGCATATATCCGCGGGGATGTTTACGTCGCCGCATCTTGTCACGATGCGGGAGCGGATGGCGGTTGACGGACATATGGCTACGGAGGAGGAGTTTACGGAAGCTTTTGACTATGTGATGGACAAGCTGTCCTCTCTCCCACCCGGACTGGCGGAAAAATCATATCATCCCAGCTTTTTTGAGTTTCTTTTTTTTATGGGGGCGGTGTATTTTGAGCGCGTCGGCGTAGAATATGTAGTGCTGGAAACAGGTTTGGGCGGCTGCCTCGACGCTACAAATGCGGTCGATCATAAGAAGCTGTGTATCATTACTTCCATCGGCTATGACCATATGGAATATCTGGGCGATACGCTCCCAAAGATCGCGGAGCAGAAAGCGGGCATTATGCGCCGGGATGTTCCGGTGATCTATCCGGTCAAGCAGAGTACGGTGGCGCAAAAAATAGAGGAATGCGCTGCGGCAGTGGGCGCAAAGCCTTTCCCTGTCCGTCCGGAGGCGATAAAAGATATAAAGATTAAGAATAAAACAATTGATTTTTCTCTCCGTATAAATTATTATGAATATATTAGTTTTACTGTGTCTACGTCTGCCGTTTACCAGATTGAGAATGCGGCTCTCGCTATCCGGGCATTGGAATGCCTGTCAGATGAGCGCGTTACGCTGCCTGCGATCAGGGAGGGTATCTGCAATATGGTCTGGGAGGCGCGTATGGAAGAGATTCGGCCGTCTGTCTGGCTGGACGGCGCCCATAATACAGACGGGATCAGGAGTTTTCTGGATACAGTGAGAACGCAGCCCTGCAGTGGAAAGAGGAAACTGCTATTTTCCATAGTCAAAGATAAGCAGTATCAGGATGTGATAAGAGAGCTTGCTTTATCGGGGCTGTTTGATGAGATCGGTTTGGTGGAGCTTAAGAACGACCGCGCTCTGCCGCTCGATGTGCTTAAAGAAACTTTCGGACAGTATACCGGACTGATTTGTAAGCTATATGATGACCTGGAGACGGCTTTTTATGAGCTGACTGTCAACAGGAATGACGAGGACAGAGCGTATATTGTCGGTTCATTATATTTGGCGGGCGAGATCAAAGCCCTTTTAAGGAGGCCCCGGCATGATCAATTTTGAAGAAGAATTGAAGAAATTCCATCCCAGCCTGGAGGTTGAGGATGCTGAGGAAGCAATTTATAATCAGGATTTGACGGATATGGCGGATCTGATGGTTAAGATCGTTAAGGAATCAAAGAAAGCAGACAGTGAATAGGGGATTGGCATAGATGATTTGTTATCGGTGTGGATGTACTCTGTCCGAGCACGATTTTTGCACAAGCTGCGGTGCCGATGTAGCCCTGTATAAGAAGATCATATATATCTCCAACCGTTTTTACAATGAGGGTCTGGAACGGGCAAATGTCAGAGATCTGACAGGCGCGGTCAACAGTCTGCGGCAGAGTTTAAAGTTTAATAAGAATAATGTGGAAGCGAGAAATCTGCTGGGTCTTGTGTATTTCGAGACCGGCGAGGTGGTAGCGGCGTTAAGCGAATGGGTTATCAGCAAGAACCTGCGCCCCAGGAAGAATATAGCGGACGATTATATAGATATGATCCAGACGAACCAGAACCGTCTGGATATCATCAATCAGACGATCAAGAAATATAATCAGGCGCTCACTTACTGTAATCAGGACAGTCTGGATCTGGCGGTAATACAGCTTAAGAAAGTATTATCCTTAAATCCGAGGTTTATCAGAGCGCATCAGCTTCTCGCGCTTCTTTATATCAACAGCGAGGAGTGGGAGAAGGCAAAGAGAGAGCTGACCAAGTGTATTGAGATCGATACGAATAACACGGCAACGCTGCGTTATCTGAAAGAAGTGGACGAGATGCTTCTGCCGGAGGAGGGGGTCAAAAATTCTCCGAGGAAGAAGCACAAGACGGATGAGGTCATCAAGTACCAGAGCGGTAACGAGACGATCATACAGCCGGTCAATATGAAAGAGGGTAAAGGCGTCACATCGCTGCTCAATCTCGGCATCGGCATCATCATCGGTCTGGCGGTCGCCGTGTTCCTGATCCTGCCGGCCCGGATACAGACTGCCAGGGCGGATATCGACGGGGAACTGCGCAAGGTCAGCGAACAGTTGGATTCCAAGACGGCGACTATCGATGAGCAGCAGCTTCAGATCAATGAACTGACTGCCGAGAACGACAGTCTGCGGCAGGACCTGCAGGCGTATCTCGGTACGGACGGCACCCTGCAGTCGGTGGATAGTCTGATGAAAGCCGCCGGTGCGTATCTGACCGATCCTGAAGATATCACCGCCGTGGCGGATTATCTGGATGAGATCGAGGAGGAAGAAGAGGGCGGGGAGACAGGCAACTCTGAAGCGTTTGAAGCTCTCTATGATACACTGTTGGCCCTTGTGGGACCCAATATAGCGCAGGCATATTATGATGCCGGTTATGAAGCGTACAGACAGGATAACTACGAGGATGCGATCCCGAATCTGGAGAAAGCGTTCAAGTATGACGCTACGAACGGAGAGGCGCTCTATAATCTCGCGAATGCTTATTACCGCACGGAGCAGGAAGAAAAGGCGAAAGAGACATACCGGCAGGTGATAGAATTATTCCCGGATACAGAGAAGGCAAGCAAATCCGAAGAGTTTCTTGCCGAAATGGAAGGAACGGAGTAAGAGAAACACAAAGATAAAAGCATAGAGGCACGAAAGAGAAAGGACATGGCAGTATGCCATGTCCTTTCTGTGCGTACGGACCACGAAGGGAGGTTTACATAAAATGGACGAGTTTAAAGTGATTGACAACTATCTGATGATAAGGCTTCCGGATGAAATAGATCATCACAAATCGGTTGACATAAGTTCAAAAGCAGACCGCTATATCCTGTCTAAGCAGGTTGGCAATGTGGTCTTTGATTTTGAGAGGACAACCTTTATGGACAGTTCGGGGATCGGTATTATCCTGGGAAGATACAAGAAGATATCCTGTTTCGGGGGAAAAGTGTACGCTGTCAATGCCGACAACAGGATACGGAGGATATTGATGATGTCGGGGCTGCAGAACATCGTGGAGATCATGGATTGAAGCAGCAAGTTTTATACATGAAAGGAGTGTGTCTGTAACAATGATAGAAATAATTGACAGAACGGATACGGCGGCGGTTACAAACAGAATGAAGCTGGAATTTGCAGCGATATCTGATAACGAGTCGTTTGCGCGAATGGCAGTGACGGCGTTTATCACGCCGCTGAATCCAACGCTGGAGGAGTTGTCGGATGTCAAGACAGCCGTATCGGAAGCGGTGACCAACGCGATCATTCATGGCTATGAGAATCGCGGCGATATGAACGATATCGTCATGATGGACTGTGTTCTGCGGGGCGATGTCCTGGAAGTGGAGATCATAGACCAAGGCGTTGGTATGGAGAATGTGAAATTGGCTATGGAACCTCTCTATACCTCACGACCGGAGCTTGACCGGTCGGGCATGGGTTTTTCCTTTATGGAAGCGTTCATGGACCAGCTGGAGGTACATTCTGATGTGGACTGCGGCACTTCGGTCAAAATGTATAAGAAGATCGGCACCAGTCCGTGGGTCGGCAGCGAGGATTAGCCTATGGAAGAGACTGCCGCATTGATTGAACGTTCACAGGCAGGAGATAAAGAGGCTAGAGAGACACTGATAGAAGAAAATCTGGGGCTGGTCCGGCATATTGTAAAGCGATTTGCGGGCCGGGGATACGATATGGAGGATCTGTACCAAATCGGATGCATCGGACTGATCAAGGCGATCGACAAATTTGACCTTCATTATGAAGTGCGTTTCTCTACCTATGCCGTTCCGATGATACAGGGCGAAATCAAACGCTTCCTGCGGGATGACGGAATGGTTAAGGTAAGCCGTACGTTAAAAGAAAACGGCTGGAAAATAAAACAGGCGGCGGCTAAGCTCCTTCAGGAACACGGGCGGGAGGCGACCCTGAACGAACTGTCGGAGGCAACCGGGCTCACGGCGGAAGATATTGTGATGGCGATGGATGCAAACGTGGAAGTGGAGTCCATCTATAAGTCGGTTTATCAGTCCGATGGCAATGAGATCTATCTGGTGGATCAGGTCGTGGGAGGAGGCGGCGGCACGGGCTTCTCCGGAATAGGTACAGCGGCATCCGAAAGTGGCGGTACGTGGGGAGATACGGAGGAGGAGAAGGTGCTGAACCGCATGCTCTTAGAGCAGCTTCTCGGAAGGCTTGGGGACCGGGAAAAGGAATTGATACGCATGCGCTATTTTCAGGATAAGACACAGGTGGAAGTGGCTAAACAGATGGGGATCAGTCAGGTGCAGGTCAGCCGTATGGAAAAGCGTATTCTGTTGCAGCTGAGGGAAGAGGTATGTTAGAATAAATTGATCGGAGGAGTTTTGCCATGAATACTTTTGAGTATGAAGTGATCAGTATTGACGGGGATTATGCCAATCTTAAACGGACGGATGCGCAGAGTGATGAGATCAAGCTTGTCGCAAGGGCGCTTCTGCCGCCGGAGATCGCGGAGGGGACTAGACTCAGGTATGAGATGCTTCAGTACGAGATCATAGACTGAGCGTTGCAGTTTTACAATTACCTGATAATGATTACATACGGAGGATAAAGTCATGGCGTTTCAGATGATACACATGGAGATCGGATACAGGCTTTTGGAGCGCTTGCCCCGGATAACCGATGCCGCAGCGTTTGTCCTCGGATCCGTAGCGCCGGATGCCGTGCACATGAACCCGGAGTACGACGTGCAGATGAAAGTAAGGTCGCATTTGTTTGAAGGCTGTGGCAACTGGGGCGATACGCAGGACTATGAACGGTGGAAAAGAAATATCAGCCGCTTCTGCGAAAGCGTTATGGGGAAAAAGGACATGCCGGAGAAGGAGGACTCATACAGATATGATAAGACGTACCGGGATTACGGCGCCGGAATATGTGTTCATTGCCTGACGGACTATTGGAATGACATCAGGATATGGAGAAGACTTCAGAGCGAATATATTCCGCCAATGGATCCGGATGAGTTCAGAGCGTCCTACTATCCGGAAGCGCGGGGGATCGACCAGTGGCTTTACCGGCACAGCCCTCATACCGGAGCCGTTAGACGGCTGCTTGCAGAGGCAACGGCAACAGGGGTGGAGGGGCTCATTGATAAGGAGGATGTGCAGCGGTTAAAAAATCATCTGCTGCACGTTCAGTATGAGACCGCTCCGGCAGACGTAGATATATCGGGATATCGGTATTTGTCGGCGGATTTTCTGGAGGAGTTTATTGAATGTGCGGTAAATGATATTGCGGAGGCGATGATGGAGATGCAGAGGTGAGATGCGGATAATAAATGGCTGCATAAAGAAGAGCCATTGCACCATAGATGATTGTATATCTGTGAAGCAATGACTCCTTTACTTTATAAAATCTCAAATACCTTAATGAAATTATAATTCATTCTCACTTTGATTGTATTTCATTGATTTTTGTTCATAATAAAATTCTCGTTTTTTAAAAAGAAAATCTCTTTTCAATGACTTTTTCGTTTATTGTATAAATTTTTAATATAGCCCAGGCAATCAATTTTTATTTACAAAAATTGCTTAACGATTTCGTTGGCTTCGTTAATGATCTCTTCCGGCGCATCTTCAATATATTTCGCTCTTCTAGCATGGATATCAAGCATTTTCGCCTGTTCACAAAGAATAAATCCATCTGTTTTGGTACGATTGTCCAGTCGGACATGAAAAGGATGATCCCTGTTCGTATGCGTAATCGGACAGACCATTACCATATTACTATGTTTGTTCAGATAGTTGTTGCTAATGATAATGGCAGGGCGCCATCCGGCCTGTTCATGCCCGGCTTGCGGATTGAAATCCATCCTGATGATAGCGCCATAGTGAAAATCATCATCGCTTACCATATTTCATCACCTTGCGGCGGCCCCCAATCTTCTTCTGTGCTTTCTACATAGATTTTATCGATTGGTTTTTGGTAAAAGGCCTCCATCCTTTCTTTTAGATTTTGATATTGACAGCTTTTTCTGATATACATGATATTGTTGGCAACGCTAATTTCTACTTTTTCGTTAATACTTAAGTTCATCAGTTCCATCAGTGGTTTGGGAATCCTGATACCCTGGCTGTTACCCCATTTTACAATGGTCGTTTCGGAAAATTCATGAAATGCAGCGGAATTATCGATTGCCTGGTTTAATACTTTATATGTTTCACCCATTTGAAAATTCTCCTCTGTTTTGTGAAACTAGTATTGCCAAATACATGTATAAGATATACTGTACATTATAAGTATATACGCGGATATACAATCTGTCAATATGTTTTTGTTTTAAAAGAATAAAAGCACAATAAAATGACATACTGATATTGTTGTTATAGGAAACGACCGGCAGGTTATGTATTACACATACATTATGTAAACCAAAACAAAAAAAGCGCCGCCCGAAAGGATATGTCATGTCAGCGAATAACTCATCCAGTCATTTTAACAAGAATGCAACCATCTATATAAAAGCGGAACAGAATGTGGAAATGCAGTCAGCGGACGTCTGTGTGAAGGATATTGCCAGATTAAGCTGCAGCGATATGCACATCCTGGCGAAAGCAAAAGCCATCAGGCTCCTACATTTTAAGGAGGACGGCCCAAAGCGGCAGGTGATCAGTCTGCTTAAGGTGATCGAAGAGATCGAGAAAGCCTGTCCGGGGGTGCAGATACAGAGTATCGGAGAAGCCGCCGTGATGGTAGAATACATTAACGTAGATAGGCACAAGGGATTTGTGCAGACGGTTAAGCTTGTTTTTGTGGCTATGGTCAGTTTTTTCGGGACAGCCTTTACCATCATGGCTTTCCATAACGATATCGGTATCAACGATGTGTTTACGAAGATATATGAGATGGTGACCGGGTATCAGGGGGACGGTTACGGCATACTGGAGCTGTCCTATTCCGTGGGTCTTGCCATTGGTATCACTGTCTTTTTTAACCACATCGGAGGCAGGAGGATCACCAGGGACCCTACGCCGATCGAGGTGGAGATGCGCGTATATGAGGATGATGTGAATAAGGCGCTTATTGAGACGGCAGACAGGGAGGGCAAGACGATAGATGTGGGTTAGACAGATATTGCTCTCGCTGATCGGGGTCAGCAGCGGGCTAATCGTATCGGCGGGCGTGTTTACCGTGCTGATCTCGGTCGGACTGATACCGCGGTTTGCGGGGAAAATGCACGTTGCGCGCAAGATATTCGCACTGGAGGAAACGGTGGTGTTCGGGACGCTGGCGGGCGGATTCTTCAGTATTTTCAGCGACTGGGGACAGATCGGGGTTTTTGTGCGCACGCATGAGCTGTTTGGCAGCGCCGCTACAGAGGGAGTATGGAATATCATAAGCACGCTGTTTCTTATGATATTCGGTGTGTTTGCAGGCATTTTTGTGGGATGCCTGGCGCTCGCCATAGCGGAGATGCTCAATACGATCCCTGTTTTTGCAAGACGGATCGGATTCCGGCACGGACTGGGCATTGCCATTTTGGCGGTAGCGCTCGGCAAGTTGGTCGGGAGTCTCGTGTATTTTACGCAGGCGGTATATCTGTATGGTGGGTAAGTATAGGAAGGCAGCGCATCAGCAATACCAACGCAGACGCGCTCTCGCTCCGTTACAGAGCATAGCAGCAGTAAGCTCGAAAGGACCTCGCTAACTGTGATGTCTGTAAAAGGTAAGTATAGGGAAGGCAGCGCATCAGCAATACCATAAGCAGACGCGCTCTCGCTCCGTTACAGAACATAGCGGCAGTAAGCTCGAAAGGACCTCGCTAACTGCCGATGTCTGTAAAGGGTCTGCTTATGGTATTGCTGATGCGCTGCCATATAGCAACAGTATCATGTGGAAGGAAGGAAATGAGTTATGGGACAGGATCAAATGGAAAAAGCGGAAACGCAGCAGGAGAAGGAGCAGCGCTACAGGCAGCACGTGGAACGGGTGACGCCGAAATACAGTCTATTATGGCAGATGTGCAAGGCGTTTGTCGTGGGCGGAGGTATTTGTCTGATCGGGCAGTTTATTTTAAATTATGCGACTCAAAACGCGGGATTGGATAAGGAGACCGCGGCATCGTGGTGCTCCATGCTTCTTGTGCTTGCAAGCGTGCTTCTCACAGGTTTTAACATATATCCGAAGCTGGTGGAGTGGGGCGGCGCGGGCGCGCTTGTGCCGATCACAGGGTTTGCCAATTCTGTTGCATCGGCGGCGATCGAGTACCAGAAGGAAGGACAGGTATTTGGTATCGGCTGTAAGATCTTTACGATAGCGGGTCCGGTCATTCTCTTCGGTATCGTCACGAGTTGGGCGTTAGGGCTTGTCTATTGGATCGGCACATTGATCGGGATCGTGTAGAATTTGGTAAAAGTGAAAGTAAATATGTGAAAAGAGATGATGATATGATATAATATGCGCGAAAGCAATGAGCCGTGCGAAGACATCGGACGAAGAAACGGCTGCTTGCAGACAGTTTCTTCGGGCGGTGGATTCATAGGGCGGCTGCCCGTGACCGAGTGAACGCGCAGCGATCACGAGGTTGGCACGGCTCAACCGAGGGGATGCGGCTGCCCGTGACCGAGTGAACGCGCAGCGATCAGGAGGTCGGCACGGCTCCGAGGGGATGCGGCTGCGGGCAGCCCGGCGGCTGGCATCAGAGATTTGGTATCATGGAACATTTTGTCTATAGAGATCAGAAAAAATTGAGACTCGGCTATACCACCGGAGCCTGTGCGGCCGCGGCGGCAAAAGCGGCTGCGCGGATGCTTTTGGGCGGAGAAAAGATACGGCAGACGACATTGATGACGCCTCGAGGGATCCTTTTTACAGCGGCGATCGAGCAGATTAAAATAACGTGCGATATGGTATCTTGCGCCGTCAGAAAGGATGCGGGTGACGATCATGATGTTACGGACGGCGTATATATTTATGCCTGTGTGACCCGGACGGACAGCGGGTTTACGGTGGACGGCGGTGAGGGCGTGGGAAGAGTCACACGGCCGGGTCTGGACCAGCCGGTGGGAAGCGCGGCCATCAATTCCGTGCCGAGGCGGATGATCATCGAGGAGATGCGCCAGGCGGCCGATGATTACGGTTACGAAGGCGGACTGAAGGTGATCATTTCGGTGCCGGACGGCGCCAGTATTGCCAGGCGGACGATGAATGCAAAGCTGGGGATCGAGGGCGGCATTTCCATCCTGGGGACCTCCGGTATCGTGGAGCCCATGAGCGAAGCGGCGTTGGTGGATACGATTCGCGCCCAGATCAGTATGTACTGTGCGCAGGGATTGAAGGATCTGATCGTCACGCCGGGAAATTACGGGGAGACATTCTTGTCCCGGGAGCTTGGACTGGATCTGGAGCATACGGTGAAATGCAGTAATTTTATCGGCGATACGATAGATATGGCGTATGAGTTCGGACTGGACAGCATACTTCTCGTGGGGCATTTGGGAAAACTGGTCAAGCTCGGAAGCGGTATCATGAACACCCACAGCCGTTATGCGGACGGCAGGATGGAGACGCTGGCAAGCTGCGTTCTTCTGGCGGGCCTAGACGCGCCTCTTGCAGTGCGGATGCTTGCGTGCAATACCACGGACGAGGCTGTGGGAATCCTTGTGGCGGAGGGGTGTCTTAAAGAGGTCATGGAACAGCTTATGATCAAAACAGCGCGGGCGTTGCGGCAGCGCGCCAGTGACGGATCGTACATAGAAGCGGTGGTTTTTTCCAATAAATACGGTGTTCTGGGAATGACGGACGGCGCAGAGCGGTTGATGGAGCTGCACCGGAGGAGGGCGTGACATGGTAGATTTCGTGGGAGCGGGTCCGGGAGCGCCGGATCTGATCACAGTGCGCGGCAGACAATTGATAGAGAGAGCGGACTGTATTATCTATGCGGGTTCGCTGGTGAATCCGCAGTTACTGGAGTATGCCAAAGAAGGCTGTCAGATCCATAACAGCGCCGAGATGCACTTGGAAGAGATCATTGCAGTGATGGAACGGGCGGAATTGCGGGGTCAGAATACGGTCAGGCTGCATACCGGCGATCCGTCCCTGTACGGGGCGGTGAGAGAGCAGATGGACGAGCTGCGAAAGAGAAAGATTCCCTTTCGAATCTGCCCCGGCGTCAGCAGCTTCTGCGGTGCGGCGGCGGCTCTGGAAGCGGAGTATACGCTGCCGGGGGTAAGCCAGAGCGTTATCATTACGCGTGCGGAGGGCAGGACCTTGGTGCCGGAAAAGGAAAAGCTGCACCGGCTTGCACAGCATGGGGCGACGATGATCCTTTTCTTAAGCGGCAAAATGCCGGAACAAGTACAGGAGGAGCTTCTGAAGGGCGCATACACGAAAAAGACTCCCTGCGCCGTTGTGTACAAGGCGACATGGGAGGAAGAAAAAGTGATACGTGGGACGTTGGGAGAGTTATGTAAACTTATACAGGAAAACGGCATCACCCGGACGGCGCTCATTGTAGTGGGTGATGTTCTGGGTGAGGATTACGAGCTGTCCAGACTCTATGATAAACATTTTACCACGCAGTACAGGACGGGTGTAAGGACACAGCCCTGAGGGGCGCATACAAGGAGGGATCGGCATGGTGAACCATGAACAGGACCAAGCGACACTGATCGTCTATACCAGAAAGGCGGATGAGGCGTATCCGGGCGGGCTGGCGCGAAGCGTGCACTTTGCCGTGAGCCGGGACGGACGAGAATATGAGCCGCTCAATCAGAATTACGGCATCCTGTTTGCCCAGGCCGTGATCCGCAGGGACAATACGCTGCAGACCAAGGCACTGACAGATCCTATAGTGTTTCCTATGGGAGACGGATACGGGATCGGGGCGGTCAGGGTGGAAGAGAACGGGACCCCTGACGAAAGCAGCGCGGGGATGCTTGTGCTCTGGCAGACACGGGATTTTATGGAATTCCGGGAGATGGGTCAGGCGCAGAAAGAGAGTCTGCCGCTGGAAAAGATTGCGCGGCGCAGGGCCTGTGTGATGGGTGAAACGGTGGAGTGCTGCGGGATAGAGATCGCATCGGATCTTTACGACAGGCTTGTGGCATTTTGGAATACGCCCCGGCATGTGGCGACACGGGCGCCGCAGCGGGTGAAGGTATCGTCCCGGGAGGAGGTGCGGGCTATCCGCGCGACGGCGGTGTACTCTGACGGCTCCACGGCTCTGAAACGGGTGGAATGGGACTTGGGCGGTGTGGATTTCTCCAGCCCCGGATGTTATACGGTTAAAGGAAAGCTTGTACGCAAAAAGTATCCTTTTCCGTTGGCGAAAGGATACGGCGACCCGGTCGTTTTCCCGTGGAAGGGAAAATGGTACTTCCTGGGCACGAATGATAATCTGAACGATATCGGTATTTATATCAGGGAGGCCGATACGCCGGACGAATTGTTTGCGCCGGGTACGGAGAAGCATCTGATCCTGGGCGTGGACAGTGAAAGGGATTTTATTCAGACCTTTTGGGCGCCGGAGTTTCATATCATAGGCGGGCAGCTGTGGATCCTCTTCGCGGTGGGCGGCAGAATATGGGGACCGCAGTGTCATCTCATGCGGTTAAAGCCTGACGGAAAGCTGACGGCGCCCGAGGGGTGGGATACGCCTGTGCGGGTGGTGCGAAAAGACGGTTCACCCCTGGCGCCCGAGGGGATATCGCTAGATATGACGTATCTGTTGGCAGGGGGCAGATCTTATATGGTGTGGTCCTACCGGGAGCATATCGGAACGCCGGAGGATACGGGCTCCATGCTCTACATTGCGGAGGCGGACGCCGGGAAGCCCTGGCAGCTTGCGGGAGAGCCCGTGCTCCTGTCCAGACCGTTGTATAGCTGGGAAAATGTAAACGGCACCATCAACAACGAAGGCCCTCACGCATTTGTCAGGGGCGGCAAGGTGTACCTTACATACTCTGGCGGGGACGCCGCCGGATATACCTATGCGGTGGGAATGCTGACGGCGGACGAACACGCGCCGCTGACGGATATTTCCGTCTGGACCAAAAGCGGACATCCGGTGCTGACCTATTATTCAGTGCCGGGAGAGTACGGTCCGGGGCATAATTCTTTTTTCACGGACGAAGACGGGGACCTGATGATCGCCTATCACGGAGAGACATCCCTGGAATCCCGGCTTCGCTGCGACGGCATCAGACGGGTGCATTTTAATGTGCGGGGCGAACCGGAGCTCGGACTGTCGCCTGCGCAGGATGTGGATCCGGCGCTTGCGCAGGTGCAGACCAGCGTGATCGTAGGATCCGGGGAAAATGCATCATAACATAGGAAGGAAAGAGGTACATAACACGATGGCACCGGTAAATCCACAGGCAACACACAATGCAAGAAAACTATTACAATATCTGACCGCCCTTGGCGGGCGCAGGATCGTTACGGGACAGCACACGCAGACGGTGGCGATGGAGGAGATCGATGAGATCAGAAAAGTGACGGGCAAAGAGCCCGCACTGCGAGGATTTGAGCTTCTGGCATATTCCCCAAACATACGTTATGAAACGGGGGACGAGGCGTGCAGGACGGAGATCGACGAGAACCGCAACACGCTGGAGCAGGCGCGGGCATTCGGGAGAAAAGGCGGCATCGTGACATTTACCTGGCACTGGTTTTCCCCCGTGGGCGGCAGGGACAAGAGCTTTTATTCGGAAAAAACCGATTTTGACCCGGAACGCGTTCTCCTGAAGGGTACGGCGGAAAGAGAGGCTTTCTACCATGATCTGGATGTGATGGCGGAATGTCTGAAGCCCTTTATGAAGGAAGACATACCGATCCTGTGGCGTCCCTTTCATGAGTCCGAGGGCGGATGGTTCTGGTGGGGCAGAAAAGGACCCGGGGTGGCGGCGCAGCTGTTCCGCCTGCAGTATGACTATTTTGTGAAGGTACACCATCTGGACAATCTGTTGTGGGTATGTAACTGCCCGTTTAAGGAGGGATATCCCGGAGATGATGTGGTAGACATCATTTCCCGCGATCTGTATCCGGAGAAGGGAACCAAGACGGATTACCGCAGGGAGTACGAGGAGCTGTGCGCCATTACGGAGGCGAAGAAGCCGGCGGCCCTGGCGGAAGTAGGTGTTCTGCCGGATATTGAGATGCTGGAGCAGAGCCGTGTCCCCTGGTGCTATTATATGATATGGAGCAAGGAGTTTGTGATGACGGAGGATTATAACAGCCATGAAGCGCTGCGCCGGATGTATGACAGCAGATATGCCGTGACTTACCCTGCAAGGATATAACGGCGGAAAAGACTCCGGGCGTCAGGGCATGATTCCCATGAACGCAAAATAAGGACCGGGCGTTCCGTTCGGGAAGGCAGAAATAAACAACATATGTTATGATAAGAGCAATCGTAATCTCCTATACAGAAAAAGGCGGACAACTGAATGACAGGATCACGGGCAGACTGCGGGAAGAGGGCGATGTGGCTTATTCGTTCCGGTATGGCGCAGAGCTTCGGGATACGGGTAAGCTGCTGGAGGCAGAATGGCGGCGGACCGGCGCGTTTATCTTTATCGGCGCGGCAGGGATCGCCGTAAGGCACATCGCTCCTTTTCTTACCGATAAGACGCGTGACCCGGCGGTGCTGGTGGCGGATGAGTGCGGCAGATACGTGATACCGGTTTTGTCGGGGCACATCGGCGGCGGTGTGGCGCTGGCGCGCCGGGTGGCGGATGCTCTTGGCGCAGAGGCGGTGATCACCACGGCCACGGACCTGAACGGGAAGTTTGCGGTCGATGTGTTTGCGGTGCACAATCATCTGCTGCTTTGCGACACGGGTGCGATCAAAAAAATATCATCCGTTATATTAAAAGGCAGAAAGGTTGCCATACATACGGACATCCCTATAGAGGGAGCCATGCCGGAGGGTGTATGTGTGGTTGGGGACTGTCCGGAAAGCGGCAAAGTGACCGTCACCTGTCAGGGGGAAGTCCTGTGTGAACTGTTTTCGCGCCCTTATGTTGTGGGGATCGGATGCAAAAAAGGGAAAAGCGCTGATGCGCTGTGGGATTTTCTGATGCGGGTATGCGCGGAACGCCGGATCGATATGGCGCGGATCGCCGCCGTGGCATCCATAGACCGCAAGAAGGAGGAGGCGGGGATATGGGAGCTGTCCGAAAGACTGGGTATTTCCTATGAGGTATATACGGCCCGGGAGCTGGAGCAGGTTACGGACAGGGTACATTCCTCCGCTTTCGTGGAACAGACCGTGGGCGTAGATAACGTATGCGAAAGAAGCGCCCTGCGCCTGGCGGGAGAATATGGAGAAAACTGCGGGCTTGCGGTGGAGAAGCAGACCTGTGACGGTATGACCGTGGCGGTTGCCGAATACCGTCCCCGGTCATATTGCTGGCATACGCCGCAGCGACCGGGAGGAGAAGCCTGATGGGGCACACGCCGGGCAGCGGCGCGGAGGGTGATGAGATGTTGACGGTAGCGGGAATCGGACCGGGCAGCCGGGACGGCATGACAATAGAAGCATATCATGCGTTATACAATTGTGACTGTATCGTTGGATATACGGTATACGTGGAGCTGGTGCGCGAGCTTTTTCCGGAGAAGGAATACTATACAACGCCGATGACGCAGGAAAAGGAACGGTGCCTGTGGGCTATCGAACAGGCGCGCCGGGGGCGCGATGTGGTTCTGGTGTGCAGCGGTGACGGCGGTGTGTACGGTATGGCGGGGCTGGTATATGAACTGCTTGCGAAGGAACAGCGCGAGGGCCGGCAGGATGCGCTGCAGGTCAGAGTTGTGCCCGGCGTAACGGCGGCAGTCAGCGGTGCGGCGGTTTTGGGTGCGCCGCTGACCAACGACTTTGCGGTGATCAGTTTAAGCGACAGGCTGACGTCCTGGGACCGGATCAGTCAAAGGCTTCTTTCGGCAGCGGCGGGAGATCTCGTGATCTGTCTCTATAATCCCGGCGGCAAAGGGAGGCCCGGACATCTGCGCCGGGCGTGTGATATCCTGCTGCAGAGAGGGGCTGTTCCCCGGGAGAGGCTGTGCGGTGTGGTGCGCAATATCGGCAGAACAGGACAGGAGAGCCTGTTGATGACGCTGGGCGAGCTGCGGGAATACCAGGCGGACATGTTTACCACGGTCTACATCGGGAACAGCGAAACGCGCAGCATAGACGGGCATATGGTGACGCCGCGGGGGTATTCCGTATAGTGCGGATATAGGTGCGGTGCGGCGGAACAGACGCAGGGATATTCCGTATAGTGCGGACGCCGGGCGCGGCAGATCGGGTGTAAGGATACGCCGGATATTGGGAGGATGAGATGAGGGACGCGATCGTATTTGCGGGAACCCGGGAGGGAAGGCAGCTGTATGAATACTGTGAGGAGAACGGCATCAATGCCCTTTTCTGTGTGGCGACAGCTTACGGCAGCGACACGCTTGACAGATTATGTAAACTAAACATCCGCGCGGGGAGAATGACAGCGGACCAGATGCTGTCTCTTTTTCTGGAGGAAAACCCCGGGCTTGTCATCGACGCTACCCATCCTTATGCCACAGAAGCCACGGCTCAAATACGGGACGCGGTGCGGCGTTACCGGCAGGCGGAAGGGATAACAGAGGAGATATACTGTCGGGTGTTACGCCAAGTGGCGCAGGAGGATATGCCGCCTGACGAGGCGTTTGACAGCCTAGAGCGGGCAGTGGAATATTTGGACGGAACGGACGGAAAGATACTGGCAGTCACGGGCAGCAAAGGCGTAAAAATATTATGTAAACTTAAAGATTTCCAAAACCGCGTATACCTGCGGATACTGCCTAATCCGGATATCTTAAGGGAGTGCCTGGCGGCGGGTTTTCCGGCAGATCATATGATCTGTATGCAGGGTCCGTTTACGGAGGAAATGAACCGCGCCACGCTGACACAGTATGGGATCTCGTATCTTCTCACCAAGATGTCCGGCGAGGCGGGAGGCTATCCGGAGAAGTACAGGGCTGCGCGGGCGGCGGGAGTCAGGATCGCGGCGGTCCTTCCGCCGCAAGAAACGGACGGGATCAGCCCGGAGGAAGCCGTTCATAAGCTCAATGGATTTAAGAAGGGTGTAAAAACTGAAAGCGACAGAAGCGGAGCGGAAGGATTGCAGCATTGCAAGAAACTGCTCTGACCGGAGCGGAAAACATGACAGATAAAAAAGCAGGGGATATGAAACAAAGACACAGGGATCAAAGAAATATGGCGCAGGCAAATAAGAACCAGGGAAATAAGGACCAGGGGAATAAGGACCAAAGACGGTTGTATATTGTGGGCGTCGGCATGGGAAACCCGCATAATCTGACAGTCGAGGCGGGGGAAGCGATCGGCTCTGCGCAGCTTTTGATCGGCGCATCGCGGATGACTGGGCCGTATCGTGACGGAAAAAGATGCATTGACACTTATAAGACAGAAGAGATCCTGCGAATACTGACAGACGAGCTTTTAAAGGAGGATGGCGCGAAGATAACAGCCGTTCTTGTATCGGGCGACAGTGGATTTTACAGCGGAACGAGGAAGCTGCTGGCAGCGCTGGAAGAGGATCCCAGGCTGTCGGGGACATCCGCGTATAATGTCACCGTGCTGCCGGGCGTCTCATCTCTTTCCTACTTCTGCGCTAAGATTGGCGTACCCTGGGAGAATGTGAAGATCGTCAATCTGCATGGGGCCAGGGAGAACTTGTGGCAGGCGGTGCTCACCCATGAGAAGGTGTTTGCGATCACAGGCGGTTCGGGTGGCGTCAGCGAGGCGTTGACCGAACTGGTCAGAAAGGGATTTGCATCACTGACCGCTTATGTGGGCGAGCGTCTGTCCTATGAGGATGAACGCATCAGGAAGGGAACCGTGCAGGAGCTGTTGAAGGGGGCCGATGATTGTGACGGACTGGCGGTTTTGTATCTGGAGAATCCCCGGGCGGTGGGAAGTCCTCTGACGGGGCTGCCTGATACGGCCTTTGTGCGGGGTGACGCCGCCCACGGCAACCAGACGCCCATGACGAAGTCGGAGATCCGCGCCGTGGTCATGAGCAGGCTGCGCATACGGGAAACGGACATTGTATACGATATCGGCGCAGGAACAGGTTCTGTGACGGTGGAGATGGCTCTGGCGGCATCGAAGGGAACCGTGTATGCGGTGGAATGCGATCCCAAGGCCGTAGAGTTATGTAAACTTAATAAACAAAGATTTGGTTTACATAACTTAAAAATCGTTGAAGGGACGGCGCCCGACATCCTGCGTGATCTGCCCGCGCCCGACGCCGCTTTTATCGGAGGCAGCCGGGGACAGCTGCGGGACATCATAGCCTGTCTGGTGAAAAAAAATCCAGCCGTGCGTCTGGTGGTCAACACGGTCACGACGGAAAATACAAACCGCGCCCTTGCGCTGCTGGAGAACGAGGCTTTTACCGGTGTGGAGGCGGTGCAGCTGCAGGTCAGCCGGATCAAAAAAACGGGGGCGGGCCACATGGTATCGGCTCAAAACCCTGTCACCATTGTATCCGCCCGGGGCGCGGGTCCTGTGGGGGTTCCCGGCGCTGCGTTAAAGACGGGCAGGGGCGTCCTGATCGCCGGAACGGGCAGCGGAAGCGGCAAGACTACTCTGGTCTGCGGGCTGTTGCGCGTCTTAAAGGACGCAGGTTCTAACCCTTGCGCCTTTAAGTGCGGACCGGACTATATCGATCCCTCTTTTCATAATAAAATAACAGGTGTCCCATGTTACAATCTTGATCCTTTTTTTACGGACGCAGAGACTATGCAAATGTTATATGAACGCCACTGCGACGGATATGACATTAGTGTCATTGAGGGTGTCATGGGATATTATGACGGCATCGGTTTCACCGGAGAAGCGAGTACCTATAGCGTGGCGAAGGCTCTCGGTGTGCCGGTGATCCTGACGGTGGACTGTAAAGGCATGGGCCATTCTGTCATGGCGGCGCTGGAGGGCTATCTTCACCATAGAGAGCCCAGTTACATAGCAGGTGTGATTTTTAATAGACTGGCGCCCGCGCTGTATGAACAAGCTGCTGAAGCAGCGCGTTCTCTGTGTATTCAGCCCCTTGGGTATCTGCCCGATCTCGGTGATGCTTCGCTTGCAGGCAGACATCTCGGACTGGTGATGGTGGATGAAGTGGAGGACTTTGAGGCAGTGACCGGACGGGTCGCGGAGGCGGTTGCTCGGACGGTGGATGTGGATGCCGTTATGCGGATAGCAGACGCAGGATGCCGCGGTGATATGGCCTGCGTGGGGACAGAATGTGATAACGGGAATACTCCTTTGTGCCGCATCGCGGTGGCGCGGGATGAAGCCTTCTGCTTTCTCTATGAGGATAATCTGCACTTTCTGCGGGAACACGGCGCGCTGATCGTACCGTTCAGTCCGTTGCATGACAAGATGCTGCCGGAATGCGATGCCCTGTATTTGAGCGGCGGCTATCCGGAGCTGTATGCTGCAGGACTGGAAGAAAACGCTTCCATGCGCGAGGATATCAGCACTAAGATCGAGGACGGTATGCCCTGTATCGCGGAGTGCGGCGGCTTCCTGTATCTGCACGACAGACTGGAAGCGTGCGCGGAGGAAGGAGCCGGGGAGAGGCCGGAGAACGGAAAGACTTTCTATAAAATGACTGGCGTTATTAAATCAAATGCCGTCAACGGACGAAGAAAAGGAAGATTCGGATATATCGAGGCGACGCTGGCGCAGGACTGTCTGCTGGGGCGTCAGGGCGAAACCTTTCGGGCGCATGAGTTCCATTACTGGGAGTCGCAGGCAGAAGGATGCGGTCTGCAGATCTATAAGCCGGGCAGCGGCGCCGCGTGGCAGGAAGGGATCTGTACGGACACGCTGTACGCCGGATTTCCCCATCTGTATTTCTATGGCAGTCCGAAGACGGGGGAGAATTATATTCGGGCGGCGGCAGCATACGCTGCAGGCAGAAACGTCAGATAAAACCGTCTGCCAGCAGATCTTTTATCATGGCAGGCGCTTCGTCTATGAAGCTTTTGATGCTTTCTTCCGTGCAGATATTATAGTCTGCCGGATTTCCCCATTGCTGCCTGTTCTGTACGTTGAATTCAAAGGCGCGAAGCTGCGCGATCCTTGCATTGATCAGCTCCTTGTCAAATACATTTTCAAGAAAACAGGGACGGCCTGAGCGGAGGATGGCAAACAGATCCTTTTCTTTGGCGTATTCGCGGTACAGGTCATAATTGATGCCAAAATTCTCTTTTTTATACTGTGTCATCTCTGCGTTAAAGTCAGCACCGATTGAAAGATAGAACGGGGCGTATATCTTCTTAATCGTACATACATCGGCTAACAGATGGACCATGTAACCTGAGAAAAAGCTTTTCTCATAGCGGTTCTTGTTGGCAAGGTAAAAAGCTCTTATGGAGTTGACCCATTCAGTCAAATCTTCTTCCTGAACGATCCTTCCCCATCTGGCGTTTGGCGCGCACAGGTGGCTTCTTTCTTTGAGCGAGGCGGAGTAATCGGCCGAGGCGTGAACCGCGTCCGGCGCTATCGTGCCAAGGAGATAAGAAGCGTAGTCAATCGGGCCGTCCAGGAATGGCAGTATTTTTTCTGCGATCAGGATATGGGTCATTGTGTAGGCCATTGCTTTTCTCCTTTCCTGCGGTTTTTTCCTGCCGGTGTCAAAATCTGCTGTCATTATATCAAAACGCCTCTGGCATCGCAAGTTGGCGGGCGCCCGGAATGCTTACAGTGGTCGTCCGTAATGCCTGCAGTGGTCGTCCGGAAGCCTGCGGATTGACTTTTCGAAGCAGCGGTATTATGATTTTAACGCAAATATGATGCAAACAAAAGCTAAGATATAAACAAAAGCTAAGATATAATAAGATATAAAATAAAAGCTAAGATACAAACAAATATCATGATAAATTATCACAAAGAAGGGTTGAAAGCATGGGTACGATCATCAATGTATGCGCCGTGGTCCTTGGCGGTATTTTAGGAAAATTTCTCAATGCCGGCG
The DNA here is from genome assembly GCA_947625205.1 of uncultured Lachnospiraceae bacterium. Classification (GTDB taxonomy): domain Bacteria; phylum Bacillota; class Clostridia; order Lachnospirales; family Lachnospiraceae; genus UBA3282. The sequence goes on along the minus strand of CANQNN010000004.1, from coordinate 23,417 downwards.
CTGTGAAAAAATATGAGGATTCTCTGATGCACGCGCTGGGGCTCTGTACGCTGTTCATCGGTATAGGCGGCGTGCTTTCCGGGATGCTGACCTACACGGACGGCGTGTTCGGAACGCGCGGGACCATGATGATCATTTTTTCCCTGGTGCCCGGAACGCTCGCAGGCGAGCTGCTTCATATCGAGGATCATCTGACCAATCTCGGTGAGCGTATCAAAAAAGCGGCCAAGGCGACAAACGACACAAGATTTGTGGATGGGTTTATGGCAAATACGCTTGTCATCTGCGTTGGCGCGATGGCGGTCATCGGTGCGCTGGAGGACGGTCTGACCGGCGACTTTTCCATGCTGGCTGCGAAGGCTGTTCTCGACTGTGTGATCACGCTGATCTTTGTTTCCACTATGGGGATCGGCGCAATGTTTGCAGCCATTCCGCTGGGGCTCTATCAGGGAAGCATCACACTGCTTGCGCATGTGATCTCTCCGTTTCTCACCGAAGCGCTCATTGCCGACCTGTCTCTGATTGGTTCCGTGCTGATCACAGGCGTTGCCATCAATCTGATCTTTCACAAAGGGATCCGGCTTGCCAATATGCTGCCCGCCATTTTGGGACCGGTGATCTACCATCTGATCATTCTGCCTATTCTGTAAGATCCGGCTGGTGTTTCCGGATTTTTCCCTGTTTTGAAAAATAAAATAGTGGTTGATATGAATTAAAAAAAATTCCGGGGCATATATTGACACGATGTCAGAATAGTGCTACACTTCATATTGACACGATGTCAGAATAATAAAATCTTTCCCTGAAGAAAAAGCAGTCAAAGGAGAGAACGAAATGCCAAAGGGATCACCGGAACTTACAAATGCAAGGAAGGAAGAGATCATCAACGCTTGCGAGAAACTATATCAAACAAAAAGCTTTAAAGAGATCACTTTAAAAGACATCGGGAACGCGACCAGCTTTACCAGAACTTCGATCTATAATTACTTTCAGACAAAAGAAGAAATATTCCTCGCTTTGCTGCAGAGGGAAAATGAGCTTTGGATCGCCGACCTGAACCGGATGATGAAGGAACATAAAACGCTTACCAAGGATGAGTTCGCCGATCAGCTGGCTCGTTCTTTGGAGAAGCGGGAGCAGCTGTTAAAGATCATGTCGATGAATCATTATGATCTGGAAAGCAGCAGCCGGCTTGAACGGCTCACGGAGTTTAAGGTGGCATACGGAGGTTCCCTGCGGGCGGTCATGCGCTGTCTGGAACAGTATTTTCCAGAGATGCCGATAGCAGAGAAACAGCGCTTTCTGTACACATTTTTCCCGTTCATGTTTGGGATTTATCCCTATACGGTGGTCAATGAGAAGCAGCGGACGGCTATGGAGCGGGCGGGCGTGAACTATGTGTTTATGTCGATTTATGAGATCACGTACAGCTGTGTGAAAGGTCTGCTGAAGGATTAAGGAAGGAGGGCTTACAATGAAATATACAAATTTAGGAAAATCAGAACTAAAGGTTTCACGTATCTGTATGGGCTGTATGGGTTTTGGCGATGCGGCTGCCGGGCAGCATAGCTGGACGTTGAACGAGGCGCAGACCCGTGAGATCATCAAACATGGTCTTGATCTGGGCATCAATTTCTACGACACCGCCATCGCCTATCAGAACGGCACCAGCGAGCAGTACGTCGGGCGTGCGCTTAAAAGTTTTGCCAAACGGGACGATGTGGTGATCGCCACCAAGTTCACGCCCCGGACGCAGGAGGAGATCGACGCGGGCATAAGCGGGCAGAAGCACATCGAGACTTACCTGAACCAGAGTCTTGCCAATCTCGGCATGGACTATGTGGATCTCTATATCTATCATATGTGGGATTACCATACGCCGATGGAGGAGATCATGGAAGGGCTGCACGATGCGGTCAAGGCTGGAAAGGTCCGGTACATCGGCATTTCCAACTGCTATGCATGGCAGCTTGCCAAGGCTAACTTCTATGCAAGAGAGCATAATCTTACGGAATTTGTGTCCATACAGGGGCATTATAACCTGATTGCCCGCGAGGAGGAACGGGAAATGGCGCCTTTCTGTGCCGACCAGAATATCGCCATGACGCCCTACAGCGCCCTTGCCGGAGGGCGACTCTCCAAGCGCCCCGGCGAGACCTCGAAGCGTCTGGAGCAGGACACCTATGCAAAATTCAAATATGACGCCACGGCGGAGGCAGACGGCCGGGTCATCGCTCGTGTGGCGGAACTGGCTGACAAGCGGGGCGTTTCCATGACGGAGATCTCCCTCGCGTGGCTTTTGACGAAGGTGACTGCTCCGGTGGTGGGCGCGACAAAGCTCTCCCATGTGGACGGCGCAGCAAAGGCGGTTGATCTGGAGCTGTCGCAGGACGAGATCGACTATCTGGAAGAATTATATGTGCCCCATGCGCTGGTAGGCGTGATGGCGCAGAATGGTAAGCAGAAGGCGGGAAATGTAGTGTAAAAGACGCAGACTCGTTAAAACATCTGGCGGAGAGCATTGATAACAGAAAGAGATTCAAGAAAAAGGAGGATTTTACAATGGAAAAAATCACACAGACTGCGGGCAGAGATCAGCTTGGCGGCTTCGCGCCGGATTTTGCCCACTTTAACGACGACATTCTCTTTGGAGAGAACTGGAACAATCAGGACATTGATGTAAAGACGCGGTGCATCATTACCGTGGTGGCGCTGATGAGTTCGGGGATCACGGACTCCTCGCTGACCTATCATCTGGAAAATGCCAAGGCGCATGGCGTAACCCGTGCGGAGATCGCAGCCATTGTAACCCATGTGGGCTTTTATGTAGGCTGGCCCAAGGCATGGGCGGTGTTCCGTCTGGCAAAGGATGTCTGGAAAGAGCAGGAGCCGGAGCAGACAGAGAAAAACAAATACCAGAACACGATCCTGTTCCCCATCGGCGCGCCAAATGACGGCTTTGCGCAGTATTTTACGGGACAGAGCTATCTCGCTCCCGTATCGAAAGAGCAGATTGGCATTTTCAACGTGACCTTTGAGCCGGGCTGCCGCAACAACTGGCACATCCACCACGCCGACAAGGGCGGCGGACAGATCCTGGTCTGCGTCGGAGGGCGCGGGTACTATCAGGAGTGGGGCAAAGAAGCTGTGGAGATGAAGCCCGGCAACTGTATCAATATTCCCGCGGGCGTGAAGCACTGGCATGGCGCGGCGCCGGATAGCTGGTTTTCTCATCTGGCGATTGAAGTGCCGGGTGAAAACGGCTCGAATGAATGGCTGGAGCCAGTAGATGAAAAACAATATGGAGGATTGCGATAGTGTGAAAAATCACACTGATGTGCTGATTTCTCACACGGGAATTTGTGCCGGGGCGTCACAAATTCCCCTGATGGCGAAGTTAATTCTGAAAGAATTTACTTCATGCCCCTCGTCGCGAAAACGCTCCGGAATGGAGATTAAAATGAAAAAGATCACAGCAATTTTACTCGTAATCATGATGACACTGTCCCTTGCCGCCTGTGCCGGAGGCGGGGGATCGGTCGGAAATAGCCAAGATACCGAACCGCAGCAGATCGGCACGGAAAATGTGCAGATGCCGGAAGAATCTCAGGCGCAGGAGCAGACCTCTGAATCAGATATAACGCAGGAATCCGATACGAACAGTTCTGATTCTGAACCGGCCAGTGAGCCGGAGGGCAGTAAGATTCTGGTAGCTTATTTTTCAGCGACCAACAACACCGAGGGCGTGGCGCAGAAGCTCGCTGACGGACTTGGCGCTGACCTCTATGAGATTGTACCGGAGCAGCCCTATACGGACGAGGATTTGGACTACGGCAATTCTAAAAGCCGTTCGTCTGTAGAGATGAACGATCCAAGCGCCCGGCCCGCAATTTCCGGTTCCGTGGAAAATATAGAACAGTACGATGTCGTACTCGTTGGCTATCCTATATGGTGGGGCGAAGCGCCGCGGATCATGAGCACCTTTATGGAAAGCTACGATTTCTCCGGCAAGACGCTGGCGGCGTTCTGTACCTCCGCAAGCAGCGGATTCGGCAGCAGTGATTCGGCGCTGCGGGAGGCTGCGGACAATGCTGTATGGCTTGACGGACAGCGCTTTTCTGCCGGTGCGTCTGCCGAGGATGTTATGGAATGGGCAGACGGGCTTGGAATCAAATAAGGAGCAATATTATGAAGCAGTCAAAACAGATTTTGAAGCGGATCGTTGACCTTGCCATGATCGTTCTTCTGCCGCTTCTGATGGCAGAGATACTCATCGGGCAGGAAATCCATGAATGGCTTGGCACAGGTATGCTGGTGTTGTTCCTTGCGCACCATTTTCTGAATCTGGGCTGGTGGAAAAGTTTCCTCAAAGGGAAATACACACCGTCCCGCACTTTTGGCACGGCGCTTGATCTGCTGCTCCTGCTTGATATGATCGCATTGTGTGTCAGCGGTATCATGATGTCGGGATTTGTTTTCCGCTTTCTGCATATAAAGGGCGGGATGATCTTGGCAAGGCAGCTTCACCTGTTTGCCTCCCATTGGGGACTGATCCTTATGTCAGCGCATTTTGGGATGCACATGGAGCTGTTTATGGGAATGGGCAGAAGGTTGTTCCATCTGACAGAAAAAAGCGCAGCGAGGACGTGTTTTCTCCGCCTTGCTGCCGCTGCTCTGGCTGTATATGGAATTTACGCTTTCATCGTGCAGCACATGACGGATTATCTGTTCCTGCAGACGCATTTTGTGATGTTCGATGAGACAAAGACGGCAGCCGTCTATTTTGCGGAAACTGCTGCTATGATGAGCCTGTTCGCGGCGGCAGCCTATTACATAAACAAGCTGCTTTGCAGGATTGGAAAGAAATCTGGAAAGAAACAGGCAAACGGGCGTGGTTTAAAAGCCATAGCGATACTTGTTCCGGTATTTGTCTGCATCCTTGTTGTGGCAGGGCTGAATCTGCCCTCCCAAGGTGAGTCGTGGCAGGGTAGTCAGGCAGAGCTGCCAGAGGGAGGAAGTGCAAATAGAAAAGAAAATACGGCAGACTCTTTAGAAGATGGCTTTGTGCTGGTCCACGGCGGCAGCTTTGCGATGGGAAGTCCGGAGGATGAACCGTGGCGCTCGGTAGATGAGACACAGCATACCGTAACGGTCAGCGATTTTTATATCAGCCCTTATGAGGTCAGGCAGAGTGAATATGCGCAGATCATGGGAGAAAACCCTTCCAATTTCAGCGGGGACGATCTGCCGGTGGAGAATGTGTCATGGCTGGATGCCATAGCGTTCTGCAATGCTCTCAGTGAGAGAGAAAATCTTACGCCTGCTTATACGGTTGACGGCGGAACTGTCACATGGAACAGGAGTGCGGGCGGCTACCGGCTGCCCACCGAGGCAGAATGGGAATACGCCTGCCGCGCCGGGACGGTGACGCCCTTTAATACGGAAACTTCCATTAGTCCGGAAGAGTCCAATTACTACGGCCATTATCCATACGAGATTGAGGACAACTATTTTTCACAGGAAAACCTCTCAACGAAACCCGGAGAGTACCGGCAGACAACGGTTGCCGTGGACAGTTTTTCTCCCAATGCGTGGGGACTTTACAATATGCACGGCAATGTCAGCGAGTGGGTATGGGATTATTACGGCGTATACAACGCATCTGATGATACTGATTCCACCGGTCCGGAAACAGGGACGCGGCGTGTCTACCGCGGCGGAGGCTGGAATGACTTTGCCAAAAATATGCGCTCGGCTTACCGCGCCGCTATGCCGGAAGATCAGGGAAGTTTCAATCTGGGTATCCGGCTTGTCCGGAATGCCGTGAACGGAACAGAAACCATTATCAGTGCGCAGACGGACAAGGAGACCGAGGCTGGAGGAAAGGTATTGATCGTCTACTTTTCGTGGGGCGGCAATACGAGAGGGATTGCGGAGGAAATTCAGTCGCAGACCGGCGCAGACCTCTTTGAGATCGAGCTTGTGACTCCTTATTCTGATGACTATAATACCGTGCTCGATCAGGCGCAGCACGACCAGAATATTCAGGCAAGACCTGAGATCAAGAATCAGGTGGAAGATTTTGAGCAGTATGACACTGTCATTCTGGGGTATCCCAACTGGTGGGCATCTATTCCCATGCCGATTGCGTCTTTCCTGGAAGAATACGATTTTTCAGGCAAAACAATTATTCCGTTTTGCAGTCACGGCGGCGGACGTTTCGGACAGAGTCTTACGGCAATCGCGAAACTCGCTCCCGATGCGGTCATGGGAGAACCTCTGTCTGTTCATTACTCAGGCGGTGGCAGTCTGCCGGACGACATCGCAGCGTGGCTGGAAACCAATGATATTTCGTAACTATTCAGTTCCTTCATAGTTACGATGCGAAAATGCATTAAAAATCGCTTCGCGATGGCATTTTCGCACCCATGAATCATATTCTTACGGTCTCAGCAGCAAGTGCTTCGACCTGTTCTGAACAGTTACGATATTTCAATAAAATGATGGAGGTGAAGTAATGTCATGAATATACATGAAAAGGTTGATTTTCATAGGTGCGTAGACTTCCATGCGCACCCGGTAGATGATGTGTTCCGTCGGGAGATGGCATTTTTAGGGCTTGATCCTATGGCTGAGGACGGTTTTCCTCTGCCGGCATGGAGCGCCTCTGCGCATCTGCAATTTATGGAGGAAGCGGGGATCGACTATACGGTTTTGTCCGTTCCGACGCCGCATATCCACAATGGAGAGGATGAAAAATCCTGTGCTGCCGCTCGCCGGATCAATGAATCCACTGCAAAGCTGTGTGCGGAGCATCCGAAAAAATTTGTGTTTGCCGCTGTCCTCCCGCTTCCCTGTGTGGACGGCGCCATAGAGGAAACAGCCTATGCAATCGACACGCTCGGCGCTGTCGGCGTCAAGGTGGTGACAAACAGTAATGGGGTATATTTAGGCGATCCTTCCTTTGATCCGCTGATGGAAGAACTGAACCGCAGAAACGCGCTGGTCATCATTCACCCCTGCCGCGCGAGGAAGCGTCCGGAAAATGTGATCACAGGCAAGGTGGCGGCTCTCTATGAATATCCGGCTGATACCACAAGAGCAGTCTTAAATATGATCGCGCACCGCATTATGACAAGGTTCCCGAACATTCGGTTTGTGGTGCCGCATACCGGTTCGTTCCTGCCTTATATGCTTCAGCGGTTTACGGGTGTTTCCGGCATCCTTGCATCTATGGGCATGATGGAGACGGTGGATGCGAAGGAAGAATTTAAGCATCTTTATTTCGATATCGCAGGAGATCCTGAACCTGTGGCGCTTGATATGCTGCGGATGGTGGCGGATGACAGACACATCGTTTACGGGAGTGATTTTCCACACTCGCCCGCAAAAGTGATCATAGCAAAGAAAAAGCATTTTGAAAACAATGAGAAGTATGCCGGATTGGTCAATCAGATTTATAGTGGGAATGCAGTTGTGCTTTTACAGAAAAACAAAACAATGCCCAAAATTGCAATGGGCGCGTGGGCATGGGGCAACGATGGAACCTTTGGAGGAGCTCTTGGCGCAGACGAACTTCGTCCGATCTTTGATGCTGCAATGAGTGCAGGACTGAATCTTTGGGATACAGCGTTTGTCTATGGCATGGGCACGGCGGAGAAAACGCTGGGCGGATTTTTACGCACTGTGCCGAGAGAGAGCTACTATATCTCGGCGAAGTTTACCCCTCAATGTGCGAATCCGAAAGCGGAAAATGCAGTTGTGGAAATGTTCAACACCAGCGCGGAATTGCTTGGGACTGATTATATGGATTTCTATTGGATCCACAATCCGGTAGGCGCTCCGAAGTGGGTAACAGAACTGATTCCCCTTGCAAAGAGTGGGAAGATTGGCAAGATCGGTCTTTCTAATCACAACCTTGCCGAAATCAAAGAAGCTGCGGCAATTCTCGAAAAAGAAGGGCTAAAGATCTCCGCAATCCAGAATCATTTCAGTATTTTGAACCGTTCCTCTGAGGACTCAGGCATTCTGGATTACTGCAAGGAAAACGGCATCACATTCTTTGCGTACATGGTGCTGGAACAGGGCGCTCTTTCCGGTAAATATGACACAAAGCACCCACTCCCTGCGGATTCAGACAGAGGAAGGACCTATAATCCGCTCCTGCCGCAGATTGAAAAAATCGTAGCTGTTATGAAAGACATTGCTGATTCTCATGGCGTAAAGGTTGCGCAAATCCCTGTGGCATGGGCAATCGCAAAAGGCACGCTTCCGATCATCGGCGTGACGAAGGTCGCGCAGGTCGAGGATGCGGCGAAAGCGGCGGCTGTGGAGCTGACTGCCGATGAGATTGGGACGCTTGAGTCTGTCGCTGATGAGATGAAACTGAATGTGATCCGTGGCTGGGAGAAAGAAATGAAGTAGAAGGAAGGACAAATTATGGCGGACTATTTTGGAAAAGAAACACCGAAGCTGGGCTTCGGACTGATGCGGCTGCCGCAGAAAATGCTCGGCACCGACATTGAGCAGGTCAAAAAGATGGTGGATCTGTTCATGGAGGCGGGATTTACATACTTTGACACCGCTTTCGTTTACGGCTCCTCCGAGCAGGACATCAAAAAAGCGCTGGTTGACCGCTATTCGAGGGAATCTTACACCCTTGCCACGAAGCTTAACGCTTTTATGATGGCTCCCAATGAGAAAGCGGCACAGGGACAGTTTTATAAAAGCCTGGAACGTACAGGGGCAGGATATTTTGACTATTATCTGCTGCATGCGCTCATGGAGAACAATTATAAAAAGTACGATCAATACCATATCTGGGACTTTGTAAGGAAAAGGAAAGAGGAAGGACTGATCCGGCACTTCGGTTTTTCTTTCCATGCCGGTCCGCAGCTTCTCGACCGTCTGCTTACCGAACATCCGGAGGTTGACTTTGTTCAACTGCAGATCAACTATGCCGACTGGAACGATCCGAATGTATCGTCCCGTGCGAACTATGAGGTTGCGAGGAAACACGGAAAATCCATTACCGTTATGGAACCGGTGAAAGGCGGCAAGCTTGCGAATCCTCCGGCGGCGGTCAGAAAGCTGTTTCAGGAGTACGCTCCCAACATGTCACCGGCTTCGTGGGCGATCCGGTTTGTGGCAAGTCTGGACGGGATTATTACTGTGCTTTCGGGAATGTCCAGCGTGGAGCAGATGGAAGATAACCTTTCCTATATGAAGAATTTTCAGGCGTTGAATGAAGAAGAACAGAAGATCATCCGGCAAGCGCAGAAGATTCTCGGCAGCTCGGCGGAAATCCCATGTACGGCGTGTCACTATTGCACGGACGGATGCCCGAAACAGATCCAGATCCCCGATATTTTTGCAGCGGCAAATCTACAGATTGGAAACGGGCAGACAGCGCAGGCGAAAGAGCGTTACGCCAGCATACCGGAGGGACACCGTGCCACAGACTGCATCGGATGTAAACAGTGCGAACGTGCCTGCCCGCAGCACCTGAAGATTACAGATTATCTGAAACAGTGCAGTAAAATATTTGGCGCATAGAATTAAAAAATGAAATGGAAACAAGGAGGAAACAGACATGAGTAAAACATTAGTAGCTTATTTTTCAGCAAGCGGGACGACTGCAAGGGCAGCAAAGAATCTTGCAGAGGCAGCAGGCGCAGATCTGTATGAGATTAAGCCTGCCGTGCCTTACACGCAGGCGGACTTAAACTGGATGGATAAGAAGTCACGCAGTTCTGTGGAGATGAATGACAAATCCAGCCGTCCGGCGCTGGCAGACAAGGACGCCGACATCAGCAGTTACGACAAAATCCTGCTGGGCTTCCCCATCTGGTGGTACGTAGCGCCGACGATCATCAATAGCTTTCTGGAAAGTTATGATTTTTCCGGCAAGAAGATCGTCTTATTCGCTACCTCCGGTGGCAGCGGGTTTGGAAAAACAGTGGATGGATTAAAAGGCTCGGTAGCGGCAGATACGGTGATCACGGAGGGCAAGATATTGAACGGCAATCCTTCCGCAGACGAATTGAAAGCGTGGGTGGATGCCTTATGAAGATCGTACTATTAGAAGGCAGTCCCAACAAAAACGGATCTTCCAATATGCTGGCGGAGCAGTTTCGCAAAGGAGCGGAGGAGGCGGGACACAGCGTACAGGTGATCGATGCCGCCCATGCCGATATCCATCCCTGTATCGGCTGTATCCATTGCGGGTATGAGGGACCATGTGTGCAAAAAGATGATGTAAATAAGATCCGGCAGACCATACTGGCTGCGGACATGATGGTGTTTGTGACGCCGCTTTACTATTATGGTATGAGCGCCCAGCTTAAAACATTGATCGACCGTTTCTGTGCTTTTAACACCAGCATCCAGAGAAAGCACATGAAGTCGGCGCTTTTAACTGTGGCATGGAATAACGACACATGGACGTTTGAGGCGCTGGAATCGCATTATGACACGCTGGTGCGGTATCTGAACCTGGAAAATCAGGGAAGGGTACTTGGAAAAGGATGCGGTACGCCGGAAATGACAAGACGCTCTGTCTATTTACAGGCGGCATACGATCTGGGAAGGAAATTGCAGGATTGATTTATTCCGGATCCGGAGTTTGAAATCCGGTGTGTGCGTGAGTGACAGTATAACTGGAAACTCAATGCTTATTCTGTTATCAAAGCGGATTATCCGTGTAGATCCACAGTATTCCGGTCAAATGCCGATACTTGATTTTATCAGTTTTTCCGTATAATATAGGAGTGGAGAAACATTACAAAAACAAAGACATACCTTGACGTAAAGTTATTAATCCCAAAAGGAATGATAAAAAGGCATGAAAAAAATACTATTGGTTGAAGATGATCCGGATATCGTTTCAGCTCTCACTGTATTTATGAAAAATGAAGGTTATTTGATTGATGGTGCAGACGGTCAGCGAACTGCTTTAGAAAAAATTGCTCAGAGGCAATATGACATCGTACTTTTGGATATTTCTTTGAATGATGGAAATGGATTTAGCGCTTGTTCAGCTATTAAAAGTCAAAAGGATATTCCGATTATTTTTTTAACCGCCAATGATGATGAATTTAGTGTTGTCAGTGGGTTGGAATTGGGAGCTGATGATTATATCTGCAAGCCATTCCGTCCGAGAGAATTACTGGCAAGAATCAGTACGGTCCTGCGCAGAACTAATGGAAAGAGCGAATATATCGTTTATAAGGATATTACGATCGATGTCCAAAAAGCGATCGTTCGCAAAGAAGATACAGAGATATTCCTTTCAGCATTGGAATACCGTCTGCTATTGGTGTTTTTACAGAATCCGGGGATCGTTTTTTCAAGGAAAAAGCTGCTTGAAATGATCTGGGATGCTACAGGCGAATTTATCAATGATAATACATTAACTGTCTATATCAAAAGGCTGCGGGATAAAATAGAAACGAATCCGCAGGAGCCGGAGATTCTTTTAACGGTTCGCGGGCTTGGATATAAGGCGGGTGAATAGTATGGATTTTCTGCGAAATAAGGAAATTCAATCACAGATAAGACTCTGTGGCGTCATTACGGTCATAAGCAGTATTTTAGGCTTTTTCTTTTGCAAAGCGTTTTGGTGGATTCCTTTGTTAACCGGCTGTATTGTCAGCTGTATTTCATTGGCCTTCACCTACCGGCGCTATGAGAAAATCTCTTCTTTATGCCAGGACATCGACAGACTATTACACGGTGAAGAAAGCATTCGTTTTGATGATTATGTCGAAGGCGAGCTGGCTGTATTGGGGAATGAGATCTCAAAGGTGACGCTACGGCTTTTAGAACAGTCAGAACAGCTGCGAAAAGATAAAAATTATCTGGCGGATTCTTTAGCAGATATCTCTCATCAATTAAAGACACCCTTAACTTCTCTTGAAATATTGAACGCTGCTATTTCACAGGAAGGCATCGATGAGGAACAACGTTCTGACCTGTTGCAAGAACAATTGCGCCTGCTGTCACATATGGAGTGGCTGATCGCCGTTTTATTGAAATTGTCACGTTTAGATGCAGGGACAATAGAGTTCGAGGAAAAATCTTTCTCTATGAGAGAATTAGTTCGGCAGGCAACGGCATCCTTTGATGTAACGCTCGATATCAAAAATATTACAATGAATATTTCTGATCTGTCAGAAATCCGATTATGCGGGGATATAAAGTGGCTTGCAGAAGCATTGTCAAATGTTATAAAAAACTGTATTGAAAGCACACCGTCCGGCGGGCAGATAAAAATCAGTGCTGAAGAAAATGCGATGTATGTGAAATTATGTGTTATGGATAACGGAAGCGGGATTCCTAAAGAAGATATCCCTCATTTGTTCGAGCGTTTTTACCGTGGAAAAAATTCCGGTAAAAATGGGGTTGGAATCGGTTTATCGTTGGCGAAAACAATCATTATGCAGCAGCGTGGAACAATTACAGTTGAAAACCAAATACCACAGGGAGCAAAATTTACGATTTGCTTTTACAAAGGGATCGCCTGATGTGATTCCTTTTTTATAAAGTGACATTTTTGTAATGAAATAGTAGTGCCATAGTCACTTGGGGCTGCTATGCTTTTTATCAGATGGGGACTGAATTATGGAAATTTTAAGAGTTGAAAATGTCTGCAAGACGTACGATACAGGCGACACTACCGTCAATGCTTTGACTGATATTTCGTTTTCGGTACAAAAGGGAGAATTTGTTGCGATCATTGGCGCATCGGGTTCGGGTAAATCTACATTGCTGCATATTCTTGGCGGTATTGACCGTCCGACATCCGGCGAAGTGTTTGTAGATGGGCAAAGCGTATATGAGCGGACGGAAGATCAGCTTGCGGTGTTCCGCAGACGACAAGTAGGGCTGATCTATCAATTCTATAACCTGATTCCGGTTTTGAATGTAGAGGAAAATATTACCCTGCCCGTCAGATTAGATGGGCGGAAAATAAACAAAAAGCGTTTGGCAAGATTGCTGCAGACATTGGGACTGACAAAGCGTAGAAAGCATTTGCCGAGTCAACTTTCAGGAGGGCAACAACAGCGCGTAGCTATTGGTCGTGCGCTTATGAATGCTCCTGCTATTCTTTTAGCGGATGAACCTACTGGCAACTTGGATACGCAAAACACACAAGAGATCATGCAGCTTTTGAAAGCGTCCAATAAAACCTACAAGCAAACAATTATTCTGATTACCCATGACCGGGAGATTGCATTGCAGGCGGATAGAATTTTGGAAATCCAGGACGGAGAGCTTATCCGGGATGTGGTGATTCGCTGATGGAGATGATATTCACACTTACACTAAAAACTCTGAAACAAAATAGGAAACGCACACTTCTTACTGTTTTCACTATTATTCTTTCGGTAGGTATGATGACTGCCGTTTTGTGTGGCGGCTGGTCAATGCTTAGATTTTTACAGGAGAAGGAAAAGATATATGGCGGTGATTATGCGTATCGTATTGAAATCACATCACAGCAGCAAGTAGAAAAACTCATGCAGGATAAGGATGTTGAAGATGTATCGCTGTTTCGTTTTGCCGGAAGCAGTTTTTACGGCGAACCATCCAATAAAACATTACTTGCCGTTGCAGAGATCAATAGCGCATTTGTCAAAAACTTTTCTTTGGAACAGTATTTGTTAGAGGGACGATTCCCATTAAATGAAAATGAAATAATCCTAACACAAGATTTTATAGATGATAACGGACTGGCAATTTCCGTTGGCGATACAATACAACTTTCTCTCGGTATGCGGGTGTGGGATGAGATTAATACAGAATTATATGGACTGGTAAATTTCCTTGGGGAACGGGAAAGTTTTCATTTAAATGCTGAAAGGACATATACCATAGTCGGTATTGTGTCTGAAATGAATGAATCTAAAATAGCCAGTGAGTTTAATGCTTATAGTGGATTGGGTAGCGATGGAAGCGCTTTATCAGCATTTATAAAATGCAATCATATTTCTAAGTCTATATACTCTGAGGCGGAGAAAAATGCAAAAGTAGTTGGAGGTCAGGTTTCAGCACTCCATTCTGAATTACTTTTGTATCATGGCGTTACGGATGGCAAAGGCGCTGTAAAGGTTCTTGCGGTTGTCAGTGCAGTTATTTTATTGCTGATGGCTGCCTGCGCAGCAATGATCAGCAATGTCCTTTCCATTTCTCTGCAGGAACGTATAAAACAACTTGGTATGCTTGCAAGCATTGGCGCTACCGGCAGACAGAAAAAAGCCAGTGTTACTATAGAAGCCTTTATACTTGGTATGATAGGCATTCCTTTTGGTTTATTATTCGGTTTAGGCTTAACCGCTGTTGTTTTGGCAGTGATACGTATCTCTTTTGAAACAACTTTTACTTTTGGCGCACTTGAATTGAAAACTCATATTCATTGGATGATTTTTCTCCTTGGGGCCATTTCAGGTATTGGTTCATTGTTCTTTGCCTGTCAAGCTCCCGGAAGGATTGCTTCAAAAGTTACGGTTATTGACACATTGAAGCAGTCAAATGTGTATAAGGTAAAGCGGAAAAAGATTCCTCATGGACAAGTAATGTCTATATTTTTCGGAATATATGGTGCATTGGCTTCCAAAAACATTTATCGCAATCCGAAACGGTTTCATGCTATAACAGTGTCCATGTTTTTAGCAGTTGTTCTTGGGCTATCCTTGTATAGTTTTTCGGATTTTATGCTTTTCCAAACATCAATGGATATGAAAGAAGATGGCTCAAGCTATACGGATGTCGAAGCTGCAATTCCATATAAAGATTTGCCAACGGCCGTAAAAGCAATTTCTGATGAGGGCTTATCGGCAGATATATCATGCCGTATATCCCGATATATGACAGCAACATTTGAGGAAGAAGCCATCAATTCTGATATGGCCGGATATTTTATAAATGGTAATCTTGCAGAGTTATATGTTGTGGGTATAGATGAAGAACATTTATACGCTCTCTGCGAAGAAAGCAACATAGATTATGCGGCGTATGATGCTCAATCCAATCATGGCATACTGATTAACAGTGCAACCGGGAATTACGGGACTTCTCCTAACCGTGTTGTTATTGGTTCTCCGCTTTCGATGGAAAGAGAATCTGAAATAAACTTGGAATACAATGATAACAGTAAAACGGTTATTGTTCAGGATGTTGTTAATGGCAGCAACGCTAATATTCAGTCACAATTTGTTCGGGACAGGGCCGTCCTGATTGTTCCTATGTCCTTTTTTGAGTGGCTGCTGAATGGTGATACCTATATTGACCTTGCCATTGAAACATCACAGCACGAACAAGTCACGGAATGTTTGGCAGATATGGGATTCTTTCAAGTGTTTGATGTGGCAAAAGCAACTGAAAATTCCCGGCAGATATATACGCTTCTCAAAATGATGGTCTGCATTTTTACAATCTTAATGACAATGATCATTGGCTTGAATGTCTGTAATACGATCGCAAATACAATAAATGTGCGTAGAAATGAGTTCGCGGTACTACGTTCTGTTGGCATGACAGCTGTTGGTCTGAAGAAAATGTTGCTTTTAGAATCTGCATTGTATGGTATAAAGTCACTCATATTTGCAATACCAATAAGTTTGATGATCCATTATATCATGTATTCATTGATCTCAAAAGGAATGACACCGTTTATGTTTTATATCAAGTGGGGTGCATACGGAATTGCCGCCATAATGGTTATCTTTGTAGTGGTGATGGCAATGCTGTTTTCCCTGCGTAGTGTAGAAAAGGTTGAAATTGTTGAAGAACTGAAAATGGGAAGTATCTAAATGCTGCACAATGATAAATGAGGCGACAAGGAATGAAGAAACAGAGTGGTGTTAAGGGCAAGTTGAAAATTTTTATGATAGTAATTTTAGCTGTGTTTATGATTGCTGTTTATGTTCTGTGTGAAATAAAAATAGAGCGCATTCGGAATGAAAAAAATATTATCGGCACATGGATGCAAGGTAATTTGGAGGAAGTTATGAGTTCGTTGATATCCAATTAAGAATATTTTTTATTGAACAGGAATATTTGGTATTGCAAAAGCAATGATAATAGAATACTTCTCTGATAAAAGCGGCGGCTATGTTGTGGAATTTCCGGATCTTCCGGGCTGCATAGTTAATATGTTGCTTTTGGACATTGATTCGTATGAATAAAAGTATGGGGAAAAGCCGTGAGAAAGAATCTCACCCTGTTTCAATGGCACAGGCAAAGTAATATCGGAAACTCCTGCGGTGGATAGACTGCAGGAGTTTTTTTCATATCCTTGCTTTTTTATAAACGGATAATACATGAAACCGACCGTTCATGTCATTTCCAAAATTGCAGCGTTATTCCTGCCGATATATAATTAAAAATTAGAAATAAATAAGGCAGGTGGCAGGAATGATAGCGGTTGCCGTATGTGATGATGAAATCATTGATGGATGCAATCTTGTCAGAGCAATAAAAGATATTTTAAACGATATGGAGGTTGCCTATACAGTAAGGTTGTTTCAGACAGGGAAGGGTCTGTTAAAGGCGATAGAAAAATTCGACATTATCTTTCTGGATATTATGATGGGTGATATGGATGGAATGACGACAGCTCAGATGCTGAGAAAAAGCAGCTTTGACAAAATGATCGTTTTTATATCGTCCAGCAGAAAGTATGTGATGGATGCCTTTGAAGTAGAGGCGTTCCATTATCTCATCAAACCGGTGGATCGTATCAAACTGGAACATACGATAAAACGGGCTTTGATGAAATTAGAATGTACCCCAGAGGACTTTATCATTATCAATAAAGAGCGTCAGAATAAGAAGATACAGTTAAGCGATATTTACTATTTTGAAATCAGGGGACGGGTTGTTTCCGTACATAGTAAAAACGGCATATTTGACTATTACGGGCAGATGAGCGCATTAGAGCATGATTTAAAGGATAAAGGTTTCTTCAGATGTCATAAAAGTTTTCTTATCAATCTGAAATATGCAGATACTTATGATCATGAGGAGGTTATGCTTGATAACGGAGAAAAGATCGCGATAGCAAAGAGACGGTATAAAGCGTTTTGCCTGGAAACGCTGGAGTATATGAAGAAAGTCGGAGGCGGCGTATAATGGGCGGATTTTTCGTGTTTTTGCTATGTTATATGTGGTATATTTTATCACTATATCGTTTTTGTGATCAATATTTGAACGGTTTTAAAGTAGATAAAAAAATATTTGTGCTTCTGCTGCTTGTGATCGAGACGGCTGTCGGTTTAAGCGGCAGTGTTGGGATCCCTTATATTTTGAGCGCAATATTGCATCATATATTGTTTACGGGATTATTTTTGACAGCCGTTTCGGATACTGTTATGAAGAAGATTTTTGCGGCGTTTGTTTTGATTGCCGTTAGGACTCTGGCATGGAATTTTGGCTGTTCCTTTTTTTCCTGTCTTGTATTGATCCTCCAAAACCGGGTGACAGGCGGGCAGATGATTTATATAGAGCCGTGGCTGGACGGCGTGATTGGAGCTGCCGCTTATATTCCGGTCATTATGGCACAAAATATTTTAAGGAAAAAGATGGATTCGGTGTTTGATTCCAAAATAAACGGCTGGTATCTCATGACGTCCGTGCTGCTGATCTGCATGGTTGCAGTAGTAGATATTGCCAACTGGGGAGCGAGCAACGGAATTATGGTGGTATCACATATGGACAGCGCGGTAGGCGGAAGCTTGTATTACGACCAGATTTTCAGTCATATCGAAATATGTATCCTGTCCGTTTTGACAGCGTGTATTGCGGGCGGATTTGTTTTTTTTATGAATAAGGTCTCTATAGAACAGCGGCAAAAGGAATGGTACAATTCACAGATCCATTTTTATAAAATGCTGAACGGGCAGTATTCACAGATGGAGCGCCTGCGTCATGACATGAAGAATCATGTGCTTTCTCTATATGGTCTATGGAAGGGCGGAGAATGGGATAAAATGGGAAATTATCTGGAGACGATGGCAGAAAGAGGAAGCATCGATACCGGAGATGAGGCAACGGGAAGCAAGGCGGTGGATGCTTTGCTGTATGAGAAAAAGCAGCAGGCGAAGCAAAGAAACATATCCTTTGCATCGGATGTGGTAATTCCAAAAGAATGTACGGTCAATGAATTTGATTTGTGCGTTCTGTTTGGAAATATTTTGGATAATGCGTTAAATGAATGTGGCAGGATGGACGAACGACATACTCCGTTTATAAATATTATGTCGTATAAGGTGAAAAAATGTCTATTGATTTCCGCAGGCAACAGTACTGATATGAAGAACCAAAAAGAAATGAAAAAGGGTATTGGATATTTGAACATTGAGGATGCAATTCGTAAATATAATGGAACATTTCAGGTCAAGGTTAAGGACGGTAGATTTGAAATAGATGTTCTGCTGCCATTTTCTGACGGATGTGACGCCAAACAGACCATTTGATACAAAATCATGAAGACATATCGGAATGTGACGAAATAAGCCATAGAGAGATTTATAATGCGAAGTATTTTGAGGAGGCAGTGGGATGAATACGAAAACAATGGAAGGACTCGTGGGAGCAAAAACAAGTATGGAAATGGCAAATACGCCTTTTCGTGTGTTGAAGGAAGCAAGACGCAGGGGTGATACGGCGACAATGGAACGGGCAATGGGATATATGAATGATCTTTCGGAAAAAGCAGAGTCGTATCAAGTGAAAGCTGACGAAGGAATGAAAGAGGACGCAAAGGAAGCAAGGGAAAAAGCAGAGCTGGAACGCAACAAGGCAATTGAAAAACGCAGAGAAGAACGCGAAATCTCAGAGGAAAAGCTGGAAGAAAGCAGAGCTAAAAACGAAGAGAGTAAAATGGATTCGGTTGAGATCAGCGAGGATGGCAAAGCGTTGCAAAAAGAAGCAGCGGCAGATGGAACGGCAGATGCGGAAGCGCAAAGTAAAGAGCCTTCGGCGAAAGAACCGATTACCTATGTAAAGGTGGATGTCAACACTGTGGAAACTGCACCGATGAAAGAAATAAAAGGCGCATCGGTAGACTGTTCGGTGTAGCTGCAGAAGGCACTCAAATTTATTCATCTATTGCAGTGAATTTTCATATTGATACGGATCGTGCTTTTCATGATCCCTGCCGCTTTAAAGTAATGATCGCATGGAAGGTCAGCGTATCGGAATTGTAGTATATCTGCATATTTCCATTGTATTTGGCGACAATTTTGCGTATGCTCTTCAGCCCGAAGCCATGATTATGACTGTGGGGTATATTTATAGTCGAATTACCGTTTTCTCCTGTGAAGGGATCTGTCCTGCAGGAGTTAATGACTGTCAGGACTGTAAACGGAGTTTTTTCTTTTTTGCCTGTGCTGATCTCAATAAAGGATTCCGGAATGTCTTTCGCCGCTTCCACAGCATTGTCGAGCAGATTGCAGAATAATGAGGTAAGGTCATTGTCGGCGATAAAATCCGTTGTTCCGCTTCGTATATCAGCGTGAAAAGCTATGTGGCTGTCAGTGCATTGCTGCATATAACGGCATAAAATGGAATTAAGCATTTCATGCTCGCACAGACGGGCAGACTCTTTCAAGTCAGAAGAACGGATCAACTGGTGCAGATACGCATCGATTTTATCATGCTCTTTCTGCCTGTTCAGCATATCAATGGAATGCAGGTGTTTCTTGATATCGTGGATCAAAATGCGCTGGTTTTCGTTCTGTTGGCGAAGCATTTCATAATATTCAGCAGCGTTAGACTCTTTTTGAAGCAGTAATTGCATCTGTGTAAACTCCATGCTTTTTTTCAGGTTGTACTGGTTGATGCCAAATACAAGCAGATTGCTTATCAATAGGAAAAAGGCGCTTAGCGTAACCATTCCTTTCAAAAGAGGAGAAAGCTGGAAGGAATCGCTGACACTTACCAATGTAAGCATGGTGAAGACAGATGTTATAGGAATGAAGATCAGAAGCAGAACGGATTTATTATGCTGCTGCTCTGGCGTCTGCTGTCCTTTCAGCAAATGGATCAGGATATATATAATGATGAAGAATGCCATTTTGCTGAAAATGATAAACTTTACAAAAAAATGAGGCGAGAAATGTTCCATCGTGCTGTATGCGGCCAATTCGCACATTCCCATAATGGCGGCAATAACAGCGGAATGAAACAGTGCAGTATACCATTTGAGGTCATACATGGTAAGCAGAAAAAGAAAATTCATGACAAGATATAACGTCATATTCAGCCATGTGTATTCCAGCAGCGATACGGCAAACATCGTTAGATAAAAAAGGGAAAGCGTTGCAAATCGTATCTGCGGCTTGCGTCTGGCGGTAAAAAGATTAGAGGAATACAGCCATAGTATCACTGCCTCTATTATAAAAGTAAAAAAATAACAAACAGCATTGCTCATCCGGTTTACCTCGTACTTTCAAGATAAAGAAGGTAGGCTTCCTTAAATGCACTGTATTTTCTTTTGGTCAGGTAAGCGCGGATCTGACCGTCAGCCAGGTTGATGAGAGTGTGGTCAAAATCCGTGACATGTTCAAAATTGACAATGAAACTGCGATGTGTCTGAAAAAAACAGTTTTTCGGGAGCAGTCTCAACCAATACTGCATATTATGGACGGATTCAAAATCACACAGGGTTGTATGTACGATCACTTTTCTTGCCTGTGCCTCTACTGCGATGACAGCGGAGGCGGAAAGGGTGTGTATGCCTTGTTTTGTTTCAACCGGTATTTTGATCGTCATAGTATTATACAGTTCAACAGCATCTTTCATATTTCGGAAGAAACGCTGCTTATCTACAGGCTTTGACAGATATCGGAATACCTGAAAACGCATTGCCTCGTCCAAATATTCTGAATAGGATGTCACAACAAAAATGATAATGCTGCGGTTTGCTTTCTTCAATTCGCTTCCCACGTATATACCGTTCATGCCTGGCATTTCTATATCAAGAAACAGGATATCTTTCTCGCCTTCATCGGTAAGTAAAGACTCCCCGTCAGAAAAACAGACCAGCTCCGGACATTTCACATGGATTTTATCAAAAAAATTTTTACAGTATTTTTTAAGTTGTTCGATCATTAAGGGATCATCATCACAGATCAGGATTCGCATTTTATTCTCCGTTCCGGAGCGTCTGTATGAAAAATCGGTACATCATTGTGATTTTCACACTAACCTCATTATGGCTTGCTTATGGATGCTTCTGAAAATATTATATAACACCTGAGTCGGGAAAGATATAGAACTGCATGAAAAGACATTTTTTTGCAGATTTTGGGATAAAAATCTGCATATGCAAAAAAGTGAGACGAATATTTGTAAAATGACCAAAATAGGGCCAAAAATGTTGTTTCATGCAAGAATGGTTGAAATGATGACAAAAATATGGATAATCGGAGTTATCGTTGATCTCACGAGATAAAAATACGATTTATCGTATCGGAAGGTGGAGAAATACAGATGTTTCAAAAAATACAAGGCAGTATTTTGTTTGTTGTCCTGTGCATATTAAGCGGGTGCGCCAAAGCGCCGGAGGCAGAGACAGAGAACGGCATTCAATATGCTTATAATGAGAGCGATGAAAGCATTAAGAATATTATTGAAAAGGATACGGGAGATATATCTGATGTATCTTTGGAAGAAAGTGAAGACGGAAAGAGGTGTGTCTGTAGTATTGGCGATTCGGGAAATGTGATGCATATTGATGCCGTGATCGACGGCGTGAATGTGAAAACGATCGCAGCAAAGACAGCGGAACCTTTTCCAGACGCGGTTAATATGGAAGAGGTTATAGATGTTCTTTTTGGCGGCGAGGCCAATGTGATAGAAAGGGATCTGGAAGAAAAAACTGCAGAACAACAAAACACCGGCGGTGAACAAGCAGTTATGCGGCAAATAGAAACAACCGGACAGATATCTTTGGACAGTGTGGACGGTAATATGCACTTTACACTAACATCTCATGCCGGATTTGACTATCGTAACGATAGCTTACTTGTACAGTATAAGCAGATTGAATCTGGTGGCAACTATTTTGAAGAATTGGATAAAGATATTTCAGATTCGTATACGACAGATATGGCAAAACAAGATTTGTTGGAGATATTTTCATATGTTTTGAATACGGACATACAGGTTGTATCATGTACTTCCATATATAACGAAGTGGGGGATGGATTTTATGAGTTCAATTTTGTCCCCGTCATTGAAGAATTACCTGTTGCAATAAATGACAGAGAAATGAACACGGATAATATTGTTGATGTGTATGGCAGAGTACAAATTGGTAAAGACGGGATTGCAGTGATAGAAGCAACAAATCTATTATGGAGATGCATAGATATCTCAGATGGATCAGAGGCAGATTGCTTGGGACTGGAAAAAACGCTGGAGATTTTGGAAGAGTATATTAAAAAAGGTGAGATTTCCTGTTCGGAGAAAATTACATTTACAAAAGTTTCTCTTGTATGGCTGCCAATAACCGATGATTGGACGCAGGCAGAGTTAGTACCGACATGGAGATTTTATATCCCCTGTGCAGAATTGATAGAATCAGGCATGTCAGATATTTCATTGACGGAAAATGCCGCGACAGATATATGTATTAATGCGATAGATGGAAAAATTGAAAATATACAATAACAGGGGAGGGAATATGATTGCCTTTTTCAGAAATGATATGAAGCGTGCATTGAGTAATAAAGGCTTTTTTGTTGCGATTGCTATTTTATTGGTTATTTTTGTCCATGCGATAAGAGTGAATACTAACTTTGAGGGAACTGTAAGTACTTATGAAATTATCAGTTCTGCAATGGCGTTATCGGGATTTACACCTTTTGCTGCAATTTTTCCAGTTATGGGGTATTCGATCGCTTTTTGCGAAGAATATCACAGCGGTTATATAAAAATGATTACTTCAAGGATAAGTTGGAAATATTACGGTATTCTACGGATGATAACAACGGGGGTTTCCGGCGGAATGATCATTGCGGTTCCTTTTGCGGTTGTAAACTTGATTGGATATTTTGCAGGCGAGCATGGAATGCCGGACACGGGTTTGTATATGGGAACAAAAATGCAATATTATTTAGAAAAATATGGTGATGGCTATATATTAACAGGTAAAGTTCTGTTAGGGTTTTTGTTCGGAGTGTTGTGGGCTTTGGTTGGAATGGCATTTTCGGTATGGTTTTGTAATCGATATGTATCACTTATTGCTCCCTTTATTTTATATGAAGTGATGTGGCTTTTGCTTTATCATCACCCGGTTTTCAATCCCATTTTCTTAATGCGGGGTGATGATCTGAATTCCTATCCCCTGTCCGGCATGATGGAGCTTCTGTATATCATTCTTGCGTCTGTTGCAATCTGGATGGGACTAA
>CANQNN010000003.1 GCA_947625205.1 uncultured Lachnospiraceae bacterium | reverse complement strand
GTGGTCGTTAAGTAATAGAGGCGTCGATCCGTTGATATTACTGGATTTGAAACGCAGGGGCAATGGTCTGCAACACCGTCATCGCCGGTTCAAATCCGGCAGTCACCTTTATGCTCACTTTATAAAAATACCTTGTTTTATAACAAGGTATTTTTTGATTGACGGCGTGTAGTATGCTGCCGGCGAGTGAGTCCGGATAAAAGTGGGATCTGGATAAAAAAAGAAGTGCACCTGGATAAGTGCACTTCTTTGCTATTCTCAGGAAGATTAATTGCTTCACCCTACTTTCTGGCCGTCAACCAGGAAGGAATCGCCGTCTTCAACAATACATACCATTGTTTTACCGGTGTTAAGCTGGATCTCATTTCCGGTGTCATCATAGTATCTTGTTGCGCCGTAGTCGCTTGTCTTCTCCCAGTTTACATGAATACCTTTACCGTTGGTGAAGAACCATCCGTCTCTTGTGGTATCGTGGCACTGGAAGGCGAGATACCCTTTCTCGTCACGAACTTCATAATACGTATTCTGGATTAAAATATTCTTAAATGCAAGCTGTTTGCCGTTCGCCTTGTCGATGTGCGGTCCGTCTGAATCGCCTGACAGATGCTGATATCTGTCATACAGACCGGTTTCATCATTATATATAAAGTAGCAGTTGGTCACCGGATAGGTGGGTGACATATCTATCTTGTCGGCAGTAATGGCATCGCTGTATTGCTCCAGTGTATTGGGCTCACCGGACGGAGCGAACTGATAATGCTGCTCATCAGCGTAACCGTTGCGGTATTCCATGCTGTAGCCCAACTTCTTAATGTCTGCCTTAAGTCCCTCTGTATCAACATAGGCGTTATCGGTGGAGTTGTGCGCATCGTCCGCACGCCAGAAATTGCTGCTGGACATTCCATCGATATCCTCTGTGTCAGGGCGGTTGATAACTTCATCTATGTAGAAAGGACCGCCGTAGTGGATATAGAACGCATCCCATTCAAACGACCAATATACATAATAGTCACGGCAGCTTCTTACGTTGCCGATCCTGTCATAATCGCTCCAGTCCTGAAACAGCGCCATCAGTCTTGTGATGCTTCCCTCTACATTACACTCATACAGCACGTCCGCGTTGGAGATACCGTACTGGGAAGCCGTTTTGGTATTGGGGATCATGACCGTGATCGGTCTTGTGTTATTTACCTCTTCAGTAACCCATTCATTTGTGATGCGGCTCCGGACCATGCCTTCTTCCGGCGGAGTGTCATCGTCTGTTCCCTGCTGCACATCTTCCGGATCTTCTATATCAGTGTCTGGTTCAACTATGTCATCAATAACCTGCTCTACAACGGGTTCTACGACTTCTTCCTGTTCTTCTTTACCACAACCAAATAATAGAAGAGTAGAAGACAAAGCTACAAGAAAAAGAACTTGTAATCTTTTCATCCCTAGTCCTCTCTTTCCATAATAAGTACTAAAATCTCACTAACGTTCATTATATCATAAGGAGAAAAGAGAGTCACTAGAAAAAAGTAGAAAAAGTTTACAAAATGTTCGTTAAATACCGCATAAAGTTTGGAGATATGCCTAGTCACCTGAATCGTAATGATTTAATTGCATAATTTTGCCGTAGGTTGTATGATATTGTTATTGTAAATAAGGATTGCAGCTGCGTATATATCATCCTGTCGCAGCTAAAACAATTTGAAACGGAGACTATGTAATGACGAAAAAGATTATAATAACAGGCTCTAACGGACAGTTGGGACGTGCCGTCAACAGGCAGTATGCGGGCAGTACGGAATATGAACTGATCAATACGGATGTGGATGAACTGGATATCACAAATATAGATAAAGTTATGGAACTGGTTCGCAGCATACGGCCTTACGCCATTATTAACTGCGCGGCATATACGGCGGTAGAAGCGTGCGAGACGCAGGAGGATCTGGCGTTCAGGATCAACGCGATTGGACCGAGAAATCTAAGTATTGCGGCTGATGAAACCGGGGCAAAGCTGATGCATGTTTCCACGGATTATGTTTTTGACGGAAACGGAACCAGACCGTACAGAGAGACAGATCCTGTTGGACCGCAGGGAGCATATGGCAGAACAAAGCTTGCCGGAGAAGAATTCGTCAAAGAGTTCAGTTCTAGGCATTATATTGTGCGTACGGCGTGGCTGTACGGCGACGGTAAGAATTTCGTCAGAACGATGCTCAGACTGTCAGAGACAAACGATAAAGTGCGGGTGGTGAGAGATCAGGTCGGCTCTCCCACAAGCGCGGCGGAATTAGCGAAGGCTATCGCCTATCTTCTTCCCACAGAGAATTACGGATTGTTTCACGGAACCTGTGAGGGGGATTGCAACTGGGCACAGTTTGCGGAGGAAATCTTCAGGCTGGCAGGCAGGAAAACAACTGTTGAGGCAATCACGTCAGAGGAGTACGGCGCGGCGGTGAAACGTCCCGCATACTCGGTTTTGGAAAACTATATGCTGAAGATGACGGGCGGTTATATGTTTGCGGACTGGCACGATGCAATCGCGGAATATCTGGGAAATATAACGGAGAAATAAGAGAAAATATATAGGAAATATACAAGAAATATACAAGAAATATACAGGACGCGGTGCTCCTGAATGCTATGGGAACGACTTTACAGCATTGCGGTTTTATGAGAAAATAAACATTAAAGATGAGAAAGGAATTACTGAATCATGCAGAAAATAGCTTTAATCACAGGTATTACGGGGCAGGATGGCTCTTATCTGGCTGAGTTTTTACTGGAGAAGGGTTATGAGGTACACGGACTGATCCGCCGGCACAGTATTTCCAATACGGCTCGGATAGACCATATTCTTGATTCCAATTATTATCATACCAAATTCTTCCTGCATTTTTCCGATACGACAGATTCCAGCAACTTGATGCGTCTCATCGCCGAGATTCGGCCAACGGAAGTATATAATCTGGCGGCGCAGTCACATGTGGGTGTTTCTTTTGAAGTGCCGGAGTATACGGCGGAAGCAACCGGTGTCAGTACGCTCAAGCTGCTTGAAGCGATCCGGGTCAACGGTGGGACATGCCGTTTTTATCAGGCTTCCACATCCGAGCTTTTCGGCGGGATACCGGAGACGGCGCCCCAGAGTGAGAATACTCCCTTTTATCCGAAGAGCCCTTACGGCGCTGCCAAGTTATATTCATACTGGATCACGGTAAACTACCGGGAGTCTTACAATATGTTTGCGTGCAACGGTATTTTGTTTAATCATGAATCGCCGCGGCGTGGAGAGAATTTTGTTACGAGAAAGATCACGCTGGCGATCGCCAATATTATAGCGGGCAGACAGCAGAAGCTGTCTCTCGGCAATCTGAACGCCAAGAGAGACTGGGGATTTGCGGGAGATTATGTCAAAGGCATGTGGATGATGCTTCAGCAGGATGCACCCGATGATTATGTGCTTGCAACCAATGAGACGCATACGGTCAGAGAGTTTGCAGAGGCGGCGTTCGGGGAGCTGGGCATCACGATCCGCTGGGAAGGGACCGGCGTTGATGAGAAGGGATATGATGCTGAGACCGGTAGACTGCTGGTGGATGTCAATCCGGAATTTTACCGTCCCGCAGAGGTAGAGCTGCTGTGGGGCAATTGCGCTAAGGCTGAGCAGAAGCTTGGCTGGAAGCGGGACGTGGATTTTAAAGGTCTGGTATCCATGATGATGAATGCAGACTTACAGCAGATCGCGGGCATAAGCTGCGAAGATTACAAGAGAAAGGCATAGATATCTATGCTTACAGTGACAGCGATATGGATCTACATGTTTTTCACAACTTTTGCGGTCGGGTATGGCATCTTGCATGCAATTGCGGCCCGGACCGGATACCGGGTCAGATACAGGGATTCCTATCCTGTCTGCGGCTTAGTGGCTGTCACGGTGTACAGTCAGTTTTTCAGCCTGTTTGACGGTGTCGGTCTTGTGGCAAATTTGATTCTGTGCGTCTGCGCCGTGGCTGTAGTCTGCTGTTACAGAAGGCATTTAGGCGGTATGCTGCGGAAAATGTGGGCGGCTATACGGAAGAATCGGGAGGGAGAAAGAGGAAAAGTGTTTGCTATACTGTTCCTCTTTTTACTATTTGCATACGGCGCCTCGAGAGGAATCATCCACTATGACACGAGCCTGTATCACGCGCAGAGCATCAGATGGATCGAGGAGTACGGAACGGTCAGGGGTTTGGGTAACCTGCATTGCAGACTGGCGTATAACAGTTCGTCGTTTGCCCTGTCTGCCCTGTACAGTATGTCGTTTATGGGCGGACAATCCTATCACTGTGCGGCGGGCTGGCTGGCGTTTGTGCTGGCGGCGGTCTGCCTGGAGATGGCGGCTTCCATCAGAAGAGGAAGGCTTCGCACATCGGACTTTGCAAGGCTCATGTGCGTATATTATCTGGTAAATATTTTCGATGAGATGATCTCCCCTGCATCGGATTATTTTATGGTATTGACAGCGTTTTATATTATAATCCGGTGGCTGGATCTGCTGGAAGAGGATGTCCGGGATATATTTCCTTATGCAATGCTCTGCGTGCTGGGGGTATTTCTGATGACGGTGAAGCTCTCGGCGGCGCTGATACTGCTGCTTGTGATCTGCCCGGCATATGATCTGATAAAAGGCAGGCGGTTTAAAGAAACGGCGGTGTATCTGCTGCTGGGGATTGGAACGGCACTACCGTATCTGATCAGGAATATGCTGATATCAGGATGGATGGTCTATCCTTTTACGCAGATAGATCTGCTGGATGTGGCATGGAAAATACCGAAAGGCATAGCGGATTATGATGCCAGGGAGATACAGGTTTTCGGAAGAGGTTATACGGACGTGCTGCGATATGACATTCCGATACGACAATGGCTGCCAGACTGGTATCATGCGCTTGCCGGTATGGACAAATGCCTGGTAGCGGTAGCGGCGGTGTCTGTATGCATATTGCTTGTGCGTGCAGTCTGCATGACAGGCGCATCCTGTAAAATGCGCAGGCGGTTTCTGCCGGTGCAGGCGGCGGTGGCCCTTTCGTTTCTGTTCTGGCTCTGCACCTCCCCGCTGATGCGTTACGGCTGCGTGTACGTGTATCTGACGCCTGCCGTAGTATTGGGAGAGCTGTACAGTACATATGTATCCGGCGGTGTACGGGAATGCGGTACAGAGCGTTCTGGCCGGGTCCGGACAATGCAGAAGATGCCGCAGGCGCGGAATGCGTGCAGGGTATGCGTAACGCTGGCGGTACTTGCGATACTGATATATAAGGGAGCGGCTCTTGGCGGGCAGATCGTGTCAGGCTATGAGAATGATTACTGGGTCACCCAGAAGGATTATGACAATTTTGCAGTTCTGCCCTATGAGATCAACGGCGTAACATTTTATTATCCGGCGGAAGGCGACCGGGTGGGATATGAGAGCTTCCCGTCTGCGCCGGTTAAGACGGATGTGGTTTTTATGGGCGACACGATCCGTGACGGGTTTATGGCGGCAGAGCCGGACGGAGAGTAAATAACAGGGACAATATGTGTTGATAGATAAATAAACTAAAGAAGCGGGAACGCTTCGGAAACGGAGAGGAAAATGAGCGCAGCAATAACAAAGACGGATAAGATCTATGTGGCAGGACACAGGGGGCTAGTGGGAAGCGCCATTGTCAGGAATTTGGAGGCAAAGGGCTACTCCAATATCATCGGAAGGACGCATAGGGAACTGGATCTGACGGACCAGAGGGCGGTCAGGGATTTCTTTGATACGCAAAGACCTGATGTTGTAGTGCTGGCGGCGGCAAAGGTCGGAGGAATCAACGCTAACAATACAACGCCGGCGGAATTTGCCTATGAAAATATGCAGATACAGTGTAATGTGATCAAGTGCTGCCACGATTATCACGTGAAAAAGCTGCTGTTCTTGGGCAGTACCTGTATCTATCCGCGCATGGCGCCGCAGCCGATCCCGGAGGATGCGCTTCTCACCGGTCCTCTTGAGGAGACGAACGAGGCGTATGCAATCGCCAAGATAGCGGGACTTGAGATGTGTAAATTTTACAAGAGGCAGTACGGGGACGATTTTATCAGCTGTATGCCGACAAACTTGTACGGACCCCGCGACAACTATGATCTGCAGGAATCCCATGTGATGCCTGCAATGATCCGCAAGTTCCACGATGCGAAGGTGAACGGAAGTCCTACAGTGGAGTTGTGGGGGACCGGCTCTCCGCTGCGTGAATTTCTGTATGTGGACGATATGGCTGACGCCTGTGTTTTTCTACTGGAAAATTACAGCGGAGAACAGCATGTCAACATCGGTACGGGCAAGGAGGTTACGATCAGACAGCTTGCCGAGACGGTGCAGAAGGTAGTCGGTTATCAGGGCAGGATCGTATGGAATAAGGATATGCCGGACGGCACACCGCGCAAGCTGACGGATGTGACAAAGCTGCACGGTCTGGGCTGGAAACACAAGGTAGATCTGGAGGAAGGCGTGCGGCTTGCCTATGATTGGTTTAAGAATAATGCCGATTTAGCAAGGCTGTAGGCGATAACTTACAATTTACAGGATGTAAGATGTTTGATATTATAATAATATGTAATACGACTATGAATATAGGATGATGCGCAAAAAGAAGTAAGAAGGAGCAAAAAGGGAATGTTACAGGAAAGTATAGTGTCCGAACAGGAACTGGAGCAGGGAATTTCCGGTTTCATGTTAGAATTGGGCATTCCGGCGCATTTACGGGGTTATCACTACCTGAGAAGCGCGGTAGAAATGTGCACCAAGGACATGGAACTGGTAGGCAGCGTCACTAAACTGTTGTACCCTGATCTGGCGAAGATGTATAAAACAACAGATCAAAAGATCGAACGTGCTATCAGAAATGCAATAGAGGTATCATGGGAAAGGGGAAACAGCGTATTATTTGAGGAACTTTTCGGCTATTGCAATTCAAATGAATATGTCAGACCTACAAACAGCGAGTATATCGCAGCTGTGGCTGACTATATACGGCTAAAATACGGACTGGTATAGCGGGCAAAAGGGAAGAGATACGTCTCTTCCTTTTTTTTGTTATGTATGATAAAATATTTCATATTGATAACTGAAAGGAAGGTAGTCTGCATGAAACTGCTTAGCGTTGTCGTGCCCTGCTACAATGAAGAAGAAAACGTCAGGGATTTTTATGATGAGCTGTTTAAGAATGCCGCCTTTTTTCATGAAAAGGAAATCGAAGTGGAACTCATATATATAGATGACGGCTCCGGGGACGGAACGGTGCAGGAAGTCAGGAAGCTACGGGAGCAGGATACAAGAGTGCATCTTGTGTCTTTCTCCAGAAATTTCGGCAAGGAAGCGGCTATCTATGCGGGACTTAAGAAGGCGCAGGGCGAGTTGGTGGTGCTGATGGACGCGGATCTTCAGGACCCGCCGGCGCTTCTTCCGGAAATGTACAGCTATATCGAGCAGGGCTATGACTCCGTTGCGACCAGACGTGTGACGAGGAAGGGCGAACCGCCCGTCAGGTCTTTTTTTGCAAGGATGTTTTACCGGATCATGAACAGGATATCCAGGACCGAGATTGTGGATGGCGCAAGGGATTACAGACTTATGACGCGGCAGGTGGTGGATGCGATCCTGTCCATGTCGGAATATAACCGATTCACAAAGGGGATATTCGGGTGGGTAGGCTATGAGACAAAGTGGCTGGAATATGAGAATGTAGAGCGCAGAAAAGGGGAAACGAAGTTTTCTTTCTGGAAATTATTTGTCTATTCGCTGGAAGGGATCACCGCTTTTTCCACGGTGCCGCTTACCATAGCGGCCGTGCTGGGCGCGCTGTTCTGCGTATTTGCGTTTGCTCTGATCATTTTTACCATCGTGCGGACGCTGATCTTCGGCGACCCTACATCGGGCTGGCCCTCTCTGGTATGTATTATTATGCTGGTAAGCGGCGTGCAGCTGTTTTGCCTGGGAATAGTAGGGCAATACTTATCCAAGATGTATATGGAAGTGAAGAGAAGACCCATTTATCTTGTAAAAGAGGATTTTTAAATGGACGGACTGGTCAGTGTCATCGTGCCGGTATACCGGGCCCGGGATTATATTGCAGAGACGATCGCAATGGTAGAGCGGCAGACCTATTCGGAATGGGAGCTGATCTTGGTGGACGATGCTTCGCCTGATGACAGTGTGAAGGTTATCCGTAATACCCTGAAGGCGGGCGGATATAACAGGACAGGTTCTGCAGAAGAG
The DNA here is from genome assembly GCA_947625205.1 of uncultured Lachnospiraceae bacterium. Taxonomy (GTDB): domain Bacteria; phylum Bacillota; class Clostridia; order Lachnospirales; family Lachnospiraceae; genus UBA3282. Next base: position 213,419 of record CANQNN010000003.1, on the reverse strand, counting down.
TATACCGATGCGAAGGGACACAGAATCGTACTTTTGCGCAAAGAGCAGAATGAAGGCGCAGCGGCGGCGCGCAATACCGGAATAGACGCGGCAGGAGGAAGGTATATCGCCTTTCTGGACGCTGATGATATCTGGTTTCCTGAGAAGCTGTCGAAAGAGCTTGCCTTTATGCGGGACAAGCAGGCGGGGTTTGTGTTTACAGCCTATGCGTTTGGCGACGAACGGGCAAAGCCTACCGGTAAGGATGTGCACGTGCCGGAGAGTCTTACTTACAGACAGGCGTTGTCGCGGACGGTGATTTTTACGACTACCGTATTGCTGGATAAAGAGATCATTCCTGCAGACCTGATGCGGATGCCCCGTGTGGAAAGCGAGGATACGGCTACCTGGTGGCAGATCCTGCGGGCGGGATATACGGCGTACGGTCTTGATGAGGTGCTTGCCATATACCGCAGACCTGCGGCATCCTTATCATCCAATAAGCTTGTGGCGATCAGACGTATCTGGAATTTGTACCGCAGACGGGAAAACCTGTCCGTGGTATCCAGCGCGCGCTATTTTGTCCTATGGGCGTACAGAGCGACGGCAAGACGGCTATAGAGAAGGACTCCCTTTGAAAGAGGTATGATTATGAAGCGGATGGAGGCTTTAAAAAGGATCATCATATTGCAGCTGACCTTGATCGGACTGCTTTTTCATACAGCGATTTATGCCTATTTCTGGTTTGAAGAATACTATCCGTATCTGCGTCTTCACGGACGGGCCAATTTCTTCTTTAGAGGGCATGTGCTTATTATCCTGATCTATTTTGTGCTTCTGTTTTTCTTTGCAAGTACTTACGGTGTGCTGAAGGTAGGTTATCTGAAACCGACAGATGTGTTTATCTCAGAATTTTTTGCGCTGCTGTTTGCCAATGTGATCTCTTATTTCCAGATCTCGCTGATGGCGAACTGGGTAGTGAGCGTGAAGCCGATCGCTTTGACCATGCTCATCCAGACGGTGGCATCCGCCGTGTGGGTCTTTGTGTGCAATACCTGTTACTACAAGGCTTTTCCGCCCAGAACGATTCTGATCATTCACGGGGAGCGATCCATCGATGACATTGTGGCAAAGTTTGAATCGCGGAAAGAGAAATATAAGATCGGTAAAAGCATGAATATATCCGAGGGGCTCGAAGCTGTGAAAAAGGAGATTTCGCAGGAGTACGGCGCTGTCGTGCTGTGGGATATTCCCGTTGCCGACAGAAATTATCTGCTCAAGTATTGTTACAGCCGCAGCGTTCGCGTATATATGATGCCGAAGATATCGGATGTCATCGTAAAAGGTGCGGATCAGCTGCATCTGTTTGATACGCCGATCTATCTGACAAGGGAATATGCGCTTAAAGTAGAGCAGCGGATCGTTAAAAGGCTGATCGACCTGGTGTGTTCCCTGCTTCTTTTGATTATAGCGTCGCCGTTTATGCTCATTACAGCGATCGCAGTCAAGGCATATGACGGCGGACCGGTTTTTTACAAGCAGGTCAGGTGTACGATCGGGCAGAAGAAATTCTATATTCTGAAATTTAGAAGTATGAAGGTGGATGCGGAGAAGGACGGCGTGGCGAGACTGGCCGCCAGGAACGATTCGCGCATTACGCCGGTGGGTAAATTTATCCGTGCGGTCAGGATCGACGAGCTTCCGCAGCTTTTGAATATTCTGAAGGGCGACATGTCATTTATCGGCCCCAGACCGGAACGGCCGGAGATTATAGAGCAGTATCTGGAAGAAATGCCGGAATTTGCCTTTCGTATGAAAGTAAAAGCCGGGCTGGCGGGTTACGCGCAGGTGTATGGCAAATATAATACCACGCCCTACGATAAACTGAAGCTGGATCTGACATATATCGAGCAGTATTCGGTATGGCTGGACTTAAAGCTTATGCTTCTTACATTAAAGATTCTTATCAGGCCGGAGAGCACGGAGGGCGTGGACAGTACGCAGACCACTGCGATGCGTAAATAGTGCGTTTCTTGCCGGGACGGTATTTGCGGGACGGCATTTAAGAGAAAGGTTGAATGTATGCGAGAGATCAGATACGCCGATGCAGGTATGGATTTGAAAAAAACAGCGCTTTGCTTTCTTGGAAAGATATGGCTTGTAATACTGGCGGCAGCCGCAGGCGCCGCGCTCGGCGCTGCTATATACGAGGCGTCGCATGTTGTGCCGGAGTCCGAAAGAGAATACAGGGCGGTGTCCAAGGTATATCTGGATTTTGCCCCGGACGAGACCGGGGAAGTGTATCAGGCCTATAACGGGTATACATGGAACGATTTGATAGCGACAGACCCGATCCTCGATGTGACCATGAGTTATCTGCCGGAAGGGTACACAAGGCAGGAGGTCATGGAGGCAACGGAGGCGGAGATCCTATCCGATCTGAGACTTCTGACCATCACTGTTACGACCCACGATAAAGAAAGCTGCGACGCCATTATCCGCGCCGTTGGAAGGTCGCTCACGGAACGCGGAAACACGGCGAAGGAATTTAAGAAGATCGAAGTGATACAGACAACGGAGAGCAGTCTGGTAGTGGCGGATTCCAGAACGGTGCAGGCGGTGCTTGTGGGGACTGTAGTCTGTGCCGTTCTGATGCTCCTTGGAATGATGCTTTACTATATTCTGGATGACCGTATTCTGGTTGCCAGCGATTTGCGGCAGGTGACCGATGTGCCCTTTGCCGGCTATGCAAAAGCGTTAGGGGCGCTCGGACGGGCCTATGATGACAATCTTTTATATTTGCGGGAGAAGTGGGGCGACATCTGCGTCTTGGATATTATACAGGGTCAGGAGATCACAGACGGGCAGTGGACCCGGCTTCGTGAAGCGGACGGCGCGGTGGTTGCGGTTGCATTCGGGCAGGTACATGCGGCATATCTGGGATACATCATGGAACAGCTTAAGCTCAGAGAGATTCGGATCGTGGGTGTGGCGATAGGCGATGCGGACGGCAGGTTCCTTGGCAGGTATTATGGACGGGCAATCGGAAAACAGAGATAGAAAGCGTACAGAGGGCATTATGAATATTCAGTTACTGGTATCGGCGGTGGACAAAGATGCTGCAGCCCTGATTGAACAAATGCATATAAAAACCGATGCGGTGATCGTAAACCAGTGTGACCGATACGGTTATGAAGAGATCGAACATGAGGGGCACAGGGTAAAGGTGTTTTCCATGCCGGAGAGAGGCGTGGGGCTTAGCCGTAATACCGCGCTGCTGCATGCAGACGGGGATATCTGTGTGTTTATGGACGAGGACGTTGTCTTGGACGGGGACTATGAAGAAAAGGTACGCAGAGCATACGAGGAGCTGCCCGGTGCGGACATGCTTCTTGTGAATGTGAAGGTGGCGCCCTCCAGACGGACTTACTGGAACGAGGATATTCACCGTATCAATTACCGCAATTATGGGAGATATCCGGGATACAGCATTACCGCTAAGAGGGATGCGCTGCTGCGGGCCAATGCGCATTATTCTCTGCTTTTCGGAGGCGGGGCCAGATACAGTAACGGAGAGGACAGCCTTTTCTTAAGGGATTGTCTGAAGGCAGGCCTTAAGATTTATTCCCATACAGTCTGCATAGGGGAGGAAACGGAGAGACAGTCCACATGGTTCCACGGATATGACGAAAAATTTTTTCGCGATAGGGGAGTATTGTATTATTATCTGTACGGGAAAATGGCTCTGCCGCTGTCGTTCCGGTTTCTGTGGGTACACAGAAAGCAGATGTGCCGGGATGTCCCGCTCAGGCAGGCTTATCTGTGGATGAAAGGCGGAGTGCGGGAAGCCCGGGCGTAACAGCCGGAAAGGATAACGCAGTAAATGATTCTGTATATCACGGTGACGGCGGTCACGGTACTGGCCGCCTGTATGGTGAACAATCAACCGGTCATACAACCGTATAAAATAACCAGGCAGCAGATGTGCAACCGCGTCTGTATTCTGGCTGTTTTTCTGATTCTGTTCGCGTTGTCCGCCTGCAGGCTCAATGTGGGCAACGACTATACCAAATACGTTGAATTTATGCATTTGGTCAACTGCGATGCTTATGTGCCTACGGAGATAGGGTTCAATCTGGTGGTCCGGCTGATCTACGGCCTGTCCGGTTTTGAGAATTACCTTCTTGTGTTTGCCGTGTACGCCTTTGTGACCCTTCTGGTTTTTCTTTTGGCGATGTATGAACAGAGCGACGATTTCCCGCTGACCTTCTTTCTGTTCATGGCGCTGGGATATTATTTCCAGACATTCAGTACGGTACGGTATTATCTGGCGCTTGCGCTTGCATTTTATTCTATGAAATTCGTGCTGCGCAGACAGTGGGGCAGGTTCTTTATATTGATCCTGGCGGGGTCGCTTTTTCACAAATCGCTGCTGGTAGTGATACCGCTTTATTTCATGGCGTCTCTGCCGTGGAAAAAGTGGCAGCTTGCGCTGGGAGGGCTTTTTTGCACTACGTTTCTTCTGTTCCGGGATTTTTATCTTAAAGTGGTGGTATATTTATATCCCACTTATGAAGAGACGGAGTATCTGGAGGGCAGCACAAGCTATATCAATATCATGCGCTGCCTTGGAGTGCTTGGAATGGCTCTTCTGGTGCTGCGGATGCAGAACGGGAAGGGGCAGGATGCGGGCAGGGATATGCCGCAGGGCGCAGCGGCGTCGGGCGGGGAAGCCGGGGAGAGAGAAGACAGAAGCTTCTGGTTTTATTTTTACCTGAATCTGGGCGCCCTGGCATTGTATGTGTTTTGCTCGTTTCTGCCGATCATATCCCGCATCGGATATTACCTGACGATCAGCCATATCGTTTTTCTTCCGATGCTGCTCAAACGGATACCGGATGCGCGGCGGAGAAAGTTGTTCCGGCTGGGGATCGTTGTGGCTGCAATTCTGTATTTTTGCATCTATATGAGCCGTGCGGGCGATGACGGAACGCTGATCCTGCCCTATAAAACATTTTTCTTTAACAATATGGTCAACATTCCTTCGGATGTGAGCTGACCTTGTAAAACGGGAGCTAATGTAATGACGTTCAGCATTATTGTGGTGTGTCTGAATGCGGGGGAAAAACTGCATGGGACAGTAGAAAGCATCCTAAGCCAGACGGAACAGGATTATGAGATCATCATCAAAGACGGGAACTCTGCGGATGAGGTCACGCGGGCATATTTAAGCGAATATGAACGGCGGCAGATCAGGGTGTACCGCACGGCAGACGCGGGGATCTACGATGCCATGAACCAGGCTCTGCAGTATGTGCGCGGCGATTATGTTTTTTTCCTGAATTGCGGGGACAGCTTCTATGATGATAATGTGCTTGCGCAGGTCAAAGGGCAGATGGCAAAGGAGGAAGACGCTAAGAGCACGGCTTTGGGGCATACAGCCGGCGAAACGTCCGGCAGATACATTTTCTACGGCAATATCCATGAGCGCAGAACCGGCACGGCGGTGCAATCCAATCCCCGGATCGATGATTTTGCCTGCTATCGGAATCTTCCCTGTCATCAGGCCTGTTTTTATTCGGCAAAGCTCTTAAAGGAGAGGGGCTTTGATACGCATTACGCCGTGCGGGCCGACTATGAGCATTTCTTATGGTGTTATTACAAGGGCCGTGCGGTAACGGTATATATGCCCGTTACGGTTGCGCTGTACGAGGGCGGCGGTTTCTCCGAGACAAAGGAGAATGCAAAACGGTCGGCCAGAGAGCACAAGGAGATCGTATGCCGGTATATGCCGGCAGAGAAGGTACGCAGATACAGACTACTCATGCTTGTGACGCTGGCTCCTGTCAGGACATGGATCGCAGGGAACCCGTTTACGGCCAGGGTCTACCAGAAAATCAAAAGAAGACTGTATAGAGGTAAAGATTTATGAAAGTACTATGGGTATGCAATATTATGCTTCCTGCGATAGCTAGGCAGCTGGGAGTTTCCTACAGTAACAGGGAGGGCTGGCTGAGCGGATTGCTGGACCGCACTTTGCAGGAGCAGGGGCACAACCGTATTGAGCTGGGAATTGCTTTTCCGGCGGGGGCGGACGCGGACATTTTTCACAGGACAATGCAGCTTGGCGAAAACGCATCATGCCGCTGCTACAGCTTCCCGGAGAATATTGATGCGCCGGAAATATACGATGAGGGACTGGAAAACAGATTTCATGAGATCCTGACGGATTTTGAACCGGACATTGTGCATGTGTTCGGGACAGAGTATCCCCATGCGCTTGCGTGTGTCAGAGCATACGGACGTCCGGAACGGACGTTGATCGGCATACAGGGATTATGCAGTGTTATCGGGGAAAAATATATGGCGGACCTGCCGCCTAAGGTACAGAAGCAGGCGACATTGCGCGACCGTATCAGAGAAGACAGTATCCGGCAGCAGCAGAAGAAATTTATAAAGCGCGGAGAGAATGAAAAGGCAGCCCTGCTTCTGACGGGTCATGTCGCCGGCAGAACGGACTTTGACCGCGAGCAGACTGCAAAGATCAATCCGTCTGCAAAGTATCATTTCTTAAACGAGACGCTGCGGGGTATTTTTTATCATGACAGATGGAAGAGAACCGCATGCGAGCCTTACAGTATATTTGTGAGCCAGGGCGATTATCCCATCAAGGGCTTTCACTATCTGCTGCAGGCGCTTCCGAAAGTGCTGGAGCGGTTTCCCGATGTGCATGTCTATGTGGCAGGAAGCAATATTATACAGGATGATACGCTTAAAGACAGGCTGAAGCTGTCCGCATACGGCAAATATATCAGAAAATTGATCCGGGATAAACGTCTGGGTGAACATGTGACGATGCTTGGCCGTCTGACGGCGGAGGAGATGAAAGAACAGTATTTGAACAGTCATCTCTATGTGCTGCCCTCTGCGATCGAAAATTCTCCCAATTCCTTGGGAGAGGCGATGATGCTCGGCGTGCCGTGTGTGGCTGCCGATGTGGGAGGCGTTCACAATATGCTGACGGACGGGGGAGACGGTATGCTGTACCCGGCCGGGGATACAGAGGCGCTTGCCGACAGGATCATAGAGATATTTACAAAAGAAGCCATTGTGGAACGGTTTTCCGATAATGCCAGAAAACATGCGCGCATAAATCACGATGCGGATCAGAACTATTACCGGCTGGTACATATTTATCGGGAGATGTTGTCATGACGTTTACGTTTGTTTCCAATTATATCAACCATCACCAGATCCCGCTGTGCGACGCGCTCTATAGACGACTGGGCAATGATTTCACGTTTATCCAGACTATGCCGATGGAGAAGGAACGCATCGATATGGGCTGGGGGCTTGATGTGCACAAGCTGCCGTATGTGCGGTGTCTCTACGAATCGGACCGTGCGTGCAGAGAAAAGATAGATGACAGCGACGTGGTACTGTTCGGCTGGTCGCAGAGAGAGGACCTGGCGGCGCAGAGACTGGGCTCCGGCAAAACCACTCTTCGCGTGAGTGAGAGAATTTACCGGGAAGGACAGTGGAAGATGATCTCGCCCCGCGGGCTGCTTGCCAAGTACCGGGAGCATATCAGATACCGCGGCCGGAATGTGTGCATGTTGTGTGCCGGGGCTTATGCGGCGTCGGATTTTCATCTGATAGGCGCTTATCCGGGTAAAATGTTTAGGTGGGGATATTTTACGCAGCTGCGTACCTACAGTGAAGAGCAGCTGCGCGATATGAAACCGTCGGACGGAACGCTTCATATTGTGTGGGCGGGAAGGTTTATACCCTTAAAGCACCCGGAATATGCCGTGCGGCTGGCGAAGACTCTTCATGATAAGGGATGCCGTTTTTGTATGCATATGCTGGGAGACGGAGAGATGGAGCCCGGTATCAGGGACAGTGTGGAGAGTCTGGGGCTTGCGCCGTATTTTTGTTTTTACGGATACACGGCTCCGGACAAGGTTCGTGATGTGATGGAGCGATGCCATATACATCTGTTTACGAGCAATTATCTGGAAGGCTGGGGCGCCGTGGTCAACGAGGGGATGAACAGCGGGTGCGTGGAGGTAGTGAGCGCACAGGTGGGCGCGGCTCCGTATCTGATTCGCCATATGGAAAACGGGCTGGTCTATCCGGATGACAGTTATGAGAAGATGGAAGAGCTGGTTCTGGATCTGTTTCAAAACTGGGATGAGAGAAAGCGCATGGGACAGGCGGCTTACGGGACGATCCGCGATACGTGGAATGCGGATTACGCTGCGGATGAACTGCTCCGTTTTACCGGCGATCTGATGAAAGGCAGGATCGTTCCTGCCGCAGCGGGTCCTTTAAGTATCGCGCCGTCTGTCAGCCCGCGTAAGATGTACAGGGCGATGACGGAAGGCGTGTTATAACGAATTGCAGGAGATAAGCGATGAGCGGGAAGGTCAGTGTGATTGTACCTGTATATAATTCCATAGCCTGTCTGGAAAAGTGTGTGGCGTCTGTCTGTGCGCAGACTTACCGGGACCTGGAGATCCTTCTGATCGATGACGGCTCCTCGGACGGCACGGACAAACTGTGTGAACGTCTTGCAGAGGCGGACGGACGTATCCGCGTGTATCATAAGGAGAATGGCGGCGCATCCACGGCGCGCAATTTCGGTATCCGCATGGCACAGGGCGCATATCTTGGCTTTGTTGACAGCGATGATTATATTGAGCCGGATATGTATGAATTGATGGTTCAGGCTCTGGAGAAAAGCAGCGTACCGATCGTGCAGATCTCCCGGGATGAAGTGAGCGAGGAAGGGGAACGTCTGCCGGATGTGTGTGCGCCGCCGGACAAGGAGCGCTTCTGCCGGTCGGAGGAATTTCTGAAAGAGCTGCTGCTTCATGAAGGCGACTGTTCTTTCTGTACCAAGCTTGTAAAGCGGGAGATGTTTGCGCACCACCGTTTTCCGGAAGGCGTTTTGAACGAGGATTTCAGCCTTTTGGTGGAAATGCTGCAGGATGTGGAGGGCATTATGATCCTGCCGAAGCAGTGCTACCATGTGGTCTGCCGCAGGGAGAGTACCACGCGAAAGATGTCCGGAGACAGTTTTTCCAGAGTGTTTACGGATATCGTGGACAATGCGGATAAGGTGCAGGCGCTGGTGGACAGTGACTATCCGCAGCTTCATGTTTATGCCGTGCGCTTTAATCTGTACCAGAGACTTGACTATTTGCTGCATGTGCCGGTCTCGCAGATGACGGGGACGAATGAATTTTACAAAAGAGTTATCCGTTATCTGAGAAGACATGTAGCTGATACTGTGACAAATCCTTATCTGACGGGAAAAAATAAATGGTATCTTATTCTGCTGACCATAGCGCCCCGGACAGTCAGAGTAGTGCATGCGCGCAGAATGGAGCGCAGGACCAGGGAGCAGTAAGATGACGGAGAAACGGATCGGCGTCGGTAAAAAATACGGAATACTTTTTGTCATGATCTGGGTGGCGCAGATGGCGGCCGCCTTTTATTTCTGTACGCAGAAACAGGGCTTCCACGAAGACGAATATTATACTTATTATTCCACGGCGCGCACAGACGGTTTCTATGTGGAAGACGGAAAGTGGATGGACAGGGACGTGTACCGCAGCGAATTTGTAGTCTTGCCCGGGAAGGGATTTCAGTATGGCCTTGTCAGGCTGGTGCAGTCATGGGATGTACATCCGCCCGTGTATTACTGGGTGTTCCATACGGTGCAGTCCCTGGCGCCCGGCGTGTTTTCAAAATGGACCGGACTGTGCGTCAATCTGGTCATACACGGGATAAATATTGTTTTGCTTGCGTATATGTCCTATCTGGTTTCCGGGCGGGATCGCAGACAGGCGCTTTATGTAGTTTTATTCTGGGGTTTTAGTCCGGCGGCCATGAGCGGCGTAGTCTTTATACGGATGTACGAGCTGCTGACGATGTTCGTGCTCCTGTGCGGCATCCTGCATATATGCGCAATGCGTAAAGGCGGTGGTAGACTGTCGGTGACGCGCTGCCTTTTGCCGATGGCGGCGGTGACATATCTGGGATTTTTGACGCAGTATTATTATTTTATTTTCCTGTTTTATCTTGGGATCGCATTTTGTGTGTGGCTTTTACGGCGGGACAGAAATATATGGAATTGTCTCCGGTACATAGCGGCGCACGGTGCGGCGTTTGTGCTTGCGTATCTGACGTATCCATCGTTTCCGGGACAGATGTTTCACGGGCAGAGAGGCGCGCAGGCGACGGAGAGCTTCTTTGACCTGTCCAATACATTTAGCAGGATCGGTTTCTTCTGCGATTTGATGAACCGGTATGCGTTTGGATATCTTTTGCCGGTAGTTCTGGTTCTCATACTGGCATATGCGGTCGTCCTGTGGCGGCAGGGGAAATGGAAGCGCGGGGTGCGGCCCCGTATGGCGGATACGGGATACTGGGTACTTTTGACCGCTGCAGCGGGATATTTCCTGACGGTGTCCAAGACAGCGCTGCTTCTGGGGGACACATCCAACCGGTATCAGATACCCGTCTACGGCATTGTGACGCTGCTTGTATTTGAGGCGGTCCGGACGCTGCGGCGTGCCGCCATTGGAGATGGAGCGGACGGCGGGAGGTATAAGAAGACCGGGGAGCTTGCGGCGGTGTTTCTGTTTTGTGCGGCTGTTGCTTTAGGATACTGGAAGGGCGATGTTCTTTTCCTGTATCCCGAGGACCGGGAGCAGACAGGCTATGCCGGAGAGCGGGCGGCGCAGAATACCCCTGCGGTATATTTATACCGGCAGGGCGAGGAATGGTGCATATGGGATGTGACCGATGAGCTTATGGAGTATCCGGGGATATATTTTGCCGCGGCGGACAGTGACAATATGATAGACGACGGCAGTATACGGGAAGCGGATTCGCTGGTCGTATATCTTGCCAGGGGTGCGGCGCAGGAAGAGCAGATCAGGAGAGTGTTGGACAGCAATCCCGGCCTGTCGGAGTACCGGAAGGTATTTGAGGAGAAATACTGCGATGTTTATTATTTTGACTGACGTTCACGGATTTTTGGTCTGCGGGTAGATGGCGCGTATTCGTTGCAATCAAATTTGCCCTATGTTATACTAAATTGATGTTATGCCGGAGGCGACGGACAAAAAGGAGGAAGACTCATGTTAAACGATAAAACCGTACTGGTTACGGGCGGAACGGGCTCTTTTGGCAAATGCTTTACCAAGTATGTGCTGACACACTATCAGCCCAGAAAGATAATCATTTATTCCAGAGATGAATTTAAACAGTGGCTTATGGCAGATGAGTTCAGGGAATATGAAGATCGGCTTCGTTTTTTCATTGGGGATGTGAGAGACCTGGAGCGTCTCAGGAGGGCGTGCGAGGGTGTGGATTATATTATCCATGCGGCGGCGTTAAAGCAGGTTCCGGCCTGTGAATATAACCCTAACGAGGCGATCAAGACCAATATACACGGAGCGATGAATGTGATCGACGCAGCGCTTGACTGCGGCGTGCATAAGGTAGTGGCGCTTTCGACCGACAAAGCGGTCAATCCGGTCAATCTCTACGGGGGCACCAAGCTCGTGTCGGACAAGCTGTTTGTGGCGGCGAACGCATATGCGGGAGCCAAGAATATCAGTTTTTCCATTGTGCGCTACGGAAACGTGGCGGGCAGCCGCGGTTCGGTTATTCCCGTTTTTCATAGACTGATCAGTGAAGGACGTACGGAGCTGCCGGTCACAGATGTGAGAATGACGCGCTTCTGGATCAGCCTGACGCAAGGGGTGGAGCTGGTGCTCAAGGCGCTTGCCGAAGCGCAGGGCGGCGAGACATTCATCAGTAAGATTCCTTCGTTCAAAGTGACTGATCTGGCGGAGGCGATGCTGCCGGGATGCAAGATCAAAGAGACGGGCATCAGGCCGGGCGAAAAGCTTCATGAGATCATGGTGACAACGGAGGACTCCCACACGACCTATGAGTATGACAGACATTTTATCGTATATCCGCAGATGACCTGGAATGACAGGCAGCAGCCCGACTTGAGCGGCAGGAAAGTGGAGGAAGGCTTCTCCTACAGCTCCGGAAGTAATACGGAGTGGCTTTCTGTGGAAGATATCAGGAAGCTACTTAAAGAAATGGATCTGGAAAAGTAAGCGTATATTTTATGCATAGAAAAAGCGGGACCGTTCCGGACGGAGGAGAACATGGGCGAACAGATAAAGAAACCGGCAATTGAAGGCGGTACGCCCGCCAGAAGTACCAAAATATATTATGGCCATCAGTATATTGACGAGGCGGATGTTGAGGCGGTGGTAGACGTACTCCGTTATCATGATCTCACTTGCGGTCCTAAGATCAAAGAGCTGGAAGATAAGCTGTGTGCGGTGACGGGCGCAAAGTATGCAGTCGTGTGCAGCAGCGGCACGGCGGCGCTTCATATTGCGTGTCTGGCGGCGGGCGTGGGAGAAGGAGACGAAGTGATCACAACGCCGGTTACTTTTGCCGCTTCAGCCAATTGCGCCCTGTATTGCGGTGCAAGACCTGTCTTTGCGGACATTGATCCGGAGACATACAATATAGATCCTGACAAGGTGAGAGAAGCGGTCACGGAGAAAACCAGAGCGGTCGTTGTCGTGGATTATACCGGGCAGTCTGCAGCCCTGGACCCGATCATGGAGATCTGCAAAGAGCATGGGCTGGTTCTGATTGAGGACGGTGCGCATGTGATCGGCACAAAATATAAAGGCAGGGCTAACGGTTCGGTGTCCGACATGACCACCTTCAGTTTTCACCCTGTGAAGACTGTCACAGGCGGTGAGGGCGGCGCCGTGCTGACCAACGATGAAAATTTGTACCGCAGACTGCTCCTTTACCGCTCTCACGGTATCACCAGAGACGTAAGCCTGATGGAACATGAGCCGGACGGCCCGTGGTATTATGAGCAGGTGGCGCTGGGATACAATTACCGTATGACGGATATTCAGGCGGCGCTTATCATCAGCCAGCTCGATAAGCTGCCGATGTTTTGCGCCAGAAGAAAAGAGATCGCCGCAAGGTACAATGAGGCGTTCGGCAAAATACCGTGTCTGTTCATACAAAAAGAGATCCCGGATTCGGATACGACAAGGCACCTGTATATACTGCGTATTATTCCGGAGAAACTGACGATCAACAGAAGGCAGTTTTTTGACGCGCTGGCGGCGGAGAACGTATGCTGCAACGTACATTATATACCGGTGTATTATTTCCCATATTATGAAAAACTGGGTTATCAACGGGGGCTGTGTCCGAATGCGGAGAAATTATACGAAGAGATTATTTCTCTTCCCATTTATTATGCCATGACCGATGAGGATGTGGAGAGCGTTATTGAGGCTGTGACAAAGATCGCTATGTATTATGCGAGGTAACACATGCGGGAGATACCGGTAAGAACGAAGATCATTTATACTGTGTCGGTGTGTCTGATCACACTGCTGTTATGGCTTGGGAACGAGGGGAGCAGCCCTTTGGTCTATTCCGGCTCCGAATTACAGCACTCGGTAGGCCAGATCGATTCGGAATACAGCCTGGTCGTGCAGGAAAGTGTAGCCGTAAACGGCGTTGTGGCAGGCACGCCTGAATATATACTGAACAGGGGCAGTTATACCATATCGCTTAACTATACTGCGCAGGAGACGGACTCTGTTCTGGAGCTGTGGCAGCAGGGCAGAAAAATAGCGGCATGGACGATAGATCCCGGCAATGTGCAGATGAACGCGGACTTTACCCTGTCCAAAGACGCCCAGCAGTTACAGATCAGGATCAATTACAGCGGCAGGGGCGCGCTGACGATCAAAGAGCTGACTCTGCGGCCGCATACCATGTTTTATTCTGATTCCTTTTTTATGATAGCAGTATTTCTTCTGTGCAGTCTGTTCGTGTGGATATATTTTATAAAGGGGAAGTCATCTCTCAGCCGGGAACAGGTTGTGGATTACAGCGTGATCTTAGGCGTGGCGCTGCTGGCAACAACGCCGATGATGCAGACTTATCTTTATAACGGGGACGACCTGTGTTATCATCTGGCGCGTCTGGAGGGGCTTAAGGACGGTATTCTGGACGGACAGATCCCCGTCAATATATTGCCGGAAGGGCTGCAGGGAAACGGATATCTGAATGCGATGTATCCGTATTTGTTTCTGTATATAGGCGCGTTTCTGCGAATCTTACGGGTGTCGCTCGGACTGTCCTATAAGACCCTGATCTTTCTGGCAAATCTCGGAACGGCTGTCAGCGCCTATGCGGCGGTGAAGTCCATGTGCCGGTCCAGACGCAGCGTTATGCTGGCGGTGGTACTGTATACGCTTATGCCATACCGGTTTACCAATATCTTTTCAAGAGGGGATCTGGGCGAGACACTGGCCCTCATCTTTTGGCCGCTCATTATTGCAGGGCTGTACCATGTTATTCTGGGCGATACGAAGCGGTGGTATTATCTTGTAGTGGGGCTTAGCGGCGTACTGCAGAGCCATATACTGAGCGCGGCGTTTGCGGCCGCGATTTGTGTTATCACGGCGCTTGTATACTGCGTACGTATCGTGCGCGACAGAAGGTATATAGTGATCGGCAGGGCGGCGGGATGGTTTCTGCTATTGAATATATGGTATCTGGTTCCTTTTGTTTATTACTATTTTAAGGGAAATCTGAGCACGGATGTGCTGCGGTGGAGCGGCTACTTTGAGCAGTCCGTCAATCTCTCTAATTTTACGCAGTCCATCAGTCTGTACAATAAGCAGTATTTTTCACTCGGACTGGCGATCTTAGGCTGTGTGGGAATTGCCGTTATCCGGTTTGTGTGTGAAAAGAACGGCAGCAGGACACGAGAGGACGGGTATCTGCTGTATCTTTTTGTTCTCGGCTGTCTGATGGCATATATGACCACGGGCTATTTTCCCAGCCGGGCGCTGTTGTCCAGCACGCTTTTTAAAAATATTGCCACGATGATTCAGTTTCCGTGGCGTTTCTTAGGACCTGCCTGCGCCTGCTTTGTGGTGGTGGGAGCCGTTGCCCTTGCGAAGTCGGATACTCTGAAGCCTTACCGCAATCATATTTTTGCCATGCTGGTGGGCATCAATCTTCTGGTGGTCATATCCGTGCCGGCCGACAACAGTCATATGCCGTATGATAACGCCGAGGCGGCGGCGTCCAAGGGACATGAAAGTAAGCTTGCGGCCAATATAGGTCTGTTTTATCCTTACGAGTGGCGTCTTGACGGGGCCACGGAGGACAGACTGACAAGCAGCGTCGTCTTATCGGATGTCAATCGTATCTCGGTCTCCGATTATGTGAGAAAAGGGACCGCATCTTCCGTGACGTACACCGCTGATTTGGACGGGGGATACATGGAACTGCCGATACAGAATTATCCCGGATACCGCGCTTATGACGAAAACGGCAGCAGAATTAAGATCGAACAGGGAGAGGCTGGCAGAATGCGGTTTGCCTTGACCGGAGACGGAAAGCAGCATATCATTCGTGTCCGGTATGGATATATTCTGCCGTTTATGGCAGCCAATGCCGTTTCCGCGCTGACGATAGGATGCATTATATTCCGGCTTTGGCGCAGGGCGGCGCAACAGGGAAAAATAAGGAGGGCTCTATAGTATGAAACCGGATATCAGATGGTTGGACGATCCGCAGACATTCCGGGTGGGTCAGCTTCCGGCGCACAGCGATCACAGGATTTATGCGAATGAAAATGAGATGGAACGAGGGGAGAGCTCACTGTGCCAGTCGTTAAACGGCAAGTGGCAGTTTATGTATTCCGTTAATCCCGCAAGCCGTCCCGTGGATTTTTACAGAGAAGATTACCCGGCGGATCATTTTCAGGAAATACAGGTGCCATGCCATATCGAGATGGCGGGATACGATAAAATACACTATATCAACACGATGTATCCGTGGGAGGGTAAGATGTACAGGCGGCCCGCTTATGCGCTGGGAGCTGACAGCGCGCAGGAGGGGGCTTTCAGTAAAGCGGATTACAATCCTGTGGGATCTTACCGAAAGATCTTTGATCTCAAAGAAGGACTGCGGGGTAAGAGAGTCTGCATTTGTTTTGAAGGTGTAGAGCAGGCTGTGTATGTCTGGCTTAACGGGCAGTTCGTGGGGTACGCGGAGGACAGCTTCACGCCTTCGGAATTTGACCTGACGCCCTATATAAAGGATCAGGGGAATCTTCTTGCGGTGGAAGTCTATAAGAACAGCACGGCGGCCTATCTCGAAGACCAGGATTTCTTTCGCTTCTTCGGGATATACAGAAATGTCACTTTGTATGCCAAGCCGAAACTGCATGTGGAAGATATGTGGGTGAAACCCTGTCTGTTAGAGGATCTGACCAGAGGAAGCCTGGATATACAGATGCGGATATCGCGCGCCGTGTCGGAGACAGAGCAAGAGGAGACGAATGGACGCGTGAAGATCGCGCTGACCGATCCGTCGGGCTGTTACGGCACGGCACAGACGGGTGTGATCGCGGAGGCGGAAGGTAACGCATCCTTGGCGGTCGCTGTCTCCATGCCAATAGATGGCAGCGTTCACCTGTGGGATCATGCAGACCCGTATCTGTACCGGTTAGTCGTCATGCTGGTGGACAGTCAGGGCAATGTGACGGAAGTAGCCACCTGTGCGGTCGGGTTCCGCCGTATTGAGATACGCGATAAGGTGATACTGCTCAATGGAAAAAGGCTTATCATTAACGGTGTCAACAGGCATGAGTGGAGCGCTGACAGCGGCAGATGCATCACCGTAAAAGAGATGGAATACGATATCGAATGCTTCAGGCGCAACAATATTAACGCCGTGCGTACATGCCACTATCCCGATCAGATCCCGTGGTACGACCTGTGCGATATCAATGGAATCTATGTGATGGCAGAGACGAATCTGGAGAGCCACGGCTCCTGGCAGAAGGTGGGGATAGAGCCGTCCTGGAATGTGCCGGGAAGTGTGCCGGAGTGGAAGGAGGCCGTGATCGACAGGGCACGGAGCAATTTTGAGACGTTCAAAAATCATCCGTCCGTTCTGTTCTGGTCGCTCGGTAACGAATCTTATGCGGGAGATAATATTGAGGCGATGCAGCGTTTCTTTAAGGACAAAGACGACGGCAGGATCGTACATTATGAAGGCGTGGTGAATAACCGGGCATATGAGGATACGATATCGGATGTGGAGAGCCGTATGTATGCAACGCCGGCCGCGATCGAGGAGTATCTGGAGAACGATCCCAAGAAACCGTTTATCCTGTGTGAATATATGCACGATATGGGCAATTCCCTTGGCGGCATGAAGTCTTATATTGATTTGATCGACCGCTATCCGATGTATCAGGGCGGATTTATATGGGATTATATCGATCAGGCCGTCTGGGCGGAAGATACTGTGACAGGACGTAAGACGCTGCGCTATGGCGGAGACTTTGATGACAGGCCGAGTGATTATGAATTCTCGGGCGATGGGATCATGTTTGCAGACAGAACGGAGAAACCGGCTATGCAGGAGGTGAGATACTACTATGGATTGCACGAATAAAATGAAAGTGATCGTGGGAGATCTGACGATCGGTATGCGTGGCGAAGGTTTTTCCTATATTTTCTCCGGGGCAAAAGCGGGGATGGAATCACTTGTGCGCGACGGCAAAGAGTGGCTCTACAGGCCGCCGATGCCGACCTTCTGGAGAGCGCTCACGGACAACGACAGAGGTAACGGATTCGGGTTAAAAAGCGGTATGTGGATGAGCGCCGACCGTTTTATGCAATGTGTCGGTATTGCAGTCGCGGTAGACGACAGAGCGGTTGAAGTGCCGCTTGCGCCCGCCAACAATGTATACGGCGGTGATGTGGAGGCAGAGCGCGCGACGGTCACTTTTGTATACCGGACGATCACCGTTCCGGCAACGAAGGTCACTGTGGTCTATGAAGTGTATGCGCGCGGCGATATACATGTGCGCGTGCATTATGAGGGAAGAGAAGGCCTACCGGAGCTTCCGGTGTTCGGCATGCGGTTTATCATGCCTACCTGCGCCGATAAGTACCGTTACGAAGGATTGTCGGGTGAGACGTATCCGGACAGGATGGCAGGCGGCATTCCGGGTGTGTATGAGATAGAAGGGCTTCCGGTCACACCCTATCTGGTGCCCCAGGATTGTAATATGCATATGCAGACGAAATGGGTGGAGGTGTACCGCAGTAAGGTGCTCGACAATACATGTAAAGAAGAGAGACAGAGCGGTATCCGTTTCTTCGCGGAGGAGGGTAATAATATTGCTTTTGCCTGTATTCCTTATACATCTCTGGAACTGGAGAACGCGACACATCAGGAGGAGCTTCCTGCGGCGAGAAGAACGGTCCTTACCGTCCTGGGTGCGGTCCGCGGCGTAGGCGGCATAGACAGCTGGGGCGCCGATGTGGAAGAAGCATACCACATCAGTGCAGCACAAGATATTGATTACGGTTTTTGGATCGGCGGGATCGAGGCGTGAGCAAGAAGCATGGAAGCAAGCCGTGTGGCGCCCTGGCCGTCTACAAGCCTGCGGCCTTTCCGGGAAAGCTCACGCCTGCGTTCTACATCGGCGGCGAGGTTTTTTAATGCCGGCAGCAGATCGTCAAACATGGAATTTCCGTCTTTCTGGTAGTCGCCTCCAAATGCCGTGATCTTTTTATTAAAGAAACACTGCACAAGTCTTGTCTGGTTTTCCACGAAAGAAAAGCTTATGATCGGGACTCCGGCCGCGCACAGTTCGTACATGGTGGAGCCGCCCGCAGTGACGGCAATGTCACAGCTTCGCATTAAAGAAGCCATATCCTGCACATTCTGATGAATATGGACATTGTGATGCCGGTTCGCAATATCTGTGAGATGCGCCAGGTGAGGATTAAAGGCGCCGCTGACGACATGGTAGTGGAGCGCGTCAAGGCCGCTGTCTGTCACTGCGCGCTCCAGAAACTGACAGGCCAGATCATACTGATCGCTCCCGCCCGTAGTGACAAGGATATGGCGGACGGGCTGTCTTATCTCATATGCCGTCTGTGCAAATTCCGGCCTAAGAGGGGCGTAAGAAGGACCGAGCAGCAGTTTTATGCCGCGGGTATCTTCATCGGATGAAAACATATCCCGGTAGTCTGTCTTATCTGCGTATATATTATAATTGATCACAATATCCGCAGGGCAGGGCAGATTTGCGCAGTCATCCATGTAAGCCGTTTTGACAACTGAGCGCAGTTGTCTTAAGTAGCTTTCGGTGACAAAATAGCTGTCGATCAAAAGAAGAGAAGGCTTATCCTCCGCCAGCATGGAAAGTAAGGAAGGCAGTTCTGTTTCCGGTTCCCGGTACGGCGTGTGAAGGATTCGGTATTCATAGCCGCGTCCGGCAAGAAGTCCGGCAGCCTCCTCGTCTGCCGTGATAAAAAGCGCTTCCGTATTTAGGGATCTGAGCGCATCGGCAACAGAAAGACACCGCATCAGATGTCCCATACCGATTTCACGATTCGCGTCCGCGCGTATCCAGATCATGGCGCACTCCTTTCTAAGCGGCAGTTTGCCTAACTTTACAGTGTCTTGCTAAATACGATATAATCGTCCTTTTGCCCGGTTTCTCTGTAACCTAGTTTCCTGACCAGTTCCAGGGAAGCTGTGTTTTGGGGCTTTATTCTTGCGTGGAATTTTCTGAGGGAGGGCGTTGTCTGCAACGTGATCTTTTCACCGAGAGCAACCATCGGAACGGAATATCCTCTGTGTCGGTACTCTGGCGCGATCTGATAACTGATCTCCGCTTCGCTGTCCGAAGTAAGATCTGTGCGGAATATACCGACCGGCGTATCTGCGTGGTAACAGATATAGATGCTTCGCGTTGCAGAGTCAAGCGAAGCCTCATACCATGCACAGTGGTCTTCCCACGGGATCGGTTCTACGGATAGAGACTGGGCGCGGGTTTGTGCATCGTTGGCCCAGTTGAAAATAAGTTCTTTGTGTTCCTGCGCTGCGGGAATAAGCGTCAGATAATCTTTTATAACAGATGCATTGAGCGGTGTTCCCCGCTTTAAGTCGCTCTCGCAGACTTTGCCGAGCACATGCCCGTATTCTCTGGGAGCCAGCCCGTATGAAGGGCGGATCACACGGATATTTTCTTCCGTCAGGGTTTCTCCGGCCGCGATATCCTTCACCGCAAAGATGGAGCGCCTGAATGCCAGATTGGATTTTTCCTGCGGGCTGGCGCCGTAAAAAGTGGTTCCAAGCGCTTTTTCCACTTTTCTTACTTCTTCTGTCATGGCGCTGAATTCTTCCGGCGTCATGGAAAAAGAGGAGTCGGGATTTTCAATTTCTCTTCCGAGGCAGAAGTGCTTCTCGATAACGGAGGCTCCCAGAGCCACCGCCGCAGCCGCGCTTAAGGAACCCATAGAATGATCCGAGAGCCCGACAGGAAGATTGAAACGCTCCTTCATATCGGTGATGGTTCTTAAGTGCATACCGGCGGGATCGGCAGGATAGGCGCTGGAACATTTTAACAGTATCACCTGCCGGTTGCCGGTACGGTAAATGGTGTCCACGGCTTCCTGAATCTCGTCCACGGTCGCCATACCGGTTGAAAGAATGATCGGTTTTCCCTTGGAAGCCACATAGGACAGCAGCGGCAGATCCACAAGCTCAAAGGAAGCGATCTTATAAAATTCTATTCCCAGGTTTTCCAGAAAATCCACCGCACTGTTGTCAAACGGCGTAGAGAGAAAGTCGATACCGACTCTGTCCGCCTCCTCCTTGATGGCGCCCTGCCATTCCCACGGGGTATATGCCTTGCCGTACAGACTGTACAGATTCTCGCCTTCCCATGTGCCGTCCTTTATGTCGAAATAGGAATTATGGCAGTCGATGGTAATGGTGTCGGGGGTGTAAGTCTGTATTTTGATGCAGTCGGCGCCGCACTCCTTTGCTTTTTGTACGATCCTCCGGGCGCGTTCTAAGCTGCCGGCATGGTTGGCAGACATTTCCGCAATGATATAGACAGGATGCCCGTCTCCTATTTTTCTGTTTTTCAGCGAGATCTCAGCCATGTTTTGTATTCCTTTACGCAGACCGGTCCTAAGACCGTATTTTCTATTGGTTTCTGTTTTCCGATGCAGACCGGTTTGCCACCTGGTATTTGACCTCGGCTATTTCCCAGTCGTTTTCCGTATCAATATCCTGTACCTCCAGCTCCGGCAGTTCCATTGGAATCGTCTTATCCATCACCAGGCGTCTCTGCTTCAAAAAACTGTCCGTGCGGAAGAAGTAAAACTGTCCGGCGTCATGGTAGAAGGGCTGAAGATCCTGGGAACGGGTAAACATATGCTCCGGCCAGCGAAAAGACAGCAACCCATTCTGGATCACCACACTTCTCTGGGGCGGAAAACTGAAACGTACCACGGGGAGCAGGCTGTCCGCATCGGAGCAGGACAGCATATCCATAGCCTTGATTAGTTTATCTGCCGACACAAAGGGCGCGGTGGGATAGAGGCAGCAGGCATAGTCGAAGCTTCTGCCAAGCTTCCGGTAAGACTCCAGCACCTCCAGCATGACATCGGTAGTGGTGGCGTAATCGTTTGCAGTATCGGCGCTTCGAAGAAACGGAACGGCGGCGCCCGCATCCCTAGCAAGCGCCGCGATCTCTTCATCGTCCGTAGAGACCATCACTTCCCTAAAGATACCGGAAGAGAGCGCCGCCTGTATGGAATACAGAATGACCGGCTTTCCTAAAAAGGGTTTTATATTTTTACGCGGGATACGCTTGCTGCCGCCCCTTGCAGTGATAACAGCCAGCGCGTTTTTACAGTTTTTCATGGTTTACTAGCCTTTCTGTAATTTCTTTCGTATCTGCCGGTAGGCGCGCAGACCGTAATAGTATATAAAAAACATAAACTGCGATTTTCTGAGCAGCCGGATAAATTTCTGGTTCTCCGGATGAATTTTTTCCCGGTAGTAAGCGTTTTTCTCAAAGTCCGGGAAAAAGCTGTTCAGTCCCTCCCAGAGTTCTTTTACAAAACGGTATTTTCCTTTGTCACTGCCCACCATACAGGTGAAAAGTGTATTGACGAAATACAGCTCGGTAAATTTGAATTCCAGTTCAGGAAAATATTCTTCATAGAACCCAAATTTTTTACTGTAATCTATCAGGAGCTCCATAGTAACCATCCTGTCCCGGCAGCGGGCAAGCGATATGGTATGCACCGTGGAAGTATCATGCTGATAATAGTAGTAGAGCGGCTCTTCGACTCTCTCAAAATGTGTGCAGAAATACATCCAGAGAGGCGACATGCAGTTATCTTCATAAAATACATCTTCCGGGAACCAGAGTTCGTTTTCGGTGATAATGCTTCGCCGATAGATCTTGACGACCATGTTGCCCGGCTGTAAGAACAGCAGCCTTCTCTTGGCTGTAGTGAGAATTCCGGTCTGCTCCGGCGTATTGATCTGTTCGATCCGGCCGGTCTCCATAGTATGTCTGTCCACCATGCTGTAGTCACAGCCCACCACATCAGCGCCGGTCTTATCTGCTTTTCGCACGAGCTTTTCAAACATATCCGGAGCAGCCCAGTCATCGCTGTCTATCAGACCGATAAATTCCCCTTTTGCGGCCCGTATTCCGAGATTTCTGGCTCCGCCCTGATGATGATTTCTCTCTGATGCTATCACCCGTATCCGGTCAGGATGCTCCTTTTCATAATCGCGCAGGATGGACAGGGAATGATCGGTGGAAGCGTCGTCCACCGCGATGATCTCATAATCCGCCAGCGTTTGCGCCAGAAGAGAGTCTATACAGTAATTTAGTTTGCTGTCCGCCGCCATGTTATAGACAGGCACTATAATGCTCAGCTTCATCTGTCATATCCTCATTATCTTTTGCACCTAATTGCCCGCGATCAGCTCATTCTGACGGTGGATTCCGGCATCTTCATACCGGTCCATAAAATCTGCGCCGAGCCGCACGGTCTCATCAGCGAATCGGACGGACTGCATCTCCGTAAATACGGACACTACCTTCTTAAAGTGCAGGTCCGGGAAAAAGTTAAGCATCTCCATCGGCAGCGCCGCGTCAAATTGCGGACACTCCGGAAACAGCCGCCGGTAGTCAAGCGTATCGCGGGGATGCGGTTTTAGGAAGACGACTCCTTCCAGGCTGTAGTGTGCGGTCAAATCCCTGAAAATGCGCTCCCGCACATCCAGACTGCACAACGGCTCCGTGAGGATCAGAATTTTATCCCCGGTTTTTCCGCATTCCTGTATCTGCTTCTCCAACTGTTCTTTATCCCTGACGAATGCCTGCAGGATCAGATCCCGGTCTTCTTCCGACAGCCTGTCCGCCAACTGCTGGCGCGGCTGTTCGATATAGCGGGGACAGGGATACTTGATGGCTTTTATATCGTTGACCTCCATATCCAGGCAGTATTTGCCGTAACCGTTCTGGATGACGATCAGATTTAAGACTCTGGAAAAAAATACCTTCAGCCTGAAATGTCCTCGGTTGGCATAGCGTGCCTCGTCCATATGGACGAGCGTATTTAAACCGTCCTCCAGAGCATGATAATATATTCGATTCTGATTCAGATAATATCCTATGGGATCGCTGTCACAGTACACATAGATTTCCCTGTATTCCCTGAAGTTTACCGGCACATAAGGCTCATTCAGCCGGGAGAGCATTCTGGTAAAGCGTATGCGCTCCAGCATGTTCAATACAATGTTTCCTTTGTCCTGTCGCAGACTGTTCAGTTCAGGAAAAAATTCCGGACGCTTCTCGTCATACTCCAGTACCTGTTCAAACAGCCCGGTGCGCCCGACCCGGTCTTTCAACTGTTCAAAATCATTCGACATCCGGCTTAAGAGCAGAGTGGCCTGACCGCGCTTTTCTACCGGCAGATTCAGTTCTTTTAAGAAAGTCACATACACATGATAATAGGTGTGGCATACATAGATTCTTTCCTTCATGACGTCACCAACCGACTATTTTATATGCTTATAAGTGTACAGCTTGCGGGAATCATTCTCCAGAATATCTTTGCGGACAGCGTCATACACATCCGTAACATGCATGAAATGACAGGGAATCCTGTCACAGTATTCCGCAGATAAGATCGTGCCGTCTTCCTGCATCTGTTTTGCAAGCGGGGCGAATCCGCCAAGGTCGGTAGGATCCATATCCAGATCACGCACATACATTCTGTAAGTGCGTTTCTCACATTTGCCCCTGGCATCGGTATAGTCAGCCGTAAACGCCTTGTGATAGCGGTAAGGCACACCCACCATGTTTTCCACGTGATGGACATAAGTCACGCCCTGCAGCGGTGTCAGACCTATCACCAGCACAACGGCGTTCCAGCCAGTCATTTTATCGAAAATGGTGCCGGGTCCAAAAGAGTCTGCGGAGCAGTCGTTCACCAGTTCGTCATGATGGGCTCCCCATACGGCAAAGGAATAAAGAGGATGCGATGTCCGGGTAAAGTCGGGGCGGTTGAGCGCGGCTTTGGATAAAGCGCCCGTCTGCGTCGGAGTTTTATGATAGTCAAAAGGTACGCCTCTGCAGAAATCCCAGTTGAAAGTGGGAAACAGCAAAGTGCCTCCGGGGCCGACCATGCTCTGCAGTCTGTTGATCATTTCATTCATGTTGAGCCGTATGCCCTGTTCGCGGTAAACCTTGGCCAGTTCCAATATATCAGAGGTTACATAGACACAGTGTCCCCCCTTGATCCATCCCAGCTCCTGCAGCCAGCCCGTAAAACTTATACTTGCCATAGTATTATCCTTTCCCACCCAGATATTTTCTAACAAGCGCCGTTATGGCGGCGGTATTTTTGAAGTTATCGAGAATGATATCTCGGCCGGATATCGTAATCTTAAAGGCGTTTTCCAGCTCCTCCACCAGATCCATGACCTCCATAGAGTCAATCAGTCCGGCGGCCATAAAATCCTGACAGGATTCGTATTCTCGCCCGTCCATCACCTTATCCAGAATTTCTTTGATCTTATCCATATCTTCCTCCTGTATGCCGTTTATTTTGTGCCGAGGCGGTATTCCTTTAAATAAACACGGTCGATCTTACCGTTAGCGTTCATCGGCATTTTTTCCAGCGCGATATAAATCTGTGGGAGCATGTATTCCGGCAGCCTGCCGGTGAGGGCTTCCCTGAGGGAATCTTCCGTTAATTTCCCTTCATAGAAAAGGCAGATCCTGTTATCGCGGTATAGGCAGCAGGCTCTGTCAATACCCTTGCAGGATGTGGCAGCCGATTCGATCTCGCCTAATTCGATACGGTATCCCATATGCTTGATCTGAAAATCCCTGCGGCCCACATATTCTATCTCGCCCCGCTCATTTTCCCTGACAAGGTCGCCGGTGCGGTACATGATGTCTCTGTAAAAAGGGGAGAGAGGATTCTGGACAAATGCTTCCCTTGTCTTTTCGGGATTATTGTAATAACCTAACGATACGCCCGAGCCCCGTATACAGAGTTCCCCGGTCTCTCCCGGCTCGCAGGGTCTGTCCTCCTCATTCAGTATCAGCACGCCCGTATTGACGGCGGCATGTCCGATGGGCAGCGATTCGTTTTCGTCAAATTCCCGGTCGATAATATAATAGGTGCTTGCATAGGTGGTTTCCGAAGGTCCGTAATAGTTTACATACACGGCGTCGGGCACATATTTTTTCCATATATTGTATTGTTTTACGGGCATGACCTCGCCGCAGAACATGATTTTCTTAAGGCACGTTACATCCACTTCCCGGAGCGCCCTTAAATTGGCGGCAACGATCAAAGCGGACGGCACCCAGAACAGGGCGTTGATATTGTGTTCCCGGATATATTCTAGAACCTGTATGGGAAATGTAAACCAGCTCTCAGGTATGATGTGGAGAGAAGCGCCGTTACGGATCGTGCAGTATAAGTCGGGAACGGAGGCGTCGAAATAAAAGGGCGCCTGATTGGCAAACACTTCTTTATCGGTAAATTCCATGACCTGGCTGGCTTCTTCCGTAAAATCGATCACTGCGCGGTGACTGATCACTACGCCCTTCGGTACGCCTGTGGAGCCCGAGGTGCAGATGATATACAGAGGGTCCGTATCAATGCGTCGGCTCTGAACCGTCGACAGTGCATCCCTATCGGCCGGCGCACGCAGCGCATTCTCTATGAAAAGAAGCCTGTCAGATGGCGCCAGCTCCAGTGCCTTGGCGCGATTGGCTTCGTCTGTGAGCACATAAACCGGTTGCAGCACATCCATAATGAGGTTAAGGCGCTTCGCCGGTGCGTGACAATCCAGCGGACAGTAAATGCCGCCCGCATAAGTGATTCCCCAAAAGGCGGGAAACGCAGTTTTCTCCTTATCCAGCAATACGACTACCACATCGTTGTCATGAAGTCCTTTTTGCAGCAGATAGGTGCCTGTGCGTCTTGCCTTGTCCGCAAGCTGTGCGTAAGTATAGCTGCCGTTTATATCAGTGACAGCCGTTTTATGGGGAAATCCTGATTCACTTTGTTCCAGATAATCCAATACCGATTTATACATACCAGCATTCTCCTGCAGAGACTGTCGCTAAGTCATGCCCCGTAGCTTACTGCGGGGTGTTTGATTTGTTGTCGTCCAGGATCTCAAAGAGTCCTGCCTCGCACAGCTTGTCCACTATGGGAATTAATTCTTCGACCGGGACGCCGATACGGCTGCTGATCTGGATCAGATCCTCTGTGCCGTCAGCGTAAGCGATCAGGTTGGTTATCTTCTTCACTTCATGATAGATACCCTTGCGGCTTTCCGTCGGATACAGTCCCCGCTTGCCCAGCTGCGGCTCGCACAGACAGGTGACACGGTAAAAGCGGTTGTATTCCAGCGCCATAATGACCTGTTTCATCACATTCAGAGAGTCTTCCAGCCCCTGGGGGGTTATCAGGGTCATGTCATCCGCCGAAGTGTGGTATTCGGGATACTCTCCGTATTTGGAACGGCAGAAATCGCATACCGGCAGATCCACACCGGGCGCATTGTATTGTCTTTCATCGGAACCGCGTTCCAGATAGCTATAAGTTATATAATCGGGATGGGCGAATCCGAGTACGTTCTGCATGACACGGTCGGCCAGCGTGTTTCCCTTTCTGGATTCCAGATAGGAATAGGCGCGTTCGTCCCCCACACAGGTGAGCACGAATCCCGCTATAGTTTTTTGCTTCATTTGTTCCAGATTCCGGCTCAGATAGGTGACAGAGCCTATCGTTTCGGGAACGATCACTATGCGGTAGCTTAGTCTTCTGTCCAGACTTTTCAGCCATTTGACCAGCCATGTGACCAGTACGGGACCGGAGAGCTCGTTGTTGGCCATGGAAGGATGGCAGATGTAAGTGGAGAGCAGCACCTCCTTGTCGGATCTGCCGGGCAGCAGCAATTCACCGTAATTGAGCACGCCGTCAAAATGCCTGCTGTCGATGAACATATGATAGGTGCCGGGTTTTAATGCATCTCTTTCATTTTTGGACATGCAGAAAGCAAACCTGGGTGCGTAATAGGAAGTTACGTAAGGAATGACCTCCGGCTGTGATTCTTCCACTTTGATATATTGCAGAAGCTCCTCCAGCGAAACATATTTATCCACGGCGGTCGAATATCCCATCACGTGAAGATTGTTTTTATGATAGTCCGCAATGCGGTTTCCTGCTTCGTCTTCTATATAGCCCTCGCGGATTTCCCATTCCTGGGGAATCGTCCAGTCAAATACCCGCGTACCGCTTGGCACGGACTTGATCGCAAGCTCCGGGATCTGCTCTCGGATCATGTTAAGACTGTCGCGGACTCCCTCGCCCGTCAGGCTTCTTCCGATGGGAAACAGCTTTCCGGCAAAATCGTACATCTCCTGTCCCGGCTGCATTTTCCTGACCTCCTGACCACAAAAAGTAACTGCTGATCACTGCTTTTCATTATATTATCTATCACGGTAAAATGCAATCCTAAGAAAACCCGTAAACCCGTCAGAAATTCACAAGCGCCCTTATATAAAAATACAGCCCGGGATTGCATGTCTGTATATTCGTTCCCATGTTGCCGTTCCCAAGGATGATGCCGAAACCGTACGCAGCCTGCAATAGACAGATGACGCCAAGCACGGCCGACAGTGTTTTCAGCTTCTGTCTGTCCGCGGCTTTTTCGATCCATGCCAGAGTAAGCACAGTGGCGGCAAAACAGAAGCCCCAGATCATGTCCGTCATATATCGCTGCAGGATCCCGGCGAAGGTAACGTCAACGGTGACAAGAACAGACGGGATGACGGCGGACATAACGGTCAGAATCAGTATTTTCTTTTCGCGCAGGCTGTCTTTGATACGGCGCATCGAAAACAGCACCCACAAAAAGACGTTGCCGACAAGGACTCCGCCGTAAGTGTATTCAGCATTCAATTTTCCCATGTAAGAGGAGGAAGTGATCTGCGTTCCCTGTAAGAAGGGGAAGTCGCTTGTTACTACAGGCGGTCTGAAAAGATAATGCCACAGCCCAAGGAGCGTCTGGTGCAGGTTAAAGCTTCTCCTGGTCATGTCGTTGCTGGTCAGACTGTAGGCGGCGCCGAAGTCAAAAGGAGAGCCGAATCTTGCCGCGTTGTAATACATGATGAATGCCGCAACGATCGCGTAGGGCAGACCGATGCACAGAGCATCGGCAGTTCTGTGCCCGCTTCGCATGGGGCGGACAAATTCTGTCCAAAACAGCGGGATCGCAAGAAACGAGAACAATAACATCTGCGGACGGCAGCCGGCGACCAGCGCCATACACAGCGATCCGAGAAACAGAAGAAACGCCCGGAAGTTTTTCGATGCCGTATCCGTACCTCGGATCCAGAACGCCAGCCCTGCAACGGTAAACATATTTGCCGCCATGATTGGGACGTTGTACAGATCGGGCCTTGCAATGATGAACAGATAATTGCCGCAGCAGACAGTCAGAATGCAGATCAGCAAATACAGGCAATAGGGCGTGCGCGGGAACCATTTTCTGACAAGCTGGCGGCAGAGGGCGAACACTGCCGCGATAAAGCCGCAGTAGAACAGGAACACGGCTATGTGATTGGGCATATGGCGCCCGGTCAGCAGATACATAGGAAGGTACAGCAAAAGCTCCGGCACGACGCCGAAGTACACGTAGTATTTGCCGTCATAATAAACGTAATCCGCCAGATAGTCGATGCCGTTAGCCTGGAGATAAATAGTATCGTAGGGATTCTCCGCATTCATAAGTCCCTCGGAAGGCTTGGCGTCCAGACAGAACTGTCCCTTTGTCATGGCCTCTGCCAGTTCCTGGTACTGTCTGTGGTGCGGCCAGATAGGAGCAACACAGAGCGGATTGATATGCGAAAGCGCCCATGACATCCCGATCAGCAGAAGGACCGTCACGACAGTGCAGACCCGTTGACGCGCGGATTTCCCACAAGTCTGCCATTGCCGGCAATCCGTGCGGGTGAGACAGTAAAGCAGCGATATGACGCCGAGGATCACAAGCAACCGAACAGGACTGAACAGAAAAGGAATACGCGCATTGATGCCGATGCCATGAACCGTTACCGTGCTTCCCGCGGGGATATTCAGCCGGACCGACACGGTTTTCACCCGTCCTGCAGGATAAAGGCAGGTATAATAGCTTCTGGAAAGCGACGGCAGCAGAACCTGCTCCGGCAGGTCGTAGGGGTAATAGTTTCCCTCATCCGTAAGCGATACCGTATAGGAAACGGGGGAAGTCTCCGAAAAGTCGCACGCGATATAAAGATCGTGCACCGGCTTGTCTATATTTTCGAGGCAGAGTGTCAGTGTGCCATCCGGCGCCGTGAAGCCGCCGCTGTTTTCTTCTCCGCCTTCTGTCCGGACATTCTCATACAATAGCCTGTTCTGATAGAAAAGGCTTTTCCATGCCGAAAAATTGCAGACGGTCAGCTCTATGATAAGCGCCCCGGCAATCAGCCGGAGAAAAGGGAGCCATTTTGTTTTATGCATGCTTTCTCCGATCCGAAATGTTATTGATCATACAAATTATACAAAAATAACGGAGATTATGCTATAATATTTTTGATTTTCTGACGTTAAGGAAAGGCGCTGGGTTATACGGTATGAATACACGAAAGATAAGCCTTAACCGGGCTGTTATGCTCATGATTGTTTTGATATGCGTTCTCACGACTCTTATCCAGGGGACGGCCTTATCTTCAGCGATCCCGGAAAAGGCCATACTGGTGGTCTGCACATTGCTGTTTCTGTCTGAGCTGATATATCTCTGGTATCTGCACAGGAGAGGAAAGTTGACAGAGGAGATCCTTGTTTTTGCCATCATTTTTGCGGGGATGCTGTTGCATTGCAGTTATGTTCTGCTGACAGGGCTTCATGACAGGCAGCATGATGAAGGGACGTTCACAGGCAGGGGCGATGCTCTGGTCAATCCCGGACATCTGGGATATATCGAGTATATCTATAAATTCCACAGGCTGCCGGATATCAACCCGTATGAATTGTTTTCATATTATCATCCACCGGTCCACTATGTGATATCGGCGTTCTGGGTGACACTGCTTACAATGTTTGGTATGGCGGAGGAAGCGGCCTTTGAAAACATTCAGGCGCTCACATTATTATACTCCGGTCTGTTTATGTTCATTGCTTATCTGATTCTGAAGAAGGCGGGCGCAAAGGGCCGGGGGCTGTATGCGGGGCTGATCCTTGTGGTCATGCATCCGGGGCTTATGTTTATGTCCGGCAGTGTCAATAATGATATGCTGTCCGTGGTGCTGCTCGCCTGCTGTATTTTATTTACACTGTGTTTTATCAGGAACAGAAGCTTGACGAATCTCATACTGATTGCGCTTTCAATCGGCGTTGGTATGCTGTGTAAGCTTAACAGCGCCGCTATGGCGTTCCCGGTGGGACTTATCTTTCTGTTGGATTTGGCCGGGGTGCTGCGGGACGGCGACAGAAAAGTTATCGGCCGGCGGGTGAAGAATTATCTGCTGTTTGGGGTCATCGTTTCGATAACGGGTCTTGCATGGATCGTCCGGAATCTGGTGAAATTCGGGGAGATGCCCGGTGTGCCGGTGCCGTCGATCGATTCGGTCATGTATACGGGAGATTACAGCCTGTGGGCCAGACTGGGCATCCCTGCTGTGTCCCAGTGGCATTTTGATTTTCCTTTTCATCCGTTAAGCGGGGATGTGATCCATAACACGTGGATCATCATGCTGCAAACCTCTTTGTTCGGCGAGATATATCCTGTGGAGACGGTAGGTGTTCCGCTGCTGCTGTGCCGTATCGTGTACGTTGCGGCGGCCGTATTTGCTGTCCTGTCGGCAGTATGGCTTCTGTATATGCAGCGCCGCAAATTCGCAGGCCGGTCTCAGACAGAGAAAACGGACGCTGTGTTTATCGCCGGAGGCTATCTTTTCTATTTGCTGGGCTTTGCTGCTTTTATACTGAAATACCCTTACACCTGCAGCAGTGATTTCCGCTATGTGGTCATCTGTCTGGTATATATTGCGATCGGTCTTGGCGACGGAGACAGATATTGCCCGGATAATGCAAAGGCGGCTGCGGCGTTGCGTATTATCCGGGCCGGTGTATGGATCTGTATGATCCTGACCACGATAATCTATATGATATGGCAGTGGGACGGCACGATATAATTGATTTATAAAACCGGCTATGGTAAAATACAATGAAATTTTGAAAATGGATTTGATAAGGATTCGGTTATCGCATGAGGAAAATAATCAAAAAGCTTCTGGTTCTGCTGGATGCAAAACAGAAAAGAAAAATGGTAGTGCTTGTCTTTGTCATGCTGATCGGCGCCATGCTGGAAGCGCTGGGCGTCGGTATGATCCTGCCGGTCATGAACGTTGTCCTGGAAGAGAATGCGGTGGAAAAGCACGCCTATCTTCAGGTTATATGCCGTGTGTTTGGGATAAGCAGCACGAGAGACCTGATGATCTTTGTCATGACGGCCCTGGTAGTCGTTTTTGCATTGAAGAACGTATATCTGTTTTTCCAGCAGAAGATACAGTTTAAGTTTGTGTATACGAATCAGTTCGCCACTTCCCGCAGAATGATGATCAATTTCATGCAAAGACCTTATGAGTATTATCTGAATGCGGATACGGCGGTGATCCAGCGGAGCATCACTTCGGATGTCAATAATATGTATGGTCTGATCCTGGCTTTACTGCAGCTTACCAGTGAAAGTATCGTCTTTATTTTTCTTGTGGCGGTAAGTCTCGCGTCCGACGTATGGATGAGCATAACCGTGACGCTTTTACTTCTCGTTGTGCTTTTGGTGATCAAGGGCGTCTTAAAACCGGTGGTGCGGAGAGCGGGAGAAGAAAATCAAGATTTTTACAGCGGGCTTTTTAAGTGGATCGAGCAGTCCGTCATGGGTATCAAAGAGATCAAGATCGCCAGACGGGAATCATATTTTATCAACGAATATGCCAAGTGCGGTGCGGGTTACGTCAGCGCCGTTCAAAGATACAATCTGTACAATGCCACGCCCCGGCTTCTGATTGAAACGGTGGCGATCGCAGGTATGATACTGTACATGATGATACGGCTTCTAAA
Organism: uncultured Lachnospiraceae bacterium; assembly: GCA_947625205.1. Classification (GTDB taxonomy): domain Bacteria; phylum Bacillota; class Clostridia; order Lachnospirales; family Lachnospiraceae; genus UBA3282. The sequence continues at coordinate 180,816 of CANQNN010000003.1, read as the reverse complement.
CGGCGCGGATGTAGTGGATATCATGCCGCAGATCACACTGCTTGCCATTGTGGCGATGCGGCTTATCCCGTGTGCCAACAGAATCAATAACCATCTTACTTCGATCGCTTACTTTGAACCGTTTTTCATGGGGGTAAGCGATAACTTGCAGGAGGAGATACGGGATAAAAACATTGACTATAGCGAAGAAGCTTACCGGAAGAAACAGGATGTGGACAAGCTTATGATCAAAGATAAGATAGAGCTTAAACACATCACATATAAGTATCCTAATACGGATGTGCTGATCTTTGACGATGCGGACATGGAGATCCCTGTCGGGAAGAGCGTGGGGATCGTAGGCACTTCAGGCGCGGGCAAGACAACGGTGGTAGATATTATGCTGGGGCTTCTTAAGCTGCAGAGCGGTGAGATATTGGCTGACGGCGTGGAGGTGCGGGAGCACTATGCCGGGTGGCTTAAGAATATCGGTTACATTCCGCAGACGATCTTTATGATCGATTCCAGCATTCGCAGAAATGTGGCTTTCGGCTGTGCGGATGAGGATATCGATGACAACAAAGTGTGGCAGGCGCTTCGGGAAGCGCAGCTTGACGAGTTTGTAAAGGGGCTGCCGGAGGGACTGGATACCGGCATCGGCGAGCGGGGCATACGTCTGTCCGGCGGACAGCGGCAGCGTATCGGTATCGCCAGAGCGCTTTTTGAAGACCCGGAAGTGCTCGTGCTGGATGAGGCGACATCGGCGCTTGACAATGAGACGGAAGCGGCTATTATGGATTCGATCAACAGGCTGCACGGGCGCAAGACGTTAGTCATCATCGCGCACAGGCTGCAGACGATCGAAAAATGCGATATGGTATACCGCATAGCGGACGGAAAGGCGGTCAGGGAAAGATGAAAAAATTGTGGAATTTTTGCTGGGATATGTACAGAAAGTATGAGGAAGGGATCAACTATCTGATCTTCGGATTTCTCGCATTTGTCTTAAATTATGTGCTCTACTATGTGTTCGCCGGACTGCTTGGGATACACCATTTGGTCTCCACGGCGCTTTCGTGGGCGCTGACGGTGGTATTTGCCTATTGGACCAACCGGACTTTTGTGTTTAAGAGCAAAAATAACAATGCCAAAGCCGTGCGCGATGAGTTTATCTCGTTTGTCGGCGCCAGAGTCGCCACGGAATTTCTGGAGCTGGGGGTCATGTTTCTGATGGTGGACTGCGCGCACATCAACGAGTATCTGTCTAAATTCATCGGCCAGGTACTGGTGATCGTGGCAAACTATTTTTTGAGCAAACTGTGGATCTTTAAGGAAAAAAGCAAATAAAGCCGCAGGATGACAGAGGAAAATCTTATGCGATCAAAACGACAGGCCAATTATGAGTTGCTGCGGATCGTGGCAATGCTTATGATCATTACGCTGCATTATCTGAATAGAGGAAGTATTGCCACGGCTTATACGTCCGACCGATCGGCGGTAAACTATGTCGCGCACTTTATTCAGAGCTTTTGTATCGTGGCTGTGAACGCCTACGTACTGCTTAGCGGTTATTTCCTGGCAGAGTCTTCATGGAGGCCGGGGCGGGTGTTATCCGTGGTGGCGCAGGTCCTTTTTTATTCCGTTCTGATCCCTGTAACGCTGGGGATCGCCGGCGTCATTTCTCTGGGGGATCTGTCGGTCTATGACTGGCTGACTTATATATGGCCGATAGAAACGGAGCATTACTGGTTTGCGACAGCGTACCTTGTCATGTATCTGTTTGCGCCGTTTTTGGCGGCAGGGGCCCGGGCCGTGGGAAAACGGACGCTGCAGATCGTCATCTGCGTGCTTCTTTTATATTTTTCGGTGTGGAAGTCCCTCATTCCGGTGGTGTTTGCAACGGACAGACAGGGTTATGATTACGGCTGGTTCTTGTGCCTGTTTCTGATTGCCGCATACATCCGGCTGTATGGATGTCCTGTGCTGGAAAAGAAGAGGAATGCGGTCCTTCTTTATGTCTGTATGGGCGTATGTATTTTTCTGCTGACGGCGGTATCCGGTGTGCTTGCGCGGACGATGGAAACATTCGGTTATTATATGGATGCGACTACCAGTTACAATCATATATTGTGTCTGGCGGGATCGGTCGGGTTTTTCATGATGTTTAAGGATATGCAGCCCTGGGAAGGCAGAGCGGCGGATTTGGCAGTCAGGCTTGCCCCCTATACCTTTGGCGTGTATCTTCTGCATGAGCATATTTTGGTGCGGTATGAATGGATGCGGTGGCTCCGGGTGGAAGAGGTGCAGGGGAGCTTTCTGTTCATACCGCATATGCTGGGATGCGTTCTGCTTGTATATGCGGCTGGAACGGCGGTGGATCATGTGAGAGCGGGGATATTCAGGATCGCAGTGGGAAGCTTTCACAGGAAAGCGGAAAGCGGAAGCAGATGAAACAAGTAAGATTTATATACCAAAAGTACTGTCGTATCATAGAGAATGTATTGTTTCCCATTGTACTGGCATTGTATCCGCTCATTAAGACGGGCAGAGGGATCGATGTCATGGATACCACCTACAGTCTTGCGAATTTTGAGTTTTTTACGGAAATGAACGGAACGTGGACGGTGGCGACTTTTCTGGCGAATGTGGCAGGCAGTCTGATGATGCGCCTGCCTTTTGGCAATACGCTGGCGGGTATGTATTTTTACACGCTGCTTGTGCAGTCTCTGACTGCACTCGGGGCGTATGCGGCTTTGAGAAAAAAAGTTCCTGCGCCGCTTGTGTTTGTCGGCGAATGGATCGCATTAGGGTTGTGCTGGTGCCCCTCTACGATCTTATACAACTATCTCACTTACCTGTTTATGACGGTCGGAGCGCTGCTTCTGTACGCCGGGATCCTGAAAGGTGACCGCCGATATCATGTGGCGGCGGGGATCTGTCTGGGGCTTAACGTGGCGGTGAGGATGCCTAACATTGTCCAGGCGGCGTTTATAGTCGTGCTTTGGTATGGCTCGGTTATTCGCAGACGGACATTTAAGAAGGTATTTCAGGATACGCTGTGCTGTGTTCTTGGGTATCTCATCGGGTTCGGGGCGCCGTTTACAGCGATTTGTCTAAGATACGGCGCGCAGGCATATCCCGATATGGTCAGGACTATGTTTGCCATGACGGACAAAGCCGTGGACTACAAGCCTGCGGCCATGATTACGGGTATGTTCGGAGATTATATCACAGGTATGTACTGGCTCATTTTTGCGGGCATCTGTATGGCCGGGGGCTGGGTGATGTTTGCGGTACAGAGGAAAGTGTTTGCCGGAAACCGGGTCATAAAAACGCTGTGTGTGGCGGTCTATATCGCCGTGCTGCTGGTGCTGGTCCGTTTTTACTGGGGACGGGGTGTTTTCACGTTTCTGTATTATGATGACCGCAGTATATATTATCCTGCGGTGCTGCTTCTGGTGGTATCTGTGTTTGCGGCGCTGTACTGCCTGATTTGTAAGGCTGTTCTATATGAACAGAAGGTACTGGCGCTTCTTGTACTGGTACAGATATTTGTGACACCGCTCGGAAGCAATAACTATTTGTATCCCATGATCAATAACCTTTTTATCACGGTGCCCTTCGTCTTCTGGGTCGCATATGAATGGCGCAGATCAGAGCATGGGGCGGACGTCGGCCGGATTCCCTTTGTTATGCTCAGTGTGTTCGTCCTGGTCCAGAGTACGGGATTTCATATGAACTATGCGTTTCGGGACGGAAGGGACGGCGGGGCGCGCGATACCGTGCTGACATTGCCGGTCAAAGCGGCGGGGATCCATACAACCTCTGACAATGCGGCGTGGCTGGAGGAACTGGCGGGATTTATGGAAAGCTCCTCTCTTACCGGGGAAAAGGTCATTTTGTACGGCGATATTCCGGGCCTATCCTATCTGCTGGATATGCCCCCGGCGCTATCTACGTTCTGGCCGGATCTGGATTCCTATACAATGGCGGAATATAAGCGGGATATGGCGCAGCTTGCGGATCCGCCCGTTGTCATCCTGGCGTCTGATGTCGCGGCGTATCTTAACGAGGATGCCGACGGTATGAATTGGTTTGGAACGGACCGGGACCGTCTGGATGGGGATGAAAAATTACAGATCCTCATCGGCTATATGAATGCGCATTCTTACCGGGAGTCATTTGCCAATGGGCGGTATGCGGTTTATGTGACAGAATGATGGCGGTTTGTGAAAGGAGACTGTGGGATGAACAGCCGGATAAAAAAAATATGGATGCAGTGGAAACAATATGATATCACATATTGGGGCGTATATACTCCGGCATTTATCCTGGTGTTTACGCTTGTTTTTATGCCGTTTCTTTTAGGTGGGCACTCTTTTGTTAAGTGGATCGACGGACTGAACCAGCAATATGTGTCGCTCTTATATTTACGCCGCTGGCTCGGTTCCGCATGGGATACATTTACTGCCACAGGAAAGTGGCAGCCGCCGGTATGGGACCTTAATATCGGACTTGGCGACGATATTTTTGTAACATTCTCATATTATATCAATATCATTACTTTTGCCGGGTGTGTATTCTGCCCTGAAAACTGGCTGGAGTATTATTATGATCTGACGTTTATCTTACGGCTGTATTTAGCGGGAGTCACTTTTTCTCTTTTTGCAAGATGGCATCGGAAGCTTAGGGGGGGGGGCACTGCTGGGCAGCCTTGCGTATTGCTTCTGCGGATTTGTGATTCAGAAAGGAATACAGCATACCTTTTTTGTGCTACCCATGATCTTTCTGCCGCTGATGCTGCTTGGCGCGGATAAGACGCTCAGAAAGCAGTCTCCGGTTTTGTTTATCATTGCAACGGCGCTTTGTGCGATCGCCAATTTTTATTTTTTTTACATGACGGTGATCGCAGCCGCGATGTATGTTTTGGGCCAGCTCTGGCTTTCGGAGGAAAAGCTCAGTCTGTTAAAGCGTATGGCCTGGCTCGGTAAATTTCTGCTGTACGGCATGACCGGAATTGCGATATCCGGTTTTATCTTTATCCCAACGGCGTACGCGATGCTGGGGAGCAGCCGGATAGGCGCCAGCAATGATGTGCCCCTGCTGTATCCGGTTGCCTATTACTATCGCTTGCTGTGGGGGTTAGGGACCAATGTCCTAAGGGACTACGACAGCAGAACCGGATTTGCGCTTCCCGTGCTGGCGGCGGTGTTCCTGTTGTGGGTAAAGAAGGGGCGAAAAAAGCTCAAAGTGTATTTTTTGGTGCTGTTTCTCTGCCTTTGTTTTCCGTTTTGCGGATCTGCGTTTAACGGATTCGGATATGTTTCTAACAGGTGGATCTATATATTTTCATTTTTGTTGTCCTATATTCTGGCGGAAATGTATCCGGACTTTCTGGAGCTGTCCCTGCCGGATATACGGAAACTGATCGTGGCCATAGTGATATACTGGCTGGCGGGAGCGAGCGCTGCTTTGGTCATTCGGGCAGAATCCACAGATGCGTACAGAAACGGATTTTATTTAATATCCTTTGTTGTTATACTGGGATGTATGGCGTATAAACAGTGTGGCAGAAAAGCCGTGCAGAAATTGTTTATGGCAGTTACCGTTGCCAGTATTGCCGTTAACGGATATCTTGAGTTTTTTCCCAGCTGGGGAGGAGCCGCAAGAGCATATATCAGCAGCGGCGATGTCCTGAGTGAGTACACCGTTAAGCTTCCCAGTAACATTCTGCTGGAAATTGAAGATATACGCCGATACCGCAGTGATGTATCACATGCTGCAGGTGAAAAAGAAAACTCTTTTATGATACAGCAAATACCGGGGACGCAGTTTTATTTTAGTGTGGTTCAGGACAGTGTTAATGCGTTTCTCACTGAAATGTATTACAATCATCCGATGGAACATCAGTATAACGGTTTTCAGGACAGACTGATTTTAAACAGCCTGTCAGGAGTCAAATATTTTCTGGCGCAGGCAGATGACGGGACCCTGGTTTCAGATCCCGCGTTTATTAAAACAGAGTATGCAGATGACAGCAGGACGGTTTATGAGAATCAATATACGTTGCCTATGGCATATTTGTATGACACATATATTCCGAGGACCTGCTATGATGAGCTGGATGTGGCGGATAAGCAGGAGGCGCTGGCAATGGGAGCGGTGGTGGAGAGCAGTACGCTGCCGGAAACCGGGCTTACATTTTCCAATTATGATATTGGTTATGAGATGCGCTCTGACAATGTGAGTATAACGGAAAACGGGTTTATCGCCGACAGCGGGGACGGGGAGATCGTCATGGAGCTGGAACGGATTCCCGAGGATGCCGAGGTGTATGTGATTATGGAGGGAATGCAGTGGAAGGATATGGACCCGGTTACACAATGGGCTGGAGGAGATATTAATAATCTGGACTGGGATTCCAGACAGGTCATACGGGAAAGCCAGCGCATGTACACGGCGGATGATAATGTGGCGATCAGTATTGATTATTCCGGTCATGAAGGCGGCGTGACCTATTTTACGCCCTGGAACAGAATGTACTGCGGAAGACATAATTTTTTATGTAACTTAGGCTATGTAGGCAGGGGAGACAGCGAAATCACGCTGCGCCCCGGAAAGAGCGGTGTCTATACGTTTGACAGGATCAGAGTCGTTGCACAGCCGAGGAAACCGATCGAAGCATATCTGTCCGCCCGGCAGTCTTCCGGCGTGAAAGACTGGAGTTTTTCTGTCAATGTCATGGAAGGCAGCGTTACTTGTGAAAAAGACAGTATTCTTTGTGTGGCGGTTCCGTTTTCGGAAGGCTGGAGCGCCTGCGTCGATGGAACAAAAGTGCCGGTTGAACGCGTGAATACGGTATATATGGGTGTTTCCATAAGCAAGGGAAGTCATGATGTCAGATTTGTTTATACCACTCCATACAGGAACGCCGGAACTGTCTGTACAGTTGCGGGTATCCTTGTAACGGTGGGACTGGCGGCAGGATATGCGGTGCGAAAACGGCGGGGAATTGCCAATTAAAGCATTACTATGCTACAATAGTTGCAGATCAGGCAGTTGGCATCAGGGAAGAGGATATAATACGGTAATGGGACGGAAATCCAACATGATTAATTTTAATGTGCCGCCTTATACGGGCAAAGAGATCGAATATATGAAAGAGGCCGTTCAGAATCAGAAGATATGCGGGGACGGACCGTTTACAAAGAAATGCAGCGAGTGGATCGAGGCTAAGACGGGCACGGCTAAATGTCTGCTTACCACATCCTGTACGCATGCAACGGAGCTGGCTGCGCTGCTTGCAGATATTAAGGAGGGCGATGAGGTGATCCTGCCGTCCTATACCTTTGTGTCCACGGCGGACGCGTTTGTGCTGCGCGGGGCAAAGGCGGTATTTGTGGATATCAGACCGGATACGATGAATATAGACGAGACGCTGATCGAGGATGCGGTCACAGATAAGACCCGTGTGATCGCGCCTGTGCACTATGCCGGTGTGGGGTGTGAGATGGATGTCATCATGGATATTGCTGACAGACATCACCTGATGGTGGTGGAGGATGCCGCACAGGCCATCATGGCGTCCTATAAGGGCAAGGCTCTGGGAACATTCGGTGATTTTGGGTGTTTCAGTTTTCATGAGACGAAGAATTTCAGCATGGGAGAGGGCGGCGCTCTTCTCATACGGGATAAACGGTATGTAGAGAAAGCGGAGATCTTTCGTGAGAAGGGAACGGACAGGAGCAAATATTTCAGAGGAGAAGTGGATAAATACAGGTGGCAGGATTACGGCTCCTCCTATTTGCCGAGTGATATGAACGCCGCATATCTGTATGCGCAGTTAGAGCTTGCGGACGAGATCACACAGGCGAGGATGAACAGATGGAACCAGTACAGAGAACTACTTACGCCTTTGGCTGATGAAGGCAGGATCGAGCTGCCTTATATACCGCCTCACTGCAAGCATAATGCACATATGTTTTATATCAAGACAAAGGATATGGAGGAGCGCACCCGGCTGGATGCTTTTCTGAAAGAGAGAGGCGTGCATGCGGTCTTTCATTATATACCGCTGCACTCTGCACCGGCGGGCCGCAAATACGGCAGATTCCACGGTGAGGACAGATATACGACCAGAGAGAGTGAAAGACTTTTCAGATTGCCGATGTTCTATACGCTGACGGAGGACGAAGTGACCTATATCACCGATCAGGTGAAGGCGTTCTATCGATAGAAAGGTTTCATGTTCATGCTGCTGCGCAGATTGTGGGAAAAATATAAAGATCATATTGCGGTTCTGCTGACTGTCCTGTGCAATGTTGTCCTGATGAGCCTTCTATATGATTTTTATTATGATCTGAATGACGATGTCATGATAAAAGACGTTCTGGCGGGGGTATATACGGGGACGCCTGACGGACATAATATGCAGACGCTGTATATTCTGGGTGTCGTTATCAGCTTTTTTTACAGAGTGTTCCGCAATGTCCCGTGGTATGGACTGTTTCTGTGTCTGTGCCAGTTTATCAGTATATATCTGGTTGGGGTCAGGCTCTTAAATCTATGCAGGAGTCGCGTTTGGAAGTGTGTCTGGCTTGTCATGCTGACACTTTTTATATGGAGTGTGCCGCTTCTGCATATGGTAGCGGTTCAGTATACGATAGTCTGCGGCGTTATGGTCTGCGCTGCCGTGTTCCTGTTTATGACGGCGCCCGGCGGACTTTCGGTTCGGTCGTTTCTGGGATACAACCGCGCTGCCGTTATGCTTGTGATAGTCGCTTTCTGGCTTCGGACGGAAATGGCGCTTTTGCTGTTCCCGTTTATAGCGGCCGCCGGATCGTTCCGGTTTTTGATGGAGGAGCGGCCCCTGCGGAAAGTAAATTTTCTGAAATACGGTCTGGTGATGGGAACAATTCTTCTCGGTATGGGATTTGGTCTGCTGGTCGACCGGGCGGCATACAGCAGTCCGGAATGGCGGGATTTTAGCCGCTTTTTCGATGACCGCACAAGACTGTATGATTTTCGTATGGATGTGGTGACGGACGGCACGCATGCCGGGGAGTTGGCCGGACTGGGAGTATCGGAGGCACAGCAGATGCTGCTTGCCAATTATAATTTCGGCCTGGATGAATCGATCGATGAACAGATGATGGCGGCGCTTGCGGATTATGCTGACGGTTATGCCGCACAGAATACGGACGTAAAGGCGCATTTGGCGCAGACAGCGGGGCGGTACAGATATCGGATCATACATCTGCAGGACGGCTCCTATAGCGTGCTGGTGCTGCTCGGTTATATTACGGCGCTCGGCGCGGGAGTGTATACGGCGGTTATCCGCCGAGGCCGGGACAGATTTCTTCTTTTGGCGCAGGGACTGCTTCTCATGCTTGTGCGGACCGTACCCTGGATGTATATTCTACTGAAAGGAAGGGAGCCGGCGCGCATCATACATCCCCTTTATCTGGCGGAGTTTGCTGTCCTGATGGGGACGGTGTGTCTGTGGCTTCATCAAATGCCGGAAATGCGCAGGGCGTATCTGCCCGCGGCGGTCTGGGCGCTTGCGCTTGCCTGTATGATACCGGGCAGCGTGCAGAACGTACAGCAGGACATGCAGCTGCGGCGGCAGGCCAATAAGACGGAGCAGGCGATCGCTGCATACTGCAGAGAGGATCCGGACAGCTTTTATTTCGAAGATGTATATTCTACGGTATCTTTTTCCGAAAAGATGTTCTGCGATGTGGATAATTCCGTTGCCAACCGGGATATTATGGGCGGCTGGATGTGTAAGAGCCCGCTCTGTGGACAGAAGCTTGCACATTATGATATTGCTTCCGCGGCGGAAGGCTTATTAAAGGATAAGAACGTGTATATTATCATAGCGGATGATTCGCCGGGGAGCGACACCAGGTGGCTTACGGCTTACTATCATGAACGGAGCATATCGGTTAAGATCCGGCAGATCGACAGGATAAATGGGACCTGCGGGGTTTACCAGGTGCGGAGGTAATATTGAAACAGGTACAGGCAGTCTATCTTCGTCCGATGGCGATAGAAGATACGGAACAGATCGTGAAGTGGCGCAATCAGGAATGGGTTCGCCGGAATTTTATATATCAGAAGCCTTTCACGAAGGAGGGACATCTGGAATGGGTCCGCACACAGGTCCTTCCCGGACATGTGGTGCAGTTTATCATATGTCTGCCGGACGGACGGGCTGTCGGCAGCGTGTATTTCCGGGATATCGACAGAGAGCGGGCCGTTGCCGAGTATGGGATATTTATCGGGGAAAAAGATGCCGTGGGGCATGGCTATGGAACTGCGGCGGCCAAAGATGCCCTGGCGTATGCCTTTGACAAACTGGGGCTTGACAGAGTATTTTTGCGTTTCCTGGCGGATAATACCGGAGCACGCAAAAGCTATGAGCGGGCCGGATTTCATATGACGGACAGGCAAGAAACGGCGATGACGCCGCAGGGGGAGCGAAAGGTGCTCTTTATGGAGATCGACAGAGGCAGCTGGGAAGAAAAATGCATGGCAGACGGCGCAGAAACGGAGGAATCATGAAGAAACTGGTCAGTTTTGTAATACCGTGTTATCGTTCGGCACAGACGATCGGTAAGGTGGTTGACGAGATCGATGCAACGATGAAGGGTATGGACGCATATGATTATGAGATCGTGCTTGTCAATGACGGTTCGCCCGATGCGACATATGATGTGATACGCGGACTCTGCGCCGGACGGAAGGATATTTGCGGTGTTAATCTGGCGAAGAATTTTGGACAGCATGCGGCGCTTATGGCGGGCTTTGGTTATGTGCACGGAGATGTGGCAGTGTGTCTTGATGATGACGGGCAGACGCCGGCCGATGAGGTGGGCAAACTGCTTGCCGGGATCGAAGAGGGATTTGATGTGGTCTATGCAAGGTATACCCACAAGCGCCATTCGGGGTTTCGCAATTTTGGCAGCAGGATCAATGAACTGATGACGCGGGTAATGCTCGGAAAGCCTAAAGAATTGTATGTATCCAGCTATTTTGCGGTACGCAGGTTTGTGGTGGAAGAGATGCTGCGGTATAAGAATCCTTATCCGTATGTGATCGGACTGGTACTGCGCACCACGAAAAATATTACCAATGTGGATGTGACGCACCGGGAGAGAGAAAACGGGGTCTCCGGCTACACGGTCGGCAAGCTGCTTGGATTATGGTTTAACGGCTTTACCGCTTTCAGTATTAAACCCTTGCGCATTGCAACAGTCGTTGGTTTTATGTCTGCCTGTGCAGGATTCCTGTATGGCGTTTATACGGTGATCAAGAAGTTTGTCAATCCGGATGTGCCGGTCGGATTCAGCGCAATGATGGCGATGCTTGTTTTTATCGGCGGTATGATCATGATCATGCTCGGCATGATCGGAGAATATATCGGGAGGATCTATATATCACTCAACAGCTCTCCCCAGTACGTCATCAGTGAATGCATCAATGCCGGCGGTGGGTCGGCGGCTGCAGATGAGGAAAGAACCAAAGAAATATGAGTGGGAATGAGTACAGAAATAAATTAAAATTAAGTATAGCAGCTTTTTGTATTGCAACGGCGGGAACGCTGTGTCTGCCGCAGGTGCTGAATCTTAAGCAGAATACGCTTGCATTTACCAACAGTATTTTTGCCGTTTTTATCTGGCTATTATGCCTGTATGCGGTTGAATGGTCGCTCCGGTCGATCGATCTGCATGATAAGAGAGGCTGGTTTATTGCGGGTATTTATGCGTTCTGTTTTACGCTGGCTATGCTGTTCGGGACCCGCCTGGATGCGGTGGGAAACGTGGATTTTAAGGATTGGCGCCTGTGGGTATCTTTGGCGGTATTGACGAGCCTTTTTGCGATCCTGATACGGAAATGCTGGAATTTTCTTGGCGGCATGGAGGAGCGCAAAAGAAGGCTCGCCGAGAATATCAGACTTCCCGGGACGCCTGCCAGGGCGGCGCGGTACAGGGACGCGCTTACGTTTGTATTCCTGCTTCTGTGCTGGACACCGGTATTTCTTGCCGTATATCCGGGCTTCTTTGTATATGATGCACAGGACGAATGGGTACAGGTGGCATCGAGGGTCTTTAACACACATCATCCGCTTGTGCACGTGCTCCTTCTGGGCGGTATTGTCTGCGCTGTGCATAAGTTTACGGGCTCTTATAATCTTGGGATAGCCTGTTATACGGTTGTGCAGATGCTGATCGTATCCGGCGGTTTTACTTATCTGCTCTCTTTTATGCGAAGGAGAGGCGTTTCCAAGGGGATACGCATTCTGTCGCTTTTCTATTTTGCTTTTTTCCCGGTTATTGTCATGTTTACCCTCTGCTCGGCGAAAGACACGCTCTTTGCGATGGCGTTATTGATGCTTTTGCTCGCGCTGCTGGATATGGGCACCTTTCAGGAAGATTTCTTTGCGTCCAGGAAAAAGATGGCTTTTTTTGTTCTGAGTGCGGCGGCTATGATGCTGCTTCGTAAAAACGGCGTCTATGCTTTTGCTGTTTTAAGCCCGGTGCTTTTGCTGTACCACAGAAAATACAGTAAGAAGGCGGCGGGCCTTGTGGTGGCCGCCGTGCTGGCTTATGTTCTGGTAAACGCCGGACTTACGGTTATATTGCATGCGGAGAGCGGGGAGAATCAGGAAATACTTACGGTGCCGATCCAGCAGCTTGCGAGGACCTATAAATTCAACAGGGAGGTCTTTGAGGCGGAGGATGTAGATACACTGCATGAGATCCTTCCCGAAGAGGCGCTCGTTTTATATAATCCCAAGCTGTCCGATCCCGTGAAGGTACAGTTTCGCAATGAGGCTTTTGCGGCGGACAGGTTCAAATATATAAACCTGTGGATGCGTATTGGCCTTAAAAAGCCTTTGTCTTACATTAACGCGTGGCTGGTAAATTCCTACGGCTTCTGGTATCCTGATACCGTGATCGATGTATATTCGGGGAATTCCGTCTTTACGTTTACATACGGGGACAGTTCTTATTTCGGTTACGAGGTGGAGCTGCCGGGCGAGCGTGACAGCAAGATCCCGTGGCTGGATGAAGCCTACAGAAAACTTGCGCTGGAGATCTCGCAGGAAAAAATACCGATCTGGTCCATGCTGTATTCTCCGGGAGGGATCTTCTGGTGCATTGCGTTTGTATTCGCCTATGTGCTGTATCGCAGAAGATATCATATTGTGATCCCGTATCTGATGGTGCTGCTCGTATGGATGACCGTGCTGTTAGGTCCAACATATCTGCCTCGCTATGTACTGATATTCTGGTTCGGTATGCCTCTGTTTGCCGCTATGCTGGCGGAGGAAATATAATGCCAGTATTTATGTGTATTTTTGCGTATATAACGCAGGCTTGATTGTAAAAATAATCCGTTTATGATATACTGAAACGTAATAATTTTTTGACAAGGTGTGATAATGAACAGGATCATAAATAAAAGTCAGGCAATTCGTGCGACTGTGTGGGTCTTTGTCCTGTGCGCGGTCTTTTCACTGTGGCCGCTGCGACTCGTACAGGAGACGGTAGTATCCGGCAGCCGCGCGCAGGCGGTCATGGAGTCTGAGGCGATCACATCGGACTATGTGGTGCAGCAGATGTTTATCGCACAGTATGACCGGCTGAAAAATATCGATATTTATTTTACACAGGGCACAGTCGGCGAGAAATTTAATTTTGTCCTCTATGATGCCCGGATGAATATTATTATGCAGCAGGTCATTGACACGGAAGGTATGGAAGCGATTCCGGGATTCTGTACCGTGCAGGTCAATATCGATGCTGAAGTCGGCAGGGAATATTATTATCTGATACAGGGACTGGATTCTTCTTTTCGCGTAGCGTATGAAAATACAGAGGATTCGGGCAATATATATAACGGCACACTCTACTATGGTAATGTGGAAGATACGGAACACTGCATCATCACAAAATATGAGTACAGTATGCCGCTTCGGAAAGGAAAGACACTGTTGTGCGCCGCCGTTCTTATATTGGCGGGCTTCCTTGTCAGCCGTATCACGTACACCTATTATGGGAAGAAACAGGAACGTGACCATCTTGTCACAGTGGAGAAGACGGTAAAAACGGTTTGCAATCCGCTCATTGTGATCGGCGCTGCGGTGGCGATGACAGCCGTATGGCCGTGTGGACTGTTCACGCCCAGACAGGATACGGTGACCGCCGTTTTTCTGATCGCAGGCATTGTTCTGGCGGCCGCAGTCCTGTTTTATGCCGTCAATCATGACAGGACAGGCTTCATGTCGGACAGAACTGTTCTGGGTGCCGTATGCGGGAACTGGCGTAATTATCTGCAGTCTTTTTTCTTCGCCGGTGCGATTTGGGCGTGCTGCAATTATGTGAATGGCCTGTATGAGATGTATCATACCATTGCCTACAGGCAGCAGCTGATCTTTCTGGCGTTGGCTGTGATCGTGACATACAGAGGCAGGGATATATTTAACTGGGTGAATCTGATCTATGCTGTTGCGGCAGCAACGGTGGGCCTGCGCTATTATAATGGTTTGCTTGCAGACATGGAAGCCCCCGGTGATATGGAGATCCTGGCCCTGAAGCTTACGGTTTGGGCCGGGGTGCTGGCGGGAGTCGTCATAATCGGCACGATCCGCTTTTTAGTGCGCCGCCAGATCAGAGATATATCTGTCTGGTACTGGATCCCGGTGGCGGTTTTCTTTGTCCTGATCATATGGCGCCGCAACACCAGAGGATGGCCGGTCTATCTGGTATGCTGTTTTGCGCTGTTTTATCTGAACATGGCGGCATGGGACGGCAAAGCCATGCTGTTGGGGAATCTCTGTAACGGTATCCTGCTCCATTTTGGGGCGATGGTAATATATTGTCTGCTTCACAGGCCGTATATGTTTTTTATATATTCCAGATACCCCTTTACTTTCCACACCGTAACGATAACGGGCGTGTATCTGACGCTTGTGGTATGTGCGGCGCTTGTGAAGTTCCTGGACGCTTACAGAAGAAACAGGCGTCTGGCATATGTATATAAGGAGCTGCTTCTGCTCGGCGTAGCGTCAGTATATCTGCTGCTTACAATGTCCAGAACCGGATATATTGCAGCGGTTGTTGTGGCGGCGGTCGTGATTCCCATCGTATGCTTTTCGTTTGCGCACAGATGGCGCAGTATGATACGTGCCGTCGGGATGATACTGGCTGCTTTTGTGTTGTGCTTTCCGATAACATTTACAGCGCAGAGAATGCTCCCGGCGCTTGTTGCCAGACCGGTCGTGTTTGAGATAGAAGAGCTTCCCTCGGAGATCATGCACGGGCGGGATATGGATTCCTTTTACTATATGACGCCGATGAGGTTTATACAGGTGTTTCAGATGAAGATACTTGGCATACCGGAGGAAGAATCTCTTGTTGCGCCCTTTTATATGAACGGCAATGAGGAGATAGAATTTTTGGATGAATCGGCAGGGTATGTTAATACACCGGACAGCATGCTTGCCTGCGCGGATCCCATACTGCTTGCGTCCACAGAAAATGTTCCGGTGGAGATCCCGGCGCAGTGCGAGGAGGCGGAAGGCGATGCCGTCAGGTCTTATGCCAATGGCCGAATGGATATATTTAAGCTGTATCTGAGCCGTTTAAACCGGAACGGTCATGATGATATGGATATTATGGAGCCGGATGGCACCTACACTGTTCATGCACACAATATTTATCTTCAGGTAGCTTATGACCACGGTATACCGGTAGGTATTGCGTTTATTCTGCTGGGGGTCTGTACATTGGTACAGTCTGCGGTTTATTATCATAAGCATAAAGAAGACAGGGTATGCGCATCTTTGCCGATCGCCATTCTAGTCATGTTTGCCGTTGCGGGACTGACGGAGTGGATCTTTCACCCCTGTAATCCGACGACTTGCAGCCTTCTGGTGGCAATGACGCCCCTTCTTTTTGATAGACAGAGGACGACACAGAATCATGAATAAGGATAATAAGAGAAAAACATTTAATGTTAAAATATTTTACAGAAGGACATGCCTGATCGTTTATGATATCATCAGCATTATTCTGGCAAGTTATCTTGCTATTCTGATGCGTTACGAATTTGCGATCCATCTGATACCTTCACACTTTATGCAGCCGATCGAGCGCGTCATGCCGATCAATGTCGTCATAACGCTTCTGATATTTTACGTCTTTCACCTGTACAGCAGCTTGTGGGCGTTTGCCGGCGAGACGGAGCTGCAGAACATTGTCATATCCTGTGTGCTGTCTACAGCAGTCCACAGTATTGCGCTTCAGTTTGTCAAGGTGGCCTCACAGCCGGTGCCGAAGAGTTATTACTTCCTGTATATGTTCCTTCTGATCACCTGCATTTTTGCCAGCCGTTTTTCTTACCGGTTTTTCAGAAGTCTTAAGCATAAGCAGCAGAATAAGAAAAACCTGATCTCAGTTATGGTGATCGGCGCGGGTGAAGCGGCGAATGTGATCATTAAAGAGATCGTCAACAGTAACTTCTCCACAATGGTCATCAAATGTATCATTGATGATGATAAGGGAAAATGGGGCAGATATATTCAGGGGATCAAGGTCGTAGGCGGAAGGGAGAAGATCGTGGAGTGCGCCGATGTCTATGGCGTAGATGAGATCATTGTCGCCATGCCCTCCGCAAGCAGAGCGGAGATCAGGAAGATACTTGAGATCTGTAAGGACACAAACTGCAAACTGCGCTCTCTTCCTGGTATGTATCAGCTCGTAAACGGGGAAGTTAATATCAGTAAACTGCGGGATGTGGAAGTGGAGGATCTGCTGGGAAGGGACCCTGTCAGCGTTGATATGGATTCCATTCTGGGCTACGTACAGGGCAAGGTGATACTGGTCACGGGTGGCGGCGGGTCCATCGGCAGCGAATTGTGCAGACAGATAGCGTCTCATAAGCCTAAACGGCTTGTCATAGTGGATATTTACGAGAATGCGGTGTACGATGTGCAGCAGGAGTTGAAGGCACATTTTCCGGATCTTGATCTGGTCGTATTGATCGCTTCTGTGCGCAACACCAACCGCATGAATTATATTTTTTCAAAATACAAACCGGATATCGTGTATCACGCGGCGGCGCATAAGCATGTTCCCCTTATGGAAGACAGCCCCACGGAGGCGATTAAGAATAATGTATTCGGCACCTTTAAGACCGCGCAGGCAGCGGCGATGAGCGGCGTGCAGCGCTTTGTGATGATCTCTACGGACAAGGCAGTGAACCCTACCAATATTATGGGCGCCAGCAAACGTATCTGTGAGATGATTATTCAGACGTTTGACAAACATTACGATACGGAATTTGTGGCGGTTCGGTTCGGCAATGTGCTTGGCAGCAACGGCAGCGTTATTCCGCTGTTTCGTAAGCAGATCGAGGCGGGCGGCCCTGTGACAGTGACGCACCCCGATATTATTCGTTATTTTATGACGATACCGGAGGCGGTATCTCTTGTGCTGCAGGCGGGCGCCTATGCGAAGGGCGGCGAGATATTTGTGCTGGATATGGGGGAACCGGTCAGAATATTGGATCTGGCCGAAAATCTGATCAAGCTGTCGGGCTACCGCGTGGGGGAAGATATACAGATCGAATTTACGGGTCTGCGGCCGGGGGAGAAGCTGTTTGAAGAATTGCTGCTGGACGAAGAGGGCATGAAAGAAACGGCTAATAAGATGATCTATATCGGCAGACCGATCGAGATCGATGAACAGAAATTTTTCGCCCAGCTGAAAAAATTAAAGGATGAGTGCCAGATCGAGAATTCCGATATCAGACCCCTCATCAAAGAGATCGTTCCGACCTATCACAGTCCGGCGGATGAATGAGAGGCGTAATGCCGTGAAATCCGGCGCAGCGGTATCAACAAGGAGGAGCAATTATGGAACGGAAGAGAATATATCTGTCGAGTCCCACCATGCACGGCGATGAACAGAAATATGTGCAGGAGGCCTTTGACACAAACTGGATAGCCCCCCTGGGTCCCAATGTCAATGCTTTTGAGAGAGAGATGGAGGCATATACGGATTGCGGTCATGCGGCGGCTCTTGATTCGGGTACTGCGGCCATTCATCTGTCGCTCAAACTGTTGGGTATCGGTCACGGAGACGTTGTATTTGTATCGGATCTGACATTTTCAGCGTCTTGTAATCCTATTGTATACGAAAACGCTGTGCCGGTGTTTATCGATGCGGAGCCTGACACGTGGAATATGTCCCCTGCGGCACTCAGGAAGGCATTTGAAAAATATCCTCATCCCAAAGCGGTGATCTGTGTGCATTTATATGGAACGCCGGCGAAGCTGGATGAGATCATGGAGATCTGCGCACAGCATAACGTGCCGCTCATAGAGGATGCCGCAGAGTCTCTGGGGAGCACCTACAGAGGAAAATATACCGGTACTTACGGCATATACGGCATATATTCTTTTAACGGCAACAAGATCATCACCACTTCCGGCGGCGGCATGCTTGTGTCGAAAGACGAGGAGGCAGTAAAAAAGGCTACTTTTCTGGCGACGCAGGCACGCGATCCGGCAAGACATTACCAGCACTCACAGATCGGATATAATTACCGTATGAGCAATGTTACGGCGGGCATCGGACGGGGCCAGCTTATGCATCTGGAAGAGCATAAAATGCTAAAGAAAGCGATCTATGCGCAGTACAGCAACGCGTTTGCGGATATAGAGGAGATCACAATGAATCCTCTCAATCCGGATGGGGACGCCAACTGCTGGCTGTCCTGCATGACGATCGACGGAGATAGCGATGTGACGCCGGATCAGGTCATGGATGCCTTGGCACAGGAAAATATTGAAACCAGACCGATTTGGAAGCCGATGCACTTACAGCCGGTTTTTGAACCTTATGATTTTATTCCGCACAATGATGACGGCAGCAGCGTGGGCGCAGACATTTTTGACAGGGGATTGTGCCTGCCGAGCGATATCAAGAACACGCCGGAAGATATGGAACTGATCATCGGTATGGTACGGAAGTGTTTCGGAAGGTAGTCTGCGGCGCGGCATAGCGTGATCGGTAACAGCGGATGGAGAATCCGCGGTAAGGAGAAAGAAATGTATCGGAAGTATGTCAAGAGGATACTGGATATCGTTATATCTTTGTGCGGCATCATCGTGCTTTCTCCCGTGTATTTGATCCTGGCTGTTCTGGTAAGGATCAAATTGGGATCACCTGTTATTTTTAAGCAGGAAAGGCCCGGAAAAGATGAAAAGATCTTTCATTTGTACAAATTCCGCTCCATGAATGACGCCCGTAATGAAAAGGGAGAACTGCTTCCCGACGAAGTGAGGCTTACCCCGTTCGGGAAGAAGCTGAGAAGCACCAGTTTGGACGAGCTGCCGGAGCTGGTCAATATACTGAGAGGCGATATGAGCCTGATCGGTCCGCGTCCGCTTTTGGTCAGATACCTTCCGTGGTATACTGAGGAGGAAAGACACAGGCATGATGTGCGGCCGGGACTCACGGGACTTGCGCAGGTGAACGGGCGCAATGCGCTTGGCTGGGAGGAGCGGTTTGCCTATGATTTAGAGTATGTGAACCGCCTGTCTTTTGGCATGGATCTGAAGATAATCGGCATGACGGTTGGCAGAGTATTGCGGCATTCCGGCACCCTGTCGGGGGCGGATCAGGTCGTGGAGGATTTTGATAAATATCGCAAGGGGGCACACTGAGTGTGAGAAAGATAGAACTCTTTGAGAGAGAACTGGACGAGACGCCGATCCAGATGTTGTCGGGCGAGTACGGGCACAATAGGTTTTTTGTGAAAAGAGACGACTGTATCCCCTTTTGCTTTGGCGGAAATAAGGTTAGAAAAGCCGCAGAGTTTTACAGGGATATACGGAAAACGGATACGGACGTCATCATGACTTATGGGAGCAACAGCTCCAACCATTGCCGCATTATCGCAAACATGGCGGCGGCTATGGGGCTGGCATGCCATGTGATCTCACCTGCGGAGCACAGGGAGAGACTGTATAATACCAGACTGGTAGAAAGCTTCGGCGCAGTCATAGAGACGTGCCCCGTCACGGAGGTGGCGGAGACGATCAGGCGCAGAGAAGCTGCTTACCGCACCGAAGGAAAGGTCCCCTATTTTATTGCCGGGGGCGGTCACGGTTATCACGGGACGGACAGTTATGTGAAGGCCTATCGTGAGATCGAGTGCCAGGAGAAACGCGCCGGTCTGCATTTTGATTATATTTTTCACGCCTCCGGCACAGGAGCGACGCAGGCCGGTCTTGTCTGCGGACAGCTTCTTTCGGGAGATGGAAAGAGAAAGATCGTCGGGATCAGCATTGCCAGGGATGCCGCTCGGGGCAGAAATGTGGTAAAGGACAGTATACGGGAATATCTGGCGGATGACTTTGACAAACTATATACGGATGACAGGCTGATCTTTGAGGACGGATACCGTCTGGAAGGGTACGGCAGCTATACGGAAGAAGTAGAGCGGCTTATCGACCGGGTGATGGCGCTGGAGGGTATTCCTATGGATACTACTTATGTTGGCAAAGCCTTTTACGGGATGACGGAGTACCTGCGGAGCCATGAGATCGCGGACAAAGACGTTCTTTTCATCCACACGGGCGGCGCGCCGCTCTACTTTGACAGGCTGACCGGGCGGTAACGGCTGTTTTGTCATATGCGCGTCTGCCGGAAGAAAGGTAATATTGCGATGAATATTTTGATACTCAGCGCGGGAACGCGCAATAAGATAGTGCAGTATTTTAAAAAAGAGATCGGAGATAACGGCAGAGTCGTTGCTACGGACTGTTCCAATCTGGCGCCTGCCGTCTATGAGGCGGATCGTTTTTATCTCGTGCCGAGGATCACGGAGCCCGGTTATCTGGACTGTATACTGGATATCTGCAGGAAAGAGCATATAGACGGAGTGTTTTCACTGATCGATCCGGAGCTGAGTCTTCTGGCGAGAGAGCGGGAACGCTTTCTGGAAATCGGCACAACGCCTGTTATTTCTCCATACGATCTGGTAGAGACCTGCTTCGATAAATATCGCATGTTCTGTCTGCTGGAGAAAATGGGTATCCCGACCGGAAAGTGCTATGTGGACAAGAGGAAATTTTATGAAGCCCTGGAGAGGGGAGACATATCTTATCCCGTGTTTGTCAAACCGGTAAAAGGAAGCGCCAGCATCAATATCAACCAGGCGAACAGCGACGAGGAGATCGAGCTGCTGTTTAGGCTGTACGACGATCTGATGATCCAGGAGTATATGCACGGACAGGAATACGGCGCGGACGTGTATGTGGATATGAAGTCGGGAAAATGCACATCCATCTTTGTGAAGAAGAAGATCAAGATGCGGGCCGGGGAAACGGATAAGTCGGTATCGGTCAGGGATCCCCGGCTGTTTGACTTGCTGCGGGATTTTGTGGAAACCTGCGGATTTGCCGGTATGATAGATGTTGATATTTTTCTGAACGACGGGGTATATTATATCTCGGAGGTCAACCCGCGTTTCGGCGGCGGTTATCCGCACGCATATGCGTGCGGCGTGAACATGCCGGGGCAGGTGATCGTCAATCTGGAGGGGAGAGAGAATCCCGTAAATATCGGCAGCTATATGGAAAACATCTGTATGATGAAGTATAATGAGATTGGAATACAGGATATGAACGGCAGACAGATCGTTCCCTGATATTTTTGTATGGATATTCCTGTATGTTTCTAAGGCGCAGCGGTACGGTGGTCAGGATATGGTTGGGAAAAAAAGGGTGTTGATACTCGCCAATTCCCTGGGCGGGTTATATGATTTCAGAAACGAGTTTGTGGAAGCTCTCTTAAAGGAAAATGAGGTTTATATCAGTGTGCCGGACGAGGTCAGAAAAAAGGAGATCTGTGCCGAGGGAGCGCATGTCATACATACGGATGTAAACAGGAGAGGCGTGAATCCGTTAGAGGACGCCAGACTGTATCTCAGCTATCGGAGCCTGATGAAAAAGCTAAAACCGGATCTGGTCGTTACCTACACGATCAAGCCGAACATATACGGCGGCTTTTGCGCTGGAAGAATGCACATACCCTGTCTTTCCACAGTCACCGGGCTTGGGACCGCATTTGAAAAGACGGGGATCTTTTTAAGACTGATCGTATGTATGTATCGTGCGGGCATCAGAAAGGCGGACTGCGTTTTTTTCCAGAATGCGGAAAACAGGCAGATATTTGACAGATATCATATAAAGGGACACAGGGACAGACTTGTCATGGGTTCCGGCGTTAATCTGACAAGACATTGCTTTGAGCCGTATCCCGAAGGAGATGAGACGCATTTTCTGTATGTCGGGCGCGTGATGAGGGACAAGGGAATCCTGGAATACATCGCCGCCGCCAGAGCGCTTCACAGCGACCGGGTGTTCTTTGATATCCTGGGAGCGTGTGACGAGGACTATCAGGATATGCTGGATTCCTTGGAACAGGAAGGCGTGATCCGGCAGCTTGGTTTTCACACGGATGTACACCCTTATCTGAAGACGGCGAGCGCGATCGTGATACCTTCTTATCATGAGGGAATGTGTAATTCTCTGATGGAAGCCGCAGCCACCGGAAGACCGGTCATCGCATCTGATATCAGCGGCTGCAGGGAGACCTTCGAGGACGGGAAGACAGGCTTTGGCTTTGCACCCAAAGACGCCAATGCGCTGATCGCGGCATTGCAGCGTTTCCTTGCTCTGCCTTATGAGGAGAGGAGCAATATGGGGCGCGCGGCGCGGGAAAAGATGGAGCGCGAGTTTGACAGGACGCATATCACGGCGGCTTACATGGACGAAGTGCACCGGAATATAAATACACACTAGGAGAAAGGACGGGTATACGAAATTGGATTTGTATGAAAAGATAGTAAGCGGTGAGGAAAAATTATCATTGGTCGGCCTGGGCTACGTAGGTATGCCGATCGCGGTCGCTTTCGCAAGAAAGATCAAGGTGATAGGATTTGACCTGAATGCGGAAAAGATCAGGCTGTATCAGAACGGCGTCGATCCCACCAGGGAAGTGGGCGATGAAGTGATCAGAAAAACAACGGTGGACTTCACCGCAGACCCGGCAAGGTTACGGGAAGCCAGATTCCATATTGTGGCGGTTCCCACGCCGGTGAATCCGGATCATACGCCGGATCTGACTCCCGTGGAGGGCGCCAGCCGTATTCTGGGGCAGAATCTGACCAGAGGTTCCGTGGTAGTCTTTGAATCGACCGTATATCCGGGTGTGACTGAGGATATCTGCGTACCGATTCTGGAGAAGGAGTCGGGGCTAAAATGCGGTGTGGATTTTAAGATCGGTTATTCACCGGAACGTATCAATCCGGGGGATAAAGTACACAGACTGGAGACGATCACCAAGATCGTATCCGGCATGGACGAGGAGACGCTTGACACGGTTGCAAAGGTGTACGAGCTTGTTGTAGATGCCGGCGTGTACCGTGCGCAGTCCATTAAAGTAGCCGAGGCGGCCAAAGTGATCGAGAACAGCCAGAGAGATATCAACATAGCGTTTATGAACGAGCTTTCCATCATCTTTCACAAGATGGGCATCGATACGCTGGAGGTTCTTGAGGCGGCGGGCACCAAGTGGAATTTCCTTCCGTTCAGGCCGGGTCTGGTGGGTGGACACTGTATCGGCGTGGACCCGTATTATCTGACTTATAAATCGGAGGAGCTGGGGTATCACTCGCGTATTATTTTATCCGGAAGACGGATCAATGATGAGATGGGTAAATATGTGGCGGAAAGCCTCGTAAAGAACCTGATCAGGGTGAATATTCCCGTCAAGACCGCTAAGGTTGCGATACTGGGATTTACCTTTAAGGAGAACTGTCCGGACACCAGAAATACCAAAGTGATCGATATCTACAACGAGCTTGGCGAGTACGGTATCCGTCCGCTGGTGGTGGATCCTGCGGCGGACGCGGCGGAGGCAAAACGTCTGTACGGCATTACCTTCGGCAGTATGGAGGACGTCAGGGATATGGACGCTGTGGTGGTCGCCGTGGCGCACGAGGAGTTTAAAAAGCTTGGAAAGAGCGATATAAACGGCTTCTATAAGCCCGGAAATGAGAAGAAGGTCCTGATCGACATCAAGGGACTGCTCAGTAAAGAGGAATATATGACGCAAGACTATCTCTATTGGAGATTATAATCAGACTATCGAACAAAAGGAGACAGAAACAGTGGGTTATCGCGATATTACATTTGACAGGGACAGTGTTTTTCTGGTTACCGGCGGCGCGGGCTTTATCGGCTCCAATATTTGTGAGGCGCTCATCGGTATGGGCTATACCGTGCGCTGTCTGGACAACCTTTCCACCGGCAAGTATGAGAATATAGAGCCGCTTACCGCCAATGAAAGCTTTACCTTCATTGAGGGCGATATCAGGGATATGGATACCTGTACGAAAGCGGTACAGGGTGCGGATTATGTGCTGAATCAGGCGGCGTGGGGCAGTGTGCCGCGCAGCATTGAGATGCCGCTTCTGTATGAGGAGATCAATATCAGAGGTACTCTTAACATGATGGAGTCCGCAAGGCAGAACGGTGTTAAGAAATTTGTCTATGCCTCCAGTTCATCGGTTTACGGCGATTCCACGGAGCTGCCCAAGAAAGAAGGACAGGAGGGCAATGTGCTGTCTCCCTATGCGCTGACCAAGAAGGTGGACGAGGAGTACGGAAGACTGTACAAGGAGCTGTACGGCCTCGATACTTACGGCCTTCGCTATTTCAATGTGTTCGGACGCAGGCAGGACCCGGAGGGGATGTATGCCGCGGTCATTCCGAAATTTATTAAGCAGCTTCTGCACGGTGAGGTGCCTACCATTAACGGAGATGGCAGGCAGTCAAGGGACTTTACGTATATCGACAATGTGATCGAGGCTAATCTGCGCGCTTGCAAGGCTTCGGGCGAGGCGGCGGGGCAGGCGTTTAATATCGGAGCCGGAGGAAGGCTGTACCTGATCGATATCTATGATCAT
Organism: uncultured Lachnospiraceae bacterium; assembly: GCA_947625205.1. Classification (GTDB taxonomy): domain Bacteria; phylum Bacillota; class Clostridia; order Lachnospirales; family Lachnospiraceae; genus UBA3282. Next base: position 155,784 of record CANQNN010000003.1, on the reverse strand, counting down.
CTGTGTAAGGCGCTTCACAAAGATGTCAGGCCGAATTACGGACCGCCGCGCAAAGGCGACGTGCGGGATTCTAACGCTGACATCAGCAAGGCAAGAGAGCTGTTGGGATACGATCCTGAGTATGATTTTGAGAAGGGCATTGCACTGGCGATCGACTGGTATAAGGAATATTTAAAATGACAGATAAGAAGATTGCGGTCCGCATGGATGATATCACGCCGGACATGAACTGGGATAATTTTTATTTTTTTCAGGAGCTGTTTCGGGAGACAGGCATCACGCCGCTTCTGGGAGTCGTGCCCGACAACCGTGACCCTAAACTGACATGTGGCGGGGCGCGGGAGGATTTCTATGACGTGATAAGAGCGCTGGCGGACGAGGGATACAGCATTGCAATGCACGGGTTCAGGCATTTGTATACGACAAGATGCGGAGGACTTTTCCCCCTGAATAATTACTCTGAATTCGCCGGGCTCCCTTATGATAAGCAGAAAGAAATGCTCATGCTCGGCAGGAAAAAGCTTAAAGAACACGGCATTGATACCGATATTTTTATGGCTCCGGCCCACTCTTACGATAAGAACACGCTAAAGGCTTTAAAGGAAACCGGATTTACAAAGGTCACAGACGGATTCGGGAAGGCTCCCTATAGGAGAAACGGGCTCACGTTCTATCCGATCTCGTTTGTTTTAAGTCACAGTCTGAAGCGGAAAAACGGAGCGACAACGATCGTGCTTCATGCCAACACGGTCACGGAGGCGCAGAAAGAGCGGTATGCACGGATCTTCAGGGAGTATGGGGATCATATGATCTCCTATTCGGAGTATCTTGCCATGCAACCGTCCAGAAGGCGCGTAGGAGGCTGCGTTGCGGAGTATATACTGGCAAAGGCTAAGTTTCTTCTTGTCAGATCAACCGGAATAAAAGGAAAGGGCCGCACATGAAATATAAGATAGTTGTATTCGGTGTAAAAGACACCTCCGAGAATATTGTTGAATTCATACACAATTCTGTCTGTCCGGTAGATTTGGTTATCACCATAAGCCCCGAGGTGACAAAAAAGAACCAGGTGTCGGGATATAAGGGGTTATCCGTTCTGACCCGGAAATATGGGATCCAGGTGCATGAGGCGGACAGCTATTTTCTGACGGATGACAGGACGCAGCGTTTTTTACAGGAAAATGAATTTGATCTCGGGATATCTATGGGATGGCAGAGATTGATCCCGGCAAGTGTTCTGAACCGGTTTCAGTATGGGATATACGGATTTCACGGCAACTGCGGCTATCTGCCTTTCGGCAGGGGCCGATCACCGCTCAACTGGTCTATTATTCTGGGAGATACTCGTTTTAATCTGAATCTGTTCCGTTACGATGAGAAGGCGGACAGTCCCAATATATTTGCAACGGAGATGTTTTCCATAACGCCGCATGACGATATCAGGACGGCTCAGTATAAAAACATGATCTGTTCCAAAAATTTGATCCGCAGGCTGATCGCCGCATATGAGCAGGGCAGTATTTCCGTCCGCACCGATTCTAAAGATTTTGATTCCTGGTATGAAAAGCGTACTGCGGCCGACGGCAAGGTTGATTTTCACGAGAGGACGAGAAATATATATAACCTCATACGCGGTGTGGCGGCGCCGTTTCCGGGAGCCTATGCGATGGCTGGAGAGACGAAGGTAACGATATGGGAGGCGCATCCCTTTGATGAGATCATAGATTTCTCGGCGTATGCGCCGGGAGAGGTCATAGATGTGTTTGACGGTAAGCCGGTGGTGCGGACGGTGGACGGTTCGCTGCTGATTGACCGTTACGAGTGTGACAGAGAGTTAAAAACGGGCGATATTTTAATGTGATAAGGAACGGAGACAATGCCAGAAACGATACGCGTACTGCATGTTCTCGGGGGTACTGCGCTGGGTGGCGCCGAGAGCCGTGTCATGGATCTATACCGGCAGATGGACAGGAAGGAGATACAGTTCGACTTTCTTGTGCACAGTAATGCCGTAAAGCGTGCGGGTGATGACGCATCCGGAAGAGAACCGCAGTTTTATGATGATGAGATCAGAAGAATGGGAGGACAGATTTATGTGCTCCCTAAATTTAAAGTATATAATTATTTTTCCTATCGGAATGCGGTGAAAGCTTTTTTCAGAGAGCATCATGATTACAGGGTCGTTCAGGGACACATGACGAGTACCGCGTCTATTTATCTTCCGATTGCGAAACGTGCCGGAATACCGGTTACGGTGGCTCATTCCAGAAGCGCCGGCGCCGGAAAGGGTCTGAAGGCGGTTGCTACAAGATTATTGCGAAAGAATCTGTACCGCAAAACAGATTATTGTTTTGCGTGTTCCGAAGCGGCAGGAATTGACGCATTTGGCAAGGCGTGGGCCGGTTCGGGCAATGTTAAGATCATACACAATGCCATTGACGTGGACAAGTATGCTTACCGTCCCGAAGTCAGAGACGAGGTGCGCCGGCGCCTGGGAATAACAGACAAACTGGTGTTGGGGCATGTAGGGCGGTTTTCCTATCCCAAGAACCACCCGTATCTGCTTGAGGTGTTTGCCGCTGTCTGCGCCGTGAGAGAAGACGCCGTGCTGATACTTCTCGGAGACGGAGAAGGGAGAGAGAAGGCTGAACAGCAATGCGGGGAACTCGGCATTAGAGAACGAGTGCTATTTATGGGAAATCAGAAGCGCCCTGAGGATTTCTATCAGGCGTTTGATTTCTTCCTTCTGCCGTCCCGCTATGAAGGTCTGCCGGGTGTTTTGGTGGAGGCTCAGGCAGCGGGGCTTATGTGCTTTGTTTCGGATAAAGTGACCAGAGAGGCTCAGGCCACGGACCTTATCACTTATCTGAGCATCGAACAGCCGGCAACGGTCTGGGCAAAACAGCTGTTATCACAGACCGGTTATGAGAGACACAACACCTGTTACGAGATGATAAAGAACGGATTTGACGTTAAAGAACAGGCGAAACGTTATAGGGATTTTTATTTGAACGGAGATGCTTCGGTATTATGAAAAATATGTTATTGATCGTTCCGGCTCTGCATCAGGGCGGTTTTGAAAAGGTATGCGTCTCAACGGCAAGGCTGTTGCAGCCGTACTATAATATAACAATCGCTATTTTTGACTCGGCGGACATTGCGTATGACATTAAGGGGCTTCGCGTAGCGGATCTGCGCCTGCCCAGCCGCGCCGGAAAGGCAGGCAAGGCGGTCAACGCCGTTATACGTGGATTGAAGCTGCGGCGGCTCAAGAGAAAGGAACATATCGACATCAGCTACAGCTTCGGACCGACGGCCAATATAGCTAATATTGTTTCCGGCAAAATTGGGAAAATATGGCTTGGGATCAGAAGCTATATGGATATGGGGACCCCGTGGCAGATACGGCTGTTCGGCAAGTGTGCGGACCGGGTGGTCTGCTGCTCTGAGACGATCTGCAGGGAGATAACAGACCAATACCGGTGTGATAAAGCGGTGGCGCTGCACAATCCGTTTGACCTTAAAGAAGCGCGGACGCTTGCCGAGTCCGAAGAGGCAGCGCTGCCCTGGGATAACGGACGTATTATTATCTCAATGGGAAGGGAGGATCCCGTCAAGGGATTCTGGCATTTGCTCAAAGGCTTTAAACTGGTGCATGAAAAGCTGGCGGATACGAAACTGATGATCATCGGTCAGGGAGAATACAGCGCTTACAAGGATCTGGCGTGCGCGCTCGGAATTTCCGATGCCGTCTGCTTTACGGGACTTAAGAAGAATCCTTATCCTTATCTGAAAAAGGGATGTCTGTATGTATTGACCTCCTATTATGAAGGCTTTCCTAATGCCCTGGTGGAAGCGATGGCTATGGGGCTTCCGGTGATCGCTACCGACTGTAAGACGGGACCGGGGGAGATACTGGAGGATAAATACGGTGTTTTGATTCCGAATATGAGTCCTGAGGAAAATTTTGACCCGGAGCATATTGAAGAGGAAGAGAAAAATCTGGCTGACAGGGTCATTGCATTGCTTGAGGACGAGGCGGCTCTGGCGCATTACCGTCAAATGGCGCTTAAACGTGCGGGAGATTATACGGCGGAGGCTTATGTGGAGAGAATACGCGCATGGGCAGAGTAAGAGTAATATTTCGGAAAAGATTGAAGTTTATTATGTAAACAGGTATAATAAGTAAATGGAGGAAAATCCGGCATGGCGCGTAAGATAGCCTTTCATTTAAATTGTCTGGAACAGGGCGGAGCGGAACGGGTAGTGACTAATCTGGCAAATCAGTTTGCAGAGGAAGGCTATGAAGTCATTGTTGCCACGGAATGGTACGGTGAAAACGAGTTTCAGCTTGGCGCAGGAGTCAGGCGGGTACATGTGGGGCTTCTCGAAAGCGATAAGAAGAAGCCGCATGCCGTTCAGATGCTTATCCGCGTGAATCGTCTAAGGCATTTTCTGAAGGAAGAAAAGCCGGATATTCTTATCCCTTTTGCCAGAAAGGCAATTTATAGAGGCCTGATGGCCGCATACTTTATCAGGATCCCTGTACTGATATCGATCCGCACGGACCCTGTCGGTCATTATGACATGCCGCTTGATAAGATACAGATCCCGCTTTTATTTCCGCGGGCTGACGGATGCGTTTTTCAGACAGAAGGGGCAAAGGCATTTTTTGCACCTAGACTGCAGGATAATTCCCGGATCATTTTGAATCCTATTCATGAGAAATATATCGGTACGGCAAAACCCGCCGTAAGGACAAAGACGGTGGTACAGTCCGGCAGACTGGTAGACTTTAAGAACCAGCCGATGCTGATCAGGGCCTTTGTGAAGGTACATGAGAAGCATCCGGACTATGATCTGAAAATATACGGCGGCGATTCGTTTGACGGCACGAAGCAAATTCTGGAGGATCTGATCTGCGAAAATCAGGCGCAGGATTATATCAGGCTTATGGGCGCCAGCGATACATTGGAAAAGGAGTTGTCCGATGCCGCGCTTTTTGCGTTTACTTCCGACTGGGAGGGACTTCCCAACGCATTGATGGAGGCTATGGCGTTAGGGCTGCCGATCGTTGCCACAGACTGTCCCTGCGGCGGTCCGCGGACTATTATGACCCATGAAAAGGACGGCCTACTGATCCCGATCAAGGATGAACAGGCGCTTGTGGACAGCATCAACAGACTGATCGAGGATCCTGCACTGGCGGAGCGTCTGGGCGATGAAGCCAGAAAGATTGCCGATAAGGCCAACGGACAGGCCGTATATGAACAGTGGAGAGACTATATCGAGGAATTGGTAAACAGTTACAGCTAAGGAGAGAGATATGTTTTCATATGACGATTACAGAGCGATCATCAGGCTTATACAGTCTACGGGGCGTCAATGCGGCTATGCGGAAGCAATAGACAGAGACCGTTTTATTATCATGCGCCACGATGTGGAGTTCAGCGTGGAAAGAGCATATCAGCTTGCGAAAGTAGAGCAGAGTATGGACTTTGTATCCACCTTTTTTTTCCAGTGGACGAACAATAACTATAACATACTTTCCAGGCGCAACATGGATATGATCAAGGATATGCATGAGAGAGGCCAGCATATCGGTCTGCATTTTGCCCTAAACGGCATGACGGATATGCAGCAGATACGCAGCCGCATCAAAATGGAGATCGATATATTAAGCGAAATGTTTGGATTTGAGATCACGGAGTTCTCGATCCACCGGCCTTCCAAAGATGTGCTCAGGGAAAATATCAGGCTGGATGGGCTTCTGAATGCATATCAGGATGATTTCTTTACCTTTGCGGACAATATCGGAGAGGATACGGCGCTGAAAGTGAAATATATGTCCGATGCAAATCATATCTGGCGTTATGGATATCCGGACAGGGATAATATTATGGGATATGATAAAGTGCAGATCCTCACTCATCCGTTTTCGTGGTGCAAAAAGGGTTATGATAATTTTGACAATTATAAATCCTTAATGCAGGAGAAATATACGGAAATGGTAGAATCAATAGATAACGAGTGTAAGGATTTCGGAGAATATAAAGATTATTTTATGGAGAAAAGCGTACAGTAGATGTATATGGTTCATGCAGTTTGTGGATCATCGCGCATCGGATGACAGATGGTAATGGGTGGAATTGTATATGTGCGGAATTTGCGGATATATCGGTAAGAAAAATATTACGAAAGAACAGCTGAAGGCGATGAATGATACGATGTATCACAGAGGACCTGACGACAGCGGCGAGGAGATATATGAAATGCCCGGCGGCTGGCAGGTGGGATTTGCCCAGAGACGGCTGTCGATCCTGGATCTTTCCGCACTGGGGCATCAGCCCATGCATTCTGCCGATGGCAGGATCTCCGTAGTTTATAACGGCGAGATCTATAATTACCGTGAACTGCGGGAGGAGCTGACGGATTATCCTTTCAGGTCCAGCTGTGATACGGAAGTGATCATAGCCGCCTATTTAAAATGGGGCATTCGCTGCGTGGAGCGGTTCAACGGGATGTTTGCGATCGCGCTCTATGACAGGGAAAGGCAGGATGTATATCTGATTCGTGACCGGATTGGCAAGAAGCCTCTGTACTATTGGTACGAGGAGAACGATCTGGTTTTCGCATCAGAGCTCAAGCCTGTCATAAAGTGTCCCGGATTTAAGAAAGAGATCGACAGGCGCGTGCTTTCGCGCTATTTATATCAGCAATATATCAATGCGCCGGAGAGCATCTATCAAAATGTCTATAAGCTGGAACCGGGGTCGGTTCTGCGTTTTTCCGGAGGAAAAATCAATACATGGAGATACTGGAGCGTGGCAAAAGCGTATCATGCGGCGCAGAAGATGCAGGTGGAGGATTATCGTGAAGCAAAAGAAGAACTTAAGCGTCTTTTGCGCAAATCGGTAAAGGCGAGGATGATAGCGGATGTACCGCTGGGCGCTTTTCTGAGCGGCGGCTACGATTCCTCTCTTGTAACCGCCATAGCCCAGGAATGTTCCGATATTCCGGTCAGAACCTTTTCCATCGGTTTTCGTGAGGAAAAGTACAATGAGGCAAAATACGCCAAGGCGGTTTCGGATCATCTCGGCACAGCCCATACGGAGCTGTATATTGATGAACAGGATATGTTTGATCTGGTAGAGAGCATACCGGCGTATTATGATGAGCCGTTTGCAGACAGTTCGCAGATCGCTACGATGATGGTTTCAAAGCTTGCGAGGGAGCATGTGACGGTAGCGCTGTCCGGTGACGGCGGGGATGAGTTTTTCTGCGGTTATAACGTATATGATAATGTTTCCCTGGCGCAGCGTCTGGATATAGCGGGGGCTATGGTGCACGGTTTATGCAGCCTGCCCGGAATCAGGCGGGCGCATCTGGAGGATAAACTGCCGTTCAGGGTGCGGGTGATCGCGGGAAACCGGGATAAGGAGTGCAAAACGCAGTTTGGCGCGGGCAATTATCCGGCGAAAGCCAGAGCGATGGTCAAAGCAACACCGCAGGACGGGGTGCCCCTCTCCGTGCATTATCCGGTCGAGAGCGGGTATCATGTGAGCAACTGGCAGGTCAGAAGAATGCTGCTGGATATGGATACTTATCTGCCGGGCGATATTCTCTGCAAGGTGGACCGCGCATCCATGAAATACTCGCTGGAAGCGAGATGTCCTATACTGGATGTGGATGTCATGGAGTATTCTTACCGCATTCCGCATGAATTTAAATATGCTTCCGGCGACAAAAAGCATATTCTGAAGGATATAGCTTACGATTATATTCCGAAGGAACTGCTGGACAGACCGAAAGTCGGTTTCGGCGTTCCCCTCGACAAGTGGCTGAGAGGTCCTCTGCGCGGGCAGTTGACGGATTACAGCAGTCGTGACTATCTGAAGCGGCAGGATATATTTGATGCAGATTTTGTATCGGATATGATGGCGCAGTATATGGAGACGGGCGATGCCGGACCGGCGACAGGGGCGAATTATTCCAAGCTTGCCTGGTCGTTCTTTGTATTCCAGCAGTGGTATGAGACATATCAGGATTAAAGTATATTGCGTGACGGAATGTGAAAAGGCATGTTATATAACTGGCGATATATTTGTTTTTATAACCGATGAAATACTATAAAAAATAAAATAACATGATAATAAAATGTTTTTGTCAAAAAATAAAAGGTCAGAAAACAAATTAAATTGTCAGCACAATTTTGGAAACAAAAATAAATGAAGATTTAATTAAAAAACATTATTTCAGAAAATATGCAAGAATAAAATGAAAAAACTTGCAAAATAGATGCTTATTGATATAAATATGAAGGAAAATATGCAAAACTATGAATTGTGATTCTCCGGAAAAACATATAGCTTTTTATATCGGATCCCTTCATAAAGGAGGCGCTGAACGGGTATTCGTTAATCTGGCAGAATATTTCCGAAATGAAGGGTATCGGGTCACTATGGTCACACAATACCGTTATCCGGACGGGGAGGAGTATGCTCTGCCCCGAGGGATCAAGCGGATACTGTCGGATCTGGAGCCCGGAGAACTGACCCGGAGCCGCGCGGTCAATCTGTACCGCCGTATACGCAAGCTGCACCGCATATGGAGATCCGAACGGCCCGACATGGTTCTTTCCTGTATCGGTAAGAATAATTTCATGGCGGTTGTTACAACGATATTCACGAAGACTAAGCCGGTAGTATCGGTAGTGGGTGAGGCAAAAGAGGAATATCCTGACAGGCTGATGCGTTTATTTGCCGGTCTGCTGTTCCCGCATGCTGCGGGTATCGTATTGCAGACAGAGCGGTCCAAGTTTTTTTTTAACAGGAAGATACAGAAGAAGGCGGTGATCCTGCCGAACTCTTTAAATCCCGCTTTTATCAAGCCCAGATATGAGGGAGAGCGGGATAAGAGGATCGTTGCGGTCGGGCGCATGGATGCCAACAAAAATCATGAAATGATGATCCGGGCTTTTGCGGCGCTGAAAGATAAGTATCCCGAATATACGCTCACGATCTATGGAGATGGTGAACTGCGGCCATTTCTGGAAGAGCTGGCAGAAAAGCTCGGAGTTTCAGCAAGGGTATATCTGCCGGGCGTCATTCCCGATGTCGCCACACAGATAGAGCGGGCCAGTCTTTTTTTGATGACTTCCAATTCAGAGGGGGTGTCGAATGCGCTGATCGAGGCGTTGGCAACGGGTCTTCCGGTTATCTCTACCGATGTGCCGAGCGGCGGAACGGTGGAGCTTATGAGAGACGGGGAGAACGGTCTGATCATTCCTGTGGGGGATGCCCGTGCTCTGGAGGAGGCTATGGACAGGCTGTTAGGTGATCCGGAATATGCCGGCAGACTGGGCCGGGAGGCATGTAAGATCCAGCAGAGTCTTGCGCCGGAAAGGGTCAACCGTCTATGGAAAGAATACTTTGACCGGATCATCGGGGAAAGGACGGCGTGATGAGAAAAGATAAAATATGGACCTTCATACGGACGGTTGCTTTCCTGGCGATTTTCCTGTTTATGTTTATCTCTGTGTCCTATATCATGAGGACGAACGGAGATGTGAAGGACCGATTTTCCGGATTTTATGCGGAGAAAAAGAATACCCTGGATGCGGTGATAATCGGGTCAAGCCCGGTGTTCTCCTGCTATGCGGCGCCGCAGATCTTTGGAGAGACAGGTATCGCAATGTATCCGCTGTCCTCCAATGTACAGCGGCCTGTTGCCGCGAAGTATCTCGTTCGTGAGAGTGAGAAGTATCAGTCTCCCGCGCTGTATATATTCGAGATGCGGATGTTTACTATGAACGAGGATAATCTGAGTGAAAATATCGCGTATACCCGTGGCGTGACGGATAATCTGCGGTATTCCTGTTTAAGATATGAAACGATACAGGCGATGGTACCCCGGGACATCGAAGAAGGGCGCCTGAGTTTTTATCTGGATATCATCAAGTACCACACCAACTGGAAAATGCTCATACTTCCTTCGGAGTGGGCCAATATGACATATCATAAGCCCAGCCCGCTAAAAGGCTATGCTTTTAAGGACGAGGTGGGTCCTAGGGCTATGCCTGCATGCGGCGGCGCCGGAGGCAGTATGGAGATACCGCCCGTCCAGGAAAAATATCTCAGGGATCTTCTGGATTTCTTGAAAGCGGATGGCAGGGATGCGCTTTTTATCGTGTCTCCTTATGGCGAGTCTGAGGATGAGCAGCAGATGTTTAATTATATGGATAAGATCATATCCTCCTACGGATACCCGTTTGTTAATCTGAACAATTATTATGAGGAACTGGGGATCGTTTTCGAGGAGGATTTTGCAGATTACGGCAGTCATACCAACGCCGCCGGCGCCAGAAAGTGCACGGATTTTCTGATGCAATATTTAAAGGAACATTATGAGATCGGAGATAAGCGCGGCAACGCAGAATATGCATCGTGGGACGAAGCCTACCGGTTGTGGCAGCAGAAGCAGGCAGCCGCGGAAGAGACGATACGCGAACGAATAGAGAATGAAGACTATGCTGTCCGGGAAGAGGATGAATAGATAATAGTAAACAATTCATCGTGCGTGATGAAGTATGGGCTGCCGGAATGAGCAGTGCAGAGAGGAATGAATAAATGTGCGGGATTGCTGGATTATGTAACTGGGGAGACGATTGGCAGCGTAATATAGAGCGGATGAATGAAGCGATGATCTGCAGGGGACCGGATGCTTCGGGTGTCTGGGCGTCTGATGACCGCACGGTCGCTTTCGGCCACAGGCGTCTTTCCATTGTGGACTTGACGCCCTCGGGCGCGCAGCCGATGGAGTCGCACGATGGTCGCTATGTTATAACGTTTAACGGGGAGATCTATAACCATCAGGAGATAAGAGAAAGATTGATCCGGGAGCATAAGACGGCTTTCAGGGGAACCTCGGATACGGAAGTTCTTTTGGAAGCAGTCTCTGCATATGGGACCGCCGACACGCTTCGCATGATCAAAGGGATGTTTGCTTTTGCAATATATGATAAGAAGGAGCGGGCGCTGCTGCTGGCACGCGACCGGGTGGGGGAAAAACCGCTTTATTACGGATTCACGGGGAACCGGCGGTTTGTGTTTGCCTCGGATTTAAACGGTATCGCTGCACTGGACGGTTTTGACAATTCTGTGAACAGGAGCGTTTTGCCTGTCTATTTCAGATACGGATATATTCCCGCGCCTTACTCCGTTTATGAGAATATCTATAAGCTGCAGCCGGGTAGATATCTGGTGCTGCCGTATCCTTATGAACAGTACAGGATCGAGACTTACTGGTCGATGCAGGAAACGGCGGTCTACGGACAGCAGCACCTGTTTGCGGGAAGTGAGGAGGAGGCTGCGGAAGAGCTGGAGCGCCTGCTGAAAAATGCTATACGGGGGCAGATGTCCGCCGACGTGCCGGTGGGGGCTTTTTTGTCCGCGGGTATCGACAGCAGTACCGTTGTATCTCTGATGCAGTCTCTGAGTGAGCGCAAAGTACAAAGCTTTACGATCGGGATGTGGGATGAGAACTACAATGAGGCGCCCATTGCCCAGAAGATTGCCGGTCATCTTGGAACGGATCACACGCAGCTGTATATTACGGAGCAGGATGCGAAGGATGTGATTCCCCGGCTGTCTGCAATGTTCGGCGAACCCTATGCCGATTCCTCGCAGATCCCCACTTATCTGGTGAGCAGAATGACAAAGGAGCATGTGACGGTATCCCTGAGCGGAGACGGAGGGGATGAGCTGTTTGGCGGTTACGGTACTTACAGCTCTGTGAGTAGGATATGGAATAAAGTCAACAGGATACCGTATGGCGTCCGCAAGCCTGCAGAGGCAGTGCTGAATGCCGTAAGCTTGGGCGTTAAAGGTCCCCTTGCCGTTAAGGCAAAACTGCTGGGGGCCCGCAGCATTGAGGATATGTATCTCCGGTCAGAGATGGGCGAGAATTTTCATATTGTAAGGGAGCGCTCGGACTGTCCCACCGTCATGGACACATATCCGGCGGGACTTCTGGCGCAGCCGCAGCACAATCTAATGCTGATGGATCTGCTGATGTATCATCCCGACGACATTCTGACGAAAGTGGACAGAACGGCGATGGCGGTGTCTCTTGAGACAAGAGTGCCGATGTTGGACAGGGACGTCGTGGAGTTTGCATGGACGCTGCCCTTTTCCTATCGGTATAAGGACGGCGTCACCAAGAAGATACTGAGAGATATTCTTTACCGGTATGTTCCCCGCGAACTGATGGAGCGACCGAAGAAAGGGTTTGCCATTCCGCTGCACAGATGGTTGAAGGAGGCCGGGCTGCGGGAGTGGGCGGAAGAACTGATCGGCCGCGATACGCTTGACAGACAGGGGCTCCTTAATACGGGGGTCGTCCGGAGACTGTGGAACGATTATATTGAACGTGACATCTGGCGCGTGCAGATATGGTATATTCTGATGTTTCAGCAATGGATGCAGTGCGCAGAGGGGACAAAGATACACTGACCAGGGAAAGGGAAACGGCGGCGATGAAAATATTGGAGCACTATCGTCCTCCTGCAATAAAGGAGGAAGCGCAGACGGAGCTGCTATCCGTGATCGTGGCGGCATACAATATCGAAGATTATATTGAGAGAGGGCTGGATTCTATAAGAAACCAGACATACCGCAGGCTGGAGATCATAGTGGTGGATGACGGCTCTACGGATGAAACAGGCCGTATCTGCGACCGTGCCGCCGCAGCGGATGAGAGGATCCGGGTGATCCATAAGGAGAACGGTGGCCTTGCGGATGCCCGCAACACGGGTATGCAGAACATGACGGGGCGCTATCTTGCCTTTATGGACGGCGATGACTGGATCGATCCGGATATGTATGAAAGGATGCTGGTCGCGCTGAAGGACCAGGCGGCGGATGCTGCCGTCTGCAGGTATCGGCGGGTGTACAGGGACCGGACAGATGACGGCTCCGTAGACAGGGTAGTGGTCTTTGAGGGACAAGAGACTCTGGAATACTATGTGCGGGAGCGGGAAGAGTATGATATCCAGAACGCCGCATGGAATAAACTGTACAGAAGAGAGATTATTGGGGATATCACATTTCCAGTGGGAAAATGGTATGAGGATATCCTGTTTACGACAGTCGCGCTCAGCCGCGTGCAGAGGTGCGTCTACCTTGACACGGCACATTATAATTATATAATAGACAGAGAGGGAAGCATCATGAGTGCAAAGATCAATTCCCGCACGTTTACGGATCATATTCCGGCTTATTTTGAGAAGACGGAGTTTCTGAAACAACTGGGACGACAGGATCTGGCGGACATTCATGATTACTTTATCTATAAAAGGCTGCTGCTCTTTTACGATCAGCTTGATCGGTCGGACAGTCCCGACGATAAGGTCTACAGAGAGAAGCTTACGCAAATCATACAGGACAACAGAGATCATTATGAGAGAGCCTACGGCTGCCCGGAGGCGGATCCGCGGGACTATGCAAGGATGAAGCTGTTTCTTAAGTCACCCTCCCGATACAGCCGCAGAATCCGGCTGGAAGAGCAGGTCATTATCCCTCTTAAGGCAAAGATCAAAAGGATTTTGAAAATATGATTATCGTACAGTTGGCGGGCGGATTGGGAAATCAGATGTTCCAGTATGCCCTATATCTGCAATTGAAAAATCTGGGGAAAGAAGTCAGGATCGATGATGTTGCGGGATATGCCGGGGATAATAAACGCACGCCGGCGCTGGCGGTTTTCGGCATAGAATACGATAGGCCGACTAAAAGGGAGCTTGAACAGATGCTGGACTCATCGATGCTGCCGTGGCAGAGGGTGCGGCGGAAGCTGTTCGGCAGGAATAGGAAGTCCTATTTCGAGGAGAATAAGCTGTACCATCCCGAAGTACTGACCTGGGACGATATTTATCTGGAAGGCTACTGGCAGACGGAGAAGTATTTTGTGTCCATAGCCGATCAGGTGAAGAACGTCTATGACTTGGACGTATTATGGCAGTATGTCAGGCGGCAGGAGAGACGTGCGCCCGGAAGTGTACTGCAGGATGAGTACGGAAACGGCGGTAAAAGGAAGTCTCTGGATGACTGGCTTTTATATATTTCTTCCGTTGAGTCGGTCGGCATACATGTGCGCAGAGGCGATTATCTTATGCCGGAGCACCGGGATCTGTACGGAGGGATCTGCACGGAAGCATATTACAGAAAAGCAATGCGTGTTGTGAAGGACGAGCATCCCGGCTGTGTGTTTTTTCTGTTTACGAACGACAAGGAGTGGGCGTATACACTGGCGGATGCCAGGGACGGACAAAACGCCGTGGAGATCGTTGACCCGGCCGAAGAAGACGACTATGCAGAGCTTGTCCTGATGAGCAGATGTAAGCATAATATACTGGCGAACAGCAGCTTTGGCTGGTGGGCGTCCTATCTGAACCGGAATGATGATAAGATCGTGATTGCGCCTGACAGGTGGTTGAACGGCTGGGACTGCCGGGACATTTACAGAGAGGATATGCGCAGGATCAGCGTGTGAAAACGACCGGCGGTGGTTCCGGGCGTGTGCAAGAGTTGGAAGGTTGAAAGGAATTAACGGTACATGGGTGAGCAGACTGCCGCAAAGAGTGGAAAAGAAGGTAAAGTCTCGTTGCTTCATAAGGTGAGCTACCTTTTTGATAAAAAGCAGAAATACCAGCTGATCGGGCTGGGCGTTTTGATATTGATTGGCGGACTTCTGGAAACGCTGGGCGTGGGGATGATCCTGCCGGTGATGGAAGCCATCATGGATCCTGCGTCCTTTATGGACAATGCGCTGGTGTCCCGGGTGGCGGAGCTTATGCATATCCGGACAAGCAGACAGTTTATTATGGTCCTGCTCGGAACACTGATAGCCCTGTATGTGGTCAAAAACAGTTATTTGATCTTCCAGACCTATGTGCAGAACACTTTTGTCACTCGTAACCGTAACAGAATGATCACCCGGGTCATGCGTGAATTTTTGAACAGACCCTATGAAGATTATCTGGGAGCGGATATTCCCACGGTCTTTCGTCTGACGGACAGCGATATTCCCAGTGCGTTTCAGTTGATCCTGGTCATGATCCAGATGGTGACGGAGATCGTGGTCGCCGTGTCCCTGTGCCTGGTGCTGGTGATCAAGAGTCCGGTCATGAGTCTGTTTATCGTTGTCGTTTTTCTGGGCATGACGCTTGTGATCACGAAGGTGTTAAAGCCCCGGCTCAACGCGATCGGACATAAGAATCAGCAGATCCAGTCGCGCATAGCCAAATGGCGCATTCAGTCCATCTACGGACTGAAGGATGTCAAGGTGCTTCACCGGGAAGAGTTCTTTGTGCGGAATTATTATGAGAGCGGCGCCATAGGAGCCAATGTGGCGAGAAATTACGCGGTGCTCAACAATACGCCAAGACTTCTGATCGAGACCATTTTTATGGGCGCCATGCTTCTCTATATTATGTTATATATTTCCCGTGGCGGAGATGTCGCCGTGCTGGTACCGCAGTTGTCCGCTTTTGCGGTTGCGGCGGTCAGGATACTTCCGGGGACGAACCGTATCAACACATATCTGTCTGAGATCGCATATTCACAGCCCTGTCTGGACTATCTGTACGACAATCTGAATGAGAACATGAAGATGGACGTAAACGGCAGCGTGACGGGACTGACAGCCGGGGAGAACCGGGAACTGCCTGCGATGGAGCTCCATGATAAGATCGTGCTTGACCATATTACCTATGCATATCCCAACACGACCAGGAATATCTTTACGGATGCGCATATGGAAGTGAAAAAGGGGCAGTCAGTGGGAATTATGGGGCCTTCCGGCGCCGGCAAATCAACGATAGTAGACATTTTGCTCGGTCTCCTGCACACGCAGGAAGGAACGATCACCTGTGACGGGGTGAATATTTTTGATCATTATCCGGCATGGCTTGCCAAGATAGGATATATTCCGCAGTCTATCTATCTGATCGACGAATCCATAAGGGACAATATCGCCTTCGGAATCGATGCGGATAAGATCGATGATGCACGCATCTGGGAGGTCCTTGAGGAAGCGCAGCTTAAAGAATTTGTGGAGGAGTTGCCGGAAGGGCTGGATACCACGATAGGAGACAGAGGCGTACGGATATCCGGCGGGCAGAGGCAGCGCCTTGGGATTGCGAGAGCTCTGTATCACAATCCGGAAATACTGGTTTTTGACGAGGCCACATCGGCGCTGGACACTGATACGGAGAAGGCGGTTATGGATGCGATCAACAGCTTTCACGGCAGAAAGACTATGGTCATCATCGCACATAGATTGAATACCATTGCCAAGTGCGATGTGATATATAAAGTAGAAGACGAAAAGATTACGGAGACAACATTGGAGTAACCCAGGGAGGGCACAGGACGGTATGGTAGGGACAGAGTTTCTTGACGGACAAGGGCTGGGGAACCAGCTGTTCTGCTATGTGACTGCCAGAGCGGCAGCTTTGGAGAATGGGTATGAATTTGGCACCGCAGGGCAGCAGCATTTTGCGGTAAATATACACAGCGACCGCGGCATGTACTTTATGGATATAGATTTGGGGCATGCCATTTCCGAAGAGGAGAAAAAGAGTTTCAGCATTTATCACGATGCGGAAGACAGACTGTATACAGGGAACTCGCGGCACGATCTGACGCACGGCTGCTACGTTGCAGGGGCGGATCCGGAGATCCTGCATGTGGCCGACAATACGTTGATCTATGGAAATATGCAGGCTGAATCTTACTTTGTGAAATATCTGCCGCAGGTCAGAGCGTGGCTCAGGGTAAAGCCGGAATATGATTCTTATGAGTACAGCAGGGAGAATCTGTGCGTCATCAATATGCGGGGCGGCGAATATACCGGAAGCCCGGAGCTATTGCTTAAGCGCAGATACTGGCTGGACGGCATCAGGCAGATGCGCAGGATCCGTCCTGATATGGAGTTTGTGATCATTACGGACGATGTGAAGACGGCGGAGAATATACTGCCGGGCATTGAGGCGCACCATTTTGATATCGGCAAGGACTATGTGACGCTTAAAAACGCCTATTACCTTCTGCTGTCCAATTCTTCCTTTGCCTGTCTGCCCGCCTGCACGAGCGAGACGCTCCGGTATGCGATCGCGCCTAAATACTGGGCGCGCCATAATGTATCGGACGGTTATTGGGCGTCGGAGCAGAACATATACAGTCTGTTTCATTATATGGACAGACGCGGCAGAGTGTATACGGCCGAAGAGTGCAAGAAGGAACTGGCGGAATATAAGAGGACTTCAAAAAAATACGCCGGCGTCAATGTGCGCCCCGGAGGAATACGACTGAAGCTGATGGAGCTGCATGCGTGGTATTACTATAAGAAAGCGTATCTGCAAAAGATTGCTCGTGGCGTAATGCGGCGTCTGCAGCGGCTGGTGAAAATGACTGGAGGAAATGGTGCTTATGGAGAGTAAGATGACAGATAAAATGCGGCAGTGGACGACCATATGGCGGGATAGAATATCTGCACATCTGGAAGGGACATCGATGAGAAAGGCGGCGGCATACGCCGGTATTTTGTTCGTGCTGTCTGTGCTTCCGCTTCTGCTCCTCGGGCGATATAATGTGATGTGCAGCGACGATTATGATTACGGCTGGCGGATCCATGATACATGGCTGGCTACGGGTTCTCTGGCGCAGTCCGTGCGGGCGGCATGGCAGCAGGATATGAAGTTTTACCAGGAAATGAATGGCACTTATGTCTCCAGTTTTTTGATGGGGCTCTGTCCGATGAATTTTGATTACGGCAGCGCTTACATCGTCCCGATCCTGATGATAGGCATGCTGTCCTTGTCCGTGTTTGTGCTGGGAAGGCATATCCTGCACAGGTGGCTTGGAGCGGATAAGGCTGGCAGCGCTTTTGTTATGTTTATCCTACTCTTTATGTTTTATCAGGTGTTAGAGGCGCCGTTTGAAGGCATCTACTGGTACAACGGGGGGCTGCACTATGTCCTGATAGAATCTGTTTGGTTCTTTGCCCTGACGGCGGTCTCGGCAGCTCTGTGGACCGAAAAACGCTCCAAAGAGGCGGCCTATAGCATTTTGGCGGTCGTTTTGGCTGCGGTCGTGGGCGGAGGTAATCTGATCACCGGACTGCAGGCGGAGATCGTGCTGGCGTTTCTCGTGCTTTATGCCGCCCTGAGAGACCGCAGAAAGATCGTGGCGGCGGCACTGCCTTTTGCTGTCGAGAGCATAGGGTTCCTGTTCAATATCTTGTCGCCGGGAACTGCACAGAGAGAAGCACTGGATATGCTTGAGGGCTATTCTGCGGTGCGATCCGTCCTTCTGTCTTTCTATTATGCGGGCGTATTCATCATTCGCTGGACGCCGGTCTTTGTCATACTGATCTGGTTTATGCTGCTGCCGATCCTGTGGCGTCTTGCCAAGGATTCCGGGAGAGACTTCCGCCATCCGATGTGGGTCACGCTGGGCTGCGTGTGCGTGGTCGCGGCGATGTTTACTCCAACACTGTATGCGATTGGCACGGTCGGTCTGTCCAGAGTGGATAACATTATCCAGATGGTTTACTATCTGTGTCTCATCATGGCGACGACTTACTGGTTCGGCTGGCTGACGCATAGAAAGACTGCGGGATCGTACGGCGAAAACGGGGTGCAGAACTTACGGACAGGTGATATATTCGGTCTGTTTATGGATAAGGCGGGAATGAAAATGACGGCTGTCTGCTTTGTGCTGGTGCTTGCTGTGTGGCTCTTTACCGCGGATAAAAATACCTATACGGGCGTTTCCGCGCTGCGGTCGCTGGTAAACGGTGAGGCGCAGACTTTCTATGCGGAGGCGATGGAACGTCATGCGCTTTATTTAGACGAGACGGTCAGGGGCGTGGAGATACAGCCCTATTCTGTGAAGCCGGCGCTCTTTGATTTTGAGGATCTGACGGAGGATGAGTATAACTGGCTGAATCTTGCCGTCGCACAGTATTACCATAAGGAGTATGTGAGATGCCTGACAAAATAAAGCTGCCGAACGTTACGCTGGCGGCAATGACAAGCGTGGATCTGTATGAGACGATCCGCGCCATGCAGTACAGTATGCGTGGAATTGAGTTTGGCGATGTGGTGCTGATCACGCACAGGAAGCCGCTGACACTGCCGAGGTCCATACGGTATTCCCATACTTCCAGGCTGGACAATATTGATAAATTTAATTATAAAATGGTCTACGAGCTGGGCGGACATATTCATACCGACTATGCGCTGATCGTTCATGCGGACGGCTTTGTGGTAAACCCTGAGAGCTGGCGGGATGAATTTCTGGATTACGATTATATCGGATCACCGTGGCCGCTCCCGGATAACGATCATTCCTACCGCGATTCCAAAGGACAGATATGCCGCGTGGGGAACAGTGTGTCGATCCGCAGTAAAAGGCTGATGGATTATCCGAAACGGGCCGGATTGAAGTGGGAAAAAAATGCGGAAGGCGATTATAATGAAGACACATTCTTGTGCTGCCAATATAAGAATGTGATCGAGGATGCCGGCATGAGGTTTGCCCCCATTGAGGTGGCAAAATATTTCGGGCATGAACATATGATACCCGAGATCATGGATGTGGAGAAGCCTTTTATCTTTCATAAGTGGAGAGGGAGAAACGAACAGTATCCGCGGTTTGTAAATCCGTGGAAGGTCAGATGGCAGAAAGTAAAAGACGCGCTCCGTCCGTTCCTGTTCTGGCGCAGATGGAGGAAAAAGGCATGATATACGACTGTATTCCTTTTTTTAATGAATTGGATATCTTAAAACTCAGAATGCATATTCTGGCGCCTTATGTAGATAAATTCGTGCTGGAAGAATCTACGGTAACCTTCTCTGGAGAACCGAAGAAGATGGTGTTTGCCGATCACAGGGATATGTTTGCCGAGTTTGAGGACAAGATCATATATGTGGCGGTGGACGATTCTCCGATGAGCGGCGTGACCACCCACGAGCGGGATAAATTTCAGAAGAACCGGCTGATTCGCGGCCTTACAGACTGCAGACCGGACGATATCATTATCTTAAGCGATGTGGATGAAATACCGGATCCGAAAGCGTTAGAGAAGATCATCGCTGATTTTGATCCCACGAAAATATATCATCTGGCGCAGAGAATGTTTTACTGCTTTCTCAATATAGAGGAGGTATCCGGCAATCTGCTGTCCGTTACGGGAGAATTTGAGGGCGTGGAGCATAGACGGTGGCTGGGGACCAAGATATGCAGCTATCAGAATATTCCGGAAGAGGGGATCGTGTATTTGCGGGAGGTATCGCCTGCTGATCCGCGCAGCGTGCGTGTGGCAGACGGCGGCTGGCATTTTGGCTATATGGGTGGAGACGGTGAGAAAAGCGTGGCTAAGCGCGTCGGCGTCAAGGTAAAGGCGGCGGCGCACCGGGAATATAATTCGTCCCGATATCTGCATGAAGCGGTTGACAGGCTTCTATGCGGGGAGGATATGTTTGAGAGGGATGCGAAGTTTGTCCGCGTCCCGATTGATGAAAGCTATCCTGAATACCTAAGGATGCACCAGAAGGAGTATGCGTTCCTGATTGCGCCCAAGGTCAGCAGGGCAGGTATCAGACTGAGACAATTCAAGTTGGCATGCAGCCGGTGGCTGCGCACAACGCACGGGAAGATGGCGCGGCTTCTGCGCCGATAGAGGAGAGTGCGATGGCTAAATGGTATCGAAGCATAAAGGAAAGCAGACTTCCGTGGCTGTTGTTCTATGCCGGACTGACAGTCGAGCTTGTGATAATGCTTGTAGATAAGAGCAATTATATCAATCCCATTGAGGGACAGTTGTTCCGGCTTACTTTCCTGATCTTTTTCCTGAAGATGCTGTGCACGGATCATTCGCGGAAAGAATGGTGTGCGATCCTTCTTTTGGAGGCGGTGGGATTTGTATCCTATCGCGTTACAGGCAAAAATGACATTATCAGGATCGTGACATTTGTGGCAGCCTGCAAGGGCATCCCGCTTAAGCAGATGCTCCGGTATACATTTTATGTGACGCTTGCCGGATGCGTATCTATTGTGGTACTGGCGCTGACGGGTATCTATGGGGAGCCCACCGCGACGGGCGTATTCGGGCATGTCGGCAGGGAAGCTCTGGATGCGGCGCGGTACAGCGGAACGCTTGCGGCGTCCGAGACGCGTTATACGCTGGGGATGGGCCATCCGAATGCGTTTTCCTGTATGTTCTTTATGCTTGTGGTTCTGGGGGTCTATGTCTGGTTCGACCGCATGAAGTGGTATATTTATCTTTTTGTCATGCTGCTGAATGTGGGAGTTTATGCGCTGACGGATTCCAGAACGGGAATGCTCATCACATCTGCCTATCTTGCGGGGGCATGTCTGCTGACGTACTGCAGGGCGCTGCGGGAGAAAAAATTTATCTATATCTGCGGAGTTATGGCATTTGTTTTCTGTCTGTTACTGTCCGTGGACGCGGCGGCGTGTGCGCAGCGTGTGCGGGATCTTCAGTGGTGCGATTATTTTCTCGGAGAGCATTTCGATAACAGGCACATAGAGATTCTATCGCGGATCGATGAAATGATCACGGGGAGGATCGTATCTCTTACAGACTCGGAGAGGAACGATGGCATGATAGAGACATGGTCCGCTTTCTCATGTCCGGAAAACATGGATTATTACTTTGATATGGGCTGGGTGAAGCTGTTTTACCGGTACGGCATCGTGCCCGGAATACTGTATGTTCTGGCCAGCCTTGGATTTGTGTGGCAGCTTTATAAGAAGCGGGACGCCTGCGGGCTGCTGGTCTTTGCGATCCTTGCAGTCTATACTACGATAGAAGCGCATCTGGTATCCGTTTACATAGGGAGAAATTTCCTGCTTATGATGATGGGATATTACTGTTCGAGTCTGCGAAATACGGAACCGAGTTTATAGTTGTCCGTCCACACCGTGTATACCTCCCCGTATCCTTCATATGACAGCGTATTGCCTGAAACAGCCGTATAATTTGCCACGATATATTCCGCATCGTCCGGAACGATCCTGATCCTGGCGGTGTCTGTATCGTCCATCACCAGCTCTGCGGTTTCAAGGAAATATCCCTGTACGGTTATCTGATCGTCATCATCGTTTCGGGCGATCCACTTTAACATTTCAAGATTGGACATATGCCACGTATCCCGGTCAAATTCTGTTGCGTATTTTCTTCCAATCGCATTAAAGTACACATCCTGATAAGGATGGTTGTAAACCATCCATCCCACCTGTACGGTCAGACAGACCGCAACGGCGGCGCCTGCCGCATACCGACCGGTCTTCTCTGCAAGAAAGCGCAGTCCGTAGACACAGATACAGCAAAACGGTACAAAAACGAAATACATATGCCGCCATGTCTCATAGATCCTGGCGTTCAGGATGATGACGGCTCCGACGGATCCCCAGAAGAGGGCGAGTGAACAGGCGAGCCATTTGTGTTTTCCCACCAGATCGGCCGGGCGTCTTCTGGATTCCCATATGCAGACTGCCGCATACACGTGGCCTGCGGCAAACAGCGCGATCTGCCAGACAGGGATCGTGATGCCAAACCATACGAACAGATAGTACCACGGCCGCTCCTCGCAGGTTACCAGCCGGCCGTTAAAGTGCATTGTGCCGTTCCATTTCTCATAGTGGGAAAAACCGGCGAAAGTCTCATAAAACGTCCGGATGGGCGACACCCATGCAGCCGGGGTGACCGCAAACCAGAAGAGCAAGTAGAAAAAAAGCACCAGAACATATTTGCGCAGTATAAGAATACCGCGTTCCTTACGTTTCCCCACAATATCCGTTATCGCAAAATATCCAATCAGAACGGCGGGAAACAGCACCCCCATGATCCGCTGGTTTGTGGTGATGGCCGCCGCCAGAGCAAACAGAAGGATGTTTGTGATATTACACCGCTCTGCCACGTTGACAAGTGTCAGGAGCGTGACCATATTTAAGGCGGCAAAGATCATATTTTTGATGTCATAATACTGACAGGCGTAGAAACGTGGATATAAAGAGATAAACAGCATTCCCGCAAAGGCATACCATTTGTTCTTAAAGATTTTGACCAGCGCCAGAAAAAAACAGATATATCCCGCCGTGCAGATCAGGAAATTGTACAGATGGCGTCCCTGAAAAATACGCCGGGGCGACAGATCGAAATGGAACAGATCTTCCGCCAGCATGAGCGGCATCTGTATGGCAACGCCATAGTATTTATGTTCGTATTCCTGCAGATCGGGCAGATCCGCCAGACTGGCTATCTGCCTGTGCAGCAGCTTCTCATTGATATATTTGTAGGCGACCCGGCTGTGTTCTCTCTGGATAGGCTCGTCCACGGACACATTGTAGTCCTGGAACGAGGAGAGTCCGATAAGCATATAGAGGGAAAGAAATACAATAAAGACTGCGGTAAAAAACTTTTGACTGTGAAATATGTTTTGAATCTTATCGTGCATTTTATTCTGCTCCCTCAGTCAGACTCCTGATTTGCTTTTTTTCTGTTTACAAAAACCGCCTTTTTGCCGAGCACATAGTTCAGAACGATCACCGCCAGCATAACGGCGATTTTGGAAATACGGTCATTCCAGCCGAGCAGCTCCACCATCAAGATCAGACCGAAGAAATCCACCAGCCCCGTAAATCCCCTTGCAAGAATAAAACGCAGCAGCTCCAGAAAAGCCTGCAGAAAAGTATCATTCTTGGACCGGTAGACCCAGAATTTATTCAGAAAAAAACCGACCACTTTCGACAGAATAAGGCTCACAATATTGGCTGCCGTATAGATGATCCCCAGTTCGCGCAGCAGAAAATATCCTGCGGCATTGGTCAGAGTAACGAGTCCCCCCGTGATAGCGTACCGTATGACCTCGTTATCCAGCAATTTTCGTATCCATTTGATCATGCAGGCTTCCCCTTCCCCGGGCTATACTTTCTCTTTGATGTGAGCTTCCGAATAGTTGTTCCGCACCGTGGCGTCCACAAGCATATTGCCGATAAATCCGATGGACAGAAACTGCACACCGAGGAAGATCAGCATAACGCCCAGCTGCAGGAGAGGTCTTGTACCGATCTGGGCGCCCATAAACCACCTGACGGTCAGGTACAGACATATCAGAAAGCCGATCCCGAAGAAACCGGTTCCGACCTTGCCGAAGAAGTACATCGGTCTGTCGTGGTAGTTGGATAAAAAAGCAACAGAGAGAAAATCGAACAGTCCCCTCATATAGCGCTCCATGCCGTATTTGGATTTGCCGTGTTTCCTCTTGTTGTGCTGGACAGGAATCTCCGTGATGGAAAAACCCCTGCGGTATGCCAGTACCGGAATATAGCGGTGCATCTCGCCATACACATCCAGGCTGTCGGCGACTTCCCGCCGGAATGCCTTATATCCGCAGTCAAAATCGTGCAGCTTCAGCCCGGACATTTTGGAGGTCACTTTATTGAACAGTTTGGAAGGCAGCTTTTTTTCCATAGGATCAAGGCGGTTGACTTTCCAGCCTACGACCATGTCATATCCCTCGTCCAGCTTTAAGAGAAAGTTTCTAAGCTCTGAAGGCTCGTCCTGCAGATCGGCGTCCATCGTGATGATGATATCGCCTGTAACGTTGCGGAATGCGGCCTGCAGGGCGATGGACTTGCCGAAGTTCTTTCGGAAGATGATGTAGCGCACCCTGTCATCGCGGCTGTGCAGTTCTTTCATCACCTGCACGGAATGATCCGTGGAGCCATCGTCCACAAAGAGGATCTCGTAATCCGACAGAAGCCCTTCTGACAGGCACGACTGCACGTTCGTCATGATCCGACTGTACAGCTCTGCCAGCGATTCTTCCTCATTGTAAGCGGGTATGACAAAAGAGATTTTTCTCTCCATCGCAAAGCTCCTTCCCAAAGCATATAATCTAACGTGTATTATATAACATGCGAAAATATATTGCAAATATTCGGCCGGTTGCGCCGGTGACGGATGATTTGATGTGATTCGGTTGAATTTTGGCCTGAAAAATGGTATTCTAAACTGGTATATTTATTATAGCGGCAGAGAAGACTGCCTGAGGGATAAGAATGAACCGTAAAACGAAGATCATCGAAGGATACTGGCTCCTGTTTACAGATCTGGTCAGCATTTCCGTTGCATATATTGCGGCAATCTTAATACGTTACCACAGCTTCAGATGGGTTGATGAACCGGAGCTGCATTTTATCGGTTATATCTGCTTTCTTCTGTTCTGTACGGTCTACAGTTTTTTGTTTGACTGGAACAGAGAGTTTCTTAAGCGTGGAGTCCTTGTAGAATTTATAGCCGTTGTCAAGTTTAATATCTTTATGGTGCTGTCGCTTATGGCGCTTCTGTTTCTGTCCCAGCGCGGCGCGGGGTTTTCACGTCTTGTCATGGGATATTTCGGCGTATTGGATGTGCTCATAGTCTGGCTTGTAAGGATCGGCATGAAGAAAATGCTGCGGATCTATTTTACTTCCGGATCTCATATTGTGAAGATCATGATCGTTGCGAAGGATTCCGTGCTGGACAGTACGGTGTCGCGGCTCAGAGAGGGCATGGATATCAATTATGAGATCGTGGCGCTTGCCTGTATCGATGCGGACAGGCAGGGCGTGGTCATCGACGGGGTCAGAGTGAACGCAGGCAGAGATAACGTGTTGGATCTTGCCAGGCAGATGCCGCTTGACGAGGTGTTTATTAATCTGCCGGATGAAGACAGGGATTATGTGCGGGACATCATATACGACCTGGAGTCTATGGGTGTCGCGTGCCATTACAACATAGACATTATAGAACGTCCGCAGAAAGAGGTGCGGGTAGAGGATTTTGCCGGTTATACGGTGGTGACTTATTCCATCAATCACTATGATTACCGGCGTATGGCGCTGAAGCGTATGATCGATATCGCGGGCGGACTTGTGGGCTGCGTGCTGACAGTGCTGGTCACGCCGTTTGTCGCCGCCGCTATCCGGATCGATTCGCCGGGGCCGGTCTTTTTTGCCCAGACGAGGATCGGTAAGAACGGAAGGCGGTTCAGGATCTATAAATTCCGCTCCATGTATGTGGATGCGGAAGAGCGCAGGAAAGAACTGGAAAACCGGAACGAGATGCAGGGGTTGATGTTTAAGATGGATAATGACCCGCGTATCACGAGAGTGGGTAAATTTATTCGTAAGACAAGCATTGACGAGCTGCCTCAGTTTTTTAATATTGTGAAGGGCGACATGAGCCTGGTTGGGACAAGACCTCCGACGGAAGACGAGTTTGAACAGTATAATTCCCATTACAGAAGGCGGATCAGCATGACGCCGGGACTGACGGGCTTATGGCAGGTCAACGGCCGGAGCGATATCGTGGATTTTGACGAAGTGGTAAAACTGGATCTCGAATATATTGACAACTGGACGCTGGGGCTTGACATTAAGATCCTGTTTCGGACGATTGCGGTGGTCCTGACGGGAAAAGGGTCCAGATGATCCTATTAAAAGGTATGCCCGTGGGAGTGTGACGGATGAAGGTATTGATGATAGGCCCTGACAGAAGCGTTCATGGCGGAATATCGGGCGTGGTAAATAATTATTATGACGCTGGGCTGGACCGGCTCGTTGACCTGCGTTATATTGGCACTATGACAGAAGGGTCAAAGCCGTTGAAACTATTGCAGGCTGTGAAGGCATATGTCCTTTTTCTGGCATGTGTTGCCAGGTATGATATCGTACATGTCAATATGGCGTCGGACGCAAGTTATTACAGAAAATCGGTTTTTATCCGTACAGCGAAGATGTTCCACAGGAAAACGGTGATCCACCAGCACGGCGGAAATTTTCCGGATTTCTATGAGAAGCAGTTAAGCGCGAAGGGAAGAAAACGCGTAAAGAAAGTACTTATGATGGGGGATGCGTTTCTGGTGTTAGGGACGGCGTGGCGTGATTTCTTCGGAACGATCATCGGCAGTGACAGGATCACGGTCTTGCCGGATGCGGTCCGCATTCCCGAACATACCGATAAGCAGTACGGCGTTCACAGGATTCTGTATATGGGGCGGCTTTGCCGGGCGAAGGGGATCGGCGAACTCCTGGACGCGATGCCCCGGATCAGAGAAAAATATCCTGATGCGCGGCTGTATCTTGCGGGCATATGGGAAGACCGGACGCTGCAGGATAAGGCGCGGGCGCTCGGGGATCTGGTGACAGATCTCGGATGGATCAGCGGTGAAGAAAAACAGCGTTATCTGCGGTCGTGTGATATTTTTGTGATGCCCTCCTACTTCGAGGGGCAGTCGGTTTCCGTTTTGGAAGCTATGGCGAATTCCTGCGCTGTGGTGGCGTCAAGGACGGGAGGGATCCCCGATATGATCATTGACGGGAGCACAGGACTTTTGATCGAGCCCCGGAATACGGAATCTCTGGCGGAGGCGCTTCTTACACTGCTGGCCGACCCCGGACTGTGCCGCAGGCTGGGGACAAATGCCCGCCGCAAAGCGCAGGCGGAGTATTCCATAGACAGTAATATGAAACAGCTTCTTGCAATATATGAGTCGATCAGTTGAGAGGATCCCAATATGAATAAAAACGAACCGCTGATCAGCGTGATCGTGCCGGTTTATAACGGGCAGAATTATCTGGAAAACTGTATCCGCAGTATTGAGGCGCAGACTTACGAAAACTTTGAGGTGATCATTGTCAATGACGGTTCGACTGATGACACCGCCGCTGTCTGTGATCGGCTGCGGAATACGTATGATAACGTGCGGATCCTGACTTTGAACGACGATGGGGTTTCGGCGGCCAGAAACGCGGGAGTGGATGCTGCGAAGGGCGGGCTTGTCACCTTTGTGGACGCGGACGACAGGATCTGCGCCGATATGCTGCGAAGCTTGTACGAGTGTATGACCAGAGAGAAAAGCGATGTCGCAGGCTGCCGGTTCTTTATATGGAGTAATGAAGAAGAGTGGCGGCAGGGATCGCGACCGGGGCAGGCGGGAGCGGACGTTTCCGTGTACGGCGCCGGAAGTTATCTCAGAGATGAAGTGCTGTGCGGCAACAGTCGCTGCTGGAGCAAGCTGTATCGCAGGGAGATATTTGATAAGGTGCGTTTCCCGGAGGACCTTACTATCGGGGAGGATATGCTGTTCCTCGTCAGGATGTTGCCGCATATCGCACGGATCGCGGAGACCGGCTATCGGGGTTACGGATATTATCGTAATCCGTCAGGCGCTATAAACCGTGAATTTACGCCTGAATATATGGACCAGGTCAAATGCTGGCAGCTGGCGAGAGAAGAAGTGCTTTGCACAGATGAGAGCCTGGATCCACTGGTGACGGCCCGCTATATGACGGGTATTATGCTGACCGTGGGAAAGCTGGCTGTGCTACCGGCAAACAAGCGTCGCCAATATACCGGGCACGTGCGGCTTTGCCATGAAAAACTAAAAGAAGTTATGCGGGTGCCGGGAGCGAAAAACAAATTGCCGGAAGGCTATCGGCTCAAGACGGGACTGTTTATGTTAAGCCCGTCGCTGTATATGTATTTGTATCGTTTACAGAAGATGCACCGCTGATCTGCGGATCTCATCGATCATGGCCGAACGGCAGGAGAATGGAGCTAAACATGTCAAAAGCAGAATATAAGATCAGTGTGATCGTTCCCGTCTATAATAAGGCAGATTATCTGGAGCAGTGTATTGACAGTATATTGGCGCAGACTTACGGCAGTTTTGAGCTGCTGCTCATTGATGACGGCTCTACGGACGCAAGCGGTGCGATATGTGAACGGTACGCAGATATGGACGAGCGCGTCAGGACGATCCGGCAGCAGAATCAAGGGCCTACCGCAGCAGTGGCGAACGGAATGAACCAGGCGTCGGGCGATTATTATACGTTTGTTGACAGCGATGATTATATCAGCGCGGACATGCTGGAAGAAATGGCCGCGTGTCTGGTGGGGCAGCCGGGTGAGATCGTCTGCTGTAATCACGTGCTGGAGAAGAGAAAAGAGACGATCCCTGTTATTCAGCCTTTGCCTGCGGGGATCTATGAGGGATCCAGACTTGACAGTGAAGTCAAGGCAAAACTGCTGGGGCTGGAAAACAGGATCATTCCGATGTCGCGCTGCATGAAGCTGTGTGAGAAGTCTGTTTTTCAAGGCAATGAGAAATACTATGATACGACACTCAGAATGGGGGACGATTTTAATCTGATCTATCCGGCGCTGCTGGCAGCCAGCCGTATCGTTATTATGAAGGAAGCGTTGTTTTACCATTACCGGTATGTGGATGATTCCATTGTGCATGCTTATGATCCCGACAATGCGCGAAGCGTGGCGGCATGGTTTCGCGCCGTGCACAGGATCGTGAGCGATAAGAAGGTGCCGGACGGTGAGGCCGGGCTCGACAGGGAATACTGTTATATGCTGATCTATGTTATGAAAAACGAGCTGCGCAACCCGGGACATGATTATATGTCCAGGATCCGGGAGATATTTATGCGTAAGGAAGTCAGGGATAAGATCCTTAATACGCCGCTTACTGTGCGGAACCGGACGAATGCTCTGATGTATGCCGGAATGCGGCATCCGGACAGAGCGCTTATATGGATCCTGCGCATGATCGTCCGGAGCTATGACCGCTCCGGCAGGAAAGGGAACGGTAATTAAGATGAATGACCGGATAGTGATGTATTTGCATGGAGGGAGCGGAAATCACGGCTGCGAGGCGATCATCAACAGTACCTGCCATATGCTTGCAGGTATTCCCCTGCTTCTCGTGACCAACAGCGAAAAAGAAGACAGGTATTATTCTCTGGAGCCTTTGTGCGACATTCTGCAGGAGAAAAAGATCGCCGAGCATTTTTTCGCCCATGTCTGGTATTATATTTGGCGCGCCGTTTTTCATGACCCGGAATCATTCATGCGGTATCGCTTCCGCAAAGTACTCGGCAAAAACCGTGCTCCGCTGTATCTGTCAACGGGCGGTGACATGTACTGTTATGAGACTTCCAAACGGGAAGCTATCGTTGCGAACAGTACGTTCAACAGGGCCGGCGCCAGGACGGTGCTGTGGGGATGCTCCATAGAGCCTGAGCTGCTGCAGGATAAGGAAGTCGTGGAAGATATGAAGCGATATGCGCTGATCACGCCGCGGGAGTCTATCACGGCGCAGGCGCTTCGTCAGGCCGGTATCACGGAGAACGTAAAGCTGTATCCCGATCCGGCGTTCGCGCTGGAGCCGGAGCAGACGCAGCTGCCGGAAGGTTTTCAGAGCGGCCGGGTGACAGGGATCAATATTAGTCCGATGATCGTCCGGAATGAAAACAGCGCCGGCATTACGCTTGAAAATTACCGCAGCCTGATAGAGCATATTCTCCGGGACACGGATGACTGTGTGGCGCTTATTCCGCATGTCATGTGGAATCATAATGATGACAGGCTGACTTTGCAGGAGCTTTACAGCGGTTATGAATCCAATGACAGGGTTTTCCTTTTTCCTGATATGTCCTGTCAGAAACTGAAATATGTTATTTCACAGTGTAAGGCGTTTGTGGGCGCCAGAACGCACGCGACGATCGCGGCTTACTCAAGCTGCGTGCCTACTCTGGTTGTGGGATATTCCGTGAAGGCGAGAGGCATAGCGAGAGATCTGTTTGGCAGTGAGGAGCACTATGTCATTCCGGTCCAGGCGCTTGAACAGCCGGACGAACTGGTCCGGGCATACGACTGGCTCCTGGAAAGAGAACAGGAGATCCGCGACAGGCTGGCTTCCGTTATGCCGGCGTACTGTGCCAGGGCAGTGGAGGCGGGCGAAGAAGTGCGCAGGTTATGGAACGAATGCAGTCATCGGGCATCCCGTAAGAATACGGATGATGCGCCGGAAAAGTAGTTTTGATGGGAGTAAAAATGAAAAGACAGATATATCGAAAACTCGGATCTCCATATGGCATCGCACTGTTTTTTACACTGGCTGCGCTTTTTGTTTTCGCGGTTACGGAGCCTGTGCTTTCTGCGGCGGGTGATATCAATATAGCCGAATATCTGGCGTCGGAAAAGATCGCTCCGGGGTTTTTCTTCATATCCCCCGTGCTGGCTTATGTACTCAGGCTTTTGAATGCTGTTGTCAGGGCAAACTGGTGGGCTCTGTTTTCTGTGGCGGTCATGTTTGGCGGGCTGTTTGTTTTTCTGTGGTTCATTAACAGACGCTTCGCATTCCTGGAGCGGATCGCTCTATTGTGGATGGACGGCCTGTTCGCGCTGTTTTTTTGGGAGCTGATGCTAAGGTATGATATTAACTTTACGCAGACAACGGTGATAGCGGGGCTGTCGGGAATGCTTATTATATTTGACTGCTGTTATGCGGACCGGACATCTGCAAAGCATGACGGTATCAAGACGCTTGCGGGTGTACTGCTGCTTCTTACGGCCGGTGCGGTGCGGTGGAAAGCGCTTCTTCTTCTTCTGCCGTTCGGGGTGATGTGTCTGGGATATTTCTTCCTGTTTCCCTATACGGCGTCTTCTTTTGCAGAGTCTTTGAGAGATTCTTTTATAAACCGCAGAAAATACCTGTTGTATATTGTGATCGTAACGGCGGCGGTCTTTGCGTCGTTTGGACTTCATAAGCTGTACGGGGTCATCGATCCCGATCTGGGCGAATATGTCAGAGCCAATGCGCTTCGTGAGGAAATATGTGATTATGCGGACCGCTATCCGTCTTATGAGAGTAGCCGGGAAGCTTATGAGGATCTGGGAATACAACAGTCATGGATCAATATGGTCAATGCATTTATTACAGGAGATGAAAATCATTTTTCCTCGGCGGATCTTGAGAAGATGACGGCGCTTAAACAGGCCGCGGTCCGGCCGCCGGAGGATTTTACGAATTCCCTCAAAGGGCATGCGGCCATGTGGATCAGTCTTTTGGCGCTCCTTGTCTTTGCGGCGTATCTAAACGGCGCAGGGAACAGTTATCTTCCGCTTATCGGCTGCCTGTTTGCGTTTCTCCTGTGCGGGGTCTATTTTCTTCTGATCGGCCGGATCGAATGGCGGGTAACGAACGGCTGCATTCTGGCCTGCGCGCTCTCTTTTCTGGCGATGTCGTCTCATTTGACCGGAGAAAGAAACCGGAAAAGATTTGATCTGACACAGAAAACCGCAATTCTTGCCCTGACGGCGCTGACCTTTGCGGCGGGTCTTGCATCGGTCAGATTCGAGAAAGAGTTCAGTATTCCGAGACCGCAAATAACGGATGCGGAGGCGGCTGCAGTGCATGCGGCGACAGATGCAAACTCCGATACGCTCTACATCAATATCGAGGATGCGTCCCGCTATTATGACGCGCACAACCTGTGGTCTTCCCATGAGCCGGGGTATATGGACAACAGTATTTCGCTTGTGGCGCATTTTACGATTGGAGAGAAGGAAATGCTGCGACGTATGGGCGTGCATAACATAGTGGACGATATGCTGACGAAGCCCCGCCTGTATGTCCGGTATTATTCGGCGGACAGCAACGGGATATTGCTTGCCTATCTGCGGGATTATTATGATCAGTGTACGGCGGTCAGCATTGTGGAGCGGTATGGCGGCGTCAGATATTTGCGGTACACGGTTCCGATGGCTGTATCCGGTGAAAGCGGCGTCGCGCCGTCCGTGCAGGCGGAGTTTACAGATGTAGCCGATCTGCAGGATGATGGAAATACCGCCTCGGTCGTGCGGGCGGATCTTAAGTTCGACGTGCAGGAAAACGGTGGCGGATGGGAAGATTATTATCTGAACGTTGAGGACGCTGCCGGTTCGTTCCTGTACTCATATGGTCTGAAGGCGGATGAGACAGGATGCAGCGCCGAGATCATCAGGAACATAGGGACATGGGAAGATGCGCAGAATATCAGAGTGTCCTTAGTTGGACGGACTGCAGACGGCAGTATGGTCAGGCTTGCGGATGTTACGGAAGAGTTTCTGGCGGCCAGTTTATAACAGAAAGAGATCGTAAAGCGGTATGGGAAGAGTGAAACAGACCGAAAAAAACATCTTTTTCGGCATTATCAGCAACTTCATGATTCTGATCGTCGGCATGATCCAGAGAAAAGTCTTTGTGGTTGTTCTGGGTAGGACGCTGCTTGGTATCGACGGACTGTATACGGATATTCTCGGTATTCTGTCTCTGGCCGAGCTGGGTATCGGCGCCGCGCTCAATTTCAGCCTGTATAAGCCGGTGGCGACCCATGATTATGACAAGATCAAAGCATATATGCTTTTTTACAAAAAAGCGTATCTGGCGATCGCGGGTACGGTCGCTGCCATCGGGTTGGCGATCACACCGTTTTTACCGCTTATCATAAGTGAAGAGAAGCGGGGCGATATATCCATTGCCAATATTACCGTATACTATCTTATATTTTTGTTTAATACTGTAAGCACGTATTTCGTAGCGTATAAGTATAGCCTGGCAAACGCGGAACAGAAAAACTATATTCAGACCAATATCTTAACGGTCACCAAGATCGTAACGGCACTGACGCAGATCGCCGTATTGTGGGTCAGCGGCAGCTTTGTGCTGTATCTGCTGTCCAAGGCGGCTATAGAGCTTATACAGAAGATTTTCGTCAGTATCTATTTCAACCGGAAGTATCCGTATTTGCGGGATAAGGAGATTAGAAAACTGGACAAAGAGGAAACCGGCGCCATAGCTGTCAAGTGCAAGGCGCAGATGCTGCACAAGATCGGTGACGCCGCCAGACTCTCCACGGACAGTATTATCATCTCTTCCATGATAGATCTTGATTCCGTCGGACTGGTCAAAAACTATAACGAGATCATAGCGTATGCGTCAAATTTTGTAAATATTATATTTGATTCCGCGATTTCCGGATTCGGCAATCTGGTGGCTACGGAGTCGAGGGAGAAGCAGCACAGTCTTTTCAAGGTATACCGTTTTATGGCATGCTGGCTGTACGGGTATGCGGCGGTTGGTTTTTTCCTTATGCTGACGCCCTTCATTACCGGGCTGTATCTGGACCCGAGCTGGGAGCTGGGAAGCTTCACTCTGATCCTTATTTTGCTTGATTTTTACTTAAAGGGCGGAAGGATCGTTCTGTTTAATTTTAAGACGGCAGCGGGTATATTTGAACAGGATAGGTATCTGGCGTTTATACAGGGCGGCATCAATCTGGTCATATCCGTCATAGCCGCCAGGTGGATCGGGCTTCCGGGCGTTTATATCGGAACGGTGATCTCCGGCGTGATAGCCAATCTGGTGCGCCCCGTCATTATATACAGGGTGTGCTTTCAGAAAAGTGTCAGAGAGTACTTTACGGACTCGCTCAGATACGGCGGCGTTGTCGTGGGCATAGCGGTTCTTCTCATACCGGTCGGCAATCTGATACTTGCCAGGGTAAATATTCTGACTTTTCTGTTGATGGCTGTTATTGTCACGGCGGTCTATCAATTGGTATTTGTGCTCTTTTTCAGAAGAACGAAAGAGTTTGTCTATCTGTGGCGACTGGTTACGGACAGGTTTCCGTTTCTTAAGAAATTTGACAGGTTGGTAAAGCAGACGACAGACCGGTAAGGCAGACGACAGACCGGTGGAGCGGAAAGGCGGTAGAAGCGGCATGATGATCGTCAGAGCTATGGGAGGTCTGGGAAACCAGCTCCAGCAATATGCGCTGTATAAGAAAATGGAGAGCCTGGGAAAAGATGTCCGTCTGGATATTTCGTGGTTTACGGATGCGGGCATACAGGCCAAAATGCGGGAGAAGAGGGAGCTGGAGTTGGACAGACTGGAGGGGATCTCCTACAGATGCGCCTCCCCGGATGAGATAAGAAGCGTATTGGGCAGGCTATGGGACGAGAAAGAAGCTTTCGGAAAGAAAGTGATAAGAAAGCTGTTCCCTGCGGCAGCGCCTTGCTTTATAGAAAAGAATATGTACCACGAAAATATATTTACGCTGGATAATAAATACGTGATAGGTTACTTTGCCTGCGAAAAATATCATGCGGATATTCTGCCGAAGCTTCGTGGAGAGATCCGGTTCCCGCAGTGTCAGGATGCAGATATCCGGGAACAAAACAACGCCATGCTGCAGGAGATAGAGGCGACACAGTCCGTCAGCGTCCATATCCGCAGGGGAGATTAT
Organism: uncultured Lachnospiraceae bacterium; assembly: GCA_947625205.1. Taxonomy (GTDB): domain Bacteria; phylum Bacillota; class Clostridia; order Lachnospirales; family Lachnospiraceae; genus UBA3282. The sequence continues at coordinate 120,568 of CANQNN010000003.1, read as the reverse complement.
CTGCAGCCGGGGAACAGGGAATTGTACGGAGATATCTGTACGGATGCGTATTATGAAGGAGCGCTTGCTGCTGTACAGAGCTGTGTGCCGGATGCGCATTTCTTCATTTTCTCCGATGACAGTGCGTATGTTAAGGAGAGATACAGAGGCGGACAATATACCATAGTAGACATTAATCACGGACAGTACAGCTTCTATGATATGTGGCTGATGAGCCGGTGTAAACACAATATCTGCGCCAACTCCACATTCAGCTTCTGGGGAGCGAGGCTGAACGGTCATGAGGATAAGATCATGATACGGCCGACCCTTCACAGAAACAACCAGCCGTTTAACGAGAAGAAAATGCGGGAATTCTGGACCGGATGGAAGTTGGTAAGTCCCAAAGGAGAAGTGTATCAATAATGACCGGAGAAAAGAAGGTATCTTTTAATTTAAGTGAAGCGGCGTATTATCTGTTCTTTTCCATTCTCTTTTTTGCAAAAGGGATCGGCCTGTATGACGGACAGATGCCTTTTAAGATCGCGCTTGTGGCGGCCGGGATATGCTGGATCTGCAAGATGGTCCTGACCCCGTACAGTAGAAGAGAGATGGCGGCAGCCGCCGCGCTGGTGCTTTTTAGCGCGGTGATTTACCGCATATCGGGGGAAAAAGGGCTTCTCATCAATGTCATGCTGATAGTGGGAATGAAGAATATACCGATCAGGCGTCTCATGAAGATCGGGCTGGCAGTCTGGAGCATCTCTTTTGTCGGTCTGTTTTTCCTGACGTCGATGCAGATCATCGGCAGCCCGTTTAAGGTCCATATGAAGGGCGGAGGACTGATCCTCAGATGGGGAATGGGTTATTCGCATCCGAATGTTTTCCATGTGTCTTATCTGGTTCTGTGTCTGCTGGCGGGGTATGTGCTTTATGACCGCATGAAATGGCGGTGGCTGGCGCTGATGATGGCGGGCAATCTGTATGTTTTTCTGTATTCCGTCAGCTATACCGGCTTTATCGCCGTGGTATTCTATCTGGCGCTCTGCGCGTACTGGCTGTGGAGAAAGAAGATCGGTACAACTGAAAAGGCGCTGATTGGCGGCGGCGCGGCGCTGTGCCTGCTGTTTTCCATGCTGGCGCCCATACTGCTTCAGGGGGCGCTGTTTGAGAAGGTCAACAGCCTGCTAAATACCAGACTCAGGCTGTCGCGGCATTTTCTGACGCATTATCCGTTCTCTCTGTTTGGCCGCAGACTGTCGGAGATCACTACCAGAGCGTTGACGATGGATAATTCCTATGTGTTCGCGTATGTTACTTATGGCGCGGTCGCCTTTGCTCTGCTGGCCGCGGGATACTGGATCGTTATCAGGCGGTATTGCCGTAAGCAGATGGGCGCGGAGCTTTGTATCATACTGGCGGTCCTGGCGGCGGGCGTGACGGAACCGTTTTTGTTTAATACGTCCTTTAAAAATATTTCCCTGCTTTTTTTGGGAGAGCAGCTTTTTGCACGGGGTGCAGGAGAGCAAAAGGAATATGCGGTCTGCCGCAGATATGACAGGACGTATGAATTCGCGGCAACAGGCTGGAAAACGGCGACGGCAAGGTTAAAGGCATTTTTCACAGGCGGCGTCATTCGCATCGCAGTGCCTGTGGCGGCCGGCTGTATCGCAGGATTGGCCGTTTCCCTGCTCGTCGTGCACAAGCCGGACAGGATCGTGGTGCCGAGAAGCTTAAGCGATCTGGACGAGACATGGAGCGTGGAGCTGAATCTGGAAGACGAACAGGTCAAAGATACCGACACGGTGTACGGCAGTGCAGAGCCGGGGGAATTCTGGCTGGGACTCACGGGAAAAGCGACAGAGCTGGAATATATCCGCAGTCTGACCGCATGGAGCGTATGGACAGCGGGCGTATTTCTTGTGATAACCGCCGGAGTATATTGTTGCAGGGTCAAGGATTCATCAGAGAAACAGAGGCGTATAAATGGATAGAAATCAGCCGTTGCGGTATTGTACGATACTGAAAACCGATATTAACGTGACTTCTATGGAAAAAACACTGAATTATCTGTGTGATAACATGGAACAGTTAAGAGGAAATTATGTTTGTGTGTCCAATGTGCATACGACGGTCATGGCCTACCGTGATGCAGAATACAGAAAGATACAGAATTCCGGCGCAATGGCGCTTCCCGATGGGAAACCGCTGTCTATCGTGAGCAGGCACAGAGGATACAGGGATGCGGAGAGGGTGCCGGGACCGGATCTGATGCTGCGCCTTTTTAAAGAATCGGAGCGCAGAGGTTACCGTCATTATTTTTACGGCAGCACCGAGGAGACGCTGCAGGCCCTTAAGGACAATCTGGAGCATGCGTATCCGAACCTTAATATTGTCGGAATGTACTCGCCGCCTTTCCGGGATCTGACCCCTGAAGAAGACGGGAGGATCGTGGAAGAGATCAACCGGGCCAAGCCTGATTTCATATGGGTGGCGCTGGGCGCGCCTAAGCAGGAGAAGTGGATGTACGATCACCGGTTCAGGGTATCGGGCATTATGCTGGGAGTGGGCGCGGCGTTTGACTTCAGCGCCGGAACCGTCAGGCGTGCGCCCAGGTGGATGCAGGAGTGCTGCCTGGAGTGGCTGTACCGGATCACACAGGATCCCTTGCGGCTTATTCCCAGATATTTTAATACCAATTTTACTTTTCTATGGCTTGTTTTTGCAGAGAGCTTCCGGTTTCGCAGGCAGATCAGGAATAAGCGGATAGCGATGATCGGGCACAAGAGGATCCCGTCGCGTGAAGGCGGCGTGGAAATTGTAGTGGACGAGCTGTCAACCCGGCTGGTAGCGCAGGGATATCAGGTGGACGCATACAACCGGTCAGGCTACCATGTGTCCGGCAAGGAATTTGATGAAAAGAGAGGGAAGGTATATAATGGGATCAGGCTTTTGACGATACCGACCTTCAGAAGCAGCAGATTGAACGCCATCGTTTATTCTTTTCTTGCGACGATTAGGTCTCTGTTTGGCAGATACGGCGTCTGTCATTATCATGCGGAAGGTCCGTGTGCCATGCTGTGGCTTCAGAAGCTGTTTGGCAATAAAGTGGTTGCCACGATTCACGGACTCGACTGGCAGCGCTCCAAGTGGGGAAATTTCGCTTCGAATGTGCTCCTGTTCGGAGAGAAGCAGGCTGTAAAGCATGCGGACGAGATCATTGTGCTCTCCCGCAATGTGCAGGATTACTTTAAGAAAGCATACGGAAGGGATACGGTCTATATTCCCAACGGAATTATCAGGCCCTCCATACGACCCGCAGAGAGGATAACGGAGCGGTGGGGAATTAAGAAAGACGGCTATATTCTTTTCCTCGCCCGGCTGGTTCCGGAAAAAGGCGCGCATTATCTGATCGAGGCATACGAGCGGTTAAAGACCGATAAGAAGCTGGTGATCGCAGGCGGAAACAGCCATTCCGCAGAGTATGTGGCGCAGATCCATAAGAGAGCGGAGAATAATGATAATATCATTATGACAGGCTTTGTACAGGGACAGGAGCTGGAAGAACTCTACTCCAATGCGTGGGTATTTGTCCTTCCAAGTGATGTGGAGGGAATGGCGCTTGGTCTGTTGGAGGCAATGAGCTTCGGCAACTGCTGTCTGGTGAGCGATATCGAGGAAAATACGGAAGTAGTGGAGGACAAGGCTGTCACATTTAAGAAGTCCGATGTGGATGATCTGCGCAGGCAGCTTGAGGATCTGCTGGAGCATCCGGAGAAGGTTGCCGCCTGCAAGGAGCAGAGCAGCGAATTCATCTGCCGGAAATATGACTGGGACAATGTGACCAGACAGACGATAGAGATATATCGGAAACTGACGGATAAGTGAGAATAAGCATGAAGATTTTGATAGTCAATAAGTTCCTGTATCAAAACGGCGGATCGGAAACCTATATCTTCCGCATAGGAGAGCAACTTACTGCTATGGGACATGAAGTACAGTATTTTGGGATGGAACACGAAGGACGCATCGTGGGAAACCGTGTCGAAAGCTATACTTCGGATATGGACTTCCATTCGGGTAAGATCGGGAGGCTGCTTTATCCTTTTAAGATCATCTATTCGGCTGAAGCGGCAAAGAAGATCAGGAGGGTCCTGGACGATTTTGAACCGGATGCGGTGCATCTGAATAATTTTAATTTTCAGCTTACCCCCTCCATCCTGTATGCGGTCCGGCGTTACCGCAAGGAGACAGGCAGAAATACAAGAATTGTATTTACGGCGCATGACAGCCAGCTTGTGTGCCCCAATCATCTGATGCAGCGGTATATAACAGGAGAGCGGTGCACAGAATGTATTGGGGGCAGTCCGTGGAACTGTGCGAAGTATAAGTGTATTCACGGGTCTTTTGCCAGGAGTCTTCTTGGGAGCGTAGAGGCATGGATCTATCGCAGATTGAAAACATACAGGCTGATCGACGTGGCGATCTGTCCCAGTAAATTCCTACAGGATAAGCTGGACGCCTGTCCGCAGCTTAAAGGAAAAACTGTGGTGATGCATAATTTTGTGGAGAAACCGCAGCGCGCTTATGAGAAAGATACGGACAAGCCCTACGTGCTCTATTTCGGAAGGTATTCGGCGGAAAAAGGGATCGCGACTCTGCTGCGAGTATGCAGAAAACTTGAGGATATCAACTTTGTCTTTGCGGGAAATGGCCCTCTGGAGGCGGAAGTGAAAACACTCCCCAATATTACCGATGTGGGTTTTAAGTCGGGAGAAGAACTGAAAGAGCTGATCGGTAAAGCGCTTTTTTCTGTATTCCCTTCGGAGTGCAATGAGAATTGTCCGTTTGCCGTTATGGAGGCGCTGACATATGGTACGCCTGTGATCGGCGCGGATATAGGCGGCGTGCCGGAACTGATTCGGGAAGATGGAAACGGGCTTTTATTTGAGAGCGGGGATGAGGCGCAGCTTGAGAGCGCCATAAGAAAGCTGTGGGACGATACCGTGACAAGGAAGCGGCTGACTGCCGGATGCCAGGGAACGTCCTTTGACCAGATAGAGGATTATTGCAAAAAACTGCTTGTGTACTATGGACAGGCAGAGTGAAGAAAGGAAAGAGATGTCCAGAAGAAAATTATACGGTACGGTGATCGTAACCTACAGATGCAATGCCAGATGCAACATGTGTGACTGCTTTAAAGACCCTACAAGACCGGAGGAGGAGATCACACTGGAGGATATTAGAAAGCTGCCGGAGATGGCGTTTACCAACGTCACAGGCGGGGAACCGTTTGTGCGGCAGGACATACCGGATATTGTGCGGGAATTGTACAAGAGATCCGACCGGATCGTGATCTCCACCAACGGATATTTTACAGACCGGATCATAGCCCTGTGCAAAGAGTTTCCCAAGGTAGGGATTCGTATCAGCATAGAGGGACTCCAGGAAACCAATGACAGGATCAGAGGGATCCCCGATGGATTTAACAGGGGATACAATACGTTAAAAACGCTGGTGGACATGGGGCACCCCGATGTGGGATTTGGGATGACGGTGCAGGATATGAACTGTGAAGATCTGGTGCCCTTATACAATATCGCAAACGATATGGGAATGGAGTTTGCCACAGCGACGCTCCATAACTCATTTTATTTCAGGAAGAAAGACAACCGGATAGACGACAAGCTTAAGGTATCACAGAATTTTGAGAAGCTGATCAATGAACTGCTAAAAAGCAATTCGCCAAAAAAATGGTTCAGGGCGTATTTTAACCACGGGCTTATCAATTATATATACGGCAACAGGAGATTACTTCCCTGCGATATGTCCAGGAATGCGTTCTTTATCGATCCTTTCTGCGATGTGATCCCGTGTAACGGCATGGAACAGAAAGCCGTTATGGGTAATCTGCGGACGCAGAGCTGGGAGGAGCTGTGGAATTCCAGACAGGCCGAAGAAGTCCGCAGATGTACCAGAAACTGCGACAGGAACTGCTGGATGATAGGAAGTGCATCGCCCGCTATGCATAAATATATCTGGGTGCCGGCATGGTGGGTCATCAGACATAAATTTTTAAAGGGCGGCAAGTATTCGCTCAAGGAAAATAAGTTTATCGAACAGCAGTAAAATGCCCGAAAGGGGAAAGCATGCATATTATTTTTACGGTAGCCAGCATGGCGGGCGGCGGCGCGGAACGGGTCATATCCGTTCTTGCCAACAGACTGGCGCAGGAGCATCATAAAATCACGATTGTCATGACGGCGGGCAACAGGCTGGATTATGCGCTGCATACCGGGGTGGAGGTCATTTGCGCCGGTGGAACTGCCGACGGGAGCATGGTAAAAAGAGTGCGGCGTTTTAAGAAGCTCCGCGGGATCTTCTGCCAGGACAAAGAGGCAGTGATCGTTTCTTTCGGACTCGGAAGTAATTTATATACTGCGGCGGCCTGTATCGGTTTAAAGAACCGCCTTATCATTTCGGAGAGAAATGATCCCGCGGCATGTCCGCATCCCCACTTGAGAAATATGATGTTCGGATGTGCGGACAGACTTGTTTTCCAGACAGAGGATGCAGTCAGATGTTTCCCGAAACGGCTGCAAAGAAAAGGCGTCGTGATCCCCAATCCCATTCCGGATAATATCATGCCACCCTGTCAGGGAGAACGGAATCGGGAGATCGCCGCCGTAGGGCGGCTTGAACCGCAGAAGAATTATCCGCTTCTGCTAAAGGCGTTTGCCGCATTTCATGGGAAATTTCCGGAATACACACTGCATATCTTCGGTGACGGTTATCTGCGGGAGGAACTGCAGAAAACCGCACGGGCGCTGGGGATCGATCGCTCGGTAGTGTGGGAAGGCTTTGTCAGGAACGTACATGAGCGGATACGGTGTGCGTCCATGTATGTGCTGTCATCGGATTATGAAGGCATCTCCAACGCTCTGCTGGAGGCTATGGCGCTGGGACTTCCCGTGATCTCTACGGACTGCCCCATCGGAGGTTCCGCACTGTGTATTCAGAATGAAGTGAACGGACTGCTTGTTCCTGTGGGAAATGAGAACGCTCTGGCGCAGGCCATGTGCAGACTGGCACAGGAGAATGAGTTTGCCGCCAGACTCGGCGGACAGGCAGCCCTGATCAGAGAGCGGTTCTCGGAGGCCAATATTACACACCGTTGGTATGAAGTGATGAGTGAGCGGACAAATCGCTGAAAGGTAAGGTACAATGAGGTTTTTATATGTAGCGCCCCGGTATCATACCAACCAGATACCGATCATGAAAGGATTGAAGGAGCGGGGCCACACTGTATGTTTCCTGAGTCATTATGCGGGGAGAGTGGAGGATTATTCCTGTCTGACGCCGGAGATCGTGGGATACTCGAAAATATTTGAGGCGATAGACCGCTTTTATGTCAAAGTGCTGCACAGAAATGACCCAAAGGCGGCGGACCGGAAACTATTGTGCGGTTTTCCACCCATATTCCGTCTCGCCGGGAAGATCAGAAAGTATAAGCCGGACGTTGCCGTTATCAGGGAGCGCTCCGTCTATTCTATGGTGACATACCTAATTTGCAGACGCTATCGTATTCCGGCGATCCTGTACAATCAGAGTCCCCTGTGGGTGGAAGAAAAGAACGATCTGCCGCACCGGTTTGTTAGGAGTCTGACGCCCAGAGTGCGCATGACGCCGGTGACGGGTAAGCCCGGGCCGGGTCTTGTGAGAGAAAAAGATGTGTTCTTTGTTCCGTTCGTGGCGGAGGCAAAGCTTTCACCGGAAGAAAAGGAATATCATACGGACGGTGTTATCCGTATCTTCGCGGTCGGCAAATACGAGAAAAGAAAAAACATCCTTATGCTTGCGGAAGCGGTGAAGGAATTATCGGACCGGTATGCGGTTCATCTGACGGCTGCCGGGGAGTGCTCCACGGAATTTCACCGGCAATATTATGCCCGGGTGGAACAATATGTCATGCAAAACGGGCTTCAGGATAACATTGAGCTGCTTAAGAATCTGAGCCGCAGTGAGATGGAACGTGAATATGCCAGGGCGGATCTGTTTGTGATCCCCAGCACGTTAGAGCCGGCCAGCATATCGCAGATCGAGGCGATGGCTTTCTCTCTTCCGGTCATATGCAGCGATACAAACGGGACTGCTTGTTATGTGAAGGAGGGCCATAACGGTCGGCAGTTCAGGGATAATGATAAAGAGGCGCTCAAGGAGGCCATAGAAAGCTTTTTAAAAGCCCCCTCTTCGATCAGGGAAATGGGGCGCAACAGTTATCAGGATGTGACGACTCTCTACCGGTTTGAAGATTATTATGAAGGAATAGAAACCTGTATGAAGGCGCTGCGGAATGGGGATTGCCATGAAGGATTGTAAAATCAGCATTATCGTTCCTGTCTATAAAGTAGAGAAGTATATTGGCGCATGCATTGAATCCATATGCGCCCAGACATATGACGATCTGGAGATTCTGCTGGTGGATGACGGTTCGCCCGATTCCTGCGGTGGGATATGCGATGCGTATGCGCTCCGGGATCAGAGGATCAGGGTGCTCCATATTGCCAACAGCGGGCAGAGCCATGCCAGAAACGTCGGCATGGATGCGGCCTCCGGAGATTATATCGGATTTGTAGACGGAGATGATCGGCCGCATCCCGAAATGTATGAGCGGCTTCTGCGGTTAATGCTGGAGAACGGCGCGGCTGTCGGAGAGTGTAATTTTAACGGGAGGAAAAAGGACCCGCCAGACCGGATGGAAAAAGGTACGGTGATCTGTATGTCCGGCCGGGAGGCGATCGCAAGGCAGCTGGATAGCCGGGTGTCATCGAGATACCCGTCCACATCTGTCTGGTCCAAACTGTTTCGCAGAGATATTCTGAATGATCTGCGCCTGCCGGACGGAAGGATCCACGAGGAGTATGCGTTCCTGTGCGAAGCCTTCCTGCGCACGGACCGGTATGTCTATCTCAATGAATGTCTGTACGAGAGGACGCTCAGGGATGACAGCACCACGGCGGAGGCGTTCTCCCAGCGCTCGCTGGATAAGGTGTATGTATACCGGCTGCGGACTGCCGTGCTGGAACAGAGGAATGAGACGGCGCTTCTGGCAATGAGCAGGGAGCAGGAGTATGAACTGCTGCTTCACTACGCCGCGTTGGCGGCGGATCAGGCTCTGGACAGTGAAGAGGAGACGGTTATAAGACTGATCCGGGAGCAGAAGAAAGATATCTTAAGAAGCGGACTGCCGTGCGGCAAAAAGCTGCAATATGTATTGCTGTTTATAAATAAGCGGTTTTATTACCGGTTGAGGAGAAGGATCAGGGGTTCATAATGGGATTGAAGCAAATGTTGAAAAACAGCCTGTCCGGAGCAGTCTATCAGATGTACCGGCGGGGGATATTGAAGAATCCTCTGCAGGTTGCGGATCTGGACAAAACCATAGAGGAGCTTCTTGAGAGCGAAAAAAGCTTTGTGCGTTTTGGGGACGGTGAGATCCGTCTGATAGAAGGGGATAAGCTTCCGCTCCAGGATGCCGACAGCGAATTGGCGGGGAGGCTTAAAGAGATCATCGGGATGCATTCTGAGAATATCATGACAGGGATCCCCGATATCTTCGGTTCGTTGGAACAATACCGGCCGGAGAGCCGTAAGTTTTGGAAGGAGCACCTGCTTCTCTTCCGAAAGAAATATGAGAAGTACTGTGATCCTCAGTGCCAGTATTATGATGCTTTTTTCTCCCGGCTGTATTATATGTATGACAATAGGGAACTGAGCGCCGCGAGGTTCGAGCGTATTAAGCAGATATGGAAAGACAGGGATGTTGTCGTGATCGAGAGCAAGTCGGCGCATACCGGAGTGGACAATGATCTGCTTGCATCCGCGCGGTGTGTGAAAAGGATCATATGTCCCGGAAACAATGCGTGGAGCGTATATGATAGGCTGTATGAGAAGGCGGTGCAGTATGACGCCGGCACGCTGTTTCTTATCTCAGCGGGCGCAACGGCCAAACCGCTGGTGGCCGACCTTGCAGAGCGCGGTTACCGGGCGCTCGATATCGGCAGTCTGGACATGGAATACCAGTGGTATGTGATGAACGCATCCGGAAAGTGTCATCCGCCCAAGAAGGATCGTATGACTGTCGCACAGGATGAGGCGGCGGGATATCATGAATATGTGGAGCAGATAGACGCCGTGATCCTGCCGGATGAAGGATGAGGAAGATGACAGAAAGAGGTGGCTTATGGCTTTCTTAAAGGCAAAGATTTATTATATCCTGGGAATATTTACGGCGCTTTTCTTCCTGTTTGGACAGGGGGTGATGTGGTATGCTTACGGCGGAGATACGGAAGCGTATTATATTTACTTTGCACACCACATTGAGGCAAAACCTCTGTATCCCCTGTTTTTTCATGTGCTGAACATTATATTCGGAGATTCGTTGTATCTGTATGCGGCGGCGGTGATCCAGATGGTATTTGCGGTGCTCTGCATTATGATGTTTGTGCGTTTCTTAAGCCGTCATCTTGAACTGGAGTTATTCAGCATATTCTGTGTGTGGGCCGCATCGCTGTTGCCCTTTGTGCTGCTTCTGCCGGAGGACCCGGTTCCCCATGTGCTCATGACGGAATCGCTGACATATCCCCTTATGTATATGTACGTAACGGTTATACTGAAAGGAATATGGGAACAGAAGCTTTGTTTCCTGTACGTTGGCGGGCTGCTCACTGTGCTGATGACCCTGATCAGAGGGCAGATGCTTTTCCTGACAGCGGTTACGCTGCTTGCATTTGTGTATTATATGTTTAAGGAAAGTCCGGGAAACAGTACCGGAAAATATAAAAAAGCCATTGCCTTTGCCGTGTTCCTCATACTTTGCATATGGGGCGAAGGTTTGTTGACAAGAGGGTATGAAAAATTCTTTTTCCATGCTCCGGCGCAGGATTATTCTGCCCAGACGCTGGTGCAGAAAGCGCTGTACTGTTCCGAAGAAAAGGACAAAGAACTGTTTGATGACGGGACGGACAGACAAATATTTGAAGAGACCTATGCCGGTATGCAGGAGGAACGCACTACATGGCAGTATGCTCCGGGCGATCTGTGGGATTGGAAACATATTACCGGCAGTTTTGGAGCCAACAGCTACCGGGTCGGCGATGTGATCGAAAAAGTGCTGACCGAACGCGGGATGTGGCCTGAAGACCAACTGGAACAGGAGAGCCTTGTGCTGGTTTATTCCGGACACTTAAGCGCTAAACTGATACCGGCCCATATGGGCAGGTTTGTGGAAGTGAGCATCAGCATGATGCCGGCCGGATTTGTCAGCACCGTTCTCTTTCACAAGGAGTCCGTGTACCTCCTGATCCATATTGCAACGGCGGCGCTGTATCTGGCGGCGGTCGGGCTGAGCATTGCTGTCAGTATCAGGAGCGGCAGGATCCTTCGCGAAACGGAATATATGATGCTTATCGTCATTACAGCGGCGGTCAATGTCGTTGCTTCGAACCTCATTCACTTTGGCTTGCAGCGATATCTGGCATATACCGTCGGTATGTTTTATGTGGGCGGGTATCTGCTCCTCAGAAGATGTTTCCTGCTCGGGAGAAAACAAAAAGTTGTTTCCCCGGCGTCAGAGATATGATAACATAGACGCAGACAAGAATAAGGACAAGAATAAGAATAAGAATGAGGATTAGCATGATCATCGTCAGGTACAAGGGCGGTCTGGGCAATCAGATGTTCCAGTACGCCATGCAGATGGCTTTGGAAAAGAGATACGGCAAACGGCAGGTGCTTGCCGATGTCTCCCATTATCTGCTGCAGAACGAGCACAACGGATATGAACTCGAACAGGTTTGGGGGATCCGGTTGTCTGTGGCGCCGCAGGAAATGTTAAAAAGACTGTCTCCGTATTACCGCCCGGGGAAGCTGTTTTACTGTCTGCCGGGCAGACTGCAGGATATCGTCAGAAATAATCTGCAGCACAGATATAAAGAGAGAAAAGCGGCCCGTGATCCTTATATCAGAGAGCATTATTACAGACAGCAGGATCACTGCTCTTATGAGCCCGGTGTGTGGATGCTGGAAGCGGAGAAAGATTGGTATTTGGACGGATTATGGCAGAATATTTCGTATTGGGAAGACATTGACGATGATATCAGGGAAGCCTTTATCTTTCATAACGAAAGCAGATATACGGCGCAGGACCACATATGGATGAAACAGATCAGAGAAAGCTGTTCGGTCAGTGTTCATGTGCGCAGGGGCGATTTTACCGGCAGTAAATTTGATGCCTGCGGGCCGGAATATTACGGGAAGGCGATGCGCAGACTGCGCCGGGAATTGGAAAAGCGCGGCTTAAATGCGGACGAAGTGCGCTATTTCTTTTTTACGGATGACCCTGAATATGTGGAGGAGACGTTTCACAGTATCGGCAATAAGGAGATCATCCGCCACACGGCCCGGGAAGCGGCGATCGATATGGAGCTGATGAGCATGTGTGCACACCACATCATTTCAAACAGCACGTTCTCCTGGTGGGCGGCATGGCTTGACGGTAAGAAGAACGCTGTTGTAGTCGGTCCCTCCTGTTCTGTCAGGAAACCGGACAGGGATTACCCTCTGTCGGCGCCGGAAGCTTGGGAACTGTTGGAGGTATAGATTTGAACAGAAAAGAGCAGATCGCTTTTCTTAAATATTGTTTCCGTAAGAGAAATGACTCGCGGTTTGTCAAAAACGTCATGGATGTATCCGGAGACTATTCTCTTGTGAATATGGAGGAATTTGGAGGAAACGAGGTATCCGGATGTATTTACCATATTAAGATGGAACCGTCTTATTCGGGATTCTTTGCAGATCATAACCGCCTGCTTAGCCTTCTGTATTATGCGGACTATTACGGCATGAAGCCTGTGGTGGAATATGGCGATCAATACAGCTACAGGGAAGATCATCCTGTCAACGGTACTGAGAACCCGTTTGAGTATTATTTTGAGCAGCCCTGCGGGATCAGCGCAGAAGAACTCGGGAAGTATAAAAGCGTTCTGCGCAGCCGTAAAGAAAATGCGGCATTGGCCGGACGCCTGAACGCAGGTACGGTTTCCGGTGGATACGGCATGACAGAAGCGTATATCACAGCGCTTGGCGAGATCAGCAGAAAGTACATTCGACTCAATAAGACCGTAGCGCCGATGATAGAGGAAAGCCTTAAGCAGATCATACAGGACGAGCCTGTTCTTGGCGTTCACATCAGGGGGACTGACTTTAAAAAAAATTATAACGGGCATCCGGTCTGTATCGAAGCTGAAGAATATCTCAAAGAGGCGCTTAGACTGCTGAATGACCGGAATGCCGGATACGGCAGAGTCTTTCTGGCAACGGACGATGCCGGCGCGCTGCGGCTGTTTCAGGATGATCTGGGAGATAAACTGGCGTATTATAAGGATGTCGTGCGGAGCGATGAGAGCGAGACCGTGATGAAGAGTAAGTCCGGCAGAGAGAACCATCATTATATGCTTGGTTATGAGGTGCTGCGCGATATGCTGACGCTGGCGGCGTGCAAGGGCCTGGTGGCGGGAATGTCCCAGGTAAGCTATAGCGCCAGGATCCAGAAGAAAAGCTGCGGACAGGAATATTCCGATCTGGTCATACTGAACAGGGGCGTTAATTATCATAGAAGGGAGAATTGTCCGATATAATGAACACAGGGGAAAAGTGCCTGATAATAATACCGGCATATAACGAAGCGGAGAACATTGAAAAGGTTGTGGATAATATTATCCAGAACTATCCGCAATACGATTATGTTGTCGTGAACGACGGGTCAACGGACGATACTGAAAAGATATGCATTGAAAAGGGGTATTCGGTTCTAAATCTTCCAATCAATATGGGGATCGGGGGCGCGGTACAGACCGGTTATTGTTATGCGAGAGACAATGATTATGACATGGCTGTACAGATAGACGGTGACGGACAGCATGACGTTGGCTATCTGGCAGAAATGGTGCGGCTTATCGAGAACGGTGAAGCGGATGTGGTGATCGGTTCCAGATTTGTGCAGAAAGAGGGCTTTCAATCTTCCCGTTTAAGACGCCTGGGGATAAAGATGTTAAGCGCCTTGGGACTGCTTCTTACAGGAGTGAGAGTTGGGGATATCACCAGTGGATACCGCCTGGTAAATAGAAGATTTATACGCATATTCTCGGAAGATTATCCGGCAGATTATCCGGAGCCGGAGGCAATGATCATAGCGGCGATATATGGTGGCCGTATTACAGAATATCCGGTGGTAATGCATGAACGGGCGGGCGGTACAAGCTCTATTACAATTGGACGGTCCGTGTATTATATGATCAAAGTAACTTTGGCGATGCTGATCAGAAGACTCAGCTTCGGCGTTAGGAGGTAGCGATGATTCCGCATATATTGCAGATTACCCTGTCGATAGCAGTGATTTGCTATTTTGTACTGATCCTATATTACCTTAAGAAGAAATATCTGGAGCTAAAATACACACTCCTGTGGCTTCTTGCAGGGATCATTATGGCAGTTATGATCTTCTTCCCGCAGACTCTGGTGTGGTTTGTGAAGCTGCTGGGGATCGAGAGCAGTATGAACGGACTGTATGTTCTCTGTATAGCTTTTGTCATCGTGATACTGATGTCGCTTACTTCTATTGCTTCGAGACAGCAGGCAAAAATAAGAATATTGATCCAGGAGATCAGTATGATGGAGAAAAGGGTTAGGGAGCTGGAAAATTTACATGACGGCTGCCGTGATGGATCATCGGTGCAGGAATTGCGGCAAGATCAGCAATATGAATGATAAAGCTCTATATATTCTAGGAATTTTGTTTCCTTATCAAATAGTAAAGCCTGTTCCCGGCAGGAAGAGGAAGTTATATCTGGTCGGTTTTCCAGAGACAGGATAGCTTTCTTTAACTGTTCCGTGTTGCCTTTTTCTACGGTGATTCCACACTGGTCTGTGATGCTTTCGGAACTTCCGCCGGTATTAAAGGTGATAACGGGAGTACCGCAGGCAAGCGCTTCCAGATTGGTAGTGGGAAAGTTGTCTTCCAGGGTAGGATTGACATATACATAAGCGCGATTGTACCACTGTACCAATTCTTCCTGATTGGAGGTTCTGGTAAGAGCGGTGACGGAACCGGCATATTTTTTCTGAATATATCTCTGCTGTTTCCTGTTGACGCCGATTAAAACGATATGGTAGGATGCGGCATCAAGAACATCAGCCAGCTCCAGAAAATATTTCAGACCTTTTCTGCGTTCCCACACATTGGCTACTCCAAGTATCACTTTGCGGCTGCATGGTGCAGAGGACGAAGGAACGGGTTTAAACAGAGACAGGTCAACGCCGTTGTGAATAATTTTAACAGGGTAATCCTTCAGATAGGATCGTTTCACGATATCAGCCATCCACTTGCTGGGCGTTACTATCATCATGTCCCGCACACCGGAGAAGATGTTTTTCTTATCGATATAATTGCGGCGGCTGTTGTCTTTAAACAGAGAATACGGATATTCGGTGCGATATATAGGGCAATCGTGACAGGCCGACTGCCACTTATCACAGTCAGCATAATCGAAGAAGGCGCACTGGCCGGTCATGGGCCAGCAGTCATGCAATGTCCATATTACAGGGATATTATGAGATTTAATATAATCAAACAACATGCCTGCGTGAATATAGAATCCGTGCAGGTTATGAAGATGAAGTACATCGGGTCGTATCTCGTCCAGCCATCGCAAGAAACGTCTGGTGACGGACTTTGAACCGAATCCGCTTTTCCCCTGAAAGAAATTGACCAGTACGTGTGCTAAAAAGTCTATGGGATTGCCGATCTTGTAGCTGTAATGATCGGAAGGAGCAGCACCGCGGCCGTATGCAACATAAGCTTCGAACCCTTCGGTACGGGCAAGCTCAGATAGCGCAGCGGTTATTTTGCCAGTGCTTCCGGTTTTATAAACAGTGTTGATGAAAACAATTTTCATGTCATCCCCCACAAAGGACATTCATTACAGCGAATGTAGTTGAAATAGAATATATCCGTATTATATAATGTGTATGTATTTTTTGGCAAGAGAAGGAAAACAGGAAGTTACTCTGATTATAGGAGAAAGAAGGAAGATGAAAAATTTTAATTCCGGGAAATGGATTGGAATCGTGTTGAGCGGCGTGATCACTATCTTACTGCTGTGTGGTGTATGTGCTTTTGTACTCGACCCGTATTTTCATTATAGGAAACCTGACAATGGACTCATATATGGCATTATTGTAAGTGATCCGGACGAGGAACGTTATGTAGCCAGCGGTATTATAAGAAATTATGATTTTGATGCGGTGATAGCGGGATCATCTATGACAGAATGTTTCAGAACGTCACAGTTTGACCGGCTGTTTGACGTTCACTCGGTCAAGCTGTCAGTTTCGGGAGGGCAATTTTCGGAGATAAATGCCATCTGCAGACAGGCCCTCAACCGCCATCCGGATATGAAAATCCTGCTGAGAAGTCTGGATCTGAGTATGATAGATAATGACAAAGATGAGGCTGGTTATGACATATCATTGGATTATCTGTATAATGATAATCCAATCGATGATTTGAACTATATATTAAATAAAGATACATTACTGCGCGGCTGCGGACTAAATGTCATTATGGCAACGTTAAAGAGCAGAGAGGCCTTTAACTTTGATGATTACGCAAATTGGAGCGACAGCACGGAATATGGCAAAGAAGTTGTATTGGCCGGATATACAAGACCAAATAGGGGGGGGGAGATTATCGCATTAGATAGTGAAGATGCAGAGCGGATCAGGCTCAATATAGAGCAGAATGTGACAGCGTTGGCAAAAGAATATCCCAATACCCGTTTTATCTACTTCATGACGCCATATAGTATATGTTATTGGGACAGCCTGAAGCAAAGCGGCAGGCTGCAGAAGGAGATACAGGAGCAGGAGGAGGTCATAGAGCTTCTGTTGTCCTGTGAGAATATAGAATTGTATTCATTCTGCGATAATTTTGAACTGGTGTGTGATCTTGATAACTATAGAAGTGACGGAACTCATTATAGCGGAGAGGTCAATGAGAAAATTTTACAATGGATATCAACCGGAGATTACAGAATTACATGGGATAATTATCAGGCATATATCGAAAGAATAACCACTTTCTATGAAAACTATGATTATGACAGCCTTTTCGGGACATAACCGATTAGCCGGATACATGGCGGTCAATATATTTGCGGGAGGATCATGGCGGTATGTTATTTAATTCCTATTATTTCGTGTTAATTTTTCTGCCACTTGTGTGGTGCGGATATTTTGGACTGAACCGGATCGGGAAATATAAGCCGGCACAGATATTTCTGGTAGCTGCTTCGCTTTTTTTCTATGGGTATTATAACTGGTATTACCTGGGGATCATCTGTGTAAGCATTGTCATCAATTATGTGATTGCGAAGAGCATGGGAGATGAGCGGTTTGACAGACACAGGGCAAAGATACTGGCTTTGGGCATTGTGTTTAACGTGGGTCTTCTGTTGTATTTTAAGTATACAAATTTCTTTGTAGATAACATCAATGCCCTTTTTCATACGGGTATCATGGTAAAAAAGATTCTATTACCGTTAGGTATCAGTTTTTATACGTTTCAGCAGATTGGTTTTTTGGCAGATGTATACAGGACAGAAACGCGGGGGCCGAAGCTGGATTTTTGGGATTATGCTGAATTTGTCGCTTTCTTTCCGCAGTTGGTAGCAGGTCCCATCGCATCTAAAAATCTGATGGAACAGATGAAAGATCCGGTAAGAAGAAAGGCGGATCCCGATCATGTGGCGGCAGGACTGATGCTTTTTGCCGTAGGACTATTCAAGAAGGTTCTCATTGCAGACACTTTCTCAAGGGGAGTAAACTGGGGATTTAGCAATGTCGCAGAGATGAACAGCATAGAAGCCATAATCGTTATGTTATCCTATACTTTTCAGATCTATTTTGACTTCAGCGGCTACAGCGATATGGCATTGGGATTGGCGGAAATGTTCAATTTTGAACTGCCGGTCAATTTTAATGCGCCGTATCGCGCATGCAGTATCGTAGAGTTTTGGCAGAGATGGCATATGACCCTGACTGCATTCCTGCAGAAAAATATTTATATACCGTTAGGCGGTAACAGAAAAGGAAAGGCGCGGACATGCCTGAACGTACTGATTGTATTTCTGATCAGCGGATTCTGGCACGGTGCCAACTGGACGTTTGTGGTGTGGGGACTGTTACATGGCATGGCCAGCGTATTAAACAGACTGTTCCGGAGACAGTGGGAACGGCTGCACGCGGCGGTGCGATGGGTATGTACATTTCTGTTCGTCAACGTGACATGGATCATTTTCAGGGCGGACAGTATGCGGCAGGCGTGGCAGTTTATCAGCAGGATATTTACCGGGGGCATCGGACGGGTATCAGAACTTTTAGTTACACGTTTTCCGCTGATAGAGAGCGAGGTCCTGAATTCTTCGCTTGCGCAGCATTATGCTATCTGGGCTTTTCTGCTTTTTGGATTTGTCTGTATGTTCAATGCCCGGCCATATTGTACGCGGCAATTCAAACCATCGGTTTGTAACTGCCTGGGTACAATGGTCTTATTGGTGTGGTCTGTTTTATCGCTGGCAGGAAGATCGGAGTTTATTTATTTTGGATTTTAAGGGAAAGGTAAGAAATGAAAAGTTTTGATTCTCGTAAATGGCTTGGGTTTGTGATAGGCAGCACAGCGGTCATCTTGATGATCTGTGGGGTCTGTGTATTTATCCTTGATCCGTTTTTTCATTACAGAGAACCTGCGAACGATCTCATATACGGGACGATTGTGCGGAATGACTCGGGAGAAGGGTATATGAACAGCGGTATTGTGAGAAATTTTGATTTTAATGCGGTGATAGCGGGTTCGTCCATGGTTGAGAACTTCAAGACTTCGGAGTTTGACAACTTATTTTGTGGGGGGGGGCGAATCAAGGCCGTTAAACTTCCGCAGAGCGGAGGGAGTTTTAAAGAAGTAAATACGATCTGCAGTAGGGCGTTTATGTATCAGCCGGATCTGAAAATCGTACTTCGAAGTATGGATTTGAGTATGATCGACATGGATAAAGATACAGACAACAATGGATATGATAAAATGCTGTATTATTTGGATGACGATAACAGACTGAACGATTTGAATTATCTGCTGAATAAAGAAGCAATATTGCGCGGCTGTGGGTTGAATGTCATTATGGCGACTATTAGGCATCGGGAGCGTTTTTCCTTTGACAGTTACGGAAATTGGAACGATTCCTTTTCATTTGGCAAAGAGGAGGTTTTGGCTTCTTATGAAAGAACGGTCAGGACTGACGAAATTATTCTGCTGAGTGATGCGGATAGAAAAAGGATCAGGGAAAACATAGAGCAGAATGTGACAACGCTGGCAAAAGAATATCCTAATACCCGTTTTATCTACTTCATGACGCCGTATAGTATATGCTATTGGGACAGCCTGAAGCAAAACGGCAGGCTGCAGAAGGCGATACAGGAGCAGGAAGAGGTCATAGAGCTTCTGCTGTCCTGTGAGAATATAGAACTGTATTCGTTTTGCGACAATTTTGAGCTGATATGTGATTTGGATCATTACAGGGATATTGCACATTACAGTGAAGATATCAATTCGCAGATGTTGAAATGGATCGCCGGGGGAAAGTATCGAATTACAGCGGACAACTATAGGGAATATTTGGATAGAATAAGTTCTTTTTATGAGACATATGATTATAACAAAATTTTCAGACAGGCATTTCCATAAGGGAGCGGGCATTGCCATCCATCTTCAAATATGATATAAAATAAAGAGTATCGTATAATTTTATAAGGAGAAATTCCGGCATTATGAAGATACTGTATCTTTGCACATGGGATTTTATTCATGAACAGTCGGACGGTGTATGTAAAAAAATCAGGGCACAGATCAAGGCCTTTGAATCTTATGGTTTACAGGTTGATTTTATATACATCAAAGAGAATAAGATAATCTATAAAGAAAACGGCGTAGAGCGCGAATTGGCGTATGTAGGCAATATCAAAAAGACGCCCGCTTATATCAAAATGTACCGTTACCTGAAGGACAAGCGGTATGACTGGGTCTATAATCGCTATGGTTTGATGGATACTTTTTATTATCGCGTGTTGAAGAGACTGCGCCGCAATGGGGCAAGGATTTTGGTCGAGTTGCCGGCATATCCGTATGTGGGTGAAAAACCCAAAGGGCTGCTGTATCAGATCATGTATTGGTGGGATGATATGTATACGCCGCGACTGCATAAGATCATAGACCGTCCGCTGACATATACGCAGGACACAAAGATCTGGGGTGTCCCAACGATACGGATCATGAATGGGATCGATCTGTCACAGGTTACTCCGGCGGTTAGAACAGAACGGTGCGATGATACGATTCATTTGCTGGCCGTTGCGCTGATGCAGCCATATCAAGGGTATGAACGCATACTGTATGGTCTGAAACGTTACTATGAACAAGGCGGTAAACGTAATATTATATTCCATATGGTGGGTGATGGTTCAGAGAAAGCCATGTATGAAAGAATCGTAGAACAGAATAGTTTGCAGGAGCATGTGCTTTTTTATGGCAGAAAGACAGGGCGGGAACTGGATGAGATCTATAACCTGTGTGATATAGGTATGTGTTCATTCGGCTATTATAAAGTACACGCCTCCCTTTCCAGTCAGCTTAAAATACGAGATTATCTGGCTAAAGGTCTCCCCATCGTTGCGGGGGTAGACACAGATGTATTTCAGATTATGGAGAAGACTTATTATCTACAGTTACCCAATGACAGCTCCAGCATAGATGTTGATATGGTTGTAGATTTTTATGACCGGATATATGGAACAAATGAAAGGCAGACAGTTGCTGATAATATAAGAAAAATGTCAGAAAAGTATATAAGCATGGAAGCGGTTATGAAGCCTGTGTGTGATTATATACGGAGAAATAATACAAGTATTAACTGACAAAAAGAGTAGGTAAATATGAACGAGATTATGCATTTGGTCGGGAACCGCCCGCAATTTATCAAATTAGCGCCTCTGTATCATGAATTGCAAAACAGGGGATACAAACAATACATTGTTCATAGTGGTCAGCATTATGATGCCAGTATGTCAGAAATTTTTTTTCAGGAGTTGAATATTCCGAAACCGAATGTGAATTTGCAGGTCGGGAGCGGCAGTCACGCCGAAATAACCGGCGGCGTTATGCTTGCGCTAGAGAGGGAACTGCAAAAACAAAAGCCTTCTCTGGTTATCTTATACGGGGATACAGATACCACGCTGGCAGGCGCTGTGGCAACAGTAAAGCTGCATATTCCGATTGCGCATGTTGAAGGCGGCGCACGAACACATAATAGAGATAATCCGGAAGAATGCAACAGAATTGTTACAGATCATTTGTCAAATATTATATTTTGTCCTGATCGCAGCGCTATGCAAAGCGCGGAAAAAGAAGGATTGGCTGACCGGTCTTATCTGACTGGTGACATCATGTATGATACTTTTCTGTCGGTGAGAGGGCGAAATAATATTTCGCATGACGAAATCATTCTTATGACGTGGCACCGTCAGGAAAACACGGCAGATAAGGACAGAATGAGGAGTATTCTGCGGTTTATTCAAAGATTGGACGGCAGAATAGTCTGCCCCTTGCACCCACGGACCAGGAAATATCTTCGGGAGTTCGGATTATGGCAGGAGGCTGTTGATATCGATAATCTGGAGATTATAGAACCGGTAGGATATATAGAAATGGTATCATTAATGAACAGGGCAAAACTGATCGTTACGGATTCCGGGGGGTTATCCAAAGAATCGTCATATGCAGGAGCCAAATGTCTGTTTATGCTCGGACTCGATCTATGGGACGATTTGGTGAGTGATGGCTGGATCGTAAAAGTAGATCCGCAAGAGCCGTCAAGCGTAAATGCGGCGCTTGCTTTTGCAAACCAGGCGAGACATATTCCGGAGGAAGAACGTCCTAAGTATTACGGAGACGGTCATACGGCGGCAAAGATAGTTGATTTATTAGAACGGCATTCATTAATTTAATTACGGAGATATCGAGATGAAATATGCATTGATCGGCTGTGGGCGGATATCGCCTAATCATATTGCGGCTGCAAAAGCAAACGATCTTGAAATTGGAGCGATATGTGACGTGTCGCCTGCCAATATGCGGGATAAAAAATTAAAATTTGACCTGGCTGATACGGTTAAACAATATACGGATTATCATGAAATGCTGGAAAAAGAAAAACCGGAATTGGTGGCGATTGCCACAGAGAGCGGTAAACATGCGCAGATAGCGCTGGACTGCATGGACTACGGCTGCAACCTGATCATTGAGAAGCCGATCGCATTGTCCATTGAGGACGCGGATAAGATCATCGGTAAAGCCCGCCGCTTGAATCTGAAGGTATGTGCGTGTCACCAGAACAGATTCAATAAGTCAATACAGAAGATCAGGGAAGCCGTGGACAAAAACCGCTTCGGCAGAATGTTTTATGGCACGGCACATATCAGATGGTGCAGAGACCACGAGTATTATGACCGTGCAGCGTGGCGTGGCACCTGGGAGCAGGACGGCGGTGCGCTGATGAATCAGTGTATACACAATATCGATCTGCTGCGATGGATGATGGGTGACGAAATTGAGGAGGTGGTGGGTATGACGGACCGCCTCAATCATGATTATATCGAAGCCGAGGATCTGGGGATCGCATTGATCAAGTTTAAAAATGGAGCTTATGGAATCATAGAAGGTACAACCGATATCTATCCCAGAAATCTGGAGGAGACATTATATTTATTTGGTGAAAAAGGGACGGTCAAGGCTGGCGGACAATCGGTCAACATTATTGAAGAGTGGCGCTTTTCGGATATGCTGGACGATCCCGAGGACGTTAAAAAAAGATTTCATGAGAATCCGCCTAATGTATACGGATACGGGCATACGCCGCTGTATGCAGATGTTATTGAAGCGATAGAGAAAGACAGGCAGCCATATGTGGATGCTGAGGCGGGTAAGCGGGCTTTGGAGTTAGTGCTGGCGATTTATCAGTCTGCCGCAACGGGAAGTATTGTCAGGCTGCCATTGATACAATGTCGCACTGAAGATTTTCGAGGGCGCTTTAATGTGTGATTAGGTGAGGAGCAATAACATAATGTATCATAATTTTTTTGTGCATGAGAGCAGTTACATCGATGAGGACGTGCAGATTGGCGAAAATACAAAGATATGGCACTTCTGCCATGTACAAAGCGGAGCTAAAATAGGCAGAGACTGTACGATCGGTCAGAATGTTAATATAGCGAATCAGGTTGTGGTCGGTGATGGGTGTAAGATTCAGAATAATGTCTCTGTATATGAAGGCGTAGAACTGGAAGATGGTGTTTTTTGCGGACCTTCTATGGTATTTACCAACGATTTGACGCCTCGTGCCGAATATCCCAAAGGCAGGAGCAGATATCGGCGGACATTAGTTCGCAGGGGAGCCACGATTGGTGCGAATGCGACAGTTGTATGCGGGAATGAGTTGGGACGTTATTGTATGATTGCAGCCGGAGCGGTCGTGACTGCAGACGTACAGGACTATGCATTGATGGCAGGTGTTCCGGCTAGACAGATCGGTTGGGTATGTAAATGCGGGCAGGTATTGAATGCAGAATTGCAGTGTACAATCTGCGGCAGAGTATATGAGCAAGATTTAGATAAGAGATTGTTTTGCAGGGATGACAGGGATATTAAAGAGGATAAAATAGATGGAATTTAGAGATCTACAAGCGCAATATCTGGCAAATCAAGCGCAAATTGATTCTGCTATACAGAAGGTCATTCTTGGAGGGCAGTTTATTGGCGGCGATCCTGTCAAGCAATTGGAAGAAAAGTTGGCGGATTATGTCGGCGTTAAACATTGTATTACTTGTGCCAATGGTACAGACGCTTTACAGTTGGCGCTGATGGCGTGGGATATTGGTCAGGGTGATGCTGTTTTTGTGCCGGATTTTACCTTTTTCTCTACGGCAGAGGTAGTGCCGTGGGTACAGGCGACCCCTGTTTTTGTAGATGTTGACAAGGACACATATAACATGTGTCCGGAATCTTTGGAAGAGGCGATTGAAGCGGTGCTCCAGGAGGGAAAGCTGCGACCCAAGGCTGTGATCGCAGTGGATCTGTTTGGTCAGCCTGCAGATTTTCCGGCGATCCGGACTATAGCAGATCGATATGGACTTCAGCTGTTGGAAGATGGCGCGCAAGGGTTTGGAGGCAGCATTGGCAAAAGGATGGCATGCAGCTTTGGAGATATCTCCACAACGTCCTTTTTTCCGGCAAAGCCCCTGGGGTGCTATGGCGATGGCGGCGCTGTTTTTACCGATAATGATGAATGGGCTGCTCTGGTCCGGTCTTATAAAGTGCACGGAAAAGGCAATAATAAGTATGACAATGTCAGGATCGGCATGAATTCCAGACTTGATACACTGCAGGCTGCGGTGCTTTTGGCGAAGTTTGACCGGTTCGCCGGAGAGGAAATGACGGCTGTTAATAAAGTGGCAATGCAGTATACGCAGTTTTTGCAGGATATAGTGGGAATGCCTGTTATCAGGGAAGGTTTCTGCTCAAGCTGGGCGCAGTATACTATTAAAGTAAAAAATCATAGAGACGACTTGCAACGTATGCTTGCTGCAAACGGCATCCCCAGTATGGTGTATTATTCCAAGCCGCTGCATGAGCAGAAGGCATTTAGTAATTTACATAGACTTTACTGCAGCCTGGATAATACTGTAGAGCTGTGCCAGGAAGTGTTGTCTCTGCCGATGCATCCGTATATACAAAATGCAGAAGTAAAGAAGCTGCAAAAATTATTTGGGGATATGTTTGCGTGAGGGATCGATTATGGTAGTTATTTTGGATTATGATATGGGGAATGTCGGCGCAATAAGAAATATTCTGCACAAAGTCGGAGAAAAGGATGTAGTAACCAGCAGAGATGCTTCTGTTATTCGAAATGCAGATAAAATGATCATACCGGGCGTGGGAGCTTTTGACGGGGGAATGCATAATCTGAAGACGTATGATCTTGTTGATGTGATTAAAGAATTTGCCAATATTGATAAGAAGCCAATATTGGGGATTTGCCTGGGAATGCAACTTCTTGGCAGGGGCAGTGAGGAAGGACAGGAAAAAGGGCTTGGATTGATTCCGTTTGACAATTACAAGTTTCGATTGGATCCGCAATATAAAGTACCGCATATGGGGTGGGATTATGTGAAAATAGAAGATAAAGAATGTCCTTTGGTAAGGGGATTAGAGGCTGAACAGAGATATTATTTTGTTCATAGCTATTATGCAAAATGTGATGATGAAGCTAATGTAATGATGACATGCGAATATGGACATAAATTTGCGGCTGCTGTGGTCAAGGATAATATTTTAGGTGTTCAGTTCCATCCGGAAAAGAGTCATCAGTTTGGAATGTTATTATTAAAGAATTTTTTGGAGGAATATAAAATTGCTGAATAGGCCGAGAGTCATTCCGACGCTCTTGATCGATGAAGGAAATCTGGTTAAG
Organism: uncultured Lachnospiraceae bacterium; assembly: GCA_947625205.1. Taxonomy (GTDB): domain Bacteria; phylum Bacillota; class Clostridia; order Lachnospirales; family Lachnospiraceae; genus UBA3282. The sequence continues at coordinate 94,898 of CANQNN010000003.1, read as the reverse complement.
ACGAAACAATTTAAAAATCCTGATTATTTAGGCGATCCCATCAATGCAATCAAGATTTTTAACGAAAAAGGCGTTGATGAATTATGCATATTGGATATCACTGCGTCAAAAAGAAAGAAGCAACCCAATATGGAGTTATTAGAGATAATGGCTTCCGAGGCATTTATGCCGTTGAGTTATGGCGGCGGCGTCACCGGCATCGACCAGATAAAAACGATTTTTTCTTTTGGCTTTGAGAAAGTGATTTTAAATACAGCATCGTACGAAAATCCTGACTTGGTGCGTGAAGCGTCCGCTTATTTTGGATCACAGAGTATTGTGGCGTCAATTGATTATAGGACAAGGTTTGGGAAAGAATGGTGTTATACAAATGATGCTACTAAGAAAACGGAATATTCCCCAATGGAAATGGCGAAAAAAGCGGAACTTCTCGGCGCGGGGGAGATACTTTTATATTCTATTGAAAGAGATGGAATGAGAAGAGGTTATGATATTAAAACTATTTCTCATGTGGCACAAAGCGTCAATATACCGGTTATAGCATGCGGCGGGGCAGGAAGTCTGGATGATATGAAAGAAGCTTTGGAAAAAGGAGGCGCGCATGCAGTTGCTGCCGGCAGTTTGTTTGTGTATTTTGGGTCAAGGAATGCTGTATTGATAAATTTTCCGGAAGAGAGTACGCTGATACAAAGTAATATTTATAAAAAGGTAGGGAACTAAAATGAATGATTACAAATTGTGCCAAAGATGTATCATGGATACTACCAGCGATCCTCATTTGATATTAGATGACGATGGGGTATGTAATTATTGCCATGCATATGACAAATCGGTAGAAGAGCATGGATATAAGGGAAAAGAAAGTGAACAGGAGCTCGAAGCACTTTTTGACAAGATAAAAGAAAAAGGAAAAGGAAAGGAATACGATTGCCTGTTAGGGATATCCGGCGGAGTTGACAGTTCGTATCTGGCATATTTGGCGAAACAATATGATTTGAGGGTGTTGGCGGTACATGTGGATGCTGGTTGGAACTCGGAATTAGCAGTACAGAATATTAAGAACATGTGTCAGAAATTAGGCTATGATCTGCATACTGTGGTTGTTGACTGGCCGACGATGAAAGAGCTGCAAAGAGCATATATGTTTTCGGGTTTGGCGAATCTGGATGTGCCGCAGGATCATTGCTTCATTGCTGCCTGCGCTAAAATGGCTAAAAAATTTGGAATCAAATATATTTTGAACGGGAATAACTGGGCGACAGAAGGAATTCTGTCGACAGCGTATCAGCATTCTGCCCGGGATTGGAGGAATATCAAAGGAGTTTATAAACGTTGCGGCAGAGCAAAAGGAAATTTGAGCAAATACCCGCATCAGAATTTTATAGAAATGTATTTATGGGACCCTGTATTTCATCATGTGAAATTTGTTTTCCCGTTAAATTATATCAATTATTCAAAAAAAATGGCGATTGCTACCTTAGAAAAAGAATTTGACTGGAAATATTACGGCGGGAAGCACTATGAATCCAGATTTACAAAATTTTTTCAGGAAATATATCTTCCTAAAAAATTTGGATGGGATAAAAGACGTGATCATATATCCAGTTTGATAGTCGGCGGAGAAATGACACGTGAAGAAGGTTTAAAAGAGATTGCAATCATGCCAAGTACAGAGGCAGAACTGGAAGAAGAAAAAGAATATGTGTTGAAAAAATTGGATATTACAGATGAAGAATGGAACTATATCATGGAAATGCCTGTAAAATCAGAAGATGAATATCCCAATGATAAAAAGTGGGTCGCTTTTTGTATGAAGATAAAAAACATGTTTTGTAAAAAACGTTAAAGGTAATGGAAATTATGGATTCTGTACAGAAGCATCATAAGAAGAAATTATTTTTGTCAACCGAGACATTTCCTTATGATTCGGCAGAGAATTCTTTTATCCTGCCGGAGCTGCCGGAATTGCTCAGGCAATTCGATGTGACGATCATTTCCCATGCATCTGCGGACATTGTGGCGAATCGAAGCGGCTGGACTCCGCTGCCAGAAACGGTCAGAGTGGTCAATATAGAGATCAAACTGCCGTTCTATCGCCGTCTATGGTATGCATTGCGTTTTTTTACAGACCGGGATGGCTGGGCAGAGACGACAGAGATACTGAGGAGTCATGAGAAGATCCTGACCAGATTATACCAATCGGTCGGTTTTTATGCGTTGGCGATGGAAAACTGGCGGCTGTTGCGCAGAGAAGAACTATTCCCTGAGAATGAAGAATTTATCTTTTATTCCTATTGGTATTTCTATTATACCTACAGCATGACAAAACACAGGAAACAATATCCCAAGGCAAAATTGACGACAAGGACTCATCGGTTTGATTTGTTCGATGCTGTATACAAAGGCGGAAGACAGCCGTTCAAGCGTATCATGGACAGAAAGCTGGACCGGATATTCTTCATTGCAGCGCAGGGTAAACAGTACTATCTGGACAGATATCATTTGGCGGACAGTGAAAAGTATGCGATCAGCAGGCTGGGGACTCTGCGGGACGGTGATCCGGTTATGGCAGCACACCGGGAGCAAGGCCGTTTCCGGCTGGTTAGCTGTTCCAGTGTTATTCCCCTTAAGCGGGTGGACCTGATTGCAGGTGCATTGTGCGGACTGACGGAGAAAATCGAGTGGGTGCATTTCGGTGACGGCAGTGAGTACGAGGCGCTGCGTCAACAGACGGAAGCGCTGCTGCAAGGCAAGGACAATATTGTTTATCATTTCAAGGGAAACGTGCCGAATCAGGAGGTACTGGCATATTATCGTGATCATAAGGTGGACTGTTTTATATCCACATCCTCCAGTGAGGGACTTCCGGTATCTATGCAGGAAGCTATGTCCTATGGGATACCGTTGATCGCGACTGCGGTGGGCGGCGTGTCGGAGCTGATCGATGGCAACGGCATACTGCTTCCGGCGGATCCGACTGCGGCGGAAGTTGCTGTTGCGATACGGCAGATGATCCATATGGACAGCAAGGCGTATGAGAATTACAGAAAGCGGTCGCTGGCGCTGTGGCAGCAGGAATACGATGCTGTGGTAAACAGAGCGAGATTCGTGCAACAGCTTAAGGAGGTATAGCGGAATGTACGGATGGCTTTACTGTGAAAACATTGATTGTGCGGAGAATATCTGGAAATCCGGCACATTGGAAAAGATTGGCCGTGGGTATCTGTATACAAATTTACTTAATAAATTTTACAAAGATACAGTCAAAATTCCTGCGGGCTACTTTCTGGAAGGTTATGTTCTGAATAAGCAGGAGCTTATGAATGGGATCGGAAAAGGTCTGTGGGAGGATTCGTTTGTTGAACTGAGTCATCAGGCGGATTTTCCGACCATGCTGCGCGGTAGTTTTGCGGGGTTCTGTATGAAGGATACGGAACAAATTTTTTTTACAGATCATACGGGAAGCAAGTCTTTGTATTATTATATGGCGGATGGCAGATTGATCGTTTCTACACGTCTGAACTGGATCGTCACGCTTTTGCGATATAATCATATCCCTTATACTTATAATGAACTGGCGGCGCGGTATATGCTGACCTATGGCTTTATGATAGATGATTCTTCCTTTATTCTTGAGATACATCGTGTGCTGCCCGGGTGCAGATTTGTGGTTTCTGAGGAAGGATATGTTTGTGAACAATATTATATGCCTACCTTTAACCACATGGAGGACATTACGGAGGAACAGGCGGTAGATAAAATTGACACGGCATTTCGTCGAGCAGTGCAGAGAGAGTTTGAGAAGGATAGAGAATATGGCTACAGACATCTGGTAGATCTGTCAGGCGGTCTGGATAGCCGGATGGTATCATGGGTGGCGCATGATCTGGGTTTTCGGGACCAGGTAAACTTTACCTACTGTAAGGCAGATTATCTGGACTATAAAATATCTTCCCGGATTGCGAGGGATCTAAAACACGAGTATTACTATAAGCAGTTGGACGATTGTATCTGGCTTTATGATATCGATGAGATTCTTGCGCTGAACAATGGGGAAGCAGCATACGACAGCATTACGGGCGGCAAAGCTTTTTTGTCTGTTCTGCGTAATGATTTGTTTGGAATGGAGCATACTGGTATGCTTGGCGATGTTATTATCTCTTGCTATGCCGGCAGTGAGGATGTTGCCTGTGGAAAACCATTCTACGGAGCAAATGCCTGTTCGGATCGGTTGCCTTTCACTTTTGACAACAGCATCTTAGAACACTACGAGAATCAGGAGATATTTACCTTGTACACTCGAGGTTTTTTGGGTATGATGGCCACATACGCTATACGGCAGGAATATTTTGAGGTTGCATCGCCCTTCCTGGATGTAGATTTTTTAGATGTCTGTTGTAGTATCCCGGTCAGATACAGAGTCCATCATTATATCTACTTGAAATGGCTGCGTGAACGGTATAGTGAAGCGACTGGTTACGGCTGGGAAAAATGGGCGGGCGTCCAACCCAAGAAAGAACTGTGGCTGCTTAGAGATGCGACCTTTGCAAAGCGTAGGCTGAAGCGGATGGCGGGGCAACTTCTCGGGCACAAGCTCAGTGATAATATGAATCCTGTTGATTACTGGTATGACCGTGACCCAGAGGTACAGATTTTTCTGCAGAAGTATTACGAAGATGCTATAGGTGCTTCGTGTATTTCGAACGGCTTACGGGCGGATATACGTTTGCTGTTTGAGCAGGGAAATGTGACCGAGAAGGCACAGGCGCTGACTGTGCTCGGGATGGGTAAACTGTATTTCGGAATGAACAGCAACGGATAGAAAATAGAAAGAGGAAAAACTATGCGTATCGCGATTGCAACAGTGGAGTTTGTCACTGAGGAAACATACGGCGGACTGGGCACCTATAGTGCTAATCTGGCAAGGATGTTGAAGAAGCATGGGCATGAGGTGACTGTTCTTGTGATCAGCCATGAAGACAGGCGGATCCTCTGGGAACAGGACATCGAGGTGTACAGGATCCGCTATCCGATTAGGCGTTTTTATCTGTGGAATCTTCTGGGGCGGTCGTGGGTCGTGGACAGAAAGCTGAGGCAGTTACAACATAGCAAAAATTTTGAACTGATACACTATTGTGCCTCGGATGCGCTTCCTATTCTCCGAACGGTGCGTACGCCATCGGTTGTCAGGATCTCGTGCTATGTGGCTCTTTGGCGCCAGGCCTGTCTGCCGGATTTTGACTACGATAGGGCTGTGAATGCGTTGAAAATAGATGAGAGAGTGCAGCTGCTATCTCTGCACCGGTGTGATGCTGTATTTGCCCCCAGCCGGATCATTGCTGAAATTACGGCGCGTAAGTTCCGGGGTGAGATCCGGGTGATAGAAAGTCCCTTTTGGATGGATGCTGAGACAGGGGAGGGGACGGGAGTAAAGACATATCTGCAACGGTTGGAAGGACGCAGATATCTGCTTTTCTACGGTACATTAGGTTATCTCAAAGGCGTGCATACCATCTGTGCGGTTTTGAATGATTTCTTTGCACAGAATCCGGAGCACTGCTTTGCTTTTGTGGGGCGGACCTCGCAGATGTGTTTGAACGGGGAATGGATAGATGCGGCTGCCTATATCAGAGCATCGGTGGCAGAGCAGTATCAGGATCGCCTTATCATCCTGAATGCCGTCAGCGACAGACAGCAGCTCTATGCGCTGGTACGGCATGCGGAGGCAGTGGTGCTACCCTCGCGGATCGATAATCTGCCCAACACATGTATCGAATCCATGGCACTAGAGCGGATCGTCATCGGAACACGCGGAGCAAGCTTTGAGCAGCTGATCGAGGACGGAGAGAACGGTTTCCTGATTGAACGGGAGAATCATGTGCAGCTGTTGGAAAAAATGACGCAGGTGATCTGCATGTCGGAAGATGAGAGAGCGGAAATGGGACGGCAGGCGGCAACGAGCATCGAGCGCCTGTCGCCGGACCGGGTGTATGAGGAGTTGATCGGTTTCTATCAGTCGGTGGCAGACGGCTTCGGAAAGAGGAAGAGATAAATGTGCGGTATTGTGGGATATTCCTGAGAAGGGAAGACAGCCGGTGTTATCCCCAAATCGGTGAAATTGACGATGTATCGTTCCAATGATATACTGATTAGAATGGATCGGGACGATGCAGGGCTCTTTTATTGACGGACGGATAGCTTCGGAGAATGTCTGGTAGATACTTGTGCTGGGAGAGTGGGTGAGAGGGAGAGTAATGATGGAAGAATATGAATTAAGTATATGTATTCCCACATATAATGGCGGTATGAAACTAGTGGAATGTGTTAAGGAAATTCTGGCTTATAAAGGAAAAGAAGTAGAGGTAGTGATAAGTGATAATGCTTCGGAAGATGGATGTATAGATAGGTTAAGAGAGATTGAAGATGACAGGCTGAAAATTTATGTAAATGAAAATAATGTTGGCCCTTTCCGGAACTGGTATCTGGCATTGTCCAGGGGATCCGGACGATATGTTATGTTGTTACAGGACAACGATCATTTAGTAACGGAGAACTTACCGGTCTATTTGGAATTGCTGCGACGCACAAATTGTGATGTGATGCGCAATGCTTATGCCAATCATGATTGCGTGTCGGGTCTTATAAGCGGAGCGAAATGGTTATATTACAGTGAGATTTACTCTCATGGCAGTTATATTGTATACCGCAGAGATGCGTTTAAGAGTATTACACCCTGGGCGAAAAGCCTTGACTGTTCATTTACATCATATCCATGGCTGATATGGGATCTGGAAATACTTTACCAATATCCATTGTATACAAAGCATGCTTATTTAAATGGGGAAATAGAGATTGTGCGACCGGAAAGCGAAGAGAAGAAAGGCAGATATTCGAGAACGCGCAGTAACCTTGAGGGTATGAACATACCGCCATCCTATACTTATGATAATGCTGTTTACTATTGGGATAAGAATGAGCCGCTGCTGCGTGAACTGTACTGCAAAGACAGGGATTATCTCTCTGTGTATTTAAGTTTATACAGAGGTTTTTTGTATCGGGCGACTTGCGGATTTTATGATCATATGACGGATGAAATTTCCCGAGTAAGATATTTGGTATTTGTGGAGGATAAGGATATAGATTATCTTAAATTGAACGACACCTTTTTGCATCATGCATTGGAAACGGTTCATATACAGAAAACGCCCATCACTTTTGTATTAAAATTGCGGATGATCACATGGGTCAACCGACTGTGGTTTAAATTAAATTATGTATATGATAGAAGATTTTCAAATCCTAAATATTCGTTTGGATGCTTGTTGTACAAATTTGCACATATGTGTCTGTAGTATTATAATCGATTATATGTTTTTACAGAAGGAGGAGTGAAGGATTGGGCGTTAATGTGAAAAAAGCCGCCGATATTTTAGTAACAAATATGTTATCGAGACCGTGGTTTATCAGTCTATGGTCGCAGTATGTTCACAATAGCAGCAGATATAGGGATAATATCGTTTATCATGAATACTATCTCTCCAAGAACAAATCAGAAGGGGAGCGATATTGTATACTAAGATATCCGATTATAGGACTGGGAATAGCGGCTCTGTGCAAAAATGCATTGGTGCAATGTGAATGGGCTGAAAGCAACCATATGATTCCCGTGGTGGATTTTGAGTGGGAGCATTATCTGGAGGAGGATGTGATTGGGCATGATAATGTGTGGGAATATGTTTTTAAACCGAATGCATCCTTGCATGAACTGCTAAATAACAGCAAAGATAAATATATATTGGTCGGTGCAATAGGCAGGAAATATGCTAACCGAAAGGTTAAGCGGAAGTACGGTCTGGAAAGCCCGGATATAAAATTTATATGCGGGGGAGACTGGAGAGAATATTATAGAAAATTGAATGCGGCGGGCACAAAGTGGCTGCGGATTCAGGACGAAGTTTATGCCAGATATAAGGGAACCTTTTCGAGGTTATTCCGGCCGGAAATGAAGATAATGGGAGTTGCGTTGCGGGAAGAGTTTTCTATAGACGCAGAGGAGAGCGGCATAGATATACTGAAAGCTCATCCGCATCACTTGACCGTTGACAGGCTGATACCGATTATCAAAGAGTATCAGGAACGTTGGGGGTGTTCCCATATCTTTGTAACCACTTACTTTGAGGACAGCATTGCCTGTCTGAAGAGTGTATTTGGAGATGCGCTGCTGTATACAGACAGAAGGCGGGTCCCGTTCGCAGCCTATACAGAGATCCGTCAATGGGTTGCACAGAAATTTGAAAAAACAGATGACAGAAGAGAATTTGTTAAATGGCTCTTTAGCGGTGATTAAAAAGCGGTATGTTATCAGACTTATGACAGAGATACGGTCGTTGAATATATGGAGGAAGTCTATGGCTTGTCTTTATGCGATTGTATGCTGTGCTCATACTCATCGGGTGCGTTAATTGGGGCAATTTTGAATGGAGGCAACTATGAACATTTGCAGGTGCTGCCTTCCTGAGAGTGTAAAAATATTTGAAACGGAAAGGAACGTACTAATGAACGGAACGGATATTAAAAAGCAGATTGAAGAACTGGTAAGGCAGTATTACATGACAGAACATTTGAAAGACAAAGAATTTACACCCGGTGACCGTATTCAATATTCCGGTCGCGTCTATGACGCCGATGAAATGGTGAATCTGGTGGATGCCGCATTGGAGTTCTGGCTGACATCGGGACATTACGTGGAGGAGTTTGAAGCGGGTCTGTCCGAATACTTGGGCGTAAAGCACTGCTCGCTGGTCAATTCAGGTTCTTCTGCAAATTTATGCGCTTTTATGGCTCTGACCTCTCCCAAATTAGGAGAGAGAAGGGTGAAGAAGGGCGATGAGGTGATTACCGTTGCAGCGGCGTTTCCGACGACTGTAGCGCCGATCGTGCAGTATGGCGCCGTTCCGGTATTTCTGGATGTGACGATACCGGAGTATAATATAGACGTCAGTAAATTGGAGGAGGCCAGAAGCGACAAAACGAAAGCTGTGTTCATTGCCCATACTTTAGGCAATCCGTTTGATTTACAGAGCGTAAAGGATTTCTGCGATAAGTATAGCTTATGGCTGATCGAAGACAACTGTGATGCGCTGGGTTCGGAGTATTTGTATAACGGAAAGTGGTGCAAAACGGGGACGATAGGAGATATCTCTACATACAGTTTTTATCCGCCGCATCATATTACATTGGGAGAAGGCGGCGCGGTCTGTACCAATAATACACAGCTATACCGGCTGGTCAATTCCTTCAGGGATTGGGGGCGCGACTGCTGGTGCGCTTCCGGAGTGGATAATACATGCAAACACAGATACGACCAGCAGTTTGGAGAGCTCCCGATGGGATACGATCATAAATATGTTTATTCCCATTTCGGTTATAATCTGAAGTCTACCGATATGCAGGCGTCTGTAGGCTGTGCGCAGCTTAAGAAGCTGCCGGGATTTGTGGAGGCCAGAAAGCATAACTGGCAGTATCTGCGGGAGAATCTGGCATTTGCGGACAAGCATCTGATCCTGCCGGAGAAAGAGCAGAAGGCAGATCCCAGCTGGTTCGGCTTTCTGATGACTGTGCGGGAGGATGCCGGATTTACCCGTGATGAACTGGCGCAGTTCCTGGAAGAAAGAAATATCCAGACGCGCAATCTGTTTTCAGGTAATTACATCAAGCATCCCTGTTTTGATGAGATGCGCAGTGCCGGAGAAGGATATCGCGTAGCAGGAACCTTGACTAATACGGATATTATCATGAGTAATTCCTTATGGATCGGCGTCTATCCGGGGATGAATCGGGAGAAGCTGGATTATATGATAACCAGTATCCGTGAATTTACAGAGAGATATTAGGAGTAACATGCGATGAAGGTTGTGATATTAGCAGGCGGTAAAGGGACAAGGATCAGTGAAGAATCCTATTTAAAACCGAAACCGATGATCGAGATCGGCGAGATGCCCATACTGTGGCATATCATGAAAATATATTCTGCCTACGGATATAATGAATTCATTATCTGCTGCGGTTATAAGGGATATGTGATCAAGGAGTATTTTGCAGATTATTTCCTGCATATGTCTGACGTCACATTTGATTTTTCCAATGATAATAAGATGATAGTTCATAATAATGTGGCGGAACCTTGGAAAGTTACTTTGATCGATACCGGAGAAGAAAGTATGACCGGATACCGAATCAAGCATATCCAACCCTATATTCCGGCAGGGGAATCATTTATGCTTACTTATGGGGATGGCGTGGCGGATGTGGATGTTGAGGCATTGGTAAGAAACCATAGGAAAAGTCATAAGCTGGTAACAGTTACGGCAGTACAGCCGAACGGTAAATACGGTATGCTGAATATAGCAGATGACGGCACGATTCGGGAATTTATGGAAAAACCGCAAGGCGATGGCGGTTGGATCAACGGCGGTTTTATGGTGGCGGATTATGGCATGTTTGATTATCTGCGTGAGGATGAAAAGCTTATTTTCGAACAGGAGCCGCTGGAGCATTTAGCGAGGGACGGTCAATTGAATTCTTATAAACATACCGGTTTCTGGAAAGCGATGGATACTATGAGGGATCGGGATCAATTAAATACAATGTGGAAGAAAAAACAGGCGCCATGGAAGGTGTGGGAGGATTAGATTATGGATAGAGTTAACAGATTGAAAGAAATATATAAAACAATTGATAATGGTGGGGTTCAGGATAAAATCTGTAATCTGCCTGAATTCCCCAAAATCATTGAATTTGAAGTTACAAATCATTGTAATTTTCAATGCCTTATGTGTAAGACGGGAGTTGGTACAAGCACCAGAAGCCGCGGTTATATGACGGATGAGATATATCAGAGAGTTATTGAGGAGATAAAAGAATATCCTGTGGCGCTTAAGTTCGTAGGACAGGGAGAGCCAACTCTGCATCCTCATTTGACGGAATATTTGCGGATCGCGAAGGAAAATAATATTATCACGCATCTGACGACGAACGGCAGCCTTTTGAACGAGGCTATGATGCAGGAAATGATCGATGCCGAGCTTTCGTCCATTAAGTTTTCTTTTCAGGGAGTTGACGCTGAAGGATACAGGATGCTAAGGCAGAAAGACAATTTTGAAGAGTTGATGCAGAAAATAGAATTGCTGTACCGGCTTCGCGGAGATAAAGAATTCCCTTATATTACAATTGGTACTTCGGTGACAAATGAGAGCGGCGAGAAGGTACAGGCGTTCCGCGAAAGATGTAAGAACATTTGTGATAAGGTAGAGGTTGGTATCACAACACTGGAATTTATAGATTTGGATAAAATTCGGGATGAAAGGTACAAAAGTGAGATCAAAAAGATTCAAGAGCATCAGGATCAAATAAAAAGAAGGTACATTTGTTGTCCCCAAATATTTGATACAATAGCTGTGCGGTGGAACGGAGATATTACTGCTTGCTGCGCTGATCAAGATGGTGTCATGACGCTGGGAAATATTGCAACAAAGAGTATTTTGGAATGCTGGAATTCTCCGCAGGAAAATAAATACAGAGAAATATTGAGCAAATGTGAATATGATAAACTGGAACTTTGCAAGGATTGTTATGATGTGTATGGCTGGACATACGGAGATAATTAGGAGCCGCAGGGAGCATCATGAGTAGTCATTTGAATTTTTGGCAGGGAAAAAAAGTATTACTGACGGGGCATACCGGCTTTAAAGGGACATGGATGTCTCTTATGCTGGAAGCTTTAGGCGCTGAAGTTTGTGGCTATTCCCTGCCCCTTAACAAATATTCCTTTTATTGTAGATCAGGTGCAGCAGTGGCAGAGCATCACGAAGGAGATATCGCAGACAGAGATAAACTGGAACGCGCGGTGTCAGGATTCCGGCCGGAGATCGTGATCCATCTCGCCTCCCATTCATCTCTGGACGGCAGCGACAGGATACCTGATTATATCTTGCGCACCAACATTATGGGTGTGGTCAATCTGTTGGATATCTGCCGGAATCTGGAATGCGTCAGAAGCATTGTGATCGTTACCAGTGATAAATGTTACCGCAACATGGAATCTGAGGAGCCCTATGGGGAACAATGCGAACTGGGCGGAGAAGATCCTTATTCGGTGAGCAAGGTCTGCCAGGAACTGATCACGAATTGTTATCAAAAGACTTTTTTTGAACAGGGTAATGTACATACGGGTATTGCTACCGCCAGGGCAAGCAACGTGATCGGCATGGGGGATTACAATATAACGCGATTAATGCCTTATTTATTAGATTGCTATATAAATGGCAGGCTGCCCAGGATCAGGAATCCGTATGCGGTGCGTCCGTGGCAGTATGTGTTGGATGTCTTATATGGTTATCTGTTGTTAGCGGAAAAGCTGTATTGTTCATCGGGGCATGATGCCCGGTTTAATGGACCGTATAATTTCGGACCGGATGAAGACGGCTTTGTACGGGTGGGAGAAGTGTGTGATATGGTGGGCCGCTGCTTCGGGCGTGAGGGATATGAAATACAGGACGAGGCACGGCATATTTATCGGGAGACGGATATTCTCAAATTGGATAGTTCCAAGGCAAAAAAGGTTTTGGGATGGAGAATACAAAAAAATCTGAAAGATGTTATTGCCCTTACGGCCGACTGTGTCAAACAGGAGCAACGGGGAATTGCCACATCTGCAATATGCCGTGAACAGGTGCGCGCATATCTGGAAGGAGTCAGGTGAAATGTATAAAGAACTGATATCGGATCCCGCAGAATTTGCGCGCAGGGTTCGGGTGGATGTAGCCAGGATAAATTGCAGAACGAGAGATTCCCATATTGGCGGCGGGTACTCGGCGGTCGATATTATGGCGGTCTTATATACCCGCATATTAAAATTAAACAGACAGAATCTGCAGGACCCAAACAGAAATATCTTTATATTGAGCAAGGGGCACATCGCTACAACAATGTTTGCAGTGCTGGCACATGCAGGAATCATTCCGTATGAGGATCTGGACAAGCATCTTGTCAATGGAGAGAATTATGCAGGGCATACCAGAAGGTATACGGTCCCGGGGATAGAGATGTCTGCGGGTTCTCTGGGGCATGGATCCTGTGTGGGATGTGGGATGGCATATGCAAAACGCATACAGGGCTATAAAGGAAATGTTTACGTGCTGATGGGTGACGGCGAGTGCAATGAGGGCTCTGTGTGGGAAAGCGTTATGTTTGCTGCAAGGTTTAAGCTGTCGAATTTGGTTTTGATCGTGGACAGAAATCATCTGCAGGCGTATGGGCGGGATGAACAGGTTCTTGATATGGGAGATTTAGAAGCAAAATTCAGAAGTTTTGGCTGTGATGCCGTAACGATCAACGGACATGATTATGAGGCAATTCAAAGCGCATTGGAGCGGGCTGTCTCGGATATTCCACGGGAACCTTTGGTTATTGTTGCCGACACGATAAAGGGTAGGGGAGTTTCGTTCATGGAGGATAGACTGGAATGGCATTTTAAGTCTCCAAGCGAGGAACAATTGAAACTGGCATTGGAGGAATTGGGCGAATGAGAACCACTTTTATCAATACGCTTACGGAAATGGCAAGGATCGATGATAAGATCATGTGTATTATCGGTGATACAGGGTTTTCAGTCTTTGAGGATTTTGAGAAAGAATTTGGGCCGCGGTTTGTAAATGTCGGGATCGCAGAACAGAATTTTGTTAGTTTTGGCGCAGGACTGGCAGCAATGGGGATGAAACCTTACATCTATAATGTGGTATCTTTCATGACGCTTCGCGCAGCAGAACAGATCATGCTGGATATCTGCTATCAGGAAAATCCGGTGGTTCTGGTAGGCGTGGGAGGCGGATTCGCTTATGCCACAGCCGGCCCTACGCATCATGCAATACAGGATATTGCTATGATGACGGCATTACCTAACATGACGGTGGTATGCCCGGGAGATCCTGTTGAGATGAAAGCGGTTATGCATATATCTAAAGACTATGGGAAACCGCTTTATATAAGAATCGGGCGCAGCGTTGATCCGGTGGTGCATCAGAGGACAATTGATTTTCAGATCGGACAGGCCATACGAATGAAGGAAGGTACGCAGGCGACCATTTTCGTCACCGGAGTCATGTTATCCGAGGCGGTAAAAGCGCAGGAAATATTAGAAAAAAGAGGTTTTTCGGTCGGCTTATACAGTATGCCTACGGTTAAACCCATAGATGTTGAGGCGGTGCTGGAGTCTGCGAGAGCCGGGAAGGCAATTTTTACGGTGGAAGAGCACAGTGTAATTGGCGGTTTGGGTGATGCGGTAGGAAGGGTATTGTTAGATAATATGGATAAATATCCGGTGGTATTCAGGAAGTTTGGCGTACCGGATAGTTTTGCACCGGTTACGGGGACAAGAGATTATTTGGATGATTTATACGGACTCAGTGCAGGGAAACTGGCAGATGCCATAGAACAGATATTAGGATAGGCAGAAAGATGGAAAAGGTTATTCACGATATCTTGGAAGAGTACAGGGCGGTTAAGAATAAAACTGAGATCAGTATTCGGCAAATGAAGGACGGGCTTGGTGATATGGCGGAGCATATCGTCCTTTATGGAGCGGGAAGTGCGGGAATAGCGTTTTTGTATTATTTGCGCGATGTTGGGATATATCCTCTTTGCTTCGCCGACGGTAATCCCAATAAATGGGGAACTGTCTGTGAGGGATTACCGGTGATAGATTATAAGAAAATTGCAGACACTGTAGGCACGGATGCTCTTGTGATCGTAACGATCAATACGGACGGAAAGAAGTATTGCAAAAGTTTTGACGAGGCGCTGCGGGCGGGCGGCCATACAGCGGTTCATAAGAATCTGAAAGATGCCGGTTTAACCAATGTGATCGATTATACTTATTTTAGAGAATGCAGAATGTTGTTCAGAGGAGATAAATATAATCTGCCTTCCTGCTCGGATGTGTATCTGATGGAGCAGCATGAAGAAGAACTGTCCAAGGTATATTCACTTCTTGAAGATGATAAGTCGAGGGCGGTGTATGAAAAACTGATACGGTTCCGGATGTTGGATGACAGTATACAGATACCGACAGAAGTACAGGACAAGCAGTATTTTGAGTACGAGTTTTATCCTAAGAGTGATGACGAGATTTTTGTGGACTGTGGAGCTTATAATGGTATTAGTCTGAGAGCTTTTCTGAAAGAAAATGACAGCCGTTTTTTGAAATATTACGGTATAGAACCGGATCGGGATAATTTTCGGAAGCTTCAGGATTATATTATGACTTTGCCGGATGCAGTAAAGGAGAAAACTGTAATTGTTAATAAGGCGGCATATGATCGCGCCGGAGAAGTCATGCTGTATGATCTAAGCGGTCCCGGAAGCTTCATTGCCGATATCGGCAGACAAAAAGTTGAAGCAGTCAGGATCGATGATATTGTGGATGATCACGAAGCAACATATATTAAAATGAATATTGAGGGGTCTGAATTACAAGCATTGAAAGGCGCAGAGAAGACGATCCGTAAGTGCAGACCGAAACTGGCGATCGCAGGTTATCATAAAACGTGGGATCTGTGGGAAGTGCCTTTACTGATACATGGAATGCATAGCGATTATCGTTTCCACTTACGGTCTTATATGAATAATGTGTCGTTTGTATATTATGTTATTTAATGTTAGGATATAAAAGAGATTCGGATATGATTTGGCATAAGGAGGAATGGTGAGATGGGAAAAATTAAAAAGATATTGACGATTATTTACTATGTACTACTGAAACCGGAAAGGGTGTTGGAGACTATAGAAGAAATTAACTATGTTGATAAGCAATGGGGGGGGGTTAAAATATATCATGCGAGGTCAATCATTAATGGAGAGTATATTAATATTGGGAAAAATTCTTATATAAACAGCGGAGCTGCCATATGGGTACATGATAGCAATAAACTGCATGGAGAAAATCCCGGTGTGTTTAAGGGACGGTTAGAGATTGGAGATAATGTTCGTATAGGCGGTAATGTAACAATTGACTGTTATCAAAAAATTGTTATAGAAGATGATTGCTTGGTGGCGGATAATGTTTATATTTTTGATATAAATCATGGTAAGAATCCTCTTTGCCCAAGCTATGTAGAGAATGAGGGAGAGATAAATCCGGTTCATATTGGCAAAGGGTGTTGGATTGGAGCAAGGGTTTGTATTTTGCCAGGCGCTGATATTGGCGAAAAGTGTATTATAGGAACGAATGCTGTTGTTACAGGGAAAATTCCTCCATATAGTATTGCAGTAGGAATTCCGGCGAGGGTTATTAAGACATATAATAAAGATACAGGACAATGGGAAAGGAGTGGAGATACTCAACCATGACAATAGGAGAGAAAACTATGAATCGTGAATACACGCCAATAACAGTCAGAAAATGTTTGATCGATGCATTGCCTTTGGCAACTCCGTTTGGGCTGCATATATGTCCCACTACATATTGTAATTTCAAGTGTTACTACTGTACTATGAGTAGGGGGGGGGCGTCTATAAGCGATGTCAACAGGAAATTTATGGATATGAAATTATATAAACTGCTGATCGAGCAGTTAAAGGAATTCCCGAATAAATTAAAACTGTTGAATTTTGCATGGCTGGGTGAACCATTGCTTCATCCGGACATTGTAGAAATGGTGCGTATTGCCAAAGAAGCGGACATAGCGGAGCGGGTCGAGATCGTATCCAATGGTTCCAGACTGAATAGAGAATTGAGCCTGGGACTGGTAGAAGCCGGATTGGACAGGATCAGGATATCGTTACAAGGACTTACGGAAGAAGCCTATATGAAGAACTCTCAGTATAAGATAGATTTGGAGGAATACAATCGTAATATTCGTGAACTGCACGAGTTGTCGCGGGCGCACGGATCAAAGACAAAGATATATGTGAAGATTATGGACGCTATGTTAAAAGATGAGGTAGACGAGCGGTTATTCAGAGATCGTTATCGGGATATATGCGATTACATCAATGTAGAAACGCTGGTTCCATTGATGTCTGATGTTGATGTATCAGGAGTAAAAGAAAATTATAACATCAACTACTGGGGTGTTACAGTACGGGAAATTTCCTGTTGCCCTGAGCCTTTTTATACACTAGTTGTTTCGCCGGCCGGAATGGTTCTTCCCTGCTGTGAAATAGGCGACAAGTTGAATCTGGGCATGATTTCTGAGACTAACAGTATCGTTGCTATATGGAATGGCGAACGGTTGCGGGAAGTCAGAAGAATGATGATAGAGGAAGGTAAAGACGCGAATCCGATATGTAGGGAATGCGGCACGGTCAGATATCAGACTGCGGATGAGGATGTTTTAGATCCGTATAGAGACAAACTCAAGAGGTTATATTTATGAGATAAAAGGTCGTAGTATTAGAAATATGATTCGACTCGTTTTCGGGAGGAGACGGGCTGGCATTCAAAATACAATTTTGAGGATGATATAAGAATCATGCACGAATGGATATGGAGGATGAAGCATGAATAAGAAAATAGCATTGGCGGGTCCGGATATCACGCAGAAAGAAGTAGACTACGTCATAGATGCGGTGAAAAACGGTTGGTATGAAACATATGATATGCATATCCGTAAATTGGAAAAAACCTTTGCAGAATATGTAGGCGCCAAATATGCCATTGCCACATATTGTGGAACGCACGCTTTGCATCTTGCAACACTTGCTTTGGAACTGCAGCTGGGCGATGAGGTCATCGTTACGGATCAGAGTTATATTGCCACTGCACAGGCAATTAGTTATGTTGGTGCAACGTGTGTGTTTGTAGATATTGACCCCGATACTTTGTGTATTGATACAGGGTTGATCAGGAAGGCAATTACAGATAAGACAAAGGCTATTATGTTGGTACATTTTGCCGGTATGGCGGCGAAAATGGATGAGATCATGGCGCTTGCCGATGAATACGGTTTGAAAGTGATAGAAGATGCGTGTCAGATGGTGGGCGGAAAATATAAAGGAAAGTATGCCGGTACGATAGGGGATATCGGCACATACAGCTTTCAAGGATCAAAGATCGCGGTTGGCGGCGAAGGCGGAATGTTTGTAACCAACAATGAAGCGCTGTATAAGCGGGCACTGCACTACGGGACATTTTGCAGAAACGATGCAATTTCTTTTTTATGGTCGGATGACGTGGGTTATAATTACAGGATCTCTAATGTGACTGCGGCGCTGATCTTGGCACAGGTTGAGCGCATTGACGAGCTGATAGAGAAAAAGAAAAGGATATATGACTGGTATCATGAGTTCTTGAAGGGCTGCAAGCAGATAAGGTTGTTGGATATCCCGGAGAATTGCGAGAGTAATTATGCTTATGTAGTAGGGTATCTGGAAGATGAGAGCCATATAACGAGAGATGAGTTGCTTGCTAAATTGCTTGAACTGAATATCCATGCTCGTCCCGGCTATCCGTCTATGAGTGCTATGCCAAACTATGAGCGGAGATTTGAGGTGCCTGCTTCCATACGGTACTGGGAGCATGGACTTGTGATGCCGACGGCCTTGAATTTGGATCAGGATGATATTAAATATGTGTGTATAAAGATAAGAGAATTGGTAGGAGCGAAAAAATGATAACAAAAGTAAACAATGATGATTACCGCATTATTAAGTCCGTTTTAGAAAAAGATATAGTAAAAAGCATGTACATCTTAGGCGACATAGAAAGATACGGCTTAAATGGTGCAAATGTTGAATTATTTTTAAGGGGGGGGGCTTTCTGAAAGAGCATGGTATCTGTTGATGCGTTTTTGTAACAGCTACGTCATTTATGCACCAGAGTTGAGTTTCCCTATAAACGAATTGGGCGTATTTTTACGTGAAAAATCTTGCAGGTGCATTTCTGGAATGAAATCGACAATTGATTACATTAAGCCTATATTTGATTTAGAGGGTAGCTGTACAGAAACAAAATTATTGAAACTTACTGCAGCAGATTGCCCTGACATAGATGATATCAGCAATTGGTCGGATGATATAAGAGAACTCTCGATAGAAAAAGCCTCGGAAATTCAGGATTTTTATTTAGCCATTGAGGAGTTCCGGAATAAATTTTCAGGTGATCAAGGATATCAAAAAGTGTGTGAGCAATTTTCTAATGGTAGGTTTATTGGAACATATGTAGAGGGTAAATTGGTATGTATATTTGCACTCTCCTCTGAGATTGAAAAATTTGCTATATTAGATAGTATTGCCACGCTGGCGGATTATCGCAATCATGGAATCGCCTACAGGTCAATAAGGCGCGTATGTGGGAATGAAATACGCAATAATAGAGAAAAAATCCTGTTGTGGCCTTGTGAAGGAGCAGCAGCAGAAAAAGTTGCTAAAAAAATCGGTTTTACGACAGAGGGTATTTATAGCTATTTTTATCCTGAGAGGGTTCATGGAGGAGGTGGTAAATATAAGAAAGGATAAAGATGAAGTATAATTTTGCTGTTTTTGCTTGTGGTGATGTTGGGATCGCCAGCGTCAGATTGTTTCGGGAGCAAAAAGATCGTTTGCGATTAGTGGTTTTGGATAGTGCGGATTTTTGGAATAAAAATAAGAATATATTACAGGAACTGCAAACGTATACAAATACTAGGGTGATATTTTATACGAATGATAATGAATTGAAGAAAGAATTATATGGGATCGATGCAGTTATTCTTGCGTATTGGGGCAGATTGATCAAAGATTCACTACTGGGTATTCCGCGATACGGATATATCAACCTGCATACAAGCTATTTGCCTTTTGGCAAGGGAAAACATTCTCATTTTTGGTCTATTGTGGAAGATACGCCATATGGGGTCAGTATCATGAAGATAGATGCGGGATTAGATACCGGAGAAATTATATATCAGAGAGAGATTTCGAAAAGTTGGCTGGATACCGGAAAGAGTTTGTATTTTAAAGGTATTCAGGCGATGGAAGAGTTGTTGGAAGAGAAAAAAGAAGCATTGCTGAATTTGGATTTTACACTAAAGCAGCAAACGGAGAAGGGCACATTTCATTTTGGCAGGGAAATTGAAGAGAGATCTCAAATTTATCTTGATCGTAAATATACGGCCAAGGAGTTGTTGAACATTCTTCGTGCACGTACTTTTGCACCGTTTCCGGCAGCATATTTCATTGAGGATGGGCAAAGGTATGAGGTGCGGATCAATATATCCAAAGTTCAAAAACCTTTTGACAGTAAAGAAGTGGATTATGAGAAAATAAGAGAGGCGGAAAAGTGAATCTAACGATTTTAAACAAAGCTATGATATATGAAGTCGGATATCCGGGGTTGTAGCTGTGTGACAGTTTCTTAAATACAGAATATGCGTCTATGAATTATAAATGGAAAATATATTGTGAGAGTCTCATTATAAAGAATATAATCTGATGAATCTGGGAGAAAAGAGCGTTAAAAGTTGTGGAAATGCCGCGAGGCGGATCAGGCATTACAGGGAGGGGATAGAACCGTCTGCGACCGAAGCTGAGATTGCAAGGCAAAGTGGTTGCAATGTAATTAACGCATTTTTGACGGCAGTTTTGATGGGAGAGATTATTTGGTATTTATTTTTACATAGATATTTGTACAGCTTTCCAATTCGATAGAAAAAGTTCAAATTAAACTTTCCCAATGTGATCTGGTTATCGTGACGGCTTTGGAGTACTTGGATGAAATAAGGTTGATATTGCGCAATCAATTTCATTATCAGGGCGAGATTGTGTCTGTTTAATGGAAACAGATTTTGAGAGGTAATAAATGGAGAAAATAGTCATATTAGGCGCAGGTATCGCAGGAATTTCGGCGGCATATCACTTGAAAAAGGCTGGTATAAGTTCTGTCATTTACGAACAGGATGATGATTATGGCGGATTATGCCGGAGCTTTCAAATAGCAGGATTTACCTTTGATACCTTTGCGCATATTAGTTTTGATCCTGATACGGTGGAATGGCTGGAGAATACAACCGAATATTATGTCCATGCGCCTGAAGCTCTCAATTTTGATAACGGCAGATGGCTCAGACATCCTGTGCAGAATAACCTGATAGATCTTCCGGTAGAAGAGCGGATCGGATTGATCAAAGGGTTCATTGAGCGAAAGAGTGCACAAGGGGTTTGTAATTACGCCCGTTGGCTGGAAAGTACATATGGCGATGCGTTTGCGCATACTTATCCTTTTCGCTATACCAGAAAGTATTGGACGGTCGAGCCGGAGAAGCTGGAAACCAGATGGGTGAAAGGGCGGATGTATGAACCGAGCTTGGAGGAGGTGCTGCGAGGTGCAATGTCATCGCAGACACAAGGCGTTCATTATTCACGCGAGGCCAGATACCCTAAACATGGCGGATTTCAGAATTTCCTGGCATTCATGGCGAAGGAGTGTGATATTGTATATCAAAAGAAAGTCTGTAGAATAGACAGTTTAGAGAAAAAAGTTTTTTTTCAGGACGGTTCAAATACTGCGTATGACTGCTTGATCTCCACTCTGCCGATCAACGAGGTCTGCACCTTTCTTTCTGATGTACCGCCGGAAGTAATGCAGGCGGCAGATAGGCTTGATCATACATCCGGAGTAATGGTATCTCTGGGATTTAACAGACCTAAAGTTTCTCCCGCGTTATGGTATTATATTTATGACGAAGACATATGGCCGGCCAGAATATATTCTCCCGATTGGAAGTCGCCCAATAATGTTCCGGAAGGGTGCAGCGCTATTCAGGCTGAAATATATTTTTCTAAATATAAGCCGTTGATGCGATCTCCGGATGCGATTCTGGAGAATGTGATAGAGCAGCTGCTTAAATTGAAACTATTTAGCAGAGATGATATTATAGTCAAAGATGTCCGAATGCGTAAATATGCGAACATTATGTTTACGCCGGCAATTTACTCAGACCGGGAGACGGTACACGCTTTTCTGAGAGACCGGAATATTCAATATGCCGGCCGCTTTGGAGAGTGGGATTATCTGTGGGCTGGACAGAGCCTTCTGAGCGGTAAGAGGGCGGCGGAGCAAATGACACGCCGGAAAGGAAATTAAGCAATGACTGTATCAGAATATATTTTTAATTTTTTACAGAGCAAAGGCTGCGATACCGTTTACATGGTATCTGGCAGTTCCGCCATGTGGCTGACGGACGCCTTGTGCCGTAATGATAAGCTGAAAGCGGTATGCTGCCATCATGAGCAGGCGGCGGCTATGGCGGCGGACGGTTACGGAAGAGTGCATAACGATGTGCCCGGCTGCTGCCTTGTTACGATCGGACCGGGTGCAACCAATGCCATTACCGGTGTTGCACAGGCTTACGTTGATTCTTCCCCCATGTTTGTTTTATCCGGTCAGGCTAATTCGCGGCTGCTTGATTATGAGATCCGAACGGGGATCCGGCAGCACGGAACGCA
Source organism: uncultured Lachnospiraceae bacterium (assembly GCA_947625205.1). Taxonomy (GTDB): domain Bacteria; phylum Bacillota; class Clostridia; order Lachnospirales; family Lachnospiraceae; genus UBA3282. The sequence continues at coordinate 72,419 of CANQNN010000003.1, read as the reverse complement.
GAGTCTGAATCTGGAGCCGCTGGTTTCGTCTGTCACAAAATACTTTGCGGCTGTAATGAGGCCGGAAGATATCAGGCTGCATATGGAGAAGGCGTATTATTGTGCCATGCATGGCCGTAAAGGTCCGGTATGGATCGATGTGCCGGTGGATATCCAGAACCGTCAGATACCGGATCAAATGGAAGGGTTTTGCACTCCCGAAGATTCCTGGGAGAAGGATATAGACTATCAGGAGATAGCCGATAAAATATCGCGGGCTGAAAAACCGCTTATTCTGGCCGGATATGGCGTGCGTTGCGGCGGTGCAGTGAATGAGCTCCGGGAGTTGTGCCATAGGCTCAACGCTCCGGTCGTGACTTCCAGGGGCGGTATAGATGTGATCGAATCGGACAGCGAATGGTTTGTGGGGCGGCCGGGTGCGTACGGTGATCGGGCTTCTCATTTTGCCATTCAGCAATGCGATCTGCTGCTGATACTGGGAAGCAGGCTGTCGGTATCCACTATCGGCTACTATCCGCAGCGGCTGGCAGAGAACGCTGTAAAGATCATGGTGGACATTGATGATAAAGAGCTGGCGAAAGAGGATGTGCCGATAGATTACCGGTATCATACAGATGTGAAGAGTTTTATGACTTCCTTGTTGGACAAGCTTCCGGATACGGTGCCGGATGCACGGAAGGCATGGAAAGAGCATTGTCTTGGTATGCGTGACCAATATCCGAATGTGAAACCGGAATATCAGTTTGAGACGCCGTTAAATGAATACTGGGTAACTAAGAAATTGTCGGATATGGCTGGCGAACGGGCAAATATCGTTGTGGATACTGGAAGTGTCTGCAATATTGTATCTCAGAGCTGGCACGTGAAGAAAGGGCAGCGGTATTTGATATCCGGCGGTTTGTCATGTATGGGCTTCTGGGCAACAGTAATGGGAGTTTGCCAGGCGGGAAGACAGGCGATCGCCATAACAGGTGACGGCAGCGCACAGATGAATATTCAGGAGCTTGCGACCCTGCAGTACAATAAGCTGCCTGTTAAGTTATTTATCTATAATAACAATGGCTATATGCTGATCCGGCATAATCAACACAATTACATGGACGACCGGTTTCTCGGCGTAGGGCCGGACAGCGGATTGCAGACGCCGGATTTCTGCAAGGTCGCCGAAGCTTATGGCGTAAAGGCCGTCAAAATTGTAAAAGAAGAAGAACTGGAGAGTAAGATAGCAGAAGTATTGGAAACCCGGGAGCCGGTGGTCTGTGAGATCATGGTGCAGGAATTCGCACCTATCGTTCCAAGGATCGCATCCAGGGTTATGCCGGACGGTTCATTGAAGGCGGCCGAATTCGATGATCTGTATCCGTTCCTGGATGGGTTGCCGTCCTAGACAGAATCAGGTATAATGATGACGTTAAATGTTTATGTTAGGGAGATGGGGATACAATATGATAATAAGAGCTAAAACCAGGAATCTATTCAGCGGTAAGGAACTGACAGAGAGACAAAAGGACAATAGTAACAGAAATATACAGGAGTTGGAAGCGGGAGCGACCGTGTTACAGTCTTATCCGCGCCGCCTGGTGTTCGAACTTACCAATGCATGTAATCTGAACTGCATTATGTGCGGACGTAATGCAGCGGATTTTAAACCGACCGTGTTTGATATGGATGTTTTCCGCAGCTTTGAGCCGTTGATGGATACGATCGAAGAAGTGACTCTTATGGGATGGGGCGAGCCGACGATCCATCCTAATTTTATTGAGATGTTGGAGATCATTAACAGGCACAGCGCCAGAAAATATTTCTGTACAAATGGCATGAACCTCAAGAAGATCAAAGAAGCTATATTTGATTATAATGTGGATGTGTTTGCGGTAAGCCTTGATGGCGCTACGGATGAGACCAACAGCCGTATCCGCCGTGGATCTAAGATAGATGTTATCACGCAGGATCTGAAGGATATCGTGCGGATCAAGAAAGAGAAGGGATCGAAATATCCCTGGATCAATTTTGTATTCTGTGCGATGCGTTCCAATCTGCATGAGCTTCCCGATCTGGTTCGTCTGGCGGCGGATATTGGAATTGAGGAGGTAAAGGTAGTATACCTTACGGTTTTCGGGGACGATCTGATGAATGAAAGTCTGTGGGGACATGAGGATGAAATAAGCTCCGTATTTGATGAGGCCGCGGCGGTAGGCGAACAGTTGGGCATTATCTTGAAGCTGCCGCATATTCCCGGACAGGATGAAGCCGGAGATAAACTGCATAAGGACTGTTTTGTCGCGTGGCGCGACTTTTTCCTCGGATCGGATGGATTCGTCCGTCCGTGTATGTCCACCCCGGTCCAGTTCTTCCGGTACGATGCCGGCCGGGATTTTATGGATATATGGAACGCGCCTGAATACCAGAAGTACCGCTCTATTGTGAATGACTCTGTGAATATGGATGATCCCTGCAAGCGCTGCTATCAGTCTTCCCATTGCAACTGGAACAGAAAGGGATCCTTTATTCAGATAGGAGAGCAGTTCTCGCCGGACTGGGAAAGATAGCATGAGCAAAATAAGAAGCCTTATTGATGTTTGGAAGAAATATATGTTCATATTGACAACTTCCCAGAAAAGATGGGGAGTTGTTGTTATAGTCATGACTTTGATCGGAGCGATATGTGAGACACTTGGCGTATCTGCGATCCTCCCATTGGTTCAGGTGATGATAGCGCCAGAAGAACTGCAAAAGCAGCCGGTAATAGCTTCGGTTGCAAGTGTATTGGGGATCAGCTCTCCGGATGGATTTGTCTGGCTGGTCGGTGCGTCGGTGATATTCGTATATCTGATCAAAAACCTGTTTTTATTACTGCTGTCATATGTTCGGGTAAAATACGCCTGTAAAGTACAGCGGGAGTTGTCCGTGGAAATGTTGGGATCGTATATGGATCGCGGTTATGTTTTCTTCCTGAACGCCACTTCCGCGGAGTTGATGCGCGGGGTCATAAACGGCATTCAGAGCACATATACAGGACTTTGCCAGATATTCAAGCTGTTTGCGGAAGCGTTGACGATCGCCGCGATCTGTATCTATATCATGGTATCCGACTTTTTTATGGCGCTGTGTGTTATGCTGCTGGCATTGATCTGCCTGTTGGTCGTGGCATTGGTATGCCAGAAGTGGGTGAAACGGTGGGGAGAGATATATTACAAATATGCTGCCTCTATCAGGAAGGTTCTTATGCAGACATTTCAGGGGATCAAAGAGATCCTCGTGATGGGAAGGAAGCAGTATTTTGTAGATGAATATTATACTGCGTACTGCAAGCAGCAGAAGGGAAATATCGGGCAGACGGTAGCATCGGAAAGTCCGGCCTATCTGATCGAGGGTGTGTGTGTATCGGGGCTGATTGCAGCGGTTTGTGTTAAAGCCATAAATGCCGATGATGCGTCTGTGCTTGTGCCGCAGTTAGCATCATTTGCCGTGGCGGCGTTCCGTATCCTTCCTTCGCTCGGCAGGATATCCTTAAACTTTAGTCAGTTTATGTTCAGCGTCCCGGGTATCAACGATACCTATACTAATTTTAATGAAGTAAGAAAGAACGATGCGGACAGACAGGCAAGCGGTATGTATGTGCCGAAGAAATTAGCGAGTAAACGGGAATTTACAGATAAGATATCTGTGGAAGGCGTGACATGGCATTATCCTGATACGAAGGATATGGTTCTGGATGATCTGTCAATAGATATCAGGAAGGGGCAGTCGGTTGCGCTGGTGGGCAGATCCGGAGCAGGAAAAACTACGCTGGCGGATGTGATCCTTGGACTGCTGGATCCCCAAAAGGGGACGGTTAAGATAGACGGAGTTGATATTAGCAGTATGGAGGGGGACAGAAGCCAACTGATCGGTTTTGTTCCGCAGAATGTCAATTTGCTGGATGATACGGTCAGAAGGAATGTTGCTTTTGGCGTTAAAGATTCAGATATAGATGATGAACTGGTATGGAAAGCATTAGAGCAGGCGCAGTTAAAGGAGATCATTGAGAATTGTGCCAACGGTCTTGACACGCAGATAGGAGAGCGCGGCATTCATTTTTCGGGAGGTCAGAGGCAGCGTTTTGCTATCGCAAGGGCTTTGTATACCGATCCGGATATTCTGATATTGGATGAAGCGACCTCGGCACTGGACACAGAAACAGAGACTGCTGTTATGGAAGCGATCGATGCATTGCAGGGGCAGAAAACTTTGATTATTATCGCGCACCGCCTGACTACCATCAGGAACTGCGATGTCATATATGAGATCGCGGATGGCAAGGCAGTGGAACGTACTTATCATGAGTTGACTGATGAAAGAAGATAGCCTGGGAAATTAAGTAATAGTTTTAGTATCCTGTTTACATGAGGTCAGAATATGATAAATCTTATTAAGCGAAATATACCCTTCATTATAATACTGTTAGGAGCGGTTGTCTGTTTTGCCAGGCATAATAGCTGTCTGTCGCATCCTATCGTATCGCTTCCGGATTCGAAGATCACTTTTTCTACAGATCAGAACGTTCTGGAACAGACGTGGCAGCCCGATGCTAAGAAGATATCTGCGGTCAGTGTTCCGTATGAAGCTTTGGCCGATTTTAGCAGCGGTCTGAGGCTTAAGATATTTACGGATGATTACGGGCAGACAGTGGCGGACACGGCGGTAAACTGCAGCTTCGCGGCGGGAGAATCGGGCAAGGTACTGTTTCAGTTTGGAACGGTTGGCGTAACGCCAGGGGAGCGGTACAGAATACAGCTGTCATTTGAAGATCCTTCGGCGGTCGGAACGCTTCTGATAGCTTCGGGAAGCGATTACATGGGATGCTCGGTTGACGGACTTCCATGTGACCAGGCGGCGGCCTTTGATATTACGATCGTTAAGAATTCCCGCATCTTCTGGCTGTTGGCGGTATGGTTCCCGATACTGTCGATATCGCTTATGTTTATGGTATTATGGCGCAGAAAATGGGAGGAGACAGCAGGACTGTCACTGATCCTATCTGTGTTTGTCATGTATGTGGCGGGACTGACAGAGCATCTCCGTGTGGGAATCACGCTGCTTTATGTTTTGTCGGCGATGTGTTTTGGGATAGCGGTATATTTATATAACCGCAGGAAAATGACTGTCACAGACTTGTGGTCGCCGGGACTTGCGGTTTACGGAGCGCTGTTTTTGCTTATTCTTGTCAACTGCAGCAGTCTGTGGCTGGGACGGTGGGATGAGTACAGTCACTGGGGGCTGGCGGTAAAGGATATGTTTTATTATGATTCCTTTGCCAAGCATTATAACACTACGGTTATGCTGCCCCGTTATCTGCCGTTTTCCACTTTGTTTGAATATTTTTATGTGTCTTGCAACGGGTTGTTTACGCCTACGTTGCTGTATGCGGCCTATCAGACAGTGCTCTTAAGCATGATGATTGTTGTCTGTAAAGCTTCACACGGCAGGTGGAGATATATTCTGGCGCCCACGGCGGTTGTGGCGCTTACTCCGCTTATGTTCTTTTTTGACGCATATAACAGTATTTATGTGGATTTAATGCTGGCTGTTTTCACTGCCTATATTCTAAGCTGTTATTTTATGGAGGGTATGTCTGTTTTCAATACGCTTAGGATCGTGGCGGGATCGTTTGCCCTTACCATGACCAAGGATGCCGGTTTTGTTATTGCGGGACTGCTGGTGTTTGTTATGCTGGCGGACGTTCTGTGCAGGCGCTTTTCGGACAGACGGGAGAAACTTAAGAACCTGGCTTTCGCGGGGATCTGTCTGGCGCTTGTGGTGGGATTCTTTGCAAGCTGGCAGCTATACCTGCGGATTCCGGTCAAGGCGCCGGCGGCAATGAATGAAATCGGCGCATCGGCGTCATCAGACGTTGCGGTCTCGGCAGTCAGCTATGGCGGCGCTGTCAGCGCTAGCGGCCTGTCCCTGGAAGGGATCAGAGAATTGCTGCAGGGCGATGCGCCGGAATATAAGTATGAATCTCTCAAAAAATTCGTAAACGTTGTGTTTAGTAACGGGACCTTCGTATGGGCGAATATAGGAATTTCCTATATAGATCTGTTCATTCTGATTCTGGTGGTGATAGGGATCTTATATTACACCGGTTACTGGGGCGATTCTGCCGGGCGGATGGTCTCTTTCGGTGTCTTTACGTTTGTCGGCGGCATCGGATACTGTACTTTTCTGGAATTAATGTATCTGTTTGCGTTCGGGGAATATGAGGCTGTACATTGGTCGTCGCATGGCAGATATCTTGGAAGCTATATTGGCGGCGTGTTTATAGCGCTGCTTTGCTGTATCCTGTGTTGTGCGAAAAGCGGTGGGCAAACAGAAAGGGGACAGAGACTGTTTGCGTCGGGGAGAGGCATTCCGCTGCTGGTTCTGGCATTTGTTATGGTGATGACGCCGGTGGAAGGGTTTATCATCAGGAATTCAGATAGCGAAGTTACGGAAGACATGGTTTACAGTGTGGATCAGACGGAAGAGATACTCAGAAGCTTTTCACGCAGGGGCGATAAGATTTTTTATGTTTGCAACAACACTTCGGGATATTCCTATTATATTTTTAAGGTCACCGCATGCCCGCTCCAGACAACGCAGTCATATTTTAATTTCCTTGGTTCAAGCGAATCCGTCACGGCACAGACATTTATCTATGAAGCCAATAATATTGAGGTTAAGGGAGTTCCCCGGGTAGTGGACCGGGAGACCTGGCAGGACGAACTGCAGGATTATGATTACGTGTTTATTGAGCATCCGGATGAATTATTTGCGGCGGATTACGGCGGGTTATTTGAAGACCCTGAAACCGTTGGCAACGGGACATTCTATGAGGTGGTAAAGCAGAACGGGGACCTGGCGCTTCACTATGTTGGAAGAGTCGGGATCAAAGAGTGGAAATAGAGACAGGAGCCTCCATGAAAAAAGTATCGTTGATACTGACAACTTATAACAGCGCCGGCAACCTTGCCCGTACACTGGCAAGTATCGAATGTCAGGATTATCCGGATATTGAGGTGAATATCAAAGACGGTGGTTCTACGGATAACACTTTGCAGATCATCAGAAAATATGAGAATGACAGCGTACATGATGTGCATTGGATCACCTCTGCGGATACAGGCATCTATGATGCCATGAACCAGGGGTACGGTCTGGCGACAGGCGATATCATTGTCTTTTTTAACGACTTGTTTCTGTGTGACGACGCCGTATCACGGATGGTCCGGGTGATAGAGGAGACCCCGGAGTGTGTGGGCGCTCATGCCGACCTGGTGTATGCCACTGATGAGAGAGTTGTAAGGTCATGGCGGATGGGACCGCAGAGAAGCCTGTATCTGGGCTGGATGCCGGGGCATCCGACATTGTTCCTGAAGCGTGAGATCTATGAAAAATACGGGTTGTACAATACGGACTATAGGATCGCGGCGGATTATGAGTTTATGATTCGTTTTTTGAAAGATCGGGGAAATCGTCTGGCATATCTGCCGGCGACTATTATCCGGATGTACTACGGAGGTACGAGCACTTCCGATACGGGCAGTTATATGCTGTCTTTACGTGAGGGACACCGGGCGCTTAAGGAAAACGGAATTAAGGCCGCTGCCATGATCGATATACTCAGGACGTGCCGGGTGTTATGGCAGTTTGTGGCAAGAAGATAGACAGTTTCGTTGCATATTGTGTAAAAATAAGATAAAATCTGTTATAGATACTATATGATAACTTACAGGATCTTACATTATGATCAGAAGGAGACTTGAGAAATGAAAATAGCGGTTGCAGGGACCGGATATGTCGGACTGGTCGCGGGCGTGTGCTTCGCGGAGAAAGGACATGACGTCACATGCGTCGATGTGGATGAGAAGAAGATCAAATTAATGGAATCCGGCGTTTCTCCCATCTATGAGGAAGGTCTGGAGGAGTTGATGCGGAAGAATAACGCTACAGGCAGACTGCATTACACTACGGATTACCGGAGCGCCTACAAGGATGCGGAAGCGATTTTTATCGGTGTGGGAACGCCGGAGCAGCCGGACGGTTCCGCCAATCTAAACTATATTGCAACGGTGTCAAGACAGATCGCGGAATCGGTTGAACGGGACTGCCTGGTGGTCGTCAAGTCTACCGTGCCTGTCGGGACTAACGATAAGGTGGAGCAGTTTATCCGGGACTTCCTGGTCAGGGACGTCAAGGTTGAAGTCGCTTCCAATCCGGAGTTTCTGGCGCAGGGATCTGCGGTTCACGATACGCTTCATGCCGCGAGGATCATCATCGGTACGGAAAGCAGGGAGGCGGAGGCTGTATTAAAGAAGATATATGAGCCGTTCGGTCTTCCCATCGTGTCTGTCAACAGACGGTCGGCGGAGATGATCAAGTATGCATGCAACGATTTTCTGGCGCTCAAGATTTCCTATATGAACGATATCGCCAATCTGTGTGAGTTGGTGGGTGCGGATATAGGCGCCGTGGCGGAAGGCATGAGTTATGATCCGCGTATCGGTGCGAAATTCTTAAATGCCGGCGTGGGCTATGGCGGAAGCTGTTTCCCCAAAGATACCAAAGCGCTGAAATATCTTGCCAGACAGCACGGATATCAGCTTCGCACGGTGGAGGCGGCCGTGGATGTCAATGCGGAACAGAAGACGAAGCTCTATTATAAAGCGTGTAATAGGATGATCACGTTCCAGAATCTGAAGGTGGCGGTGCTGGGCCTTGCATTTAAGGCGGGAACGGACGATCTGCGGGAGGCTCCTTCGCTTGACAATGTGAAGCTTCTTCTGGAGAGCGGTTCGAATGTCTATGCGTACGATCCTGTTGCGACGGATAATTTTAAGTTGAGATATCCGGAAGGTAAGCACGATAAGGGGACGATACAGTATGTGGCGGATCCGGAGGATGCACTTCAGAATGCCAATATATGCTTTATATTTACGGAGTGGGATAAGATCAGGGCGATAGCGCCTGAAACCTATAAGAAGCTGATGCAGATACCTCTTGTGTATGACGGGCGTAATCTGTACAGCCCCGCGGCTATGAAGGAAGCGGGCGTGGAATATTACGGTATCGGAAGATAACGGATGGGAGACATCATGAATCCACTGGATATCAATAAAACCTATCTCGTGACAGGGGGCGCAGGATTTATTGGCTTTCATCTGTCTAAGAGTCTTCTGGAACGAGGTGCGAGGGTCATAGGTTTCGATGATCTGAACAATTATTATGACGTGCAGCTTAAGATGGACCGCCTGTCTATTCTAAACAAGTATGCTGATTACAGCTTTGTCAGGGGCGATCTGGCAGACCGGGATGCGGTATCCCGGCTGTTTCGGGAATATGCGCCGCATGTCGTGGTCAATCTGGGCGCCCAGGCAGGCGTCCGTTACAGTATCGATAATCCGGACGCCTATATACAGTCCAATATCGTAGGCTTTTACAATATCCTGGAAGCATGCCGGCACTGCCCGGTGGAGCACTTGGTTTACGCATCTTCCAGCTCCGTGTATGGCGGTAACGTGAAGGTGCCGTTCTCCACGCAGGATCAGGTGGATGAGCCGGTAAGCCTGTATGCAGCCACCAAGAAATCCAATGAGCTGATGGCGCATGCATACAGCAAGCTGTATCGGATCCCGGTGACGGGTCTCAGGTTTTTTACCGTATACGGTCCTTATGGCAGACCGGATATGGCATATTATAAATTCACGAAGAAGATCATGGCGGGAGAGCCGATCCAGATCTATAACAACGGCGATATGTACCGGGATTTCACTTATATAGACGATATTGTTACGGGAGTAGAGAATATTCTCTGTAATCCGCCCGCGCAGAATGCCAAGGGAGTAAGCTATAAACTGTATAACATCGGCAATAATAAGCCGGTAAAGCTGATGGACTATATAGAGACGCTGGAGAGATGTCTCGGCAGGAAAGCCGTAAAAGAGTTCCTTCCCATGCAGCCGGGAGACGTCTATCAGACCTATGCGGATGTGTCGGATCTGATGCGGGATTATGGCTTTAAACCGGACACTGGGATCGAAGAGGGCCTGGAGAAATTTGTGCGGTGGTATCGTGAATACTACCAGGTATAGAGCGCCGGCCCGGGAACAGGAGAGGAACAGCAGAAGAAAGGCAGAACGGAAATAGGATGGAGAAGGAAAGGAATATACCGGTTTTATATCTGGTAGTACCTTGTTACAACGAGGAAGAAGTCATAGAAAGATCGGCAGATGTCCTGGGCGGTAAAATGCGCCGCCTTATGGAAGAGGGAAAGATCGCGCCTGGAAGCAAAGTTATGTTTGTCAACGACGGCAGCAAGGACAATACGCTGTATCTGCTGCACCGCATCGCAGAACAGGACAGACTGTACTCCGTAGTCAGCCTGGCGGGCAATTACGGTCATCAGAGCGCGATCCTGGCGGGCATGATGACGGCCAGAAACTATGCCGATGCAGTGGTGACTGTTGATGCCGACTTGCAGCAGGATATAGAAGCGTTGGATAAGTTTCTTGCATGTTATATGGCGGGCAGCGAGGTCGTATACGGCGTGCGCAATGACCGGCATACCGACGGGTTCTTTAAGAAAAGCACGGCAACGCTGTATTATGGTCTTATGCATCTGCTGGGCAGCCGGGTCATCACCAACCATGCAGACTACCGGCTGATGTCGAAGAAAGCGCTCGACGCGCTGTCGGAATATGAGGAGACCAATCTGTTCCTGCGCGGTCTGATCCCGACTATGGGGTTTGCCTCCGATGTGGTGTATTTTGACGTCAAAGAGCGAGAGGCGGGACATTCCAAGTATACGTTTAGTAAAATGATGACGCTTGCGCTTGACGGTATTACGTCCATGAGCGTGCGCCCGCTGCGGATGATCAGTGCGCTTGGGTTTATCGTGTTCCTGTTCAGTATCGGTATGGGCATATACTGTCTGGCGGACTGGGCGTCGGGAAGCACAGTACCCGGCTATACGACCACGTTAATTGTTTCTCTGCTGCTCGGCGGCGTTACGCTTCTGGCTCTGGGCATTATGGGTGAATATATCGGGAAGATCTACATGGAGACGAAACACAGACCGAGGTACATCATAGATACGGTTGTCTGGAAAGAGGATCAGGAAAGCGGTCCGCATTAGGAAGGAGCAGATGTCAATGCCTGGAACGGATATTCACGCGGACGATTATGCATTGTCTGTCAACACATCACGGGATATTCTTGACTGTCTTAAAGGGGGACATCTGGACAGCATCAGCATTTTACCGAATATGTCGTGTTTTCGGGAGTGTATGGAGCTGCTGTACCGTGCTGTGCCGGGGCTGCCGTTTGTACCGGAGATGATAATACATCTGAATTTAGTGGAGGGGCACAGCCTGGCATCAGGGAGGACCGGAGCGGTATCGCTGCTTGTAAAGAAAGACAGCAGCGTCATGAGGCTTACATGGAGTTCCCTGTTTTTTTCTTCGTATCTGCCGTGGCGCCGCGCTGTGTTAAAAGAGCAGATCAAGCGTGAGATCAGGGTGCAGATCGAAACCGCGAGGGCTGCTATTGAACATGTCATGGAGATAGCGGCACAGAACGGGATCCCTTATACAAGGCAGAAGCTTCGGATAGATTCGCATCAGCACATACACATGATCCCTGTTGTATGGGAGGCGCTGACAGAGGTGATCGAGGAAGCGCAGCTGGATGTAGAATATATTCGCAATGCCAAAGAGGTGCTGGCGGAGTTTGTTAAGGAGCCTTCGCTCTGGAAAACATACCGTCCTGTCAATTTCCTCAAGAATATCCTCTTATCTCTCTATTCGCATAAGGTAGACAGGTATGCGGCGATGCACGGAATGGAGCCGATGTATATGTGGGGGCTTATCATGAGCGGCCGGATGGATTATGACAGGATATCACTGCTGTATCCGAAGGTGGCTGCCCGTGCGGAAAAGGACGGGAGGAGTCTTCAACTGGTCTTCCACCCAGGGCAGATGCTCCCTGAGGAAAAGTCGGCGGAGATCGGCAGGGAGGCCTTAAAGGGCTTTTATCTGCGAGAAGACCGTCATCTGGAAATGGATGCGGTTAAGAGGGTCGGGACGCTGCTAAGGAAGTGATGGCAGTATTTGTCACTGCCTAATGAAATTTTTCCAGTTCTTCTGTTTCATTCCAGATGATATCCATGAAATATGCGGCCCCTGTTTCGTTGAGATGATCGGAATCTGAGAAATATTCCAGATTAGCGCCAAAGCGTTCATCGTGTGAATAGTCATAGTAGTTAACACCGGTATCCGATGCGACCGTGTTGACCGTCTCATAGAATTCCTTAAGGAAATCCTGGCTTACCAGATCGTTGTAATATGTGGAAAACGGCGTAGTGATCAATACCGGCGTGATCTGGTTTTGTTTGCAGTAATCGATGATATCCCGCAGGTTTTCAATGCGTTCCGGCATAAAATATTCCTCTTTATTGTCAAAATGCCGGCTGTAGCGTTCCTGTGCCCTTCTTATGAATTCTTCCGTGTTTATCCCATTATCTGCAGCGTGTGCCGTCAGAACGGTGTTCAGCTTTGGAAACAGCTGCAGGATATCTTTTCCGGCGGACAGGATGGGCAGCCTGTTGGTGACGATGTCAATGTATGGGTCATAATCGGGTATATTATCCGGCGACAGGAAACGGTAGTACCGCAGACTCATCGACTCAGCCTCAACGCTGTTGATAACTTCGTTGTTAAAGGAAAAATAAGAGACGGGGATAAAGAGCACGCTGCCAGCCGTCATGTTCTGCCCGAATTCGGTCAGGACGGCATAATCATAGTTATAGCTCTGGCTTGTGTTGGCGAAATTGAAGCAGCTGTATCCCCTCTGGGTAATAGCGTCATACACGAAATCACACGCTCCGTGGGAACTTCCCAGATTGGCGATCTCGATCTGCTGCGGGTTATCTTTGAGCAGTGTGAATTTGACGGTATCCATGTATTTTTGGTCGTTGATCTCCCTGTATGGTTCATTCAGTATCAGGATAATGATAACGGCGGCTGCGGGGATCAATATACACTTTAGAATAAACCGTATAACGTCATATTTTGTCTTCATAGCATCCTGGTCACTCTCCTTTAAAACTGGAAATATATAAATTCCGTTGCCACGCCCTTATGGGAAAACAGTGCTATAACAACAAGAAACAGCACATATACGGGCCATCTGATAAAAAACTTCTGCCGCGAGAGAACGTTTATCACATCGTATTTCAGTGATAATGCGTCATACAAGGCAAGAACCGCCACGGACGCGAGCATGCCCAATGCTGAGACGCGCGGAAGGCCGAGGCTGATAATGCAGGTCTGCAGGTAGTTGAGCGGCCGCCCGATGTCCCAGAACAGCCGTGAGATGATCCACCCGGCATCCTGCATACTGTTGGCGCGGAAGAAGATCCAGGTAAAACACAGTACAATGAAGGTCACGGGAAGCTGCCACAGATGTTTGCGCCTTTTGGCGGCAGCGCCCTTTCCTGTTCCGGGTCGGACCAGCGTCTCCATGATCTGCAGCAGACCGTGCAGGGCGCCCCACACGATATATGTCAGGCTGCTGCCGTGCCAGAAACCGCTCACCAGAAAGGTGATGAGCAGGTTGAGACAGTGCCGCCATCTGGGGACTCTGCTGCCGCCTAAAGGAATATATACATAGTCGCGGAACCATGTGGACAGCGATATATGCCATCTGTTCCAGAATTCCCGGATGGAGAAGGAAAAATAAGGACTTTTAAAATTGGTCATGAGGTCGATCCCGAACAGCTTCGCGCATCCGATTGCAATATCCGAATAACCGGAAAAATCACAATAGATCTCTATGGCAAACATGACTGTGACAACGATGAGCACCATGCCTACATAGGCATGCACGTTATCATAGACCTCATTGACTACATCGGCAAATATGTCGGCGATCACCAGCTTCTTAAAATATCCCCAGGCCATCAGTTTAAGTCCGTACGTTACGTTGCCGTAGTCGAAGGGGCGTTCCTTTTTGTACTGGGGAAGCAGACTTTCGGCTCTGCCGATCGGCCCTGCCAGCAGCTGCGGAAAAAAGGAGATAAACAGCGCATAGTAGCCGAAGTGCCGCTCCGCTTTGATCTTACCCCGGTATACGTCCGCCAGGTAACCTATAGACTGAAAAAAGTAGAAGGAAATACCTGCCGGAAGCAGAATACGCACGGTGATCGGCTGCATGGCCAGGCGTCCCGCGTTTATCATGAGATTCAGTCTGTCGATGACAGGACCGGCTGTTTTATAGAAGAGGAGTATCAACACCAGCGGCAGAATGCCGCTTAACAGATATTTTTTCCTGCTGCCGGGCGTCGGGGCTTTCTCAAGACACAGCGCCAGCACATAGGTCAGTACCGTCGTCATAAACAGCAGTATACCGTAACCGATATGCAGATTCATATAGAATGCATAGCTGGCGATCAGCAGAAAGCACCATCTGCATCTGTGGGGGACGCTATAATATAAAATAAAGGCGATCATAATAAATATGCCAAAAGATATAGAGTTAAAAAGCATACCGCACCTTCTTCCAAAACGACTGTAGTAATTTTACTCTATTTGTATGAAATATGCAAATAGATGCATAAAGGCGTAAAAAATATTTATTTCATATCGTATGTGTGATAAAATAAACGCAGATTCAGCAAGTAAGGATACGGATATGGGAATAACCTCGTTTTATTTTTTGTGTTTTTTTGCTTTTATTTTGATATTGTATTATCTTATTCCGCACAAACTGCAGTGGGGGCTTCTGCTGTTATGCAGTATAGCCTATTATCTGCTGAGTAATAACGGCATGCTGATCTTATATCCTGTGGCGTCTGTGTCGGTCTGTTATGCCGGTATCCGCCTGCTTGCCGCCGTACCCCCGGAGAATGCAGGAAAGCGCCGGGGAGTTCTGCTCGTAACGATACTGGCCAATATTGGTATACTGGTTGTTTTAAAATATGTGAATTTCGGCATTTATACGATCGATGGCATTGCCAGAATATTTGGAAGCTCCGGCGATCTGATCCGGAGTGTGGATTTTCTGGTTCCTCTGGGAGTGTCGTTTTACACATTTTCGCTCCTCGGTTATGTTATCGATGTGTATTATGGCATTGCCAGACCGCAGAATAATTACCTGAAGCTGATGCTGTATGGGATGTATTTTCCGGTGATCATTTCGGGACCGATCCTTAAGTACAGAGAGCATGGGGAACAGTTCTTTGAACCGCATGCGTTTGATTACCGGAGAGTGACACGCGGACTGCAGCGTATGGCCTGGGGATTCTTTAAGAAGCTGGTGATCGCCGAGCGGCTGGGGATTCTGGTCGATACGGTGTATGGCGCGTATCCGGATTATGCGGGGACCTATATCTGGGTCGCGACTGTGTGCTATGCGTTTCAGCTTTATACGGATTTCTCCGGTTGTATGGATATTGTACTCGGCATGTCGGAGAGCCTTGGCATTATTCTTCCCGAGAATTTCAGAACGCCGTTTTTTGCGGGCAGCATCGCCGAATATTGGCGCAGGTGGCATATTACGCTGGGGGTGTGGATGAAGGAGTATGTGTTTTATCCTGTGCTGCGCACCCGCTTTTTTACAGAGCTTAACCGGTCGTGGAGAGACAGGTTCGGTAAGAAACGTGGCAAACAGTATGCAACGTTTGCGGCTATGTTTATCCTGTGGCTGACAGTGGGGATCTGGCATGGTGGAGACTGGAAATTCGTCATCGGTTCCGGTCTTCTGCACTGGTTCTATATTGTGATGGAGGAACTCCTTGCACCGCCGTGCGCAGCGCTCATGGAGAAGTGGCATGTGGACGCCGGGGGTAAACTGGTCGGACTGATACGTATTGTGAGGACTTTTTTTCTGGTGTGTATCGGCGATCTGTTTTTTCGTTCCGCATCGGTGGGAGATGCCCTGGCGATGCTAAAAGGGGCGGTCCGGGTGTGGAATCCGCATATTTTGTGGAACGGCGCGCTGCTTACTTTGGGACTTGACGGTGCGGATATGGTCATTGCCGCTGTGGCGCTTATGCTGCTTCTTATAGTATCGCTCTTAGAGCGGACAGGCTCTGTCAGGGACAGAGTTGCCCGGATGCCGCTGCCTGTACGGTGGCTTATATGGTATGCGCTTTTGTTTGCAGTGATCTTGTTTGGCTGTTACGGACCGGGTTACAGTGCGGGTGAGTTTATATATCAGGGGTTCTGATGGAATAGATGAAAATTATGTGTTAAAATAGACGCAGGTCGGTATGTGCCACGACGAAGAAAGGTGTATGGAACGATGGATAAAGTAGCTGTTTTGATCCCATGTTATAACGAAGAGAGGACGATCGCCAAGGTGGTGGCGGATGCGAAGAAGGCCTTGCCGGAAGCGGTGGTTTACGTCTATGACAATAATTCCACAGACCGCAGCGTGGAGCTCGCATCCCAGGCCGGGGCGGTGATCCGGCATGAGTATATGCAGGGCAAAGGCAATGTGATCAGACGTATGTTTCGTGAGATAGAGGCGGAGTGTTATATCATGGTGGACGGCGATGATACTTATCCTATGGAGTATGCCAGAGAGATGGTTGATAAGGTGCTGTTTCACAATGCGGACATGGTGGTGGGTGACAGATTGTCGTCCACGTATTTTACGGAGAATAAGAGGCCTTTTCATAATTTTGGGAATACGGTCGTGCGCAGCAGCATCAATCGGCTGTTTCACTGTGATATCAAGGATATCATGACCGGATACCGCGCTTTCAGCTATGGATTTGTGAAGACCTTTCCGGTACTGTCCACAGGATTTGAGATAGAGACGGAGATGACGATCCATGCCGTGTATAATAAGATGCAGATTGAGAATGTGATAGTGGATTACCGGGACAGACCGGCGGGAAGCGAATCCAAGCTCAATACGTTTTCAGATGGATTTAAAGTGATCAACACGATCGTGAAGCTGTACAGGGATTATAAGCCGATGCACTTTTTCGGTGTGTGCGCGCTGGTTCTTGCCCTGATCGCTGTGATCCTCTTTATTCCTGTCTTTATCGCCTATGTGGAGACCGGTAAGGTGCTGCGTTTTCCGACCCTGTTTGGCTGCGGATTTATAGGGCTTGCGGCGATACAGTCACTGTTTACCGGGCTGATCCTGTCCAACATGGCCGTCAGGAACAGAAGAGACTTTGAGTACCGTCTGACGCTGGTTACGCGCAAAGTTAATCACGTGGAATAGACATGATGCGAGGAATATTTTCTGCTTTTTATTATATACTGTTATAGAATAAGGGAGGACAGACAAAACGAAATCCTGATTCTTAAGATTTTTGGAATGTTTTATTAAAAAATCATGAGAAGTATATTCATGCCGATTTGAAAGTGATATTGTGTTAGTGGATCCGGTATACGGATATGTAAGCAGCATAAGGGAACCCATACATGCCGAAGGATAATGAATGGGAAAGGCAGGAATAAAAGATGGATAATAGGAATGGAATGAAAAGAAAAAGATATAGCAGCAGTACGGTACTGCTTGCCGTTCTGATCGCATTCTGTATTCTGGCGATCATAGAGATCATACATGGACAGACACAGGTCAGGGCGGAGAGAGAAAAAAGGGAGCTTCTGGAAGAACAGAATCTTCAGCTGGAGCAGCAGTTGCAGGAGGCGCAGGGCAATACCGGAGATATTCAAGATGATCCGGATACGGCGGAGTCTGCCGACCAGGTTGATAATAACGGGGAAGAAATGAGCGGTGACTCGATATCTGCCAATTCCTTATCGGAACAAAACCTGCCTGACAATGCGATACTTAGCGATCAGGATGACGAGATGCAGATCGTGTTCATGGGCGACAGTGTTTTGGCCGATGTGAGCGAGAACGGAGGCGTAGCAGCGCGTGTTGCACAGGCGTGCAACGCCAGCGTTTATAACATGGCGATAGGCGGTACGACGGCGGGATTGTTGCCGGAAGAGTCGGCCGAATATGAAAAGTGGCAGTCCGTTGGTTTTCTCGGAGCGGTTTATGCGGCTTGCGGGCTTATAGATTCGGATGTTTTTACCGGATATCCGACGAAAGAGGTTATAGAAAACTGTGATTTCTCCAGGACTGACTATTTTGTGGTGGAGTATGGCATCAATGATTTCCTGTGCCGTCAGATCGGGCGCAGCCGGTATATGGATAACGGTGAGGTGTTGAATATAGACGAACCGCACACCTATGTAGGCGCACTGGATTTAGGGGTAAGAATGCTGATCGATCATTTTCCCGATGCCAAGATCCTGCTGATATCGCCTCACTACTGTGAAATATTTGAGAACGGCACCTATATAGGCAATTCCTATTCGCTGGATTACGGGTGCGGAACGCTGGTGAATTTCGGCGGGCTTACCGGTTATGTAGCGGCAGAGCATAAGAATGAGGGCGTTCTCTTCCTGGATTCGCTGAAACAGACCGGCATTGACGCCTATAACGTGACGGAATATCTGAAGGACGGGATCCATTTGTCAGGTAAGGGATGCGATGTATATGCCGATTGCATCAGCAAGATCCTCCTGTCCGATTATTATCGCGAGGAGTAACGGTCCCCAAAGTATAATATTTTATCTTAAGAAAGGATGCATGCTGCATGGCGTGCATCCTTTTAAAATATTTTTTGCCGTATCGGTGTAGAATATGATATGATAGAAACAGATTTGAAAGCCATGCGGATAAGTGTTGAAGTAAGAAAGAGAAAGCGTGAGGTATCCCGTGAGAGAACTGGAATATCCCTTTGACAGCGAATATATACTGAAAAAGTCTAAAAAGATCAAAAGAGAACTGCTGCAGGGCGGGACGGATCTTCTGACGAAAAAGATCGCGGTCCTGGGCGGCAGTACAACGCATGACATTATTAGGATACTGGAATTGTTTCTTTTGAACAGGGGGATCCAGCCGGTTTTCTATGAATCGGAGTATGCGCAGTACTGGCAGGATGTGATGTTTGATAACCCCCAGCTTACACAGTTTAGACCGGATCTGATCTATATTCATACATCCAACCGTAACATCACGGCATATCCGTCCATAGAAGATACGCCGCAGCGGACCGACGAGCTGCTTGAAGAGCAGTTTGAACATTTTCGTGTCATGTGGGAGAAAATCGCAGATACGTACGATTGTCCCGTGATCCAGAATAATTTTGAGTATCCGTTCTACAGGATATTGGGGAACCAGGATGCGGTCTACAGACAGGGCCGTATCAGTTTTATCAACAGGTTAAACGAGAAATTTTACCAGTATGCCGCAGAACATGACAACTTCTATATCAACGACATTAATTACCTGTCGGCGGCGTACGGGCTGGACCGGTGGGCGGATCCTGCATACTGGCACATGTATAAATATGCCATGTGTATGCAGGCAATACCGGAGTTCTCCTATAACTTGTCCAATATTATCAAGGCGGTGTTCGGAAAGAACAGAAAATCCCTTGTTGTAGATCTGGATAACACGCTCTGGGGCGGCGTCATAGGCGATGACGGCGTAGAGAATATCGAGATCGGACAGGAAACCTCTATGGGGCAGGTTTACGCGGAATTCCAGTCATACCTCAAATCCCAGAAGGATATCGGCGTGATGCTCAACGTTGCCTCCAAGAATGAATATGAAAACGCCATAGCGGGACTGAATCATCCGGGCGGGATACTGCGCCCCGAAGATTTTATTCTGATCAAGGCGGATTGGGAGCCTAAGAGCGGGAATATCGCCGCGATAGCGGATGCGTTAAATATCCTGCCGGACAGCCTTGTGTTTGTCGATGACAATCCCGCGGAGCGTGAGATCGTCGGAACGCAGGTGCCGGGCGTTGCCGTGCCGGAGATCGGCACGCCGGAGCAGTACATTAGAGTGCTGGACCATGCGGGATTTTTTGAGGTTACAAACTTATCGGAAGACGACCGGAAGCGTAATGAGATGTATAAGGCGAATATAGAGAGGAAGCGGCAGCAGCAAAACTTCGGCGATTACAGGGAGTACCTGCTTTCCCTTCAGATGAAAGGCACTATTAAGCCGTTTGAAGCGATCTACATGTCACGGATCGCCCAGCTGACCAACAAGAGCAACCAGTTTAACCTGACGACCAGAAGATATACCCAGAGCGATATTGAGAGATTTGCGGCAGATGACCTTTATATTACAAGGTATGGCAGGCTGGAGGACAAGTTCGGCGATAACGGTGTTGTATCCGTGGTGATCGGCCGGAAAGACGAACGGGAGAAGGCGCTTCATATTGAATTGTGGCTGATGAGTTGCCGTGTGCTGAAGCGTGACATGGAATATGCCATGATGGACAGCATAGTGCAGGCTTGCATTTCCTGCGGCATCCATACGATATACGGATATTATTATCCTACCGCCAAGAATGTCATGGTGAAGGAGTTTTACGCGGTCATGGGATTTACAAAGACCGGGGAGAAAGACGATGGCAGTACAGAATGGAGATTTGATATTGTTGATTATGAGAACAAAAATACGGTGATCGAAGTTGTAAAATAGAGGAAAACCATATATAGTACTGTTATTAACATTATAAGAGTGGAGAGAGCGATATGGGCAAAATGAGCAGAGAAGAAGTGTATGAAAAGCTGAATGAAGTGTTCCGGGATGTGTTTGACGACGAGGACATTACCGTGACGGATACCACAACGGCGGATGATATTGAGGAATGGGATTCCCTGGAGCATATTAATCTGCTGGCGGCGGTGGAGCAGGAATTTGGCATGAAATTTAACATGGGACAGGTCGTTTCCATGAAGAATGTGGGAGAGATGGTCGATATCATTATGGCTCAGATATAGTATGTCTGAGCAGTTCGATCATTCCCACGGCAGGACTTGTCAGGAATACAACATCACGGTTCTGCAGAGCCGGAGCGGGTGTGGGCGTGTCGATGGCGATAAAACCGGAGGCTGTCAGAGCCCGATAATCCTCGTCGAAATGCTCTGTTTCATAGCAGATATGATAAGGGGTGTTTTTATACCTTTTGAGTAATCCGGCGACTACGGAATCTTCGGATGCGGGGGACACCAGTTCTATAAGATAGCCGTCTTTTTGAAGAAAGCATATATTTACCTTGCGAATGTCATCATATACCGTATCCTGGACGACCTTATATCCGAGCTTTATAAATGAAAGAATGGCGGCATCTGTTTTTTTGACAAGATAGCCGATATGATGTATTTTTAAAGCTGGCATTTATTTCTCCTCTCTGGTCGGATGTTTTCTGACGCCGGAATGACCGGCGACCGGACGATACCGCTGCGGCATCGTCTATTATATTATTATATATAAGCCCTGTGATTTTTACAAGGCGGATGCGGCTTAACTTTAAATGGCCGGACTATGGAAGGAAAGTTCATGGGAAAAAGGTTTAAATATCTCGCTGTTATATCATTGGTATGCTTTACTGTCCTGATGCTGCCGGTCGTATATCTTACCTTTGTTAACAGGGCAAGCGGCGATGATTACGGATATGGCACTCTTACCAGAATGGCGTGGATGGGTACGCATTCCCTGGCGGCGGTGGTCAGGGCGGTGTTTGGCACGGTGGTACGATATTATTACAGCTGGCAGGGGACATGGTTTGACGTGGCGCTTTTTTCCCTTCAGCCGGAAGTCTTTCATGACAGGGCATATGTCATTGTTGCGGTCCTGATGCTGTTTCTGTGGATCGGCAGTACATTTTACCTGTTCAGGGAGATATTATGTAGAATGCTGCGGTTTGACAGATGGAGTTATCTGCTGCTTACCGTTTGCTTTCTGGCAGTCAGCATAGAATTTGTTCCCAGCACCAAATCTTCTATTTATTGGTTTAATGGGTGCGCTCACTATATGGTCCCCTTCGCTATGTGTCAGATGACGGCGGCATGGCTTATAAGATACAGCGTGGAATATAAGAAGAGTACATTTGTCGGGATCCTTATTTTTATGACATTACTTGGAGGAGCAAATTATCAGGCTGCATTATTTGCGCTGGTGGCTGCCTGTTACGTGGGTATATCCGCATGGCTGCTCCGGAAAGACAAGCGCATTCTGATGCTTACGGTCCCTGTTTTGTGTGAAGTGGCCGGGCTTGTTGTCAGCGCCACAGCGCCGGGAAATAAGTGCCGAGCGGGAGAGGATTTTGGCTTTTCCGTTTCGGCTGTATTCATGACCGTCGGCAAATCGTTTGTCTGCGGAATAAAGGACATCGGAGTCTATGTGAAAGACAGACCCTTGATATTTGCCGGACTTTTGTTACTTTTTGTTCTTCTGACCGCAGTGTATTGTACAGAGGAAAAGGTATACAGATTCAGGCATCCGGTCCTGCTGTCGCTTATGCTTTTCTGCCTGTACAGCGCTATGCAGGCGCCCGCGATCTATGCTGGAGTGGAAGTTTCCAGAGGGGTTCTGAATACCAATTATCAGGTCTTTTTGCTTACGGCATCGGGAATATTGCTTGTGGCGGCGCAAAAGACGGCAGAAAGAATTGGGGGGGGGCTGGCACGGCATGGTAATATTGACATGGCAGTCTGGCGGCGGATCGTTCTTCCGGGGATACTGGTCTGCGCCGTTTGGGTCCTGATCGGGCGCGGTTATATCAAGACCAGCGCTTCTTATGTTTCGCTTGATTATATAATAAGCGGTCAGGCAGAAGATTATAAGGAGCAGATGGATCTTCAGACCCGGCTGCTGGAAAACGAAAATGCTGAAGATATAGTGGTTCCGGGTATCAACAATATACAGGGTCCGCTGATGCACGTGCCTGTCACGGATGATCCGGAAGCGTGGAGCAACACTGTCACGGCCGATTTTTACGGAAAGCAAAGCGTGATCAGTATGGACCGTCCCGAGTGGATGGAGATGTACGGTGACTGACCTGGTATAAAAGTAACGGTAGAAAAGGAATATATATGAAAAAGCTCGCAGAACTTTATAATACGCACAGAACCTTTATCATGGAAGTCATTCATTTTGGTATGGTGGGCGTTATCAATACGTTTATGGGATGGGTGATCATGGCGGTGCTGTATAATTTTATTCATATAAATTACTGGCTCTCTACGGGTATTTCCTATTTTGTCGGAAGTGTTTTTTCCTATCATGCCAATGCGAAGGTTACTTTTAAGGTGGAGAACAGGGATAAATGGCTTCCGTGGCGGTTTGCCATAAATATCATAGTATGCTATCTGATCGCCTATGGTACGGCGCAGCCCCTTGTCAGACGCTTGCTGTCTTCACAGCCGAAGGTGATCGTGGACAATGTGGCAATGCTCTTCGGCATGTGCTTCTTTGTTGTCATGAATTTCTTTGGGCAGAAATTATTTGTGTTTCGTAAGAACAGTGAGGCGACTGTAAGAGAGGGTAAAGATAAGTAAAGCGGATAATGATGGAGAGACGGATGAAACGGCTGACGGAACAGAAATGGTTCATATGGCTTACTAAATACTGGTTTTATTTTCCAATCACAGGCTTCCTGCTCCTGACGGCGGGAGTTTTCTTCGGTTATGGGGAGAGGAGCTATATTGGCCTTCATGACAACATGGATCTTTTTCTTCCGCAGTTTCAGATGCTTAAAAATACGGGAACTTTTTTTAAACACGGGGTGGATGTGCCGTTTCTGGGCGGGATAAGCAGAGATGATCTGCCGTCGGAGCTGTCGCTGTACAGCGTGCTTTACATGATCTTTCCGGTCTACATCGCGTATGTGCTCGGTATCATCGGCAAGATCCTGCTGGGTATCGTTTCCTTTCGGCTGCTTGCAAAGGAATTGTTTGCGGATAAATATATGCTGTACCGTCCCATTATCTGTATGACGGGATTTGCATACGGTATTCTATGGTTTTTCCCGGCATTTGGCTTTGCCTTCGCCTCGATACCTCTGTGCGTGTATCTTCTCATCAAAATATACCGCAAAGGCGGGCTTGGCTGGTATGTGGCTCTTCTGGCATATCCTCTTGTGTCGTATTTTTCTTATCACGGGCTGTTTATCTTAGGATATCTGCTGATCGCTGTTTTGTGGCTGTCCATACGGGACAGGAAACCGGCATGGAGGCTTGCGGCGGCATTTGCTGTGCTGTCGCTGGGATATGTGGTATGCGAGTACAGACTGTTCGGACAGATGTTATTCAGCGGCGAGGAGACGATTCGTTCTACGATGGTAAATGCGGACCTTTCCGCGACGGAGATACTGCAGGAGATATGGACCGTCTGGCGCGAGGGCGTCTTTCACGCGGACAGCGTGCACGGTAAGGTGGTGCTTCCGGTCTGCGTCCTGTACTTCGTGCTCCATAATGCTGTATTTCTTTGGCGGAAGACGCCCGGGAAGATATTTCATGATCTGTTTAATTTCATTATGCTGTTTATCCTGTTTAACAGCGTGATCTGCGCTTTGTATGACTGTAAACCTCTGCGGTCGTTTGTGGAGATGCTTATTCCGCCGCTTACGGGCTGGCAGTTTAATCGGACGATCTTCTTTAATCCATTTCTGTGGTATGCGGCGCTTTTAATAGTGCTGGTCAGGCTGTATGATGCCGGCATATGGCAGATGTGGGTCGCCAATGCGGTTATCTGCATTGCTGTGCTCGTGATCATATTGACGCCGAACCGCTATAATGACCTGTATGCCACATGCCGGAACAGGGCATATGAGTATTATCACGGCTCTGAAGTAGACGAGTTGGATTATGAACAGTTCTATGCGCAGGCGCTTTTTGATGAGATCAAGAAGGATATCGGCTATCAGGGCGAGTGGTCGGCGGCCTACGGGCTCTATCCTGCGGTGCTGGAATATAACGGGATCGCTACACTGGATGGTTATCTCGGCTACTATACGCAGCAGTATAAGGAGGCTTTCCGCAGGGTGATCGCACCGGCGCTTGACAGGGTGGAAGCCACACGGATCTATTATGATGACTGGGGAGCCAGGGCTTATCTGTATTCAGGGACGGATCTGAGTATTGTCAGCGCGACCAAAACGGTGTATGCTACAGATTGTGATATTTACATGGATACGGAGGCTTTTCGGGAGCTGGGCGGCGAATATATTTTTTCGCGGATCAAGCTTAGCAATGCGGATGAGGCCGGGCTTCGCCTGTTACGAAGCTATACGGCGCAGGATAGCTACACGGTTTATGTATATACGGTAAAATGACGCAATAATATGTCAAAGGAGAACTAATATGCCAATCAGAGTACACAATTTCGGAGGCGTGCTTGGGTGGAATGCGAGAAAATATCTGCCGAAGCTGTCCAGTCAGAGTTATTTAAAGCTGCAGTTTGCATACAGGAGAAGGCAGCAGAAGAGATATATCGAATATTTTTTTGCACAGGAAGAGCTGCCGCAGCCTATAGTGGTCAATCTGGAGACGGTAAACAGGTGTAACAGTACCTGTGAATTCTGTACCGCCAATATTCATGCCGAGAAAAGGCCGTATATGAAAATGGAAGACGAGATCTACTATTCCGTTATCGACCAGCTTCACGACTGGGACTATAAAGGCCACCTGACGCTTTACGGTAACAATGAGCCCTGGCTGGATAACAGGATCGTTGAATTTCACAAATATGCAAGAAAGCAGCTTCCGGATGCATTTATATTCATGTCCACTAACGGGCTTCTGCTGGATATTGATAAAGTAAAGACGATCGTCCCGTATGTGAACCAGCTTATCATTAATAACTACTGTCTTGATATGAAGCTTCATGAAAATATAAAAGAAATATACGATTACGTCAAGGCGCATCCCGATGAGTTTAAGAGCGTGGATATACTGATCCAGATGCGTTATCTGAAGGAGGTTTTGACGAACAGGGCCGGCAGCGCGCCGAATAAGCAGAGCAAAGGGGAGATAATCTCAGAGACATGTCTGATGCCGTATACTGATATGTGGATCATGCCAAACGGTAAGATGGGTATCTGCTGCTGCGACAACTTTGAAGTGACCGATCTGGCGGATCTGCATAAGGTGTCCTTGAAAGAGGGATGGAACAGCGAGCCGTACCGCAAGCTGCGCGAGGCGATCCGGGACGGAAGACAGAATTATCCGTTCTGCCAAAACTGCGACTTTATAGACGCCGGGCTTCGGATGGATGCGGTGACGGATGTCCTGAAGCATCACGAACAGCTGCACGGCGCCAGACAGTCTGTTTTTAAGCGGTAATGTCGGACAGTATTTCACTGACAAATGATGAGGGGTTACGGTATGGTGAAAAAAGCCAGGATAATATGCGCATCGTGTCTTCTGCTTTCGGTTATGTGTATGGCAGGATGCGGCGGCGCTGTTCGGGACGGCACAGCAGACAGTGCGGCAGAAAATGATGCAGAAAATGATGCCGTGATCGATAGTGTTGAAACTGCAATCGACAGTGTTGAAACAAATGATACGGAAACAGGTGTTTACACGGCTCAGGCGGTTGACGCAGATACAGACGCCGACAGGGTCACAGAACCTGATGAGGCCGGTGCGGAGCAGCCGTTAAGCCTGTCGATCCTGGGTGACAGCATCTCCACTTACGATGGTTGGATCCCCGATGGATTCGGCATATTCTATCCGCTTGACGGTGAACTGTCCGATGTATCGCAGACATGGTGGATGCAGGTCATGGATGAAATGGAGATGGAGCTATGTGCAAATGACTCCAGCGCCGGGTGTACATGCGCGGGAGATTCGCTGTCGCCGGATGATCCCGCAAACGGGTGCAGCGAGTACAGAATATCCCAGTTGTCAGGCAGACAGGGCAAAATGCCAGATGTGATCATTGTATATATGGGGACAAACGACCTGCTGAAGAACATTCCGCTCGGCGATAACGACGGTACGCGTATTGTGGAGCCGGGACTGGTGGATAACTTCAGCGATGCGTATACTTTGATCCTGGATGAATTGGAGAGCTGTTATCCTGTTTCACAGATATATTGCTGTACGCTGTTGCCGGCAGGCACCTGGGGAAAGGGAGAGCGGCCGTTTGACCCGATGGTGAACCGTTTGGGGATGACGTCATCGGATTATTCGGAGCAGATTCGAATCATTGCGGATAGCCGGGGGATCCCGACGATCGATCTGGAAAACTGCGGCGTCGACATCGATCATCTGCATGAGTTTGTATCGGACGGCGTTCATCCGAATCACGCCGGTATGGAGCTTGTAGCGCAGACCGTGGTGGAAGCCATGAAGAACTGAGCGCATATAAAATTTCATACTTAAGAATAAATTAAGAATGCTTTGAAGAAAATCTCCGGTTTCTTTCGTTATGATAGATAGAAACCGGAGGTGAAAAGGGTGGACGAAAGAGAAACAAAATATATCACGTTTACTGTACCTTGCTACAATTCCCAGGATTATATGAGTCGCTGCATAGATTCGCTGCTTGTGGGTGGCAGGGATGTGGAGATCATCGTAGTGGACGACGGTTCCACGGACGCAACGGGAGAAATTGCGGATATGTATGAGAAAGCATATCCGGGTATCGTCAGGGCGGTCCATAAAGAAAACGGCGGACACGGTTCGGGCGTCAATGCCGGTTTGAAAGCAGCAAAGGGAATTTATTTTAAAGTGGTCGATTCGGACGACTGGCTTGATGAAGGGGCATATCAAAGGCTGCTCGGCAGGATCAGAAGATTTTGCGCGATGAAGGAGTCGGGACTTGTCAGAGAGATCCCTGACATGTTTGTCTGCAACTATATCTATGACCATCTGGACGAGGGGACATACCATGCGGTACATTACCGCAATGTATTTCCGGTGGAGGTAATGTGTGACTGGAACGACATTGGCAGATTTCATGCATCCCAGTATCTGATCATGCATGCGCTGGTCTTCAGGACCGCCCTGCTTAAAGAAGCGGATGTGGTTTTACCGGAGCACACTTTCTATGTAGATAATATATTTGCTTACAAGCCACTGCCCTGTGTAAGACATATCTATTATATGGATACGGATCTGTATCATTACTATATCGGGCGGACGGATCAGTCTGTCAATGAAAAGATTCTCATGAGCCGAATCGACCAGCAGATCAAGGTGACAGAGATCGTCCTTAGATCGGTGGACTTGAATGAAGTGAAGGAGAGGTATCCGAAGCTCGCAGAATATATGTGCCGCAATATCTCCATTATGATGGCTATATCTTCGGTTCATCTCCTGCTCATCAATTCCGATGAGGCGTTCGGAAAGAGAAAAAAACTGTGGAATAATGTAAAAGAGGAAAATGCCAGATTGTATTTCCGCTTGAAGTATACCACATTGAGCGGTTTGACTTATCTGCCCGGCAGACTGGGCGGGATACTTACAAGAGGCGGCTACCGGGCGGCTCGAAGGATCTATCAGTTTCAGTAAGATGCGGGAGGCAGCGGATATGGAGCATATCTATATTGCGATGGTGGATACGCCGGGACTGTTTGCCGGTATCATACGCCGCTTTCTGAAACAGAAGTATGTACATGTTGTGATTTCTCTGGACGAGCGGCTCGAAGAGGCATACAGCTTCGGAAGGAGAAATCCGAGGCTGCCGTTCTTCGCAGGGTTTGAGAGGGAAGATAAAAATAGAATACTGCGGGCTTTCCCTACCGCGGATTACCGGGTGTGCGAACTGGAGTGCAGCGCGGAACAGAAGGAGAGGATCAGAAAACGTCTGCGCCAGGATTATCAATACCGGAAGAGCAGTCATTACGCAGTAGCCGGACTTTTCTTTATCATGTGCGGCATACCGTTTTACCAGAGAGATCATTATACATGTTCTTCTTATATCGCGCGACTGCTTGCCGAGAATCATATTGATATATCGTCTAAGCATTTTTCTCTTGTAACCCCGAAGGATTTCTATTATTATCCGTATAAGAGGACTGTATTTGAGGGCCGTCTGGCAAAACTGGTGGAAGGATAATGTGTAAATGGATACCGGACATAATGTTAGGGGCAGGATGAAGATAAGCAGGAAAAGGATCGCGGAAGGGATTTTTTTCCTGCTAGTCATGTGTCTGTCGTTTTATACCGTTTTTCGTGGCCAGGATGCGGAGCAGGTCATCAACGCGCTGCGCGAACTGTCACCGTGGGCTTTATGCCTTGCAATGCTCGTGGCGTTGTTTTTTGTCAGCGCCGAGGGCATCATGATCTGGTATTTGCTTCATTCCATGCATGGGAGGGGCAGTATACTCAGATGCATCTCCTATTCATTTATCGGTTTTTTCTATTCAGGTATCACGCCGTCGGCTACCGGCGGTCAGCCGATGCAGCTGTACTATATGCGAAAAGACCATAACAGCCTGTCGGAATCCTCGGTGGTTTTGATGACGGTAGCGCTGATCTATAAGCTTGTGCTTGTGCTGATCGGGATCGCAATGCTGCTGTTCTGGCATAAACCACTTAAAGCTTATCTTCGGGGATTTTTCCCGTTATACCTTCTAGGACTGGGCTTGAATCTGGCGCTGGTGCTGGCGATCCTGGCGGTCATGATGATGCCGGATGTGATAAAGAAAGTAGCGCTGAAGGCGGAGCGGCAGTTAGTTAAAATCGGAGTTTTCAAAGCTTCCGTGAAAAGAACGGAGAAGATCGGGCATTTTGTGGAAGGGTACAGGTCGGCGGTAAGATTCCTGATCGATAATAAGCAGAAAGTGTTTTATGTATGCCTGTTTACATTTCTGCAAAGATGCAGTGTTTTTATTCTGACCTGGATCATCTATCGGGGATTTGCCCTTAACGGGTCGGATGCGCTTACAATAGCGCTTCTTCAGGCTTCGGTCTATATTGCCGTAGATATGCTCCCTGTGCCCGGGGCACAGGGAATCACGGAACTCATGTATAGAAATATATTTGGAACGATCTTTACGGGCGGATATCTGATGCCATCGCTTTACGTGACAAGAGGGATCAGCTTCTATTTTCTGCTGATCGCCGGACTTGCGGTAATTGCCGGGCGCGCGGTGGCCGCAAGACGTGCGGCCGGGTCGGGTCATCACGATGATTTGGATTCGTGATACTCCTGCTCTGTGTTCACGCTCCAGATATTATCCTTGTTGTCAATACCGTTTACGATGTTCCTGACTGTCTCAAAGGAAGTCATCATAGAGTGGTCGATATTGTTGTAGCGGTGCTGGCCGTTACGTCCTACGCAGTAGAGGTTGTCGATTCCCTTCAGGTAGTCGATCAGCGTATCGATCTCGCTGTAGGTATCAAAGTATGCGGGATACGCTTTCTTTACGGATTCCGAATGGGTATCAATGACATCTTCTTTACTGTCGATCAGTCCCATCTTGATCATCTCTGAGATCCCGAAAGCAGAGAACTCTTCGTCTGACATATTCCAGAGCTTGTCTCCCTCGCTGCAGAAATATTCCAGTCCTATCCAGACCGTATGCTCCAGATCTACTACCATATAGGGTGACCAGTTGTTGTATATCTGGAAACGCCCTACCTGTACCGTGCGGTCGTGAACGTAGATCCAGTTGTCCGGAACGATGTTGCCGATAGTTTTTATTTTCGTCTTATTCTGCAGATTCAGTTTGCGGATGAGCACGCCCAGCGTTCTATAATCGCGGTAGGGAAGACCCGCCGCGATTGCAGCTTCTTTGGCGGGTACATCGTTCATACCGCCGACCAGATCCTTAAGCGGCATGGAGGATATGAAAATATCTCCTTCTGCCGTGACAGACTGTCCGTTCGTTTCGTAAGTCAGTGAGACAATATGGTTGTCTGCGTTTTTGGTGAGGGAAATTACCTTACAGTTTGTCTGTATCGTGCCTCCCAGCTTCCGGATCTCTTCAGCAGTCACATCCCACAGCTGACCGGGTCCGAGCTTCGGATAGCTGAAGGATTCGATGAGGGAAGTCTCAACATGCCGGTTTTTCCTGCCGGGCAGTATCTTGCCGAACATGTCCTTAATGATGGCAAATACCGAAAGCCCTTTGGCGCGCTGGGCGCCCCAGCTTGGATCGATCTCTCTGGGATGGCGTCCCCACAGATTTTCAGTGTAGCGTTCAAAAAATATAGAGTACAGCTTTTTGCCAAAGCGGTTGATATAAAAATCCTCCAGTGAATTTTCTTTGCGTTTGTGTATAACGGACGCCAGATAACTGAAGCCCGCCGCAATATCCGTGGCAAGCCCGAGATTCGCAAAGGTCTCCCATTTTAAGCTGATGGGATAATCAAAGAATTTCTGATTGTAATAAATGCGGGAAACACGGTTCCTTGTCAGCATGACACGATCCTCTTTTTCGGGATCGGGACCGTTTTTGGCAAGGGGAATGTCTCTGGATAATTTGATATCGTCACGGGCGGGGCTCCCCTGAAGCGGGAGCATATCGTTCCACCACTTATTTACTTCCGGCACCTTGGAAAAAAAGCGGTGCCCGCCCATATCCATGCGGTTGCCCTTGTAGTTGACGGTTTTGGAGATACCGCCCATCGCTTCGCTTTCTTCCAGAACGACCACTTCATAATCTTTGCTCTGCTTTAACAGTTCGTACGCTGCGGTCAGACCCGCGGGTCCGGCGCCAATAACATAAACCTTTTTCATGGATTACCTCGCATTCGTAAGTTGGTATAAAAAAACTGTTTCAATTTTATCATATTTGCGGGAAAATGTACAGTATGATACAATAACGAGGAAATATATAGTTGCGCAGTCTTAAGGGATAGAGAGAGGATGTTATGCTTCATATTCTGAGCTTATTATTCTGGCTGTTAATTATACCATACTGCATCGGTCTGATACCGGCGCGTTATATAACGGCAGACAAGAAGGATCCGGGCGTGGTGCTGTTGTCCGGATACTTTCTGATGTGGTCGTTGTTTGAGGTTATCGCAATACCCGCAGTGTTCTGGGTCAAATATAATAATTTTACCAAGGCTTCGATTTGCTTTATGGTCGTAAGTCTCTTGTGTGCAGCGGCGGGACTGTGGCTTACGTACCGCATGCATAAGACGCAGGGGACAAGCCGCAGTGTGCGGGGCCCCGGTGCGCTGTTTAAGCCGCTTCCACCTGCGCAGCGGATCGAGTGGGTTTTGTTTTTTATTTTGCTCGGCGTCCAGTTGTATATGTCGGTATCCCATGCGTCTTTTGACGGGGATGACGCCTACTATGTGGTGGAATCGCTGATCGCGCAGCAGGCGGATGTGATGTACCGTATTCTGCCGTACACGGGCAGGCCGACGGACCCGGATATCAGGCATGCACTGGCGGTGTTTCCGATGTGGATCGCGTATGTAGCGGTAAAAAGCGATATACATGCAACGATCGTGTCGCATGTGGTTATGCCGCTTGTACTGATCCCTTTAAGTTATCTTGTATATTATGAGATTGGGCGTATTCTGTTTTGCAGGCGCGGTGAAGCTGACGGCAGCGTTTTTCATTCGGAAAATCTTCCGGTCTTCATGTGCGTTATGGCCTTCTTTCAAATATTCGGAAACGTGTCGATCTACACGAACGAGACGTTTTTCCTTACCCGGACGTGGCAGGGCAAAGCCGTGGCGGGCAGCCTCGTGATCCCGGCTCTGTTCTGGGTTATTCTGCGTATATACGATGGGGCGAAGGAAAGCCGTAAGGATACCGGGCTGTGGATATTGCTGACCTGTGTCAATACGGCGGCGGGGCTGTGCAGTTCGATCGCCGTATTTCTAGTGTGTATATTGATGGCGGTGACTGCGCTGTGCCTTGCAGCGGTAGAGAGAGATCATAAGGTGGTTGTTAAAATGGCGGCTGCGTGTATTCCGAACGTTATCTATATGTCGGTCTATGCGTATCTGGCATACGGATATCTTTTGAGATAGGAGCATTCTATGTGGGGTATCTTTTTGGAGAGCGTTGTCATTTTCAAGAATTATATGGGATTTGATCAGAACGGTTATCTTGCGGGTATCTATCTTTTTATGCTGCTGTACCTGTGGCTGACGGAGAAGGATAAGCGGATCAAAGCGGTTCTGGTCTATGCGCCCACCGTTATTCTTCTGCTGTTTTTCTGCCCGCTGTTTCGTAAAGCGTTTGTGCGGATACTGGATGATTCTGAGACATACTACAGGCTGCTGTGGCTGCTGCAGATGAGTCTGGTGAGCGCTTATGGCATGATCAAGCTGTGCGGGAGGCACAGGCGGATCGGGCTGGTGCTCATGTGCGCGGCGGTCATTGTCTGCGGCGATTTTGTCTACGACAGCGAAAATATTACGAAGGCCGAGAACGCCTATCATCTTCCGCAGGATGCGGTCGATATCGTGGATCTGGTGGAACCTGAAGAGGGGCGCATCACGATTCTTGTCCCTGCAGACCTGATCTATTATATCCGTCAGTACAGTACCAACATAGAGCTTCCTTACGGCAGAGAAATGCTGATTGCCAGATGGGACTACTGGCATGATATGTACATGGCGATGGAGCAGGCGAAAGTGATCGATACGGCGTCCTTTGTCGAACTTGCAAGGACATATCCCTGTGCGTACATTGTCCTTAGTGAAGACAGGCAGATGAAAGAGCCGTTGACCGGGTACGGGTATGCCCTGTATGACCGGGTAGGAGAATATCTGATCTATAAGGATATGGAGACGGATATCGCAACTGTAAAATAACTGCATGGATCAAACGGAGCAGAACAATGTTATTTAATTCCTATATTTTTGTGTTTGTTTTTTTACCCATATGCCTGCTGGGCTTCTATCTTCCATCGAATCACAGGGGGCAGAGCAGGGCGGTGCAGGACAAGCTTTTCCTGATCTTTATGTCCTTCTGGTTCTACGGATATTTTAATCCTGCCTACCTGCTCATCATGATAT
The DNA here is from genome assembly GCA_947625205.1 of uncultured Lachnospiraceae bacterium. Taxonomy (GTDB): domain Bacteria; phylum Bacillota; class Clostridia; order Lachnospirales; family Lachnospiraceae; genus UBA3282. The sequence goes on along the minus strand of CANQNN010000003.1, from coordinate 38,625 downwards.
GCAGCATCGGCGTGAATTATCTGTTTCACAAGATATTGTCCCAAAGGCCGCATAAGGCGGTCATGGTACTTGCGGTGGCGGTCGATCTTGGCGTGTTGTTCTATTTTAAATACTATGATTTTTTTGCCGAGACGGTCAATGCCGTATTCGGCACTTCCGTGGCGCTTAAGAACATTCTGCTGCCCCTTGGCATCAGCTTTTTCACGTTTCAGCAGATCTCCTTTGTGGTGGACACTTATCGCGGCGAGGTGAGGGACTGCCCGCTTGTCGATTATACGCTTTTTGTCTCTTTCTTTCCGCAGTTGATCGCGGGCCCGATCGTCAATCACAGCGAGATGCTCCCGCAGTTTGCGCAGATCGGACACAGACCTGTCGGGTGGGAGCGGATCGCGGAGGGTTTCGGACTTTTTATCCTTGGACTGTCCAAGAAGGTTCTGCTCGCGGATACGTTCGGTGCGGGCGTTGATTACGGATATGAAAATATCGCTCTGCTGGGCCGGTTTGACGCCATGCTCGTTATCGTTTTATATTCGCTCCAGCTGTATTTTGATTTCAGCGGATACTGCGATATGGCACGTGGGATCGGCGGGATGCTCGGCATTGAGATCCCGGTCAATTTCGATTCACCGTACAAGGCGGAGAATATTGTTGCGTTCTGGAAAAGATGGCACATTACGCTGAACCGTTTTTTCACGAAATATGTCTATATACCGCTTGGCGGAAACCGTGCAGGTCAGGTCAGGATGTATTTGAATCTGATGGTCGTTTTCTTACTCAGCGGATCGTGGCACGGCGCAGGCTTCAATTATCTGGCATGGGGGTTCCTGCACGGCGCGTTGTATGTATTGACCAGATTCTGGCTGAAAAACCTGAAACCGCGGTATATCCGGAGTAAAAATAAGGCTGCATCGCTTGTCTCGAGACTGCTTTTGTTTATCTATGTGAGTGTGGCGTGGGTCTATTTCCGCGCCGAAGATATCCCGCAGGCAAACAAGATGTTGTATACTGCCGTTAAGGGTCCTGTGCAGAGGGTCTCTTCGGAACTGGCAGCAGCGGTTGATCCGGATGAACTGTGGTATGTTATCAAGGTGCTCCATCTCGACAGGTTTGCGTGGGGCGGCTATATTCCTATGGCAGTGATGCTTGCCGCAGGCGTATATCTGGCAATGATCGGCAGAAATGCGGCGCAGAGAATGGAGCGCGCGCGGTACAGAATCGGCTCTGCGGCCGTACTTGCTGTGCTGGGAGTGTGGTGTGTGCTTTCTTTTTCCAACGTAAGCACATTTCTGTATTTTAATTTTTAGGTCGGGGCAGATGTTATGAACAGATTTAAAAAGTGGATCGTATCCGCATTAGCGTTTATTCTCATATTGCTTTCTCTAACGGCGGCTCTGGTTATCTGGGTGGATCCCTTTTTCCAGTATCACGCGCCGCTTAAATGGTTCCCGTACCTGGTGGATAACCAGTTATCCCAGAATCCGGGCATGGCGAAACATCTGGAGTATGACAGCGTGATCCTTGGGTCCTCCATGACGGTAAATTTTGATACCAGGTGGTTTGATGAGCTTATGGGCCTTAATACGATCAAGTTATGTTACAGTGGAGCCTACCCAAAAGATCAGGCAAATATCATGGATATCATATTTGACAGCGGACACAGGGTGGACACGGTTTTTCTGGGCGTGGATGTGATGACATACTCCGGGGGCGTGGATGAAACAAAATATCCGATCCCCACATATCTCTATGACGATGATCTTGTCAACGATGTGCGATATATATTCAATAAGGATGTGCTGCTTAATTATGTACTGAGGCCCCTTGCCGATCCAGACAGGACGGATCTGGCAACGGTTTACCAGAGCTGGTGGACGGATGAATATTATAACATCCAGTGGGTGATGCACAATTATGAACCGCCGGAAAGGGTGGAGACCGAGGCAGACCCGGAGGCGTATATCGAGGCCGTCAGGAAAAACCTTCGCGCAAATATCTGCCCCTATATCGAGCAGAATCCCGATACGGAATTTTATATTTTTTTCCCGCCGTACAGTATCCTGTACTGGAACGATGTGATGACGGAAAATCATCTGGAGGCTACGTTGGCTGAGTATCAGTATATAGCGGATACGCTGCTGTCCTACGACAATGTGAGAATGTTCTTTTTCGCCAGTCAGGAACAGATCGTCACAGACCTGAACAATTATGCGGATTATACCCATTATCACAAGGATATCAACCGGTATATGACAGAGTGCTTTGCCGACGGAGCCTGTGAAGTGACAAGCGCAGAGCAAATGAAAGGCGCGCTTGATGATATGCGCGCCGTGATAGACAGATTTGATTTTGAAGCGTTGTTCTCGCAAGAATATTGACGCCGGACCGCAGACCGCGTCTATTCTGTATCCGCAAGGTCAGGGAAAATACACTCGGCAAATCTCTGTGCCAGCAGTTCCCGCCCGGCGTCATTGAAGTGGATATAGTCGGTCATATATTCGATGTAGTTATCCTCGTTGATGGAGCCGTAGAAGTTGTCAATGAAAGAAACACCGCAGTCCATGCATGCATCAAGCTCCTTCTGCCAGTAATGGCTTATGGTTCCGTTGCCTAAGTCTGTGCGGTCGCCGTTCTGAAAATTGCCGTCTTCACCGACGGAGTGACAGAACGTGTGGGACATGACAACGATACGGATGAAAGGATATGCTTCCTGGATCGCCGTGATGCCGCTTCTCAGCGCACCGGTATAGGTTATGATGTCATAAGGGCTGTTCGGGTCATCGCAGGCCCGCAGGTTGATATAATCGCTGGCGTCATACATGATGCATATTATGTCCACGCTGTTCATATCGATCGATTCAAGCATGTCTACCGTGCGCGGGAACGCTTCATCGTAGCTGAATGTGGCCGCGTGTTTCATCTGGTCGAAATCGCCTGATGCGAGGCTCTGCGCCACATACGAGAACGAAAAGGCGTCCAGCATGTACCAGTCGTTATAAGTCGGGTACTGTGCCGCGACCGTAGTGCCTGTAAACGCGCCGTTGTAGACGGTGGCATTTGTTTTGGCGGCGATCTGCTCCGCCAGCCCGTGCTCGCCCTGTTCCATAGAAAAAGGGTCATCGCCGAGGCACAGAATGGTGGTTACGCCGTCATCCTCGTGTCCCTCCAACTGTTCGGGCAGTAACGGAATGATGGTATCCATCGTCTCTATGTCAAAATCAGTTGTCTGGTAATCCGGGTCGTAGTCTGACGGCTCACCCTGATTCCATTTATATAATCTGAAAGCGCAAAATGCTACGATCAGTACAATGGCACACAGCAAAGCGGCATGAAGATTTATACGAAACCGGCCGCCGGAAGCATCTTGGTCCTGATCCGGTTCCTGTTCTTCATTTCCTTCCGGTCCCTGCTCTTCGCTTTTTTTCGCTTCGTCCAGGATCTCCTGGTCCTGATCCGGTTCTATATGTTCATGCTTCATAGTATCCTCCTTTGACGGAAAGTATTTCCTTTTCCTGTTTATTTTACTATGAACTTGTCCAAAAATCCATGTATTCCTGATATTTTAATAAAATCTTTCTTTTTGGGGGCATTTATTTTATTGCCCTTAAACGGGACTGAATGAGGACTGCAGAAGAACCAAAGGAAAAGAGCGCTGTCGAAAAATAAGATTCTCAACGGCGCTCTTGAATAAGTGCGTCACATGGTAGTCAGACCATGGACACGGCGTTTTCCATCGGGGTCCTGTCTGCTATCGGATACGTTATGATCGTTGTCTGCGGAAGCTGTTCGTTTAGCTCTTTGTACCATTTACTGTATTTGTACATACGGTATGTAGTACTTAACTTCTGCAGCTGCTCTTCATCCGCACAGCAGCTGCTCAGCTGTTCCCGCGCATCCATATCCATGGTGACATAATCCATGTAAGTGATTTTCAGTTCCGTGATCTGCTCACGGCACTTCGGACACTTTTGCTTATGTCCATTTAGCATATAGACCCGGTGGCAACGCTTACAATAATGCATGTACATCATAGTAAAATCCCCTTTTCCCAATAAAATGAATGTTGAAATTGTAAGGTTGCACTTGTATTGTGTCAGTTATGGGAGGTAAAGTCAAGGCATTTTAAGGGAATATGGCGGTTTGAGCGATGTTAAATATCGCGCAAAAATACAAATATTATGTAAATCTTACCAAATTCGGAAGAATTATAAACACCCTTGATGTTATCATAGTTCTATGATATAATGTTACAAAATTGTTAAAAAATTAAGGGTTTACATAAGGCTACGGATCACAGCGGCCTAAGACTCGACTGACGGTTCGCCGTAACGGGCGGATACGGAACGGAGGAAATATGAAGGACAGCAGGAAAAAAAGTAGAAAAAAAGTGCGCAGGAACTTGTCATTTGAGGAATTTGTGGAGGATGACAGATTTGATGAAGAGGATGAAGACAGCGTAACGGATGATACGCTTGAATTCCTGAGCCTTGACGATGAGGCGATAGAGGCTTATCAGAGCGGACATAAAGCATCGAGTGCGAGGTTTGATGAAGATCCGGCGGACGATGATGAAGACTATGAAGATGAAGACGAAGACGACGAAGAAGATGACGAAGACTATGAAGTAGATGAAGACGAAGACGACGAAGAAGACGATGAAGATTATGAAGTAGATGACGAAGATTATGAAGTAGATGATGAAGATGACGAAGACGACGAGGACTATGATGTAGATGAAGACGATGATGAAGACTATGAAGATGAGGATGACGACTATGACGATGAAGGAGGCGTGCTAGTACGCTTTAAGCGTTATCTGGCGCAGATGAGCACCCTGGATATGATCGTGGCTATGCTTGGAATCGTTGTGATCGCCGGCGTCATCATATCCGGTTCTCTCTATGTGAACGCTAAGACCGTTGCAAAACAGGTTGAGACATTCGCGGCGGTCGGCGAGCAGGTGGAAGGTATCTCTGTGATCGGTGAGAGTGGTCTTGTCGCCGTATCCGAATCGGCAAGGCTGGCGTCCATGATCGATCTGGAAGAACCGGAGGACGCAGCACAGGAACAGGAAGACCAGGATAAGGGCATTGAAGTAACGATAAATCTGACCTCCGTGCAGTCTGACCTGAAGATCAAGTTTGTGAACAAAGCGACCGGTAAACTGATCGGCGGTGTGCCGTTTGCCGTGGAAGTGTCAAACGGAAAGAAAACCTTTGAACTGAAGGATGACGACAAAGACGGAATCATCTATCAGACGGGGCTTGAAGCGGGAACCTATAAGGTGACGGCGAAGCCATTTAAAGAGGGTGAGTACGATGATTATATTCTCCCGGCCGCCGCTACGAGCGTTAAGGTTACTGATACCATTGCTTATAAGAAGGTAGAAGTCCAGGATGAGGTCAAGACAGAGGCGGAAGTCAACGCGGCGGTTGAAGATACCGCGAAACAGGACACGGCACAGGAGTCGGCGCTTCAGGATACGATAGAGTGGGTGGAATCCACAAAGACACCTTTGAATTCCGATGATAACTATCAGGAAATAGGCAAAGACACGATACCGGACCCCGCAACGTTTACGCTAAACGCGTCGGGCGTCCTAAATAGGATCGCCGCGCACAGCGGGATGATGCTGTTGGCGGCGACCGGTCCCGACAGCTGCACGTGTACGGTGCAGTGCGCGGACGCTGAGGCCGGGCAGAACTCGGAGTGCAGTGTGTGTCAAAATGACCATACGCAATGCAGTCCCCGGACAGCTGAAACCTGTATATGCGGGGCGGATGATGAAAAGTGTACGGAATCGCAGCGTAAGGAAGGCTGTACGGTGTGTCAGAATGATTACACCCAGTGCCAGGGGACGAAGCAGCCCGTTGAGCTGCCGGAGTGTATCTGCGATGCCGAAGGCGTTAAGTGTACGGCAGATAAGAAACAGAGGGATGACTGCGAGGCGTGCAAAGCCAATATCAATGCGTGCAAAGGAACAGAAGCAGCTGCGAAACCCGTGTCCTACACCATCACCATCACCGACTGCCCCGCCACAATGACGGTGGGCGGTACGGCGCAGGCCGTGGCGACAACGGACCCGGCGGGCGGTACGATCAAATGGAGCACCAATGATGCAAACATTCTTGCGATAGAGGAGAGTACCGGAAAGATGACGGCGAAAGCCGCGGGTAAGGCCACGATAACCGCGAATTGCGATAACGCAGCCGCAGCGGCAACAAAGGAAGTCACGGTAGAGAACGTCAAATATACGGCGATCGCCATAAGCGGCGCGAACTCTGTCAATATCAATGCAACGGCGTCCGTGAGCGGTAAGACCACTCCTGAAGGCGGTGCGATCTCGTGGACAAGCAGTGATGAGAGTATCCTTAAGATCGAAAGCCAGAATGCAACAACGGCGAATTTCAAAGGTATCAAAGCCGGTGAGGCAACCATTACGGCCAAGTGCGGCGATGCATCCTCCACATGGAAAGTGACGGTGGTGAACGATAAGCGGGGCGATAACAAGACACTCTTAAAAGATAAGAACGGTAATCAGGTTTATGTAAAGCTGGACGGTCAGTTCAGGCAGGCTACCTACGCCGATTATTATGTGGACGGTATGAAGTTTTATCTCCAGAGAGCGCTGTATTTCTATACAGGGTGGCAGACAATAGACGGCAGCGTATATTTCTTTGACAAGAACGGCAACTACGTGACGGGTGACCAGGTCATCCAGGGCGCGAAATATACGTTTGGCAGCGATGGCAGGCTGTCCTCCGGTTCGGGCTCGATGGGGATCGATGTTTCCAAATGGAACGGGAACATTGACTGGAACGCAGTGAAGAATTCCGGCGTATCCTACGTTATTATCCGGTGCGGTTACAGAGGCTCTTCCACCGGTGCTCTGATTGAAGACCCGAAGTTCAGAAGCAACATTAAGGGCGCGAAGGCTGCGGGATTAAAGGTTGGACTGTATTTCTTCAGTCAGGCAGTCAATGAAGTTGAGGCGGTGGAGGAAGCGTCTATGGCAGTCGGCCTGGCCAGCGGATACGGTCTGAATTATCCTATTTTCTTAGACGTTGAATCCAGCGGCGGTCGTGGAGACGGCGTAAGCAAAGAGATGCGGACGGCTGTATGTAAGGCGTTCTGCGCGACCGTGCAGAATTCCGGCTATTCGGCGGGCGTCTATGCGAACAAGACATGGTTTACGGAGAAGATCAATACGGGAAGCCTGACCGGATATAAGATATGGCTTGCACAGTATGCCAGCGCACCGACATATACGGCTACCAAATACGACATGTGGCAGTATTCCTCCAAAGGTAAGGTCAGCGGCATCAGCGGCAATGTGGACATGAACATAAGCTATATGGGCTATTAAGAAGGTAAGTGGCGCCGGGGGCAAAAATCCGACGCCGCTTGCGTTGTGCGCGCATACATAGTACAATAGACAGATAAGAAAATACCTGAAGGAGAGATTGGATGAGAACTTACCTTGTAACGGGAGGCGCCGGTTTTATCGGCTCTAATTATATTCACTATATGTTTGCCAAATATGATAAAGATATTCGCATCATCAATGTGGACGCTCTGACTTATGCGGGTAATCTGGAAAATCTTAAGGATGTGGAGGACAGGGATAATTACACCTTCATCAAAGCCGATATATGCGACAAAGACGCCATAGCGGATATTTTTGCCAAGAACGATATTGACCGGGTCGTCCATTTCGCGGCGGAAAGCCATGTGGACAGAAGCATTAGAAATCCGGAGATCTTTGTACAGACCAATGTGCTCGGGACGGCAGTGATGTTAAACTGCGCCAGGGCGGCATGGGAGCTGCCGGACGGAAGCTATAAGCCGGATAAGAAGTTTTTGCATGTGTCTACCGATGAAGTGTACGGCTCACTGGACGAGGACGGAGGGTATTTCTATGAGACAACGCCTTATGCCCCCCACAGCCCTTATTCCGCTAGCAAGGCGGGCTCTGATATGCTTGTGAAAGCGTATATGGATACTTACAAATTTCCGGCCAATATCACCAACTGTTCCAACAACTACGGACCGTACCAGTTCCCGGAGAAGCTGATACCGCTTATTATCAACAATGCGCTTCAGGGCAAAAAACTGCCCGTATACGGGGACGGTAAGAACGTTCGGGATTGGCTCTATGTGGAAGATCATGCCAAGGCGATCGATATGGTGCAGGAGAAGGGGCGGTTGTTTGAGACCTACAATGTGGGCGGCCACAATGAAAAGCAGAATATTGAAATTATCAGGATCATTATAGAGACTCTGCAGGAGATGTTGCCGGACGATGATCCGCGCAAGGCGCTTGTCAGCGAAGATCTGATCACGTACGTGGAGGACCGCAAAGGTCACGATCGAAGATATGCCATAGCGCCGGATAAGATCAAATCCGAGATCGGATGGGAGCCGGAGACGATGTTTAAAGAAGGGATCCGCCGGACAATACAATGGTTTTTTGAGCATGAGGACTGGATGCGTAACGTAACGAGCGGCGATTATCAGAAATATTACGAGGAAATGTATAAACAGTGACCCCGAAAGAACGGGATACGGGACAGGAGACAATATGAAGGGCATCATACTTGCGGGCGGCTCAGGCACACGGCTGTATCCGCTCACCAAAGCAATTTCCAAACAGATCATGCCGGTATATGACAAACCGATGATCTATTATCCGCTGTCCATTCTTATGCTGGCGGGAATAAGAGATATACTGATCATATCGACGCCGCGGGACTTGCCGGCCTTTAAGGAATTATTCGGAACCGGTGAACAGCTTGGCCTTAGAATGGAGTATGCCATACAGGAATATCCCAGGGGGCTTGCGGATGCGTTTATCATCGGCGCCGACTTTATAGGGTCGGACAACGTGGCGTTAGTTCTGGGCGACAATATTTTTTACGGACAAAGCTTTTCCAGGATCCTCAGGGAAGTGGCGGACAGGAAGTCGGGAGCGACTATTTTCGGATATTACGTCAGAGATCCCAGGGAGTATGGGGTGGTGGAGTTCGACGAGAACGGCAGGGCGCTTTCCATAGAGGAGAAACCGCAGAATCCCAAGAGTAATTATGCGGTGCCGGGTCTTTATTTCTATGACAATAAGGTAGTGGACATTGCTGCAAATGTGAAGCCTTCGGCAAGAGGGGAGATAGAGATCACAAGTATCAACAATGCGTATCTGAGCAGAGGGGAGCTTTGCGTGGAGACGCTGGGGCGCGGCTTCGCATGGCTGGATACGGGTAATCACGACTCTTTGCTGGACGCCGCGGATTTTGTTGCAGCTTTTCAGAAGAGGCAGGGCTTATACATTTCCTGCATAGAGGAAATCGCTTACAAGAGAGGCTTTATCACAAGAGAACAACTGCTTAAACTGGCTGAGCCGCTGATGAAGACGGCGTACGGCCAATATCTGGTTGAGGTTGCCAATGGACTCTAAGAAAATGCGTACAATGCTGATTGCCATGATCGCTATGTTTGCGGTACTGATAGGCGTGATAGCGGCGTTAAATCCTGATACCGTGAAGCAGAAGCTCGGTCTGGCCGAAAGCGGACAGGCTGAAGAGGCAGCCTCTATGGAGGAAGGCGCCGAACCGGCGCCAAACGGAAATGATCTGTCGGCTTTCCTGCGCGATGAGACTTTTTTCGATCCTGAAGTCCGGTTCAAAAGTATAGAGAGTTATTCCGGAAGAAGAGTCTCTATGATCATGAGCTCCGTGGCAAAGGACCTCAGGATCATGATAGTGGACAGCGCGGGCAGACTGGTGACCGGGGTTCCGTTTACGGTACAGATACAGGAGCTTGGGGAGTATACTGACACGGACGAGGACGGCATTATCTATCTGGACGGACTGCGTGCCGGAGAATACAGCGTCTCGCTGGTGGAGGTCCAGGGGTACATCGTCCCCAATACGGTCAATACCATTCAGGTGAGACAGCAGGTAGAATACCGTGTCCTTGACGACATAGAATATATGATCCTGACAGAGAATGACGTTGATGCGGAGAAGGAAGATACCTTTGTCAACAGCGCGGCGGATTCGGCAGACGGGAGCGAGAACACGGATCTGGAATTCGGTAACGGAAGACTGGGGATCGATGTATCGAAATGGAATCAGTCTATTGACTGGCAGAAGGTAAAGGATGCCGGCGTGGAATTTGCCATTATTCGCTGCGGATACCGGGGCGCCATGAGCGGCGCGCTGATACTGGATCCTATGTTCGAGTCGAACATCAAGGGCGCTGTTGCGGCGGGTATTCCTGTGGGCGTATATTTTTATACGCAGGCCATCACAGAGGTGGAAGCGATAGAAGAGGCCAGTATGGTGATCAGCCTCATCGGGGATTATGATGTGGATTATCCGGTATTTCTCGACAGCGAGAGCGCGGGCGGATCGGGTAGGGCGGATCAGCTTGATGCGGAGCAGCGCACACAGTTCCACAAGGCTTTTCTGGAGACGATCGCTGCTTCCGGTTATGAGGCGGGCGTCTATGCGTCGAAGAACTGGCTGAATGACAGGATAGATGTGACACAACTGTCACAATACAACATATGGCTTGCGGAATACGCGGACGCGCCTTCTTACGATCAATATTATGATATGTGGCAGTATACATCCAGAGGCACTGTGGACGGTATAGAGACGAAGGTGGATCTGAACCTGTGTTATATGAATATAGATACATCTGTTGATCATGCCAGAGGCGCAGCGGGGTATTCGGGAATTGTTGACGGCGACAGCGGCAATGTGCCGACGGTGGACCGGTAATGCGCCAGCGGCAGTAGAATGATCGGAAAGGATATAGGTATTATGGGAAAGATAACAGTGGAAACATGTGAGATCGAAGGGCTTAAGGTGATCACACCGACCGTATTTGAGGATGCCCGCGGTTATTTCATGGAGACTTACAACTATAATGATTATAAGGCGGCGGGGATCGATCAGATATTTGTGCAGGATAATCAGTCCGCATCCAGAGGAGGCGTGCTGAGGGGACTGCATTTTCAGATCAATTATCCGCAGGACAAGCTTGTGCGCGTTCTGCGGGGGGAAGTCTTTGACGTCGCGGTGGATCTGCGGCAGGGCTCCGCTACTTACGGCAAGTGGTATGGCGTGCTTTTGTCGGAAGAGAATAAGAAACAGTTTTTTGTTCCGAAGAATTTTGCCCACGGCTTCTATGTGGTGTCCGATTATGCTGAGTTTGCATACAAATGTACGGATTTTTATCATCCTAACGATGAGGGCGGTATTATCTGGAACGATCCGGACATCGGTGTGAACTGGCCGGTAGCGGTCGGCGCGCAGCCCATCCTGTCCGATAAGGATCTCCGCAACGGAAGCTTTGCAGAGTTTACTGCAAGCTACCGCAGATAGCCGGAGCGAAGAGCATCATTGACAGAGGATTTGTTGGCGTGAAGAAAGCAGAGCGTAAGAATAATTTCGATCACAGAGTCAGACATTTGGGAAAGCCCGCAGGAATAGCCATATTCTGGGGGCTTGGTTTGATTTTGGCTTTTGTCATCATTCATCACCATAACGCGCTTGCCGATCCCGTGACGGAACAGATGAAAAAGATCAGCGGCTGTGTGCTGATCGCTTTTACCTGCATTATTTTTGCAGTATATTATGACCGGATCATGACGATCCCGGCGGAACTTTTTCAGAGCAGGAAATTGATCTGGAAGCTTGCGAAGAATGATTTTAAGAAGCGGTATGCGGGGTCTTATCTGGGCATTGTGTGGGCAATGGCACAGCCGGTAGTCACTGTGGTGATGTACTGGATCGTTTTTGACAAAGTATTTGATACCAGAAGCCAGCTTGTGGCAAGCGGCCTGAATGTGCCCTATGTGCTGTACCTGACTGCAGGGCTTGTGCCGTGGTTTTATTTTTCCGAGGCGATCACACAGGGGACTATGGCGCTGATCGAATATAATTATCTTGTGAAAAAAGTAGTGTTTAATATCAGCATCCTACCTATCATCAAAGTGATCGCGGCAACGTTTATCCATGTTTTTTTTGTGGTGATATTGCTTATGGTTTCCGTGGGTTACGGCTATTATCCGAGTATATATACACTGCAGTTACTATATTACAGTCTTTGTATGTTTTTGCTCGTGCTGGGTATGAGCTATCTTACCTGTGCGCTCGTTGTGTTCATCCGGGACCTGCAGCAGATCATTAATATCGCCCTTCAAATCGGTATGTGGGCTACCCCTATTCTCTGGGATATTTCCATGCTTAAAACGGATAATATGAAAACGCTTTTCAAGCTGAATCCGCTTGTGTACATCGTCAATGGGTACAGAAGCGCTATCTATGAAAAAATGTGGTTCTGGGAGCATTTCTATTCCTCTACCTACTTCTGGATATTTACGATCAGCCTGTTCTGTATCGGTACGCTCATTTTCAGAAAACTCAGAGTCCATTTTGCGGATGTACTGTAGGCGGGGTAAATGATATGGAAAATATTGCAATTCAGGTTACCAATTTGGAAAAAATATATAAGCTGTACGATAAGCCTTCCGACCGTATCAAAGAGGCTCTTGGTTTCGGGCGCGGCAGGCACCATACGGAGCATCATGCCCTAAAGGGTGTTGATCTGACGGTTTATCAGGGAGAGTGTATCGGCATTATCGGGACGAATGGGTCGGGAAAGTCTACGATCTTAAAGATCATTACCGGCGTGCTGAATCCGACGCACGGCGATGTGACTGTCAACGGACGCATCTCGGCGCTGCTGGAGCTGGGCGCGGGGTTCAACATGGAATATAACGGGATCGAGAATATCTATCTCAACGGCACTATGATCGGCTTCAGCGAGAAAGAAATCGATGAGAAGATGGATGCGATACTGGAGTTTGCCGATATCGGAGAGTATGTGTACCAGCCGGTCAAAACCTACTCGAGCGGTATGTTTGTGCGTCTTGCCTTTGCGGTGGCGATCAATATCGAACCGGAAATTCTCATTGTGGACGAGGCGCTCTCTGTCGGCGACGTCTTTTTTCAGGCGAAATGTTATCACAAATTCGAGGAATTTAAAGCGATGGGAAAGACCATCGTATTTGTCAGCCATGACCTGAGCAGTATCAGCAAATACTGCGACAGAGTTGTGCTGCTCAACCAGGGCGTTAAGCTGGGAGAAGGCGCGCCCAAGAAGATGATCGATATTTATAAGCAGGTGCTGGTAGGTCAGTATACATTTCCGGAACCGGAGCAAGGTAGCCTGCTGGATGACGAGGAGCTGCGCCGTGCCGCAGGAGGCGGGGATCCGGTACAGGGACAGCCGTCTTCGGAAAATCCGGAACTTCTGGAATACGGGTCTAAGAAAGCGGTGATTACGGAATACTACATTACGGATGAAAAAGGCAGCAGAACGCCGGCCATCCTTAAGGGCAGTACGTTTACGATCCATATGAAGGTGCATATGGAGCAGGATCTTACAGCGCCAATTTTTGCCTTTACTATTAAAAACGTGCGCGGGACGGAGATCACCGGCACCAATACGATGTTTGAAAAGGCTTTTCTGGAGCCTGTAAAGGCGGGGGAGGACCGTGAAGTTACCTTTACACAGGAAATGAATCTTCAGGGCGGCGATTATCTGCTGTCTCTCGGGGTCACAGGATACGAGAATGATGATTTTACCGTGTATCACCGGTTGTATGATGTACTGGATCTGACGGTGATCTCCGATAAGGACACGGTAGGGTTCTATGATATGAATTCCAGGATAGAGGTGCATTGACATGTCTGAAAATAAGATGGAGGAAATCGGCAGGATCAAGCTGGACCTGACACATTATCCGGGTGAGGATTACTACTGCGACGGAGACACGGAGGATGAACTTCTGGATATTGCCCGCAACTATGCACAGGTGGAATACCAGCGTCTGATCGAGGAACGAAAGAGTTGGCCGATACTGTATCATTTGTCACAGCAGAGAGAGAATATCGTTGAATGGCTGCCTATCACGAAAGACATGAAGGTCCTTGAAGTGGGATCGGGCTGCGGCGCGATTACAGGGGCGCTCGCTCGCAAAGCGGGTGAAGTGACGTGTATCGATCTGTCGCTTAAAAGGAGCAGGATCAACGCTTACAGGCATATGGATGCGGATAATGTGACTATTCATGTGGGCAATTTTCAGGATGTGGAGCCGGACCTGTGCCGCGACTACGATTTTATATGTCTGATCGGTGTTTTCGAGTACGCGCAGGCGTATATCGATTCGGAAAGCCCGTATGAGGATTTCCTCAATAGCATCAAAAAGCATATAAAGACAGACGGACATATCGTGATAGCCATAGAGAATAAATTCGGGCTCAAGTATTGGGCGGGGTGTAAAGAAGATCATCTGGGCACATATTTCAGCAGCTTGGAAAACTATCCTGACGGCGGTGTAGTCAGGACCTTCACGGCGGACGGACTCAGGCGTATAGCGCGGCAGTGTGGATATGAGCGCCCGCAGATGTATTATCCGTATCCCGATTACAAATTTATGACTTGCCTGTATTCTGATGAAAGACTACCGAAGGTGGGGGAGCTTTCCACCAATCTTCGCAATTTTGACAGGGACAGGCTGCAGTTGTTTGATGAGAAAAAAGTATTTGACACGATCATACAGGAGGACAGATTTTCTCTGTTCTCCAATTCTTATATGATGGTTCTCGGACCGGAATTTGACGTAAAGTATGTGAAATATTCCAACGACAGGGCGCCCGAATTTTGTATCAGGACGGTCCTCAAGGTAAATGAAACGGATAAATTTATTGAAAAACATCCGTTATGCAAAGAGGCGTGGGAGCATATACAAAAAACGGCGAATGCTTATAACAGGCTGGCAGTGCGCTATGCGGGCAGCGGTTTGTCCGTCAACCGGTGTGAGCTTAAGGAAGCAGAGCATCCTTATCTTCGCCTGGAATATGTTGAGGGAAAGACTCTTGAGGAACTAATGGACGCCTGCCTTGCGCGTAATGACACGCAGGGGTTTCAGAGACTGTTTGACGAGTATCTTAAACGGATCTGTGTGGGTGAAGAGGCAGACATTGCGGATTATGATCTTATCTTCTCCAATATTATTGTGCCGGACGAGATTAATAACACATGGAATGTTATAGACTGTGAATGGAGCTTTGAACGGCCTGTCGAGACAAAACAGATTGCGTTCCGGGCAGTGTATTGTTACTTGATGGAAGATGACAAAAGGAACACATTAAATCTTGATTTGATACTTGAAAAGCTAAAAATGGATCAGTCCGAGGCCGAACAGTACCGAAAACAGGAGATGAAATTCCAGAAGTATGTGACGGGCAGAAAAATGTCGATGGCGGAGATGAGAGATAACATAGGTTATCCAATATATACTGTGGAAGCTTTTTGCGAAGGACAGGCTGCGGCGGACCGCAAAGACCGCTTGCAGGTCTATGAGGATACCGGCAGGGGATTTAACGAGGAGCAGTCTTTCTTTCTGGACGAACCCGGCGGGGAACAGGTTTACGTCACTCCGGAAGGAATGACGGTTCTGGAGCTTCCGGTGGCGCGCGGAAGAAGCGCTCTCAGGGTAGATCCTTGCAGCAGACCCTGTATGATATATATCCGGGAGATCAAATGGAATGGTGCGCCGCTGACGTTTAAAGGAAAGCAGATAGCGGTAAACGGGTTTAAGATTGGAGACAATACTTATGTATTCCCGACTGCCGATCCAAATATTACCGTGTCGCTGGCGGGGCTGCCGGACGAGGAGAATAATCTCCTGCAGTTGAGTATGGAAGTGACGGGGCTGCCGGAGGAGACAGTGAAGCATATACGGAAAAGAGGACTGCTGTAGACAATGAGAGGGCATGCAGAGCGTTATAGCTGGGCCGCTTACTATGCGGCGGCATATGAGAACGAACGTAAAAAGAATACAGCGCTGGCGGGAAAGATCGCTGATGCACAGAGACGTCAGGCGGATCTGGAGGACAACCTGAACCGCATTTATGCCAGTCCGTTCTGGAAAGCAACGGCTCCTTTTCGCAAACTGTACCGGAGGTTAAAGGGTAGACCGGAACATGATAAAGACGTATCATTTAACCCGGAGACCGATCCTTACATCCTGCGGTACAGACAGGAGATAAACAGACAGAGGTATCCTTATCTGGAATGGATACGACAGGAAGGTAACGAAAGCTATGATAAAATAACATACGTTACCGGATGGCGTTCGGTCACAATTCCGGAATCGGATATCATGATTTTGACATATGGAACGGGTTATCTTGGCAACGATACATTTTATAAAATTAAAACGTATTTTAATAAAAATAAATACTGCATGATCGCCTATGCCGATGAGGATTTTTACTGGGATGATCCGGCTGACCGTATGTGCCCGTGGTTTAAACCGTGCTATTCACCGGACACATTGCTTTCCTTTAATTACTGGGGACATCTTGTGGCGGTCAGAGCCGAGCTGTTATCGGAGGTGTTGACCGGCGGGGCCGTCATGAACATGGAGCGGAATAACAGCCAGCCGGCACATTTTTACGAACTGTGTCTTCGACTGGAGGAGGCGGTCGGCAGGCGGTGCCTTGTGAACGGTGTGCCCCTTAACGAGAGTATCTGTCATATGGAAGACGTACTCTATCATTGCGCCTATGAGCCCTCCGAGGAGCCTCAGCGCCGGCTGGAGAGCTGCAAAGACCCGGACGAGCGGTTCCGAATGGTACAGCAGAGCCTGACTGAAGAGCTGGAGAGAGGGCGTTATCTTGCCGGGGCGGGCAGGGAATATGTCGCGTTGAAAGAAGCCGCACTTGCAAGGCGCGGTATAAAAGGAAGCTTTATGAGCGGGCAGGAACCAGATATCTTCCATGTGGTGTATGATACCTCCATATCCGGCCGGGAACGGTGTGCCCGCGTACAGAGTAAGGACGGGCATATTCAGCCGCATTATGTCGTTTCGGTCGTGATCCCGTCCAAAGACCATCCCGATGTCCTGGAACGCTGTCTTGTATCTTTCCGGCAGAAAACAGACTACGAGTATTACGAGTGGATCGTCGTGGATAACGGAAGCAGCGCGGATAACCGGACGAAAATGGAAGAATTGGAACGCAGATTCGGCTTTACTTATATATATGAACAGATGCCGTTTAATTTTTCCAAGATGTGTAATATGGGGGCGGCGAAGGCGACTGGCGATCTGCTCCTGTTTCTGAATGATGATATTGAGATCATAGAGCGAAGCTGGCTGAGGCGCATGGCGGGACAGGCGCTGCAGCCGCACACGGGCGCCGTGGGAGCCAAGCTGTGGTATGCGGGTACGCAGAATATCCAGCATGCCGGGATCACCAATATGCGGATCGGACCGTCGCACAAGCTCGCTACTTTTCCGGATGACCGCGATTATTATTATGGGCGCAACCGGGTCGTCTATGACATGATAGGCGTGACCGGCGCGTGTCTGATGGTAAGCCGCGAAAAATTTGAAGCGGCGGGCGGATTTGACGAGACTATGGCGGTTGCCTACAACGATGTGGATTTCTGTTTCAGGCTGATCGAGGCCGGTTATTATAATGTGCAGCGCAACGACGCCGTGCTGTACCATCATGAGTCTCTGAGCCGAGGGCTGGACGAACAGGACGCGGACAAGTGGGAACGGCTTCTTGCCGAGAAAGAAAAGCTGTACGCAAAGCATCCGCAGATGAAGGATGAGGATGTTTTCTATCACCGCGCGCTGGTTGACAACGCGTCGGATTACGGGTGCAATTATAAGTTCCCTTATGAGGACCACCTGTATACGGTTATTCCCGAAACGGTACAGAAAGAGCATGTGGACAAAGCCAGGGCAGAGCGTTTGCAGCTGACGGTGGACCTTGCCGGGATACAGCATAAGATTCATGCCGATGAACCGGATATTCTGCAGATCACGGGATGGTGTTATGTGCCGGGAGCGGATAATGCACTGTATGAAAAACAGGTGCTGCTGCGGGCGGAGGCTGCGTCGGAAGGCGCGCCGGACCAAGATTATATTGCCGCGCCGTCACCCTGGCACCGCAAGGATGTGGAAGCTATTCTGCCCGTGGAGCAGAATATCGGGCTTGCCGGTTTTGTGCTTCGCATCCGGCAGGCGGATCTGCGGCCGGGGACATACCGGATCGGCATGTTATGTACGAAAGAGCAGGGCGAAAAGCTGATCGCGTGGAGCGATAAGACCTGCAGGATACCGCAGGCGGAAGCGGATATAAGGACCCAGGCAGACGGGGACGCTGTGTAAACCGGAGAAAGGACAACGCTGTATGGAACGGAAAGAACCGGATAAAATGACGGAGGAAGAGAAGCTTCGTTACTATAAAGATGCCTACGAGCGGGAGAAGCGCAAAGGAAAAGAGCTTGCCGGCCAGCTGTCGGAGGCAGAGCAGAAAAGCGCAGAGCTGGAGAGCAGACTGGGGCGTATCAAGGGAAGCGTGTTCTGGCGTGTATCCAAGCCTCTGCGATCCTTCGTTCACTGGGTGCGCAGAACCAAAGAAAGACTGGGGTACTACGGCAGTATCAGAGGCGTTGCGCGCAAGCTTCATGCGAAGAGTATTGAGAGAAAGGCGCGTGCACAGCACGGAACGGCCAGCTTTCCGGACGCGGAAGAGGCCAGGCGGCAGAGCGGTGAGAAATTTATGCGGAGCATTAAGTTTAGCATTCTGGTGCCGCTCTATAACACACCGGAGAAGTTTTTGCGGCAGGCGATCGATTCTGTCAGGGCGCAGACCTACGCAAACTGGGAGCTGTGTCTGGCGGACGGTTCCGATGCCGGGCATGGGAATGTGGAGAGGATCTGTGAAGAATATGCAGGGAAGGATCCGCGGATCTTATACCGGAAGCTTCCGAAGAACGAGGGAATATCCGGCAATACGAACGCATGCCTCGCTATGGCGTCGGGCGATTATATAGCGCTTTTTGACCATGACGATGTGCTGCATCCGAGCGTTCTGTATGAATATATGAAGGTTATCTGCGATAAGGGCGCGGACTATATCTACTGTGATGAGGCGACGTTTAAGGGAAATAAGACGATCGACCACATGATCACGCTGCATTTTAAGCCGGACTTTGCACCCGACAATCTGCGCGCCAACAATTATATCTGTCATTTCAGTGCATTTGACAGAAGATTGCTCGAAGGCGGCGTGGTTTTCCGGTCGGAATTTGACGGAAGCCAGGACCACGACATGATCCTGCGGTTGACCAGCCGGGCAAAGTGTGTGGTCCATGTGCCTAAGCTCCTCTATTACTGGCGCTCCCATGCAGGAAGCGTGGCGGCGGACATAAACGCCAAGAGCTATGCCGTTGATGCGGCCAAAGGTGCTGTGGCGGCGCATCTTCACGCGCAGGGCTTTACCGGTTTTGAGATCCTGTCGACCAAGGCGTTTGAGACGATCTTTCAGATCAAGTACGAGATAACAGGCGATCCGCTTGTAAGCATTGTGATCCCGAACAAAGACCATAGACAGGATCTGGAGCGGTGCGTTACATCGATCCTGGAGAAGAGCAGTTACGGCAACTATGAGATACTGATAGTCGAAAATAACAGCACGGAAGAGGATATATTCGAATACTACAGGAAAATACAGGAGAATCCCAATATCAGAGTGATCACTTACGAAGGGGACTTCAATTATTCCAGAATCAACAACATGGGTGTCGGAAAGGCCCGCGGTGAATACGTTATACTGCTGAATAATGACACGAGTGTCATATCGCTCGACTGGATCGAGGAGCTTCTGATGTATGCCCAGCGGCCCGATGTGGGCGCCGTGGGTGCGAAGCTGTATTACGGGGACAAGACGATTCAGCATGCGGGCGTGGTGCTCGGACTGGGACGTCACAGAACCGCAGGACACAGTCATCACAGGGTCAGCAGCAACAATTTAGGATACATGGGGCGCCTTTGCTATGCACAGAATGTAATGGCTGTAACGGGCGCGTGTCTGATGATGAAAAAATCGTTGTTTGAGAAGCTGGGAGGGCTGGATGAAAGCTTTGCCGTGTCGCTTAACGATGTAGATTTGTGTATCAGAGCGTGGGAAGCCGGGTATGTCAACGTGTTTACGCCGTTTGCGGAATTGTATCACTATGAATCCGTCTCCCGGGGGCTGGACGATCGGGGAGAAAAGGCGGAGCGCTATGAGAGGGAGTCGGAGGCTTTTCGCGCGAAGTGGAAAGAACTGCTTGAGAAGGGAGATCCGTACTATAATCCGAATTTTTCCCTGGACAGAAGCGATTTTGCGCTGAGAACGGAGGAGTAAGCGGCTGGTGCAGGCTTAATCGACTATACCGCTCATATTCGCGCGAAATATATTTACGATTCAACTTCGGGTGTGATAAAATAAACGAAGAGTCAGCAATCACTTTTTATAAAAATAATAGCGGAGGTGTCATCATGGGCTACAGAGAACAATTTGATTTTTGGGTAGAAGACTCTTACTTTGACGATGCAACCAGACAGGAGCTTCTGGCGATCAGAAACGATGAGAAAGAGGTGGAGGATCGTTTCTATAAGGAGCTTGAGTTCGGTACTGGCGGACTGCGGGGCGTGATCGGAGCGGGCACAAACCGCATGAATATTTACACGGTGCGCAAAGCAACGCAGGGTCTGGCGAATTACATAAAGAAACAGGGTGGAGAGGCTAAAGGGGTAGCGATCGCTTACGATTCCCGGAGAAAGTCTCCCGAATTTGCGGATGAGGCGGCGCTGTGTCTGGCGGCAAACGGTATCAAGGCATATGTGTTTGATTCTTTACGGCCCACGCCGGAGCTGTCTTTTGCGCTGCGTGAACTGGGCTGCATATCGGGTATTGTCATTACGGCGAGCCACAATCCGCCGGAATATAACGGTTATAAGTGTTATTGGGAGGACGGCGCCCAGGTTACCGCTCCCAGGGATAAAGAGATCATCACGGAAGTTAAGAATGTTACCGATTATCATACTGTAAAGACTATGGATAAGGAAGAGGCGAAGAAAGCCGGACTCTATGTGGTCATCGGCAGGGAGATCGATGACAGGTACATGGCGGAATTGAAGAAGCAGATCATCCATCCGGAGATCATCAAAGAGATGGCAGAAGATATGAAGATCGTATATTCTCCGTTTAACGGTACGGGTAATATTCCTGTCAGAAGGATCCTGTCGGAGCTGGGCTTTAAGAATGTGTATGTGGTGCCCGAACAGGAGATGCCCGATCCCGATTTCACCACGCTGGAATATCCGAATCCTGAAGATCCCAAGGCATTTACCCTTGCGCTTAAGCTGGCGAAAGAGAAGCATGCGGATATCGTTCTGGCGACTGATCCCGATGCGGACAGACTGGGAATCTATGCGCTGGACACCAAAACCGGTGAATATGTGCCTTTTACGGGCAATATGTCCGGTATGCTGATCGCAGAGTATATTCTGAGAGAGAGGACTGCGACAGGGACAATGCCGGCTGATCCGGCGCTTGTGACCACGATCGTGACCACCAATATGGCGCGCGCTATCGCGGAGGATTATAAAGTAAGATTTATTGAAGTTTTGACAGGATTTAAGTTTATCGGAGAGCAGATCAAGCTGTTTGAGCAGAGCGGGTCCAACCATTATGTGTTCGGTTTGGAAGAGAGCTACGGCTGTCTGGCAGGAACCCATGCGAGAGATAAGGATGCGGTCGTTGCGGTTATGTGCCTGTGCGAGATGGCTGCTTGGTGCAAAAAGAACGGAAGGACCGTGTGGGACCAGATGATCGCCCTGTATGAGAAGTACGGATATTTCAAAGAGAGTCAGTATTCGATCACCATGAAGGGAATCGATGGCGCTGCGCAGATCGAGGCGATCATGAATAAACTCAGGAGTGATCCGCCTAAGAGCTTTGGCGATCTGAAGGTAAAGGAGTTCAGGGATTACAATACGGGTAAGACCGTTGATCTGGAAACCGGAGCGGAAGGCGTAACGGGGCTTCCGAAGTCCAACGTGCTGTATTTTGATCTGGACAACGATTCGTGGTGCTGCGCCCGTCCGTCAGGCACGGAGCCCAAGATCAAATTCTACATGGGCGTCAAGGGTACAGGATTGGAAGATGCCGCGCAGCGTCTGAATAAACTGACGGAAGATTTGAAAGCATATCTCTAAGAGAGAATTCTGCATCGCCCTGCCTGTGCAGGGCGATGATCTTTTATTGCGGGCCACGGTGGAGAAAATATGGGATATAATTTTCTTAAAAAGAGCAATTTGATAAAGACCCTGCGCTATCTGCGCAAAAATGGCGTCCGCCATACTTATTATGCTGCCAGGGAGAGGATCGGCGAGGAGAGACGATCTGATTATCATTATACGGAGCCGTCCGAAGAAGTCCTGGAAAAACAGAGGAAAGAGTTGGCTGCCTGCAACACCGTGTTCAGCATTGTTGTGCCCGCCTATGAGACAGATGAGCGTTTTCTGCGTAAGATGATAGAATCCGTACTGCGACAGAGTTATGAAAAATGGGAATTGATCATTGCGGATGCGAGCCGGGACGACGGCACGGAAAAGATCGTAAAGGAAATATCCTGCGGACCGTGCGGCGGGCGTATCAGGTATATGCGTCTGACGGAGAATAAGGGTATATCCGGGAATACTAACGCTGGCATAGCATTGGCGTCGGGGGATTATACCGCGCTGCTCGATCACGATGATTTCCTTGCGCCGGATGCGCTTTATTATATGGCTGCGGCGTTGGACCGCGCAAGGAGGCGGGGCGCAGAGCCGGCGCTTCTGTATACCGATGAAGATAAATATGATGACGGCGCGCACCGTTATATATCGCCTCACAATAAGAAAAAATTTAATTTAGATTTAATTTTATCAAATAATTACATCTGTCATTTTATGGCGGTAAAATCGGAATTGCTTAAAGAATTGGGTTTGCGGAGTGAATATGACGGCGCACAGGATTATGATCTTGTGCTGCGCATTATCGGGAGACTGCTGGGGAAACCGGCATCCCGCAAGCTGTCGCAGGAGATTCTTCACGTTCCCGGGGTGCTGTATCACTGGCGCTGTCACACGGGTTCCACCGCAGACAACACCGCCAGCAAATCCTATGCATATGAGGCGGGGCTGAAAGCGTTGGAAAGCTTCTGTACCGATCAGGGGTGGCGGGTGACGGTGGAGCACGGCCTGCATCTGGGATTTTATGAGATAACCTATCTTCCGGATCTCTTTTCTGTCAGGACGGATGTCGGAATCGTGGGAGGCAGGATACTGGACCGTCGCGGCCGGATATGCGCGGGAGCTATGGATGAGGACGGGAATTGCCTGTTTGAAGGATTGTATAAGGAATACAGCGGCGGAAGCACGCATCTTGCGTCTGTGAAGCAGGATGTGTGTGCCGTCGATGTCAGGTGCATGCAGGTGCGGCCGGAGATGCGGGAAGTCTTTGAACAGATCACGGGGCTGCCTTACGGGGAGCGTACTGTCCGCTGTGCCGAGGGCAAAGCGGGTAATAAGATGCGGATAGCCGATGTGACAAGGCTTTCCTGTGATGAAGCGGGGTATCGTAAGCTGAGCATGGAGCTTGGCCTTGCAGCGGCACAGCGCGGATACAGGGTATTGTGGGATCCGCAGATGTCATGCCGTCTTGACGGATGACAGACAGGAGGTATGATGGAACGCTTGATCAGATCCACAATTGTGGTGCCGAATTATAACGGCATAAAATATATTGGTGACTGCCTGGATTCGCTGGCGGAAGAACCGGCGCATATTATCGTGGTGGATAACGGTTCAAAAGACGGCAGCAGACAGATGGTGCGGGACAATTTTCCCGGGGTAGAGCTGGTCTGCCTTGATAAAAATTACGGTTTTTGCAAGGCTGTCAACGAAGGGATAGCGCGCAGCAAAACAACATATGTTATTTTATTGAATAATGATACGAAAGTCGAGCCGGGGTTTGTCCGTGCACTGGAGAAGCCTCTGGAGCAGAACCCGACAGTGTTTTCGGGATCGGCCCAGATGAGAAATATGTACCGGCCGGAGCGGATCGATGACGCGGGAGATTATTACTGTGCGCTGGGCTGGGCGTTTGCCCGGGGCAAGGACAGGCCGGTTGGGAACTATCAGAATAAGCGCAGGATCTTTGCGGCCTGCGGCGGTGCGGCCATCTATAGACGGAAGGTGTTTGACGAGATCGGGGACATGGATGAAAATCATTTTGCCTATCTGGAGGACATCGATCTGGGATACAGGGCGAGGCTTTCCGGCTATGTCAATCTGTATATTCCCGAAGCGATAGTCTATCATGCGGGGAGCGGCGCGAGCGGTTCCCGTTACAACGAGTTCAAGGTATCCCTGACGTCCCGGAACAGCGTGTATCTTGTATACAAGAATATGCCGGCAGTCCAGATCCTCTTGAATCTGCCGTTCCTACTCGTCGGATTTGCGGTCAAGGGCCTGTTTTTTGCGCGAAAAGGGCTGGGCCGCACTTATTTCAAGGGACTTGGCAGAGGGATCGCGATCTGCCTGCTGGGGTTCGGAAGAGAGCGACGGGTGCGCTTTTCCAAGGACAGGTTGTACAACTATTTTCTCATACAGCTGGAGCTGTGGCGTAATATATGGTATCGTTTTGCGGAGCGTTAGTGTAGAAACCGCCCGTCTGACAACACTGTGCGCCGGCAGGTAACTTAACGGCGCCGCCGGTTGTAATTTTAGGCAAAATATTGTATGATACGTGCATAGAGGATCGAGGTATGATCAAAGATAACCAGAAGTATTTCAACAGACTGCATGTAGTCATGGATGCCCTGATTATAGCGGCGTCCTATATGTTGGCGTGGTATTTGAAGTTTGCCAGTCCTTTTTCTGACATCGACGCGAGCGTCGGTGTCCTTTCTATGCGCACATATTTCGAGATGCTCTATGTGATCGTTCCGGGGTATCTTATTCTGTATTATAACTTTAACCTGTATACGCCGAAGCGGGCAACGGTGCATAAGTATGAGATCCTGAATATTTTTCAGGCAAATGTGGTAGGCCTGATCTTACTGATGGCGGGATGGTATCTGGTGTCTCAGATCCACTTCTCCCGTGCGATGATGGCGTATTTCTTTGTTATTAACATTTTCCTTACCAATCTGGGGCGATCCCTGATCCGGGTCCTGCTGCAGTATTTCCGCGAAAAAGGCTACAATCTTAAATATATTCTGCTGGTGGGCTATTCTCGTGCGGCGGAGGAGTACATCAACCGTATCAATGCGAATCCGCAGTGGGGTTATGTTGTGCGGGGCATTCTCGACGACAGTGTGCCACGGGGGACTCTCTATAAGGGCGTCAAGGTAGTGGGTTCGATCGGCAATCTTCTGTATATTCTTCCGGAGAATAAGTTGGATGAGATCGCCATCACGCTGCCGTTAAAGGATTATGACAATCTGGAGCGCATTGTGGATATCTGCGAGAAGTCGGGCGTTCACACGAAGTTTATACCGGATTACAACAGTATGTTCCCGAGCCGTCCATATACCGAGGACCTGATGGGGCTTCCGGTTATCAACATCCGCTATGTGCCTCTTACCAATACATTGAACTGGGTGGCCAAGAGAGTGGTCGATGTGGTTGTAGCTTTAGCCGGACTTGCGGTGTCATCACCGGTCATGCTGGCGGCGGCGGTGGCTGTCGGCTGTACGTCCCGGGGCCCCATTATCTTTAAGCAGGAGAGGATCGGTCTTCATAACAAGCCCTTTCAGATGTATAAATTCCGCACGATGAAAGTGCAGAAACCGTCTGCGGAGGAGCAGGGATGGACGACCAGGGACGACCCGCGCGTAACAAAAGTAGGCAAATTCCTGCGCCGGACAAGCATAGACGAGCTGCCCCAGCTGTTCAATATCCTGAAGGGCGATATGAGCGTGGTCGGTCCCAGACCGGAGCGCCCGCAGTTCGTGGATAAGTTCAGGGAAGAAATACCGCGTTATATGGTGAAACATCAGGTAAGGCCGGGACTGACCGGCTGGGCGCAGATCAACGGATACAGAGGCGATACGTCCATAAAACGCAGGATCGAATACGATATTTTCTATATTGAGAACTGGACGATGTCTTTTGATATTAAGATCATGTTCCTCACGATTTTTAAGGGGTTTATAAATAAAAACGCCTATTAACGGGATACTATTTATTTGAGAAACAGCTAATGCGGGTTGCAATTATATCAAGATGTAGTATAATCGTAAGTAGATTTACGCTACAGCTTGATT
Source organism: uncultured Lachnospiraceae bacterium (assembly GCA_947625205.1). Taxonomy (GTDB): domain Bacteria; phylum Bacillota; class Clostridia; order Lachnospirales; family Lachnospiraceae; genus UBA3282. Next base: position 12,393 of record CANQNN010000003.1, on the reverse strand, counting down.
TTTGCGTAAATATATGAGAAAATATAGAGCAGTAGTTTTCACAGGGTATTTAGAACTAAGGGAGTACAGTGTATGGCAAAATATATCGAAGATGAATACGATGAAGAACGTCCGAGAAAGAAATCCTCTTCCGCAAACGGGAGCGGTAAGAAGACTTCCGGTAAAAAGAGTTCAGGCGGTAAGAGCTCGGGCACTAAGAGTTCAGGCGCTAAAAGCTCCGGCGGTAAGAAAACGGGCAGCAAAGGCACAGGTAAAAAGGGAACCAGCAGAAAACAGCAGGCGAGAAAACAGCGCAGAAGGATCATTATCTTTATTGTGGAGATCATCATTCTTGTCATTGCAGTCGTGGTTCTGTACAGCGTCTTGACGGCAACCAAGGGCGGTAAGATGGAAATAAAGGAAAATGATATCATCATCAATGACACTGTCCAGCAGGAAGAGGAAGCAACGATGAAAGGGTATCGGAACATCGCCCTGTTCGGCGTGGACTCCACTACCGGCGCACTGACAAAGAACACGCGGAGCGATTCGATCATGATCGCTTCCATCAATCAGGATACAGGCGAATGCAAGCTGGTATCGGTATACCGTGATACTTACCTGAATCTGAGCAATGATTCTTATAATAAATGTAACGCGGCATATGCCAAGGGCGGTCCTGAAATGGCGATCAATATGCTGAATATGAATCTGGATATGAACATCACAGATTTTGTCACTGTGGGCTTTGCGGGACTTACGGATACGATCGATGCGCTCGGCGGCGTATATATTGATGTGGATGATAACGAGATGAAGCATCTGAATAACTATCAGATCTGTATGGCGGAGAACCTGCACCGTGATTATACACCGGTATCGTCTACCGGTTACCAGCTGTTGAACGGCCTTCAGGCAACGGGCTACTGCCGTGTGCGGTATGGCGGCGGCGATGACTTCAGGCGGGCGGAGAGACAGCGTGAAGTATTACAGGCGGTGGCGGACCAGACGAAGAAGGCTTCCGTGCCCAGCCTGACAGAGATAGCCAATTCCGTATTTGAAGAGACTTACACGTCTCTGGATCTGTCGGAGATCGTTGAGATGCTCAGCGATGTAAATAAATACTACATTTCTGATACGGCGGGCTTCCCTCAGGAGTCTTACCGTGCGACAGGAAGGATCGGTTCAAAAGGATCGTGCGTCATTCCGGTCACGCTGGAAGACAATGTTAAATGGCTGCACCAGTACCTGTTCAACGACTATGACTATGAGCCGTCGGAGACTGTCAAGACATGCAGCGCACAAATTTATTCCGACACGAACGGATATCTAAAATAATAAGCAGAGCAAAGGGACCGGTTTTGCTGGTCCCTTTTATTTCGGGGAGGGAGAGAACGTGAATAAGGTGGACATTATAATCCCCGTGTATAAACCGGATCAAAAATTTCTGTCTATGGTCGAGCGCCTGGAGCGCCAGAGCGTTCCGGTCAACCGTATCATTATTATGAACACGGAGCAGAAATATTTTGACCGCCTGTTTTATGGTACTTCCTATGGGAAGGATTATCATAATATTGTAGTGAAGCATTTGTCGAAACGGGAGTTTGATCACGGAAAAACGCGGAACATGGGCGTGCAGTGCTCGGATGCAGACTATTTCGTCATGATGACGCAAGATGCTGTCCCCGCAGACGACGATCTTGTGCGGAAGCTGCTGGAACCGCTTCGCGATCCGAATGTGGCAGTGTCGTACGCTAGGCAGCTTGCGGACGATGCGTGCAGCGAAGCCGAGAAATACACGAGAAACTTTAATTATCCGGATAAGCCGGCAGTCAGGACCAGGGCGGATCTGGAGAAGCTCGGCATCAGGACGTTTTTCTGCTCCAATGTCTGTGCGGCTTACAACCGAAAGATTTTTGATGTATTGGGCGGTTTTGTCAAACATACAATATTCAATGAGGATATGCTCTATGCCGCCAAAGCGATAGAAGAAGGCTACGGTATCGCATATGCTGCCGGTGCAATGGTGTATCATTCCCATGATTACAGCTGCGCAGAACAGTTTCACAGAAACTTTGATCTGGGAGTATCCCAGGCACAGCATCCGGAGGTGTTCGCGGCGTATCCTTCCGAGTCCGAAGGAATTCGTCTGGTCAGACAGACGGTGCGGCATCTGTGGGATTCCCACAGGAAGGGGCAGATCCCCAGGGTGATCCTTCAGAGCGCTTGTAAATACACAGGATATACGTTTGGAAAACACTACCGTATGTTTCCGGGAAGACTGGTCGTTGCCATGTCTTCCAATAAGGATTACTGGAAATAAAAGAAGATGGCATATGCCGGGAGGGATGAAGTATGTGTGGAATCGTAGGTTATATAGGGACTAAACAGGCAGCCCCCATTATTCTTGACGGGCTCAGTAAGCTTGAGTATCGCGGGTATGACTCGGCAGGGATGGCGATCTACGACGGAAAGAAAATCAACATTACCAAATCCGTTGGGCGGCTGAAGGTTCTGGAGAATCTCACGCGCGGCGGTGAGACTATGCCGGGCGTCTGCGGCATAGGACATACCAGATGGGCAACTCATGGCGCTCCCAGCGATACAAATGCGCATCCTCATTTTAATGCGGACGAGACGATCACGGTCGTACATAACGGCATTATAGAGAATTATTTGCAGCTCCGGCAGATGCTGGCTGATAAGGGCTATAAGTTTGTCTCCGATACGGACACAGAGGTTTTGGCGCATCTTTTGGACTATTATTACAAGGGAAATCCGCTTGAAGCGGTCACCAAGGTACTTCACCGTGTGGAAGGCTCCTATGCGCTGGGAATTCTTTTTGCGGACTGCCCGGATCAGATTTTTGCCACAAGAAAGGATTCGCCGCTTATCGTAGGGCAGAGCGGGGAAGGCTGCTTTATCGCATCCGATGTGCCGGCGATCTTAAAGTACACGAGAAAAGTCTATTATGTGGACAATCAGGAAGTGGTGCGTCTGCGTGCGGATCATATGCATTTCTACACCGTGGACGAGGAAGAAATACATAAGGAACCCGTCACCATCGAGTGGGATACGGATGCCGCGGAGAAGGCGGGCTATGAACATTTTATGTTAAAGGAAATGTACGAACAGCCCAAGACCGTAACGGATACGCTGTTGCCCAGAATAAAGGACGATGACATCGTCATTGAAGAGCTGAATATGACCGATGAGGAGCTGGCAGCCATTAGGAAGATCCATATTGTTGCGTGCGGATCGGCCTATCATGCAGGCGTGACCGGCAAATATGTCATAGAGGGCCTTGCGCGCATACCGGTGGAGGTGGATCTTGCCTCCGAATTCAGATACCGCGATCCGATTCTGGAAGAGGGCGCTATGGTGGTGGTGATCAGCCAGTCCGGAGAGACCGCAGATACGCTGGCGGCGCTCAGAGAGTCGAAAGCGCGCGGATTTAAGGTGCTTGGCATTGTCAATGTGGTGGGCAGCTCCATTGCCAGGGAAGCGGATAACGTCATGTATACATGGGCGGGACCGGAGATCGCCGTCGCAACTACCAAAGCGTACAGCGCACAGCTGATAGCCCTGTATCTTCTTGCCATGAAGATCGGCAAAGTACGCGGAAAGATCGATCCCGAAACGTTTACCGCCATGCTTGGCGATCTGAAATGTCTGCCGGATCAGATCGAGATGCTGCTTAACAACAAGCTTAAGATACAGAAGTTTGCCAACCGTTATGTGGGCGCCAAAGATGTATTTTTTATCGGCAGGGGGATCGATTATGCGATCTCGCTGGAGGGATCGCTCAAATTAAAGGAGATCTCTTATATACATTCCGAGGCATATGCAGCGGGGGAGTTAAAGCACGGCACGATTTCCCTGATCGAAGAAGGAACGCTTGTTGCGGCGGTTTCCACACAGCCTGATCTGTACGCCAAGACTATCAGCAATATGGTGGAAGTAAAGGCGAGGGGTGCGTTTGTCCTGGCAGTTACCTGCGAGGAGAATAAAGCGATTGAGAAGGCGGCGGATTATGTGATCTATATTCCGGAAACGAATCCGTATTTTGCCAATTCGCTGGCGATCATACCGCTTCAGCTGTTCGGGTATTATGTGGCTGTTGGCAAAGGATGCGATGTGGATAAGCCGAGAAATCTGGCAAAATCTGTCACTGTGGAATAATTTTCAGTAGTATGTCTGACGGGCGGCTTGGTCTGCGGCGCCAGGACACAAAAGCTACAATTTTAAAACACAATTATAATAAAAAGTAGTCACAAATTATACACAATTAAAGAATATACTAGCCTCAGAATCAAAGGAAAGATCGGCAGTAAACCGACCTGATAACCTGGGAGGAGTGAAGTATTATGTACGACAGCAATTATCCAAACTCAAATGCAAACTATGAAAATACAAATCAGTCCAATCCGGATCAGAGAGACGGTTCCTATACGCAGGGCGCATCGGGAAGTCCTTACGGGCATACGGGTCAGAACACCTATGCAAACCGGGGGCCGGAGAATCCTTATGCGAACCGCAATTCGGGAAATCCGTACACAGATCAGACGGCCGGCGGTATGTATTCCGGTCATACAACAAATTATCAGTATGGCAATACGTATCCCAATGATTATACGCTGATGAACGGAAATCAGAAGGATAAGAAGGAAAAGAAAAAGAAGAAGGAGCACAGCGCCTATTTCAAAAAAGCGCTTGTATCCGTATCGCTCGGTATCCTGTTCGGGATTTTTGCAGGCGTGGGTATCTATGCGGTGCAGTCCGTAACGGACCTGTTTGGCAGTCATGAGGAGGCTCAGGTGTCCGATGCGCAGCCTTCACCGGGAGAGGAAGCCCTGCTTGAAGAGGCCGGGCAGGTGGTTGAAGATGCCGAGGATGCCACGGGGAAAACCGTGACGGACCTGTCTGGCCAGGATCAAACGGCGCAGGCTGCGAACGGTATCCAGAATACGGGCAATGTGACTACGATCGTGTCGGATGTATCGGCGGTGGTTGAAGAAGTGATGCCCGCTATGGTGTCTATCAACAATCATTATACCGAGAGAATGTCTTTCTTCGGTCAGTCCTATGTCAATGAAGCGGATGCCAGCGGCTCCGGCATTATCGTAGGGAAGAACGACACGGAGCTTCTGATCGTGACGAATTATCATGTAATAGCGGATGCCGAGAAGCTTACGGTCAAGTTCGTGGAAGGCAGCGAGATCGAGGCGGCTGTCAAGGGAACCGATGCGGATATGGATCTGGCGGTGATCTCGGTTTCCTTAAGTGATATTGATAACAGTACTATGGACCGGATCGCCATCGCAACGCTTGGTGACTCTGACTCGCTGGAGCTGGGCGAGCCTGCGATCGCCATAGGCAATTCGCTGGGATATGGCCAGTCAGTAACAACAGGCGTCATTAGCGCGCTGGACAGAAGCATTGAACTGTCGGACGGCTCCAACGGAACATTTATCCAGACAGACGCGGCGATCAATCCGGGTAATTCAGGCGGTGCGCTTCTGAATATGAAGGGCGAAGTGATCGGCATCAATTCCAACAAGATCGGCGGCAGCGCGATAGAAGGTATGGGATATGCGATCCCGATTTCGTCCGCAAGTCCTATCATAGCGGATCTGATGCTCAAAGAGACGAAAAACAAAGTAGCTGAGGATAAGCGGGGCTATCTGGGTATATCCGGCATTGATGTACCTGAGGATGTATCGGAAATGTACGGCATACCGGAAGGAGTATTTGTATACCAGGTATATGACAATACCGCTGCAGAAGAAGCGGGATTGCAGAAGGGCGATATCATTACGGAATTTAACGGCGAGTCGATCGAGTCTATGGACGATCTGGAAGAGGAGCTGCAATTCCATGCCAAGGGCGAAAGCGTTGAACTGACTGTTATGTCGGCGTCCAATAACGGATATGTGAGCAGAAAAGTGACGTTGACACTGGGAAATAAAGCGTGATGTGAAGTATGTAAAGAATCATTATAAAAAGGCGGTCTTTGGGCCGCCTTTTCATATTGTGCCATGCAGGATGCGGTTCTTTTATGGTTCTTTTATAAAATGTTTACTTGTGAGTTCTCTCTTTTTATACTATGATAAGGGTAAGATAATGTGTGAGCCATACACAGTGACAGAGGTATGGCTGTATAAGGGCGGGGTGTGGAGATTAAAATGGGCGATAACAGACACAATGACCAAAACGATGATATAAATGAAAAAAAAGAGACGTCATCAGCCAATGACAGTGATAAGTCGGGAGATTACGAGGATGTCTGCTTTATATGCCGCAGACCGGAGAGCAAGGCGGGCAAGATGTTCAGGCTGCCCAACCATATATGCGTCTGTGACGACTGTATGCACAAGACAATGGATACGGTCAGCCAGTTCGATTATCAGGGGCTGTTGAACCAGCCGCCCACGGATGGCGGTAACAACCGGTTTCCCAATATCAGTTTTGTCAATTTGGCGGACTTGCAGGGCGACGGAGGTATCCCGAACAAGCAGAAGATCAGGAAGAAGAAATCAACGGACGATAAGCCCGAGATCGATATTAAGAATATCATGCCGCCCCATAAGATCAAAGCGAAACTGGATGAATATGTGGTCGGACAGGAGCATGCCAAAAAGGTAATGTCTGTGGCTGTGTACAATCATTATAAAAGAGTAGCGACCGGAACTATGGATGAGATCGAGATCGAGAAATCCAATATGCTGATGATCGGTCCTACGGGCTGCGGCAAGACATATTTGGTCAAGACGCTGGCCCGTCTTCTGGATGTGCCGCTTGCGATCACGGATGCAACGTCCCTGACGGAAGCAGGATATATAGGCGATGATATTGAGAGCGTAGTATCCAAGCTGCTGGCAGCCGCCGACAATGATGTGGAGAGAGCGGAGCGCGGCATTATTTTCATTGACGAGATCGATAAGATCGCCAAGAAAAAGAATACCACATCCCGCGATGTCAGCGGGGAATCTGTGCAGCAGGGTATGCTTAAGCTCTTAGAGGGCGCCGAGGTGGAGGTTCCTGTAGGCGCCAATTCCAAGAATGCTATGGTGCCCCTCGCAACGGTGAATACGAGGAATATTCTCTTTATCTGCGGCGGCGCTTTCCCGGATCTCGAGGAGATCATCAAGCAGAGGCTGAACAAGCAGACGTCGATCGGTTACACCGCGCAGCTGCGCGATAAATACGATAAAGAGAAAAACATCTTAAGCCATGTCACCGTGGAAGATATCAAGAAGTTTGGCATGATCCCTGAATTTATCGGCCGACTTCCGGTTATCTTTACGCTGGAGGGACTGAGCAAAGAAATGATGGTCAGGATCCTTTCGGAACCCAGAAATGCTATTTTGAAGCAGTACCAGAAGCTGTTGGAGTTGGATGAGGTACAGCTTGAGTTTGAGCCGGACGCATTGGAAGCGATAGCCGGGAAGGCTATGGAAAAGGATACGGGAGCGAGAGCTTTGCGCGCTATTATCGAAGAATTTATGCTCGATATCATGTATGAGGTGCCCAAGGACGACAATATCGGAAGAGTGACGATCACCAAAGAGTATATAGAGGGAACCGGAGGTCCGGTCATTGATATCCGCAGCAATTCGCTGGAGCATCCCGATCACCTGAAGGTGATAGAGAATGGCAATGCGGGCGGGCAGGCATAGAATAATAGGGAAACAGTATGAAAGCGCATGTTGATATTGAGATTTTACAATATCGACTGTTATTAAAATATGACTTGCAGGGAGAAGATACTATCAAACGAGTATGCGGACCTGATAACGGATTATGTGACGGCGGATGAACTGCTGGGGATATCCCCTATGGAGCTGTGCATACATGACATAGACGCCGGATATGCCGTGGCCAATGTGAACCGCAGTGTGATCCCGCCAATGTCTGCAGGAACTTATGGCTATTCGGTGATACCCGCACTGTATGGTCTGATGCAGACCGGCGGGAATCTGTTTGATCCGGAGAACCTGGCGGTATCGGGAAATCTGCGTGTGCAGAATCCGCCGTTGTCGCTGCAGGGAAACGGCGTTGTGATAGGCTTTATTGACACCGGTATACGTTACAGGCTGGATGTATTTCGGAGGGAAGACGGAAGCAGCCGCATCATGGCGATCTGGGATCAGACGATTCAGGACGGCGAGCCGCCTGAAGGCTTTCTGTACGGTACGGAATATACGAGGGCAGATATAGACAGGGCGCTTTTATCGGATGCGCCGGAACAGATCGTTCCGTCCACCGATACGGACGGGCACGGAACACAGATGGCGTCTGCCGCTGCCGGCAGCATTATTGATTCGGGTCTTACGTTCAGGGGCGCCGCGCCCCAGGCGGATATTGCGGTCGTCAAGCTCAAAGGCGCGAAGCAGTATCTGAGAGATTTTTATCTGATAGCGGATGACGCCGCTGCCTATCAGGAAAATGATATCATGGAGGCGGTTAGATATCTGGAGCGCATGGCAATTGCTTTGCAGAGACCCGTGGTTATCGTTCTCGGTATAGGAACCAATATGGGGAGCCATAACGGTACATCGCCGTTAGCGTCCTATCTGAACACGGTTGCAAGTCGCAGAAGCCGGGCGATCGTTGTGTGCGGCGGCAATGAGGGCGATAAAGAGCATCATTATGAGGGCGTTATGCCGGATGTGGCAGAGGTTCGTGTAGCGCAGGAGACCAGAGGCTTCTGTCTTGAATTATGGGGCTCTCTTCCGGATACCTGTGCAGTGCGTGTGCGCTCTCCCGGCGGTGAGACTTCGCCGGAGATCGATTTCAGAAACAAAGGAGACAGTGAGATTGATTTTGTTTTTGAAAACACCCGCATTATTGTGAGCAATGTGATCGTGGAGCGGGACTCCGGAGAGCAGCTTATTTTCTTTCGTTTCATGGACCCGACGCCGGGCGTATGGAATCTGCGGATCTATCCGTCGCAGGACGAACAGAGCGGAGAGGGTGTTTTTCACCTGTGGCTGCCTGTTACGTCATTTCTTGACACAGATGTCGTTTTTCTGGCTCCCGATCCGGATGTAACGCTGACGGAACCGTCCAATGCGGCGCAGGTCATCACCGTATCGGCTTATAACGGCATAGCCGGGAGCTGGTTTGCACAGTCGGGCAGGGGCTATACAAAGAGCGGGATCATCAAGCCCGATCTTGCCGCGCCCGGCGTACAGGTTCCCACGGCGCTGGGAACCGTGACAGGCTCGAGCATGGCGGCGGCGCTGGCGGCGGGATGCGTGGCACAGTTTATGGAGTGGGCTGTGGTGGACGGAAACGTGCCTACGGTGTCGGGCAGGGGTATCAAGAGTTATCTGATCCTCGGCGCGGACAGACCGGATGGTATAGTGTATCCCGATAACCGCTGGGGTTTTGGAAGACTGGATATCAACGGGACATTTGAGGTGCTGGCGAGGACATAAGGCGATCATGACGATTATTTTGTGCGCGGTTCTTGCGATGGGAATATTTGTCGCAGACCTTTTGATCAAAAACTATATTGAGCGGTCAGGGACGGAGGGGGAAGAAAAACCCCTGTGCGGCGGCCGGATTTTGATCCGCAAGTATCATAATACAGGGGCGGTCCTTGCCATCGGAAAGCGCAGACGGGGATTTGTAGCCGCTCTTTCGCTTGCGCTGACGCTGGGAGCGACTGTGCTTTTTCTGGCAACGTTTACGTGCAGGGGAAGTAAGCTGCTTAAGACCGGACTGGCATTTCTGCTGGGCGGTGCGTACAGCAACACCTACGACAGACTGGTCCGCAGATATGTGGTGGATTACGTGAGTTTTCCTGTGAAAAACAAAAAAATCAGAAATATTGTGTTTAATATTTCTGATTTCTGTATCATGATAGGCGCGCTTCTCATGGTGCTGGGAACGGCCGGCGATTAAGCTGTTATGACCGTACCGTTTTTGCCCCTGATCGCATCGGAAACGGATGCTATGGATGTGATCAGCACGCTTCCGGTGGGATTTTTCTCCAGATAGGCGATAGAGGCTTCTATCTTGGGGAGCATTGTCCCTTTCTCAAACTGTCCTTCGGCGCACAGTTTTTTTGCCTCGGCAGCGGTCAGCCTTTCTATCGGTTTCTGACGCTCTGTTCCAAAGTCCATATAAACGCAGGGAACGCCGGTGAGGATGATAAGCTCGTCGGCGTTTAAGTCGCCCGCCAGCTTACCGGCAATGGAATCTTTTTCTATCACGGCGGAAGCGCCCTTTAACGCATGGCTCTGCTCTATGACGGGTATGCCGCCGCCGCCGCAGGCGATCACGACCTGATCCGCATCGGCAAGCGCCCGTATGGCGTCGATCTCCACGATATCAATAGGCTTGGGAGCGGCAACCACACGGCGGAATCCCTTGCCGGGTTCCTCCACTACATAGTTGCCCTTCTTGATCTCGGTCTCGGCATCCTCTCTGGACATATAGCGGCCAATTACCTTAGTCGGTTCATAGAAAGCTTCATCGTAAGGATCCACCGTCACCTGCGTCAGTATGGTGCTGACGGGCTTAGAGATGCCGCGCGCCAGCAGCTCGGCACGCAGGGCGTTCTGAATATCGTAGCCCACATATCCCTGGCTCATGGCTGAGCAGACGCACATAGGGGCGGGCGTGTAGTCGATATAGATACGCCGCAGCTCTGTCATCGCCTTGTGGATCATACTTACCTGCGGTCCGTTGCTGTGCGTGATCGTAAGCTGGTAGTCGGATTCCACCAGATCCGCAAGCGCTCTTGCAGTTACCTTGACGGCATCCCATTGTTCCAGTATCGTATAGCCCAGCGCCTCATGTCCGAGAGAGACGACCGCCCTCTTTTTGCTCATATTGCCTCCGATCTAAAGCGTTCACGGGACGGCGCAGATCCTGTGCACAGGCGGACGCATCTGCCTGCACCCGTCCGGAAACGCTCATTTTCATTTTCAAAAGTATGCTCTTAGTATATCAAAAACCGTTCATTTTGTATAGAATGTATTTTTGTCGTGTTTTCACAAAATATTTGTCGCGTTTTCACAAAAAATGAATTCTGTACAAAATAAATATGGTAAAATTATACAACGTTCCATTGACATTGGACAATGAGGTCATTATAATATTATTAGTCTCAAAATCGGAGCACTAGGACCAGTGCATACCGGGGGGGGGATTTGCGGTTCATCAGTTTTAGGATCGAAAGAAGGTAAGGCAGTTATGGGATATGAAGAGACTTTGCATGATATGTCGCTGGAGCAGCTTACGGCGGTGATGGAAGCGCTTCAGAAATCTTCAGATTCATATTTTTATATTATGGATCTGGATACCTATACGTACATAACGACCGGGAAGATGATCAAAAGGTTCCCGATGGATGGCGTCATGTCAACGGATCTGACGCCGATGTTTTCCCGGCTTGTTTATCCGTCTGATTTTCCGAAGCTGCAGGCGGATATCCGCAAATGCGCTACCGGTGAACAGGACAACCATGAGATGGAATACCGCTGGTTCGACAGGGAGCACAGGATCGTGTGGATAGACTGTCGCGGTACGGTTATCACAGGTCAGGACGGTCATAGGCTGCTGTTTGGCAGGGTGACGGAGCTCGGCAAGGAAGCGAAGGCGGACAATATCACGGGGCTTCGCAGGGAGACAAGATTCCAGTATGATGCGGAGGAAATTCTTCGTGATATGCCGGAGACGATCAATTATATGATGCGTATCGGCATCGATAATTTTAAGGAGATCAACGAAAAAGAGGGGATAGAGGCGGGCGACAATGTGCTCAGAGAGCTTGCTGACTGTATTGTAGCCACGGTGGACAGCAAAGTGGACGTATACCGGCTGATGGCTGATGAGTTCATGATCATGGACGCCAATCCGGAATCCGATGCAGACGCGGCGGATATCTATAATGAGATCAAAAATAAGGTTGCAAATACGGTGCGTGAGAAAGAGTATAGCTGTTTCTACACAATATCTGCCGGTGTGATGCAGGACGGGTTTGAGAACAAGGGCGCAGACAGTATTTTGCGGCTGACGGAGTTTGCTTTAAATGAGGCAAAGCGAAACGGCAAGAATCAGATGGCAATGTTTGATAAAGAGGCCTATGACGGGTATCTGAAGAGGCTGGATATCCGTAAGCTGATGCGCCGTGACGTCAACAGCAATTTTAGGGGATTTCAGGTGTTCTATCAGCCTATTGTGCATGCCCCGGATTACCGTATCATAGGCGCGGAGGCGCTGCTGCGCTGGAATTGTGAGAAATACGGCAGTGTTTCGCCGGCCGTGTTTATTCCGATCCTGGAGGAGAGCGGACTGATCATTCCCGTCGGAAAATATGTTCTGTGGCAGGCCGCGCGTATGTGTAAGAAATGGAGAGAGATCATTCCGGATTTTCATATCAATGTCAACCTGTCTTAT
>CANQNN010000002.1 GCA_947625205.1 uncultured Lachnospiraceae bacterium | reverse complement strand
CGCAGGAGGCATTGAAAAATCTGCAGGGGCGTTCAGCCATATTGGACATACATGCAGTTTTCGCAGACGATAAAGAGGCAGACATAGAAATTCAACGTTCCGATGCGGGAGCGGGTGCAAAAAGGGCAAGGCACAACAGCAGCCTGTTGGACGCACATATCCCGAAGGGGGGGGGAAAGCCGTTTTGAATACAATCCAACTGCAGCGCTTGCCGGATTCACGGTAAAGTATGCGGAGCCCGGAAGCACGCTGCACCAGAAAGGCGTGCGGATCGTCCGGGAGGCTGCGGACTGGTTTATACAGGATGCGCCGGTTGAGCGTCATGTGGCGAACTGTTTTATCTCCATGTACGATTATTGTACGGAAGCCGGAGCGATGCCCTTTGACGGGGCGGCGCTGCAGGTTTGACGCCGGGGAGAATGCAGAGCAGTAATATAGCAAATCATAAAGGAGCCTCATTGCATATGCAGGGTTTGGAGCTGGCTGAAAAATATTATGAAGCATACGGCAGACCGATGCTGGAGACAAAGTTTGCGGATGTCATTGACCAAACGGCTGCCGGTCTGGTGGGACAGGGATCGGAGTGCTTTGGATTTGACGATGCAATATCCACGGATCACGATTTTGGGCCTTCTTTTTGTATCTGGCTTCCGCGCAAAATATATGCGCAGTATGGCGCACAGATGCAGGAAGCATATGATGCGCTTCCGAAGGAATTTATGGGATATGCCGGGCGGATCTGTGAGGACAGGGGACAGGGCAGAGTGGGCGTGCTGTGCCTGGAGGATTTCTATACGGGACTGCTTGGCGCGGAGTGGCCGCCTGAAACGATTCAGGACTGGCTTGCCGTAGACGAGTCAGATCTTGCCACGGCAACAAATGGCAGGGTGTTTGAAGACAGACTGGGCGCGTTCAGCAATATACGAACCGGGCTTCTTCAATATTATCCGCAGGAGGTTTGGATACGGCGTATCGCGCAGAGTATGGCTAAAGCGGCACAGTCGGGACAGTACAATTATGCCCGCGCCATGAAACGCGGCGACAGGATAACGGCGGAGCTTTTTCTTGCCGAATTTATCAGGGAAGCGATGCAGCTTGTCTATCTGCTCAACAGAAAATATGCGCCCTATGGGAAATGGATGAGAAAAGGCATACAGGAGCTGTCTGTGGGCGCTGAGATCGGCGACATGCTTGAACTGTTGTATCAGGTTCCCGATCCGGCGGCGGCGTGGGAAGGCGCTTCAGCAGACGACTATGTATACTGCCTGAATACCGATGACGGGAGGATCCTGATTATTGAGGCGGTGTGCAATATTCTGGTTCAGATATTGAATGAGAAGGGGCTGTCGGATAAGCAGGATAATTTTCTGCAAAACCATTTGCAGACTGTACTGGAGAAAATATAGAGTATTACTTTGCGATTCTCCCGGAATAATTTACTAATTTACGGCACTGGCATCAGAGAATATGATATAATGAAAACAAAACTAAAAAAAGCGGATATCATCATGATCGCCTGCTGTCTGGCGGCGTCAGTATTACTTGCCCTGGTGTTTGTTTTGGGACATGACGCGGGCGATACGGTTCATATTATATATGACGGTACAGAATTAAAAAGTGTGCCGCTTTATGGCACGGGAGATGACGGCGTGAGTGAAACGGACGGCTATTATCTGGTCACGTATCGCGGCAATGCTGCCAGGGTAGAGTATTTTGACTGCGAGCCGGCGCTTAAGTCTGCGGATGACAGCGGATATAATCTGATACGGATCGCTGGCGGGCGGGCGTCTGTCATAGCCGCCGACTGTAAAGACCAGATCTGCGTTCATCATAAACCGATCGCAGGGGACCGGGAGAGCATTATCTGTCTGCCGCACAGACTTGTGCTGGAGATATCGGCCGGGGAGTCTAAGGGTACATCCGGTGATGCCTTGGACGGGGTGGTAAGATGACGAAGAAGATCGCACAACTTGGTTTTTTCTTAACGCTTGCGCTGATCCTTGCCTATGTGGAGTCGCTGATCCCTTTTTCCGTGGGTATTCCCGGTATTAAACTGGGGCTGCCGAATCTGGTGGTCGTACTCATGATGTCGGATGGCGGAGCGGGACGTTACGGCGGCAGGGAGGCGTTTCTCGTAAATGTGCTGCGGATCGTTCTTGCCGGATTCATGTTCGGCAGTCTGTACACGATCCTGTATGCGTTTGCGGGCGCCGTCTGCAGTTTTTGCGCGATGTGCGCAGCCAGACGTGCGGGCTGTTTTTCAACGGTGGGAGTCAGTACTTGCGGCGGTGTGTTTCACAATATCGGTCAGCTTGCCGTGGCCGTGTTTGTGACGCAGACAGTCTATTTGGGTTATTATATCCCATTCCTTGTTGCGGCGGGCACGGTAACGGGCGCGCTGCTTGGATTGATTGCCATGAAGCTTGAACCGTATTTGATACGTATAGGGACCCGGGGATAGGAAGCACAGACAGAATAAGATAAGGACAGGGGCGTCAGTAAAGATGTATGCATATTTAAAAGGTACTTTGGAAGAGATCACCGAGGATAATATTGTTGTGGAAGCGGGCAATATCGGCTATAATGTGAAAGTGTCCACGACCACTGCGAATATGCTGCCGCCTCTTGGCAGCGAAATAAAAATATATACATATACGCTTGTGCGGGAAGATGCCTTACTGTTGTATGGATTTCTGACCAGAGACGATCTGGAGATATTTAAGAAGCTGATCACAGTCAATGGCATAGGGCCTAAGGGCGGACTTGCCATCCTGTCTGTTATGAGCGCGGATGCGCTTCGTTTTGCCATTATGGCCGGAGATGCCAAGTCCATTGCCAGGGCGCCGGGCATCGGCAGTAAGACGGCGGAGCGGGTCATCCTTGATCTGCGCGATAAGGTATCGGTGGAAGATACGTTTCGGGGCGCCGGAGATTTTGTGGCCGCGGATATGCGAACTGAAAACAGCGGTTTGGATAACGCCGCGAAGAGAGAGGCGATCGAGGCGCTGGTGGCGCTGGGGTATTCCGCATCGGATGCCACGGCGGCGGTCAGAAAAGTCGAAGTCACAGAGGAAACTACGGCGGAAAGCCTGTTAAAAGCTGCGCTTAAATTTATGTTTTAAGGTGTTTGTATGGCGAATAGAATGATCGAAACCAACTTAATAGAAGAGGATATAAAGATAGAGGGTTCCCTCAGACCGCAGACGTTAGATGACTATATTGGCCAGTCGAAGGTCAAGGAAAACCTGAAGATATATATTGAGGCGGCCAAACAGCGGCATGATGCGTTGGATCATGTGCTCTTTTACGGCCCTCCGGGACTGGGTAAGACGACTCTGGCGGGCATCATAGCCAACGAGATGGGCGTCCATATGAAGGTCACTAGCGGCCCTGCTATCGAGAAGCCGGGAGAGATGGCCGCCATTCTCAATAATCTGCAGGAGGGCGATCTGCTGTTTGTGGATGAGATTCACAGGCTGAACCGCCAGGTGGAAGAGGTACTGTATCCTGCGATGGAGGATTACGCCATAGATATTATGATCGGAAAAGGCGCCACGGCGCGTTCCATTCGCCTTGACCTGCCGCATTTTACGCTGGTTGGAGCCACTACGAGAGCCGGGCTTCTGACAGCGCCGCTTCGTGACAGATTCGGCGTGATCCATCGTTTGGAATTTTATTCGGTTGAAGAGCTGAAGATCATCATCCAACATTCTGCCGTGATCCTCGGGGTCAGTATAGATGAGGAAGGAGCGCTTGAGCTCGCGAGAAGGAGCCGCGGAACGCCCCGTCTGGCTAACCGGATATTAAAGAGAGTGCGCGATTTTGCGCAGGTCAAATATGATGGCGTGATAACCCGGGATATTGCTAATATTGCCCTGGATCTGATGGATGTGGACAGGATGGGGTTAGATCATATTGACAGAAACATCTTGTGCACTATGATAGAGAAGTTTAAGGGCGGTCCGGTGGGACTGGACACGCTGGCGGCGGCCATCGGAGAGGACGCGGGTACGATCGAAGACGTCTATGAGCCGTATCTGATCAAGAATGGCTTTCTAAACAGAACGCCCCGCGGCAGGGTCGTCACGGAGCGCACATATCATCATTTCGGTATCGAGATGCCAGAGGCATAACGCAATTCCCGATAGGGGCTTGCTGTTACACCGTCACATCCAGATTAACGCCGGCAGCTTCGGCGGGAGCCACTTCCACAGCCGTTTCCACGGGCACGTCCACGCCGCCCAGTTCAAGCGTTACACTGGGCATATTGCCGGAGGAGTTGCCGGAATCGTTTGCATGGTCAGACGAACTACTCCCGGCGCTTTCTTTTTCCCTGGCAAGCCTGTTAAAGAGCGTCTTTAAGTATTCCATGTCAGCTTTCATGATATCGCGCATCTCATCGGCGCGGTGCTTTTTCTTCAGTTGTTCGAGATCGGCGGGTTCCATCTGCTGATCGGCTCCCTGCAGGAATTCCTGCATCAGATCCTCCGATTTCAGCGCCTCCTCCAATTCTTCCTCGATCTCTTCCATGACCTCCTGCATCTGTTCGGCAAGCGCTTCCAGCTCTTCCTGTGTCATGCCGGTGGTGTCCAGAAGCTCTTTGTCTTCCTCGTCCTCTTTTTCGGTGCGCATCTCTTCGGGATCGGTATAGCCGCTTTTTCCCGTCTTCTCGATGTTTTCTTCTTGCTGCAGGTTCTTCATGCGTTTCTTGGCGACCCGGGCGATCTTCTCGGCATGCACAAGGGCGCTGTGCACCTCGGCATAGTCGTAATCGCCGCTGATCATTTTCATCTTCAGATCGGCGACCTGGAATTTGACCTTGGTCATAAGCTGCTTAGCGTTGGCTGCGGTCTTGGTGCGCATGATCTGATTGGACAGGCGCTTGAAATTATACTGCAGCTTTTTGAATTTTTTCTTAGCGGAGGTCTTACGCGTCCTGGATGTGTTGGAGCTGCGGGTAGATACCGTCATTGTGCCGGCGAAGGAGCCGTCCCGGTTCCTGAGTTCAACGCTCATTGCATCAGCGTTTATAGAAATGATTCTGCCAACCGTCATACCCATATCGATTTACCATGCCTTTCCGGTTTACAGACGGTATCTCAAAAAGACCTTATAGAGAGTCCTGTCCGTGAACATAAATGGGAAATCCTTTTCCCGTATCTATAAGTGGCTGCTATTATATCTTTAATATCGGCAGAACACCGGACTAAATTAATATTTCATCTGTGCCGGAGGATGCCTTTTATGTCAATTATTATCCGTTTCATAACATGGAGCGTGGGAAACGGTCGGCGCAGGCGGGGAGCGTCCGACAGATCCGGCATCGGCGAATATCGGCGGTCCTGTATAGATCCGACGTTGGCGGTTCGGTTAGCGGTTCGGCAAAAAAGGGTTGAAATTATGCTATAAGAAATATATAATATTTTTGTATTTTATAGTTCGATGAGTGGCGTATTTAGTATTGGAGGAACGCTCTATGTCAACAAAAACAGATACAGAGGTCATAATTGCCGGCAAGGTTTTTACCTTGAGCGGCTATGAAAGCGAAGAGTATTTGCAGAAGGTCGCTTCATACATAAACAACAAAGTGGCGGAGTACAATAAGGTTGACAGCTTTAAGAGACAGCCGGCCGATACCAGAAACGTGCTGTTACAGCTCAATATCGCAGACGATTACTTTAAGGCCAAGAACCAGATTAGTCTTCTGGAAGAGGAGATACAGAACAAAGAGAAAGAAATGTATGATCTGAAGCATGAGCTTATCGCTTCGCAGATCAAACTGGAGAACACAGAGAAAAATGTCCAGAAGCTCCAGGCGGAGGCAAACGAGAATGCCAAGAAGATCGTCCGGATGGAAACGGAGTTAAAAGAACTGAGGAAATAGTATAACAGACACAGCCCTGTCAGAGAAATCTACAGGGCTTTTCAAGTAGCAGGACAGGAAATGATGAAGAGCAGGGTCGAACTTCTTGCTCCGGCAGGAAATTACGAGGCGTTTCTGGGAGCCGTGAATGCGGGCGCCGATGCGGTATATCTGGGCGGAGACAGGTATGGGGCGAGGGCTTATGCGGACAATTTTACGACAGAGGAAATCTGCCGCGCGCTTCGCACAGCTCATTTTATGGGTAAAAAAATATATCTTACAGTCAACACGCTGTTGAAGGACGTGGAGCTGGAAGACTTATATAACTGGCTGCTGCCTGTCTATGAGGCAGGGCTGGACGGCGTGATCGTTCAGGATATCGGCGTTTTGCACTATATCAGAGAATATTTTAAGGATCTGCCGCTTCATGCAAGCACGCAGATGTCCCTCACGGGTCCTGGCGGGGCTATGTTCTTAAAGGAACAGGGCGTTGTGCGTATTGTCCCGGCGAGGGAGCTTTCTCTTGCGGAGGTGCGCCGCATCAGGGAAGAGACAGGTTTAGAGGTGGAATGTTTTATTCACGGCGCCATGTGTTACTGTTATTCGGGTCAATGCCTGTTCAGCAGCATACTAGGCGGCAGAAGCGGGAACAGGGGCACTTGTGCACAGCCGTGCAGACTTCCCTATCAAATATACAGGGACGAAGCGGTGCTTAATGGGCCGGAGTATCCTCTGAGTCTTAAAGATATGTGCACAGTCGCTTATATTCCGCAGCTCATAGAGGCGGGCATTGATTCCTTTAAGATAGAAGGGCGTATGAAGAAACCCGAGTATGCGGCAGGCGTTACGGCATTATACCGCAAGTATATCGAC
The DNA here is from genome assembly GCA_947625205.1 of uncultured Lachnospiraceae bacterium. Classification (GTDB taxonomy): domain Bacteria; phylum Bacillota; class Clostridia; order Lachnospirales; family Lachnospiraceae; genus UBA3282. The sequence goes on along the minus strand of CANQNN010000002.1, from coordinate 283,741 downwards.
CTGTATTATGAGAGGGGCCGGGCGGACTACCATGTGGATAAAAAAGATCTGCGGACGCTGTACAGTCTGTATATCCGAAGCGATGTTCAGAACGGCTATTACGAACGGTATAACGGCGTCGAGATGATCACGCCGCAGAAGCCCGGTTATGCGGGCGCGGACGAGACATATCTCGAACGCATCAGAGCGCGGTATATTCATGAGCCGGACAGACTGCCTGTCAGGATGCATGCAATAATCAAAGCCGGACAGCCGGCTTCGCTGCAGATCACATCCGATATGGGACCGGACGGACAGAATGTGTGCGTCACAGTACAGGGCGATAATGTCCAGCCGGCGCAGAAGATGCCCTTGCAGCCGGAAACGGTGAGAAAACAGCTTGAAAAAACCGGCGGGTCTAACGTCCGGGCAGTGGAATGCGTGATCGAGATGCCGGAGGACGTGTTTATGCCTGTGAGCGCTCTCAATCAACTCAGGCGTGACGGGGTGGATGCTTTTGAAAGACGGTATATCAGATACAGGGGGTTGCCGGACGCAAGAGAAGTTCCGGATGTAAAGCAGCCGGAAACGGAGCCCCAGCAGACCGGATCGGACGAGAAGCCGCCTTCAGACGACTTTGTGGTTACTACGCTGGAACAGCTTCAGACAGCCGTATGGTATCCCTGTCGCAGAATCTATATAGAAAGCGATCTCTATGTACTGCATCGTGAGCAGGTCAGGGCGTGCATGATGGCGCACGGAGGTCCGACATATTATTTGGCTCTGCCCTATGTGATACGTGAAAGAGACGAAGAATATCTGCGGCGTCTGTCGGATTATCTTGGGCAGGAGACGGAGCCTGCGGACGACGAAGATACCGCAAGCGAAAAAGGGTCCTTGATAGAAGGCTTTCTTGTCCGCAATTACGAAGAAGCAGCGTATGTTAGGAGTCTGAGGGGATCGTACGAGACGGTGCCGGATGCAGGATTGTATGTTTTTAATACGCGCGGCGCGGACTTTTGGAGAAAATACTGCGGGGAGATCACGCTCCCCTATGAGCTGAATGCCCAGGAAATGCGGCATCTTGCCGGATATGCGCACCGGATCGGTATGAGAAGCGCCATGATCGTCTATAGCAGGATCCCCATGATGGTTACGGCTAACTGCATCAGAAAGACCGCGGGGCAGTGCGGCGGGACCGGCAGTCTGTCCATCAGGGACCGCTACGGGACGTATTTTCCTGTAGAAACAAATTGTGCGCACTGTTATAATATTATTTATAATTCCGTGCCGTATTCGCTGCACCTGCAGGACAAAGAGATCCGCAGGACCGGCGCGGACGTCAGACGCTATGACTTTACGACGGAGTCGTCGGAAGACTGCCGGCGTATTCTTGATAAAAGGGATTTCCCTTATGAAAAATACACGACAGGACATTTAAAAAGAGGCGTGGAATAGCACTTTATGGAATTATATATCACAGAGCTTTCTAAATATTTCATAACTTTGTTCATTGCACTGTACACGCTGGAGTGCTTTCTTGTTTTCCGCATTCAGGATGAAGAAAAACGCAGCGGATGTTATATGCGCCAGAATCTGCTTATGTTTCTGGTTCATTTTTCGTGCTTTCTGGTCATCTGTTTTGAGACGGGCAATGTGGAGTATCTTCTGTTTTATATTCTTCAGCAGATCCTTTTGTTTGCGACGATCGTTTTGTTCCGCATGATATATCCCAGGGGCAACAGGCTGATCATCAACAATATGTGTATGCTTTTAAGCATCGGTTTTGTGATCCTGAGCAGGCTTTCTTTTGAGAAGGCGATCAAACAGTTTTTTATCGTGACGGTCTCTGTTATCGTGAGTATGATCATTCCGTATTTTATCCACAAACTGAGATTTCTAAAGAGTCTGACATGGATCTATGCGGCGGTCGGCATCGCCGCCATCGGGATCGTGCTGATCCTCGGATCGACCACCTATGGTTCCAAGATCTCTTATTCGGTTGCCGGCGTGACATTCCAACCGTCTGAATTTGTTAAGATCATATTTGTATTTTTCCTTGCCAGCGCGCTCTATGAATCGCACGGTTTCCTGCGCGTTGTCCTCACGGCTGTGCTGGCGGGTATATATGTACTGATACTGGTGGCGTCAAGGGATCTTGGAAGTGCGTTGATCTTTTTTGTTGTCTTTGTGATGATGGTGTTTATCGCTACGGGAAACTGGCTTTATCTGTTTTTGGGCGGCGCCGGGGGCTGCGGCGCTGCTATGCTTGCCTATCGCTTTTTTACGCATGTGCAGGTACGTGTGCAGGCGTGGCGCGATCCGTTCAGCTGCATCGATGACGCCGGTTATCAGATCACGCAGTCTCTGTTTGCGATCAGCAGCGGCGGATGGTTCGGTCTGGGACTGTTCCGCGGAACGCCTGATTCCATTCCCTTTGTGGAGGCGGATTTTGTTTTCTCCGCCGTGACGGAAGAGCTCGGAATTGCTTTTTCTATGTGTATGATACTGATCTGCATCAGCTGTTTCATCGCGTTTATGAATATTTCCGTCAGGTTAAAGGACAAATTCTATCAGCTGATCGCTTTCGGACTTGGCGTAACTTATATATTCCAGGTCTTTCTGACGGTCGGCGGCGGCACTAAGTTTATTCCGATGACGGGCGTCACGCTTCCGCTTATCAGCTACGGAGGAAGCTCTGTGCTCACGACATTAGTGATGTTTTTTATCATAGAGGGATTGTATATTATCCGGCAGGAAGAAGGAGCCAAACGTGTCAAAAAAAAGAAGCGGAAACAAAGAGCAGAAAGAACAGAATATGAAGGAACCAGACTCGAAGCGGAAGAAGAACAGCAAAAATAAAAGGCAGATCCTTACGGTCACATATCTGTTTGTCGCGCTGTTTCTGGCTATGATGGGGTACACCTGCCATTATGCCATCACTAATAGACAGGAGCTTATCAACAACAGTTATAACGGCAGACAGGAGATCCTCACAGCGCAGAATACAAGAGGAACTATCTACGCTGCCGGCGGTCAGGTGCTTGCCGAGACTCAGACTGACGAAGACGGCGGCGAAACAAGGGTTTATCCCTATGCGAATCTGTTCGCGCACGCTGTGGGATATGCATCAAACGGAAAATACGGGATCGAGGCCGCCGGCAATTATTACCTGATCAACTCTAACGCTAAGCTTGCCGACAAAGTGGCTAACGATATGGAGGGAGTGAAATATCCGGGCGACAATGTATTTACTACGCTGGATGTGGATCTGCAGGAGGTTGCCAGCCAGTCGCTCGGAATCTATAAAGGAGCTGTCATCGTTACGGAACCGTCCACGGGCAGGATACTAGCTATGGTGTCGAAACCGGATTTCGACCCGAATCAGATCGACGAGATGTGGGATGACCTGATCAGGGATAAGGAAAGTACAGTGCTTTTAAACCGCGTAACACAGGGGCTGTATCCGCCGGGCTCGACCTTTAAGATCGTGACGGCACTTGAGTATATCCGTGAGAATCCGGACACCTATAACCAGTACCGCTATCAGTGCAGCGGCAGGTTTACTCATGGGGAGGACAGTATAAACTGCTACCACAAAACGGTCCACGGGAGCGAGGATTTTGCCAAATCCTTTGCTAAGTCCTGTAATTCTTCCTTCGCCAATATCGGTATAGGGCTTGACCGGGCGCGCTTTGGAAGTACGCTGCGGCAGCTTCTGTTTAATGAGGAGCTTCCCGTGACATTTGCGTACAATCAAAGCAGACTTACGATAGACGGGGATACGCCTGATTCTGAGATCATTCAGGTGGCAATAGGGCAGGGAGTTGCGCAGATCACGCCCCTGCATTTAAATATGATCACTTGCGCGATAGCCAATAACGGTATGCTTATGAAGCCTTATCTGGTAGACTGCGTGAAGAATTATGAAGGGAATATCATCAGACAGTTTAATCCCGACACATACAAAAGACTGATGTCCGAAGAAGAAGCGGCGGCGCTTAACGGGCTTATGCAGGAGGTCGTTAAGAGCGGGACCGGCACAAAGTTATCCGGCTTACCCTATACGGCTGCCGGCAAGACGGGTTCTGCCGAGTACAACAGCGTTAAAACGGACTCCCATGCCTGGTTTACGGGTTTTGCACCCGCAGAGGATCCGGAGATATGCGTCACCATTATTATTGAAGGCGCCGGTTCCGGCGGCGATTATGCGGTGCCTATCGCAAAGAGAATATTCAATGCGTATTTTGATGTGTAGAGCAGCTTTATCTGACTGACACCGGCGGTAACAGTCAGTAGATCGATACGATTTCAAGACCGGGCTCGTTCGAGAGGTCGATCAAGCCGCTGTCTGCCTGTAAAACCGGACGTGAGAGCGCATTATCGTTGATCCTTATGATCTGCGCCTTTGTATCATCGGTAAGACGGACGTTATAACCGATCTGTGTCTCTGCAATATGGGTCAGGATCGGGTGCAGGATCGCTTCATCGTATTTGATATAGCCGTCCCTCTCAAAATTGGCAATAACCTGGAACGGATTGAGCGATTGCCTGTAAGTGCGGGCGGATGTCATTGCCTCGTAGGAGTCGATGATGGCGATATATTTGGCATAGATATCGATCTGCGAAGAGCGTAGTCTGGACGGATAACCGGTGCCATCGCAGCGCTCATGGTGCATCAGCGTCGCTTTTAAAACGTGTTCGTCCACATCGCAGTCTTTCAGTAGATTGAAGCCTAACATTGTGTGGGTTTTAAGCTGGGTGAATTCCAGATCGGTAAGCTTGCCGGATTTCCACAGAAGATCCTGCGGGAGCTTTAACTTGCCGATATCATAGAAGAATGCACACTGGATCAGCAGCTGTATATCTTCCCGGGGCAGATCGAGCCATGCGCCGAATACTCCCGCTATGAGCGCGGAATTAAGACAGTGCGCATGCGTGAGGTCGTCCTCGCTCGGGAGCATGTTGTACAGGTAGTCAAGCAGCTGTACGCCGCTGCTGGCACGGGAAGATAATGTGGTATATATCTCCATAAGAGTGGATATCTTTACCGGCGTCTGGTTCTCAACAAACGCCGCCATATGTTTGCGGAAGATCGACATACAATTGTGATAGGTGAGTTCAAAGGATTTAAATCCGGCGCTCAGACGGACCTTCTCAAAATGTGTGGTTGCAAAATCTTCCTCTTCCTTGACTGTGACGACCATGATGGAATAACGGGCCAGCTTGGTGATCACGGCATCGTCCACGACAGTATCCCGTGGATAAAGCAGCTGATTCTGGTAGCTGTAGACGTCTTCGCCGAGTACCATCCCGTTTTCGAGTGCCATACGCGCAATATTTTTCACTATAAAGTTCCCCCGCCTGTATTATGCCGCGATTCTTAGCCCCGTACGGGGAAATGTCGTATTCGCGACTATATTTTATCCGTTTGTTACATGTATCCGTTAACATTAGTATAAATCCATGCAACGATGAGTGTCAATCAGTCCGGTCTTTTTATTTCAAAAGAAATATGTTAAAATAAAATATATTTGTAAATTAAGGGCCTGTGCGGGCATATGTAAGCCGTATGGCAGCGGAATATATTATGAAATTTTATAAAAATCTCTATATCGGGGATACTGTTAAAAAACCCGAAAAGGTCATAAAGAAACTGAAAAAGTACGCCAAGCTGAACAACGTCTATGTCATTGTATACGACGCCGGGAACGCCAGACTGGAATATTATCACAGCCTGATGCTGCAGCAGTACTATTATAAACAAAACCCGCCGTTTATCATAGGCATTGCGGGCAGCAAGGATGAGGCGGATGGCCTGATCTTACAAATAGCGGATGAATCTGTTGCAAAAACGGGCAGCGCTGATCTGGCGGCGTACCTGTTTGGGGATATCGTATGATACATATCGTTTTGTTCATTATAAAAATTATAGGGATCGTCCTGTTATCTGTTCTGGGTATTCTGGCGCTTGCGCTGATCTGCGTCATGTTCGTACCGGTAAGATACCGCGTCAAGATAAGCCGCAGTGAGATAGAGGGCAGTCCCCCGGCCAGGGTCTGCGTAAAGGTCGTATGGCTCTTACATTTTATCAATGTGCTCGTCCGGTATCCGGCAAAAGTGACTGTGCGGGCGAGGATATTATTCTTCACCCTGTTCAGGATACCGGCGAAGGAAAAGAAAAATAAAAAAATTAAAAAGAATAAAAAGAATGAGAAAAATAAGTCTGTAAAAAAGTCCGTTCCTGCGCCGGAGGAGAAAGCAGGACAGGACACAGAAGCGGAGACTATTAAGGGCGCGGCAGAAGCGCAAGCCACGGCGGAGAAAACGCAGGCCGCAGAAGAACAGAACGCAGCGGAAGAAGCAGAAGCTACAGTAGAAGAAGCACACGTTACGGCGGAAGAAGCAGCGCCAAAGAAATCCCTCGCGGATAAGATTAGGGACTGTGCGGGCAGGATCCGGGATATCCTTCTGAAAATTAAGAAGTTCTTTGAAAATATACAGTACACAATCCGCAATTTCTGTGATAAAATAAAAGCTGTGTTTAATAATATACAGTATTACAGGGAAGTGCTCGAGAGTGATGCGTTTCGAAGCTCCCTGCAGCTGTGCAAGGGAGAGCTTGGCCGGGTATTACGTAAATTGAAACCGGATAAGTTTGAGGCGGATTTTATTGTGGGTATGGAAGATCCGGCAACGACCGGAGAGATACTTGCCATATTCGGTATACTCTACCCCCTTATAGGACAGCACGTGCGGATAGTCGGTGATTTTGAGTGCGATGCGACGCATATTGAAGGAGAACTGTATATTCGCGGCAGGATAAGAGTATTCACATTCATAAGAATGGCGCTGCGGCTCTATTTTAATCAGGATATCAGGAAAATGCTCAGGTTATTTAAGAAGGAGGCTGTATAATGGCAGAAAACAATTTTACCGGCGTAATCGATTCGCTGATGAAAGGAATGAATTCCGTGCTCGGCACAAAAACGGTCGTGGGGGACGCGACACAGATCGGGGATACGATCATCCTGCCGCTTGTCGATGTAAGCTTCGGCGTTGGCGCGGGAGCGAATGCTGCCGATAAGAAGAACGGCGGCGGTGGCGGATTTGCGGCTAAGATGTCTCCCAGCGCGGTGCTTGTGATCAAAAACGGTTCTACCAAGCTGGTAAATGTCAAGAATCAGGATACTATAACCAAAGTGCTTGATCTGATCCCTGATGTGATCGATAAATTTACTGCGCCTAAAGAAGAGATGATAGAAGACGACAAAGCGGTAGATATCGCTTTCCCGGAGGAGAACCAGTAAACGGCGTTATACGGGTGTCAGGGAGCGGAACCAGTAAACGGCATTTATACGGGTGTCAGGGAGCAGAACTATTTGCCGGATGCTTCATATAATATATAGAAGAAGCATAGGCAGGAATGGTGTATGAAGAAATTGATCGGGCTCGCCGCCCTGTGTGTAGCGGTTGGTATGCTGTTTATGCTTTTTTTGGTCAATCGTTTTGTGGGTCTGGTCCTTATCGTTTTGCTGCTGCTCATAAGCTATAACTTTTTTTGCGGCAGCTAGTTGCTGTATGGCAGAGGTTTCATATGGATAATTTTGAGGAAACGCTCGTGCAGGGCTCGGAAGAAGACCTGCAGGCGTTAAAAGCGTGGCTTTTCAGGGAAAATATAAGACTTGTGACGGCATCAAAGGAGCTGGAGCGTATGAAAGAGCAGTTCCTTAAGGAAAAGATGCAGTTTCAAGATGAAATGAAGGTCTTAAACCGTAAGATATCCGGAGAGCGCCAGAGGCTGAAAGAGGATAACCAGTTTTTTGAAAAGAAAATGGAAATACTCAGAAACGGCTTCAGCCAGCTTGATATGGACCGCAGACGTCTAGACAAAGAGTGGGCGAAGCTTGCGGCGCAAAGAGAGCTGATGAGCGAACATGCCGGGTATGAGAGCACGCCCGATGTTTCCGTTTTCTTTAAAGGCGTGCGAAGTCCGCTGGCGCTCAAGAAGCGCTACAAGGATCTGATCAAAATATTTCATCCGGATAATGTCGCCGGCGACAAGGAGATCATACAGCGTATCAACAGGGAATACGAGTCTTTAAAGAACGATTACGACAATTTCAAACAGGCATAATAGAAAAACGGGTCATCAGGCCCGTTTTTTTTGCGAACAGACAATAAAAAAGAAGCGTGCCGTCGGACAAGCTTCTTTCAGACTTTTCCATTATATGCAGTCAGGCTCTCTCAACACTTCCGGATCTTAAGCAGCGTGTGCATACATTAAGGCGTTTGTTCGCGCCGTTTACCCTGCACATAACTTTCTTAACATTAGAATGCCAGATTCTGTTGGATCTTCTATGAGAATGGCTTACATTATTACCGAAATGAGCGCCTTTACCACAAATATCACATTTAGCCATCTTTGCACCTCCTTTACTAATCACACAACATTTGTATAATAGCAGAAAGTGATTCGGAATGCAAGTTAAATTTTGTATTTCTTTTTTCGGCGTTACAGGTTATAATATCAATGTATCTTCAGAATAATATGATAAGGAGGTAACTTATGAAAGTTTCTTCAATAGATACGCATATGGGTAACATATCCATTGACCAGGAAGTTGTCGCGCAGTATGCCGGAACCGTTGCTATGGAATGTTTTGGCGTAGTCGGCATGGCAAATATGAATATGAGGGACGGACTCGTCAAGCTGCTCAAAAGAGACAGCATATCGCGCGGTATTCAGGTTATCCTGAACAATAACAAGCTGACCCTGAATTTCCATATTGTCGTCTCTTACGGCGTGAGCATTCTGGCGGTAGCCGATAATCTGATCAGCAGCGTTAAATATAAGGTAGAAGAGTTTACGGGAATTGAAGTTGAAAAAATGAACATCTTCGTTGAAGGTGTGAAAGCGATTGACTAAGGGAGGACACGAGGTGGTTTCAAATACGATCGATGCCGGCACGATGGCTAAATTATTTCTTGCCGGTGCAAAGAATCTTGAAAGTAACAAAGAATGGATCAATGATTTAAATGTTTTCCCGGTACCCGACGGCGATACCGGAACGAATATGACGCTGACGATCATGTCGGCGGCTAAAGAAGTTGCGGCGCTGCGCAGCACGGGTGATATTGATATGCAGTCGCTGTGCAAGGCGATCTCGTCAGGCTCCCTCAGAGGCGCCAGAGGTAATTCCGGCGTGATCCTGTCCCAGCTGTTCAGAGGCTTTACCAAGGGCGTCAAGGAATATGACACGATTACGATACCTTTGATCGCATCGGCTTTTGAAAAAGCGGTGGAGACGGCATACAAGGCAGTTATGAAACCCAAAGAGGGTACGATACTGACTGTTGCCAAAGGCGCATCCGTCAAGGCGCGGGAGCTGGCTGACGGCGGCATGGAGGACATGGCAGAGTTCTTTAAGCAGATCATTGCGCGCGCCGATGAAGTACTGGCTCAGACGCCGGAAATGCTTCCTGTGTTAAAACAGGCGGGCGTTGTTGACTCTGGCGGTCAAGGACTTATCCTTGTTCTTAAAGGCGCATATGACGCCTTTATGGGAAAAGAGATAGACTATACCCTGAGCGATACCGCCGCATCGGCAGGAAGCGGCAGATCCGTAAGCGTAAACGCTGAGGCGCAGGCGAATGCCGATATCAAATTTGGTTACTGTACAGAGTTCATCATTATGCTGAACAAAGTATTCAACATCAAGGCGGAGCTGGATTTCAAGGCATATCTGGAGTCGATCGGTGATTCCATCGTTGTTGTGGCGGATGAGGACGTGGTCAAGGTACATGTACATACCAACGATCCGGGTCTTGCCATCCAGCGGGCGCTGAAATACGGCGCGCTGTCCAATATGAAGATCGATAATATGCGTCTGGAGCATCAGGAGAAGCTGTTTAAGATGTCTCAGAAGGAACCGGTTGAGATCAAGCAGGAATCTACGGCCGGTGATCAGCCCGGAAAGGACGTCGGCTTCATTGCCGTATCTGTCGGTGACGGTATCAACGAGATATTTAAGGGACTGGGCGTCGATTACATTATCGAGGGCGGACAGACCATGAACCCCAGTACGGAAGATATGCTCAATGCTATCGATCAGGTCAATGCGGACAATATATTTATCCTGCCCAACAACAAGAATATTATCCTGGCGGCAAACCAGGCGCAGACGCTTGTTAAGGATAAAAATATCATTGTAATTCCCACGAAAACCGTACCTCAGGGTATTACGGCGGTGATCAATTACGTACCCGATATGACGGCGGAGGAGAACGCCGAAGTTATGACGGCGGAGATCGGGAATGTCGCTACGGGCCAGGTAACGTATGCGGTCAGAGATACCAGCATCGACGATAAGGAGATCAAGCAGGGCGACTTTATGGGAATCGGTGATTCCGGCATACTTTCGGTCGGCACGGCGATATCGGAGGTCACAATGAATATGATAAATGAGATGATGTCGGATGAGAGGGAGTTAATCAGCATCTATTACGGTGCGGAGATCAATGACGAAGATGCCGAGAATCTGCGTTCCCGTGTAGCAGACCGTTATCCGTCATGCGATGTTGAACTGCAGTATGGCGGCCAGCCTATTTACTATTATATTGTATCAGCCGAATAACAGACGGCGGCAAGACAGATAAATTCCCCTGACAACAGGCGCTTCTGCGCGTCCTGCTGTCGGGGATTTTTTGAGAGGGATCCTATGAAGATCACAGCGTTTAAGGGAATCGGGGATAAAACCGCAGGTCTTTTTCATAAGCTGGATATCGATACGGCAGAGGATCTTGTTCGCTATTATCCGAGAGATTACGAATGCTTCTCTGAGCCGGTGGCGCTTTTGGATGCAGTCCTGGAGGAAATGACCGCAGTTTCGGGAACTGTTCACGGCAATATTGCTACCAGACATGTTCGCGGACTCAGCATCACGACCTTTGATGTCGAATGCGAGGGCGGCGGAACGCTTCATATGACGTATTTTAATATGCCGTATCTTAAAAATACCGTAAAAGCGGGAATGCAGTATATTTTCCGGGGCGTTCTCATGCAGCGCGGGAGCCGCTATGTGATGGAGCAGGCCAGAATGTACAAGCCTAAGGAATACGGGGATTTGATGAACCGTATGCTGCCGAGGTATTCTGTTACAAAGGGTCTGAGCAACAATACCATCGTCAAGGTCATGAGGCAGGCGATCGATGCGGTAGATCTGTCCGTGGATTATCTGCCGGAACAGATACGTCTTGCAAACGGATTTTATACTTACGGGGAAGCGATACGGCAGATGCATTTTCCGACAGACAGGGATACGCTTGTCAAAGCCAGGGAGAGGCTGGTATTTGATGAGTTTCTTCTTTTTATTCTTATGATTCGCCGCTTAAGGGATGTCAACAGCGTACTTCCCAACAGATGCCCGATGATTCCCGTGGCAGAGACGCAGCGGTTGATCGAGGCGCTTCCTTACAGACTGACGCAGGCGCAGCTTAGGGTGTGGAATGAGATCCGGGAGGATCTTGCCTCAGAGCATACGATGAACAGGCTGATCCAGGGTGACGTGGGATCCGGAAAAACGATCCTCGCGTTTCTGGCGCTTGTCATGTGCACCGCTAACGGTTATCAGGGCGCGCTTATGGCGCCCACGGAAGTTCTGGCGGCCCAGCACTATGAAACGCTGACGCAGATGCAGAAACAGTATCATCTGCCGGTCAGACCTGTCCTGCTTACGGGTTCCGTCCCGGCAAAAGACAGAAAACGCATTTATGAGCAGATCGAAAGCGGTGAGGCCAATGTCGTGCTCGGTACGCATGCACTGATACAGGACCGGGTGCTCTATCACAACCTGGGTCTTGTGATCACCGATGAACAGCACCGTTTCGGGGTGAGACAGCGGGAGAGCCTTGCGCAGAAAGGCAAGGATGTCCATGTGCTTGTCATGAGCGCAACGCCGATCCCGCGGACGCTGGCGATCATACTGTATGGGGATCTCCATATTTCCGTTCTTGATGAGCTGCCGGCCAATCGTCTGCCCATAAAGAACTGTGTAGTGAATACATCCTACAGAGAGACCGCCTACCGGTTTATAGAAAAAGAAGTATCTATAGGGCATCAGGTCTATATTATCTGTCCGACGGTGGAGGACGGCGAGACGGATGAACTGGAAAGCGTCGTTTCTTATACGGAAAAGCTTAAGGATAAACTGGCGCCGTCCGTCCAGATCGCATCGCTGCACGGACGGATGAAGGCTGCCGAAAAAAACCGGATCATGGAGGCGTTTGCCGCAGGACAGATCGATGTTCTGGTGTCTACCACAGTCATTGAGGTGGGGATCAATGTGCCGAATGCCACGGTGATGATGGTGGAAAACGCGGAGCGCTTCGGATTGGCGCAGCTTCATCAGCTCCGCGGCAGGGTAGGACGGGGCAACGCACAGTCTTACTGCATCTTTATGAGCGGCTCGGACCGGCCGGAAACCATGTCCAGACTTAAGATATTAAACGAGTCAAACGACGGTTTTTATATTGCCTCCCAGGACCTGAAGCTCCGCGGGCCGGGCGACTTGTTCGGCATCAGGCAGAGCGGCAATCTAAGGTTCGTTCTGGGAGATATCTTTCAGGACGCCGCAATACTGCAGCGGGCGGGAGAGTGTGCGGATAGGCTGCTGGAGGAGGACGCTGCCCTGGAGCAAGCGGATCATATATTGCTGCGTAAAAAGCTGGAGCAGGCTTCTACAAATGAGGTTGACTTTAGAACTATCTAAAAGTAATATGAATAGGTAGGTCAATGCAGTATTGCAGTATACAAAATAAGAATATGGAGAAGTATTAAGGCATGGCAAAGAAAATAGCGGTTGTCACGGACAGCAACAGCGGTATTACGCAGTCACAGGCAAAGGAATTGGGGATCCATGTACTTCCGATGCCCTTTATGATCAACAATGAGATATTCTATGAAGACATCACTCTGACACAGGAGGAATTCTATAAACGTCTGGCGGACGGCGCAGACGTCATAACGAGCCAGCCGACACCGGATTCCGTGCTTAAGTTATGGAACGGCTTGCTTGATGAGTATGATGAGATCGTGCATATTCCGATGTCGAGCGGTCTGAGCGGTTCCTGTGAGAGCGCCATTATGCTTGCGCAGGATTATGACGGCAGAGTGCAGGTCGTCAACAATCAGCGGATATCCGTTACCCAGAGACAGTCGGCGCTGGACGCGCTGTTACTGATCGACCGGGGCATGAATGCGGCGCAGATCAAAGATTTTCTGGAAAAAGACAAATTTAATTCGAGCATTTATATCATGCTTGACACATTATACTATCTGAAGAAGGGCGGCAGGATCACGCCCGCGGCGGCTGCCCTCGGCACGATACTGAAATTGAAGCCCGTGCTGCAGATACAGGGAGAGAAGCTGGACGCTTTCGCCAAGGCAAGGACAGTGTCTCAGGGCAAGTCCATTATGATCAATGCCATTCGCAGCGATATGGAGAAACGTTTCGGTGGCGCGGATAAGGACAATATCTGGCTGGAGATCGCCTACAGTTATGACCGTGACGCCGCCATGCTGTTGAAAGAGGAAGTACAGGCGCAATTTCCGGGCTTTGATATCCATGTGGACCCGCTATCACTGAGCATTGCATGTCATATAGGTCCGGGGTCTCTGGCGGTCGCGTGCTGCAAGAAAATCTGAGAACGATTTTGAGATATGCAATACATAAACAGCGCCGGAGAAAGAGATGATATGGCACGGTATTTATCGACGAATGACACGACGGAATCGGCTTTGCAAAGAGAATATATGGAGAAAGCGGTGGCCTGTGTTGCGCAGCTGGAGGACAGCCTCGGCCGTAAGCCGCAGTGCTGTGTTACGACATTCGGCTGTCAGATGAATGCAAGGGATTCCGAGAAACTGCTCGGTATCCTTACGCAGATCGGTTATCTGCCGGTCGAAAACGAAGAGGATGCGGATTTTGTGATATATAACACCTGTACGGTGCGTGATAATGCTAACCAGCGTGTTTATGGCAGGCTGGGAGCCCTGCATAGTCTGAAAAAAAGAAAGCCGCATTTAAAGATTGCCCTGTGCGGCTGTATGATGCAGGAAGAGAGCGTTATAGATAAGATCAAAACCAGCTACCGCTTTGTGGATCTGATATTCGGAACACATAATATCTTTAAATTCGCACAGCTCCTTGTGACAATGTTTGAGAATCAGGAGATGATCATCGATATCTGGCATGAAACGGACCAGATCGTTGAGGATCTTCCCGTCAGACGCAAATATCCATATAAATCCGGTGTCAATATCATGTATGGCTGCAATAATTTCTGCAGCTATTGTATCGTGCCATATGTGAGAGGGCGCGAGAGGAGCAGGGACCCGAAGGAGATCGTCAGGGAAATTGAAAATATGGTGAGGGATGGCGTTGTGGAAGTCATGCTGCTGGGCCAGAATGTCAATTCCTACGGCAAAAATCTGGATGTGCCGGTGACGTTTGCACAGCTGCTGCGCGAAGTAGAGCAGATCGACGGTCTGAGGCGCATCCGTTTTATGACGTCCCACCCCAAGGACCTTTCCGATGAATTGATCGATGTCATGAAGCATTCGGATAAGATATGCCGGCATCTTCATCTGCCGCTTCAGTCGGGCTCCGATAGGATCCTGAAGGCAATGAACAGAAGGTATACAAAAGCGCAGTATCTCGCGCTGGCGGACAGGATCAGGAGCGCGATGCCGGACATAGCGCTCACAACGGATATTATCGCAGGGTTTCCCGGAGAAACGCCGGCGGACGTGGATGAGACGATCGACGTTGTGCGCAGGGTGCGTTTCGACAATGCGTTTACGTTTATTTATTCCAGAAGGACAGGTACGCCGGCAGCGCAAATGAGTGGCCAGGTGCCGGAAACGGTCGTGCATGAAGGGTTTGACAGGATTCTTAAGGTCGTGCAGGATACCGCGCGGGAGCGGGCGCTGCTTTGGCAGGGACAGGTTATGGAGGCTCTGGTTGAGGAAGTAAATGAACAGGACGCTTCCCTGATGACAGGGCGGTTATCCAACAATATGCTTGTGCATTTCCCGGCAAAGCAGTCGATGGCAGGACGGATCGTTCCCGTGTCGCTGGATACCTGCCACGGCTTCTATTACACAGGACATATTACTACACAGAAAGACGGTTGATGCGAATGGCTGAGCTGACGCCAATGATGCAGCAGTATCTGGAAACAAAAAAAGAATATCAGGATTGTATTCTTCTGTATCGTCTTGGTGATTTTTACGAGATGTTCTATGAGGATGCGCTTCTTGCGTCCAAAGAGCTGGATATTACTCTGACGGGTAAAAGCTGCGGACAGGAAGAGCGGGCTCCCATGTGCGGGGTGCCCTATCATGCCCTGGAGGGGTATCTCAGTAAATTGGTGTCCCGGGGGCACAAGGTCGCCATTTGTGAGCAGATGGAGGACCCGAAGCTTACGAAGGGCATTGTCAAAAGAGAGGTCGTGCGCATTGTTACGCCGGGCACCAATCTGAATCTGCAGTCCCTGGAAGAGACGAAAAATAACTATTTGATGTGCATCGTCTATTTTCCGGGTAAGACCGGTATATCCATAGCGGATGTCACAACGGGCGACTATTATCTGACGGAAGTGGAGGATCTGCCGAAGCTGCAGGACGAGATCAATAAATATGAGCCGACTGAGATCATATGCAACGAGCAGTTTCTGGTGAGCGGCTGTGATATCGAAGATCTGAAAAACCGTCTCGGCATCACGATCTTTTCGCTGTCGGCCCATTATTTTGACGAGGACTGCTGCCGCAAAAGCTTGAAGAAGCATTTCCGGGTTACTACGCTGGCGGGACTGGGGCTGGAAGATTTTCCGACAGGGCTTATCGCCGCAGGCGCCTTGTTACAGTATCTGTATGAGACGCAGAAAACATCTCTTTCGCATTTTACGCATCTGTATCCGTATCTGACGAGTAAATACATGCTGCTTGACAGCTCCACGAGACGCAATCTGGAATTGACGGAAACGCTGAGAGAGAAACAGAAGACAGGGTCACTTCTCGGTGTGCTCGATAAGACCAGAACAGCTATGGGCGGACGTCTGCTCAGAAAATATATAGAGCAGCCGTTGATCGACAGGGAGAAGATGGAGCAGCGCCTGGACGCTGTGGAAACACTTGGAAAAAAGAGCGTTGACAGAGATGAGATCCGGGAATACTTAAACGCGGTATACGATCTGGAGCGGCTTCTGGGAAAGGTAAGCTATAAGACGGCGAATCCGAGGGATCTGATCGCGCTGCGCAATTCCCTGGCTATGCTTCCATCCATCAAGACAGTGTTAGGCGATCTGGACGCGGCGCTTTTAGACAGGATCAATGATCATATGGACGCGCTCACCGATATCCATACGCTGATCGACAGCTCCGTCATTGAAGAACCGCCTATTGCCACAAGGGAAGGCGGCATCATTAAAGAAGGGTTCAATGAGACGATAGATTCCCTGCGAAAAGCCAAGACAGACGGCAAAAACTGGCTTGCGGCTTTGGAAGAGGAAGACAGGGAGCGTACGGGGATCAAGAACCTGCGTATTAAATATAACAAAGTGTTCGGTTATTACTTTGAAGTGACGAATTCGTATAAGAATCTTGTGCCGGACGACTATATCCGCAAACAGACCCTTGCCAATGCGGAGCGGTATACTACGCCGCGCCTGAAAGAGCTGGAGGATGCTATTCTGAATGCGGAGGATAAGCTTTCCGCTCTGGAATACGACACTTTCTGCGGGATACGCGATGCTGTCGCGGCGCAGATGGAACGCATACAGAGGACGGCCAGAGCGATAGCGCAGCTGGATGTACTCGCTTCGCTCTCTTACGTGGCGGAGCGCAACCGCTATGTCCGCCCTGCGCTTAACGAAAAAGGCATCATAGACATCAGAGACGGAAGGCATCCCGTTGTGGAGCAGATGATAAGCAATGACATGTTTATTGCAAACGATACCTATCTGGACAACAGGAAGCATTGTATTGCCGTGATCACAGGCCCCAATATGGCGGGTAAATCCACCTATATGAGACAGACGGCGCTGATCGTCCTGATGGCGCAGATCGGTTCCTTTGTGCCGGCAGGAAAGGCGGATATCGGCATTGTGGATCGTATATTTACGAGGGTGGGCGCATCCGATGATCTTTCCAGCGGTCAGTCTACCTTTATGGTGGAAATGAATGAGGTGGCGAACATTCTGAGGAACGCAACCGTAAACAGCTTGCTGATCCTGGATGAGATCGGAAGGGGTACGTCAACCTTTGACGGATTAAGCATTGCCTGGGCGGTCATCGAACATATCAGCAACCGTAAGCTGTTAGGGGCAAAGACGCTGTTTGCCACACATTATCATGAGCTGACAGAGCTGGAAGACAAGATGGACAATGTAAATAACTACTGCATTGCCGTTAAGGAAAAGGGCGACGATATCGTATTTCTCCGCAAGATCATCAAGGGCAGCGCGGACAAGAGCTACGGTATACAGGTCGCTAAGCTCGCCGGAGTCCCGGATATGGTCATCGACAGGGCAAAAGAGATCGTGGAGCAGCTCAGTGACAACGATATTATCGAGAAAATGCAGAATATCGAGGTCGATCTGAAGAACGATAAGCATAAGGCAGTCAGATACGATGAGGTGGATATGGAGCAGATGTCACTCTTTGATACGGTCAGGGACGAGGACATCATAAAAGAACTGCAGGAGATCGATGTAGGCAATCTGACGCCCGTGGACGCTTTGAATACTCTCTACAGACTGCAGAATAAACTGAAGAACCGCTGGTAAGAGGGAACAGGGATAAACTTATGGCTGTTATTAATATTTTGGATCATCAGACAATCGATAAGATCGCTGCCGGCGAGGTGGTTGAACGGCCTGCAAACGTTGTAAAGGAGCTGGTGGAAAACGCAATAGATGCCGGCGCACATGCGATCACCGTTGAGATTAAGGACGGCGGGATAACATTGATACGGGTGACTGACAACGGCGGCGGTATCGAGAAGGAGCAGGTAGCTAACGCATTCTTAAGACATGCGACCAGCAAGATCACGTCAGCGGATGATTTGACTGACTTGGTCAGTCTTGGATTCAGGGGCGAAGCGCTCGCCAGTATAGCGGCGGTATCTATGGTTGAATTGATAACCAAGACGGCGCAGGACCTGACGGGGATCCGTTATGTGATCGAGGGCGGCGCCGAGAGGGAGAAAGAGGAAGTGGGCGCGCCCGAGGGGACCACGGTCCTTGTAAGAAACCTTTTTTACAATACGCCGCCGCGGAAAAAATTTCTCAGACAGCCGCAGACGGAGGGCTCGTACGTGGCCGATCTTATGGAGCATCTGGCGATGTCCAATCCCGGCATTGCGTTTAAGTTTGTAACAAACGGACAGACAAGATTTTTTACGACCGGTAACAATGACCTGCAGGAGATCATTTACCGGATCTATGGCAAAGAGATCTCCTCCGCGCTTATTCCCTTCAACTGCCGGGAGGACGGCATGTCGGTGAGCGGTCTTCTGGGAAAACCCGTCATTAACAGAGCGAACCGTAATTATGAGATCTTCTTTATCAACGGCAGATATATCAAGAGTTCCCTGATAAGTAAAGCCGTGGAGGAGGGGTACAGAGAGTTTCTGATGCAGCATAAGTTTCCTTTCTGCGTGCTGCATTTTAAGATCGACACGCGGCGCATTGACGTCAACGTGCATCCTGCCAAGATGGAAGTGCGCATTGCCGATGCGCCTGCGTTTTATGATGCGGTCAAGAATGCGGTCGAAACGGCGATGCGTCAGACCGAGATGATACCCGAGATCGTTTTGCAGGAGAAAGAATCCCGGGGAAAAACAGGCGTGGCAGAAGAATCTGTTCCGGAGCCGTTCGAGACTGTGCGGATCGCCGGGAAAACGCATACCGTCACCCCGCCCGTGCCGGCTGCTACGGCTACGGCTGCGGCTGCCGCTGCCACGTCCGCCGTGCAGTATGACAGGGCTCGGGAATATGACAAGTATGACAGAGTCAGGGAGGAAACGGATTACCGGGCCGCCCAGATGGAGCTGTTTGACGACAAGATCCTGTCTGAACAGGCGCGGGCAAGGTATGATATATTGGGACAGCTGTTCGAGACATACTGGCTGGTATCTTATGAGGACAAGCTTCTGATCATCGATCAGCATGCCGCGCACGAGAAAGTAAAATACGAACGGTTTATGAAGCGTTTCCGTGAACATGATATCGTGTCGCAGACCGTTAATCCGCCCATCGTTATTACCATGAACAGCCGCGAGCGGGAGTGTTATCTTAAGCATGCCGGCGATTTTGAGGCGCTTGGTTTTGTGCTGGAAGAGTTCGGCGGCAACGATTATGCGATACGGGGCGTACCCCAGGATCTGTACGGCTATGAGGAGAAGGAGTTTTTCTTGTTGATCCTGGATGAACTGGCTGATGAGGCGGTTACCGGCACGCCGGAGAGCATTCGTATCCGCATCGCGGCTATGGCGTGCAAGGCGGCGGTCAAGGGCAATATGCGTTTAAGCAGACAGGAAGCCGAGGCGCTGATAGATGAGCTTTTGACTTTGGAGAATCCATACCACTGTCCTCACGGCAGACCAACGATCGTTTCCATGACAAAATATGAGCTGGAAAAGAAATTTAAGAGGATTGTGACCTGATGAACGAAAATAACAGACCGCCGCTTGTGGTGCTGACCGGACCGACAGCCGTCGGCAAGACCGGTCTGGCTGTAGAGCTGGCCCGGAAAATCGATGGAGAGATCATATCCGCCGACTCTATGCAGGTATACCGCCATATGGACATCGGTTCTGCCAAGATAACCCCGCAGCAGATGAAGGGCGTGCCACATCATCTTATTGATATCATGGACCCGGCGGAAGATTTTAATGTCGTGATGTTTCAGAAGCTGGCAAAACAGGCCGTGTATGATATCCTGGGCCGCGGCCGTATCCCCATTGTCGCAGGCGGGACGGGTTTCTATATCCAGGCGCTTGTGTATGATGTGGATTTCACGCAGAACGATGAAGACGAGGCGCTGCGAAAGCAGCTTGAGGAGATCGCCGCGACGCAGGGAAACGAAGCGCTGTATGAGAGACTGCGCCGGATCGATCCGGCGTCCTGTAAGGTCATTCACGCCAACAATGTGAAGCGGGTCATACGGGCGATCGAATTTTATGAGAAAACCGGCGAAAAGATATCGGCGCATAATGAAAACCAGCGCCGGAATGCCTCGCCGTATAATTTTGCTTATTTCGTATTGAATGACGACCGTGCAAGGCTGTATGCCAGGATCGATGCCCGGGTCGACGGTATGATAGAGGATGGACTTGTCGGGGAAGTACGCCGCCTTGCAGACATGGGATGCAGCGCCGGTATGGTGTCCATGCAGGGCCTCGGCTATAAGGAGATACTGGCATATTTGAACGGCGAATGTTCTCTGGAGGAAGCCGTCAGCCGGATCAAACGGGATACGAGGCATTTTGCCAAGAGACAGCTTACATGGTTTAGGCGCGAACGTGAGACGGTATGGCTGGACAAACAGGATTACGGCTATGACGATGACCGTATCTTATGCCAGATCATATGCAGCTTACAGCAAAAGGGCATCATAGACGGGCCGCGGGAAGAAAAGGCGGGCCGGTAACATTCCGGAGGGACGAAATAAAATGACAGATTTGGCAAAGCAGTATGAACAGTTCGGTATTACACCGGAGACATATGCGTTTGGAGAGGCGGTTCTTGCCTCATTGCAGGAGCGTTTTAAGAAGATCGACGACATCGCGGAATACAACCAGATGAAAGTAATACACGCCATGCAGCAGTGCCGGGTGAGCGAAGCGTGTCTGTTAGGCACTACCGGCTATGGCTATAACGATACCGGGCGGGACACTTTGGAAAAAGTGTATGCCGCCGTGTTTCACACAGAGGACGCCCTTGTGCGTCCGCAGATCACATGTGGGACGCATGCGCTTGCGCTTGCGCTCATGAGTAATCTGCGTCCGGGTGACGAACTGCTGTCTCCGGTAGGAAAACCGTATGATACGCTGGAGGAGGTCATCGGCATCAGGCCGTCCAAAGGTTCATTAAAGGAATACGGCATTTCTTACAGACAGGTGGATCTGCTGGCGGACGGTTCTTTTGACTATGAGGGAATCCGCGCGGCGATCGGCCCTAAGACCCGGCTGATCACCATACAGCGCTCCAGGGGGTATCAGACAAGACCTGTACTGTCCGTTGAAAGGATCGGCGAACTGATACATTTTATCAGACAGATCAAGCCTGATGTCATCTGTATGGTGGATAACTGTTACGGAGAGTTTGTAGAGACGACAGAGCCCACCGATGCGGGCGCGGATATGGTTGTCGGATCGTTGATCAAGAATCCGGGAGGGGGACTTGCCCCTGTAGGCGGTTATATAGCCGGCAGAAAAGAATGCGTTGAAAACGCTGCGTACCGGCTTACTTCGCCGGGGCTTGGCAAAGAGGTCGGAGCGTCGCTCGGCATTCTGCCGTCTTTTTACCAGGGATTGTTTATGGCGCCCATTATCACGGCCGCCGCATTAAAGGGTGCGGTTTTTGCCGCAAATGTTTATGAGAAAGTCGGTTTTCCGGTTTTTCCCGACAGCACACAGGAACGCTACGACATTATACAGGCGGTAACATTCGGATCGCCGGAGGGCGTGATCGCTTTCTGCGAGGGGATCCAGGCGGCGGCGTCCGTGGACAGCTTTGTCATACCGGAGCCGTGGGATATGCCGGGATATGATTCCCAGGTAATCATGGCGGCCGGAGCATTCGTATCCGGTTCTTCCATAGAGCTTAGCGCGGACGGACCGATCAAGCCTCCCTACACGGTATATTTCCAGGGGGGACTTTCCTTCCCGCACGCGAAGCTTGGCATCTTAAAAACGCTGCAGAACCTGACAGACAAAGGGATCGTCACCGCCGGTTTCCGTAAGGCATAGCATAGCGGGATATGCAGCCTGGAGTAAAACCGGACGTAAAATTTTGCCAATTTTTGTATACATCAAAAGTGTGTTGTGATAAAATGAGCGGTGGGGAAAGGAGTAAGTCATTCGTATGCGTAAAAATGCCTGGACATGTTTTTTACTGATACTGGCGGGTATCGTTATCGGCGGTTTTGTCGGCAGCCTGTTCCCGAATACATGGCTTAATTACGGGCAGTCTTTTGGCCTGACATCGCCGTTTATTCTGGATCTCGGTATCCTGTGTATTACGTTTGGCCTGACGATCAACATCACGATCGCAAGCATCATCGGCATCGCGGTGGCGATCGTCATATACCGTTTTATTTAACTGTATCTTTGCCCGTCAAGTATGGAGAGAGAAGCTGTCGGGAAAGAGACTGAATGAAAACAGATAAGTATGAGAACAATGAGTATTACAGGATGCAGAATCTTCCATATGAGAAATTTATTACCTATGGAAGTCGTTCGCTGACCGATTCGGAGCTTCTGGCCATCCTGCTGCGCACCGGAACACGCGGCGTAAATGTGCGCGAGCTCGGTGAAAAAGTGCTGGCGGAGTCGGCGCGTTACGGGAACGGGCTCCTTGGATTGTATCATATTCCTCTGCAAGAATTATGCAGGATCGAAGGAATCGGGAAGGTAAAGGCGATACAGCTTAAGGCCGTAGCGGAATTAAGCACGCGGATGGCTCAGGCCCGGGCGAAAGGCAGTCTGTCGTTTCATCATCCTTCGTCCGTTGCGGATTATTATATGGAGCGGTTTCGGCATGAGACGGTGGAATATATCATGCTCCTGCTGCTGGATCCGGGTCTTCATCTGACCGGTGAGCACATCCTGTCAAAAGGGACTGTCAACGCATCGCTGGTGTCTCCGCGCGAGGTGTTTATCCACGCATTCCAGAAGCGCGCGGCTTACATTATGCTGCTGCATAACCATCCCGGCGGCGATCCGGAACCGAGCGGAAACGATATCCGCGTCACGGAACGCATCACACAGATCGGGATGCTTACAGATATTCCGCTTTTGGACCATATTATTATAGGGGACAATCAATATTTCAGCTTTAAAGAGAATAAATTAATGACGGATATGTCATATTCAGAAAATTCTTTACAGGAAAGAGGGGACAGCTGCTTTGGCTAACAATGCGTTTGGAATCGATTTGGGAACGAGCAATATTAAAATATATAACAGATCGGATGATACAGTTTTTGTCGAAAAGAATATGATCGCCATAGAGAACAAAAAGAATCTGTTTGCCTACGGTGATTCTGCCTTTGAGATGTACGAAAAAGCGCCGGACAACATAAATATTTCTTATCCGTTAAGCAACGGCGTGATCGCAGATATACAGAATATGGAGCTTCTGGTAAAATATTTCCTGAGCGATCTGATGAAAAACAACCTTAAACCGTCAGACTATTATATCGCTGTGCCGTGGGACGTCACCGAGGTGGAAAAAAGGGCGTTTAAAGACCTGATCAAAGAAGCCAATGTCAAAGCCCGAAGAGTCATGATCGTGGATAAAGCCGTGGCTGACGGACTCGGCATGGGGATCGACGTCAAAAATTCCCAGGGCGTTCTGGTCGTCAATGTGGGGTTTGATACGACAGAGATCTCGATCCTGTCCCTGGGCGGCATCGTGCTCAGCAGACTGATCAAGGTCGGCGGCCGGAAATTCGACGATGCTATCAAAGCGGCAGTCCGCCGTGAGTACAGCCTGATCATTGGCGGTAAGACCGCCGAGGTTGTGAAGATGTCGCTTCTGGATCTGGAGGAGCAGCGTGCCGGTGCGCTTGTATACGGCAGGGATATCGTTACCGGGCTTCCGGTGGAGCGCGAGATCCCCACAGCACTTGTGGATGAATGCCTGGTAGAGCATTTTAACACGATCATCGACAATATCAAGGTCATATTGGAGCGCACGCCCCCTGAACTTGCCGCGGATATATACCGCCACGGCATCTACCTGACTGGCGGCGCATCGCAGGTGAGCAGGCTGGCGCTGCTGATGAGCAAAGGCACGGGGCTTAAGGTCAACGTATCCGAGAATCCCGTTACCAGTGTGGCGCTGGGACTTGGCAAGATCATCAATGACGACAATTACAAATCGGTAGCATACGCAATAGAAGGAATGAGTAAATGAGCCCGATCGTAAAGAGAAAAGGAGAAAAATTTACATTACCCGGTAAATATCTCCTTTTTATTTTAACAATTCTGTGTACCGGCATGGTACTCCTCACATTTAATACAACCGTCTTCAGCGGGCCGTTAAGCGCTGTGGCGGGGTATACGGTCGTGCCGTTTGAAAAAGGGATCAGCGTGGTCGGAAGCTGGCTTGCAAACCGCTCCGAGGAGCTTGCCCAGATCCGGGTTCTGATCGCCGAGAACGAAAGCCTGAAACAGCAGGTGGACGAACTGACGATCGAGAATACAAGGCTGCAGCAGGATCGTTATGAGCTGACGAATTTAAGAGAACTGTACAATCTGGATGTCCAGTACGATGAGTACGAAAAAACCGGCGCCCGCATTATTGCAAGAGATTCCGGCAACTGGTTTTATTCTTTTGTCATTGACAAGGGCGTCCGCGACGGTATTGCCGTTGACATGAACGTTATGGCCGGAAGCGGGCTGGTAGGCCGTATAGTGGACGTGGGGCCGAACTGGGCCAAGGTGAAAGCGATCATTGCCGACGATTCCAATGTGAGCGCTATGGTCCTGTCAAGCTCCGACAATATGATCGTTTCCGGCAATCTGAAGCTGTATGCGACAGGCGTGATAGAATTTGAACAGCTTGTGGACAGCGACAATGTGGTCGTTGAAGGAGATAAGATCGTTACATCCAACATCAGCGACAAGTATCTTCCGGGCATTCTAGTCGGCTATGTCAATACGATCAACCAGGATGCCAATAATCTGACCAAGTCGGGATATATTACGCCGGCGGTGGATTTCGAGCACTTAGAGGAAGTGCTGGTCATTATGAAACTGAAACAGACGATAGAAGAATAGGGTCATCCAATGAAGCGTTTTATTGTTTCCGCGTTACTAATTTTATTTTGTTTTCTGCTGCAATGCACCGTGTTTCACGCACTGGCATTCGGCGGGATCGTTCCGAACCTGCTTATTGTCCTGACGGCTTCCTTCGGATTTATGAGAGGGGAGAAGACGGGGCTTCTGATAGGGTTTTTCTGCGGATTGCTGGTCGATATCTTCTTCGGCAATTCCATAGGTTTTTATTCTCTTTTGTATATGTATATCGGATATATGAACGGCAAGTTCAGCGCGATCTTCTATCCGGAGGACATCAAGCTGCCGATTATCCTTATACTGGGCAGCGACTGCTTTTACGGACTGATCTCTTATGTGATCCTGTTCCTGCTCCGGAGCCGGTTTGACTTTGGATACTATTTTGCCCATATTATTCTGCCCGAGATCGTGTATACGATCGTTGTGACAATTTTCTTATATCCGCTTATCCTCGGTATCAATACCGCACTGGAGCGCGGTGAAACAGGGAGTGGCAAAAAATTTGTTTGATCGTATACTGGAACATATCAAAGAAAACTTCATAAATATGATCACTTCAAGGCTGCTCGTGCTTGTATGTATTCTTTTCGGTATGGGCGCTTATCTGATCTACACGATCTTTCAGCTGCAGATCGTACACGGTGAAGAATATTATGATAACTTTCAGCTCAGCATTACAAAGGAGCGAACGATCCTGCCTACCCGCGGAAGGATACTGGACCGGAACGGCAGGCTGCTAGCGTATAACGAGCTGGCTTATTCTGTTACCATAGAGGATGTATACGAGTCGGGTAAGGAGAAAAATGCCAATCTGAACAATACGATCCTCCGGCTGATCGATATGATCGAGGAAAACGGGGACAGTATTATCAATGATTTCCATATCACTCTCGACAGTAACGGCAATTACCAGTTTAATGTCGAGGGTACGCAATTGCTCCGGTTCCTTGCGGATGTCTATGGCTATCCGACGATCGGGGAGCTGAAACCCAGTGAGAAAAATGCCACGGCATCGGACGTTATAGACTATCTGTGCGGCACGTCCCCGTCTTCCCGCTACGGTATCGGCGATTATAAGAAGGAGGGCGGTTCGCGGACTTTCGTGCCCGGTTACGGCTATACGAAAGAGGATGTGCTGAAGCTCGTCACGGTGCGGTATGCAATGAGTGCAAACAGCTACCAGAAATATATCGCAACTACAGTGGCCAGCAACGTATCGGAAAAAACCGTGGCCGTTGTGATGGAGAATGCGGATGTTCTTGACGGTGTGGCCATTGCCGAAGGGACCGTACGCAAGTATAATGACAGTATTTATATATCCCAGATCATCGGTTATACCGGAAGAGTGGCGCAGGAAGAGCTTCAGGAGCTTCAACAGAAGGACGCGTCTTATGATCTGAATGATACCGTCGGCAAGTCCGGCATTGAGTCGTCAATGGAGACGGTGCTTCAGGGGAAAAAAGGATCGGAAACGGTCTATGTGGACAATCTCGGCAAGGTAATTGAGACGAGCGACCGCATAGAGCCTGTCGCGGGCAACGATATCTATCTGACGATAGACGCTGACCTGCAGCGGTTCGGTTATCATTTGCTGGAGTCCAGACTGGCGGGCATTCTGCTTGACAAGATCGACAATATCAGGGAATTTAAAGTGCCGGAGGGCGGCGCCGGAGGCAATATCAGGATACCGATTTATGACGTATACTTTGCCTGCATCGATAACAATATCATAGACATATCCCATTTCTCATCTGCACATGCCGGCGAGACGGAAAAGCTCGTGTATGAGACATACCTGGATAAAAAGGAAAGAGTGTATGCCACGCTCAGGCAGGAGCTGGAAGAGACATGCACCCCGTACCGGGATATGACCGAAGAATACCAGAATTATGAAAGCTACATTGTCTCGATGCTTAACGATCGGAACATTATCATGCGGGACGTTGTGGACCGCAACGATGAGACATATATTGCATGGACAAGGGACGAGGTCATCAGTTTAAACGAATATTTAAATTATGCCATTGCAAAGAACTGGATCAATGTACCGGCGCTTGATATTGATTCACAGTATTCGGATTCCGTGGAGATCTTTCAGAAGATCCTGGAATATACGTTTGATTATCTGGATACGGACAAGGCCTTTGACAAGAGAATGTACCGGTATATGATCAACAACGACGAGCTGACCGGACGGCAGATCTGTGAGCTTTTGCTGGAACAGAACATTGTTGACGTGCCGGATGAAGAACTGGGACAGCTGCGCGCCGGCAGAGAGACGGCGTATGTTTTCATGCGTAACCGCATCGAAAATCTGGATATTACGCCGGCGCAGCTTGCGCTCGACCCCTATTCAGGCTCTATCGTTATCACGGACGTCAATACGGGAGATGTTCTGGCGTTGATATCTTATCCCAGTTATGACAATAACAGAATGGCCAACGGCGCCAACGCCGGTTACTTTGCAAGCCTGCAGAGCGATTTATCGAGGCCGATGCTGAATTATGCGACACAGCAGAAGACGGCTCCCGGCTCCACCTATAAGATCGTGTCGTCCACGGCCGGACTGACAGAAGGCGTTATCACGACAACGGATACAATAACCTGTACAGGGGTCTATGACAAGATAGATCCCGCCCCCAAGTGCTGGATCTCTCCGGGCGCCCACGGCTCGTTGAATGTTACGGGCGGAATACAGCACTCCTGTAACTGGTTCTTCTATGAAGTGGGTTACCGGCTGGGCATTGTGGGCAACAATTACAACAGTGACGTCGGACTTAACAAGCTTGCCAGGGCTGCCAGCCTGTACGGATTGAACGAGACATCAGGCGTGGAGATCGAAGAGTCTTCTCCTGAAGTGTCTGACAGCGATGCGGTCCGTTCTGCTATCGGACACGGTACGAACAACTATACTACCGTAGGTCTTGCGCGATATGTTACAACTGTCGCAAACAGCGGGACATGTTATAATTTAACATTGATAGACAAAATAACGGACAATAACGGCAATCTTGTGAAAGATAATGAAGCGGAGGTCCGCAACCGGATAGATATGAACGCCGATTACTGGAACGCGATCCATACAGGCATGAGACGTGTTGTGGAGAGCAAATCTTATTATGCGGATCTTGGCGTTGAGGTGGCGGGCAAGACCGGTACGGCGCAGGAGAGCCGCACACGGCCAAATCACGCGCTCTTTATCAGTTATGCGCCGTATGAAGACCCTGAGATATCAGTTACGGTTCGTGTCGCCAACGGTTATACATCCGATTACAGCGCACAGATCGCTCGGGACGTGTATGAATATTATTACGGTCTGAAAGAGGAAGATGAGATCATTACCGGAACCGCCGGAGATCTTGCGGGCGGCAGTATCAATGCGGATTGATCGGTATATGAAATAAAATGGAGGATCGTTATGAAAAATCCGGTTATCATTAAAAGTTATCCAAACGGGCTGTCTATTTTTCTTGACGAAGAATTGCCGTTTTCAAAGCTTCTGGAAGAAATCGCCTTTAAATTCAAGGAATCGGCGCATTTCTTTAAGGATGCCAGCATGGTGCTCTCGTTTGAAGGGCGTGAACTGTCGGACCAGGAGGAACGGCAGATCGTCAATATTATTACTGCCAATTCCCAGCTGAACATAGTGTGCATTATGGGAAAGAACGAGGATACAAACAAAAATTTTGTAAAGGCGCTGCAGAAGCTGTCCTATCACCAGCAGGCAATGGAAAATGCGGGGCAGTTCTATAAGGGGACTCTCAAGGACGGACAGCTTCTTGAAACAGAAAACAGCGTGATCGTGCTTGGGGACGTGTATCCCGGCGCCAGTATCATATCTAATAAAGATATCGTTATACTGGGCGGTCTGTACGGACAGGCTTACGCCGGCGGGAACGGAGAGGAAGGACATTTTGTCGTGGCGCTTGAAATGTCACCTGAGAAATTAAAGATCGGTGATTTCAAATATAAGACATCGGAGAAACAGAGCAAGTGGTCGATCAAACCCAAGATCCAGCCCAAAATTGCTTATGTGCAGGACGGAAGAGTTGTTATTGAACCGATTACCAAAGAATTACTGAACGATCTGCCTGTATAATTACATATTTCACGTGTATAGGACCGTTTGTTCAGGGGACGATAATGCATCACATTAAGGAGGTTGACAGGAAGCTATGAGTGAAGTAATTGTCGTCACGTCAGGGAAAGGCGGAGTAGGTAAGACCACTACTACCGCAAACGTTGGTACGGGTCTTGCCGCTATGGGTAAAAAGGTTATTCTGATCGATACGGATATCGGACTGCGCAACCTGGATGTCGTTATGGGACTGGAAAACAGGATCGTCTATAATCTGGTTGATGTTGTTGAGGGAAATTGCCGCATCAAGCAGGCCATCATCAGGGACAAGCGGTATCCGACGCTGTTTCTTCTTCCCTCTGCGCAGACAAGGGATAAGAGCGCCGTAAATCCGTCACAGATGGTCAAGATGATCGAACATCTTAAAGATCAGTTTGACTATATTATTCTGGACTGTCCCGCAGGTATTGAGCAGGGGTTCCAGAATGCGATCGCGGGCGCCGACCGCGCGCTGGTCGTCACAACGCCGGAGGTGTCGGCGATCAGAGACGCCGACCGTATTATCGGTCTTTTGGAGGCAAACGAAATACATAAGATGGATCTGGTGATCAACCGCATCCGCTATGACATGATCAGGCGCGGAGACATGATGTCTTCTGAAGATGTGGTGGACATCCTCTCCTTACCGCTGATAGGGATGGTTCCCGATGATGAGAGCGTTGTCATTGCTACCAATCAGGGAGAACCGCTTGTGGGCAGCAATACGCTGGCAGGACGTGCCTATCAGAATATCTGTCACAGGATACTCGGCAGAGAAGTGCCTTTTCTTGATTTGGAGAAAGGAATTTCTTTCTGGGCAAAAGTTTCGGGTATTTTTCATAAGAATTAGGAGGGATGAACGTGTTTAAGAATATATTAAAACGTAAAAGCTCAAGAGAAATAGCCAAAGACAGGCTTAAAATACTGCTTATTTCCGACCGCGTCAACTGCTCGCCCGAAATGATGGAAATGATCAAGAACGATATTGCGAAGGTTATTTCCAAATATATGAAGATCGACGCCAAAAGTATGGAGATTCAGATCACCAAGACCGGGAACAGGGGAAGAGGCCTTAAAAATCCCACGCTCTATGCCAATATACCGATTCTTGATCTGAATCATGATATACCGTAAATATATCCTGCGCGCGGAATAAACGGCAGGTTCACGAAAAGAGGAGAGACTGCGATATGCTGAAGCAATATCATATCAGAGATTATGATTTTAAGCTGATCGTTCTGGTGGCGGCGCTTACGTGGATCGGCATTTTTGCGATCGGGAGCGCACAGGAGTCGCTGCAGTCCAGGCAGGTCGCAGGATTCGTTCTGGGCTTTTTTCTGATGCTTGTCATTTCCCTGTTCGATTACTCGGTCATTCTGCGTTTCTACTGGGTGATCTATGTGGTAAACTTGATCCTTCTTGAGCTTGTCCGGTATATGGGTGAGGAGCACGGCGGTGCGCAGCGGTGGCTGAACCTCTTCGGGATTCAGTTCCAGCCGTCGGAATTAGCTAAGATCCTGCTGATCTTGTTTTTTGCGCAGCTTATTTTACGGCATCAGGACGAGATGGATACGCTGCGTTTCAATGGCCTGTGTATCCTGTTCTTCGTGCCGTCGATTTATCTGATCTACAAGCAGCCGGATTTGTCCACAAGCATCGTGGTCACTCTTATTTTCTGCGTGATCCTCTTTGTCGGCGGCACAAGCTGGAAGTATGTCATCATGACGCTTGCCGTGGCGATTCCGACCTTCATTATCCTGTTTATGAAGATCCTGGAGCCGGACCAGCAGATCATCAACGATTTCCAGCAGCGCCGTATCCTCGCATGGCTGTCCCCGGAAGAATACGCTACTACGGAGGCTTACCAGCAGCTCAATTCCATTACCGCCATCGGGTCCGGTATGCTGTACGGTAAAGGATATAACAATAACGAATCTATCTCCGTCAAAAACGGCAATTTTATTTCAGAGCCGCAGACAGACTTTATTTATGCGGTTATCGGGGAAGAATTTGGGTTTGTGGGGGGATGTATCGTAATTGTCTTATTGATTTTAATCTCATTTGAATGTATTATGGTAGCTAGGAGGGCAAAAGATATTGCCGGTACGGTCATTGCCGCCTCAGTTGCGGCGCTGATTGGATTTCAGGGGCTTTTGAACATCGCTGTGGCTACGGGAGCCAGTCCCAACACGGGAATCCCTCTGCCGTTTGTCAGTTATGGATTGACTTCATTGGTCAGCCTGTATATCGGAATCGGGTTTGTGCTCAATGTACGGCTTCAGTGCAAAAAATGACAGAACATTAAGGAAAGGGGCCGATTATGAACATTGCCTTAATCGCACACGATGCGAAGAAAAAACTGATGCAGAATTTCTGTATTGCTTACCGGGGTATTTTGAGCAAGAATGAGCTGTATGCGACGGGAACAACGGGAAGACTGATTGAGGAAGTGACAAATCTGTCGGTCCATAAGTACCTTGCGGGACATCTGGGCGGCGCGCAGCAGATCGGTGCGCAGATCGAACATAATCAGATCGATCTTGTGATATTCCTGCGCGACCCGCTATATCCGAAATCGCATGAGCCGGATGTAAACAATGTCGTTATGCTTTGCGACAGACACAACATTCCGCTTGCCACCAATCTGGCGAGCGCGGAGCTGTTGATCAAATCACTTGACAGAGGAGATCTTGAGTGGCGTGAAATGTACAAATAGCAGTCACAAACCGAGAGTCGTGTCAGTGCTTCTTATTCTGGCCGTTTTGCTGACAGGCTGCGGCGGTACAAAATATGACATGGCATACGAACTGAACAATGAAGTGAGCGGGTTTCAGCTGTTAAATATTACTAACCAGGAAACGCTGGAGCCTTTTGCAGCCGATTTGTGCGTTGCGAACAAAGATGTAAAGGCGGCGGGAGTAAATCTGCCCGATGCGGGCACGGCCGCGCTTTTTAATCTGAAAACGTTAGATACGCTCTATGCCAAAAATGTAAACGCCCAGATCAATCCGGCCAGTCTGACGAAGGTTATGACGGCTCTGGTGGCGATCAAATACGGTTCGCCGGATCAGATGCTGACGGCGTCTGAGAATGTGATCATTACGGAACCGGGCGCGCAGCTGTGCGGCATAAAGCCCGGCGACCAGATGACGCTGGAGCAGGCGCTTTATATTCTGCTCATATATTCCGCCAATGATGTAGCGGTCATGATAGCCGAGGGGATATCGGGCTCCGTGGAGGATTTTGTGGCGCTTATGAATACCGAAGCGGCAGAGATCGGAGCCACTAACTGTAATTTTACCAATCCCAACGGTCTTACGGAAGAAAATCACTATATGACCACATATGATCTGTATCTGATATTTCAGGAGGCGATCAAATACGATCTGTTTAACCGGATCATACAGACGTCTTCTTACAGTACCGTATATAAGGATAGAAACGGAGAGGATAAATCTCTTGAGGTCGATACGACCAATCTATATCTGAGGGGCACCTACGAGATGCCCGCCAACGTCAAGGTGGTCGGAGGTAAGACAGGGACCACGAACGCTGCAGGGCATTGTCTGATGCTGCTGTCTACCGGCAGCGACGGTACGCCTTATATTTCCATTATTATGAAAGAAACCTCCGGCGAGAATCTGTATGCGGATATGTCTAGACTGCTGGGGATCATCAAATAACTTTTTCTGGTTGTTTTTTTGACTTTGTTCCCTTATAATATTGGTAGACGAAGTCATATCATAAACGATACAATATTTTACTTTAGGAGGGTTTCGCCATGGTTCAATTAATCGTAGGCAATAAAGGAAAAGGAAAGACCAAGCATTTGCTGGATAAAGTAAATACAGTGGTGAAGGATACGCAGGGCAACATCGTTTATCTGGATAAAAGCACAAAACATATGTTTGAGCTGAACAATAAGATTCGGTTGATCGATGTTTCCGATTATTTAATAACTAACAAAGATGAGTTTATCGGATTTATCTGCGGGATCATTTCTCAGGATCATGATCTGCAGCATATGTATTTTGACAGCTTTTTGAAAATTGCCTGTGTGGATGAGAAGGATATAAGCAGTACGATTGATAAATTGGAAACCATCAGCGATAAGTTTCACGTAGATTTTGTTTTAAGCGTTTCGGTTGATGAACATGAATTGCCGGAGAATCTGAAGTCAAAGATTATTGTTTCGTTATAATATTTACATATACCGATAAGTGCGTAATTCCATAAAACCTCGGGATATCCGGGGTTTTTGGCTTGTTGAGGGAGAAATTGTTTTGGCCGGTAACAGAGGGAACATAACTAAATATGAGCGGTCCTGGGGAAAACAGACCGGAAACCTGAATATCGGCATGGTGATTTTTGCGGCTATTTTTGTGTATGTGGTCATCTGCGTACTGACATATTTCAGGACGGATCATATTGTCGGATACAGTGTAAAAGAGGGCTCCCTGACTTCAAACAGTATATATAAAGGCATAGCGCTCCGTAATGAAGAGATCATCACAAGCAGCGACGCCGGGTATGTCAACTATTTTGCCAGGGAGGGCGAGAAAGTCGCCGCAGGGGATCTTGTCTATACCGTAGACGAGACCGGACGTCTGGCCGACTATGTAAACACAAGCGAAAGCGGAGAAAATACACTGTCGGATGCGGACCTGAACGAACTGAAAACAGAGATCACATCCTTTGTGAACGATTTTGACAAGACGCATTTTGCGGACGTATACAATTTCAAATACAGTGTGGAGGGAACCGCGTTACAGCTTTCCAATTATAATATTCTTGCCAATGCCAACGCGCTCAACAGCGCTTCGGAATCAACGTTTATCAACTACCGCAATTCGCCTAAGAGCGGTATTGTTACTTTTTATGTCGACGGGTATGAGGATCTTAAGCTTGAGGATATGACCGAAGAGCTATTTGACCAGAAAAACTATGAGAAGACGCACTTTACCAACAATGAGCTGGTCGCGAGCGGCGACCCCGTCTATAAGCTTTCAATGGACGAAGACTGGTCTATCGTCATACAGGTTGACGAAGCGCTTGCGCAGGAGCTTCTTGAAAAAGAGTATGTGGAAGTAAGATTTTTGAAAAACCAGTATACTTCATGGGGCGAAGTGTCTTCCTATACGAACGGGGGCGGCGATGTTTTTGTGTCGCTGACCTTCACCAATTCCATGATTACGTTTTGTACGGACCGCTTTATTGATATCGAACTGCTTCTGGAGGACGAGAAAGGACTCAAGATACCCAATTCCGCTATTGTGGAGAAAGAATTCTTTATCGTGCCCAGAGCCTATCTGACAAAAGGCGGCGACGGAGCCAATGACGGCGTTCTGTTGGAGACGCTTGACGAGGAAGGCAATATTACTACGCAGTTTGTTGCGACAACGATCTACGATGCCACGGACACGGAGTACTATCTGGATGATTCCGTGCTTCAGCCCGGCAATTATATTGTGAAACCTGATTCAACGGAAAAATACGCTATCAGCAAGACCGGGTCGCTGACCGGGGTGTACAATATCAATAAAGGATACGCCGATTTTAAGCAGGTGACCGTCCTGTATCAAAACGACGAGTATTCCATTGTGGAATCCAACACCGCGTATGGATTGAACGTTTATGATTATATTGTGCTGGACGCCACTACCGTCAATGACAACCAGTTTATTTATGAATAAGTTGCGGCGGACGCCGGGAGGAATGCCCGGCATTCGGGTCAAAGAGCAAAGCAGCGGAAAGCAGGGTGCACGAAACAGTATGATACAAGATAATATCAAAACCGTCAAAGAGCGTATGAAAAGAGCGTGTGACATAAGCGGCAGAAATCCGGAAGATGTAAGGCTGATCGCGGTCAGCAAGACCAAGCCGGTATCTATGCTGCAGGAGGCATACGATTGCGGATGTCGGGATTTTGGAGAGAACAAGGTACAGGAGCTTGTGGAAAAATATGAGCAGATGCCAAAGGACATACGCTGGCATATGATCGGGCATCTGCAGCGCAACAAGGTCAAATATATCGTTGACAAGGTCTATATGATACACAGCGTAGATTCTGTGCGCCTTGCGGAAGAAATCAGCCGAGAGGCCGTGAAGAAAAACGTGACCGTGTCCGTTCTTGCAGAGGTAAACGTTGCCGGGGAGGAAAGCAAGTTTGGCACAAGCCCGGACGAAGCGGTATCTCTTGTGGAAGAAATAGCAAAATTGCCGAATATTGTCGTTAAAGGTTTGATGACAATAGCACCATATGTAGATGATCCGGAGGAAAACAGACTATATTTTGCAAAATTAAAGCAAATATATGTTGACATAATACATAAAAACATTGATAATGTTTGTATGGAAGAACTTTCTATGGGTATGACAGGGGATTATCAGACTGCAATAGAAGAGGGTGCGACATACATCCGTGTCGGCACAGGTATATTTGGAGAAAGACAATATACATCTGTTTAGTAAACATAAGTAATAGAACGAAACAACTCAAAGTGACGGAGGGTATATGTGATGAGTGTGATGGACAAGTTTCTGAATGCCATGAAGCTGAATCCGGAAGAAGACGATTACTATGATGACGATTATTATGACGATGAGCCGGAACCGGCCAGGAAACAAAGCGCTACGAGGGAGGACAGCGCTGCGGATGAACCGGTCAGAAAACCCGCTCCGAAAGTGACGCCCATGCGGCAGATGAAGAAAATGCCGGGGACAGGAATGGAAGTGTGCGTGATCAAGCCCACTACGGTAGAGGATGCAAGAGAGATCACGGAGACGCTTCTTGCCAACAGAACGGTCGTGTTGAATCTGGAGGGTCTGGATGTGGATATTGCGCAAAGGATCATTGATTTTACATCAGGATCATGTTTTGCGATCTCCGGCAACCTGCAGAAGATATCCCATTATATCTTTATCATAACGCCTGCGAGCGTTGATATTTCCGGTGATTTTCAGGAAATTTTATCCGGCTCTTTTGATGTGCCGATCAACAACGGAATCTGATCCAGTGAATGAAAACTTCCTGGCGCTGCTGTCAGGAAGTTTTTTGCATGTTTTCGGATACTATATTGTGGAGGAGATCTATGGCTGAGAGGTTGACGATCCATTATGAGAAGAAGCCCTGTTATGATATTGTTTTTACGGACAGCTTTGACATGCTCTTAGACGAGTTGCAGACACTTGATATTGAGAACAGAAAAGTGGCTGTCATAGCAGATTCCCATACGGAGAAATTGTTTGGCGATACAATACGCGGACTTCTGACAGGACATTGCAAACAGGTGCTTATTCATTCATTTCCGGCGGGAGAGGACAGCAAAACGCTCGATACCGTCAAAGAAATATACAAAGCTCTGATCGAAGCCCATTATGACCGCAAGGACCTGCTTGTCGCGCTGGGAGGCGGCGTTGTGGGCGACATTACCGGTTATGCGGCCGCCACCTACTTGAGAGGCGTTGATTTCATTCAGATCCCGACCACGCTGATCGCGCAGTCGGACAGCAGTATCGGCGGCAAAACGGGTGTGGATTTCGACGGCTATAAAAATATGGTCGGGGCTTTTTATATGCCCAAACTGGTATACATGAATATTTCCGTGCTGAAGGAGCTGGATGACAGACAGTTCTATGCCGGGTTTGCGGAAGTCATGAAGCATGGACTGATCAAAGATTCCATGTTTTATGAATGGCTTCTCGACAATATGTACGAGATCCAGGACAGAAATATTGAAGTCCTTACCGAAATGGTCATCCGCAGCTGTACGGTCAAAAAACTGGTGGTGGAAAAGGATCCGAAAGAGCAGGGAGATCGTGCGCTCTTAAATTTCGGTCATACGATCGGTCACGCGATCGAGAAATATATGAATTTTGAGATGCTGCACGGCGAATGTATTGCGCTCGGCATGGTCGCTGCGGCGTATATCTCATGGAAGCATAACTGGCTGTCAATGGATGAGTACTACGAGGTAAGGGATATGTTTGTCCCGTTCAATCTTCCTATCAGTATTGATTCGATCGAGCCGGACGAGATCCTGCAGTTTATCCGGTCCGACAAGAAGATGGAAAACGGACAGATCAAGTTCATCCTACTGAAAAAAGTGGGAAAAGCAGTTATTGACAGGACCGTAACGGATGCGGAAATATTGGAAGCGATTCATGAAATTTATTATAGTGATGAGGATGCAAAAGCGTGATAGGATTTTTCACACAGGCGCTCCGGAATGGGGATTGAAATGAAACTGAGAAGAAAGTTGTGGCTGATGCTTGATTTTATTCTTATATGTGCGTTTGTGGCGCTGGACCAGTATACGAAATATCTTGCAGTGGTCC
The DNA here is from genome assembly GCA_947625205.1 of uncultured Lachnospiraceae bacterium. GTDB lineage: Bacteria > Bacillota > Clostridia > Lachnospirales > Lachnospiraceae > UBA3282. The sequence goes on along the minus strand of CANQNN010000002.1, from coordinate 246,220 downwards.
ATCTGAAGGACAAACCTGCGTACATCATCATAAACGGCGTTCTGGAACTGAATTATCTTGAGAATAAAGGCGCGGCGTTCGGCATGCTGCAGAACCAGAAGGTATTCTTTATATTTGTCGCGGTGGTGATCCTGAGTGTGATCTGTTATGTTCTTTTTAAGACGCCCGATCATAAAAAATACAGAATACTTCATCTGCTTCTTAGCCTGATCGCGGCGGGCGCGATAGGCAATATGATAGACCGTATCCGTCTTAATTATGTGGTTGATTTTATTTATTTTGTACTGATAAACTTCCCGATCTTTAACATTGCAGATATGTATGTGACGATCTCAACAGCGGTACTCGTAATTCTGCTTTTGTTTGTATATAAAGAGAGCGACCTGAATTTCATCAGCTTCAAACAGAAACGCTACCGGGAACTTAAGTGATTATGGAACAGTTTATTTATCAGATCGGACTGGGTGAGGATGACTGCCGGCTGGATAAATGGATAGCCGATGCGCTGCCCGGTCTGTCCAGATCCTATATTCAGAAGTGCATTAGAGACAACGCTGTGCTCGTAAACGACAAGCCGCAGAAGGCCGGATACCGCCTTAAGGTAGATGACGGGATCGTATTCTCCATTCCGGAGGCCGTTGCGCCTTCTATAGAGGCGGAGGACATTCCGCTTGACATTCTGTATGAGGATCAGGATGTCCTTGTTGTGAATAAGCCAAAAGGAATGGTCGTGCATCCGGCTCCGGGACATTACAGCGGAACGCTTGTCAACGCCGTCATGTACCATTGTAAGAATGAACTATCAGGGATCAACGGGAGTCTCCGCCCCGGTATTGTACACCGGATCGACAGGGACACGACCGGCGCACTTATCATATGTAAAAACGATCATTCCCACAACGCCATCGCCGCGCAACTCAAAGAACACAGTATCACGCGCAGATACCGTGCTATCGTACACGGTGTGGTGGCACAGGATACCGGCGTTATACAGTCAACTATCGGCAGGGATCCTAAGGACAGGAAAAAAATGGCCGCAGGCGTAGCCGGAGGACGCGACGCCGTTACGCACTATACGGTGCTGGAGCGGTTTAAAGAGTATACGTATATTGAATGCCGGCTTGAAACCGGGCGAACCCATCAGATCCGCGTTCATATGGCGAGCATCGGATATCCGGTTCTGGGCGACGAAGTATATTGCAGACGCAAATCGCCTTATAAGCTTCAGGGACAGACGCTTCATGCGATGGTCGCCGGATTCGTTCATCCCTCAACGGGAGAGTATATAGAAGTTACAGCGCCGTTACCTGAATATTTTGAACATCTGTTGCATATTATGCAACGATAATTTTTTTTTCAGAATACAAACAGGTATATAATCTGCCATAAAAAATGTTTTTTCTCCTATGTGTTGTAAAAAATGCGGTTTTATGATATTATATGTTTTATAAAAATTATAGGTGCTCAAAGGCGAGCGCGAACACACGGGCTCACCGTGTGTTTTATTTTGTTAAATTAATATATATGCATAGATTTGGGAGCGATCATGAAATTTTATGCTTTGACGAAATCAGACAGCAGTAAAACAGAAGATGCGCTTCGTACGGAATACAGGAATGCACAGGAAATTGGCAAGATCCGTCTTGGCTTCGAGCAGTTCTATTTCCGTTCTGCACACAGGGTTTATTACATACCTTATACTGATATTTACCGTTATTTTCGCCGTGTCATGCTTGTCCCGGCCAAACTGTGCTGCGGCAGGGGCGATTTCGCGATAGAGCATCTTGTGATCTGCGATGCGGACAAAGAGCTGGCGCAGATACAGCTGCCGGGTTCCCATGCGGCAAAAGTACTGATGGAACGTATGCTTGTGCTTGCGCCCGACGCTATAGTGGGTATGCCGGATAAAGAACCGGACGGCTCCGGGGAAGAGGGAGCGGCGGAGGAGGATAATACCGAATGACTGTCGATGAAGCGCTTCAGGCACTGTTAAAATCCTACAAACGCTATTATAACATCACAACCGTGGATGTCGCGGAGCCGTTTGCGGCGGAGGCTGTATTCCATACCCATGACGAGCAGTATTTTCTCACTAAACGGGCCACGTTATCCGAGGCCGACGCTCATGAATATGTTTTTTTTGCGACAGCGGACAGCATCGGGGCTGCGCAGGTGCAGGAGCTGGACGACAGGGCATGGAACGAGGGATTATCGAGGGTAGCGCCGCATTCCAATCACCGCAGTACGGACATCGTGCTGATCATACTGGCTAAGCATATTACACAGGATGCCGCCGACTATATTAAGAAGGCGAAAAGATATAAGAGCTACCGTTTCACATTACAGGGGTGGAGCCATTATTCTTTGGTTGCATTGGAGACTTCTACAGGGCAATTTATCTGTAACAGGCGGGGAAAAAGCCTTAAGAAGCTCTTTCGCAATATAATGAGGTGAAAACCGTCAGACGGTTGACCTCGCAGGAACCTTGAACGGTTCTTCAAGCAATAAAAAGAGAGAAGAGAGAGGTGTTTAACTATGACTGCGATTCTGATTATCGTAGCAGCAATCGTTTTGCTTGTGCTGGGTTATGTATTCTACGGCTCATGGCTTGCAAAGCAGTGGGGCATTGACCCTGACAGAAAAACGCCTGCAATCGAGATGGAGGACGGTGTCGATTATGTGGCCGCTAAACCGGCTGTGCTGATGGGACATCATTTTTCATCCATCGCAGGTGCGGGTCCTATCAACGGACCTATCCAGGCATCCGTATTCGGATGGCTTCCTGTATTTTTATGGTGTGTGATCGGAGGTATTTTCTTCGGCGGCTTGCAGGACTTCGGTTCCCTGTTTGCTTCGATCCGTCACGGCGGTAAATCCGTAGGTGAGATCATCAAGGATTCTATGGGCGAGAGAGCGAAGAAGCTTTTCATTATCTTTGCGCTTCTGGTGCTGATCCTGGTTATCGCATCCTTTGTAAACGTAGTGGCCGGGACATTCGCTTCCACGAATCCGTTCGGCTTCACAAACGGGCCTACAGGAAACGAGACAACGGCTATTATTTCCCTGTTATTTATCGTCCTGGCTATTATTTACGGCCTGGTTACTAACCGTCTGGGCGTCAAGACGCTTCCTGCCAGCATCGGCGGCATTGTTTGTATCGTTCTTATGATCGTGCTCGGCTTAAACTTTGGTTTTGCCATGAGCCGTACCGCATGGATCGTTACGATCGGCGCCTATATCACGATCGCTTCACTGGTTCCGGTATGGATCCTGCTGCAGCCTCGTGACTACTTATCCAGTTTTCTTCTTTATGCAATGATGGGGGTTGCCCTGATCGGTATTTTCGCTTCCGCGTTTACCGGAACAGCAACCTTTGAAATTCCTGTATTTACAGGATGGAAGACCAGCATCGGTACACTGTTCCCGGCACTGTTTATCACGGTTGCCTGCGGCGCATGCTCCGGTTTCCACAGCCTGATCTCCACCGGTACATCATCCAAACAGCTTGCCAACGAGAAAGATGCAAAGCCCATCGGTTACGGCTCCATGCTGATCGAGTCTGCGCTGGGTATCATCTCCCTGATCGCGGTAGGTATGGTATATAAGGCATATACCGGCGGTGAATTCGGTTCTCCGGCGGCAGCGTTTGCGGCAGGTATCGCAACCATGTTTGGTACATCTACATCTACCATTTATAACACCATTTATGCGCTGCTGACACTGGCTGTTTCCGTATTTGCACTGACCAGTCTGGATACGGGTACCCGTCTGAGCCGTTTCATGTTCTCCGAGCTGTTCTTAAAGAAGGATGAGGCAACCTACAAAGATGCGAAGGGTATCCGCAAAGTGCTTGCTTATCCTCTGACGGGTACATTGCTTATGGTAGTGATCGGCTGTATACTCGGCGGACTGAGCCTGAGCCAGATCTGGGGCCTGTTCGGTGCTGCTAACCAGCTCCTTGCAGGTATTGCGCTGATGGCAGTCTGCGCATGGCTCGGCAATGCGGGCAAGAACAATAAGATGTTCTACATCCCTATGGCATTTATGCTTGTTGCAACAATCACCAGCCTGGTAATGACCGTGATCGCAAAGATCAAAGTTGTTGCAGGCGGGGCGGCAGTATGGGGCGACTGGTTCCAGATGCTCTTTGCAGCCGCTATGGTCGTTCTGGCTGTTATCCTTGTAATCGAGGGTATTCAGACCTTCGCAGCACAGTCTAAGAAGAAAGAGGCATAATGTCGGTCAGAGTATTTACGTAATACTTATATGATTGCATAAACAGGCATCCGTCATAAAGGCGGGTGCCTGATTTTCCTCATAGAATATGAAAAATACTAAAATGAATATTAACGGAACAATGACAATAACATTAGAATTATTTAATGATTCATTTGAAGCAGAAGCCCATATTAAGTTTTTAGATAATCCGGCAAGGGAAATATCCTTCATTTTAAACAATGATCTGTGTATTGAATCAATAACTTCTTCAAACCGAAGCGTATCCTTTTACAAACAGGAAACCGTTGAACAGATGTTTAGACCGTTGTCACAGAAGATAGTTGCAGCGAGCAGCTTTCCGATGTCAGAGATTAATATACGATATAATGGAAGCATACATTTTGACGAAGCCGGTCAAAAAAACTGGCATAATGAAATCACTGAAGATTTCGTTTCGCTGAACTGGTATTCTGTTTGGTTCCCCGATCATTTATCTGTAAATACTTCAGGTGATAAAGTCATAATAAAAAATGGACACAAATGGTTTGTTGTAAAGGGAGAATATCATGATGCTGACGATGTCTGGATATATGGAAATCAGGAATCGGACCGCTGTAATATCGTGGCGTTTTCAAAAGAAAAACTGCATACAGTTACAAGTCCGACTGTAGATATTTTCTATATTGACGAAAGCATAAAAGATACGGCGGAAAAATGTGTAGATATATACAATAGTATCCTGCAATATTATAATAATATATTGTTTGATAAAAAGTTCATTTCAAAGATGGATGTTGTATGTGCATATCCGTATATAAAAACGGGTGGAGCGTACCAAAGGGAAAATTTAGTGTGGTGTACGGTTCCGAATTCTGACGAAGCGGGGCGCACATACCTTTTTGCGCATGAGGTCGCACATATTTGGTGTTGCGGAGCGGACAGCGGAAGCTGGGAGGATTGGCTTAATGAAACGACAGCAGATTGGTCGGCTTTGCTATTTGCGTTATACAGGAACGACAGAACCCTTTTTGAGAACATTTTAAAGCCCAAAATTGAACTTTACGATAAATTGCCTGCAATAAAAACCTCAGATGGTTCCCGTCCCAACGGTGTACATGAAAAGGGAACTGTTTTATTTTATCGGATTTACCAAAAATATGGATATGACACTATGGTCGAAATCGTCAAATGTTTCAGCCGGTTAAAACAGAAAAACACGAGAGATTATATTGACGGATTAATAAAAATCGGACTGCGGGGTGCAGCTGACATGATAGCAGAAGGGATCAACTATGACCCAAAACAGAATGGATTTCATTAAAAATATATGTAGAGTAAAAAGAACTGGACAGATTTAATGGCAGAGGAGTTATTGCTTGATGTTATATGAAACGGCTATGGCTTATTATAAGCTGAATAAAAAGGGCGATCTGGAAGCAGCCAGGGCATTGCAAACCAGTCGCCAGGTACAGAAGAAAGATTAAACCGGCAAGGCATTTTAAAATATATCGATTTAATTGTCGCTTCGGCAGAAGAGGGTGTTGCCAAACCGGACATATTGTTCCGGCTAAACAAACAGGCATGCACACTATATGGATCAGGCGGGGTATCTGGCAATATTGGAATATTAAGGAAGAAATGCCTGTTATGTGAAATAATCGCCATTCGAATAAATGAAATACCGTTTATTTTTATCTAAAAATCCTGTTGCAATCCTTCTTGACATGTGTTATTATATCCACAAACATATCTGGGGAATCTGTGGTTCTGAATGCACGTCTTGTATTTCTGTTCTGAAAGGATCCCTTATATGTAACACTAATTTCATAAGGGAGGAAGAAGAATGGGAAGAAGAGACCTGCAGAAGAAGGGCTATTTCCATGACGCCGGGCGGTTCGCCGACCTGATCAATGGCCTGCTGTGTGAGGGCAGACAGGTGCTTACGGCGGAGGATCTTACGGAGCTGGACAGCCAGACGGGACAGTTCGATGTCGCGGGGTATGGAAGGATGATGGAAGACAAGGATGACAGCGGCGGAAGCAGCACAGATTCCGGCAGAGACATGCGCATAAGGAAAAACATCTTCCTGAAGGACAGACATCGAGATCTGGTGCGCCGGGCGGCCTTCGGCGTCAATTTCATGGTGATCGGCCTGGAAAACCAGGGAGAGACGGACTATCTGATGCCGCTGCGGTGCATGTCCTATGACACGGCGGAATACGAGAAGCAGGCGGCGCAGATCGGAAAGAAGATCAGAGACAGGAAGGATGTCACGAAAGCGGAGTTCCTGTCTGGCTTTGCGCAGGACAGCAGACTGTCGCCCTGCGTGACGGTGGTGCTCTATTACGGGGAAGACTGGGACGGGGCGACGGCCCTTCATGACATCCTGGACTTTACGGACATTCCGCCGGAGTTAAAAAATGAGGTAAACGACTATAAGATCCACGTGTGTGAGGTGCGGAAATTTGGGGATACAGACGTCTTTAAGACGGATGTGAAGCAGGTGTTTGACTGCCTGAAGTATGCGGGAGATCCCGATAAGCTGTATGAACTGACAGCGAACGACCCGTCCTATCGGGCGATGGAGCCTGACACCTACGACGTGATCGCAGAGTATACGAGGACAACGGAACTGATGAAGGTGAAGACCTTCGGAGAGAAGGAGGGTAAAGTAGACATGTGCAAAGCGATAAAAGAGCTGATCGAGAGAGGACGCAGAGAAGGGATTGAACAGGGTGTTGGACAGGGCATGATCAATGCCATTACGGAGCTTCTGGAGGACCTGGGGCACATCCCGCAGCGGGTCATGGAGCTGATACAGGCACAGGACGATCCAGCGGTCTTAAGCAGATGGCATAAGCTGGCAGCCAGAGCGGGCAGCATTGCGGAGTTCGAGCAAAATATGTAAGATCATTGGGAACTTGCCGGTGAAACGGCAGGTTCCGCTTAGTATATAGGAGAATAAAACCTTATTTGCGTTTTCATGGTAAACTGTATATAATATAAATATCCAGACAGGTGCGGTTATCGCTCCTGTATAGGAACAAAACTATATGACAGAAAGGGGAGATCATTCTATATGAATACGATTATTACAATTGGCCGTCAGTTCGGTTCCGGAGGCCGTGAAATCGGGCGGAAGGTAGCAGAACATTTTGGAATTAAATTTTATGATAAAGAGCTTTTGTCAAGAGCAGCGAAGGAGAGCGGATTCTGTGAGGAGATGATACAGAATCACGATGAGCGTCCCACCAATTCTTTTCTCTATAATCTGGTGATGGACACCTATTCTTTCGGTTATAATTCCTCATCATTTGTGGATATGCCGATCAGCCACAAAGTGTTCCTGGCACAGTTTGATACGATCAAGAAGATCGCCAGCGAAGGTCCCTGTGTGATTGTCGGCAGATGCGCGGATTATGCCTTGCATGACTATCAAAACTGCATCAACCTTTTTATCCATGCGGACCAGCAGAGTAAAGTAAAGCGCATCATGGAGCGTTATGAGGACGTTACCACGGAACAGAAGGCAATCGACATGATGAATAAGAAGGATAAATCGCGCCAGAGCTATTACAATTATTATTCATCCAAGAAATGGGGCCGTGCAGACAGCTATGACCTGTCTATCAACAGCGGTATACTCGGCATAGACGGATCGGTTAAGCTGATCGCACAGTTTGTGGAGGATTTTGAGAACCGGTAGATTGATATAATTGATAGATTCGTGGGAAAATACGGGTCAGTGAGGAGAGAAGTACAGGGGAGAGGTAACGGTAGAAACGCAATGGTAAGTATGCATTATAAAGCTTCAGAAAAAGTATATTTAGCGTTGTTGTTCTGCGCAAGCCTTCTGTTTTACTTGTTTTTTGCGGTATATGACGGCGTGGTGATCTGTGCCGATTCGCCCAGTTATATCAATATGCACATATCAAGAGAGCCCCTGTATTGTATCTTTCTGGCGCTTTTGAGGACTGTGTTTTCCCATGCCGATTTAGCGGTGCTGTTCTGTACCAGAAATGATATGCTGTCCCTGACGGTTGCCGTATACATTCAAAGCGTTCTGGCGGCGTTCGCGGCATGGTGCCTGGCAAAATATCTTTATAAGGAATTTTCGCTTGGTCGTTTTGAAACAGCCGTTGTGATGTGTATACCTCTGCTGACTTCTTTGCTGTGTCGTTTTGCCGCAAAAAGGGCATCCATGTATTCCAACAGTATTATGACGGAGGGCATAGCCTGTTCCCTTTTTCTCATTTTTACCAGATATTTACTGGATTTCTATTACAACCGGCGAAAAAAAGCCTTGATCCTTGCTTCTGTGTTATCTTTTCTGCTGATTGCTACAAGAAAGCAGATGTATATAACTCTGATTTTACTTTTCTGTGTAGCTTGCGCGGTATGTATCCGGCAGAAGAAGAATATCCTGAAGGATGGTATTTGTCTGGTGGTGTGCGTGCTTTTTATTGTCGGCGGCAATCTGATTCTGGATAACGGATATAACTATATCGTTCGCGGGGAAGCCGGTACGCACTCCAGCGACAACCGCTTTTTTGCTACTATGTGTTTCTATACAGCTGAGCGGGAAAGCGGAGAGCGGATAGAAGATAAAGAGGCCCGCGAGTTGTTTTACCAAATCTATGATGCCTGTGACGCACAGGGCTTTCTGAAACATTCGGCGCAAAAAGGCTGGTATAACAGAGTCACACATTTCGGTGATCATTATGACCACATTCAGATCAATACAATGTGGCCTGCGATACAGCAGTATGTCTATGCGAACTATGAAGGGAATCCGGTCGATCTGGAAGAGAAGGTAGATGAGATAACCAATCAGATCATCCGGGGAGTATTGCCTGATGTGTGGGTAAAAGTTGCAGGATGCTTCATCGATAACTGTCTTTCCGGATTTATCACGACCGTCTCAAAACGCAGCCCGATACTGATCGTATATGCGGTATTTGTCTATGCTTTGTATCTGTTTTTGACCGTGTGGCTGGTTGTAAAAGACACAACCGGTAAATTGTCTTTTCTGGCGTTGTATGTTTTGGCATCGATCGTAGTCAATGTTGCCGTAGTCTCTATGGTGATTTTCTGTCAGACACGCTATGCAATCTATAATATGCCTCTGTTTTACATTGCGTTGTTCCTGATGTTTATGAAGAAGCTGCGTATGGTCATCGGGGCAAAACGCAACGTCAGTGATTGAATGGGTAGTGTTTTACCTGACATATAACTATGCGCAAAACACAAGTTTAACGAACAGTCGGCTCATTCTTTGCCAAGTCCGGTCAAATCCGTATATACCAAGAAAAACTTTGGTATATACGGGTTTTCCCTCATTCCCGTAAAAGTTAGGGTTGCGATACAAGATATACCAAGTTTGTGCTAAAAAGACAGCCCAAACATGGTAACGCTCGCATACCAGAGGCCTGCTCGCTTATCTTGCCAAGGGGCAAGCCCCTTTGGAAACCCTTTTATACAACGCCCGTACACACAGTTTGGTTATGCCATCTTCTATAATTTATCTGAGTCGAGCCATATTGTGAATGGTCCGTCATTTACAAGGGATACCTTCATATCGGCGCCGAATTCTCCGTGTGCAACTATAGGTACATTTTCTCTGCATTTGTCAATGATATAGTTATATAATTCTTTTGATGGGTCTGGTTTCCCTGCATCCGTAAAGGAGGGGCGGTTTCCGCGCCGACAATCCGCATACAGCGTAAATTGTGAAATAATTAACAAGCTACCGCCGACAGTCGCCAGATCAAGGTTGGTTTTACCGTTTTCATCATCGAAAATACGCAGATTAACCATTTTATGTATCATTTTATCAGCTGTTTCCTTTGTATCGGTATCTGATATTCCGACAAAAACGCAGTAACCTTTATCAATAGAACCAACAACGTTATGATCGATCTCTACACTTGCACTATTTACCCTCTGAATCAGAAATCTCACTGCCGCTCTCCTTCTGCTGTCCCGCCGATCCTTTCTTTTTTTTCTTCTTTACGGGCGGTACGTACTCTGTAAAATTCATTTCTTCATCGATCTGCCCAACAGTCAGATACGGCTGTAGTATTGTGGGGAGATTCTTTTTGGCAAGCGCTCTGTTTACAGAAGCTTTAACCGCCGCATAGAATACCGCAAAGATGGGCACGCCGACTACCATACCGAGTACTCCGAACAGTCCGCCGAAGATCGTAATAGAAAAGATAACCCAGAAGCCGGATAAGCCCGTGGAATCACCCAGTATCTTTGGACCGAGAATATTGCCGTCAAACTGCTGGATCACCAGAATCAGTATAATAAAATACAGCGCCTGCACAGGATCGACCATCAGAACCAGCAATGCGCTTGGCACGCCGCCGATCCACGGACCGAAAAACGGGATCACATTTGTTACGCCTACGATAACGCTCACCAATATTGCATAGGGCGTTCCGATAATGGTTGTACAGATAAAGCAGATAATTCCTATAATGATGGAATCCACTATTTTACCGCCAATAAATCCGATAAAAGTACTGTGTACAAAACGGAATCCGGAAATGATCTCATTGCCTGTCTTATGATCAAACAGGGCATAGGCTATCTTTTTGGCTTGTCCGGCGAATTTCTCCTTGCTTCCCAGGACATAGATCGATATGATAAAGCCGATGATGAAATTCCATAGCGCTTTAAATATGCCTATCACGCTGGATGACAGCGTTTTGATCAGATTATTGATATTGGGTAAAAGATTGCTGTTGACGTAGTCCAGTATCTTGGAGGAATACTGGTCGATCAGCGAATCAACTACCTGCTCCAGATCGGGATTATTCTTTAACAGTCCCATAGCCCAGTTGCTCAGATTATTGATATAAATTGGAAATTGGAAAATAATACTCTGTATGCTTCGAATCACCTGTGGAATAATCAGCCCGAAAAATTCATATAAAACGACCAGTATCAGCACAACCGTTACCAGGATCGACAAGCTGCGCATACGGCGCTTACTTTTGGCCGTCTCAGGCACTTTAGCCATATGATACAGGGGTTTGATGATCGACCGCTCTATTTTGTTTAATACCGGCGTCATCAGATATGCCAGCACAAAGCCGTCAATGATCGGCATGGCGATGCCTATCATCGTTCCCAAACCATTTGACAGATTGGATCTGTGAAACACAATATAATAAAAAAGGATACTCGCGGCGATCACCAGAAAAGCCGTAATACCCCAGTATAAATATTTCTTATCAAATTTAAACTTCATAGATATGCTCCGTTTCCATTGGATATATTGTCGTACGCGCACTTTCGCCTGTGCCTTGTACATATTCCAGTATACCATTTTTTTCATGCTGTGTATAATATATTTTTAAGAACTGCACTATTTAATAAAGGCGATCCCGGTTTTACCACTCATGTAAAAAAATCTAGTGCCAATAAAACAAATATTTTGTATAATAAAAATAGTGTTTTACGGTTTAGTGAATTACAGGATATCATGAAAGGACCGGAAATGAAACTGCAGCAGGTTTACAGTCTGACAAGAAAAGCAATAGACGATTATCACATGATCGCCCCGCACGATAAGATCGCTGTTGGCATATCGGGCGGTAAAGACAGTCTGACGCTGCTCTATGCCATGCAGGGGCTTAGGCGGTTTTATCCGGTTCCTTTTGAATTGTGTGCAGTTACAGTAGATTTGGGATTCGATAATCTTGATCTGGATAAAATCAAAGAATTGTGCATATCGCTTGATGTGGAATACCATATAGTGAAAACGGATATAGCGAAAATTGTTTTTGACGACCGCAAGGAAACCAATCCCTGCTCTCTGTGCGCCAAGATGCGTAAGGGTGCGCTGAATAACGCTATGAATGCCGCAGGATGTAATAAAGTGGCATATGCGCATCACAAAGACGATGTGGTGGATACAATGATGATGTCCTTAGTCTATGAGGGAAGATTTCACACCTTTCGTCCCGTCACCTATCTGGACCGCACCGGCATTACCGTGATCCGTCCGTTAATCTATATGAATGAGGCGGATGTGATCGGGTTTGTGCACAAATACAATGTTCCTGTCGTAAAAAGTCCATGTCCGGCGGACGGGCATACTAAGCGTGAATATATTAAAAATCTGATCCGGGAGATCAATTCCGAGTCTCCGGGAGTGAAGGAAAGAATGTTTACAGCCATTCAGAACGGTAAACTGGAAGGATGGGAATTGTAATGGATGCCAAAAACAACAATAATTATCATGACCAGCAGAATATTGGAAATGTTCAGAAAATGAGGGATGTTCTTATGACGCTCCCCTCTTTTTGCAAGCAGTTTTTCCGGGGCATCAGCGAGTATACTTCCGCCAGGACACGGCTGGCATATGCCTATGATATCCGCGTCTTCTTTGAATATCTGCATGAAAGGAACGCCTACTGCAGCAAAATGGAGATCACCGACTTTCCGATCTCTATCCTGGAGCAGCTTACCAGAGAAGATATAGAAGAATATATCGAGTACCTGTCTTATTATGAAAAAGACGGCAAGATCTATACCAATGACGAGCGCGGTAAAAAGAGAAAACTGGCAGCCCTCAGAAGCTTCTATAACTATTATTTTCAGGCGGAGCTGATCGAGAAAAATCCGGCCGTCCTTGTTCCGCTGCCGAAGCTTCACGAGAAAGAGATCATCCGGCTGGATGCAGACGAAGTGGCCACTCTATTGGACCAGGTGGAAGACGGAACAGGTCTGACTTCTACACAACAGCGTTTTCACAAAGTTACTAGGACAAGAGACGTGGCGATATTGACGCTGTTACTTGGCACCGGCATCCGTGTGTCGGAATGCGTTGGCCTTGACATCAGCGATGTGGATTTTAAAAATAACGGCATTAAGATACGAAGAAAAGGCGGTTATGAAGCCGTTATCTATTTCGGTGAGGAGGTTGAGCAAGCTCTTCATGAATATCTCGATGAGCGCCAGCATATTATCCCGCAGACCGGACATGAGAATGCCCTGTTCCTGTCCATGCAGGATCGCAGGATATCCGTGCGCGCTGTGGAAAATATGGTAAAAAAGTACTCTTCCACGGTCACGAGCCTGAAAAAGATCACGCCGCACAAATTAAGGAGCACCTATGGCACATCCCTGTATCGCGAAACCGGCGATATATATCTGGTGGCGGATGTATTGGGGCACAAGGATGTCAATACTACAAAGAAACACTATGCGGCGCTTGAGGACGAGCGGCGGCGCTATGCAGCCGACAAAGTAAAATTGCGTGAGAACAGAAAGAACCCGTAAGCATGCCATGCAGACAGCTACAGGTCCTTCCTTTCTCTCCGTTTATTATGAAATGTTCTATCTTATCCTGTAAATTGATTTGTATAATACGGAATGACCAGATACTCACCATAATGAATAACGTCATCCTGCAGGGAATTCATATCTTTGACTTCCCTTATATAGTCCTCAGCAGAATCATAATGGTCTTCATCCATATACTTTTCCGCAATAGACCAGAGCGTATCGTCCCGGTTTATCGCAATACTCTTATAATATTTATAAGAAACAGCATCGGAATCTTCCTTTGCATTTGCACGAAAAGCGCTGCATGTAAGAGAAAAAGTTACAATAAGGCATACAGTCATAACAAAAATAAGAAAATTCTTTCTCATCTCACGCTGCCTTCTGATCTTATTCTTTATGATCCTTCTCTCACTTCGCACATCTTCTATTCTCATCCGGTTAATACTATTATTCATATAATCACCTGTATCCTTCCCAATATCAGAACGTATGTTGCGAACAAATGTTCTTTATGCTTGAATTATATCGAACATACTTTCGCATGTCAACCCCTTTTTTTAATAAAATCGAACAAATATTCTGAATATATGTTTGCTTTTTATAACAGAGTGTGCTATGCTGATACTAACAGAATATATTTTGTTAGAAAGGACAAGGATATTATTTATGGGATATGGTAAGATCACCGCAAAGCAGCAGCAGATACTTGACTATATTAAAGAAGAGATTTTAAAGCGTGGATATCCGCCGGCAGTTCGCGAGATCTGTGAGGCTGTCAATCTGAAATCCACCTCCTCCGTTCACTCTCATCTTGAGACGCTTGAGAAGAACGGTTATATCAGGCGGGACCCCACTAAACCGCGCGCAATTGAGATCTGCGATGACAATTTCCAGATGGTCCGTACCGAGATGGTATCCCTTCCGGTAGTCGGTCAAGTCGCTGCCGGAGAGCCTATTTTAGCGGAGCAGAATATCGAAAGCTATTTCCCGGTTCCTGCCGATATTGTTCCGAATGGCGAATCATTTGTTTTAAAGGTAAAGGGTGATTCCATGATCAACGCAGGCATATTTAACGGCGATCAGATTTTTGTCAAATGCTGCCAGACTGCCAACAACGGAGACACGGTCGTTGCGCTTATTGACGATTCCGCTACGGTAAAGACTTTTTATAAAGAAAACGGACATATACGTCTCCAGCCCGAAAATGATACTATGGAACCTATCATTGTTGACAATTGCCAGATTTTGGGAAAAGTGTTTGGCGTGTTCAGGCTTTACCGTCAGTAATGATTTTCCAGTATAGCCGATGTTATGTTTGGGATAATAATAGTAACTGTCCTGTAATGCTGTCCATATATCTTTATGGCTGACTTACATCAGACAGTTACTATTTTGCTTTATAGAACTTTATAGAAATTGGAGTTTTTATGAGCATCAAACAAGACTTGAAGGTTCTTATGGAAAGGGGAAAAGAAACATGAAAAATAAAGGTTTAGATTGCCTTGCCCTGACGATTGCCATTATCGGTGCTATTAACTGGGGGTTAATCGGTCTTTTCAGTTTTGACCTCGTGGCATTTATTTTTGGTAATATGTCATGGCTTTCAAGGATCATTTACGCTCTGGTAGGTATTGCCGGCCTTTATATCATCACATTCTATATGTATGCGGGCGGCGAGACACGGGAAGCAAATTCGTAACTTACCGGACAAAACACAAAAACCGGCATTGTCTGTTACAGCTATGCCGGTTTTTATGTCTGCAATATATGGATATATATGTTTATATCGGAATAATATTATAAGCTGTCGGCTTCCACTATTTTCCCGTCACGCCAGATGCGTTCCAGATCGTAAAAAAGCCGGTTCTCTTTATCAAATATATGGATGATCACATCGCGGAAATCAAGGAGGACCCAGTTTGCATTATCATAACCCTCCACCTGTTTGAGTGCTATGCCCGCTCTGCCGAGCGTTTCTTCCACGTGATCCGACAAAGCCTGTATCTGACTGCGGTTTGTGCCGTTTGCAATGATAAAATAATCGGCGATAACGGATACTTCGCTTATATCGATGATCCTGATGTCCTCCGCTTTCTTATCTTCCAGTGCCGTAATGGCAAGCTTTGCGATTTCATTACTGTTCATGCGCAGTGTTTCCTTTCCTGTAATATTCGTATGTTTCCCTTGTCATGGGATCGATCCTTCCGCCTTTGCTTTCAAGATATGACAAGGTATCCTGCAATATCATGATAAGAGCTTCGTCCAGGTCTTTATAAGCCATCCTGCGCGCTCTTGTTAATTTGTCGTCCTCCGCCTGTAAAACGGTCCCTTTGACATGCCTGCGTCCGGGTTCGATGTAATCCGCGATATAGATGATCTTTTCCAGCATACTCATCTGCGGTCTGCCGGTAGTATGATAAAAAATAGCGTTAAGAATATCTTCACTCTCTATGCCATATTTTTCTTTTGCAAGCACAGCGCCCGCTTTGGCATGTAAGATTGGCGAATACTCCTTTTTTTCAAATTCCGACAGCTGTATATGCCGTTTTTTACATATTGATAATTGTTTCTTGTACCCCAGACACTTCGCACAGTCATGGAGCATTCCAGCCGTAAGCGCCGCATCGACATCTGCGCCGTGTACTATGGCAAGATTGGCCGCTGTGTATGCCACGCTTAAAGTATGCTCATAACGTTTAGGCTCAAGCGTCTTTTCCATCTCTTTTCTTATTTTAGCGAGATTTATTGACTTCACCGGTACAATCCTCTCTTTTCAATATAAGTCTTTACAGACGGCGGCACATCGCTTTCAATGGATTCTCCGGCCGCCACCCTGCGGCGGATACCGGATGAAGATATGTTGATGTACGGGGTTCTAAGCAGCCTGATATCGGCGCCGTAATTGCGCTGCATCATATGGATCTGCGCTTCCATTTCTGCGCCGGTTATATCTCCGCGCAACGCCGCCAGCACACAGCAGGAAGCAAAGATCCGTTCCGGGCATTTCCAGTCCGTCATATGCAGAAGGCTATCCGCTCCTACGATAAAGAAATATTCTGTATCGGGATGTTCGCTGTTGAGCCGCTCCAGCGTCTGGTAGGTATAGGTGCTGCCAGGCTGCTCCAGTTCTATCGTTGAAAGGAAAAAGCGGGGATCGTCCTGAATTGCAAGCGCTGTCATTTCAGCCCGCGTCTGTCCGGATTCCACAGTCTGGTTTAATTTCATATAAGGGACGCCGCAGGGCATAAAAAGCACCTCATCAAGCTGAAACTGCCTCAATGCTTCTCTTGCCAACATAAGATGTCCGTTGTGAATCGGGTTAAAAGTACCGCCCATAATTCCTGTTTTCTTCAAATTACGCTTTCTCTCCAGGCAAAATAATCTTAGGATTCTTTCTGTCAGGTTTATACAATACGATCTTTTTACCGATCACCTGAACGACTTGCGAATGAGTACGCTCGGCGATCGTCTCTGCTATTTCATTCGGGTCATCCATGCAGTTTTTTAATACAGTGATCTTAATAAGTTCTTTATTATTGAATGCTTCATCGATCGCAGCGATATATTCCGGGGTCAGGCTTGCTTTTCCAACTTGAAAACCGGAGTTTAACGTACTTGCAAGGCTCTTTAAATAGGCTCTCTGTTTACTTGTCATAATATACCTCTGTTCTTAAATATGTTGTGTATAGAAAATCCCGGCAGTAATAAGTTTACTTATAATAATCAAAGTAAAGGCCGTATATACGAACCGTGTCGCCCTCTTCTATGCCAAGCTCTTCCAAACGGTCCCATACACCGTTCGTTTTCATAAATTCCTGAAAGAATTTAAAACCCTTCTCGGATTCCAGATTTGTATATGACAACATCTTTTCGATCCTTGGGCCTTCGACAACATATACTTTTTCTTCTTCATCATAAACTACAGTAAACGGGTCACCCGAAGTATCAAAATGATATTCGGGAAAAAACTCCTGTTCAAAAATGACCGGTTTGGTATCTATTTGCTCTAGTTTGCTGCTGATAGCGTACAACAGTTCGCGGAGCCCCTGGCCTGTGAGCGCGGAAATGCCGTATACCGGTATACCCCTCGGTTCAAATTCAGCCCGAATCCTCCCGATGGGGTCATCATCGCCGTATATCATATCCGCTTTATTGGCGGCGATGATCTGCGGCCTTAATGCCAGTTCTTCATTGTAAGCGCCAAGCTCTTTATTGATAGAATAGATATCCTCTACCGGGTCACGTCCCTCGGTAGATGCCGCGTCTACAATATGAACGATCAGCCTGGTGCGCTCTATATGCCTTAAAAATTCATGCCCCAGTCCGACACCCTCGGACGCGCCCTCGATCAGTCCCGGAATATCGGCGATGACAAAGCCCTTGGCGTCATCCAGATCCACCACTCCCAGATTGGGATTCAGCGTTGTAAAATGATAATTGGCGATTTTCGGCCTGGCGTTGGTCACTTTAGATAGAAACGTTGATTTTCCGACATTAGGGAAACCTACCAGTCCTACATCGGCAATCACTTTTAATTCAAGTAACAGCTCCAGCTCCTGCGCCGGCTGTCCGGGCTGGGCATATCTGGGCGCCTGCATAGTACTTGTGGCGTAGTGCTGGTTGCCGTTACCGCCTTTGCCGCCTTTTAACAGAAGAAAACGGCGATTGTCGCCGGACATATCGGTTATGACCTGTCCGCTTTTCGCCTCTTTGACTACGGTTCCGGGCGGTACTTTGATGACGATATCATCGCCGCTTTTACCCGCGCAGTTGCGTTTGCCGCCATTCTCACCGTTTCCGGCGCTGTATTTGCGGATATGCCTGAAATCAGTGAGCGTGTTAAGTCCCTCATCGATCTCAAAGTATACATCGCCGCCCTTACCGCCGTCGCCGCCGTCCGGGCCTCCGCTCGGCACATATTTTTCCCTTCGAAAAGACACATGGCCGTCGCCGCCTTTGCCGCTCTTTACATAGATTATCGCACGGTCTGCAAACATGATCGTCTCCTTATTGAAAAAGGGCTTCAAACATCTAAGTGTTTAAAGCCCGGACCAAACATCCTATTTTTCTACAGGATATACAGAAGCCTGTTTCTTGTCTCTTCCCTTTCTCTCGAAACGGAGAACACCGTCAACCAGAGCAAACAGGGTATCGTCACCGCCGATTCCCACATTCACACCGGGATGGATCTTGGTTCCACGCTGTCTGTATAAGATATTTCCGGCCTTAACGAACTGTCCGTCAGCTCTCTTTGCACCTAATCTCTTGGATTCGGAATCTCTGCCGTTCTTTGTAGAGCCCACACCTTTCTTATGTGCAAAAAATTGAAGGTTCATATTTAACATGGTATTACACCTCCTCGAATATCAATTTGCAGTAATTCTTTCCATATTGTTTTTCAATCTGGCTAAGTCCCAGCACCAGCGACTCCACAAGCGCTCTGGAAGTTTCCTTCAAAGGGCGGTCGAGAAAACAGCATCGGATCACACCGCTGTCTTGGTCCGTTTCCACATGTATTTTCTCATGTGCGATCTGTTCAAGAGAATTGACGGTATTGATCACAAGGACCGATACGGCCGCACATACGATATCTTTACCGCGGTTGGCATATCCTGCATGTCCGCTGCATGTAAAGCCTGTATATTCCGCTGCTGCTGTTCTATAAAATGTGATCTGTGTCATCTCACACCTTTGCACATACTCTTATGCGTTGATCTTTTCAATCTTAACCTGAGTGTATGCTTGCCTGTGACCGTTTTTCTTGTGATAGCCGGTTTTTCTCTTGTATTTGTATACAACGACCTTGCGTGCTTTGCCCTGATCCATCACGGTTCCGGTAACGGTTGCTTTCTCAACATCGCCCGCAACCTTAAGCTCTTTATCGCTAACGGCTAAAACATGGTCAAACGTTACAGAAGCTCCGACTTCAACATCAAGCTTTTCAATTCTGATGACATCGCCCTCGGAAACCTTGTACTGCTTTCCACCTGTTGCAATAATTGCGTACATATGGCACCTCCTATTCATGAACCTAAGTTCATTTACTCGCTAGCTTCGGTGATACCCAGCCTTCAGAACGCTTCTGCGCATACGAAAAAAGGATATACTTGTACCTCGCTATGCGGCATACTCGAATATCATACCTGTTTTGGGCATATTTGTCAATGGATTCCCTGTAAAAAATATCAAAAAAACTATCGGAAAATCCGGGTTATCCGGTCACAAGACCGTAAAATAATATGCCGCAAGCTGTGCCCTTGAACTGAATTCTTCGGTTTCCAGCAGCTTACGCACCTCATCCCTCGTGTAAAAATCAGCTGTGATCTGCTCATTTTCCGAAGTATGATCTTCAAAAACGCCCTCTGCGTCCACAAAAGCGATCTGTGTTTTCACATCGGAGAATGCCACCGCCGCAAAGGAAGGCGGCAGGATATTTCGAATTCTTTTGACGCTGAGACCAGTCTCCTCATAAAGCTCCCGCTGTATACACGCTTCCATAGATTCGCCGGCGTTGAGCATTCCCGCGCAAAGATTATATACGAAACGGTTTACACCCATGCGGAATTCTCTTAGAAGCAGCATTTTATCTTCATGATAAGCTACGATCGATACGCCGTTTACACCTTTTCCCAGCGCCTGTGGCCCTTCGATCTCACTGCGGCTTACAATTTCATACTTTTTCTCTCTGCCCGCTTTGTTTATGTAAGTCAGTTCATAATTCTTCAGATACATGCCGTCTCTTACTTTTTTCATGCCTAAAAGCTTCATGGCTGTTTTTCCTCCCGCCCGTATTGTTCCCTAAAGGAAGGACTGATCTTCCGGCGCGTGATCTCCACAAGTCCAAGTCCCGTCATATCCACTATATCCGCCGTCACACTGTCCTTTTTAAGCAGACCGCGCATATAGTCCATGAGCCGTTGATTATGTTCTTTTGTTTTCATGTTGATAAAATCCACCAGGATCATGCCGGACAGATTTCTTGCCCGCAGATGTATGGCGATCATTTCCGCGGCTTCCATATTGATCTTGAGAGCGGTCTCCTCTTTGTCTTTACCGCGCTCATATTTTCCGCTGTTCACATCGATGGAAATAAGCGCCTCCGTAGGCTCTATGACAAGATAACCGCCGGATTTAAGCCAGACTCTCTTATCCAAAAGCTCCTGGATGCGCGCTTCTATGGCATATAATTTATAAAGAGGCAGCATTTGGTCTTCATAGAGCCGGACAGGAATAGCGTTCTGCGCCTGATATGCCTTGATCCTGTCATAGATTTCGGGAATATCCGTGATCACCTCATCGTATTCCGAGGTATAGGTGTTTTCAATAAAATGCAGATAGTCCGGCTTCTCGCGGTACAGGCAGCTGAAACAGGTGCGCTGTCCGGCTGTCTGCAAAATATGCGTGAGCTGCTCAGCCAGCTCCTCCGCTTCCTCGATCAACGGGGTTTCATCGGAAAGCTCTCCTGCATTTGTGCGTATGGTAAGCTGCACTGCCGGCATGAGACGCTTAAGTGCGTCAATATCACGAAAATGCTCCTGCTGTTTCCTGGATAATTTAGAAGAAACCTGGATCAAGGGTTTATTGAGGGACGCGGTCGTATGCATCTGTGCAACAACGTATTTTCCCGCAAGTGAGATCTTCGCCGTCACTCCGGCAAGCTTCGTCTTAACGGGCTCGCTGGATACCTGGACGAGAATCTCATCCCCTGCCTTCAGCCTTCCGTCATACTTACGGTTTGTAGTAACGACCGCATGCTTCGTCTCGGCAAGAGACAGAAAAACAGGATGCCCCTGGCCGATATCCACAAAGGCGGCGGATATACTGTCGGATATGCTCTGTACCTTGCCTATATATATATTTCCTACCGCACATTCATTCTCATGCTGCACCTGCGCAGACAAAATGCAATTATCTCTTATCAGCAGGGACATAAGCCTGTTGTTCAGTTTTAGTATAAGTATCTTACCGCTGTCTGTCGTCATACCGTTGATCTGATTATTCGAAATCCTTCTCAATCAAACTGCGCCTTGCTTATATTATACCTCTGACAGAGGCACAAATTTATGTGCCTCTCCCTCTTCTGCCATATCCGCATACGTCTCTAAACGTGTCACCTGATAAGCTGTCTGCGGAATAGAAACGCCTGTAAATTCACAGAATTTTTCAAATATCACAGTCGGTTTAATATTCCCGCTGCTGCTGGCATTTACAAGCATACAGACAGCGCCGCTTTCGTCAGCCTCGATTTTATATAATCCCTGCTTTAAGTCCAGTTCCGCAATGCCCTTCTTCGTCTCTTTCGTGTACGGAATCGTCTCCTGCGCGTAAAACGCCCGCAATTTTTCGTCCAGCTCATTTATCGGGAAAGCTCTGTTTTTCATGGCGATCCTGTAGGACGCTGCCGCCACGCTTGCCATAGCGTTTTTGACATGATCGGGCATCACGTTCACCGAGAGGATCCTGACGCCTTCCACCATAACGCGGTCAAGCGCCTGTTTCATGTCTTCTGCAGAAGTCATGGAAAGCACCTCGATATCCATGTATTCTCCGAAGCTTTCGATCCCTACGCCGAGAGGCGCGGCAAAAGACATGATCTGATGGGGACTGAAGCCCTCAGAATACCGGATATCAATACCGGCTCTTCTGACCGCCTTCTGGAAATAGCGCATCATGTCCAGATGCCCTATGAACTTCATAACGCCATACTTGGCGAATTTAATGCGTATTTTCATAAAATATATCCTGTCTTTTTTGAGCTGTCCTTTCAGCCCGCATTTTTATCATAGCATATCCCCACGCCGAACCGGTTGGCACCGCATCCCTGGCACTGTTCCCTGCAGTTTTTGGATACGGTCTGGGTCTGCGCCTTTTTCCATTCTCTTAACAGGAACTCTTTCGTCACGCCGCAGTCTAAGAAATCCCACGGAAATATCTCATTATCCGCGCGTTCTCTCGTCGTGTAAAAACCGATATCCACGCCGCACGCCTCGAAACACTCCAGCCATACATCATTGCGGAAATACTCGCTCCACGAATCAAACAGACAGCCCTTTTTATAAGCTTCATATATGACTTTTGCGATCCGGCGGTCGCCTCTGGCAAAGACGCCCTCCAGTACGCTTATATCAGCCTCATGCCAGTTATATTTGATGCTTTTCTGGTTCAGCTGCTCCATAATGCCCTGTCTGGTCAGATAAGCCTTATCAATGAATTCCTCCTTCGTGCACATGGAAGCCCACTGAAAAGGCGTAAAAGGCTTGGGAATAAAGAAGGATGTGCTTGTCACGATCTGTACCCTTCCGTTCACACGCTTGTCCTTCGGCACTGTGTCGAAAAAGACCGCCGCGATCTTATTGGATAGATCGCCGATCCCCTTGATATCCTCATCCGTCTCTGTGGGGAGACCGAGCATAAAGTACAGCTTTACTCTGGTCCAGCCGCCTTTAAAGGCAAGCGCCGCACCTTTTAAGATGACTTCTTCGGTCAATCCTTTGTTGATGACATCCCGCAGGCGCTGGCTGCCCGCCTCCGGCGCGAAAGTCAGACTGCTTTTCTTCACATCCTGTACCTTACTCATCACATCCAGTGAAAAGGCATCGATCCGAAGAGACGGCAGGGATATATTGACGTGTCTCTTGTCGCAGTCGTCTATCAGAAAATCCAGCAGCTCGTTTAACTGCGTGTAATCGCTGGAGCTTAAGGAACTTAATGAGATTTCTTCATGGCCCGTATTGGCGAGCAGCTGCTTTGCATACTCTTTAAGCCTGTCCGCACTGCGTTCACGCACCGGGCGGTATAATTGTCCCGCCTGACAGAAACGGCAGCCCCGTATACAACCCCGCTGAATTTCCAGCACCACTCTGTCCTGTGTCACTTTAATAAAGGGCACAACGGGTTTGAGCGGATAATAAGCGTTATCCATATCCGTCACCAGTTGTTTTAAGATCGTATCCGGAATGTCCTCATATAATTTACGACGGCCGCGTATCGTGCCGTCCTCATTATACTGTTCTTCATAAAACTGTGGTACGTAAATACCCGGAAGCTTTGCGGCTTTTCGCAGAAAATCATGTCTCGATCCGCCACCCTTACGGTTTTCAAGATAGCAGTCAAACAGATTCCTATACTGCGTCTCTCCCTCGCCGATATAGAACAGATCGAAGAAATCAGCAATGGGCTCAGGATTATATGTACACGGTCCGCCGCCGATCACGATCGGAACATCTTCGCCGCGGTCCCCGGCATAGACCGGTATCTGCGCCAGGTCGAGCACCTGCAGGATATTGGTATAACACATTTCATACTGGATCGTAATGCCTAGAAAATCCATGTCCTTCACGGGTTCCTGTGATTCTAACGCAAAAAGAGGGATGCGCTGCTCCCTCATGATCTTATCCAGATCCACCCACGGCGAATAGACGCGCTCGCACCACACGTCATCCCATTCATTCAGCATACTATATAGGATCTGGATCCCCAGATGGGACATACCGATCTCATATACATCGGGAAAACACATGGCAAACCGCACAGCCACATGTTCTTTATCCTTCATGACGGAGTTGACCTCGTTGCCGATATAGCGGGCGGGTTTCTCTATCTGCATCAATATCTCATCGCTAAGCGCAAGTTTTCTCATACTCGTAATCCTTCAATGATCTGCTTTCATTTTAGTATATAAGATTTACTGTCCGAAATCAAGCAAAGCTGCCAGCCCGCCGGAAGTCCCGCTTTCCTCACCGTACAGGTTAAAGGTGTCCGCCATGATCATATCATGTATCTGCGCGGTAGTATAACCGCCTATCTTATTACCGCCGGTGTCACAGAAAAGAAATAATACAAACAAAAGAATCGCCAAAGCCATGCGGTATTTAAACGTGCCCGTAGAAAATCCCGGCGCCACGCCATTCTCCGGCGAAATACCGCCCGGTTGATCCATCGTATATAATTTTCCCGTATCGTAAAGCGGCGGCTGTGTGTCCGTCCCATACAGAACCTTCTCCCGCTGCCTGATCTTCATACGGTTTCCGTGATTTTCCTCCCTTATGTATTGCGCAAGCGCCAGCTTTTTGTCCAGAGAAGCTTTTCGTTCCATTGCATACTGCCTATCCACGATCGTGTTGGTTAATTGTATGCATACTGTTAATAAAAAAGAACGGGCGTCAACCCGTTCTATACTCCATGATAACAAGGACAGATATCACGTCTTATCTTCGCGCCAGCTCCGCAGTGATCTCCTCCCATGTCACGTTCTTTTCCGCCATCAGAACCATCATATGATACAGGAAATCGGCGATCTCATATTTTACTTCATTGGCGTTGGGATTCTTGGCGGCGATCACGATCTCCGTTGCCTCTTCGCCAAGCTTTTTCAGTATCTTGTCGATGCCCTTATCGAACAGATAGTTGGTGTAGGAACCTTCCTTCGGATGTATCTTCCTGTCCTTGATGACGTCGAATACCTGTTCAAAGACCTTAAGCGGATTCGATGCCTCATACTCTTTGGACATGATCTCATTAAAGAAACAGGAATGCGAACCGGTATGGCAGGCCGCACCGACCTGCGACACCTTAGCAAGTATGGTGTCTTTATCGCAGTCTGCCGTCATAGACTTGACATACTGGTAATGACCGCTCGTCTCTCCTTTGACCCACAATTCCTTACGGCTTCTGCTGTAATAGGTCATTTTGCCGGTCTGCAGCGTCGTATTGTAGGCCTCCTCGTTCATGTAGGCCACCATCAGAACTTCATCGGTCCTGTAGTCCTGTACCACCACCGTTACATGGCCGTCGGAATTTAACTTGAACTCATCCCATCTGACCGCAGGTTCAAAGGTATTCACGCAGATACCGTTATTGCGGCAAAACTGCTTGATCGCGGGCAGCTCCTTTGCATTCTCATTGATGGCGTTTCCGGATATTCCGCAGATATTGTCATTTGACAGAAGCTCCAGTATCTTATCCAGCGAAACGTCCGGTATGGAGGCAATGACAGGCTGGGACGACACGCGGATAGCATCCTTCAGCTCTTTTTCTTTTACAAGGATGATTTCTGTCACATACTGCTCCAGAATATCCGCATTCTCACTGATCGTTGCGGCCTCCGTCACGCATGCCGCTATCCTGTCTTTGCCAAACTTCCCTGATACCCCTTCGGTAAGCGCAACATTATCCGGCTTAGAATAGTTGAGCGCCGCTTTTCTGCACCCCGCATAGAGCAATTTCTTAATGTCTTCCATGCGCTTTACGTTGCCGGCGCCAGTTACCGGAATTTCTGCCTCACAGCAGATCGCTTTAATGATATCCAGCGCCGCCTCATGCTCCGCATCACCCTCCGACATATCGTAAACGATCAGTTCATCCGCGTTGTTGTCGCCATAAAATTTAGCCAGCGCCGCCGGGTTTGTGTCAATGATAGTCCGGTCTGTGAAGCTTTTTACGGCGTCCCCTCTGTACAGATAGATACATGGGATAAATTTTTTGTAACTCATAATTGTATGTCTTGCCCTTTCTGATGTTTCTTATGCTGTACCCGTACGATTTTACAGCGCGCCTTTGGTGCTGAGTACGCCCGTAACTCTCTCATCGTAAGATACCGCCTCGTCAAGCGCCTTGCCAAATGCTTTAAAGGCAGCCTCGATCATGTGATGCGTATTGACGCCGTCAAGCATCCTGATATGCAGATTCATACCGGCGCTGTAGCTGACCGCATAGAAAAATTCACGGACAAGCTCCGTCTCCAGACCGCCCACGCGCTCTGTGGGGAATTTGCAGTCAAAAGAAAAATAGGGCCTTCCGCACAGGTCTATGGCGCACAGGCAGAGCGCATCGTCCATCGGCAGGATAAAGGAACCGTAGCGCTTTATTCCCGATTTATCGCCCAGCGCTTCCCTGATCGCCGTGCCCAGCACGATCCCCGTGTCTTCCACCGTGTGGTGTCCGTCCACGTCAAGATCCCCATTGACTCTGAGAGTCAAATCAAAAAATCCGTGTCTGGAAAACCCTTCCAGCATATGGTCAAAAAATCCGATGCCCGTCTTTATATCACTTGTCCCTTTGCCGTCGACCGCAAGCGACAGTCTGATATCAGTCTCTTTGGTTTTGCGGTTTATATCTGCTGTTCTTGCCATAATTACCCTCTTTCTTCAAATCTGACCCTGATAGAGTTTGCGTGCGCCGTAAGCCCTTCTTTCTCCGCGAAAAGCTCAATATCCTTATGCGCCCGCCTGAGCGCATCCTCTGAATACGAGATAATGCTCGTCTTCTTCATAAAGTCATCTACATTGAGCGGTGAGAAAAACCTTGCTGTACCGTTTGTAGGCAGAATATGATTCGGCCCTGCATAATAATCGCCCAGCGGCTCCGATGAATATTCGCCCAAAAAGACAGCGCCGGCATTTTGTATCTTTGTCATGACCGCATAGGGGTCTTTTGTCAGGATCTCCAGATGCTCCGATGCGATCGCGTTTGCCGCATCTACAGCTTCATCCATAGAATCCGCAAGCAATATATAACCGTACTGTGTGAGCGACTTTTCTATGATCTCCGCTCTGGACAAGTCTTTTAGGAAGACCTCGATCTGCGCCTCTACCTCTTTTGCAAGCTTTGCATCCGTGGTGATCAGGATCGCGCTTGCGAGCTCGTCATGCTCCGCCTGGGACAGCAGATCCGCCGCCACATAGCGCGGGTTAGCTGTCTCGTCCGCAAGCACCAGTATCTCACTGGGACCCGCTATGGAGTCTATGCTTACATATCCGAAGCAGGCTTTCTTGGCAAGCGCCACAAAAATGTTGCCGGGGCCTGTGATCTTGTCTACCTTGGGTATACTCTCCGTTCCGAACGCCATCGCCGCGATCGCCTGCGCGCCGCCTACTTTATAGATTTCATCCACGCCCGCGATCCTGGCGGCAACGAGCGTACCCGCATTGACTTTTCCGTCCGCACCCGCAGGCGTTGTCAGAATGACTTTCTTAACGCCCGCAACCTTTGCCGGTATCACATTCATCAGAAGGCTACTGGGGTAAGCCGCCTTGCCGCCGGGCACATAGACGCCCGAAACTGCAATAGGTAATATTCTCTGTCCCAGAATGCTTCCGTCCGGTTTGGTATCGATCCAACTGTTTCTAAGCTGTTTACGATGAAAATCTTCAATATTCGCAGCGGCTCTCTTAAGCACTTCGACAAATTCCGGCTCGATGGAGTTAAAGGCCTCGTCGATCTCACGCTGCGTCACACGGACGGAATCTTCGCCGATGTCCCATTTATCAAACTGTCTGGTATAATTAAAGACCGCTTTGTCGCCCCGTTCCCTTACATCTGCGATGATCTTTGCCACAGTTTCCTCATACTGTCCGTAATTGTTCGGGCTTCTTTTTAACAGATTCTGCAACAGACTGGCTTTATTCTGTTCGTTCAGTTGTACGGTTCTCATAGCTTTCTGCAAGCCTCCTGTCGAATTATTGTAAAGTAGCCGTTTTGCCTGTTATCAGGCGGTTACTGTACGCTGTAATTTAACTTTACGGTAATGGACGCGGTCTTAAACCTGGAGCTCGTGTCAAAAGCGCCGCCGTAGCTGTATTCGGAGCTTGTGTTCTGGGCAGTGATCTGGAAAACACCCAGGTTGGCATTTAACAGTTCGCCAAGCTCCGCGCCCGTTCCTGACGCCATAATATCGATCCGGGCTTTGGCGTTCTGTGTCGCCTCGTCCACAAGCTGTAATTTTAACTCGTCCAGCTTCGTATAGAAATATTCCGGCTCATAGGAGGTAAACTCCACATTGGATTCAATCAGCTGAGTGACATCTCTGGAAATCGCGTCCACCTTATCCACATCATATGACGTAATGGTGATCTGCTGATACAGGTCGTATCCTTCCAGATAGCTACCGATCTCGTATCCGGCATCATTGTACTCGGTCTGCCATCTCTGGGAGATGCTGACAGAACCGAAGGTCATCTCATCCTCTGTCACGCCGTTATCGAGAAGGTATTTTTTGACAGCTTCCCCGTCTTTGGCAAGCTTCCGGTAGGCTGCCTGCGTTGTCGTATCAAAGGCTGTATAACTGCCTCGCCATACGATCAGATCCGATTCAAAATCGCAGCTTGCGGAACCGGTAGCCGTAAGTCCCCCGCCTGCCGTCTGCTTATAAGTAACAAGACGGTCCGACATGATACATATGCACAGGATCGCGCATATCCCTGCGATCAGCGCAATGATGATGCCCTTCCATTCCTTTATGCCGCCTCTTCTTTCTTTTCCGGAATTATTTTCTGCGGTCCTGTTTGTTTCATTATTCTCCATAGCTTTCTCCTTTCGATCACAGATTCTCCTTCAGTCGCTGTATCAACTTCCTGATCCGCTCCGGCTCCATCTGCATACTGACCTGATTAACGATCATACGCGCCGACAGAGGACAGATCTCTTCCAATACTTCCAGCCCGTTCTCGCGCAGCGTGGAACCTGTTTCCACGATATCCACGATCACATCGGCAAGCTTGACGATAGGCGCCAGCTCCACGGAACCGTTCAGTTTAATGATATCCACCGTCTGATGCTTTTTATTATAAAAATAATCTTTCGCAATAGCAGGATATTTACTCGCCACACGGATCATTTCGTGATGCTTTAACAGTTCCTTTGCGCTCCCGGGTCCGCAGACGCACATACGGCATTTGCCGTATCCTAAGTCAAGCACCTCATAGACGCGCCTGTTTTCTTCCATGATGGTATCTTTACCGACCACGCCGATATCGGCGGCGCCGTACTCTACGTAGGTTGGCACATCCGGACTCTTCGCAAGGAAAAACTTAAGCTTTAATTCGTTGTTTACAAAGATCAGCCTGCGGGAATCCTTGTCTTTCATCTCTTCGCATGTAATGCCGACTCTCTCAAACAATTCCATTGTCTTATTGGCAAGCCGCCCTTTCCCGAGGGCAAATGTTAAGTATCTGTCTTCACTCATCTTTTTAACACACTTTCCGGCAGCAATTCTACTCTCTTGCCTGCCCCGCGCATCTGACGGGCTTCTCTTAGCTTCTCGCCGAAATCCTTCTCACTGTAATACAGCTTCGTGATACCGTCATCACATGGGATCTCAACGTGCTGTCTGTTCATTGCCGATAAAAGGTCGTCCACAACTATCATAAAGCCGATCGCCGGCGAATCCTTGCCGAAACGCTTCAGCAGATTATCATACCTGCCGCCCTTGACGATAGCATCGCCCACGCCATAAGTATAGCCCTTAAAGATAATGCCGGTATAATAATTATACTTGCTTAACATGCCGAGGTCAAAAGAAACGTATTTCTCAACGCCGTAATCGCACAATACCCTGTATACTTTTTCCAGTCTTTCAACCGCATCGCGGGAGCGCTTGTTCGTTGCCGCCTTCTTTGCGTCATCCAGTATGGATGCCGGGCCGAACAGATCGCTCACCTTGAGCAGCAATTCCTTATCCTTCCTGTCCGCGTTTGTTTTATCAAGCAGCTCTTCGGCGCCGAAATAATTCTTGCCGGAAATATATTCCCGCAGCTCCAGCTCCGTATCCTCGTCCAGTCCTGCCTCCGCGCAGATCCCTTTAAAATACTCCAGATTGCCGATGCTGATCTGAAAATCGTTGAGTCCCGCGTACCATAACGCCTCGATCGTCACAGCGATCATCTCCGCATCTGCCTGCACAGACGCATCCCCGATCAGTTCCGCCCCCATCTGGGTGACTTCCTTCAGTTTTCCCTGAAGCTCCGATGTATTCGTGAATGTGTTGCCCTGATAGCAAAAACGGATCGGCACATCCTCGTCCATAAAATACTTTGCCGCGCATCTGGCTATCGAAGGGGTAAAATCAGGCCGCAGAACCAGTGTATTGCCTTCTTTGTCAAAGAATTTGTACAGCTCTTTCGACGGTGTCGTACCGACTTCCCTGGAAAAAACATCAAAAAATTCAAATGTCGGCGTTTGTATATCCCGGTAACCGTACCCTGCTATCACCTTGCGCAGCAATCCCTCAACGACAGTTTTTTTTGCTTTCTCATCTCCATAGATGTCCCTGACTCCCTCAGGGGTATGTACCAGCTTAGCGTTCATCTTAAGCTCCCTTTCCGCTGCAATTTATCACGTTAAAGCGGTGATTCATTACTTGATTAGCATACTAAACTTTTTCTACTATAACTTAAATGCACTCTTTTGTCAACCACACAAAACAGCCCGCTCATGACTAGTCTGCCCTGTCGTCCAGATCCTTCTGCAAAATATCCAGATACGGAACGAGAATGCCGTGTTTTTTCGGAAGAATATATTCGGGATTCAGTTCCTCATACCGGAAGCTTTTTCTGCCGCCGTCCCTTGCCCGGTCCCAGAAATAGCGCAGCATTTCATACGGCAGATAATAAAAGACGTCTTTGTGGGAATAGTAGATCAGGAAAAAGGCGATTCCTTTTTGTTTCTCGAACTGTCCCATAAACTCCACCTGATGCGCATGGATATTTTGCAGGGAAAAGGTGTCCACGGCGCATTCCTTCGCGTCAAAGCACACCGGAATGCCCTGTACCACACCGATATAGTCCACAGTACTCTTTTGTTCAAAATAGGCAAGCGTAATGTGTCTGCTCTCCTTATCTATGTTGATGGGCGTGATCGGCGTCGGTATTTTCTGAATAAGAGCCAGTCCGCTTTCCAGATATTTATCGTTGGTGCGGTTTATCAGGTCCTCTAAAGTGGAGCCTCTGAGACCGCGTGAATTCCAAGTCGCCATTTTAATATCCTCTTTCTTATCTTCGCCCACACAGCCGGATTTTTAGGGCTGTCCCGGCGTTACACCGTACCGGCCGGTTCTTCCGGTTCGGAAACCCTTTCAAATATCTCAGGCACTCTGGATGTGATCGTTCTGCCGCTTATATCCTCAAATGGCGCCTCCAGAGACGGAAAAACCACTTTATAAGCATGTAAAAGCTGTGACCGCACCTGATATCTGGCGCGGTATATCTCATTCCATTCCCTGTCGCCATATTTATAATCGCCTAAGAGCGGATGCCCGATGCTTGCCAGATGCGCCCTGATCTGATGCGTTCTCCCAGTCAGGAGCTCCACTTCAAGCAGCGTCTTATCCTTTTCCTGCTTTACCGGTCTGTAGGCAGTCTTAATGTAAAAGGCTTCCGGCTCCTGCGGTTTTACGGATACTATACGGACTTTGTTCTGTTCTGCATCCTTTATCAGATAACCCTCGACCAGCTTCTCTTCGGCAATATTTCCCTTCACATACAGCCGGTAATATTTATGAAGCGTCCTGTCTTTCAGCAGCCGCCCCAAAAGCTGTGCGCCCTGCAGCGATTTAGCGCAAAGCACGATCCCGCTTGTATTGCGGTCCAAACGGTTACAGACGGACGGTTTATAGACAGCCAGGCTTGCCGGTGTTACCGCCCCGCACGCAAGAAGATAACCGATCAACCATTCGTTCAGAGACAGATCGGCCGGCGCCGCCTTCTGGGTCAAGATACCCGCCGGCTTATCCGCCAGGAGAATATGCTGATCTTCATACAGAATATGAACGCCGGATATTTTTCGCCGGGCCGCCTCATATTCGGCGGCAGTGCTGTGTATAATACTGGGCCCCGCAGATCCCCGGGAACCGGCTGAATCCCGTTTTCTTTCGCCGGAACACTGTTTCAGGCTGTCATATATGCCGGAGCCCATGAACTTTATAAGCGTATCTTCTGCAAGGAAAAGCGTCACATTATCCCCGTCCGCAATCTTTTCGCCGCCCTCAGCCTTCCTGCCGTTTAGCGTAATATTCTTTTTTCGCAGCATCTTATAGATAAATCCGCTGCCTGCTTTCGGTAAGATCCTGTGCAGATATTTGTCCAGACGCTGTCCGGCGTCACCCGGGGTTATTCTGATCTGTATCATCCTGTTCCCTTTTCTCTAAATCGTTACAGAGTATAGCATATTTATTATCTTATCACGTTTCCTGTGTTCGTCCACATCCATACTTGATAACTGACTTAGTCGGTCAATATATTCGTCCGGTTCAGAGTAGATCTTAACCGCCACATTTTTGATCCCCTCCTGCGCAAGAAGCTGTTCAATGTGCTTTTCCGCCCCGCCGCAGTCACATTTTGGTTTTTCTGTGATCCCATATAGGATGCCGCCTTTTAATGCCATGTGACTGATCGGATAATCTTTCTGATAGGATGTAAAATACATATCATAAAAGACGGTAAGCTTCCCGTCATATGGGCTTACCTGCTCCTTCAGCTTCCCGCTGCATCCCGAAGCCTTAAGAAAGAGAATGAAGTTCACCATGCTCTTACAGGCTGGCAGACATCCCAGGATCGCAACGATTGTCAGAAGATTTCTGCTGGTCCCTGTGGTAACGTACCCCGCAATATACAGACTGACACTCAGTATAATGTAGGCAGCCGTTCTGACTGCCGTAACAGCCTTACGATTTCGAATATAACCGTAACAGCCTTTCTTAATGATTATATTCCTCATAGCGCTCTCCGTTCATGGTAATCTTATTGTGCAAATATACCGATCATGTTCTGCACGCTCTGCGTTGCGCAGTACAGCAGCTTCATCGGCGTACCGTACAGGGAAACCTTTCTGTTTCGCTTACAGTCTCTGATAGCCTGCGCCACGACATCGGCTGCATATGCCATCGTTAGCTTCTTGATCCCTTTTATCCCGGACATATCCTTATAGGCATTTTCCAGAAAAGGCGTTCTGACCGGTCCCGGACAGACAGATGTCACGCAGATGCCATGCTGTTTAAGCTCCCTGCCAAGCGCACGGCTGTACGAATACACATAGGCTTTGGATGCAGCATAGACCGCAAAACCGGCCTGCGGCAAAAATGCCGCTCCGGACGCAAACTGCACGATCCTACTGCCTTTACGCATATAAGGCAGACAGATCCGGGTCATCATGGTCAGCGCATATATATTGAGACGCATCATTCTGGCTATCTCTTCGCTCTCCTGTCCTGCAAAGCTTCCATGAAAGCCCACGCCCGCACAATTGACAAGCAACGTGATCTTGGGCGCGCTGATCGCAAGCACTTCTGAAAACTGCGCCATCTCCCGTTCGTTTGTCATGTCAATGGGAATGATCCGCGTTTTCAGCTTCATGGAGCGCGCCGTCTCCTCCATCGGCTCTCTTCTGCGCGCAAGCAGCCATATCTCATCGGTCTTTGACAACTGACTGTCTATCTGCCGCGCAAATTCCATTCCCATTCCGGAGGATGCCCCGGTAATAACTGCAATGTTCATTTTAATCTCCATTTCTTCCGCATTACTCTCATACTGCCTACGCTGCCGTTTCTTTTATGACGGTCTCTTTTTCTTATGTACGTTGCGTATCGTTCTTTTCTTTGGCATGGCAGACTTGTTTGTTTTTGGGGAACCGTATGTATTGGCGCCAAACCGCCGCGGCTTGATAAGACATTTTGAATCAAAACCGATCAGATCCCGCCGCCCCGCTTTGATGAGCGCTTCCCTGACAAGCTCATAATTAGCCGGATCACGGTATTGTATCAGCGCCCGCTGCATCGCCTTTTCATGCGGATTACGGCAGACATACACTTTCTTTCCGCTCATCGGATCGATACCGGTATAGTACATGACCGTCGATACCGTAGACGGCGTCGGATAAAAGTCCTGCACCTGCTCCGGCATATACCCAAGATCCCTGACATATTCTGCCAGCTCAACCGCTTCCCTGAGTGTGGACCCCGGATGCGAGGACATCAGATACGGCACAAGGAACTGTTTTTTGCCCATCCTGCCGTTGATCTTATAAAACTTTTCTGCAAACTCCTCATAAACCTGTTTTGACGGTTTTCCCAGCGCAGAGAGGACGGCGTCTGAAATATGCTCCGGCGCCACCTTGAGCTGACCGCTGACATGATGTTCCACCAGCTCCCTAAAAAAAGTATCGTCCGGATCTGCCATCAGGTAATCAAACCGGATACCGGAACGCACAAAAACCTTTTTTACCCCCGGAAGAGCCCGCAGCTTGCGAAGAAGCTCCAGGTAATCGGAATGATCCACCTCTAGACTGGGACAGGGCTTCGGAAAAAGGCACTGCCTGTTCCTGCACACACCCCGCGTCAGCTGCTTATGACAGGAAGGATGCCTGAAATTCGCCGTAGGTCCGCCCACATCATGGATATAACCCTTGAAATCAGGATCTTGTATGATGCGTTCGGCTTCTCTGATGATCGAGTCATGGCTCCTTGTCTGCACGATCCTTCCCTGGTGAAAAGTCAGTGCACAGAAATTACAGCCGCCAAAGCATCCTCTGTTACTTACAAGCGAAAACTTGATCTCGGCAACCGCCGGTACACCGCCCAGTTTCTCATAAGAGGGATGATATGACCGCATATAAGGCAGATCATAGATATCATCCATCTCCTGCATCGTAAGCGGCTTTGACGGAGGATTCTGAACCACATATAAGCCATTCGCATATTCCTCGATCAGAGTCTGTCCGGTAAAAGGGTCAGTGTTATGGTATTGTATCTGAAAACTCTGCGCATACTTTGCGGGATCCGCCTTCATATCCTCAAAGCATGGCAGGCGCTTACCGTTGTAAATGCCTTCTATATTCCCGGTCTTATACACCGTTCCTGCGATAAAGGTGATATCTTTGACCGCAATACCGGCTGCCAGGGCATCCGCGATCTCCACAATCGATTTTTCTCCCATCCCGTAGGAGATCAGATCGGCCTGACTGTCTAACAGGATCGACCGTTTAAAACTGTCGGACCAGTAATCATAGTGCGCCATACGTCTGAGGCTCGCCTCAATGCCGCCGAGAATGACCGGGCAGTCCTTGTAGGTACGGCGTATCAAGTTACTATAGACTACCGCGGCATGATCCGGTCTTTTATACGGTTCTCCGCCGGGCGAGTAAGCATCGGTCTGACGGTGTTTCCCGGATACATAGTAATGGTTGACCATAGAATCCATATTACCGCCGGTGACAAGAAATCCCAGACGCGGTCTGCCGAATATTGCAATGCTGTCTGCTCTTTTCCAATCAGGCTGTGCGATAATACCCACACTGTAGCCATGAGCCTGCAATACTCTGCTGATAATGGCATGTCCGAACGAGGGATGGTCCACATAGGCATCCCCGATCACATAGACGAAATCCAGCTGCTCTATGCCCTGTGCCTCCATATCGGCCCTAGAAACCGGTAAGAATCCCATCTTTCATTAACTCCCTGAATTGATATGTATAGTAATCCGCCAAATCCCTCTTGACGTCATCCTGATGCTCCGAATATTTGTCGTAAACCGCACAGACTTGCATACCGGCTGCTTTTCCCGCCTGTATGCCCGGTATGATATCCTCAAACACAAGGCAGTTCTCAGGCGCCACGCCCAGAGAGCGCGCCACAGCCAGATAGATATCCGGCGCAGGCTTTCCCTTCGCCACGTCGCAGCCTGTCATGATACAGTCAAAATAAGCGTCCAGCCCATGAACTTTTATCACATTATCAACCAATTCTCTCGAATTGCTGGTGGCGATCCCCGCCTTGATGCCGTGTTCCATGCAATATTGCAGCAGCTCCATGACCCCATCCTTTACAGGCACCTCGTATGCATATTTATCCCATGCCATGCGGTTCCAGTCCGCCTTAATGGTGTCCAGGTCATCAGGCAGACCGAACCGTTTCTTAAAATAAACCGCGGTCTCGCTAAAACTCATCCCCTCAATACATGACTGGAGATTCTCGGGAAGCTCTATTCCGAACCTGCCCAGATATTCTATATCAATGGTTCGCCACATCCACATGGAATCCACCATAGAACCGTCCAGATCAAATATGACTGCCTCTATCATCTGCGTATTATCTCCATTTCTTTCTCTGTCAGCCTGCGAAAACTGCCTTTCGCCAGCCCGTCATCCAACGCCAGGTCCCCCATGCGTACCCGCTTAAGATATACGACCTCATTCCCCACGGCATGCAGCATACGCTTCACCTGATGGAATTTACCCTCTGTGATCGTAAGTGTGATCCTGTCCTCAGCCTCAATGTGAATAACGGCAGGTCGTGTGACGATTCCTTCGCCGATATCCACGCCCTGCTCCAGCTTCGTTTTCTGTACATCCGTCAAAGGATACGCCAGGCGGCACTCATATTCCTTCTCCACATGTTTTGACGGTGATAGCAGCTCATGAGCCAGCGCGCCGTCGTTCGTGATAAGGAGCAGCCCTTCCGTGTCCTTATCCAGTCTTCCCACGGGAAAAAGACCCTCTCCCGCAGCATCTCCCAACAGGTCAAGCACCGTTTTCCCGTCCTTGTCTTCAGTCGCGGACACTACCCCTGCCGGCTTATTCAGCATATAATATACATACTTTTCATATACGCACGGCCGCCCGTTATAGCACACAACATCTGCATTCTCATCTATGTGCTGCTCCGCTTTTTGTATCCGGACTCCGTTGACTGTCACAAGTCCGGCTTTGATATCTTTCTTTATGCGGCTTCTAGTACCGATGCCGCAATCACACAGGAATTTATCAAGTCGCATGTTTCACCCGCATCAGAGCGCAATGATGTATACCGCGATCATTACAGGAATATACATTATTAAGACATCCCTGAAGACGGATCCGTTATCTGCACCATGACCAGACTATACAAAATAAACCGCCTGTTCTTAACAACGCTCTGCCTATATCTTATCATACTTATGCTGCGATACCCAGCGCTTTCACTGGATTATGCTTTTACCGGACTAAACCTTTGGTTTACCAGAATGGTCCCTACGCTGCTCCCGTTTATGATCCTGTCCGGTATTATGATCCGCACGGAGTTGACAGAGAGTTTTGTCCGTCTGCTCCATCCGCTGATACACTGCCTATTCGGCACCACAAAAAACGGCTCTTACACTATTATTATGGGATTTATGTGCGGTTTCCCGATGGGTGCACGCATTATCGGCGAGCTCTACGCATCGGGAAGACTGTCGCGTGAGGAAAGCGCCCGACTTCTCTGCTTCTGCAACAATATAGGCCCTATTTATTTCTTAAGCTTTGTTATACCGGTCCTTGCCATAGACAGGCCGCTTGTCCCGTTCCTTATCATGTACGGGGTTCCTTTGCTGTACGGGCTCGTACTGTTTCGGGCAGCGCCTTTCTTTCACCAAGGAGCGTCCGGTTTAACCGGCTCCACAGTCTTATCCAGAGTCGCCCGCATGCCGCTGCCTGCCGCTATTGACGCGTCCATTATGTCGGGTCTTACCGGAATAGCAAAACTCGGCGGCTATATGGTTTTTTTCAATCTGCTGAACATCGTCTTTGTACCGTTTCATCATGCGCCGGAAGCACTGCTAAATATCTACCGCTGTATTCTGGAGATCACAAGCGGAATTAACTATTCCGGTCCGTCGTTATTATATCCGGTACTGGTATTGCTTCCATTTGGCGGTTTCTCATGTATCGCGCAGACATACAGTATGATAAGCCATACGGACTTGTCCATGCGCGCCTACGTATTTCACAAGCTTGTACAGACCGCGATCACGGCGCTTTGTTATTGTTTAATATATTTCGTCAGGTCTTCTCATATCCTGTGAATCAGCCGCGTCTTCGTCTTCTTCGCGGTCTTTTCTTTCTGCCGCGCAAAATCAGGATCACCGACAGTATCATGCTTAGGACAAGAAGCGCACAGACAATGCATACCGCCAGAAAATATCCGAATGATACCGGCCGGTCCTGGT
This sequence comes from uncultured Lachnospiraceae bacterium, assembly GCA_947625205.1. Classification (GTDB taxonomy): domain Bacteria; phylum Bacillota; class Clostridia; order Lachnospirales; family Lachnospiraceae; genus UBA3282. Next base: position 207,974 of record CANQNN010000002.1, on the reverse strand, counting down.
CTGCATCCGATCCCCCGACGCGCACGTTTTCTGTCCGGTCCTGCTGTCCGGCGCTATCCGGTACACCGGAAGACTCCACAGCCTTAGACGCGCTCTCCAGCGCCTCTTTCTCCGCCAGTTCAGCGGCGATCTCCTCCTCCGTTTTATAATCCATCGACGGAAGCGGTATCATATTGCTGGTCGTATACAGATCGTAACCGTTATATGCATTTACAACGATCTGCGGTATAATATGCGGCGGAACATTCATTGTAAAGCTGAAGGTGTCAACCGATTTGTCCGGCCATCTCTGCAATTCGGAAAAATGCTCTCCGTTATCATAACTGTATGTATAATACAGCATACCGCTGTCATAGTCCGCCGCTGAAACCTGTACCGTAACATCGCCGTTTTCCATGTTCTGGTCCAGCACTTCTATCAAACTGATGTCAGGTTCCGTCTTATCGGGCGCGACCGTATAGGAAGGCACAGCCACCTCCGGGACGTCGTAATCACTGTAATCCACGCCCAGCACATCCGATTTCAGGCGGAAATATCTGGCTGCGGCAGTCGCGTCCAGCACGCCGAAATCCTTCAGCTTCGCATCATGGTCATAAAAGGGTTTATCATTCTCCTGGTCAAGATGACAGTGTTCTATCAGCACACAGGGGAAATTACGTTCCACGGAATGACGAAGGATCCCGTAATAATCTATACCTCTGTCGTTCAATCTGGTCTTGATCCCCCGCGAATACAGCCCCATATCCTGAAGCATGCCGATCTCTATGCTCGCAAAGCTGTAACCCTTACTGTAATTTTCTCCAAAAGCCGATACCCAGCATTCCGCGCCGAACAGCGTATGATATTCCGAGAGATTAAAATGAAGACAGAACATAAAATCTGCACCGACGCTCTCGGCATATTCGCACCGTTCATCCAATGACAGATCTGTATCGTCGGTTCTTGTCAGATAAACGTTGACTCCCTCGTATTTCTCCAGCTCCTCTTTCATGGCCTTCGCCACGGCAAGAGTCATGTCCTTCTCGGTATAGTCCTCATATTCTCCGCCCAGATTCTCTCCGCCGTGTCCGGGATCTATAACGATCACGACCGGTTGCTCCTCATAGATCGGTGGATCTGCAACAGATCCATCATCCGGCGCCGGTTCCTGCGTTTCCTCCGCATATACCGTGCCGCCGGGTATATTGAGATCTGTTAAACAGTATAACATAATGAATCCGGTCAGAAAAAACAGGATCATTCTGTTTGTAGCCGGAAACAATGTGAGCTTTCTTTTTTTCAAATCAACCATCCTTTGATAACTGTCCTTTAACAACCGTGCTCCGGGTCATACCTGTCTGTTCCGTATCCTCTGCACAGCAGATAAGTCTAAACAAGCCGGTTTTCAAAACCGGCTTGTCAGTTATATTCTCTCATTTATACTCACCGGTCCGCGCCTGTGGCGCTAACCGGACCACTACATAAGATTCAGCTCAGCGGGCTCTCCGTCGCCATCGCCTTCAGCCTCTTTAAGCATCTGCTCTACCTGTACAGGCCGCAGCTCCGCACGGTTTGCTTTGACGGTCTCATTATAACTGCTGATCGTATTATAAAAGCTTTCATAATGCTCCGTCGTTGTTGCAAGCGTTGTGGTCATTGCGCTCTCCAGATTGGCCAGCATATCGTCAAGATACTGCATGGCCGACGTCCTGACGCCGTTTGCCTCTGCAGTTGCAGTATTAAGGATCTCCTGCGCCTGCTGGGTCGCCATCCTGACTACCTCATTTGCCTGCGCATATGCCTGCTGCATGATCTCATGTTCATTGATGAGCTCCGTCGTCTGTACCGTGGCATCCTGGATAAGAGCCTCAGCCTTGGCACGTGCATCATTCAGAATAGCTTCCTTATTCGTGATGATCTTCTGATAACGCTTGATCTCATCGGGCGTCTTCATGCGAAGCTCCCGCAAAAGCTCGTCGATCTCTTCCTTGTTAACGATAATATTGGTCTTTGACAAAGGCTGATACTTGCATCCGTCAATATAGTCCTCGATTTCATCAATTAACTGTTCGATTCTACTGCTCATCTCTGCTCCTATCTGTCATACCCGTACTTATTATAAATCGATTTGGCTACAAACGCCGGCACACATTGGGAAATATCTCCGTTGAAGCTGGCGATCTCTTTCACCGTGGATGAACTCAAATACGCATATTCCAAACTGGTTGTCAGAAACATCGTATCCAGCTCTCCGCCCGAGAACTTCCTGTTGGTCTGCGCGATCTGCAGCTCATACTCGAAATCCGTGATGGCGCGAAGTCCTCTGATCGCCACATGTATATCATGCTCTCTGGCATAATCGATCAAAAGACCGCTGAAAGAATCTATCTTGACATTCGGCAGATCCTTTGCAGCCTCCTCTAACATCTTAACACGTTCTTCCACAGAAAACAATGGAGTCTTTATTTTATTATTCAATACGCTGACTGTCAGCTCGTCAAAAATATCCGCCGCACGCCTGATGATATCAAGATGTCCAAATGTTACCGGATCGAAACTGCCCGGATAGATCGCTGCTTTCATATGTAACCGTTTTACCCTTCCCTCATTTATAATGCGGTTCTATAACATCATAAATCACTTTTTACAAAATGTCTCTACCTATTTTTAAAATTTTTTCAAATCCCTTAATACACGAGCCGTCTTTCATATTCTGCGGCAGAACACGTGCTTATTGGTCTTATAACGTTTTTCCTTCTCCAATATAAAACCAAGCTTCGCAAGATATGTAAAGTCAGTGCCAAGCGACGCCTCAATGACGATCAGCGTGTGCCGTGTCACATAGGGGGCATCCTTCAGGATCTCAAGCGCCCGCCGTTCATTGTCATGGTCATAGGGCGGGTCCATAAAAATAATAGCCGCTTCCTTCTCATTGATATTCCGCAAGGCTGTCTGCACATCCTGTCTTAAGACGGTGGCGCGATCCGAGAATCCTGTAAAGCGAAGATTCTCCATAATGCACTCGAGGGCGGCCTTATTGTTCTCCACAAAATAGGCATATTCTGCGCCGCGGCTCAGCGCTTCGATACCGATACCGCCGCTGCCGCTGTACAGATCGATAAATATACCGCCGGGGATACAGGGACTCAGCATATTGAAAAGTGTCTCTTTGATCCTGTCTGTGGTAGGTCTGGTCGCCATGCCCGCCGGCGTCTTTAACCGCAGGCTTTTTGCAGTACCCGCTATGACTCTCATACTCTGATCTTAACTCCTTTGCCATCGCGTCTGCCCAGCTTGATCTTATTCAGTTCCAGCTCCCTTCCGCCGTACTCAATACTCTGTTCCACTGCATTTCTTGTATAATATACCGCGTCAAGACTGTCTTTTGCTCCCAGCTTCATGCCGCGCACGCCGATGGCCCCTTTCTTTTTCTCAGGTATTTCTTCCACTGCGAAACGCAGGAAATAGCCGTCCGCCGACTGCAGCACAATGTTGCGCTGTTCCTTTAACGTCACAACGCTTATGACTTCATCGCCGTCCTGAAGCTTCGTTGCCGCGACCGTTCTCTTCGTCACATCGAACTCTCCCCCGTCCACTACCTTAAGCATCGCCTGTCTGGTGGCGAAGATCACACGACAAAGATTCAAGTCGCTCTGGCTTGCGGCGAATACGATACTTTCCCTGGAAGAATCGTAGTTGCTGATATTGTCTACCGGCACGCCTTTATCCCGCAGTTTTCCCATAGGAAGGTCCATCACTTTGAACGTGTGCAGCTGTCCTGTATTGGTAAACAGACATATCTTACCCGTATTTTTACACACAAAAGCATATTTATTCTCGCTATCCGCCGCCTCCTTATTTCTCTCGTAGGTGGCGGTATCGATCGTCTTGGCATAACCGAAGCGGTCCATCAGGAAGACAATATCCATCTCTTCAACCTTTTTCTCCACATAGACCGCTTCTTCCTCGGTGGTGATCCGGGTTTTTCTTGCTTTCCTGTACTGTTCCTTGATCTCATCCAGCTCGTTGATGATAACCTGCGCCATAGAATCTTTTCTCGCAAGAATATCCTCATAGCGGTAGATATTGGCCATTGTCTCCTCATGCTCGTTGATCAAGGCTTCTATTTCGAGACCGATCAGCTTGTATAGGCGCATATCCAGAATGGCGTTTGCCTGTTTTTCCGTAAACATGAGCTGCGCAGCCATGATCTTAGACTCTTTGGACTTAAATTTGATGCCTTCGATCTTACCCTCGACCAGACACGCTTTTGCCATTGCCCGATCCTTGGAGCCCCGCAGGATCTCGATGATCAGATCGATCACGTTGCATGCTTTAATAAGTCCTTCCTGTATCTCCCTGCGCTCCAGCTCCTTTTCCAAGAGATTGCTGTATTTTCTCGAAGTAACCTCATACTGGAATTTAACGCATTCCTGTATGATCTGTTTAAGGCCCATCGTCTCCGGCCTGCCGTCCACGATGGCCAGCATATTGACGCCGAAGGTGTCTTCCAGGCGGGTCTTCTTAAAGAGCATATTTTTGAAGTTCTCTACATCCGCATCTTTTCTCAGCTCGATCACGATGCGGATTCCCTCTTTGGACGACTGATTCGTAATGTCCACGATGTCCTGTGTCTTCTTTGTCTCTGCCAGCGCCGCCACGTCCAGCAGAAATTTGCCGATATTGGCGCCGATCATCGTATAGGGGATCTCCGTGATCACCAGATTGGTCCTGCCGCCTTTGGCTTTCTCCACTTCCACCTTGCCGCGCAGCTTGATCTTGCCCATGCCTGTCTCGTAGATCTCAGGGAGCTCATCTTCGTTGATCACGATGCCGCCTGTCGGAAAATCGGGTCCCTTTATATAGCGCATCAGTTCTTTTGTAGTAATATTTTCATCCAGTATATACGCCCTGGTGGCATCTATCACTTCCGCCAGGTTATGCGGCGGTATGCTGGTCGCCATACCGACTGCAATGCCTTCCGACCCGTTGATGAGCAGATTCGGTATCTTTACCGGCAACACGCTGGGCTCCTTCTCCGTCTCGTCAAAGTTGGGAATAAAATCAACCACATCTTTATCCAGATCCGCCAGAAAAGCCTCCTGCGTGATCTTCTCAAGCCTTGCCTCCGTATAACGCATGGCGGCGGCGCCGTCGCCCTCGATATTGCCGAAATTACCGTGCCCGTCTATAAGGGGGAGCCCCTTCTTAAAATCCTGCGCCATCACAACGAGCGCCTCATAAATTGAGCTGTCGCCGTGGGGATGATATTTGCCCATCGTGTCGCCCACGATACGCGCCGATTTACGGTACGGCCTGTCGTAGCGTATTCCCAGCTCATACATATCATAGAGCGTTCTTCTCTGCACGGGTTTAAGCCCGTCCCTCACATCCGGCAGCGCCCTCGCAATAATGACACTCATGGCATAATCTATAAAAGATTTCTGCATTACCTCGGAATATTCCGTTTTAATGATCCTGTCGTTTATCGCAGCCATGTAACTATCTTACAACCTCCCAGTATGTTATATATCCAGCTCGGCATCCTGTGCATGCCTGTAGATGAAATCCTTACGCGGCGGGACCTCCGTACCCATCAGAAGCTCTGTCATCTCAGACGCCATGCGGGCATCCTCTATCTCAACCAGCTTAAGCATCCTGGTATCGGGATCAAGCGTCGTCTCCCAAAGCTGCTGCGCATCCATCTCACCCAGGCCTTTGTATCTTTGCAGGGTAAAAGGGCCGTGATGCTTCTTACGGTACTTCTCCAGCGCTTTGTCGTCGTACAGATATTCTTCCTCACCCTTGGACGGCATAGCCTTATAGAGAGGCGGCATGGCAATATAAATATGTCCCTCATAGATCAGTTCCGGCATAAACCGATAAAACAGCGTCAGAAGCAGATTGGAGATATGCGCTCCGTCCACATCGGCATCAGCCATGATAATGATCTTGTCGTAACGCAACTTACTGATATCGAAATCATTGCCGTATCCTTCGGAAAAGCCGCAGCCGAAAGCATTGATCATCGTTTTGATCTCGGCATTCGCCAAAATCTTGTCTATACTCGCCTTCTCCACATTTAATATCTTACCGCGGATCGGCAGGATCGCCTGGTACATACGGTTGCGCGCCATCTTCGCGCTGCCTCCGGCAGAATCGCCCTCCACAATAAAGATCTCGCACTTGGAAGCGTCCTTCGACTCACAGTTTGCCAGCTTACCGTTGGAATCAAAAGAAAACTTCTGCTTCGTCAGCAGATTGGTCTTGGCTTTTTCCTCCGTCTTACGTATTTTGGCCGCTTTTTCCGCACACCCTATAATGCTTTTGAGCGTCTCAAGATTGCGGTCAAAATATCTTACGATCTCGTCTCCCGTCACCTTGCTCACGATCTTCGCGGCATCCTGATTGTCCAGCTTCGTCTTGGTCTGACCCTCAAACCGCGGGTCAGGATGCTTGATAGAGACTACCGCCGTCATACCGTTACGAACATCCGCGCCTGTGAAGTTGACATCTTTTTCCTTCAAGACATTCAACCCTCTGGCATAGGTGTTGATCACATTGGTAAACATTGTCTTAAATCCGGTCAGATGTGTGCCGCCCTCGGCGTTATAGATATTATTGCAAAAGCCCAGAACATTTTCATGGAACTCGTTCACATACTGGAAAGCCACCTCCACGGTGATCCCTTCGGCTTCGCCCTTGTAATAGATCACGTCATGAATCGTCTCCTTGGACTTATTCATATCCTTGATAAAGCCCACAATCCCCTCAGGCTCATGATATTCGATGCGTTCAGGCTCCCCGCCTCTTTTATCTTCATAAATGATGGTCAGCGCAGGATTCAGGTAAGCGGTCTCGTGAAGTCTGCTCTTGACCTCATCCTCTTTGAACCGGGTCCGGTCAAATATGGTATCGTCCGGAAGAAAGTTGACGGTCGTTCCGGTTTCTTTTGTCCTGCCGACCACGGGGAGCAGTCCCTTCTCCAGATCCATTGTCGGGATCCCGCGCTCGTAGTCGTCCTCATAAATAAATCCGCCCGTCTTTACCGTGACGTGCAGATGCGAAGACAGAGCGTTCACCACCGACGAACCGACGCCGTGCAGACCGCCGCTCGTCTTATACGCCTCATTATCAAATTTGCCGCCCGCGTGAAGTGTGGTAAAGACAAGCCTCTCCGCACTGATCCCCTTCTCGTGCATGCCAACGGGGATCCCGCGCCCGTTATCCGATACGGTAGCGGAACCGTCCGCCTCGAGCGTCACCCATATCGTAGAACAGTAACCGGCCAGGTGCTCGTCCACGGCATTGTCCATGATCTCGTAGATCAAATGGTTTAATCCCTTGGTGGATACGCTGCCGATATACATACCCGGTCTTACACGCACCGCCTCCAGCCCTTCCAGAACAGTAATGCTGGAAGCGTCATAAATATTTTCTGAATTTGTCTTTCCCATAGTTTACCTCTGTATCAATATGCCTCCGCGCAGATCATACCTATAGATATAGATTATATGTATAATATGGATCACGCGCACAGACTATATGTATTCTATCAACTCATCCGGAAGATATCTGTGGATCATCTCTTCAAGCTGCGCCGAATCGATCGGTTTGGAAAGGTAATCCGAAAAACCTTCCCGCAGATACTCTTCCTTGGCCCCAACGATCGCATTGGCCGTCAGCGCTATCACGACAGGCTTATTCTTCTGATATTCTTCCATCCGCTGCATGTGGTGTAAAGTCTCGATCCCATCCATTTCAGGCATCATGTGGTCGAGAAGAATGATATCGTATTGATTATCCTTCACTTTATCAAGACATTCCTGTCCGCTTAACGCGGAGTCAAACTGTACCTTAAGGCGCTTGAGCAGTCCCTTTACCACCGTGATATTTACGCGGGTATCATCGACAGCCAGAATACGTGCCCTGGGCGCCACAAACTGCTTCCTGTCCTTATCCTTGCCGGCATCCGCATCGTCCACCGCCGTTTTATAATCACCCAGGCATTCGGCGTCTGTCACCTTTTGAGGAATAACAAAAGAGAATGTGCTTCCCTTTCCATACAGACTTTCCACTGTAAGATTGCCGCCCATCATCTCAAGCAGACGCTTGGTGATGCTCAGCCCCAGCCCCGTGCCTTCTATGTTCTTATTGCTATTCAGGTCAAGTCTTGTAAACGGATCGAAAAGCATATACAGCTCGTCTTCCTTGATACCGATGCCCGTATCAGATACCGATACCCACAGATTGATCGTACCGTCCTTATTGTCTACAAAATCGACCTGAAGCGTCACAGAGCCTTCTTTTGTATACTTGACCGAATTGGTCAACAGATTGGTGATGCATTGTTTGATACGTTTCTCATCACCGTAAAGCACCTTGGGAAGTCTGGCGTCCGTCACGATCTTAAAATTAAGATTCTTCTCCTCCGCTCTCAGAGAAATCATATTTTCAATGTCTAACAGCAGGCTACCTAAATTATAATCCGCCTCCATGATCTCCATCTTGCTTGATTCGATCTTGGAGAGATCCAGAATATCATTGATGATCGACAGCAGAACTTTGCCGGCGCTGTGTATGTTGGTCGCATACTCTTTAACGCTGTCAGAATCTGCTTCCCTGAGGATCATTTCGTTCATACCCAGCACTGCGTTGATCGGGGTCCTGATCTCGTGCGACATTCTTGCAAGGAAGGAGCTTTTCGCCTCGTTTGCCCGCTCCGCCTCCTCCTTCAGTTCAATCAGCTGTTTGGTGTACAGATAATTGTCTGTCATATCAAAAATACGATACAGGATACCCGCTTTACGCTGATTGTCGTCAAATATCTCGTTGCTCTGCCACTTGTAAAATCTGTCATTGATGATAAAGCCGTCGGCATGCAGATCCATAAAATGGAACACCTGCTCGTCTACCATGTCCCTGTCGTTCCAATCAATATTCAGGAATACCGTATTGATCTCTTTGTTGTGGTAAACGATCGAGCCAAGTTCATCCGCCACCAGGATCCCTTCCTTGATCTCATCGACGACCCTGTCCTTCGCACTTTTGACCGTGTCAAACAGTCGGTAACGAAACATAACGAAAACAAGAAACATTTCCGCCACCAGCATGGACAGCGGATAGGAATCATATTTGCCAAACACCCCAGCCATGCGAAAGATCCAGATCACTATGGGAACAAGCGATGCCACCAGAATAAGCCGCAGCTCGGGGCGCTTTTCCCCTTTATGATCCATAACGGACTGCACCATGATCAGTGCGATGAGGATACCCATGACGGTAATGCTTACAGTCCACCAGTAATAGAAAATACCCGGCTCATATACCCACAGGTATATACCGTCTTCTATGGAATAATCAATGCTCTTGTAATACAGCGTGTGATAATCCATTGTGAACACTAATACCAGGATAAAAACATTATTGACGGCATAGAATCCCTTGATAAATCTGAGCCCTTTATTATGCTGATGGTTACTGTACAGACAGACAAAAATGAGAAAACATAAGAGTCCCATCGTTGTGCCAAGATACTCTATTTTAACCGCCAGTCTGGTCACTTCAAGCTGCCGGCTCTGCAATTCATAGAAATATCCCATCACATCTAAAAGCGTAAACAGCGATCCCGCGAACAATATTTTCTGTTGTTCCGACGGCTTCGCCCTGAAAACAAGCGCCATCAGAATAAAGCCTATGATAATGCCTGCGCCGTGAAGCACAACTATCGCATTCATACAATATCCTCTTATCCCATAATTATGCCAGTATAACTAAAACACTGATATACCTTTTCTATTATATCTGACAAAACGTCCGGAAACAAGCTTAAATTATCTGTACTGTCCGGCGACTTCGTACAGATATTCCCGGTTTCGTTTCCCCGGTCTTACAAGGATCCCCATGTGCACTAACAGCGGCAGAGTCACGCTTGCAAGATCGTTACGGATGCCCACGGCGCGCGCAAATTCTTTGACGGTAAATGCATCGTCCAACTCATAGGGGACCAGACTTGCAAAATCCTCCACCCTCTCTATCACGACCTCATCGTACAGCGCGAGCGGCATCCTGTCATACCGGCTGGAACCTCTTTTCCTGTTCCTGCTCCACCCGTTGAGCAGCCTGTACTCGTCGATGTCGATCAACGGAAACGCAAACGACAGGTTCGGATGCCCAAGATACTGTTTGATCTTGTATAATTCCGGAAAGGCGTGATATACGCTGCCTGTTATGGGCGATTTGTGCTTCCCGGACAATTCGCCGGATTTTTCATCCATCCAGACGACCCATTTATAATGCGGGATCGGTAAAACCACAGTCACGGGATATAACGGAAGAAACGCCTCCAGCTTGGGACGCAATTTCCCGAAATTACCGTTCTGTATCTCGATGATGCGCTCACCGGTATAAATATCCGCGATATAACCCTCGATCGGCACTTCGTGGTAATCTTCGTCCGGCTCGTAGTACAGCTTCATGACCGCATGGACCGTCTTCTCCTTAAGCGTCCCGAACCCATGTGGATCGTTCTGTTTGAGCAGGACTCTCAATTTTGCCTGTTCAAAAGCTTCCCTGTCCATATATATCTCCCGTTTATCCGGTTTTTCATCTTATACATTTGCAGAAATACAGCAAACAGCATAAGGAATTATAATTTACATTGCATAAAATATGTTATATAATCAACTCCGTAAACAGGCGGTCCTGCATTTTACTCATGCATCTGCAAAACGCCGCCTGCTTATCATTACACAGTTAAGAAGGATTTGGATTTATCATGAAAAAAGCAACGGCGCAGGAAGCGCGTATCGTCCGCTTCGTATTATTTTTATCTGATCATAAGTTTCCCCTGATGATATATTCGATCGGTGTAGTGCATACACTGTTTCTTTTTCTGTTTCTTTATCTGCATGTGCTGCCTATGGTCATCTTTAATGTTTTCAGCGTGTTGACCTATGTGACATGCGGGCTGATGCTGCGCAAGCCCAGCCAGCTTTTTTACGTTTTCCTTACAACCTACATTGAAATACTGCTCCATTCCCTTGCGGCGGCGGTATGTATCGGATGGCAGTACGGTTTTACCATGTATATACTGGCGCTGATCCCGTTTTGTTACTATATGTGCAACAACCTTGTGGAAGGCAGAAAAAAATATGCCGTTGCAACACTGCTTGGCTTTATCGCTTTTCTTGCCTTCGCCGGATGTCGGATGATCATTCTGTTCAGACCGCCGGTATACAGCTTGTCCCTCTCACCGTTATTTTCATTCTTCGTTTATATGTTCAACGCCATAAGCACCTGTATCTTCATGATCGTCTTCTCTCTGATCTTTTTACTGGAAATTCATATATCCGCCAATAAACTGCACGTTCAGAACGAATTGCTGGAGCGGCTTGCCAACATCGATCCTCTCACCGGTCTGTACAATCGCAGGAGTATGCAGGTATTTCTGGACCATGCAGCCGAATCAGGCACAGAGTTCTATCTTGCCATGTGTGATATAGATGATTTCAAAAAGGTAAACGATACTTACGGACACGATGCGGGAGACACTGTTTTAAAGGATATTGCCGCGATCATGAAACAGCAGACAGAGGGTCTTGGATATGTCTGTCGCTGGGGCGGCGAAGAAATTCTGATCTTAAGCAATGTAAGTGCAGATCAAACTCACACAGTAATGGAAAAAATACGCCGCAGTATCGCCAATCATATTTTTATATGCGGTGAAAAACTGATCCGCTGCTCTGTCACAATAGGCATCGCCGCTCATAAAAGCGGCGTTTCCATAGAAGATACGATCAACACAGCCGATTATAATCTGTATCGCGGCAAGAGAACCGGAAAAAACAAAGTCGTTTTATAACCGTTTTACGTTTCTGTCTCCGTGCAGGATCCGTTCCCGGTCGGAAGCGTCCGGCTCGATCACATTACCGTTTCGGTCATAGTAGGTCAGAAGCGTAGAATTATGCGCCACGGTCCTTCTGCCATTATCCGTGAGCAGGCTCACCACCCGCGGCAGATCTCCGCTCTTTAAATACGGCTGTATTTCTTTATCTATCCGCGCTTCCTCGCTGCGCATATGAAACGCCAGTTCCTCGGCGGTAGCGGCGGTAGCCGCCGGCTGCTCTGCCTCCGGAGAGACGAAAGCAGAAGATTCCGGAACATCCGTCTCTTCCTCCTTCGGGGTATCATACCAAAGACGGTACAGGAACGTCCTGACAGTGTCCGCCACGGAACGCATGATACCGCGCAGACTATCCCATAAGGAGGATCGCTCTACACCGGTCTGCCCGTCCGTATGTCCGGGGGATTTTACACTGTCATACGCCTTACGGCCCTGTCCGGACAGCTCCAGCCTGACGCCATCGCGAAGCGTAGTGTCCCCCTGTTCCCGGTCAGATATGTCTTTGCGGTTACTTTCTTTAGCGCTTTCGCCGGAAAGATTTGTCCCGTTTCCGTAATCCAGACTGAATTTTTCTTCCGTATTGATTCTGTTGCCGGAATCGACATTCTGTGTTCTGGGATATTCATACGGATTATTGTTATCAATTCTGTTTACCATGCATTATTTACCGTTAATATAGTTTACCAGGCCCTCCGCATCGATGATCCTCTGCATAAACTCAGGAAACGCCTGGCCCTGATAAGTGGTGTTTTTCGTCACATCCGTGATCACGCCGCTGTCAAAATCCACTTCCACCGTATCACCCGCATCGATGCCCTTTGCCGCCTCAGGACACTCGATAATGGGAAGCCCGATGTTGATGGCATTGCGGTAAAAAATTCTGGCGAACGTCTCCGCAATAACACAGCTTATCCCCGCCGCCTTGATTGCAATGGGCGCGTGCTCTCTGGACGAGCCGCAGCCGAAATTCTTAGTTGCAACGATGATGTCCCCTTTTGACACCCGGTTAATGAAATCTTTATCGATATCTTCCATGCAGTGCGCTGCCAGCTCCGCCGGTTCGGAAGTGTTCAGATATCTTGCGGGAATGATCACATCCGTATCCACATTGTCGCCGTATTTAAAAACCGTTCCTTTTGCCGCTTTCATATAACTAACCTCGCTCTTTCTGTTCTATACTTGTTTTATACTTGTTCTATCCATTCTGTTCTATACTGTTATGCGCTATAGCATCATATTCTCTGATGCCGGCACCGTAAATTATTCCGGGAGAATTACGAAATGATTCTCTTAGCGTAGATTGCTGAATCTGCGCATGTTGTATCACATATCCGCCAACTAAAGACGGCACGGACATGTAATCTTACCCGCCACTGCACTGGCTGCCGCAACGGCAGGACTTGCCAGATAGATCTCTGATTCCACATGTCCCATGCGCCCTACAAAATTGCGGTTCGTCGTGGACACGCATCTCTCACCCTGCGCCAGTATGCCCATATATCCGCCAAGGCAGGGACCGCATGTGGGTGTGCTGACCACAGCACCCGCCTCGATAAAAGTCTTTAGCAATCCCTCGTCCATCGCCTGCATATAGACCGCCTGCGTTGCAGGAATCACAATACAGCGCAGCCCCTTTGCTACATGTCTGCCTTTTAACACCTTCGCCGCGATACGCATATCATTGATTCGTCCGTTGGTACAGGAGCCGATCACTACCTGATCGATCTTAATGTCTTCCTTGATCTCATCGATGGTCTTTGTATTCTCCGGCAGATGCGGGAATGCCACCACGGGCTTCAGAGCGCTTAAGTCGATCGTGTACGTTTCATCATAAACCGCGTCTTCATCCGCTTCATATACAGTGTAAGGCTTATTGGAATGTTCCTTCATATAGGCGATCGCCAGATCGTCCACCGGAAAAATACCGTTCTTGCCGCCCGCCTCTATGGCCATGTTGGCGATCGTGAAGCGATCGTCCATTGTGAGATTCTTTATGCCTTCGCCTGTAAACTCCATAGACTTGTATAATGCGCCATCCACCCCGATCATACCAATGATATGTAATATCACATCTTTACCGCTCACCCACTCAGAAGGCTTGCCGGTCAGATTAAACCTGATCGCAGAAGGCACCTTGAACCACGCCTTGCCCGTCGCCATGCCCGCAGCCATATCCGTACTGCCGACACCCGTGGAAAACGCGCCCAGTGCGCCGTATGTACATGTATGGGAATCGGCGCCGATGATCACGTCACCCGCAACGGTCAGACCTTTTTCCGGAAGAAGCGCATGCTCGATCCCCATGTCGCCCACTTCAAAATAATTGGTGATCTGATTGCGATACGCAAATTCTCTGACACACTTACAGTGTTCAGCAGATTTAATATCCTTGTTCGGCACAAAATGATCCGGCACGAGTGCGATCTTGTCTTTATCAAACACCCCGTTCACATTCATCTTATCCATTTCCTTTATCGCTACCGGACTGGTGATATCGTTGCCAAGCACCAGATCCAGATTGGCCTCAATAAGCTGCCCTGCCTCCACTTTGTCCAGTCCCGCATGAGCTGCGAGAATCTTCTGAGTCATTGTCATTCCCATGACTGTTACCTCCTGTCGTTACATTCATTTTCCGAAATATTCACCATATATTAATGATACGAATAGTATTGTAGCATAAAAAAACAGATATGAGAATCTTTTTTCGGGAATCTGTACCGGCTCCTGCAAAAAGGTCTGCCGTAAAACGGCAGACCCAGACTGAAACCGCAACAAGTTTTGGCCGTAAAAAACAGCAGCCTACGGAATCGTCCGTAAGCTGCTGCATGAAAAGTCTGCTTTAGTTGTTGATCAGCTTGTCTTCCTCGTTGTTCCAGCTGTAGAGCTTCCGCACTTCCTCGCCTACCTTCTCGGAGGGATGCTCGCTGGCAAGCTTCCTCATCGCCTTGAAATGTACCTGTCCGCCGGCGGAGGACATATCCAGAAGGAAATCCTTGGCAAAGGTGCCGTCCTGAATATCGGAGAGGATCTTCTTCATGGTTTTCTTGGTTTCCTCTGTGATGATCTTAGGACCCGTAATATAGTCGCCGTACTCTGCCGTATTGGAGATGGAGTATCTCATGCCCGCAAAGCCGGACTGGTAGATCAGATCCACGATCAGCTTCATCTCATGGATACACTCGAAATATGCATTTCTCGGATCGTAGCCCGCTTCCACCAGCGTCTCAAAGCCGGCCTGCATCAGCGCGCACACACCGCCGCAGAGAACCGCCTGCTCGCCGAAGAGATCGGTCTCTGTCTCCGTGCGGAAGGTTGTCTCCAGCACACCCGCTCTCGCACCGCCGATCGCCAGCGCATAAGCCAGCGCGATATCCTGCGCTTTGCCTGTGGCATCCTGATGAACGGCTACAAGACAGGGAACGCCCTTACCTGCCTGATACTCGCTTCTGACCGTATGGCCCGGTCCCTTAGGAGCGATCATCGTTACATCCACATCCTTAGGCGGTACGATGCAGCCGAAATGGATATTGAAGCCGTGTGCAAACATCAGCATATTGCCGGGCTCTAAGTTGGGCTCGATATCTTTCTTATACATAGCCGCCTGCAGCTCATCATTGATGAGGATCATGATGATGTCCGCTTTTTTGGCAGCTTCTGCAGCCGTGTATACTTCAAATCCCTGCGCCTCGGCCTTCGCCCATGATTTAGAGCCTTCATAAAGACCGATGATCACATGGCAGCCGGACTCTTTTGCGTTAAGCGCATGTGCATGTCCCTGGCTTCCGTATCCGATCACAGCGATCGTCTTGCCGTCCAATAAAGACAGATTACAGTCTTCCTGATAAAAAATCTTTGCCATTTTCCTATTCCTCCGTTTGATAACTTTTTTGACAACTTAACGTCGTCTATTTTAAGAGGGAAACCCTCCGATGAACATAATTGCAGCATATCTGTATGATTATACAGACAGGACGTTTCTGTCCACGGTCATTTCGCATCACCCTATTCCAGATACGTCACATTCTCGATACCGCGCCCAAGTCCCGCGATACCGGTTCTCGCCAGTTCCAGTATCTCATAGCCGTTCAAAAGCCTGATAAAAGCTTCGATCTTATCCTGATTGCCTGTCAGCTCGATGATAAGACTCTCGTTCGATACATCGATGATCTTGGCACGAAAAATATCCGCCACGGCAATAACACCCTGGCGTTCGCTGGCAGAAGCCTTTACCTTGATCATGGCAAGCTCCCTGTATACGCTTTCCGAAGGCTTAAGCTCCTTGATATCCCTAACATCGATCAGTTTAGCCACCTGCTTCTCGATCTGGTCGAGGATCTCATCATCCCCGGAAGTCACGATCGTAATACGGGTAAAACGCGGGTCGGCGGTCACGCCTGCCGTGATACTGTCGATGTTATAGCCTCTTCTGGAAAAAAGACCCGATATGCGGCTTAAAACACCCGATGTATTATCTACCAGCAACTGAAACACTTTCTTCTGCATTATACAAACCTTTCCGCGCATGGCCGTCTGCTGTCACGCACTGTCAATTATTGTATCAACTCAGATACAAAAAGTCAACCTGTCTACACATCCGTCTCAAGGCACTTCTGTAAAGCCAGAGTCCCTGTTCTGGCAACTTCCACGATGCTGATGGACTGCATCATATCCATCAGAAGTTTGATCTTTTCCGGCACATCGCATATCTGAATGATCATGGTCTTCCTGGACATATCGACGATCTGCGCCTTCATGACATCACAGATCTCCATGATCTCCCGTCTGTTGCCCTTATTGTATTTGACCTTCATAAGCATAAGCTCCCTGCTGATGCTGGCGCTCTCGTCAAATGTTTTGACCTTGATGACATCCAGTTTCTTGTTAAGCTGCTTTTCGATCTGTTCGATCGTTCTCTGGTCGCCGCTGCTAACGATCGTCATACAGGAAGTGGACGGATCATCCGTCTCGCCCACTGCAAGGCTGTCAATATTAAAGCACCGTCTGGAAAAAAGTCCCGCCACCTTGCACAACACGCCGGACCTGTTCTCCACCAAAACAGAATATATCTTTTTCATAACTGCTTTTTATCCTTTCTGAGCTTCTGCGGATCTGCCGTTCCTTCGGTCTGTTCCTGCCGCTGCGGCAGAGAGCGCAAATCATTTGACAAGGTCCATCGGATCGATAATACACTCTAACAGCACCGATTCATTGCCCGACAGGAATTCACCGATGGTCTCCTGTGCGCCCTGCATCGTACAAAGGCGCATGAACTTCATATCATAAGCGGATGCAAGCTTTTCCAGATCCGGACTGCCCGACAGATCCACCACCGAGTAATTATCTTTATAGGTATAGTGCTGATATTCGCGCACCATGCCGAGATAATTGTTCCTGATCACAATGATCTTGACCGGAATGTTGAACTGGCGCATCGTGGCCAGCTCCATCATGGACATCTGAAAAGAACCGTCGCCGCACACTGCCACTACCTGTCTGTCCTTATCTGCCAGCTTTGCGCCCATAGCTGCTGGAATAGAATATCCCATAGTTCCCATGCCGCCGGTCGTCAGGAATCTTCCGTTCTTCACAATATGATAATTGCAGGACCAGATCTGATTCTGTCCCACATCAGCCACATACACGGCGTCATCGTCCATTGCTTCGGAAAGCATGCGGATAAACTCTGCGGGATCGACATAAGCGGGATCCGGCTTCCTGACGCGCCCCATCGTGTCGCGGTACCCGTTCAGGATCGTGATCCATTCCTCGTGCTCGCAGTCAAAATCTTCCTCCATAAAATCCGCAATGATATGTTTGGCGTCCCCCACAAGAGGTATCGTGGGTCCTACATTTTTACCGATCTCCGCCGGATCCACATCTATATGGACAAGGATCTTATTCTCCGTGATCAGATCGGGCTGGCTTACCGCCCGGTCTGCCACTCTCGCTCCCACCATAATGAGCAGATCGGACTCGTTCATGGCGCGGTTGGCGTAAGGATGGCCGTTATTGCCGACCATACCGTAGTACATCGGGTGTTGCGTGGGCATCACGCCGATCCCCATCATTGTAGAGACTACCGGCACACGGTATTTTTCCGCAAAAGCACGCAGTTCTTTTTCCGCATCGCTAAGAAGCACACCTCCGCCCGCACAGATGATCGGACGCTTTGCCTTTGACAATTCCTTTACAACCTTTTTGATCTGCACCGAATGGCCTTTGATCGTCGGCTTATAGGTACGCATGCTGACTTCCTGCGGATATTTGAACTTAGAGACCGACGTATTTTGCACGTCAATGGGTACATCGATCAGCACAGGCCCTTTTCTCCCGGAATTTGCGATATAAAACGCTTCTTTAAATATCCTCGGGATCTCTTCTGCATCCTTGATGAGATAACTGTATTTGACAAACGACTCTACGGCGCCGGTGATATCCGCCTCCTGAAAAACGTCAGATCCCAAAAGCGCGCTGTTGACCTGTCCGGTGATACATACAAGAGGTATGCTGTCAGCAAAGGCGGTGGCGATACCCGTGATCACATTGGTCGCGCCGGGACCGGAGGTAACAGCGCACACACCAACCCGGCCCGTCACACGGGCAAGGCCGCTTGCCGCATGAGCCGCATTCTGCTCCGTCCGTATCAGGATCGTGTTGATATGCGAGCTTAATATGCTGTTATAAAACGGACATATTGCTACGCCCGGATAGCCGAATACGTAATTTACGCCTTCTTCTTCAAGGCATTTTACCATTGCATCCGCACCTAACATAAATCTCTCTCCTTACTTCATATCATCTATATATCGTTTATATTCAATATTTTTTTCGTCAGCTTCACAGCTTCCGCAGCATCTTTGGAATAACCGTCCGCGCCGATCTCATCCGCATATTCCTGCGTAATAACGGCGCCGCCTACGATAATTTTGGCGTCTACTTTTTTCTCTTTGGCATACTCGATCACATACCGCATTTGCTGCATAGTGGTGGTCATGAGCGCAGACAGGGCGATCACCTGTGCGTTATGCTCCTGCGCCGCCTGAATGATCCGCTCCTTCGGTACGTCTTTGCCCAGGTCGATCACCTTAAAACCATAATTCTTCAGCATCAAAGCGACAAGATTTTTACCGATATCGTGTATATCGCCTTCCACCGTTGCGATCACAACCGTTGGCATCTTTCTGTCGGCCTGTCCCGTCATAAGCATCGGTTCAAGATACTCGATCGATGCCTTCATTGCTTCTGCGCTGGCAATAAGCTGCGGCAGGAAATATTTTCCTTTATCAAACAATTCGCCTACTTCATTGATCGCGCGAAGCAGCACATTATCCAGAAGCTCTCTCGCCGTATGTCCTTCCTCTATTGCCTTTTTCGTGTCTGCGACGATATGACTGCCGTTTCCCCTGAGCACATCGGCGTACAGTTTGTCCGTAACGCCCACCGCCTTTGTCTGTTCCTGACTGTCCGGAGCATTGCGGAAACGGATCCCTGTATTCACAGGCCGCGCGTCTGTCCCCATCGCCTCACGCCTGTCCTTGACCGCATCCATAAGCTGAATGTACTTAATGTCCGCATTTTCTTTATTCAACAGAAGATCCGATGCAAAAGCGCAGCTGACCAGCAATTCCTGCGACGGATTGGCAATCGCCATAGAGAGCCCTTCCCGTATCGCCATGACCAGAAATGCGGCATTGACATAGCTTCGTTCGGGAAGGCCGAAGGAAATATTCGACAGACCGCAGATCGTGGCCAGGCCGCGCTTCCTGCAATACCGTATCGTTTCCAATGTCTCTAACGCTGCATTCCTGTTGGCGCCAACGGTCGCTACCAGTCCGTCCACTACGATATCTTCCCTGCGCATTCCAAGTTCCAGCGCTTTTGTCTCTATTTTTTCTATAATCGCTTTTTTCTCATCCAGGTTCTTAGGAAGGCCCTCATCCGAGAGCGGCAACAGCACAAACATAGCCCCATATTTTTGGGCGATTGGGAGCAGATTATCAAACTTAACTTTTTCATAAGAAATTGAATTGATCAGCGCCCTACCCGGATATCGGCGAAGCGCCGCTTCCAGAACGTCCACATGACTGGAATCCAGCGACAGCGGAAGGTCCGTAACGCCCGACACAGCTTCGATCGCTTCAAGCATCGCCGCTCTCTCGTCTATGCCGCTCATACCCATATTGATATCCAGTATCTCTGCACCGCAAGCTTCCTGCTCTCTGGCAAAGTCGGAAACCATCTCCATAGAACCGTTTCTCAGCTGCTCCTGCAGCTTTTTCTTGCCCGTAGGATTGATGCGTTCCCCCACAATGATAAATCTGTCGTCCAGACCAAACGAAACTGTCCGGCGTTCACTTGCCAGAAACCGTCTGCCGGATGGTTCCCTTTTTCTGACCTGCATACCGCCCACAGCCTCTTTGGTCATGCGGATATATTCGGGCGTTGTACCGCAGCAGCCGCCCACAATGGACGCTCCCGCATCCACCAGCGCCTTCATATGTTCGCCGAAGGTCGCAGCATCCATATCATAGACCGTATTTCCGCTTTCATCCAGACAGGGAAGCCCTGCATTCGGCTTTGCTATGATAGGCACGCAGGTGACATCCGCCATGCTGCGCACAATATCCGCCATCCTGTCAGGCCCGGTGGAGCAATTAACGCCCACCGCGCTGGCTCCCAGACTTTCCAGCACAACGGCAGCCGTGACCGCGTCCGTTCCGTACAGCGTTCTTCCATTCTCCTTAAAAGTCAGAGTCGCCATCACAGGTAGATCGCACACTTCCCTGGCAGCAATGAGCGCTGCCCTGGTCTCCTGAAGACTCATCATCGTTTCCACGACAAGAAGATCGACTTTCGCATCCGCCAGACAAAGGATCTGTTCTTTATAAGTACCGATCAGCTCCTCAAAATCCAGATGGCCCACAGGCGTAAGCTGCTGGCCCGTCATAGTAATGTCTCCGGCGATCAGCGCTCTATCGCCAACGGCTTCCTTAGACAGCGCAACCAGTTCATGATTCATTTCCCGGATCCGGTCCGCCAGGCCGTATTCCTGTAATTTGATCCGGTTAGCCGTAAAAGTCGGGGCATATACAATATTGCTCCCCGCTTCGACGAAATCTCTCTGCAGCTGTATCATAACCTCACGGTTATCCAATATCCATTTTTCAGGGCATACTCCTGCAGGCATACCCTTTTTCTGCAGATTCGTCCCTGTGGCGCCGTCCAGATATATCAGCCTGTCATTTGTCAGTGTCCGGAATTCCTGTCTGTTCATCTTACTGCACGTTCTCCTGCGCACCGTCTTCTACGGGTTCTTCATCAAATACTGTATCATCCGTATCAAACTCATCTGCCGGCATCTCTCCGTTCTCTTCCGCCGGACCGTCATCTTCGCTTTCCTGCGACTCGTCATCCGTCTTGTTCAAATAACCGCCGCCCAGAATACCTTCGTCCTCTATATACGTGATGCCCTCTCCCTCGGGGATCTGCCCGTGCAGGATCATGATAATATACTGGATCCGCAGATTGGCCCTGTCATAATACTGCCTTGCCGCCTGCGCGGTCACATCGTCATAAGGCACCGCCTCGTATGCATTGTGATACAGCGCAACCGCCTGCTGCATGTTTTCATCCGCTTCATCCGCCAGGCTGTCAACCGCCGAAAACTCGTCCGGCGTTTCCAGCTGTGCCATCCATGTAACTTCTGACTGCAGCTGGTCCAGATATGACAAAAGCTGATCGACGGCGTCCTCGTCGGAGGCGTTGATGGCATTCATACCATCGTTACATGCCGCGATATTCTCAAAAAAAGTATTCATATCTTCCTGGTACGCTGTCAGTTCCTCATCCTCTCCGCAGGCGGTCAGGATCCACATACACATTATGCATACAATCGTTGTGACTATTTTCCTTACAGTTTTCAATGCAACGGTTCCCCCATGTTTCAATTTCTCTGCCGTGAATGTCAGATCTCTATCACGCAGTCAGGTTCTACTTTTCTACAGGCTTTCAGGACTTGCTTCATAACAGATTTTTCGTCTGCCCCCTCCGCAAATTCCACCTTCATCTTCTGTGTCATAAAGCTTACCACAGCCTCGGCAACGCCTTCTGTTTTATTTGCCGCCTCCTGCATCTTTTCCGCACAGTTGGCGCAATCAACTTCGATCTTATAAGTTTTACTCATGATACTTTCCTCCGTTTTCATTGCGGGTAAGCACACATCCGGCACGCTATTTTCAAACAGACTACTCTTCCACATGTTCCATTCCCATGCTGATGATCGCACGGACGTGCTCGTCGTCCAGCGAATAATAGATAGATTTACCGTCACGCCGAAACTTTACCAGTTTGGAAGATTTGAGTATCCTGAGCTGGTGGCTCACGGAAGACTGGCTTAAGTTCAGCAGCTTTGCGATATCATTCACGCACATCTCGTTATCGAACATGGCATACAATATCCTGATCCTCGTAGAATCGCCAAACACTTTAAAAAGCTCGGCCAGATCATACAGGATCTCCTCATCGGGCTGCTGTTCCATCACTTTATGCACGATATCCTCCCGTCCGTTTTGCGGATCGCTTTCTGAAATTATCTTGCGGTTCATGTGTTCTGCCGGCACTTTGCTCTCCTCGCAACATATGATTATTTGTTCATATGTATAATAAAACAAACATTAGGTGAAGTCAACTGCCAATATTATTCCCGGATCTGTCCATTGCCGTGTATCAGATATTTATAGGTAGTGAGTTCCTTAAGACCCATAGGACCCCTGGCGTGCAGCTTCTGCGTGCTGATGCCGATCTCCGCTCCAAAACCGAACTCAAAGCCGTCGGTAAAACGCGTAGAAGCATTGACATAGACACACGCAGAATCAACGCCGTTCAGAAAATACGCGGCATTTTTCTTATTCTCTGTGATAATGGCGTCGGAATGCTTCGTATTGTAACGGTTGATATGCGCTACAGCTTCCTCCACGCCGGATACCGTCTTCACGGATATGATATAATCCAGATATTCTGCGGCATAGTCCTCATCCGTTGCCTCTTTCGCATCAGGAATATAGCCCCGGGCCATGCTGTCTGCCCGAATCTCCACATGCTTTTCCCGCAGTGCCGCCCCAAGCCGGGGAAGGATCTTATCTGCGATCTTCTCATGGATCAGCAGCGATTCACAGGCGTTACACACGCCGATCCTCTGTGTCTTGGCGTTGATAATGACAGGGATCGCTTTGTCGATGTCCGCATCCTCATCCACATAGATGTGGCAGTTGCCCGTGCCTGTCTCTATCACAGGGATCGTGCTATTATCCACTACCGCGCGTATCAGCCCCGCGCCGCCTCTGGGAATAAGCACATCCACATACTGCTTCAGCTGCATGAAAGCCGTTGTGACCGCCCGGTTATTATCGGTGATGAGCTGCACGGCGTCCTTCGTGATTTTTTCCTGTGAAAGCGCTTCCCTGATCACTTCCGTGATCTCCATATTTGAATAAAAAGCATCCTTCCCGCCTTTTAATATCACGGCATTACCCGTCTTAAAACACAGGCCGAAGGCGTCTGCCGTCACATTGGGTCTTGCCTCGTAGATGATCCCTATCACGCCAAACGGCACTCTGACTTTGTCGATATGAAGCCCGTTCGGTCTGTCGAAGCTCTCCATGACCTCGCCCACGGCGTCCTCAAGCGCTGCGATCTGCCGCAGGCCTTCCGCCATAGCTTCTATTCTTTCCGGCGTCAGCTTCAGGCGGTCCAGCAGGCCTTTGGCCATTCCGTTTTGCTGCGCGGCCGTATAATCCTTATCATTGGCCGAAAGTATCTGCTGCGTTTTAATAACAAGCGCTTCTGCGGCTGCAAGCAGAGCCCTATTTTTTTCTTCCGGGGACAACTGCTGCAATTCATATTTTGCAGACACCGCTTTTCTGCCTAACTGTTCCAGATATTCCATAGTCTCCATGATCTGCCTTCCTCTCCGCGTCAATAATCTTTATGCGTGACTCTCGGTACATTGTCTTATGATTCTTTTTGATTTTCCAGTCATAATCACGTGCCGGTTATCCCCTTCTCCGTCACGATCATATCCGGTTTTATATCATGTTCCTCACAGGGTATCTCATCAAGCACCTGACAGCTGTATGCAAACGCTATGGAACAAAACGACAGTCTGTTCCGGATTGGACACGCTTCATTCTGTTCATGCACAATGGCGTCTTCCATCATCCGGTTTAAACGGGACAAATATCTGTCATAGTAACCGCCGCCGTATCCGATCCTGTTCCTGTGCCTGTCGAAAACCGCTCCCGGCATCCACATCACGATCTTACTGTCCATCCGGCCATCTTTGCGATCGGTTGCTGACCCGTCTTTCCATGAATTAAACCAGTCCGTAAAGGAAATACTCTCTTCCGGCTCCCAAATACCCCGGTATCCTTCACGGAGGTCATCTACAGATCTGATCTGCCAGAATTCCATCTCTCTACCAGACACTTTGGGCGCAAACACGTTTTTTCCATCCTGCAGGGCCTGCCGGATCAGTTCTTTCGTACCGACTTCACTCCGGTAACTCACGTAAGTGAGAACGGAAGACGCCTCACGGTACTTATCCATATTCAAAACGGTATTTTTGATCGCGGCATCGCGCTCTGCCCTCTGCGCCAGTGTCATTTTATCACGGAGCGCCAGTATAGAGGCACGAATCTCTTTCTTATCGTTCATTACATCCATTGTCACTCATGCATCCGCTGGACATACAGCGGCAGATCAAAATCTTCGTCCCTGTGAGCCAGGAAAAGCGTCCCAATATTCTGACCGTCTAGTATTCTGTGGATCACTTTGATATCCGCACTGTTGGCGATTACCATATCCACGCCCATATTATTGGCGATCTTCGCCGCCTGCAGCTTCGTGGTCATGCCGCCTGTGCCCGAAACGCTGCCCGTAGAGTTTTTACCCATCTCCATCAGTTCTTCCGTCAGTTCCTCTACCACTTCGATATATTTGGCGTTGGGATTCTTTCTCGGATCGTCCGTATACAGCCCGTCGATATCGGACAGCAGCAGCAGCATATCCGCGCCGATCAGTGATGCAACGATCGCGGATAGCGTATCGTTGTCCCCTATTCCCAGCTCATAAGTTGCAATCGTGTCATTTTCATTGACGATCGGAACGACACCCAGTTTAAAAAGCTCCGCGAAGGTATTTCTCGCATTGAACCGGTTCAGATTGTCTATGATCGTATTCCTGGTCATAAGGATCTGCGCCGCTATCTGATTGTATTCAGCAAAAATTTTCTGGTATGTCATCATCAGCCGTGCCTGTCCTATCGCTGCGCACGCCTGTTTGACAGCCGTCGGATTATCCCCGACGATATCCTGCATCATGATGGCTTTCTTGCCTGCCGCGATCGCTCCCGATGTCACCAGTACAACGTCCTTGCCACGATTTCTTAGATCGCACAGTTCGCGCACCAGCACATCCAGCTTGGTGTAATCCAGCTCGCCTGTCTGTCCGTGCTGCAGGGAGGAGGACCCTATCTTGATAACGATTCTCTTTTTCTCTTTCATCATTTCTCTTGCATCAGCCATTTGTATTTCTCCGTTTTCTATTGATCATAATTGCCGTTCGTGAAAACTGCGGTATTTTGTGCGAATCTTCTCCGCTATGAGCATACCGTCCATAGCGGCGGATGTAATACCGCCCGCATATCCTGCGCCTTCTCCGCACGGATACAGTCCGCGTACCGCCGACTGTCCCGTCTCATCGCGCATGATCTTAACAGGCGAGGATGTTCTGCTCTCGACACCCGACAGATAGGCGCCACCGTCCGCAAAACCGTGTACCGTTCTTCCGATCAGCTCGATCCCTTCAACGAGCGCCTGATTCACTGTATCCGGCAGGATGTCATGTACCGCCGCCATACAGTATGCGCCTTTGACCGCCGGCATAAAATCGGGATACACGCGCCTGATTACCGATTCTTCCGCTTTTATTCCGGTCACGGCATATTTGTAATCGGTGTAACGCTCCACCGGAACCGCCCCTTTTCCTGCGCGGTATGCTCTTTCCTCCAGTCTGCGCTGAAAAGCCACCCCCGCAAGAGGCGAATCATCTTCATAATCGTCCGGACCAACGGTAACGATCATAGCGCTGTTGCTGTTATCACCGTCACGGCCGCTGTAACTCATGCCGTTGACCGCCAGTCTGTCCGGTTCCGACGAAGCATTGACCACATAGCCGCCCGGACACATACAGAACGAATATACGCCCCGTCCCGATGCTGTCCTGGCCGTCACTTTATAACTGGCCGCCGGCAGAAGCGGATGCTCCGGCACGCCGTACTGTATCGCATCGATCAAACGTCTGGGATGCTCCATGCGGAGTCCTACGGCAAACGCTTTCGCTTCCATCGGCACTCCTCTTTTATACAGCATCTCAAATGTATCTCTCGCACTGTGTCCGACGGCAAGCACCACCGTTTCACATTTTATGGCTTCCGATCCCTTTACGATGATCCCCGTCACCTGCCTGTCACGGCAGCATATATCCATCACCTGTGCGTCGAATCTGATCTCTCCGCCCCATTTTGTGATGCTCTCCCGCAGGTTTCTTACTACCTTACACAGAATATCCGTTCCGATATGGGGCTTGGCATCAAACAGAATCTCCTCCGGAGCGCCCGCTTCGACCAGTATTTGCAGCACTTCCCTGTTTCTACCGGCTTTATCCCTGACAAGCGTATTTAACTTCCCGTCCGAGAATGTTCCCGCGCCGCCTTCCCCGAACTGTACGTTGGACGATACATCAAGCACACCCTCACGCCAGAACTTCTCTACATCCGCCTGACGCTGTTCCACGCATTTGCCGCGCTCTAATATGATCGGACGATAGCCGTGCTTTGCAAGCAGAAAACCGCATAACAACCCCGCAGGTCCCGCGCCGATAATAACCGGCCTATGTCTTAATATCTCTGTTCCCTCTTCCGGGAAAGAGTACCGGACATCCGCCACTGCCTGTATCTGCGCGTTTCTGCATCCCGCCAGCAGCTTCTCCTCCGACTCCACACTGACATCAACCGAATAGACTATCATAATATCCGGTTTTTTCCTGGCGTCGATGGACCTTCGGACGATCTGCCACGACAATATATCATCAGGTGTTACACGCAGTATCTTAGCTGCCTTATATATGATATCTTCCCGGCTGTGCGACAGCGGGAGCTTTATCTGACTTATTCTGATCATCTGCCTAAACGCCTTTTACTGAAATTAATCGGAATCAACCGGCAAAAAAGCCGCCCAGTCAACTATCCCTTCTATTTATTCCGCCATTTCGGCATTTATCTCATCCTCAGTCGCCTTCATCGCGTCAAGCGTTTTGTCTAAGAGTTGATCCAGATCCCAGCCGAGCATGTCCGCGCCTCTCTCGATGATCTCTCTGGAGCATCCGGCGGCGAAGCCTTTGTTCTTATACTTCTTTTTTAAAGATTTCAATTCCATGTCCCTAGTGCTTTTGGACGGACGCATAAGCGCCGCCGCCCAGATCAGCCCTGTCAGCTCATCCGCCGCGAACAGCACCTTCTCCATCTGATGATCGGGCATGATATCCACCGTGATGCCGTACCCGTGGGAACAGACCGCACGGATGATGTCTTCTCCCACACCGCCCTCCGCCAGAAGCTCAGGAGCCTTGATGCAATGCTGCTCCGGATACTCTTCAAAATCAATGTCATGCAGCAGTCCCACGATCCCCCAGTATGTCGCATCATCGCCGTAACCTAAGTCGGCGGCATACCATTTCATAACAGCCTCCACAGTCAGTGCGTGCCTGATATGAAAAGGGTCCTTGTTATGTTTTTTTAACAGCGCAAGCGCTTCCTGTCTGTCAATATGTTCCATCCCGGTCACCTCCGTCATACTTTTCATCATACTTCACTCTTCACTACAAAACAAGTCCCGATCTGCCTGCGCCTCCAAAAAAACGGTCCAAAGCCCGTCTGCACATCCTTAAATTTGAGTAAAATATTGCGAAAAGCTCCGATCCATACTACAATAATACAGGGAAAAGACCGCTGTATCCGATTCCCGGGAGGCTTGATAACATGCTATACCACTACACTGATTTTGCCGCTTTCGATGGTATCATCCGCTGCGGGGAACTAAGACTGAATAATATACTGAATATGAACGATGCCGCCGAAATGCGTCTCTTTATGAATGGGATATGCACTGCGGTCATTGACAGACTCCGTGCGGACGGCGAGACAGATAAACTCTACGCGGCACAGGATTTTTTCAGGCATGAGATGGAGCAGGAATTCAGTTACTCTGCCTATGCCGCCTGCTTCTCGCTCCACAGGGATGATGCGTCCCAATGGGAAAGATACGGTCATCTCGGCCAGGGCGTATGCATCGCCTTCCATGAAGATCTTATGCAGAAAATGGCAAGCGGCGTGATCTCCTTCCAGGAAGTGTATTATCAGGAAGATATGCGCGGGCATCATCTCGTGGACCAGTTTTACCGTCTTATCAAGGGATCCGGCCGGTTTGAGAGCAGTCTGCCAAAGATGCAGGCTCTTATGAATGAAGCATGGGTCAATTCCGCCGCCTTTAAACACCCCTCGTTTGCAAGCGAGCGCGAATTCCGCCTGGTAGCCTCGCCCTTCATTTCGGACGAGTTCGCCGTAAAACCGCAATATCACATATCCCAGGAACGAATCAAGAAATATTATCCGTTAGACCTTAACAGAATGTGCGGCATACTGAATATGCAGCTCTCCGATCTTGTAGGCGAGATCATTATAGGTCCGACCTCATCTCAGTCACTGCCGATCCTGCAGGATTATCTTACGGACTGCGGCTTAAGCGTGTTAAAAGGCAGGATCGTCATGTCTGACTGCCCGCTCCGCAAGCCGAAATCATAATGCACGCAAATACCGTAACGCCGCTGACAGTATGTGTCACTGCCCCGGCCTCTGTCCGGGTATTGCAAAAGCTCCGTATACAAGCCATTTCCTGTATACGGAGCTCTGTATTTATAATGATTCACATACTATAACATACTGTGTGAAAGCATTCGGCGCAGGCTTACTTGGCCGCTGTAACAGATGTGATGTGCGGATTAACGCCCTCATACCAGTACAAGAAGCCTTCCATATCGATCTTATCACCGATCTTCAATGCCTTCACGGCATTGTATACATCCGTTGTGTTGTCGCACAGATAAGACTCAACCGTAAATGTATATGTGTTTCCGTCGAGCGATACATTAAAGTACAGATCGTCGCCGTCCTGACCGGAACCGTCCCAGCTGTACAGGTACGCCACATCATTGCCGTCCGCATCCTGACCGGCTGCCTCAACCGTCATACCCTTAAAAGAAACAAACTTATTCTGGTGATCGATCAGTTCATCGGATGCAAGGATCGAGGTAACATCCTCAGGCTCTGCAATATAGTTGCCTTCCTCGATCTCAAATGTACCGTCTGCGATCTCAATCTCTCCGGACCACTCGGATTTATATCCCGTGACCTTGATCTTTGTTCCGGGCGTCAGCTTCTCATAGTCCGCTTCAGAGCAGGCCATATCGTAGAGAAAATATGCGCCGTCCTTATCCTGTGTGTAAACGGTCGCCTTATCCTCCCACCAGGACTGCTTAGCCTGAACATAAGTCTCAATGACAACCTGGGAATCAATATCTGCCGCCATGTACTCCTCGTATGTCATAACGCCCTCGGACTTCTTATCCGTATCTGCGCTTCCTGCGCCGCACCCCGCACAGGTGAGTACAACTGCCATAGCTGTCAGTAGTGCCATGAATTTTTTCATAGTTTCCTCCGTTCTGAAGTATTTGACTCCTCTTAACATTGTAATGTATAACTTGTCGTCATCCGACAACACCATTAGTATACATGAATTTTTCAGGAAATCAATACTAATATTGCCGATTTATCCTTTCTTTCGACCCATTCATACGCCTAGTCTTGATGTACGGCTCCTAATATCAGCGTTCCGCCTTCTCCTTTACCGCCCGCCGGACCGCATATGCGATGATAAACACCCATGCTGCCGCCAGCGATGCAAGAAGGATCACGGATGTTTCCGGAAGCTTCCCCAGATCTGTTTCCTCTGCAGACACGCGGACTCCGGCAGCGCCGATCCTGTCCAGACGGTACAGCGATGACACATCGTTGTACAGATCTTCTATAAACGCATCGTCCACCGCGCCCTGTCCCCTTCTGACAGACTTAACGGTCTGTTCGATAAGCTGTCCCGCCGCGTCACGAAGGGATGTGGAACCCACAAACACCGGTGTGACAAAGGTATGCTCCACATTGTCAAGCATCAGCCGGGCCGCCTTGATCTTCACATCATAATGTAAGTCATCGTCCTCTCCTGCCGCCGCGAGATAATCCTGATATTCCTTTGATTCCATCGCCTTATATGTCACAGGCACATAGCCTTCCGTTTCCGAGTAGGCGATCTGCACGTCATTGGTCAGCAGATACTGTACAAAAAGCCACGAAGCCACGACATCCTGCGGATCCTCTTTGTTAAAGATGCATACCGACGGTCCCTGTGAGATCATACGGGGATTATTTGTATCAAACTGCGGGACCGTCATGACTTCCGTATCAAACCGTACGATCTTATCCTCGCTGATATCCGACAGCGGAGCGTCAGTACCCATCCACGTTGCGCCCGCCGTTGAATCGATTGCAAAGATGCACTGCCCGGCATCCAGAAAGTTCGCGGGATAACTGGATATCTTAAACGTGGAAAAAGCGCCTGTGCGCGCATGCTCCGCTATCGTCTTAAGCAATTCGCCGGTAGTGTCATTAAACAGAAGAATATCCCCGGCGTCCGTGGAGTATCCGGCATCCTTCTGTCGAAGCATCTGGATCATCATATTGTCCGTGGATTTATAGATAAACGGTATTAACACCTTCTGCCCGTTGACAATGTAATTGCCCTCCTCATCCTGCGCCATAGCCGCCTCGGAGACCTCCCATACAAAGTCCCAGGTCAGAATATCCGGCAGTGTGTACCCCAGCTTCTCCACATAATCCTTATTGACGTAACACGCCTCCGTAGAGCGCATGTACGGCATTGCATAATAATGTCCGTCGATCACGCACTCCTCCAGAAAATCAGGAATGATCTCGTCAGGCGCCGGTGAATCAAATCCCACTTTACTGCCGCCAAGACCATACTCATCGTCAGCGATCAGCTCGTCCAGCGAAACCACCTGATTTGCGCCGGTCAGATAAGTCGCTATATGATCGGGATATGTGATGCATACATTCGGTGTTGTTCCGGTGGCAATGTTGGTGATCACATCGTTATATATCTTGCCGTAATCCGTATAGAGCCGCAGATTCACCGTGATATTGGGATATATCCTTTCAAAATCGCTTATCGCCTTCTCATAGATAGCCGTCTGCGTCTTGTTGGTATCGTTTTTCGCCCAGAATGTAATCTCATAGTCACGGGCAGAGTCAAATTCTTCCGGCATATCAAAAGCAGAAAGCCCTTCATGTCCGTGACAGCCTGTAAGCAGAAACGAACATGCCAGGAACGGACACGTCAGAAGCAAAAACGCCGTCCACACTGCCCGGTGCCTGAAAATAATACTGCATTTCCTATTACTTTTCTTCATCAGCCCTTTGTTCCTCCTCTGGATACTCCCTCCATTACTTTATTTCTAAAGATCAGGAACAGAACGATAAGCGGCACGGATATCACCACGACTGCGGCCATCATCGCCGGTATGTTCTCCCGTCCAAAACCGTTCTCGCGGATCTCCTGTATGCCGTTGGATACCAGATAATAGTGCGGATCATCGGTGATCAGCCTCGGCCATACATAGGAATTCCAGCACTCGATCACCTTCAGGATCGTGACGGTGACAAGCGTCGGTCTGGAGATCGGTATCATAACGCGCAGCAAATATTTAAGATCGGAGGTGCCGTCCACCTTCGCCGCATAGTACAGATGATCGGGTATCTGCTCAAAATTCTCCTTCAGCAGATACAGATAAAAAACGGATGTGACAGACGGCAGGATCAGCCCCGCAAACGAATTGCGCAGATCAAGATTCGTGATCGTAATGTAATTTGTGATGATGACCAGTTCATTGGGAATCATCATCATGGACAAAAAAAACACGAACGCCGCGTTTTTCCCCTTAAATTCCAGACGTGCAAAGGCAAACGCCGCCAGTGTGATCACGACCAGCATAGCGGCCGTTGTCGCCACGGTAAAAAACAGGGTATTGAGCAGATATCTTCCTAGCGGCACAGCCGTAAACGCATCCGCATAGTTCTCAAGCGTGGGCGAGAGCGTATAGAGCTTCGGAATGTACTCCGAGTTATATGCGCCGTAGCTCTTGAGGGACGTCAGTATCATCCAGTAAAAAGGAAACAGCACGATAAGCGCCCATACGCCTAACAGCGCATAAGTGATGACACGCACAGCAACCGTGCGTCCCCCACCGGAAAATTTCTTTATATTCCTGTCAGCTTCGTTCTTCATACTTTTCATCGTTTCCTTCCTGTCTCTGCCGCGCTCCTCCTACTGCCGCACCCTGCTCCCGTTCACCAGCAGATTAATACACGTGACCGTAAATACGATGGCGAACAGAATGATCGCCGCTGCGGATGCAAAAGAAGGATAACCGCCGCCGTCACCGTACAGCATATCATAGACATAACCGACGATCGTGTTCATGCCAGCCGCGTTTAAATTCGTGCCAAACAGCGCCACCACATCGCTGTATGCCTTGAATGCCCCGATAAATCCCGTGATGACAAGATAAAAGATCATCGGCGAAATCATCGGCAGCGTAATGCGGATAAAGATCCTTGTCTTCGAAGTCCCGTCCACCTGCGCCGCCCGGTAATAGTCCGGGTTCACGGACGCGAGGGCGTTCGTCAGGATCAGGATCTTAAAGGGCAGGACGACCCATATCGTATAAAAGCACAGCACAAACATTTTGGCCCAGTACGGCCCGTCGATAAAGTCCACGCTGTTTCCGCCAAGCCACGTGACAAGCAGATTGATCAGTCCGTCGGAATACGCGGTTTTCTTAAACAGGATCATAAATACCATACCCACCGCCAGCGTGTTCGTCACATAAGGCAGGAAAAATACGGTCTGCAGAAATTTCCGAAGCGGTCTGATAGAAGAAAGCCCCAGCGCGATCAAAAGCGCTATCCCCGTTGACAAGGGCACGGTGATCACCACCAGAAGGAACGTATTTTTCACCGCCTGCAGGAAATACGGGTCATGCAGCACATAGGAATAATTGTACCATCCCGTTCCCTGATAGGTCTGTGACGCGGAATTATAGCCTTGCTCAAAGGAATAAACGAAAACGTCGATCAACGGATATACCATAAAAACGCCCAGAAAAACAAGCGCCGGCAGCAGATACAGCCACCCCTTTATGCCGCTGTTTTTTATTTTTCTCAACATACCGATCAACCACGCCTTTCTCCCCAACCGGAGATTCACTTTGCCGCAAGCTGCTGTATTTCGCAGGAGATCCTCTCTTCCGTCAGGCTGTCAAACAAAAAAACCTTGCGGGGTATCAGGTCAAAACGCACCTTACTTCCCTCCGGTTTGTGCCGTGTATCATCGCTCAGACTGTTTTCCGTGCCGACAATGGAGCGCACCGTCGGATTCGCGGACGCATCGTTTAGAGAGACAACGCTGATATCACGCCCCATCACCTCCACGCCGTTTAGCCCGCATGTAAGTACGCCGCTGTCACTTAAGATAAAGCCTTCCGGTCTGATTCCCACCCGGACATCTCGATCAGGCATATCCTTCACCTGAAGCACGGCGTCATTGCCTATATACAGCGTATTGTTTCTGATCTGCCCGGTAAATAGGTTGATAGGCGGCGTACCGAGGAATTTTGCGACAAACAGATTGGCCGGGCTGTCATACACATCCTGCGGCTTTCCGATCTGCTGTACAACGCCGTCTTTCATCACAACGATCATGTCCGAGATGCTCATTGCCTCCTCCTGGTCATGTGTCACAAAGATCGTTGTGATCTTCGTTTCGCGCTGAATACGTCTGATCTCTTCCCTTGTCTGGAGTCTCAGCCTGGCATCAAGATTTGAGAGGGGCTCGTCGAGCAGAAGCACCCTGGGACGTTTCACAAGCGCCCGGGCTATGGCCACGCGCTGCTGCTGTCCGCCCGACAATTCACGGGGCTTTCTATCCATCAATCCATCGATCTGAACCAGCTTAGCCGCCTCATCTGCTTTCTTCAGCATCTCTTCCCTAGACAGCTTATCTTTTCCTTTCAGATTCTCAAGCGGGAACAGAATGTTCTGTCTGACGGTCAGATGGGGATACAGTGCATAATTCTGAAATACAAGCCCGATACCCCTGTGCTCCGGCGGAAGCTCCGTCACATCGTCCTCTCCGAAATAAATCCTGCCGCCGGTGGGCTTGAGAAGACCGCTGATCAGATTCAGCACCGTACTCTTACCGCAGCCCGACGGTCCTAAAAGTCCGATCAGCTTACCGTCCGGAATTGTAAAGTCAAAATCATTGACCGCAATCACCTCATTGCGATTCTTCCTGTCCCGGCTCGGAAATTTCTTAGTCAGATTCTTCAGTATGACTTCCATCTGTAAATACCAATAACCTTTCTGCCTTTTCTACTCTGCCGGATTGCCTGCGGCAGCCCGGCCCGCCGTATACCCGCTGCTCCATGCCCACTGCAGATTGTAACCGCCGCAAATGCCGTCCAGATCAAGGATCTCGCCCGCGAAATAGACTCCCGGCACAATACGCGATTCCAGCTGTCCGGTCACTTCGCTGCAGTCTATTCCGCCCGCGCTGACCTGCGCCTGCTCGAAGGAGTTGGTTCCCTTAACAGACACAATAAGTGAACGAAAAAGCTTTGTCAATTCCTTTCTGTTACGTTCCGGCACATTGTATGCTATCTCCGTCTCTTTAATGCCGGCCAGCTTCAGCAATAGGAGTCCGATCTTTTTATTG
This sequence comes from uncultured Lachnospiraceae bacterium, assembly GCA_947625205.1. Taxonomy (GTDB): domain Bacteria; phylum Bacillota; class Clostridia; order Lachnospirales; family Lachnospiraceae; genus UBA3282. The sequence continues at coordinate 173,078 of CANQNN010000002.1, read as the reverse complement.
ACCAGTCCGGTCACAAACCGATCCATTGACTGCCAGGACTGGCTTTCCCACCGCTTCCGCCAGAACAGGTCGCGCGCAGACGCAGCCGGATCATCCGCTGCCCCGGCATACGCATATGTAACATCTTCTTCTCTATCAAGATCCGGCATCAGATCGATACTGACCGTAACGGATCTGCCGTCCTTCAGCGCATATGCCGCATCCCTGCTTAACTGAAAGACAGGGATCCCGGATATGCCGTAGTCCGTCCACTGCAGCTCTCCCCTGTCGGATCTGCCCGGCTGTCCGTCTATGTACAATGTAAGCTTCGCGTCACAGCGCACGCCCGCCACACGTTTATAGAAATCTTCGGCGCACCGCAGCGCTGTCAGCGCCGGCACGACCGGTACGATCCGGTGGCCGAGCTTCTCAGCCATGATGTACCCGGCGCCGTCCGATCCGGTGCCGGGAGCCGCCTTTCCACCGCAGGCAAGTATCACGGCGTCATACTTTTCTTTTGCATGATTTTCTGTTTCAACAACGATCTGTCCGCATGCAACGCTGCCGGCAGTCTCTCCTGCAACGGCGCCGTTTTCACACTTATGGACATCCACAGCGACGATCCGCTGTCCGGTATGTATCCTGACCGGCAGACGTTCCAGCTCATAGCGCAGCACATCGAGCACGGTAGACGCCTGACCACTCGCCGGATAGAGATACCCGTCGCGGCTTTTGATCCGCATACCAAGTCCTCTAAAAAATTCCACCGTCTGTTTCACGCCGAAATTCGCATAGATATTATCCACGAGCGCTGCTCCGCTCCCACGATAATATGCGCGCCCCATCTTCTCATTGGAAAAATTGCACTTGCCGTTGCCCGTAGACAATATTTTCTTTCCGACTCTGTCGTTTCTCTCGTAGACCGTCACCGATGCGCCGGACCGTGCCGCCGCTATGGCCGCCGTCATTCCGGCCGCGCCGCCGCCTATCACGGCAATTTTTCTGTTCATAAATCCTCCATCATAAGACCTTATAAACTTGACGCGGATGAGATTTAACTTGAATAGGATTCAAGAAACGTATACACCTCGTCCTCCGTCTCCATATATTTACCCTGGATGATCTCTGCCTGCAGTGCATCACTCAGGCTCTCAAGCAGTATCTCTGTATTGATGTAGGGCGTCTTTTTGTCCCCACGGTATACCACCACAAAATGATCGGCAGCCATAACGTAGAAACCCCGGCTCTCCTGCTGCTCTTCCTCCTCTGGCCTATAGTATTTACATATCACCACCCTGTCCTTGGAAAAGGCGGTAAGCTCCAGAGTCTCAAACCCCTGCTCCAGTTCCGACAGCGGAGGATTATCGTCATAATTCTTTAATTCTTCCAGCAGCTTTTCACGGTCCAGCCCTATATATTTGACCGGCACGCTCTCCTCCTTCTCCAGTACCGTGCCGTCCGACAGATTGACTTCCTCGATCAGATACGCCGTATCCGCCGTTACGACCGGGACTTGTCCGACCGCTGTTTCTATGATTTGTTCCTCTGTGTCCTGTTCATCTTTTTCGGCGGCGCTTTCACCGTAGGTCTGTGCCTGCGGCACATAGTCATGGCCGGCCGCCTCATCCGTACGGTATCTGTTCGGATAAAAGAACTGCTCCGCTTTCAGCGCGCCATAACCGCCGAGTCCCAGCATCACGCCCGACAATACAAGAAAAAGACTGATACGTCTTATAATTTTCATTCTTACACATAACCTTTCTTTAACGGTTTTCTGTAATCAGTATCAGTCATTTTCTTAAATTTATGCAGTCGCTATATCATTTTCTGTCATAATACCGCAGAACAGCCCTATTATCAGAGGACGCCTATATTTCTGCCAAACATGATAAAGAAAAATCCAAGCGGCATCCTTGACAGCTCGGCCTCGCCGATAACCCTTAAGATCATCAGGAATGTGATATAGAAAAACAGTCCTGTCAAAACACCGATCAATATCGTGGCAAGCCCGCCTAACGGTTCAAGCAGCAGATAGTTTATGATGCCGACCGCCACACCGGACACACCGGCCGCAGCCGCCGGAAACACGATCCCGCCCAGCCATTCCTGCCTGTATTTTAAGCTTCTGCAGACAAGCAGGAAGTTCAGCACCGCATAAACTGCAAAAAAGATGAGCAGGGAATATACGACGCCGTTGATTCCCATAAGCGCCTTCTGTACAAGCAGATATGCGCTGACCACATGAACAGCCAGCGAAATAACAGTTGTGACGAGCAGTTCCCTGATCATATGCAGTTTATACATGATCTGTCCGAACAGGAAAGAAAAGGCGTACAGTACGATCACCGCCGCGCCCTCCCGGATCCATAGGACAACGTTGTCGCCGTCACCCACAAACAGCTGTGCGACCAGCGCTTTCGACAGAACAGCCAGATATATGGCTATCGGAAAAGCTACGATGCTTAATTTGCGGACCGCCCTGCCGATCCTGTCCCGCATCACCCGGTATTCTTCTCTCTCATATGCGCTGCTGATCCTGCCGGTCAGGGAGAAGACACTCAGTATGGCAAACGAAGAAGCGATTCCCAGAATCGCCGCGCACTTACCGTAGTAATCGCCCCAGAGAGCAGTCCTCTCCGGCTCCAGTTCAAGCCTGTTCATGCAGTAATTGAGCATACGCTGATCGATCAGCATGAACGCATTGGTAAAGATGGCAACGACAGCAACAGGGACGCTGTTATCCAGTATCATCCGCTGTATCGTATACTGTGTCTCCATCCGTTTGCTGCCGTCCATACCCAGCTTGCCGCGAAGCGTACCGGAGTAAATCACATATACCACAAGAAGATGGAGCGTAGCGATGATCTGGGACAGCATGACGCCGATCATCGCCCCCATAGCGCCGTATGCATATGCAAACAATTCGTTTTGCTTTAACGCCGCAACCTTTGATCCGTAATCATACATCAGACCCGAGCAGAATAAAACGCCGATCAGCATAGAAACAGCCTCGATATACTGAGAATGCGCCGTCAGCATACCCAGCCCGTATCCGTTAAAATATCCCCTGAATGTACCGATAAACGCTGCAAAGATCAGGAGCGGCGCAGCCGCCATGATCGCCATGCGCGCCAGCGGTTCCAGCACAACGATCCCGGCGATCCGGGAGGAAAACACTATAAGCGCTGCCGCTGCCAGCACACTAATAAACAGATCCATAAAAAACGCCGTGCGGAACACCCTTTTTGCATTTCTGTACTGTTCCCGCTTTACCCGGTAACGAATGATCCCCGACATCGCTCCCGTAATGCTATAAGAGGTAAAAAGAGCGACCAGAAAAAACAGTTCAAAGGCCGGTGCAAACATTCCCACGCCCGCGCTCCCGATCGTCTTAATAAGAAGGATCCTCATTATAAGCAAAATGATATAGGAAAAAACACCCGCGTACTGCACCAGCGGATTCTTGATCACTCTGCCAAAGAAGCTTCCCTGCCTGTTTTCTCTCTTTCGTAATCTCATAATAGTATCATATCCTTTTATTACATTACATGCTCATCGTTCCTAAACTGCGTGCTGCTCTTACAGATCCCTTGTTATGCCCAGCCGGTTAAGGACATCCTCTTGCTTCTTCTCCATAACCTCGGCATCCTCTTTCTCCATATGGTCATAACCGCACAGATGCAGCATACTATGGGCCGTCAGAAATGCAAATTCCCTCATCACACTGTGCCCGTACTCCTGCGCCTGCGCCAGAACACGGTCAGCGGAAATGATAATATCCCCTAGGATCAGTTCGCCGCTGTCCGGATCAAAGAAATCCGCTTCGCCCGATTCCACGACAGAGAAATCGCCTGCCCGGTCAAATGTAATATTCGGAAAAGACAGCACGTCCGTCTCACTGTCAATGCCGCGGTAATCCCTGTTGAACTGGCGTATACCTTCATTATCCATAACAAGAAGGCTTACGGAAGTCTCATAAGGACATTTTTCCATCTCCGTGACCGCCTCCATGACCTGCTCCAGTATCGTCTTCATGTCAAACGGGAATGTAACCTTCGTTTCATTCTCAACGCAGGAAGTCATAGTATAATTTCTCCTCGATAAATATTCTCCTCATTGCACGGATCTGCGCCAGAGAAATCTCATTTTCCCACAGTTCGTCCGTCTCCAGCTTCTTCTGAAATACGGTATCGATTATCTGCTCATAATCCAGCTCTGCCCGGGAATCTTTTTCAAGCAGATACAGAATGGACGAAACAATAGTATCGGCGAACAGTACAACGATGGTCTCTTTTGACACGATCTTCTCTGAATCGTCCACATACTCTTTCAGTATTCTTCTCGTATTGGCGGGAAAATGATATTCGCTGCAGATAGACGCAACATTTTCCCATGTATTCTCACCTTTTAATATGCCGATCCTGTGATAGTAGGCGCACGCCTTGGCAGCCGCATCGTCTAACCCCAGCCTTCTTGCGATCCGGTCGCTCAGATACGCCGTATGTATCGCATGATAATATTCTTCTTTGGACATATCCTTGAGCTGTACCAGGAGCGGAAATTCCGGATCATTGATCTCCATATATTTCTCCCTGTTTCTGTGGATCACTGCCGTGCTGAACAATTTGAGACTGACCAAAAGAAGGATACAGCAGACGATCAGGTTGATCCCGGGAATCGTAAACTGCGCCACGGACAGCCGGCTCTGTGACATCAGGATCACATTGGCGGTAAGACACAGCATCAATACGGAAAGCGATATAAACATGGGCAATCCGACTTTAAACTCGTCATTCAACATACTGAAGACAAGTATGCCCGCCGCGCCGCTGATAAAGTAAAGCCAGAATACGGAGAAGGAACCGCCGGCCAGATTGACCGACAAAAGCAGACACGCGCTGCCCGCCACCAGGCCGGTAACGCCGTCGCTAAACACCCCCAAAAGCACAAAGATCACAAGAAACGGCCAGCCTGTCACCGGCAGAAGAGGCAGAAATACCGCGGCGCCCAGGCTGAACAGATACATCAGCGAAAACCGCATATACTTTCCTTCATTGCGGTAAATAAAACGATGCTCGATCTCTTCCATAGAGTAGGAAAATATCACGATGCCGGAACCCGCCAGTATCATGACAACGTTCCGCAGGAGCATCTCGGTATTTTTTCCGTAAAGTATGCTTGCTATCCATGCAATTGCGCCGGATACCGCAAACATCAGCCCAAAAAACACTATTCTTTTTATCGTCTTATTTTTATCTTTTCCCACGTCCGTAGTTCCTGTTCCCTGACTTTGATCCGCTGCGTTTTTTCTCTCCGGCCTCATATGCCTCATATGCCCTGACGATCTTCTGTACCAGCGGGTGCCGCACCACATCTTTGCTGCTCAGCTCACAGAAAGCTATGTCATCGATCCCTGACAGTACTTTGATGGCAATATCCAGCCCGGACGTAACGCCCGGATTCAGATCCTTCTGAGATGCGTCGCCTGTGACGATCACCTTCGATCCGAACCCGATACGGGTCAAAAACATCTTCATCTGCGCCGGCGTCGTATTCTGCGCTTCATCCAGAATAATATATGCATTATCAAGCGTGCGACCTCTCATATAGGCAAGAGGCGCCACCTCGATCAATCCTTTTTCCATGTTCCTCATAAAGCTCTCGGCGCCCATGATCTGGTACAGCGCGTCATACAGCGGTCTTAAATACGGATCCACCTTGCTCTGAAGATCGCCGGGCAGAAATCCCAGTTTCTCCCCCGCCTCTATGGCCGGTCTCGTCAGAATGATACGGCTGACCTCATTATTCTTAAACGCCGTGATTGCCATTGCCATCGCCAGATATGTCTTACCGGTTCCCGCCGGGCCGGTCCCAAACACGATCATATGGTCCCTGATGGCGTCCACATACTGCTTCTGTCCAAGCGTTTTGGGCTTGACAGGTTTGCCGTTCACCGTATGGCAGATACAATCCTCATCTATCTCTAACAGAACGTCCTTACTGTTTTCGTCTTCCATCTCTATAGCATAATTCACACTCTGTTCTTCCAGCATATTTCCTCTTTCAGACAAAGCAAGCAGTTCGCGTATCACGCGGGACGCCTTCATGACTGCTTCCTTTTCCCCGCCGACCTTTACAACGCCGTCACGATTCACAATGACCACATGAAAATCATCTTCTATTTTCCTGATATGCGCATCGTGGCTGCCGAACAGATTCTGCATATGCTCTGCCGGCACATCTATGCTGACCGTCAACTCTCCCATGCACCCGCGCCTTTCTATTCTGCAGTATTGCCTGCCGTATCTGCCGCCGTTTCGTCTTTGCCGTCCGCATCGGGGATCTGTTTTGTCACGGTCGGTACAAGCCGGACAGCCGGTTCCTCCAACTGCATTCGGGCATTTAATACCCAGTTTGTCTTATTCTTTTTTATTGTAACATTTTTTTCTATAATTTGTACCCCTTTTTCCTCTAAAGTTGATATTATTTTGTTCCATTCCTCCTGCATGATCTCATTCATCTCGTCTTCAGTATGCTCCCTGCGGACCATTTCATACTCGTGGACCGTCTTTTCGCCGTAAAATAGCGGAAGATAGAAATTATCCAACAGCTTTACCTGCTTCTTCTCACCGCTGATATCATAACTGTCATAATCTATGGCTCCCCATTTAAGATCCCACTCCCTGTTCTTCGTCCCAAACGTAAGCATTTTCTTTTGTCTGCCCGAATACTGCTTCTCATCATAGAGGATGTCTCTTCTGACAGATACCAGTTCGTCATAGCGGATCCTGATATCCGCATCGGACTGCACAAACTGATACTTTCTGACCGTAGTATCATCGTTATAGACCGGTACGGCTCCGCTGACCAGCACAGCGCCCTTCTCCACCGTGTCACCCGCCGCCGTCTGCGGCACACCGCTCCGCGTGATGATATAGGAAACCGTTCCGTCCCTGGTTGCGACCAGATCCATGCCTTCCTGCGCCTGCGCAGATTGACCGTCCTGGTCATAATCCGGCATCTCATTTTCCTTGATATAGATCAGGAGAGTCGTCCCTTTCAGCTGCACCGAAGTCCATGTGATCACGTCGTAATCTTCCCGCAGCGCTCTCTCCAGACCCGCTATGTCGAGTCTGTCCTTCTTCATGGATACCCGGATATCTTTATCTTCCAGATAATCAAGCAGAACGTCCTCTGTAATGGTATAGTTGCCCTCTATCCTGATATTCCATATAAACTGCGACATCAGTATCCAGAAGACCATGCAGCAGAGGAAGCCCGCCACAAAAATCTTGCGTCTTGACAGTTTGGACATAAAAAAAGGCAGTCCATATCTTTTCAGAACGGATGCCTTTGTTCCGGTCTTCTTTAGAAGGGGCTTCAATGCAAAAAATCCCTTCACGCTGATATTCATTGTGTTGTATTCGCCGTGATTGACGATATTCCATACGAGGATGTTATGATTCCCGCAGAGATTAAGGAACCTCTCTGTAGAATATCCCCACACTCTGATCGTCACATACCCTCTGATATACTGTACCCAGTGAAGCATCCAAAATCCCCATTATATATACCTGACAGCATCAATGCTGCCGCTTATTTTCATGTCTTCATTGGTATAATAATCGATCGAAAGATTTTTCCCCTCAAAACAGATCTTGCAGTTTTTACCCTGAAGGACAATGGACTCTGTCGTATACTCTATGATTCCTTTATAGTTTTCTATAAATGCCTCCCGGTTGCCTGTGACCGTGACAATAGCCGCGCCAAGCATGGTGTCCTTGGGAAGCCTGAGGGTCTCCACGATCAGTTCTCTAGAACCCGATAAAGCCGAAAGCGGTAACTTCTTACTATTTCTTTTCATAGTAAACTATATGTTGCGCGCCGGCATTTCATGCCATATTATTCACCCGGTCCGATCAACAGCGCGGTCGCCGCGCCGGATATCATAATAACATAATGTCATTGTGTCATTTTCGCACGACACGCCGTATCAGAGGCACATCCGCGGGCGCCGTGTCAGAAAAATGATATGCCTTTATAAATCTTTCTTTCGCCGCACGCAGTCTGTCCCTGTCATTTGCATACAGCACCGCAAGCGTGTCGCCCTCCGATACAGGGTCCCCCACTTTTTTACGAAGGACAAGCCCTACCGAAAGGTCAATGCTGCTCTCCTTTGTCTCGCGTCCGCCGCCAAGGAGCAGGGAACATACGCCGATCTCATCGCAGTCTATTCTGCCGATATATCCGCTCTGTCCGGAGACGACCTCTTCGACAATGGATGCTTTGGGAAGCAGAGAGGTATCATATACGGCCTGCGGATTTCCGCCCTGTGCACGTACAAACTCAGCCAGTTTATTTAATGCGCTTCCGCTCTCAATGACCTGCTTAAGCTTCTGACCGGCTTCTTTTTCATCGGCCGCCATTTTACCGGCTATGAGCATATAGGTGCCAAGTGTGAGACAGAGCTTTGTAAAGTCATCCGGCCCTTTACCGCGCAGCGTCTCTATGGCTTCCTCCACCTCCAGCGCATTTCCCACCGCGTTGCCGAGCGGCTGGTCCATATTGGACACTATAGCGATCGTTTGTTTGCCTGCCACAGTGCCTAATGTGACCATCTCCTGCGCAAGCGCATAGGCGTCCTGTTCCTTTTTCATGAACGCGCCGCTTCCCGTCTTAACGTCCAGTACGATCGCATCCGCGCCGGAAGCCAGTTTCTTACTCATAATGGAACTGGCGATCAGCGACATATTATCGACCGTAGCCGTCACGTCGCGCAACGCATACAGCTTCTTGTCCGCAGGCGCAATATCCGCAGTCTGTCCCATGATCGCCGCCCCGATATCCTTCACCTGTCTGATGAAATGTCCGGAGCTTATCTCCGTTGTAAATCCGGGAAAGCTCTCAAGTTTATCGATCGTACCGCCTGTGTGTCCCAGTCCCCTTCCGCTCATTTTAGCGATCTTAACGCCGCATGCCGCCACCATCGGGACAAGCGCGATCGAGGTTTTGTCGCCTACACCGCCGGTGGAATGTTTGTCAACCTTGACGCCCGGAATCGCGCTCAGATCGATCATATCGCCGCTGTGAGCCATCGCCATAGTGAGAGCGGCCGTCTCCTCCTCGTTCATACCGGTAAAATAAACCGCCATCATCATGGCTGACATCTGATAATCCGGAATGTTTCCCGCCGTATATTCCGTGACCATGTATTCTATTTCCTCACGGTCCAAAGCGCCTCCGTTTCTTTTTTTCATGATAAGATCATACATGCGCATGGGTCCGTCCTCCTTATCACTTATGATACGGTTCACCGTTTATAATACGGTACGCCCGGTAGATCTGCTCCAACAGGATCACCCGCATGAGCTGATGGGGAAAAGTCATTTTAGAAAAGCTGACCTGAAGGTCAGCTTTCTTACTTATTTCTTCATGAAGTCCGAGGGAACCGCCTATGATAAACTGGATATGACTGTTCCCCGCCGTCGCAAGGCGGTCGATGCATTCGGCAAACTCAACGGAATCGTACATTTTGCCGCGAATATCCAGCACAACCGTATATGCGTCCTCTTTGATATGCTTTAAAATACGTTCGGCTTCCTTGCGTCTGACCGCCTCGTCCGCAGACAGGCCCGCCTTGTCAGGCGTCTTCTCGTCTTCTGTCTGTATGATTTCAAGCCTGCAATACCGGCTCAGTCTCTTTACATACTCTGCAACGGCATCTGCATAAAATTTCTCCCTGATCTTACCGACTGCAATGATCGTGATCTTCATTCCTGTTCAAACATCCCCTGATAATATTCGTCCACGAAATGCTCCAAAAACCCCTGGTCCAGATTCATAAATTTGTCATTGATGAGCTCCTTCATCCTGTCGGTGCGTTTGAAGTATTTCTGTTCCTCCGGCATATCTTCATCAAAAAGCCCCTCGTCGATCTGCTCCGCGCTCAGATTATCCCCACACCATTTAGTCAACTCGGACATCAGGGAATCCTCCGACTGCGCCTGAATGAGCAGAACCCGGGACGCCCGCATGGACACGACGCCGAATACAATAAAGAGAATGAATAGCGCACCCATGACGCCGCACACCAGATACTTGGTCGTTCCGTTATTGTGAAACAGCGTGATCACATCGGTAAACACAAGAAGATCAAGGGCAAATCCGAGGATTCCCACAAAGAAAAGCGTGTAAGCCGACACACGGTTGTCCTCCGCCCTGACGGCGCTGTTCTGGTACGCATGATAGATCGCAGGTTCTTCTCCGACCGTTTCCTGCATCTCATCCAACTCGGCAGACTGTTTATCTTCATCCTCCAGATGATCTACCAGCTCGACATGACAATCCGCACAGACCTTAATTCCCTCTCTGTACTCGTTTCTGCACACCGGACACCAAGGCATATATGTCACACTCCTTATCGCAAAAAGTATAAAAATTGCCAGAAAAAACCAATTCTTAGCTATATTTTATAATCATCCTGCACAAATTGCAACACTTTCTATTCAGCGTCCTTACTTTTATCTGTTTTCAGAAGTTCTCTGATCCCCTGACTCTTATTTTCCGATTTATCAATATCCATGTACAGTGTTTCGTCCGGCTTGTTGCGCCATACGGAGCATTCCCCGATCGCGCTCATGTCTGTCCACAGCTCAAATGTTCCCTTCACTGCGGACCCGTCCCATTCCTCCACGTTTCCGTATGAATTAACGGTATTTGCAAACATGTCGCCATCGTACAGACCGTCGCTGAAACCGCCGACCACATTCTGTATGATCCTTTTCCCCGAAGCAAGCCTGGTTGTATCCACATCGTAATGCTCCGCCCCTTCCCCGTTCGGGAGATCGTTTGCCCACTCTCCGGCATAGCTGTGCGAAGTGTATGCGCCTTCGGCATTGCGCCTGCTCTTTTCATTGATATAGAACCGGAACCATCTGCCTGTCCCTTCTCTTGTGCCATCTGACCAGTCACCGTAATAGTAGCTGTTGTCCTCATAGATCGCCAGCCCCTTACCGTCCGGTCTGCCGGCACCGTTCACATCGCCTATGTAATAATACTGATTGGTGCCCTTTAGTTCCGCTGACAACTTAACATACCGTTTCAAATGTGCTAGATCACTGATCGCGGGATGGTTATTGTTGACAAAATAGGGCAGCGCCTCGTTCAGAATAAACTCCTTGCTGTAGGAGACATCGTTCTCGTCTTCCTCCTCAACCACGATCGGTTCCTTACCGCTGTCATTTGCCACAGGATCGCCGCTTACGGTTCCGTCCTCCGCCCCAGACTCCGGAACGCTCTGTCCGCTGACGCTTTCTGTCATCTCCTCATTTCCGGATCCTGTCAAAACCGCCTCTCCCGACAGTCCCGGCACGTAATCGTTCTGTTTCTGTTCTTTCGCATAATCGGTAATACTCTGCTGAAGACGGTCGCCGGCATCTGTCTGTGTCTCATGGCTGCGCATGGAAAAAAGTAGAAGGAGCACGATAATACAGATGAGAAGTACGGCAATGATCCCCAGAAGGACCGGCGTCATATACGGTTTATGCAGCAGATCCTGCAAATTCTCTTTTTCCTCTTTATTTATATTGTTTTCCCGTTCCAAATTATGCTGATCCTCTCCGGCTTTGCGAGGATCCCTCTCCATCAGATTCATACGCTCCACTTACCTTTCCCACCGCCGCTGTCCGTATGCCGGACGGTGCGCGATCCGTCCCGTCTTCCGGGCAGTTATGCTTTATAATCCAAACATGTCCTCTGTTCCGTTACGCTTCCGACATATCCCGCCGCTGCCACGTGTGCCGGGGATATCTGATATGCCTGCAGCGCCTCTTCACTCTCAAACACAGAGATCAATCCGATGTCTCTGTTACTGGAAGACAGCGGTGATATCACCACCTCCAGCGATATCACGCCGGATACCTGGTCCCTGACGGCCTCCAGTTCTCTCTTGATGCGCGCAGCCGCATCCTTTCTCTCCTGTTCGGACAATTCCTCTTTCAGACTCCACAAGACAATGTGATTTACCATATGCTTATCCTCCTTCTTCCGCTATCTTGATCATAACCGGTATTCCTTAACAAACAGTTGTGCAAATTATTAAGATTTATATAAGAAAAGTCCGTCGTTTAGACAGACTTTCTTATCGTATGCTCATACCGGACCCAATGCCGGTCTGTAACCTCTATCTGGAAAGGTACTCGTCTATTCCCTTTGCCGCCGCTTTGCCGGCTCCCATCGCCAGTATTACGGTAGCTGCACCCGTCACCGCATCACCGCCGGCATAAACGCCGTCTTTTGTGGTTTTTCCAAACGTTTCATCGGCAACGATACACTGATATTTATTGACTTCCAGCCCCTTTGTAGTGGAAGAAATAAGCGGATTCGGCGATGTGCCGAGCGCCATGATGACGGTATCCACCTCCACGGTAAACTCAGAGCCTTCTATCACCACGGGGCGTCTTCTTCCGGAAGCATCCGGTTCTCCCAGCTCCATTCTCACACATTTGATCCCGCATACCCAGCCGTTTTCATCCTCCAGTATCTCCACCGGATTGGTCAGCAGATCAAAAATGATCCCCTCTTCCTTCGCGTGGTGCACTTCTTCTACACGGGCCGGAAGCTCTTCCTCGCTTCTCCGGTATATGATATGCACCTCCGCGCCGAGACGAAGCGCGGTTCTCGCGGCATCCATCGCCACGTTACCGCCGCCCACAACAGCCACTTTCTTTCCTCTCATGATCGGCGTGTTGGCCGTTTCGTCGAAGGCTTTCATCAGGTTGCTCCTGGTCAGATATTCGTTGGCGGAGAACACACCATTTGCCTGCTCGCCGGGAATTCCCATAAATTTTGGAAGTCCTGCGCCCGACCCGATATATACGGCGGAGAACCCTTCTTCTGTCAGAAGCTCATCTATAGTCACAGATTTTCCGATCACCACATTTGTCTCGATCTTAACGCCAAGGGAACGCACATTTTCAATCTCCTTGGCAACGACAGCCTCCTTGGGAAGACGGAATTCCGGAATACCGTATACCAGCACGCCGCCCGGCTCATGAAGCGCTTCAAAGATCGTCACGTCATATCCCATCTTTGCCAGGTCCCCCGCACAGGTCAGACCGGAAGGACCGGAGCCGATCACGGCGACCTTCTTATCCTTCTTCTCCTTCGCGCCTTCGGGTTTGATGCCATTCTCTCTCGCCCAGTCCGCCACAAATCTCTCAAGCTTGCCGATGGAGATGGGTTCGCCCTTGATACCGCGGATACATTTGCCCTCGCACTGGCTCTCCTGCGGGCATACACGGCCGCAGACAGCAGGGAGCGCAGACGACTCGCTGATGATCTGATATGCCGCCTCAATATCGCCGTCTTTTACTTTCTCAATAAAGCCCGGAATATTGATGGCTACCGGGCAGCCCTTGATACACTGGGCATTCTTACAGTTGATGCAGCGTGACGCCTCGCACATTGCCTCTTCTTTATCATATCCCAGACATACTTCCTCAAAATTCGCCGCACGTACCTTTGCATCCTGTTCACGGACAGGCACTTTCTTTAATACATCCGTCTGCATCAGTCATTACCTCCACAATTTCCGCATCCGCCGTGATGGGTATTACCCTCTTTGGCCTTTAAGAATGCTCGTCCTTCTTCTGTCTTATATATCTGCTGACGTTTCATCGCCTGGTCAAAATCAACTTTATGTCCGTCAAATTCCGGCCCGTCAACACATGCGAATTTCACTTCTCCATCCACGGTAAGACGGCATGCGCCGCACATGCCCGTACCGTCTACCATGATCGGATTCATGCTCACGACCGTCGGCAGATCGTATTTCTTCGTAGTCAGGCATACAAATTTCATCATGATCATAGGTCCAATGGCAACGCACACATCGTACTTCTTGCCCTCCACGCTGATCAGATCCTCGATCACCTTCGTCACCATACCGCTTCTGCCATAGGAGCCGTCATCGGTGGTCACATACAGATTGCCGGCTACCGCCTTCATCTCCTCCTCCATGATAAGCAGGTCCTTGGTCTTCGCGCCGATGATCACATCGGCGTTCACGCCGCGCTCATGAAGCCATTTCACCTGGGGATAGACCGGCGCGGTTCCAAGACCTCCCGCCACAAACAGGATCTTCTTACTGCGCAGACTGTCCGGATCCTCATTTACAAACTCTGACGGGCGGCCCAGCGGTCCCACAAAATCATGAAAACTGTCACCCGCCTTAAGATTTCTCATCATCTCCGTCGCCGCGCCGACCACCTGAACTACTATCGTGACCGTACCGGCTTCCCTGTCATAATCGCATATGGTCAACGGAATACGTTCGCTGTCGTCATCCATCCTCACGATCACAAACTGTCCGGGATTGCATGACTTGGCAACCCTCGGCGCTTCAACGTCCATCAGATAAATGTTCGTTGCAAGTTCTTCGGCTCTTACTATCCTGTACATCGCTGTTTATCCTCCTAAACTGATATCCCCGATCATCTGTATATATATACAGGTGCATCCCATATATGTACATGTCCGGCATGCACCTAATTAATGATATAGGAACTTATTTATTTTTGCAACCATTTTCCATGAATTACCTCGCCGGACCGAACTGCCAGCCTGAATTGCCGGCCGCAAAACCGAAATCATATTACCGGCGGGTCAGATTATTACGGCCATAAATTCACCGTTGTCGTCATATCCGAGTCTTGCGGCCTCTCCCGTATGTATATTGACAAGAAATACCTTGTCGGTACGGTTCTGTATTCCTGTGCCGTCATCATAATATTCGTTGATCGTGTAATAATCGTCCGACTCTCCGATCCTTAACACGGAGCTGAAACGATAGCTCAGTATACCGCTCTGCCGGCTGTTGTGCCCCACAGTATCCTCCAGATACCCCGTCTCCACTAACCGCGTGATCAGACCTGAAACCGCCTGTGACGCAGGAATGGCATCCCGAAGCGTCAACGTGTAGGTTCTCGTCGTGATCTCGCTCGATATCCCGTCCTCACTTATATTGACAAATTTAAACAGCGTCTTGCCAAGCGGCATCGGGATCGGTCCCGTATACGGGACACTGTCGGCTGTCGGCTCGGATTCGTCCGTGGTATAATAAATCTTACACCCTTCGATGGCGTCCACCGTGATCATCGTCGGTTCCGTGTATTCTCCGCTGTATAACTCTATCTCCGGCGCGCTCGGCACCAACAGACTGATCGTATAGGTCTTGCTGACAATATCGCTCTCAATACCATAGTCATTTACAAAAAAAGCGCTGACCGTATATTCCCCGGACTCCAGGAAAATAGGCGCCGTGTAGATCATGCTGTCCCTGGTGGGCTTCGTTCCATCCATCGTGTAGTAAATCGTTCCCGCCGTGTTGGAGCTCAATTTCAGTGGAAGAACCTCGTCATAGCTTCCCTCCACATAGCTAAATTCCGGCGCCAGCGCAAGATAACTCTGGAACATATTGACGATCTCCTGATCAGAGCAGCTCCTTAACATTTCATTGATCTCGCTGTACATGCCCTGATTTGCGTAGATCGTTATGATCTTATCGTATGCTTCTTCAAGGTCCTCCCGTGGGAAATCCCCACGCTCTATGATCCTGTACAGGACCTGCACCGCCATGACATTATCATTCTGCAGATAATAGTAGTCCGCTTCCATAAAAAGAAGCTTTGCAACATCAGGATAGTCCTCATAGGCGCTCTCCAGACAAGCTATCGCCTCGGTGTAGGAGCCCTCGGCGGCATATTCCCTGGCCCTGTCGATCTGATAGTCGATCGTTCCGGTGTGATATACATACACACCGTAAGAGATCACCGCTACTGCCAATAATATGAGAACGCTCGCGGCCACCCAGAGCTTTCTGCTCCTTTCCGAATCCTCTTCCAGCCCGGAGAGATCTTCCTCCGGGGACTCCCCTGCGTCTGTCGTTCCCTCCCCGGCGTCTTCGCCCTCCTGCAGAGCGGCAAGGGTAGACAAAGTCTCTGTTATGCTGTTTTCTATCTCCGGTTCAAAGTCGGGAACGATCTGAATCTCCTCTCCGCACTGTTCGCAGATCAGATGTCCCTCCTCCAACTCGTTACCACAATTAGGGCACTTCATAAACAGATCCCTCTCCTGTATCTGCCGTCACAAATCACTTCAACAGAGCAGACTCTACACAATTGTACATCAGCATTGCTACCGTCATAGGTCCTACGCCGCCCGGCACGGGCGTAATAGCGCTGCATACCGGCGCCACATCTTCATAATCCACATCGCCGCACAGTTTATTATTCTCATCGCGATGGATCCCCACATCGATCACCACCGCTCCCTCTTTGACATATTCCCTTGTGATCATCCCCGGTTTGCCGACCGCAACGATCAGAATATCCGCCCTCTTTGTCACTTCCTTTAGATTCTTTGTCCTGGAATGGGCAACTGTTACCGTGCCGTTCTCCCGCAGCAGAAGAAGCGCCATTGGTTTACCTACGATATTGCTCCTGCCGATCACCACGCACTCCCTGCCCGCTATCTCTATGCCGGAACTTTTCAGCAGCTGAATGATGCCCGCCGGCGTGCAGGACACAAACCCCGGCTGTCCGATACACAGCGCGCCGACACTCTGCGGATGAAATCCATCCACATCCTTTAAAGGATCGATCGTGCGGATCACCTCATCCGCATTGATATGCTTCGGTAACGGCAGCTGGACCAGAATACCGTTGACCTCCTTTTTGGCATTTAATTCAACGATCAAAGCCATCAGTTCTTCCTGCGTGGTCTCCTCAGGAAGCTCATACGCCAATGAGTCAATGCCGATATATGCGCACGCCTTCTTTTTATTTCCCACATACACGGAAGAAGCGGAATCGTTTCCCACCTGAATGACAGCAAGACAAATATGGATCCCCTCTGCTTTCAGTTCTTCGACTTTATTTTTCAGTTCGTCCTTGATGGCACCGGAAATTGCTTTCCCGTCAATGATCTGCGGCATACTTCCAACTCCTTTCCTTTACCGGAACAGCATCAGCTAGAACAGTCCGGTAATAACCCCGTTCTCGTTTACATCTATACCGTACGCCGCCGGTTTTTTCGGCAGTCCCGGCATGGTCATGATCGCTCCTGTGATCACCACAACGAATCCTGCGCCGGCAGACGCATAGACTTCCCTCACATTCAACGTAAATCCTGCAGGCCTTCCGAGAAGCGCAGGATCGTCCGAAAGCGAATACTGCGTTTTCGCCATGCAGACCGGCATATGTCCAAAGCCCAACTCCTCCAGTTTCTTCAACTGTTTTTCAGCCGCGGGCGCATAGGATACGCCATCGGCGCCATATATTTCTGACGCCACCGTCTCTATTTTCGCCTTCAGGCTAAGGCTGTCATCATAGAGCACTTTAAAGTGGCTTTCCTTCGTCTCAAGCGTCTCGATGACTTTACGTGCAAGCTCCACGCCGCCTTCGCCGCCCTTTGCCCATACTTCGGATAACGCAAACGCACAGTCTCTTTCCTGACAGAAGCTGCGGACATACGCGATCTCATCCTCTGTGTCGGTGACAAAAGAATTGAGCGTTACAACGATCGGGACGCCGTATTTGTGCAGATTCTCAATATGCTTTTCAAGATTGACAATACCTGCCTTAAGAGCCGTCATATTTTCCTCTGCCAGATCGGCTTTGGCAACGCCGCCGTTATATTTCAGGGCACGTATGGTCGCTACAAGCACGACAGCGTCAGGCCTTAACCCCGCCATTCTGCATTTGATATCAAAGAACTTCTCCGCTCCCAGATCGGCGCCAAATCCCGCCTCCGTAATGACATAATCCGCTATTTTTAAGGCCGTTTTGGTGGCACGGATGGAATTGCACCCATGAGCAATATTCGCAAACGGACCGCCGTGCACGATCGCCGGTGTATGCTCCAGTGTCTGTATCAGGTTCGGCTTCATGGCATCCTTCAAAAGCGCCGTCATAGCTCCCACGGCGTTCAAATCCGCCGCCGTCACAGGCTCACCCGAATAGCTGTACGCAACAATGATCCTGCCGAGTCTTTCTTTCAGATCGTTCATGTCCGATGCCAGGCAGAGAATCGCCATGATCTCCGAGGCAACTGTGATCACGAAATGATCTTCGCGGACAAAACCGTCCGTTCTGCCGCCCATACCGATGACTATATTACGTAGCGCCCTGTCATTCATATCGATGCATCGCTTCCACACGATCTGTCTGGGGTCGATGCCCAGCTCATTTCCCTGCTGGATATGGTTATCCAGCAGCGCTGCCAGAAGATTATTGGCCGATGTGATCGCGTGGAAATCTCCTGTAAAATGAAGATTCAGGTCCTCCATCGGAACCACCTGCGCATATCCGCCTCCCGCCGCGCCTCCTTTAATGCCAAAGCACGGACCAAGTGACGGCTCTCTGAGTGCAATGACCGCTTTTCTGCCCAGTCTTCCAAAAGCCTGACCCAGACCAATGCTTGTAGTCGTCTTGCCCTCGCCCGCCGGCGTAGGATTGATGGCGGTTACCAGAATAAGCTTTCCGTCCGGATTGCCGCTGATCCGGTTTATGTACTCATCGGAAATCTTGGCTTTGTACTTTCCGTATAATTCCAGGTCATCCGGCTCAATTCCGATCTTAGCCGCCACATCGGTAATATTCTCAAGCGCCGCTTCCTGTGCGATCTCAATATCTGTCTTCAAGCTGAACCCTTCCTTTCTGCTGTATATGTTCTTATCCTTGCTGTATATATATTCCTATCCCTACTGTGTTTCTTCCACGAACTGTTCAAACTCCTCCGCAGACATTAAAACCTTGCGGGGTTTCGTTCCCTCTTCTTCGCCGACGACACCCGCCTCACACAGCTGGTCCATGATACGGGCAGCCCTGTTAAAACCGATTTTGAATATTCTCTGCAGCATACCGATAGACGCCTTATCCTTCTCAATGATCATTCTGCCCGCCTCCGCAAAATACTGATCGTATCCGGATGCGCCTTCAGATGACGCCGCACCTGTCCCCGAGTTGCTTCCCATACTCTTGATCTGATTCTCAACACTATCGTTATAGACATTGCCGACAGCCTGATTCTTCAGGAAATCCACGACATCCGCCACTTCCCTGTCCGAGACGAAAGCGCCCTGTATACGCGCCGGTTTCGGATATCCCTGGGGATAAAAGAGCATATCGCCCTTGCCAAGCAGCTTCTCCGCTCCGACCATGTCAAGGATCGTTCTGGAATCCACGCCGCTCGATACGGCAAAGGCAACACGGCTCGGCATATTCGCCTTGATCAGTCCCGTGATGACGTCAACGGACGGTCTCTGCGTCGCTATGATCAAGTGGATGCCGCAGGCACGGGCAAGCTGTGCGAGACGGCAGATCGATTCCTCTACCTCGCCCGGTGCAACCATCATCAGATCCGCCAGCTCGTCCACAATGATCAGTATCTGCGGCAAAACTTCGGGCGCATCCGGTTCCCCCTGCGAGCGCATACTCTGTACCTTTTTGTTATATCCCTTAAGATCACGGACATTATAGTCCGCGAATTTCTTATAGCGTTCCGTCATCTCCGCGACTCCCCAGTGAAGGGCTGCCGCCGCCTTCTTCGGATCGGTCACTACAGGGATCAGAAGATGTGGTATGCCGTTATAAACACTCAGCTCCACGACTTTCGGATCGATCATGATCATCTTGACATCCTCGGGCTTCGCCTTGTACAGAATCCCCATAATGATCGTATTGATGCAGACCGACTTACCGGAGCCGGTGGCTCCCGCAATGAGCATATGCGGCATCTTGGCGATATCGGCCATAACGATCTTGCCGCCGATATCTTTACCTACGGCAAACACCAGGTTGGAATCAAATTCATTGAATTCCCGGGATTCCACCAGATCCCGGAACGCCACCGCACTGTTCTCTTTGTTGGGCACTTCGATACCCACCGCCGCTTTGCCGGGAATGGGCGCCTCGATCCGGATATCCGTAGCGGCAAGATTCAGTTTGATATCATCGGCAAGCCCCACGATCTTGCTGACCTTAACGCCCAGCTCTGGCTGGAGCTCATAACGGGTGACTGCAGGTCCTTGGCTGATATCCGTCACAGTCACTTTAACGCCGAACGTAGCGAGCGTCTGACGCAGACGCTCAGCCGTTTCCCGCAGCTCTTTGGCGGAATTGCCGCCGCTTTTGCCGGTCCCTTTTTTCAAGAGACTGACCGGAGGGAATTTGTATGGCTTAACTACTTTGGGCTGTTGCACCTGTTCTATATGTATTGTCTGCGCATTCTCCGCAGTGTTTCCTGCGTTCTCCTGCATGGCATGCTGACCGCCTGTATATGTCTCCACACTTCTGTGCTGAAGCGTTTCCGGTCTGACAGGCGGCGCAGCGTACGTTTCTGCTTCTGCGTCTTCTCCTGTCTCATCATCGTCCGCCGCACCGTGTATGCGTATCTCACTGAGCGCGTCCGATTCGTCATCCGGAGCATTCAGCATGATCTCATGGATATCGTCGCGCGTCTTCTCGCGTTCTTTCTCCCTGTCTTTTTCGAGCGCCGTATCCATCATCACGCCCGAAACCTTTTTGTCCATGCGCAGGATCTTCTCATTCTCAATCTCTTCTTCTCTCTGCTGACGGCGCTGCCTCTCCTGATCTCGCTTTTCTTCCAGGGCGAGCTGACGCTCTCTGGCGCGCTCCCTTCGGTACGCCGCGTCCTCCACGGAGCGCCTGTACACCTTTTCTCCCTGCTTCTTCACACCGCTGATAAATGACCTCTCCGTGACGATCACCATGCAGATGATCCCCAGTACCAGCATCAGGAGCACCGTCCCGACCATGCCCAACAGTTTATATGAAAGCCAGACTAAAGAACCCGCTATGACACCACCGCCGGCATGCCCCTGGCTGCATCTTTCATAGATCTCTTTGACCTGATAACCGTCCGTACCCGCAAGATCGGCGCTGAACAGTTCGCACACCATACTGATCAGCACAAACAGCACAACACCCGACACCAGTTTTCTCGCCGCAATATGGTTGCCCGTATTGGACATACCAAAAGCGACCGCAAGGAAAATAATGATCGGGGCAACATATGCCGTCAGACCGAAAATGCCGAACATAAAATTGCTGACCGCATCGCCGATACTGCCAACAATGCCGAAATTACAAAGAAACAGCACGATTGCAAGCGCAAAAAAGATAATAAGCAGTATCTCATTGCGGATCGCAACGTCCATCGGCTCCGTCTGGGAAGCGCGTCTGTCGCTGCCCTGCCGTCCCGACCGGCTGCGCCTGCCGCCTGTATTCTTATTTGAAGACGCCGTGCTCCTCTTCGCGGAAGAACGGCTGCCGCCTTTGCCTGATGCCATGACAAATGCCTCCTGAGCATATACTCATCCGATGATATAACTCATTATAGTATAGCATTTTCAATTTGTCTTGTCATCCCTTATTTTGTATCTGATTTTCTCTGTTCTACCATATGGTGGAGTTTTTCGACCGCATCTTTGATCCCGCCCACCTGACATATGATCCCTTCATCCACTGCTTCGCTTCCGACCAGGATCGTCCCTACATCTTTGGTCAAGACCCCTGTCTCCATCATCAGCTCCTCCAGTCTGGACTTGGATATACTGCAATGCGCGCACACAAACCCCGTGATCCTGTTCTGTATCTGTCTGAAATAATCAAAAGTCTGCTGTACGCCGATCACCATTCCGGTAAGCCTGACCGGATGGATCACCATCGTCCCTGTCGGCACAATATAGGAATAATCCGTGCTCACTGCAATAGGCACACCGATGGAATGACTGCCGCCGAGCACCAGCGAGACGGTCGGCTTGCTTAAGGACGCGATCATCTCCGCGATCGCCAGTCCTGCCTCCACATCGCCGCCCATCGTATTTAACAGGATCAGGACCCCGTCTATATCCCTGCTGTCCTCTATGGCGGCAAGCTGGGGCAAAACATGTTCGTACTTTGTTGTTTTGGAGGTGCTGCTTAAGTTGTCATGCCCCTCAATTTCCCCGATGATCGTGAGCAGGTGGATCTTGTGGTGCGCTTCGTTTTCATCCAGGGTGATCTGTCCCAGCTCTCCAATGCGTTCATCCTGATGCTTTTCCTTATCCTGCTGTTTTTCCTGCTCCTCGTGTTTCTCCCCGTCTTTACCTTTGACGTTATTGCTGTTCTTTTTAATCTCTTTACTTCCCATCACGCCCTCCGACATCAGTATACTTACAGGCATCCAAACTGCCATAACAAAAAGAGAATCACAAGTCCTTACGCTCTGTGATCCTCTCTTAGTTTGCGTTATACGCGGATATTTATGCATACAGACGTCCGCTTTCTGCCCTGCGGACAGGGACATCACTGCAGGTCATAATCATCGTTTTCCGGCACTTCCACATCATACTTCATATCTTTTTGCGCCACATCGTACTGATAATCCATATCCTTCTTCACATGCTTCTTAGGAAGCGGAAGCGGATTCTCAATATAATTCGTCTTTGCTTCCACGGTAGAATTGATCTCCTCTATCACAGCCTGCATCACCTTCGCCTTATCCCCGAACAGACAGTTCTGCAGTCCCAGTCCCGCCAATACGGTCCACAGATACAGGGCCGGAATAACAAATCCGTGCCCGCTGTAAACCCACACCGGGGTGGGCGCCGCCACCAGGCACATCACGATCCACGGCATATAGTTCTGCATCTTCCCGCTCCTGAAATATTCAAAAACAAGAAACGACGCCAGACAGACCGCCGCGCAGACCGTCAGAAGGTCCGGGTACGGCAGAGCCTCAAAGCCCTCGGGAACGTTCCGCAGATACACAGCCATCCTATCAAAAAGCGCCACAGCATGATCCCGCCCCTCCGCAAAGAATACGGTTCCTACGCTAAACGCCCACACCGCGATACACGACAAGACCGACACGGCAACAGCCGCCGCCGTCATCCATGCGCCATTTCTGATTTTTATGCCATTCCCTTGCTTTTTTTTGCCGAACACAGGCAGCAGTACAACAATAAGCAGCGACAGCGCAAACATATCAAGATACGCAAGGAAACCTGCCGCCGCCCCAGCCGCAGCAGCCCAGAGAAGCGCCGCCGGCGCAGCGAGACGGTTTGCGCAGTACGCCCTGACAAAGCCTGCGGCAAGCAGCAGCCCCGGCATATACAGGGTGAAAAAAAGCCACTCCGGCGTAAAAGCGAAAAGACTCCCCAGCGCATAACCCGAGCATGCCAGATACAGGCAGACGACACAGGCCGGGAGACGTCCCGCAAGGATGCGCGTTGCAAAAAAAGCCGTCACAAGGGATATCATCTGGAGAACAATCTGCAAAAATACCGCCGCCTCAGGCTTGTCACCCAGAAAAGACAGCGACAGCGACAACAGCCATGTATAGAAAGATCCGAGTCCGTAACCCATATCCGTCACACCGCCCTGCCGCATCTGTCCCAGCATGGAAGATGCCATATCCATATACCGTGCGCTGTCCGCCGCCGACATGATTTGATCGGGTGATATGCCATAGGGAAGCGCACCGCCCGACACATAACCGTTAAGACACATGATGCGCAGCAGAACACCGAGCGCTACGATCAATGCAAATACAGCGCCTGTCAGTATCCGCGCCGTGCGTTCCCTCCATGTCCATTTGGTCCTTGCGTATACAGACACGATCCGGATGCACCAGTACAATGCTGCGGCCGGGATCACCGCCAGACCGTACAGAACCGGATAGTTTAAGGTCGATCCTGTCACGTACCGTATCAGCGCACCGGCACCGGCGCTGATCAGCAGGATACACAGGACCGTATATACAAACCACGGCACACAGCTAAAACGTGTTCTTCGATAAGTCATCATTCGTTATCCTTCTATGCCGGATCTGTTTACTATATCTGTTTAAGAGCCTGTTCCAGATCCGCAATAATATCGTCTATGTGTTCAATACCGACGGACAGCCTGATCAGATCGGGCGCTACACCCGCCTCCTTAAGCTGTTCATCATTCATCTGCCTGTGCGTATGGCTTGCCGGATGCAGCACGCTTGTCCGCGCATCCGCCACATGTGTCACGATAGCCGCCAGCTTCAGATAATCCATCATCTTCGCCGCCGCTTCCCTGCCGCCTTTTAAACCGAAGGATATAACGCCGCATGTTCCGTTCGGCATGTACTTCTGTGCCAGATCATAGTATTTATTGCCCTTAAGGCCGGGATAATTCACCCATGCCACTTTCTCATGCTTTTCCAGATATTCCGCCGTTTTCTGTGCATTGTAACAGTGTCTCTCCATTCTGAGTGGAAGCGTCTCAAGCCCAATATTCAGCAGAAATGCATTCTGCGGAGACTGCATGGATCCTAAGTCTCTCATCAGCTGGCTCGTCGCCTTGGTGATGTATGCGGCTTTACCGAACTTCTCCGTATAGACAATGCCGTGATAGGACTCGTCCGGCGTGCACAGCCCCGGAAACTTGTCAGGATATGCGCTCCAGTCAAAGTTGCCGGAATCCACGATACAGCCGCCTAACGACACTGCATGTCCGTCCATGTATTTCGTTGTGGAATGTACCACGATATCGGCGCCCCAGTCAAAAGGATTGCAGTTGATGGGCGTTGCGAAGGTATTGTCCACAATAAGAGGCACCTGGTGATCGTGCGCCACTTTCGCAAATTTCTCTATATCCAGCACCACGAGCGCAGGATTGGCGATCGTCTCAGCATAAACGCATTTCGTGTTCGGCCTGAAGGCTTCGGCCAGTTCTTCAGACGATGCGTCGGGATCGACTATCGTACAGCTGATCCCCATCTTTTTCATCGTGCACGTAATAAGATTGAATGTACCGCCATACACTGTAGAAGACAATACTACATGATCTCCCGCCTCGCATATGTTGAACACGGCATAGTGGCATGCCGCCTGTCCGGACGAAGTCAGCATCGCAGCAACGCCGCCCTCCAGCTCACATATCTTCGCTGCCACGCAGTCATTGGTCGGATTCTGCAGTCTGCTGTAAAAATAACCGTTCTCCTCCAGATCGAACAGCCGTCCCATAAATTCCGACGAATCATACTTAAACGTAGTGCTCTGATAGATCGGCAGAACGCGCGGCTCGCCGTTGCGCGGCTTCCATCCCGACTGGATACATATGGTTTCTTTCTTATATTTTCTGTCCATCTTAAATAGTATGCTTTCCTTTCTTCTTACTTGTCATGATACCTGCACTAACTCTTAATGCCGGTCATACAGCCGGGTCATTATTCATCCCAGTTATGATAGACCGCCTGAACATCGTCATCCTCGTCCAGCAGGTCAAGCGTTCTCTGCATATTCTTGATGGCCGTCTCGTCCGTAAGCTCTACCCAGTTCTGGGGAATCATAGTCACCTCCGAAGAAACAGCTTCGACGCCCGCCTCTTTTAACGCGGCATCCACAACACTCCACTGGTCGGGATCCGTATAGATCTCATAGCTGTCCTCCTCCTCGGAGAAATCTTCCGCGCCCGCATCCAGCGCCATCATCATCAGATCGTCCGCATCCATGCCGCACTCTTCCTTATCAATGATGATCAGCCCTTTCTTGTCGAACATAAAAGAGACGCAGCCGGGCGTTCCGACATTCCCCTGCCCCTTTGTAAAGGCGTTGCGGACATTCGCCGCCGTCCTGTTCGGATTGTCGGTCAGCGCATCCACGATAACGGCAATACCGTTAGGGCCGTACCCCTCATAAGTCACATACTTATAATTGACGTTCCCGCCTTCACCGGCCGCCTTTTTAATACCTCTTTCTATCGTCTCATTAGGCATATTATTGGCTTTCGCCTTGGCGATGACCTGCGCAAGTTTGAAATTGTTGGACGGGTCCGGACCGCCCTCCTTAACCGCCACGGCGATCTCACGCCCAATGATCGTGAAGATCTTACCCTTCGCTGCGTCGTTCTTTTCCTTCTTATGTTTGATGTTTGCAAATTTTGAATGTCCTGACATATATGATCTCCTTTGTTTTTTATTGTTTTTATTCTTTTTATTGCTTTTACTGCTTTATATTTTTTATTATTTTATTTATCTTTATCGCTCTCTGTCCCGACCGGACGGGCAAGCACGGACCGGATCATACGGTCTTTGACTTCCATGATCCTGAATGTGTAACCTTCATATGAGAACTCAAAGTCTTCTCCCTCCTCGGGAATATGCTCCAGCCGTGAGATCACGAAACCGTTGACCGTGTCAAACGGTTCTTCCTCAAAACTGATATTGAGCTGTTCGCCCAGCTCCTCAAGCGGCATCTGTCCCTGGATCACATAACCGTCTTCGCCGCTCTTACTGATATAGCTTGCCTCCTCATCGTATTCATCCTCGATGTTTCCGACGATCTCCTCCAGAATATCCTCCAGCGCGACCAGTCCCGCAGTCTGCCCGTACTCGTCTATCACAATGACCATCTGTATCTTTTCTGTCTGCATCACGCGGAACAGGTCATCGATCTTACGCGTCTGCGTAATAAAACGGGGTTCCCGAAGAAGTCCTTTGATCTTACCGATAGGCTTGTTCTTCATTTTTTCATTCATCTGCATACGCATAACGTCTTTCAGATGAAGGATGCCTACAATGTGATCTATCGTGCCGTCATAGACGGGGAATCTGCTGTTGTGCGCATCCACGATAAAGGCCGCCGCCTCCTGCAGCGTCATAGTACATTCGATGCCGATCATGTTGTTGCGGTTGATCATGATGTCTTTGGCTTCCTTATCGCCGTACTCAAATATATTGTTTATCATCTCCGCTTCATTCGCATGAAGGATGCCCTGCTCATGTCCCTCGTTTACCATAGACAGGATCTCTTCTTCCGTCACATCCGATTTGTCCCTGGCTGTATTCATACCGAACAGACGCAGAACGCCGCCAGCCGTCAACGATACAAGCGCCGTAAAGGGCATCACGATACGCACATAATAATAAACCGGCGTAAGGAGGCATTTAAGCCATTTTTCACTGCTGCGCGCCGCCGCCTTTCTCGGCAGCGAAATGCCAAACGTCACAAATATGTACAGCATGATAAACACCGCCACAGCTGTTGTAAGCGCCAGCACTAACTCCGTATGCTCAAGCGCATAGGCGCCCGCGCTGTACAAAAGACCCGCGATCCCTATCGCATAGATGCCGATCCGATACAGATACAGCAGAGCAAACAGGAACGTCACTGCCACCATGCCAAACTGCATGGCGCCGTTATATTGTGTCTGATGTGCAAGCAGATAATCCGCTTTGCGTTGTCTGGATGCTGTTCTTCCGTCCTCCTCCCCTTCCGCATCATCCTTCTCCGCAATCTTCATATTTCGAAATGCGGAATCAAAACCGTTAAGCAGCATTTGCAGCAGTATCAGTATGCATAACCATACGATACTGCCCGCGACACCGTCGTCCATATTTAGATTTCCTCTCTTTATTGTAAAATATCTGCCTTTATAATATAGCAAGGAATGAAATGAGTGTCAAATACCGGTCATCCTTATGTATTTAACTCGAGGCTGACCATAAGTCCGTTGTTGACTACCTGCATGATATCCTGGTCCAGATGGCATATTCTGTCCTTCAGGCGCTTCTTATCTATTGTCCGAAGCTGCTCCAACAGGATCACGGAATCTTTCACCATATCATATTTGCTGGCGTTCAGTTCAATATGTGTCGGCAGCTTCGCCTTGTTCATCTTCGAGGTGATCGCCGCGCAGATCACAGTCGGACTGTGCTTGTTCCCAATATCATTCTGTATGATCAGCACCGGTCTGATACCTCCCTGCTCGGAACCGATCACCGGACGTAAATCTGCATAGTAGATATCTCCTCTTCTCATTATCACACGCTCCCTTATACGAATATTTGCATCTTTAGTATTGCCGTTTTCTCTAAGGGTATACATGATAATTCAGCGGTAATCATCATAATAATCTTTTGTTGCCGTCACCCGGCCGTTTTTGACATAGACACGCGGTATCCTTTTGCCCAGATCGCATGCCAGCTCATAATTAAACCTGCCCGACATGTCTCCCAGCTCTTCCATTGTTATTTCGTATCCGCCGTCCGTGCCGATCAGAGTCACCTCGTCTCCTTCCACAGCCTCCGGTATCTCATCGACGCTGACCATGAACTGATCCATGCAGATACGCCCCAGTACCGGCGCTTTAGCTCCTCGTATCAGCACGTATCCTTTACCGGAAAGGCTTCTGGGATAGCCGTCGCCGTAGCCTGTGGGAACGGTGGCTATGCGCATCCGCTTCGGCGTAACATAGGTGCCGCCGTAGCTGACCGGCACGCCCGCGTCCACTTCCTTGATATAAACAATGTGGCTCTTTAGGGACAGGACCGGTTTGAGTTTTACGATCTCCTTCGACACCTGCGCGGAAGGCCACAGTCCGTACAGGGTAATGCCCGCCCGCACCACATTCATATTCGCCTCCGGCAGCTCGATGATGCCGGCGCTGTTCGAGCAATGCTTAACAGGAATGCGGCAGTTGTACCTGCGCTCTGCAAGCGTCATAAAATCACTGATCTTTTCAAGCTGTTCTCTGGCGGAGGTCTTATCCGTCTCGTCGGCTCTGGCAAAATGCGTAAACATACCCTCCACCTCGACGCCTTCTGTATGCAGCGCTTTACCGACAAACGCAAGCCCGCTTTCATCCGGTCTGATGCCGACGCGCGTCATTCCCGTGTCCACCTTAATATGCACCCTGGCCGGCTTACCTGCCCTTCGCGCACAGGCAGAGAGCTCTTCCAAAGTATCTTCCCTGAACACCGCAGGACGTATATCACAGCGTATCAGCTCTTCGTAAGAATAAGGAAAAGTATATCCAAGGATAAGGATCGGCTTGCACAGCCCGGCATGGCGCAATATAAGCGCTTCCTCCGCCGTGGCGACCGCATAGCCCCACACATGATCCATCTGCTCCAGTTCCCTACCGATCTGCACCGCTCCGTGTCCGTACCCGTCCGTTTTAATGACGCCGATCATTTTCGTATGCGCTGACAGGTTATGATGCATCTGTTCCATGTTATAGCAAACGGCATCCAGGTCGATCACCGCGCAGACTCTCTGGTATTCTTCCGGTATATTCATCTTTCTTCCCTCTCCTGTATCAAAACAGCATCCCTAATATGCTCTATGATATCCGATGCCGTCATGGAAGCCTGCGTCTCCTGTGCCGCCGCCAGATCCCCTGCGACGCCATGCAGATATACACCGCCCACCGCGGCGTCCCAGCCGGACATTCCCTGCGCGATAAGACCTGCGATCATGCCCGCAAGCACATCTCCCGATCCGGCCGTTGCCATACCGGAATTGCCGGTGGTGTTCACATAAGACTGGCTGTTTTCGTATTCTGAGACTACAGTCCGTGCATCCTTGCAGACCACGGTACACCGCATGCTATCCGCAAGGCGCGCCGGATACTCCGTAATATGCTCTTTTGCCTCTGCCACACTGCACCCGTACAGCCTTGCAAATTCTCCCAAATGCGGCGTCAAGACCACTGTCCGCCCATGTTCACCGCAGGCCGCGGCCGCCATAGCGAGCGTTTTGTCGCACGCCATAAGATTCAGACCGTCCGCATCTATAACAAGCGGCAGACCGCTCTGTGTCAGGACAAGCCGGAGAAGTTCACAGGCCCGGCTGTCCGTCCCGGTTCCCGGGCCGATCAGTATGCAGTCCGCCCATGCCAACGCCTCCTTAAAGCGTTCCGCAAATACAGCATCCCGGTCAATCAATGTGCTGCTCTCACAGGGGCGGTCCCCCGGATAGGTAAGCAGCATCGCTTCCGGAACATATTGCAGCATCGCTTCCTTATTTTCCTCGGCAGTCACCGTCTTTACCATGCCCGCGCCGATGCGCAGAACGCTCTTGGATGCCAGGAGCGCGGCGCCGGCGATCTGCCCGCTTCCCGCGATCACAAGCACCTTGCCGAAGGTTCCTTTGTTGCCGTCCGCCTTTCGCGCAGCAAGCACACGGCTGTCCGTCCCGCAATGCGTAAACCACCGGGGCGGCGCTCCTAAAAAGCTGCGTTCGTCTATCCCCATATTACAGCAGACGAGTCTGCCGGTATGGTCCGCTCCGGGATATAGTATATGGCCAAGCTTGCGGAATCCGTATGTCACCGTCAGATCTGCCCGCACCGCACATCCCATGACCGCCCCCGTATCCGCGTTGATCCCCGAAGGAATATCCACGCTGCACACAAACGCTCCCGATCCGTTGATCCGCCTGACTGCGTCCGCAAAAATCCCCTCTACGGATCTGGAAAGCCCCACCCCGAACATCGCATCTATCACTATATCATATTCACGATCCTGTATTATGCCATTAACAGGGACGCCGTATTCCCTCAAAATACGGATCTGACACGCCGTCTCCTCTGTACATTTACTCTCATCGCCAAGAAGGACGCAGGTAACTTCATATCCCTGCAGCATCAGAAGACGTCCTGCCGCCAGACCGTCTCCGCCGTTGTTACCGCACCCCGCAATGACAAGGACCCTGCATGTATTATTACCGCGTTCGCGTATGATCTCTTCCGCCGTTGCAAGAGCCGCCCGCTCCATTAACACCAGTGAAGGGATCTGAAATTTTCCGATCGTATTGGCATCGTAACGCTTCATCTCGGAAGCGGTCACTGCATATTGTTTCATATATTCCTCCGTTCCCGCTGGTCATACTGCACAAAAAAGCGTCAAAATCATATGATTTCAACGCATCTTTGCTATTCCTGTTTCTGTGCCTGTCCGGATGCGCCACCCGCTCCCGCGGCCTCCTTTGCCTTCTGATATTTTTCTTCCGGATCGTACTTCATGTCAAACAGTTCAATGACATCCGCTCCGAAAATATCGTGCATATAAGAGTACAGCTGATGATTCATCGCCTCTTTCTCCTGTTTGCGGATGATCTTTTTCTTTAATTCTCTCCGGATATTTGCGATCCATTCCTCTATCTGCTGCAGTTCTTCGGTGTTTTTCTGTAAACGCTGATAGCAGACCTCCATAGTCGCTAACATCAGTTTATTGTTAAGCTGGTTGATCTGCCTGGGCAGCTCAACCATCTCTTCCTCGCACGCTTCCAGCTTCTCATTGCACTCCGTTACAAGCCGCCTGCATTCCTCCTGTTTTTTCTCCAGTTTCCTTGAAGGCGATTTCTCCAACTCATCTGCCAGGACAACGATCTCGTCCATCATCCGCTTCTTGAGTTTCCGTATCTCTTTATTGTCATCGTTGACCTTGCCCTGACGTTTAAGCAGATTATTCAGTTCATTCTCCATCTGCCTGATCTCAGGCGTATACTCACGCTGGGTAAACAGCTGATGCCACTTATTGTCCAGCGTCAGTATCGGAATCTTCCTGCCTGTCAGCGCAGGTGCAAACACCTCATCCGTCCTTGCCATACTCCCTGTACCTCATACGCATACATATACCGTTTCCACCGCACCCCGGCGCAGCCTGTCGAGTCCTGTGACGGGCGCTGGCGTCTTACGCATCATGAGACGCCAGATTATAGGATAGCTTCATCAGGCTGTCCGAGAGATGCACATTCTCCACCTGAATATTTCCGGGCACATGCAGATCCACATGCGCAAAATTCCAAAACCCCTTGATCCCGTAAGACACAAGCTGTTCCGCCACATCGACCGCGCTGGTTTTGGGGATAGTCAGCACGGCAATATCAATATCATTCTCTCTGACAAACCGCTCCATTTCGCTCATCGGGCGAACCGTGATCCCACGTATCTGCGTTCCCTGAATCTTCTCGTCAATATCAAAAATCCCCCGGAAGATAAATCCTCTCCGCTCAAAATTCATATAATTCACAAGCGCCTGTCCGAGATGTCCCGCACCGACTATGATCAGGTTATGTTTCTTATGAAGGCCGAGGATCTTGCCGATCTCCTCATACAGATATTCCACATTGTAGCCGTACCCCTGCTGACCGAAACCCCCGAAATTATTCAGGTCCTGTCTGATCTGCGAGGCGGTCACCCGCATGATATCACTCAGCTCCTGAGATGAGACCCTCTCCATCCCCTCATCCTTCAATTCACCGAGATATCTGAAATACCTTGGCAGGCGGCCGATAACCGCCTGTGAGATCTCCTTGTCTTCCACCCTGAGCTACCCCCTGTATCATGATAATTCAAGTATACCTCTCTGTTAAAAAACTGTCAAACAAGTTGACAGCCCCGCCGACTGACTGTAAACTGATTGTGTCCGGCGCTTATGACCGGTACACCGATGGATGCCGTTCCCATGCGGCGGCAGAAAGGCGTTTTGTACACATTATGATACTTTCCGTCAGTGATATAGATAAATCATTTAATGAAGTCCCGGTACTGAAAAATGTATCGTTTCATATTGAGGATAATGAAAAAGCCGCTATTGTCGGCATAAACGGCGCAGGCAAAACCACTTTGCTGCGCATTATCATGGGCGAGCTGTCCGCTGACGGCGGCGTGATCGCACTGTCACGGGATAAAACTGTCGGCTATCTGTCCCAGCACGAGGCCGTATCCGCCGAAAAAACGATTTATGACGAAATGCTAAGCGTCAAACAGGATATCATAGACTTGGAACGTCAGATACGCTCCGTTGAGCTGCAGATGAAATCCGCCTCTGAAGAAACATTAAACCACCTGATGGACACCTATGCCACGCTTACCCATGCATTTGAATCCGGCGGCGGTTATGCCTATAAGAGCGAAGTGACCGGCGTATTAAAGGGGCTCGGCTTTGCACAGGAAGAATTTACAAGAACAGTGTCCACTCTGTCAGGCGGTCAGAAAACCCGTGTCGCTCTGGGCAAACTGCTCCTTCTAAAGCCGGATCTGATCATTCTGGACGAGCCGACCAACCATCTGGATATGTCCTCCATCACCTGGCTGGAAAACTATCTGCGCGCCTATAAGGGCGCCGTGATCATCGTCTCCCACGACCGCTATTTTCTGGACAGGATCGCAACCAAGATCATAGAACTCGACAACACCAAAGCCACTGTCTTTAACGGAAACTACTCCGATTACGCCGCCAAAAAAGAGCAGCTGCGCGCCGCACAATACAGCGCGTACATGAAACAGCAGCACGATATCCGGCATCAGGAGGAGGTCATAGAGAAGCTCAAATCGTTCAACCGCGAAAAATCCATCCGACGCGCCGAAAGCCGCGAAAAGATGCTCGACAGGATCGAGCCGGTCGAGAAGCCGGTCGAGGTCCGCGCCGATATGCGCCTGAAGCTGGAACCCAGATCCGAAAGCGGCAACGATGTCCTCCACGCTGAGGAACTGTCCAAATCATTCGGATCCCTCACACTTTTTGAACATCTTGGTTTCGATATTAAAAAAGGGGAACACGTTGCGATCATCGGTAACAACGGAACGGGTAAAACCACCATTCTTAAAATGATCAACGAACTGCTCACGCCGGATGTAGGAGAAATCCGTCTGGGCGCCAACGTGGAGATCGGTTACTACGATCAGGAGCACCATGTATTACATATGGAGAAAACCCTGTTTGACGAGATCGCCGACGCATATCCCGACCTTGGTAACACCCGGATACGAAACACGCTTGCAGCCTTTCTCTTTACCGGAGAGGATGTTTTTAAGCAGATAAGCGCGTTGAGCGGCGGAGAGCGCGGGCGCGTATCACTTGCCAAGCTGATGCTCTCCAAGGCGAACTTCCTCATTCTGGACGAGCCGACCAACCATCTGGATATCGTGTCAAAAGAAATTCTGGAGGATGCTTTAAACGCTTATACCGGCACTGTCCTGTACGTGTCCCACGACCGCTATTTCATCAACAGGACCGCCTCAAGAATCCTCGAACTGGAACACGGAACGCTTACAAATTACCTCGGAAACTACGACTATTATCTGGAGAAAAAAGACGCGCAGCAGCCGAGGGCGAATGAAATAACAGGAAATAACGCCGCAGACACAAACACCGACACAGACAACAAACAGGACTGGCTTGCCCGCAAGGAACAACAGGCGGCGCAGCGCAAAAAAGAAAACGAATTAAACAGATGCGAGGAACGCATTGAGCAGCTGGAAAAGCGCATCGAAGAGATAGATGCTCTCATGGTTTCCCCGGATGTCTGTACGGATGTCGCCAGATTACAGGAACTTGGCAAAGAACGCGCGGCAGACGACGATGAACTGAACAGACTATATGAAAGATGGGAGCAGCTCTCCGAATAAGAGTACTCCCAACATACTTTTACAGCGTATCATAGGTTGCCCGGATCGCCTGAATGAACTCCAGACTGTTTAATATCACGGGTTCTTTACATGTCGATATAAGCGAGAGGCTTCGGGTCATCTTGCCGTCCTCCACGGTCCTGATGCAAGCCCGCTCCATTTTATCCGCATATTCCTCCAGCTCTTTGATCCCGTCCAGCTCCCCTCTCTTGCGCAGCGCTCCGGTCCATGCAAAAATCGTTGCGATCGAGTTAGTAGACGTCTCTTCGCCCTTAAGATATTTATAATAGTGACGCTGCACCGTGCCGTGGGCAGCCTCATACTCATACACGCCTTCCGGCGATACAAGCACGGAGGTCATCATGGACAGGTCGCCGTAAGCGGTTGCTACCATGTCGCTCATCACATCGCCGTCATAGTTCTTGCACGCCCAGATAAATCCGCCTTCCGAACGGATGACTCTCGCTACCGCATCATCTATGAGCGTGTAGAAATATTCGATACCCGCCGCCTCGAATTTGTCCTTGTACTCCGCATCATATAACTCCTGAAAAATATCCTTGAAATTGTGGTCATACTTCTTGGATATCGTATCCTTCGTTGCAAACCACAGATCCTGTTTGGTATCCAGCGCATAATTAAAGCACGCCCTCGCAAAACTGGTGATAGACTTATCCGTATTATGGATACCCTGAATGATGCCCGGGCCCGCAAATTCGTGGATCGTCTCTCGGATCTGTGTCCCATCTTCACCTGTGAACACCAACTCCGCCTTGCCTGCGCCGGGCACCTTGATCTCCACATTCTTATAGACATCGCCGTATGCATGACGGGCTATAGTGATCGGTTTCGACCAGTTATTTACATACGGAATGATACCTTTGATCAGGATCGGTGCGCGGAACACCGTGCCGTCCAGCGCCGCACGTATCGTACCGTTCGGACTCTTCCACATCTGTTTCAGGTTGTACTCCGTCATTCTTGCCGCATTGGGCGTAATAGTCGCACATTTAACAGCAACGCCGTATTTCTTTGTCGCCTCCGCAGAATCAATGGTCACCTGATCGTCCGTCTCGTTCCGGTGTTCCAGACCGAGATCATAATATTCCGTCTTCAAATCGATATACGGCAATATCAGCTCCTCCTTGATCATTTTCCACAGGATCCTCGTCATCTCGTCCCCGTCCATCTCCACAAGAGGGGTCGTCATCTTAATTTTCTCCATTCTGCTGTTTACCTTCCTTTCATGTGTGCTATCCAGGGTCCAAGCCCTATTCGGGATTTTCGCCATATATCTCATACAGCCCGTTCTTAACCATGTTATCATATGCATTCAGCATATGCATGTTGGCTAACTGCTCTGCCTTCGCCGCATCGCCCGCCTTGATCGCCTCCATGATCTGCCTGTGTTCATCGTTAGAGGCCCGTCCTCTCGTATTGTTGGCAAGCGTCTTCTGTCTGACGCGCAGCACATACTGATGATAATCCCGCAGCGTATGCTCCAGCATCTTGGAATCGCACGCTTCGTACAGAATATCATGGAAACGGTTGTCTAACTCCGCCATCTGATCCATGTGACCCTTGGACGCATGAAACTCAGCCAGATATATGTTTTCCTCCATCTCCTCAAGCTGCTCCCTGGTGATCTTCTCTGTAGCCAGTCTGGCGCACAGACCTTCCAGCAAGGATCGGATCATATAGATGTCTTTCACATCCTTGGCCGTGATACCCGTGACATACGCACCCTTATTCGGCACGATCTGTATCAGTCCTTCCAGCTCCAACTGTCTGAACGCCTCTCTTACCGGCGTGCGGCTGACGCCCAGCTCCTCGCCGATCGCCACCTCTTTCAGCTCCTCGTGCTCTTTGTACTTGCCGCTCAGAATATCTTCCCTGAGCTTCTGGAACACCCTGCCGCGCAGCGAATACTTATCGTTTACCTCATGTTTAATATCATAACCTGCCATTTTCCTGTCATTCCCCTTATACTATACCACATCTGTGATGCCAATAACGTAAACTATTTCAGCTTCTATACTGCCTTATCCGGCTGTGCCGTTCCGGGCACAGAAATATTCAGTTCCCCGCAGACTCTGTCGATCTGAGCGACCAGCTCCTCATCCGTCAGCACCGTCACACGTCCGGATGCATATTCTTCATCCACCCACACCTTTAACGCTCTGACCAGATCACAGTTCTTGTCAAGCTGCCTGTCGCCTTTTAACCTGTAATATGTATTGATCCAATGCGCGATCCCCGCAAGGCCCGATGTGTTCGATACAGCGCATAATACAGGTCTGTTTAAGAATTTCTCCGTGTCGAATATGTTGTATATCTCTTCGTTTTTAAGCAGTCCGTCCGCATGAATACCGGCTCTCGTCACGTTGAAATTCTTACCCACGAAAGGCGTGCGCGGCGGGATCTCATAGCCGATCTCCTTCTCGTAATACTCTGCAAGCTCTGTAATGACCGTTGTGTCCATGCCATTCAGATCACCCCGCAGCTGCGCGTACTCAAATACCATAGCCTCCAGCGGCGTATTGCCGGTCCGCTCCCCGATGCCGAACAGGGAAGTATTGATACCGGAGCACCCGTACAGCCATGCCGTGGTTGAATTGGACACCGCTTTATAGAAATCGTTATGACCGTGCCACTCAAGCAATGCATGGGGCACACCCGCATGTGTATGTAAGGCATATATGATCCCCTGAACGCTTCTGGGAATAACCGCGCCCGGATAGTTGACGCCGTATCCCATCGTATCGCACGCGCGTACTTTAATAGGGATCTTATATTCATCCATCAGTTTCATCAATTCCATGCAGAAAGGCACCACATAACCGTAGATATCCGCTCTCGTGATATCCTCGAGATGACACCTCGGACTGATCCCCTCCTCGAGACAGTCACGGATAACGGCAAGATAATGATCCATAGCTTGTCTTCTCGTCATCTTCAATTTCAGGAAAATATGGTAATCCGAACAGCTGACGAGAATACCCGTCTCCTTCATGCCGATCTCCCTGACCAGCTTGAAGTCCTCCTTGCTCGCCCTGATCCAGCTGGTAACTTCCGGATACTGATAGCCGCGCTCCATACATTTATAGACCGCATCCCTGTCTTTTTTGCTATACAGGAAAAACTCGCTGGCACGTATCATACCGTTCGGTCCGCCCAGTCTGTGCAGATAATCATATATCGTCACGATCTGCTCTGTCGTATAAGGCGCTCTGGACTGCTGTCCGTCGCGGAATGTCGTATCCGTGATCCATATATTCTTTGGCATATTATGGGGGGCAGTCCTGTCATTAAACGGGATCTTCGGTATCTCCGAATACGGAAACATATTTCTGAAGACATTCGGCTTCTCCACATCATCCAGAATGTACATATGCTCTTCTATTTCCAGAAGATTATTGTGCTCATTCATAGTCACCGGCCGGTTTTGAAACGCTCTCTCTTCATTGTTCATAGCTGTCACACACCTTTCTGTACATCACGTATTATTGTATACACAAATACTATTCGTGTCAACCCATACTGCACATTTGTGTGACATTCAACATCCCCCAGCCCTGTTTGTTCCATGAATCTCCCATATCGCGCGCGCTGTAGATCATCTGCCGCTTTACCTGCGCGTTGTTCATATAAGGATATTTCTGCAGATACAATGCCGCCGCTCCGGATACGATGGGCGTTGCCATAGATGTACCGCTTTTTCTGGTATAGGCATTGCGGTAACCGTATCTCCGGCTTCCCTGACATTGTACACAGCAGGATATGATATCCGTCCCCGGCGCCACCACATCAGGCTTTCTGCAGAGCATATCTTCGCTTCCCCGCCCGGAATAATTCTCGCACAGGTCTTTTCTTGCGCCGAAATACCCTCCCTCGTGACATCCGACCGTGATCACCCTGGCGCTTGTTCCCAAAGGCGATATCGTCCCTTCGTCCGGCCCGTTATTGCCCGCAGCGCACACTACAACAATACCGCGTTCCCATATATCGTCCAACAGTTCAACAAGCTCCTTCATCTGTTCCTGATCGCTGCCAGAACCGATCCCCAGAGATATATTCAGGACACGAATACCGTATTTAATGCGATTTTTCATGATCCAGACCAAACCGCGCCGCATACTGTCGATACTGCCCTCCCCGTTATGATCGAGCACTTTGCCGATACACAGCTTGCAGGCAGGCGCCATACCTTTGTATATTCCATGTGAAGCGTACCCGCTCCCGCCGACACACCCTGCCACATGCGTGCCGTGCCCGCTGTCGTCATAGCTGCCGTAGCGCCCGTTTACAAAATCGGCAAAATCTACGACGCGGCTGTCGAAATCCGGATGCATGCCTATCCCTGTATCCAGGACCGCCACGCTTACCTCAGTGGTCAAAATATCCTGCTGTATGAAATCAGTGCATCCTACCTGTTTTCTCACACGGTTCACGGTAATCTCCACCTATACAAAACAAAACTCTCAGCTATAGATTTATTCTATGCCGAGAGTACTGTCATGTTCTGTATAAAATATGCAATTTATGTCGCTTACCATGATTCGGGATCCGTCCGCAGTTATTTACTGTACGGTTTATGCATGTGCCGCCTGCCGCCCCTGTAGAAGAACAACGCCAGGGCGGTGCATACCAGACCGCCAAACAGAAACCATTTCGGATGGATGCTGTGATCCCCCGTATCAGGAGAATCGTCTTTGTTACCGATGGATGCAAAGACCGCCTGCCCGTTCTCTACATCCGCAACAGCAGTATTGCTGCCGCCGTAATTATAGATGCCGTATTCCGAGAAATGCTTCGCCGTAAAGTTTAACGCGTCCATACCATCCACAGATACGACCCTGCTCTCCACTTCCTCAAGCTGTCCGTCCGCATCCAGACAGACCACATGCAGGTTATCGCCGCCTACGCCACTGGGCATGGGGACCGTAACCTCCACGCTCATTTTGCCAAGCCCCGTGATCGGGACGCCTGTCGCAGTGTCCGTGAGCGTCATATCATAGGCGCACAGATTGTGCGGAAGCTTATTGCCATAGATGCTCTTATATACTTCGCCGATCTTATTTCCGGCTTCTACACTGTCCTGTATCGAAAGCACATAACTTCTCTCTGCGCCTTCCATCACCGCGCTCGCAACTCCGTCCTGAGGCAGCGAATAGCTGTTGATCTCAACACGGATACCACTCTGTGCTTCTTCCGTATCCTCCGAAGCGCCGGATACCACCTTCTCCTCGCTCTCTTCCAAAGTATATGTTCTGCCGTCTATCACACATTCTCCGCCGGCTGCCGGAGCATTGGCATAGCCCCGCTTACCGACGATCCGCAAGATACTGCCGTCGCCGTCCGAAGCGCCATCGTCCGAAGCGCCGCCCGTCTTACAGATAAGCCCTTCAAAGCCCGCTCTGTCATCCAGCACAGTTCCTGTTATATCGTTTACTCCCTGGGGAATCACCGCTACCGTATTACCCTTAAACGCCAAATCGCGGTAAGTATCACGGTATACCTTGGTAGAATCCGCCTCATAGGACAGCTTAGGCAGTCTCTCGCCGTCAAACACAACAACTCCGCCCTCGCCGCCGGAGATGCCCGTTCTGTCGAACGCCCGCAATCCGACTTTTTCCGTAGAAGCCGGAATATGTACCGTACCGATCGGACAACCTGAAAAAGCCCTGTCGCGGATCTCCCTCACATTGCCGGCGCCCTCTATTTCCTTAAGGCTGCTGCATTCCTCGAACGCAGCCTCGCCAATTATCTCCACACTGTCCGGAATGATCACTTTCTCAATGCCCGCACAGCCTCTGAACGCTTCCGCGCCAATGCGCTTCACTGTACCGGGAACAGAAACCGTTGTGTCTGTGCCCTTATATGCCAGCAATATACCGTCGCCAACGATCAGGTAATCATCGCCGTCTACATTCTGTTTCCAGCCCGTCAACCACGGCGTCTGTGCAAACGCCGCCGGCGCGATCTCTTTAACACTGTCCGGAATAACTACCTCGCTCAGCTGATCGCAATGGTAAAAAGCCGCATAACCGATATCCTCCACGCCGTCCGGTATTCTGACAGAAGTAAGATTCGATCTGGCAAAAGAAAACTCTCCAAGCTTCACGATACCGTCCGGTATCTCGTACGATGTCATATCATCGTCGTAGTACGCCTGCGCCGCTATGACAGAATCATTCACCACGGTATATTTGGGGAAAGAACCGCCCTTGGCATCCCCAGTACCGGCAAGCCCCGGCACGGTATCCGTATACTGTCTCACATCTTCCCCGGACGAGCCGCCCAAGGTCTCTCCCGTACCGCCTACATTGACGGTAGCCTGCGCATTGTCGATCAGTATAAAAGCCTCGTTGCCGATCACACGTGTCTTTCCCTTTACTGAATCGTCCTCTTCCTCTTCCATCGCATTCATATGGGTCACTTCATGATAATAATCGACCGGCGCGCTAAGCTGCGGTATGCCGTCTTCATCCAGTTCATTACCGCTGACAGTTGCGCCGGGAGCCTCTTCGTACTCCGACACCTCGATATCGTCCAGCACAAGATTCCGAGCGTAATTCTCCGCGACCGATCCCGGCTCCGCCTGAATATTTAATCTCGTACATCCGTCAAACGCCGTGCTGTGTATCGTACTTACGGACGGCGGGATCACTATGTCACGAAGCCTGACACAGTCCTCAAACGACCTGACGCCTATACTCTTTACAGAATACGGGATCTCCACCGACTTCAGATTCTTGCAGTTGGAAAAAGCATATCCTGAAATATCCGTCACATGGCTGCTGATCCCTATATTTTCCAGATTATAATCACCCCAGAAAGCGTACGGCATGATCCTCTGTACCGAACCCGGCATCGTGTAGCTGCCGCCCTTTCTGCCCGCCAGGACCTGATAAAGAGTCGTCCAGCCGTTCTTGTTATAGATCGCGCCATCGTCACAGGTGAATTTCGGGTTGGTACTGTCAAAATGCACGCTGCCGAGACTGGAATCTCCGGCAAATGCACCGTTTCCCAGTTCTGTCAGCCCCGTTCCCACCGTCACCCTGCTAAGCGACGGACAGTTGGCAAACGCCGCATTCTCTATCGTTGTAACGCTGTCGGGAATAGTAACGCTCTCCAGATTGCCGCATCCGGCAAACGCCCCGGTTGCGATCACTTTGACTCCGTCTCCGATCGTCACATTTCTGATATGGTCATTACCCGCAAAGGCTTCCGCCTCGATCCTCTGGACATAATTGGAAATAGACACGTCCTCAGACGTGCCTGTATATTTTTTTAATGTCGTTTTGTCCATCTGAAAATCAGATGCGGAAGAGGTATCGACCGCTTCCACATCTGATACAGGGATCTGCGTAACTGCCACCGCCGTAGCGAGCAGCAGTATACCGATCAGATTTCTTATCGTTTTCCCCATAGACTTTCCTTTATGCCGTTTTTACCTTAGCACCCTTATCCTTCTTCATGAACAGAATGACGGATAAACATGCAAGACCGATCGACAAAAACCACTTCGGATGAATCGGGTCGCCGGTCTTAGGCGTTGTATCCAGCATACCTTCTGTCAGGTTGCCCGTATCAACGTAAACCGTGTACGGCGAGAAGTGCGTTGCCGTAAACCGGATACAAGGAACACCGTTGATCGTTGTAAAGTTCTCGTTCAGATTCTCCAACTGGTTGCCATTGATCACCGCGCCCGCCATGTTATTGCCGCCGTATGTCACGAGAGCATCCGGTATCGGGATCGTGATATCAACCGTGATGCCGGAGGTATCCGTAAGCTTCACTGTTCCGGTCGAATCATACAGACTGATATCCATCGCATAGTAAAGAATATTATCCAGGCTTCCGTACTTGTTCGTCAGCGCCTCCCTTACCGCGTTGGTCGCTTCATCCGTCTCAGTGATCTTAATAACAAAATTATCCGTAGAGCCGTTCACATTCGCCGATGCAAGATCCTTATTGGAGATACCCGGCTTCGTGATATCCACACGGGTACTTCCGTTATCGTTATTATTTATATTAACGGCATTGCTTCCTGTATTCGCCACCGGCGCCGCAGCCGCTGTAAACTCAGCCGTGATGACTACGTCGTTTGCCGGCATACTGAATGTGGTCGGTGTTGCGCTCACATTCGCCAGAGACACTCCCTGCGATGTTGTCGTCCATTTACTGAATACGGAACCTGCCGCCGGCGTATTTGCCGTGATCAGGACCGTTGCTCCCGTTGCATACGTGCCGCTGCCGCTGCCGCCGTTGACTGTCACTACATGCATACCTATCGTAGATGCAGACGTTGAACCGGTTGAGCTTGACGTTGTGCTCGTATTACTGGTATTGCTGGTAGTATTATTAGACGAACTGGTTCTGTTAGACGTATTGCCCGGTGTCTGTGTACCGCCTGTCGAAGATCCGCTGGTTGATACCGCCTTATATTTCAGAACAATTGTCTTCGCCATCTGTATATTTGTATAAGTATCGCTATAGCCGTCCGCCTCATAACCGGTATGCACGGGATGTCCCGGCGCTATCGCATCCTTACCCGGATCAATATACTGCGTAGGACCAACTTGTTTGCCGTCTACTCCGTCATAGAACTCAACGGGATATTTGCCGTTCACCATACCGCTTTCCGAAAAACCCTGCGCATAGAAGAAGCTGTCCTCATGGATCGGCTTGCCGAGATCCACATTGTTGGAGCCTACCCATCGTTCAAAAGTCCAGCCTTCCATAACGGGAGCAGCCGGCTCGGTCGCACGGGCGCCGTCCTCCACATACTGCGGATTATCTAACGGATTGCCTGACTGGTCCTTCAGATCCTCGATGAGCACATAGTTTGGATCATAGAAGGATACCTGCCATATCTCACCCAGAGGATTGACCTCATCGATGAATAAATTGTATTCATCGCCGTACTCCTTCACATATCTGGCTACTGCAGAATCCTCATAAGCACGGACAGTCGTTCTCGCCCGCTCATCCCTGCCGCTCTCATCCTTCTCATTTCTGAATGCCCTGCCCGATATCTTGACTTCCTTGCCGTAAACCACCAGTTCATTCAAACTGTTTGCACCCACAAAAGCATTAGGCCCAATATCGTTGACCGTCATAGGAAGCGTTACTTTGGATAATATATCGCAGTTTCTAAAACAGTCTTCCGGGATCTCCTGAAGTCCCGCCGTATCACTGCTTCCGAAATTCACTTCCGTCAGAAAATCACAGTCTTCAAAAGCGCCCGGCTTAATAGCGCTTACATTCTTCAAATCAGGATCAGACAACACATTGACCGCACCCGGTCCTACTGCCCTTCCTCTGCCCGCCAGACATTCCTCTATCGTGTAGGAGCCGTCAGTATTCTTGGAATATATAATTCCATTGACCGTAGTATAGTAGTCATTGTCACCCACCGTTGTCACGGAATAGCATCCCCTGAACGGTGCCACCCCGATATCTGCGCAATCATCGCCCAGAATCACATATTCAAGACCTTCACAACTGTCAAAAGCATAGTCCGGCAGATATTTAACACTGTGCATGGTCACAGAACGAATCACATCGTTGCCGCGCTTATGCGTCTCTCCATGAGATGATGTCTCGCCGTCCACGATCATACCGCTAAATAAGCCGGGAACGATATCCGTATCGGGATCATCTTCGTTCGCACCTTTTATTCCGTAATACATATCATAACTTTCCGTAGTCCAACGTGAACCGTTCGTACCAGGGAAAAAATATGTCGCTTTGTTCTGCTGATTAGACGCCGCAACGCTCTCGTTCTTCTCGCCATCCACTGTCAAATCACAAGCATAACCATATGCATCAATAGAATCTATGCCCGCCGGAATATCAAGATTCTTTGTATTATAGACTAGCAGAGATTCCTCGGGCGTAGTCGGCCAGTACGGATTGTCTGAATCCACCGCCTGCGTAACAATAAATGGATAGTGCTTATAATAGTCGTCAGGCGCATCTGCTGCATAAGCAACAATAGGTTCAAAGAAGAAGTCTGCTATTGTATCTGCTTTTGCGCTCCATGTTTCCTCTTTATTCTGCCAGTCCTTCTGTGTATCTTTTCCGTATTCCTCCAACCATTCGTCCAAGTGTCCACCACTCATAAATGTGCAGAAATTATCTGTGATCCACGGTCCGTAACTTCCGTCACTATATAATGCTTCCTCGGCATCACTATCGCCTCCTGCCGCCTTCCATTTCTGTGCAAAATCATACCGACTGCCATCATAAAACGGATCACTGTATTGTGTATAAAAAGTCATCTCACGCCAGTCATTGTAATTGTCTTTACCTGACGTTTTTATCTCATCCGCATACTCCTGATACAAGAGTTCATCAATCTCATTGTACTTCGGATAGTCAAGAAGTGTTACCATATCCGTGATTGGATTATACATAACGGT
Source organism: uncultured Lachnospiraceae bacterium (assembly GCA_947625205.1). GTDB lineage: Bacteria > Bacillota > Clostridia > Lachnospirales > Lachnospiraceae > UBA3282. Next base: position 128,437 of record CANQNN010000002.1, on the reverse strand, counting down.
AAGCAACGTGGGCAATGGACTCTTATAGCACACTCGGATGCTACCCTCCGGTTGAATGATTGTTTCAGGGTCAGTCGCCCACTCAAAAGGCGCATATCCTTCCACAATATCCCCATGAAAAGTAAGTTGTTTACTTCCTGTTTTAAACGCATCCGCACCAATCTGGAACGCCGCATAGCCAGCGGATGGTGTCGCAAAGGTAACATCGATCAAACTCTTGCAGTCCTTGAAGGCATTCGCACCCACCGAAGCAACGGAATTGCCAATATAGACCTTCTCCAGCTTCTGCCATTCTCCCGTACTTTCATTTCCCTGAAAAACGGCATCACCGATCGACGTGATCGAATCGTCGGAAATTTCCAATTCCTTCACCCGCTTATTCAACTCCGGATCAGAGAAACAGCCTGGTGCGATTCCCGTTACTTTTGTGTTGCCAACCACGGACGGAATCACAAGTTCCCCATTCCATTCTTCAACTTTAGCCTCAGGGGTAAGCGTACAACTAGTGAGCATACCTGTATTGTCGATGCACATCAGATAAAATCCGTCACTGACCTCATAATACTCCTTGCCGTCTTTCACATACACATAAGGCACAACATCTGATACCCCTGTTTTAGCTTTCCATGTGGTCTGACGCGGCATAGCGGGATTTTTTTTGAAATCCAGTTCAGGTCCTCTTACATAGAAATCCGGATTGCTGACCGTAGCACAGAACACTTCGGGATTATAAGTAAGATTACCACATGATCCCGCCTTATCGTCCGGAAAAATGACACAATTCAATCCTGTACAGTTATACAAGAGATCATTTGGTAGCACTGCATTCGCTGAGCGTCCCAAATCAGCAGGCAAAGTAACTTCTTGCAACGTTACACGCCCAGCCAACACCAGATCACCCAGGCCATCCATTTTTCCTTTCAAGTTTTTCTCATCCCGCGACCCGTATTCAGCACGTCCTTCCGCTGTTTCTTCTTTGAGTTTTTCTGCATCATGTTTGATATAATCCGCCACTCTATTTAGCGTCTTCGGAAAGGCAAATGATGTTAGAGAACCACCCCCATTGCCCAGTGCAAATGAAGCATAGCCGAGGGTAGTACAAGACACATTATCTCCAAAAGTAACGCCAGTCAAAGCTGCATCATTATAAAAAGCATAGTCATAAATATCAATCGATGCGACTTTCGTAAAATCCACTGTTGACAAATTTTTACATTCAGCAAACGCACCCGGTCCAATCTTCTGAATAGAATATGGAAATGTTACACTGCTGATACCTGTATTATAAAAAGCCTCGGTGCCGATCGTTTTCGTACCATCACCCATAGAAATCGATGTTAGCTGTGTACAATTTTTAAAAGCTCTATTGCCAATCTTCTCCACATTTACAAAAGAAACACTTTTAATAAAAGAACCTTCAAAAGCGCTCTCGCCAATATAGTGGATCTCAGACGGCAGTTCTATGGTTGATACATTCTGAACATCCTTAAAAGCTTCATCGCCAATAGCTGCAATCGTTGCTTTGCCGAGACGTTTGAAACCGTTCTCATCAACCTCTCCGGCGGTTTCCGCATTCTCCTTTTTACGTGGAATATAGACCTCAGAAGAAACAACACCCGCCACCTTACCTGACGATCTGTCTGTCATCTTCACTAACACATAGCCGGATAAGGAATCGCCTTCTACTCCCTCTTTTATTGTTCCTGTCCTTGTATCTAGCACTTTACCACATTTATGGTCACAATAATATTCTAACTTCTGATCATCGGATAATTCAGAGACATACCTCTTTAATTCTGGCTCCTCCCCTTCTTCACCATTTTTCTTCCATTCTTGATAGTCTGCCACATGTTGACTATATTCTTTAGGAAAATACTTATCTAAGAACTCACCTGCTTCACGCGCCGCTAGCTGTACCGCATTAGGATCTTTCAAGGAATACTCTTTGCTGTTACCATTTGTCGGATCAGCATAAAAAGCATCATATTCATCGGTGCTAACCGTATCATACATATAGGTAATACTGTAAGGAAGTTTTACATTATCCTGCCGAAATTCATCATTGTATTTAGATACAACTCCACTACCTACTATATTATTTTCATTGAAATATTCAAACTGCCAGATCAGTTCCCATGTATCGTCAGATGTTTTGCGTACAACTAAGGAAGGATGTATCGAATCAGCATCCTCAGGCTTTTTTAATAGACTTACACCTGGCTCTTCCGTTTCAGGCTTCGGCTTATTTGTGGTAGTAGTCATGGCTGCATTAAGCCAATACTTTTTATGAATATCATCGTTCTCATCATCATCACTAGGGGTATTACTTGGATATGAATAGGTCGCCGTGTGCGGAGGCGCCGCTATCGGCATAATCCCCGGACTACTCGCCCGGTTTTCCGGCACAGGAATCGCCGCAACACCAATTGCAGTGATCATGAGAACCGCCGACAGACTCCTTCTGACGCTTCTCTTTAATCTCCTTCTTGATTTCTTAACCGGTGTTTTCTTAGCCATTTTTTTCTCCTTCTACCGCATGGAATCTATATAACCTATGTAAAATTCAATCTATAACCTTGTGTGAGCCTGTCAACCCACGTATATCATCCTGCTTTTGCACCCACTACATATATATATCGTCAGTTTTGAACCATAAAATTAGCTTTATATGTATTAAAAGGCAAAGCATACACTATACATCAGCATACATCATAATTTTACTATATCTTGAGATTTATGCAAGTGTTTTGTCAGAATTCACCCTTTTCACCCTTTTCCCCTTTTCGGATTTTTATATCCGAAGCTTCCGCACCTCCTCAAGCGGCAGCGCCGTATACTCGGCGATCTTCTCCAATGACAGTTCCCCGTCTATGAGCATGCGCCTCGCGGCATTGATACACCCCTGTTCCACCCCGCATTCCATGCCTTCCCTGCGGCCTCTCTCGATCAGCTCCGTTATCGCCCTGCACATATCTACTTTTCCCTCTCTTTCTCCGTATTTTTTGACCTGCATCAGTTCCGTTGTCTTCGTATATGCGGCGATCACATCATAAGTATCGGGCTCCATTGCCTGATACGCCGGATCGTTCGCCATTAACTCGCATTCATATTCCGTTCAAACTCTTCGATGCTGTTTGCCCGGGCCGCAGCCTTGATCCAGCGGCTTAAGATATCCGGGTCATCCTGTGCTTCGATCAGCTCCATGACCCGCTGCGGGATCTGTCCCAGATCCCGCAAAAGTTCCGTTATGGCATTGATCATGCCCTGCCCGACACCCTGTGCGATTCCCTGCTCGATCCCTTTTCTGCGCCCCAGTTCAATCAGTTCCGTTGCCATATCGCTCATATCAACCTTACCGTCCTCTCCGTATTCTTTTACCTTCATCAACTCACTCGCTCCGGTATACTCCACTATCGCCTCATAGGTGTCTGACTCCATCGCCCGATACGCCGGATCGTTCGCCATTAACCGGTATAATTTCTCCGGCTCCTTTGCATACCTCAGACAGTCGAAAACCTGCTTGACATCCGTTTTAAATACTTCCGTGTTCTCAAATTTCCGCACTTCGCACAGATATATCTTGTAATCATTCACTTTGTCTGCCAGCTCTTTCGGAATTTTATCCATGTCCATGATATCTTTCAGGCTCACCGCACCATCCCAGTCTTCTCCATAGTATAACACCACTGTCACGCAGGGATGTAGTCTGCTGTCTTTCCGAAAGCCCGACAGGAATTCAGCCTGTGTGACCTCTCCGCTGTTTCTGACTGCCCGTCCGATCTGCGCCGCCTGTCTCTCGTACTCTGCCGTGTCATAAGACATACAACGCAGCGGCATCAGGTAATCCGGCATCTCCTGATTTTCGATCCCGATCACCATGAAGTCTACTCCGAAGGCGGCTCTTCGCACCACATCACGTCGGCGGTCTTTCAAGATGCCGCCTCCGCTCTTGTCATATCCGGCGATAGCAAACTGCCCCGTTTGACTGTCCAATTCAGTCAGGTCATCTGCTGTAATTACCGGCCGTCCCGCACACACTACACCGTTGATCAGGTCTGCAAAACGTTTTGGATCATGAAAATAGCCTTTCTTCTGCAGGTCTTTCCTTCCCACTCCTTTTCCTCCCTTATTTGATTTTATGTCCATATAAGGGATTCTCTCAGAACAGAAATTCAGACATGCGTTCAGAACGTTCAGATTTCCCAGATATGTTTGTTTATAAGATAGCACGATCCCGTGCCGGGTGCAATATCTTTTTGCAAAAATAGTAAACGTTTTTTCGTTTATTTCGTTCAATCTACTCTCTTTGCCATAACCGTATAAAATTCTTACATGGAATACTTTTCCCGTTCAAGTATGATTGCAAATCGTTGATCGTTAAACGCTTCTCTGCTGTCAGTTCACCATTAACTCATATTCATATTCTGCTCAAACTCCGCGATATTAGCCGCCTTTGCCGCAGCCTTGATCCAGCGGCTTAAAACAGCCGGGTCGTCCTGAGCCCTGATCAGCTCCATGACCTGCTGCGGCACCTGTCCCAGCTCCTCCAAAAGCTCCGTTATGGCATTGATCATGCCCTGTTCAATCCCTTTTCTGCGCCCCAGTTCAATCAGTTCCGTTGCTATATCGCTCATATCTACCTTACCGTCCTCTCCGTATTCTTTTACCTTCATCAACTCACTCGCTCCGGTATACTCCACTATCGCCTCATAGGTGTCTGACTCCATCGCCCGATACGCCGGATCGTTCGCCATTAACCGGTATAATTTCTCCGGCTCCTTTGCATACCTCAGACAGTCGAAAACCTGCTTGACATCCGTTTTAAATACTTCCGTGTTCTCAAATTTCCGCACTTCGCACACATAAATCTTATAGTCATTTACGAGGTTCTGCAGTTCAAGCGGAACACCCTCTAAATCCAATATCTCCCGCAGCGTCGTGGCCCCGTCCCAATCCTCACCGTAATAGAGTACAATCGTCACGCAGGGCGATAGTCTGCTATCTTTTGTAAAGCCCGACAGAAACTCTGCTTTCGTGACCTCTCCTCTCTTCCTGTTCCGGACTTTCCTCCCGATCTGCACTGCCTGTTTTTCATACTCTGCGGTGTCATAGGACATGCACCGCAACGGCATCAGATAATTTGGATCCTCCTGATTCTCAATGCCGATCACCATGAAGTTAACTCCGAAAGCCGCCCGCCGCAGCAAGTCGCGGTTTCGATTTTTCAGATTGCCGCTCTTGATTTTATTTGGGCTTCGGCCATTATTTTCGCCCTCGCTTACACCCTCTCTGCCGCTCCCGTTCCCCTCATAAGCTGCAATAGTAAATTGTCCTGTCTGGCTATCCAACTCCGTAAGATCCTCCGCTGCCAGCACCTGTCTGCCCGCGCATACCACGCCATTGATCAGATCAGCGAAGCGTGCCGGATCGTACAGATAGCCTTTCTTCTGCAGGTCCTTCCTTCCCACTCCTTTTCCTCCCTTATTTAATTTTGTGTCCATATAAGGGATTCTCTCAGAACAGAAATTCAGACATGCGTTCAGAACGTTCAGATCTCCCAGATATGTTTGTTTATAAGATAGCACGATCCCGTGCGTTTTGCAATATCTTTTTGCAAAATCAATAAGCGCTTTTTCGTTTATTCCGTTCGGTCTACTCTCTTTGCCACAACCGTATAAAATTCTTACTTAGTTATTACATAAATCTATGCACTCTTCAACTTCTCGCATAGCGCTGTCCATTTCATCCATATTGTTTGAATTTTTCATGGAAAATATATATGTTTTTCCACTGCTATGGTATATTTTGGTATATAGCACTTTGATGATATGCATACCTATCAAATTTATACCATTTGTACTATATGACAGCATAATGTCAAAATTTCCAAGCGGCACATTATCTATTACCAAGCCAGTAATCGGATATTTATATCTGACATTTTTTGAATCAAATAACATCTTTCTGTCATCAAGCGTTATATTTCTGTCTATCAAGTTTTCTAATTCATTTTCATCTTTACAAATTTCTTTATAATGATTGATTTTATTTACAAGTTGCTTTATATATTCCAAATCGCTGCCCTTACTCTCCACCCCGACCCCAATTCCTAAAACAGAGTCTTTATGATATAATATATTGCGTTGTATATCCTCCAAGGATTTTCCATATCTGTTTAAGCTGTTAAAAGATATTAAGCTGTGAGAACAGCCTGTATCAAATACTGCATCGGCTATGATCTGTGCGCCGCCAAAAGCTTCAAATTGCATTGGAAATCTGAATGAGCCATAGTCTACTTCTCCTATGATAATATCTTTAGTATTCATATTCACAATACTTTTCCCTTTCAAGTGAGTTATTATATACCAAGGTAGAATTTGGTTTTGATAATTCTATATAAGTATCTGAATAACTGTCCAATATCCCCTCTACTGTTGAACTGCCTGTCATATTTTTTATAATTTTAACATCCGTCAAAATGATGTACATATCGAGTATATCTTTTAATTGTCTGGTAGTTACTCTTTTTCCCCTATATGATTGCAAATCGTTGATCGTTAAACGCTTCTCTGCCGCTTTCATATATCCTTGTCTCCTTTCATCAGAATCTAAAGATACATAAGCTCTTTCCTGCTCACTTATAGTATATAGCAAAGCCTGTAAATTTACAAATTGTTATGCTTAATTTAATTTTGAGCGACAATTGCTCATGCTGAGTAATCGCCTTGACCAAATTGACAGTCAGATGCTCCTGTCAGTTCACCATTAACTCATATTCATATTCTGCTCAAACTCCGCGATATTATCTGCCTTTGCCGCAGCCTTGATCCAGCGGCTTAAAACAGCCGGGTCGTCCTGAGCCCTGATCAGCTCCATGACCCGCTGCGGCACCTGTCCCAGCTCCTCCAGGAGCTCCGTGACAGCCTTCTCCATGCCTTCCAGGAGGCCCTCTTCTCTTCCTTCTTCTCTTACCTCATCCCATATCCTGCTCATACTGGCCACTCCCTTCTCATCCTGCTTGAAATGCCTCGCCCTCCGCGCCAGCGCCTCAAAGTGCATATCGTCCGGATCGGTGCAGCAAAAGTCATGCATCAGCCTACCGATCTCATCCTCTCCTCTGTAAGTGCCGTTCACATACAGGATATGCGAGCCATCCCCGAACAACACCCGCTTTTTACCTGCCGTCACATACCGTTCAACGGGATAGAGCGGCAGGTTCCCGCCCATCACATCATGCTCCGTGATAAAAATCACATAACTGTCCGGCAGTGTCTCCGTCTCTTCGCCCGGTTTTAACATATGCATATCAAGGAGACTGCTGTTGTAACGTGCCCTTCTTGCTCCCGCGCCCGCATTACAGCGCTGTATCTCCACATCGAACTCCCTGTCTTCTATATCTGCCGCATGGACGTCCAGAACCGCCGAACGCCCGTACAGGTTCTTCACGGGCTCCTGCACCCGGACAGACTTGACCTTTACTTCCTCCCCTAAGACGATCCTTAAAATCAACGCTACAGCCTCATGATTGTCCGCCAGACAGAGAGTCATAAATTCATCGTCCATATATCTGAGCGCCTTGATCCGCTGCAAGTCCTGACAGTACGCGCCTTTTCTTTCCAACCTTCTCACCTCCCTTATTCTGTTGCATCTGCCATATAAGGGATTCTCTCAGAACAGAAATACAGACATGCGTTCAGAAACTTTCAGATTTCCCAGATATGTTTGTATAAATGATAGCACAGATCCGTGCGTTTTACAATATCTTTTTGTAAAAATTATAAACGTTATTTCGTTTATTTCGCTTAGTTCACTCTTTTCGCCACTACAACGAACCGCCCGTCTTCTTCCGAGCTGTCACAGGTAGACAATGTCAGCAGCTCATCTCCGTACGCCGCGGTAACGCCCGTGTCATACAAAGACAGCGCCGCCATCTCCTGCATATTGGAGTTAAACTCTTTTTCAGACGCCGCGTCCAGAAACTGGTAATATTTAAATACGATCTCATCCTCATTGTATATTCTCGAGCGGAATACATACATGACTTCATATGTTCCTTTTTCATATATGGTGTCGAACTGGATCGTCGAATGCTTCCTGCAGTAGTCTTCACTGCTGTATTTATTCAAGCCGCCAAACATCTTACCCGATTTCATGTGATGCCCGTATATGATCAGATTCGTATTTCTATGTACCACATCGCAGTCCTTATCCAGAAAAAGACTGCCATTCTTGTCATACTCCTGATTGTAGTTATGATCAAGATAGTATTCGTTATTGACCGTCTGCATAACAGGGTAATCAATATTGGTATCGTCGATTTTGAGCCATCCGATCAGACTTTTGTTTTTATTGTAGAGCGTCTGGTATTCCTCCAGCACATTGAGTTCTATATCCTCTTCTTCCGTGTAGTGGACCGTCACTCCGGCAGAGGAGCCTGCCGCAAGAGATGTATTTCCCTTCAGAGCGGCAAGCGTTTCATAGTCAGACTCTGTCCTGTCCGCAAAGAAATAGTACACCCCGAAATATGCAAAACACCCAAGCGCAACGACCGAGCATAGGATGATCATCAGCTTACGGCGTTTTTCGCGTTTTTTCAGTTCCTGAAGGATAACCTTCTGCATATCTTTATCATAGGAATCCAGCGGTTTGCCGTCATTTTTTCCGTGGCGGCCGCCATCGTTTTTATCCGGGCGGACCGCAGAGAGCGTTTCAGGATCCTTTTTCTTTATTTTATGAAAAGACTTCCTGCTCGTGGGAAGCTTACTGTCTTTATTGTATCCCTGACGTTTGTATTCCTGCGCCAGCTCGTAGATCTCATCGTCAAAATCATTGCCTATAACAGTTTCAAAACGGTACTTTCCGGCCTGCATATCCGCATACAAGGTGATCACTTCTCCCGGCTGCTCCATATGGACCTGCGATCTGATCGTTTCTATCTTCGCCTGATCCCGCAACGCGGCTTTATAATCTTCTTCTGTCCGGAATCTTCTGCCGGCAACTTCAAACCCCTTCATGGGGATCTCTCCTTTACAAGATATCTGTGCGGAATAAACCTGCTCCGACTCATTACATATAGTATGATTTTACTATATCTTGAGATTTATGCAAGTGTTTTGCCAGAAAATACACAAAATCTGTTTTTTTATTCACACTTCTCATCCTCCGCCATAAGATAAACCATAAATAACATTTGGAGGCTTTAAAAATGAGTGATTTATCAGCTACGCAATGCGGATGTAACAACAACGGTGGATTTTTCGGCGGCAGCGGATGCAGCTCTATCATCTGGATCCTTCTGCTCTTATCCGCCTGCGGTAACGACAATGACGGCTGTGGAAACAACGGCTTCAGCCTGTTCAACAACAACGGCAACAGCTGCTGCAATACATTGATCTGGTTACTGCTCCTCTCCAGCTGCTGCGGCAACTAATTTGTCCTGACCGACCAACCCCTTCACACATCTATTATTTCACATCTGGAAAAATAGGCTCTGGCTTCTTAAGAGCCTATTTTTCTAACAAGTGACATATACATTAAAGAGAAACTATGGGCATCAGAAAGGCATATCCTATGGCAACCAAAAACGAAGAAGCGGCGAACGTGATGGCATTCGATGCCTTGTACACCACGAATCAGATCCAAAAGTTCAAGGTTCTTCTCCCCTACATAGAACCTTCCATGCAAAAGCATCTGGCGGTCTATATTAAATATATGGAGCTGCAATACACGCTGCAATATGTCCGAAGACATTCGTTTCAAATACACGGCTGCAGTGTTTCTTCCGACGACAAACCCGACCTGCGTTCACTGTGCCGTCAGCTGGCGCTCTACTCTTCGCCCGAAGAGATCAGACAGCTTGACCAGTTTCAGAACCTATTGCAGACAATGGAAAATATGCAGGAAATGGCACAGACAATGTCCGTACTGCAAGAACTTTTTCCGGAAATGTCCGCCGCTCCGCCTTTCGGAAGCGGCTCTGCATCCTCCGACACGGATAAAGCGGAGTCCGCGCAGACGGGTCCGTTTTCCGTACTGGATATGATGATGAACATGCTTACCCCGGAACAGCGGGCAATGTATGAAATGTTTCAGCAACAAACTATAAACAAGGAGGATACCTTGTCATGACAGGAAACTGGATGGAAGACCCTTCCGTTGCACATATCGACAAAGCGAAATTGGACTTTCTGCAGTCGCTCGTCTATGAAAGCCGGTCGCTCACAAAGGAACAGATGCTGCCTTTCTTTATGGCTGCCGCCAAAAGGAGCCGGGACAGCCATATATCTTTCAGCCGGGAGGAGATCAGTACGATCACCGCAGCAATACGAAAATATTCCTCGCCGGAGGAGCTTGATAAGATCGATAAACTGATAAAGCCGGAGCTGAAATAGCCATGCAGATTATTTCTGCACGATATTGACGATCCTTCCCGGAACATAGATTTCCTTTACGATCGTCCCTGTAAGCTTATCCGCTATCGTCTCTTTCGCTCTGGCGATCACTTCATCCTTCGGGTCATCCTTCCCGATCGCAAGGACAGCCCTGGTCTTTCCGTTGATCTGTACGGCGATCTCCACGGTATGCTCCACCGTCTTAGCCTCATCATACTCCGGCCACGTGGTCTGGTAGAGTCTGCCCCCGCATCCTATCGTCTGCCACAGTTCTTCCGTAATATGGGGCGCCACCGGGTTCAGCAGCGTAAGAAGCGTCTTAAACTCGCCTTTTGTCACAGCGTTTTTCTTGTAAAACTCATTGATAAGCGCCATCATTGCCGCAATCGCCGTGTTATATTTAAGGTTTTCAAAGTCACTGCTCACTTTCTTGATCGTCTGGTGCATCTTTGTCTCAAGATCAGCGGAATATCCTTCTTCGTCCGTCATAATATCCTGAAGCTTCCATACTCTGTCGAGGAACCGGCGGCAGCCTTTAACGCCTTCCTCGCTCCACCCGGCGCTCATCTCAAAGGCGCCGATAAACATTTCATAGGTTCTGAGCGTATCCGCGCCGTACTCGGTCACAATATCGTCGGGATTTACCACATTTCCCAGAGATTTGGACATCTTGACTACCGGATGTTCCGCCATCTCTCCGTATTTTTCCTTGAGAGCCTCTCTCGCCGCCTTCTCGCTGCCGTACTCCGCAACCAGCTTTTCCTGCTCTTTAGCGGAAAGATTCGCAAAATTATGCGGATTTAAGCCAAGGATCATGCCGTGGGACGTTCTCTTGGCGTAAGGTTCCGGACAGGGCACCGCCTTCTGGTCATACAAAAACTTATGCCAGAATCTGGAATACAGAAGATGCAGCGTGGTATGCTCCATACCACCGTTATACCAGTCTACCGGCATCCAGTATGCAAGCGCTTCCTTGCTGGCCAGTTCCTTTGTATTATTTGGATCGGTATATCTGAGGAAATACCATGACGAACCCGCCCACTGGGGCATCGTATCCGTTTCACGCTTCGCCGGACCGCCGCAGCACGGGCATGTAGTGTTGACCCAGTCTGTCATGAGCGCTAACGGCGACTCTCCGTTATCAGTAGGCATATAGCTGTCAACTTCGGGAAGCTCCAGAGGCAGCTCGCTCTCATCGAGCGGCACGTAACCGCATTTATCACAATGGACGATCGGGATCGGCTCACCCCAATAACGCTGTCTGGAGAACACCCAGTCTCTTAACTTAAAGTTAGTCTTGGCACATCCAATGCCCTTTTCCTCCAGATAAGCGATCATCTTCGCTTTCGCTTCTTCCACGCTCAGTCCGTTCAGAAAACCGGAATTGACGATGGTTCCGGTTGCCACATCCGTATACACTTCTTCCTGTACGTTCTTACCGCCCGCCACTACTTCTATGATCGGCAGACCGAACTTCTTGGCGAAATCCCAGTCTCTCTCATCATGCGCCGGCACCGCCATAATAGCGCCTGTGCCGTAACTCATAAGCACATAATCCGATACAAAAATCGGTATCTCCACATCGTTCACCGGATTAATCGCCGTCAGCCCGTCGATCTTTACGCCGGTCTTATCCTTCGCCAGCTCGGCCCGTTCAAAATCGGATTTTCTTGCCGCTTGCTCGCGATATGCCTCGACCTCGTTCCAGTTCCCGATCTCATCTTTATACTTATCCAGTAAAGGATGCTCCGGAGACATGACCATATAGGTCACGCCAAAAAGCGTATCGCACCGGGTCGTATAGATGCGCATCTTATCTTCTTTTCCTTTAATGGCAAAATCAACCTCAGCGCCAGTGGATTTACCGATCCAGTTCTTCTGGGAGACCTTGACCCTCTCCACATAATCCACGGTGTCAAGTCCTTCGATCAGCTTATCCGCATATTCTGTGATCTTGAGCATCCACTGGCTCTTGACCTTGCGGACCACCTCGGAACCGCAGCGCTCGCAGACGCCGTTTACCACTTCTTCATTGGCAAGCCCCACCTTACAGGACGTACACCAGTTGATAGGCATTTCAGACTTATACGCAAGCCCCGCTTTAAACAGTTTTAAAAATATCCACTGCGTCCATTTATAATATCCGGGATCTGTGGTATTGATCTCTCTGTCCCAGTCGAAAGAATATCCCAGCGAATGAAGCTGACTCTTAAAACGCGCCACGTTATTGCGCGTTACGATCCTGGGATGTATGTGATTCTGGATCGCATAATTCTCCGTCGGAAGCCCGAAGGCGTCCCACCCCATCGGATACAGCACGTTATAGCCCTGCATTCTCCTCTTTCTCGCAACAATATCAAGCGCAGTGTACGGTCTCGGATGCCCTACGTGAAGCCCCTGTCCTGACGGATAAGGGAATTCCACCAGCGCGTAGTATTTCGGCTTGGAATAATCGTCCGAAGTCTTAAACGCCTTTTCATCATCCCAGATTTTCTGCCATTTTGTTTCCACTTCTCTGTGATTGTATACTTCTGCCATTTTGTTTCCACCATTCCGAAGCGCCAACGCTTCTTATTCATTAAACAACTAGTATCATTATCGTGACATAAAGCCGATTTGTCAACCTCTAACTTACAACCGCCGCCGGGCTTCGGCTGTCATTTTGTCCTGTGCGAAGTAAGCATCGCCAAACACAGAGACAGGGCATGATCTCCATGCCCTGTCCCTATATGAAACCTTCTCTATCGCTACAGACGATAATAGCATTCCGCAAGGCATTCCCCATCTGCCCTGCGATGCATATCGCGCCGGCGCTATGCCTGCCAGCTTAACTGTACCGGCGTTATGCCTCACCTCCGGCCTCGGCAACTTTGCCCGCTCTGGCCGCCACTTCTTTATCCTGAACATCTCCGGGAGCCTGCTCATATCTTGCAAACTCATACTTATACGTACCGCGACCGCCTGTCATGGAGCGCAGATCGGTACAATATCCATTCAGGCCCGCCATCGGAATATCTGCCTCGACAACGGTCTTACCGTCGCCCGCCGGATTCATGCCAAGCACTCTTCCCCGCCTCTTATTCAGATCGCCCATAATGTCTCCCGTATAGGAATCGGGCACTGTCACCTGCAGATTGGCTATGGGCTCAAGAAGCACCGGCCCCGCCTCCATAAATCCTTTCTTAAACGCCTGAATAGTCGCCATCTTGAACGCCATCTCGGAAGAATCGACCGGATGATAAGAGCCATCGTACAGGATCGCTTTGACGCCGACCACAGGGTACGCCGCAAGCGGACCGCTCACCACGGATTCCTGAAGTCCCTTCTCGACAGCCGGGAAATAGTTCTTCGGCACCGCGCCGCCCACTACTTCCTGTTCAAATACATAGGGCTCTTCCAGATTCCCGGAAGACTCGAAACGCATCTTGACATGTCCGTACTGGCCATGTCCGCCGGACTGTTTCTTGTATTTATATTCCACATCAGATTTCTTGCGGATCGTCTCTCTGTATGCGATCTTCGGATCGGTAAGCTCGATCTCCGCTTTATATTCATTGAGAAGTCTGCTTGCAACCACATCCAGATGAAGATCGCCCATGCCGTACAATAATGTCTGCTTATTCTCCGCATCATTGACGATCCACAGCGTCTGGTCCTCATGCTTCATCTTCTGCAATGCCTGCGCTACCTTATCTACGTCCCCCTTATTTTTGGCACGGTATCTCTTACACGTATAGGGCGTTGATATTTCCGCCTTTCCATAACGGATGATCCGCGCCTTGGTGGACAGCGTATTGCCGGTTCTTGCCGCCGTCAGCTTGGCGATCGCCCCTATGTCCCCCGCATGAAGCTCCTTTACTTCAAGAGGCTTATTCCCCTGTAATACATAGAGCTTGCTGATCTTCTCCTCGACTTCTTTTTCATCGTTATAGATCGTGTCGTCACACTTAAACACGCCCGAGCACACTTTGATCAGAGAATACTTACCTATGAAGGGATCGACGATGGTCTTGAAAATATACGCCGATTTCGGCTTGGCGAAATCATAGTTGGCCTGAAATATCTCGTTGCTCTTTAAGTCAATGCCGGCAAGTTCGCGATTTTCCGGACTCGGCATGTATTTTACGATATCGTCCAGCAGTGTATAGATACCTTGGCACAGTATATTGGAGCCCATAGACATCGGAACAATGCTCCCGTCCAGAACATTGTTTCGAAGCGATGCCCTGATCTCCGCCTCTGAGAAGCTGTCGCCGTTAAAATACCTCTCCATGAACTCTTCGCTCGTCTCGGCTACAGTCTCCATCAGCGTATCGCGGTACAGCTGCAGATTTTCCCTGCTGTAATCCGGCATTTCGCACTCTGTAACTTCCTTGCCCTCCCAGCGGTATGCCTGCTCGGTTATAACATTGATATATCCCACAAACTTCTCATTTTCACGGATCGGAAGATGGATCGGGGCCATCTTCTTGCCGTACTTTGCGGACATATCTTCCACCACCTGGCGGAAAGACGCATTGTCGATATCCATGTCCGTGACGAACACGAAGCGCGGCAGCTTATACTTATCACATATTTCCCACGCTTTCTCGGTTCCCACCTCGACGCCCGCCTTACCGGACACAACAATGATCGCCGCGTCCGCAGCGCTCGCGGCTTCCTCGACTTCTCCCACGAAATCAAAGAAACCGGGAGTATCCAGCAGATTGATCTTCACGCCCTCCCATTCGATTGGAACAACAGATGTGGCAATGGAAATATGGCGCTTCTGTTCCTCTTTGCCAAAATCGCTTACCGTATTGCCGTCATCTACTTTACCCATTCTGGAGGTAATGCCGGACAGATAAGCCATTGCCTCCACCAGACTGGTCTTACCGCTTCCGCCGTGTCCCAGCAAAACCACATTTCGAATCTTATCAGTTGTGTAAATGTTCATTTCACGCAATCCTCCAGTCCTGTTATTCACTCATGATTGGGCAATTTGTTCCGTTTTTTATATTCCCAAGCACAAATCATAAGTATATTTTACTAAATTTTTGCCGCGGTTTCAATATCTTTTATGCGAATTGTATAATTATTCTTCTTATGCTGAAATTACACGTCACTTTCTCTCTTGTGGCAAAATCTTTATAATGATATACTGTATAGAAATATAAATATATTCTTTTTATCAGAAAGGCGTCTTATCATGAATACTCTGACCTGCGGATTTATCGGGCTCGGGCTGATCGGGGGTTCCATTGCGAAGGCAGTTCGCACCACCGTTCCGGACGCACACATCATTGCATACGATACCAACGCATCTTCACTTAAGCTTGCGTACGATGAACATATTGTAAACGATATGCGCCCCGCCATTGACAGGGCGTTCCATGCCTGTGATTATATATTTTTATGCGCTCCCGTATCACTGAATAACGACAACCTGCTCATTCTGAAAGAATATCTGTCGCCGCATACCATCCTGACGGATGTGGGAAGCGTCAAGACCGGCATTCACAGGCAGGCAGAATCTCTCGGCTTATCCGGCCTTTTTATCGGCGGACATCCCATGACAGGTTCGGAACGTTTCGGATATGCCAGCTCCAATGCGGCGCTCCTGGAAAATGCATATTATATATTGACGCCGTCGGACAGCGTACCGCAGGAAAAGCTGACCCGGTACTGCGATCTGGTAAAATCGTTCGGCGCGATCCCCCTCATATTAAGCTATGAAGAACACGACTATGTCACTGCAGCGATCTCCCATGTTCCCCATGTGATCGCAGCGTCCCTGGTCAATCTGGTGCGCAGCGCCGATTCAAGCGACGGTATTATGAAAATGATCGCGGCGGGAGGATTCAAGGACATTACGAGGATCGCGTCGTCATCGCCGGAAATGTGGCAGCAGATATGCCTGTCCAACCCAGACAATATCTCCCGTCTTCTCAAAGACTACATCCGGACTCTCACGGATGTCTGCGCCCGTCTCGATAACCGTTCAGAAGACGAGCTGTACGACTTTTTTGAGACGGCCAGAAACTACAGGGAATCCTTCACGGATGTCTCCAGCGGTCCGATCAAGGCGGAATATGTATTTACCGTGGACATCAACGATAAACCCGGTTCTATCGCCGCTATCGCTTCGCTCCTTGCCGCCCATGATGTAAGCATCAAGAATATCGGCATCAATCACAACCGCGAATTTGCCGAAGGTGCGCTCAGGATCGAATTTTATGACAAGGACGCGATCGAACAGGCAATAAAAGTTATGACAGAGCACGGTTACAAACTTCATACCAGATAAAAGACAAAATCATCAACAGAAAAGAGGCAGACTATGATCATCAGCAGAGCAACACGCTGTAAAGGCGAAATAACCGTTCCCGGAGACAAATCCATATCGCACAGAGCCGTCATGCTCGGAGCGCTCTCCGAGGGCACTACGGAAATAACGAATTTCCTGCAGGGGGCAGACTGCCTCTCTACCATCGACTGTTTTCGGAAACTGGGGATCGAGATAGACAACACGCCGGACCGCATACTGATACACGGCCGGGGACTTCACGGATTAAGCGCCCCGTCCGGCGTCCTGGACACAGGCAACAGCGGCACCACCACCCGTCTTATATCAGGCATCCTGGCCGCGCAGCCTTTTGAGACGGTCTTAACCGGTGACAGTTCCATTCAGAGGCGTCCCATGCGCCGCATCATAGAACCTCTGTCCATGATGGGCGCCGGTATCACAAGCATAAACGGAAACGACTGCGCGCCTCTTCGTATTACAGGCGCACCGCTGCACGGCATACACTATCACTCCGGGATCGCGTCGGCGCAGGTCAAATCCGCTATCTTACTCGCGGGTCTGTACGCAGACGGTATAACGAGAGTGACCGAGCCTGCCATCAGCCGCAATCATTCCGAGATCATGTTAAAGTACTTCGGCGCATCCGTGAACACGGAAGGCACGACCGCCGCCATAGAACCGGACCCCGTCCTTAAGGGTCAGAAAGTCAATGTCCCCGGCGACATTTCTTCTGCGGCGTTCTTTATCGCGGCAGGGCTTCTTATCCCCGGCGCAGAAGTGTTGATACACAACGTAGGCATCAACCCCACCAGAGACGGTATTCTGAAGGTTGCAAAGGCAATGGGCGGCAATATCACTTACCTGAATGTCCGCCATGACGGCGAACCCACTGCCGACCTTTTAATAAAGCACAGTGCGCTTCACGGCACTGTGATCGAAGGGGACATCATTCCAACGCTGATAGACGAGCTTCCTGTCATCAACGTTATGGCCGCCTGCGCCGAGGGAACAACAATTGTGAGAAACGCCGAAGAATTAAGGGCAAAAGAATCAAACAGAATCGATATTATGGTAGATTATTTAAAAGCTATGGGCTGTGATATCACAGGCACCAAAGACGGTATGATCATCAACGGCGGCAGACCGTTGCACGGCATTAAGATCGACCCTCATATGGATCACAGGATCGCCATGAGTTTTGCGATCGCCGCTCTGGTGGCGGACGGCTCCACCGCAATTGCGGATGATGACATTGTCTCGGTCAGCTATCCCGGCTTCTATGACGAATTGCGCCGCCTTACAAATTAAGCTCCAAGGTTATTAAGATAATTTGACCAAAAGCCTGTTCAGGAAATAGGAAACCACCATACAGATGATCCCCGCTGCGCTGCCGTACCAGTTAAGCGACACATCGGACATCTGGAAGTGTCTTCCCTCAATATACTGCTTAAAATATTCCGTATAATAAGCCAGCATGTAACACACCGCGCCGGACATCACGATCCCGACAATGCGGAAATAACGGCTGAACACCACCATACTCACAAAAGCCGTGACCATGCCCACCACAAAAAACAGCGCCAGGTGCGCGCCGTACCGGATCATCAGACTAACCGTTTTTATCTGGTCCTGTGAAGGATCCTTAAAAACCCTCACCGCGATATGTTCTGCCGCTCTCATCGTCACTCCCACCGACTCCGCGCCGGTCTGGAACGATACAAACACCACGACGCACAACAGCAG
This sequence comes from uncultured Lachnospiraceae bacterium, assembly GCA_947625205.1. GTDB lineage: Bacteria > Bacillota > Clostridia > Lachnospirales > Lachnospiraceae > UBA3282. The sequence goes on along the minus strand of CANQNN010000002.1, from coordinate 110,017 downwards.
CGCCAGCGCCGCCACCGATGCAGTGATCACAATAAATTTCAGCCACAGCTTTGTATATTTCATATGAAAAAGCCTCTATTCAGACATATTGTCTATTGTGTCATAAGCCGCTATCCTGCTAGCATCCTGCTCGGTCATGCCTATAAAAATAGCGCCGTATTCGTATCTTCCTTCTTCTTTTTTGTCCACGCGCACGATCTCCAGAAACGCATGCAGGACCTCTTTGGTCCAGATCGTCAGGAAGGACTCGTACACAGCGCCAGTTTCAAGCGGTACGGGACATATAAATCCCACGCCGGTCTTAGATACGTCCGTCACTTCGATATTGACCTCTTCCGGCTCGGTATTATAATCCATTCGCTTGATCAACAGCTTTGCCCCCAGTTCAATACGCCTGTTCTTTCTTCTCTCTTCCATGTTCAATACCCCTTTTGTCCTTCGCAGATAACACCCCGGCAGCTGCCGGTTTAGTAATTAAAAATCTGGTACTATTTTAACCTAACACACCTCACAATAGCAATATAAAAATATTATGCAGACCGTTCCGGATCATCCGTGATGAACATCGCATCCCCGAAGCTGAAGAAACGATACCGCTCCTTTACCGCCACCGCGTAGGCGTCCATGATATGCTCTCTCCCCGCAAGCGCCGATACCAGCATCATCAGCGTGGATTCCGGCAGATGAAAATTGGTGATCAGGCAGTCCGTCGCCTTGAACGTGTACCCCGGATAAATGAAAATATCCGTATCGCCGCTGCCGGCCTTCACCGTGCCGTCCTCTCCGGCGGCGCTCTCCACGGTGCGACAGCTGGTAGTCCCTACACAGATGATGCGGCGCCCGGCTGCTTTGGCGGCATTTATCTTATCAGCCGTCTCCCTCGTCACCTGATAGAACTCGGAGTGCATATGGTGCTCCAGTATATTATCAGCCCTGACCGGGCGGAAAGTGCCAAGACCCACGTGCAGCGTCACATAAGCGACCGCAACGCCTTTATCTTCGATCTGTCTTAACAGTTCTTCCGTAAAATGAAGTCCCGCCGTCGGCGCCGCCGCCGACCCTTCATACTTCGCATAAACGGTCTGGTAACGGTTCTTATCCTGCAGTTTGCGGGTTATGTAAGGAGGAAGCGGCATCTCTCCGAGCCTGTCCAGGACCTCCTCGAATATGCCGTTATAGAAAAACCGGATCAACCGGTTGCCCTCTTCCACCACTTCCATGACTTCCGCTTTCAAAGAACCGTCGCCGAAAGAAAGCCTGACGCCGGGCCGCACCTTCCTTCCAGGCTTAACCAGCGTCTCCCACACATCCGCTCCGCGCCTTTTAAGCAGCAGGACCTCGACAGACGCGCCAGTATCCTCTTTGACTCCCACAAGCCGCGCGGGAATGACCTTTGTGTTATTTAAGACCAGACAATCGCCCGGTCTCAAATAATCAATAATATCCCTAAAAAATTGATGCCGCACCTCTCCGGTCCGCTTATCCAGCACAAGCAGTCTGGAGCCGGACCGGTCCTCCAGAGGCTCCTGCGCGATCAGTTCCTCCGGCAGTTCATAATAAAAATCGGATCTTCTGAGCTGTTCCATAGTGATAACCCTTATTACAGGTCCGCGTGCTTTAAGAATGCCACGTAGCCGCGCTTAGTCTCATAGACATCGGCCTTGCTTGTAGCTTCCCAGGGAGCGTGCATATTGAGGACCGCCACACCGCTGTCGATCACATTCATGCCGTACAGCGCCAGAATGTAGGCGATCGTACCGCCGCCGCCCAGATCCACCTTGCCTAATTCCGCAGTCTGGAAATTGACTTTTTCTTTCTCAAATATGGCTCTGATGTGCCCCAAATATTCTGCGTTGGCATCGTTTGAACCGGATTTGCCTCTGGAACCGGTAAACTTGTTAAATACCATGCCGCAGCCAAGATACGCCACGTTCTTCTTATCAAAACTGGACGCATAAGTCGGATCAAAGGCGCTGCTCACATCCGAAGAAAGCATACAGGAATGCGACAAGCATCTGCGCACGTTCAGTTCGCTATACTCTTCCGTCAGATTCATCACCTCGGCCACCGCATTTTCAAAGAAGCGGGACTGCATACCGGTAGCACCCACGCTTCCGATCTCCTCCTTGTCCACAAGAATACAGCAGGCGGTACGGTCGGAGGAATCTGTTTCCAGCATTGCCTTCAGGGAAGAAAATGCGCAGACTCTGTCATCCTGTCCGTATGCCAGGATCATGCTTCTGTCAAATCCCGCCTCGCGGGCTTTCCCAGCGGGAACCACCTCAAGCTCTGCAGAGATGAAATCCTCCTCTTCAATGTCGTAACACTTTTTCAGAATATCCAGAATACCGTTTTTGACGGCATCCTTAGCGGACCCTTTGTCCTCCCCGTCTTCTTTTTTACCGGATGCCTTTCCCCTCTTGTCGATCACGAGAGGCTTGTTGCCGATAATGATGTCCAGCGCTTCGCCCTCAATCACTTTATTAGCCTTTTTTTCCATCTGTTCCTGCGCCAGATGGATCAGCAGGTCGGACACAAAGAATACCGGATCGTCCTCGCTCTCGCCCACGTTGATCTCCACCGTAGTACCGTCCTTCTTTACCACCACACCGTGGATCGCAAGAGGCAGCGTCACCCACTGGTATTTCTTCACGCCGCCGTAATAGTGGGTGTCGAGATAAGCGAAGCCTCCTTCTTCATAGAGAGGATTCTGCTTGATATCAAGACGCGGGGAGTCAATATGCGCGCCGAGTATATTGATCCCGTCCGTCATTTTCCTTTTGCCGATACGAAACAGCGCCACGGACTTATTCATCCACACGGAATATACTTTGTCGCCCGTCTTAAGCTTCTTTCCTGATTTGATCAGTGTTTCCAGTTCCTGATAGCCTGCATCCTCCGCCATATTCACGATCTGGTCGATACACTCCCGCTCTGTCTTGCCGTTATCTAAGAAATCCATGTATTCTCTGGCAAAAGCATCCACTTCCTTCAGCTGTCTTGCATTGTATGTCTCCCAAGTATTCCTGTGTTCCATATTTACACCCGCTTTCTTACTACTTTCTTACTACTTTCTTACTACTCTTACTTCTTTCTTATAGCTTTCTTAATCGCTTTTTATCGGTTTAGCTTCTCAGCTCGATCCCCATTCCTTCCAGTCCGTTCAGGATCTTGCGCATCGCACCGGATACATCGGCCTCCTCCAGCGTCTTATCGCTGGCACGGAATGTAATGGAGTAAGCTACAGACTTAAAACCTTCTTTGATCTGGTCGCCCTCGTAGATATCAAACAGCTGGTAATCCTCCAGGATCTTACCGCCGCGCTGTTCGATGACGGCCTCGATCTGACCCACCATGATGTCTTCCGGCACCACCATGCTGATATCCCTCGTTACGGCAGGATATTTTGCAATACCCTCGTACTTGCGGTCAAATGTTGCAAAAGGCACTACTGTAGGCATATCGAGTACGGCGATATAAGTCCTCGTCTTTATGTCATAGTTATCGCATACTCCGGGATGCACTTCGCCCAGATATCCGAGAACGGTTCCCTCATAAATGATATTCGCCTGTCTGCCCGGATGCAGGAAATTCTTACCCGCTTTGGGATCATAAACGATCTTCTTCCGCATACCGATGCTTTCAAGGAACTCCTCTACCACGCCCTTCATGACAAAGAAATCACAGTCTCCGTACATACCGAGGGTAAACTGCATTCTCTCGTCAGGGAGCTCTTTTAAAGGCAAATCCTTTGGAATATAGATGTTCCCCAGCTCATAAAGGCGCACATCCTTATTCCTCCTGTTATAGTTAGTGGCAAGGCTGGTGAGCATGCCGTTTAAAGAAAGGGTCCTCATAATGGAGAAATCCTCGCCCAGCGGATTGGCGATCGTGATCGCCTTCCGCGCCGGATCCTCCGCATCAAGCAGAAGCTTGTCGAATACCTTCGGACTCTCGAACGAATAGCACATCCCCTGTGAAAAGCCGCAATATTCGGCAATATCCCTGGCCTTCTGTTCAATGCGGAGCTTAAAGGGAAGCTTGCCGGTAGTCGCCTCGCCGTTGGGAAGCGTGGTCGGGATCCTGTCATATCCGTAGAAGCGCGCCACTTCCTCAGCGATATCGCACTGGCGAAGCAGATCCTGTCTGAAGGTCGGCATCGTCAGCGTATTTTTTTCAGGATCATACTCGATTTCTATCATTTTAAAGATATCCAGCATCTCTTCTTTTGATACATTGGTCCCAAGCAGCTTATTATAGCTGTCAGGCTCGAAAGGAAGCACAACCTTCTCCTTCATACGGGCATGCACATCAACGATACCGCCCACGACTTCACCGCAGCCGAGTTCCACAATAAGCTGGCACGCCCTGTTGATGGCTTCCTCCGCATTGCAGGGATCCAGTCCCTTCTCAAATTTACCCGATGCGTCGGTCCTAAGTCCGATCCTCCTGGCGGATTTGCGGATATTTGCGCCGTTAAAGGTCGCCGCCTCAAACAAAACGGTCGTCACGTCGTCCGTGATCATGGAATTCTCGCCGCCCATGATACCCGCGATGCCGACTTCTTTCTCTGCATCGCATATCATCAGCACATCGGCGTCCAGCTTTCTCTCCTGACCGTCCAGCGTCCGGAATACGTCGCCGTCCTTGGCGCGGCGCACGATGATCTTGTGGCCGGCGATGGTATCCAGGTTGTAAGCATGCATTGGCTGACCGTATTCTTCCATCACATAGTTGGTGATGTCCACCAGATTGTTGATAGGACGGATGCCGCTTGCCGCCAGACGCCTCTGCATCCATTTGGGAGACGGCCCGATCTTAATGTTGGTGCACACTCTTGCGCAGTACCGCGGACATAATTCCTGATCCTGCACATCCACGCTGATATAGTCTGCCACGTTTTCCTGGTTCTCACTGACCCGGACCACCGGCGGATAGAACGGCTTGCGGAAAGTTGCGGCCGCTTCTCTTGCAATACCGATCACACTGTAACAATCCACACGGTTAGATGTGATCTCATATTCAAATACCGTGTCGTGAAGTCCCAGAGCCTCTATAGCATCGGAACCCACTTCCACGTCGTCCCCGAATATATAGATTCCCATTTCCGGCGCTTCCGGATACATATTCCTGTCGGAGCCGAGCTCTTCTATCGAACACATCATGCCGTTTGACGCAACGCCCCTCAGCTTTCCGGCCTTGATAACGATGCCTTCCTCCGGCAGAGGACCGCCGTCATGACCGCCCGCCACTTTGCCGCCGTCCAGAACGACCGGCACCTTATCGCCTTCTTTTACGTTGGGTGCGCCCGTCACAATCTGAATCACTTCGGAACCGATATTGACCTGGCACACGATCAGTTTATCCGCATCGGGATGCTTCTCGATCTTTTCGATCTGACCGACCACGATTTTCTCCAAATTCTTATCCGGCCGGCTGTAGCCCTCCACCTTGGTGCCTGACAGCGTCATAGCATCCATATACTCCTGGTCTGTACAGTTTAAATCCGGCACATATGCCTTGATCCATGATAATGCTGTATTCATAATGTTCTTCTCCTTTCCAACCAATCAGAACTGCTTCAGGAAACGTATGTCATTCTCATACAGCAGTCTCATATCGTCGATCTCGTACTTAAGCAGCGCGATCCGCTCCAGTCCCACGCCGAACGCAAACCCCGTATACTGTTCGGGATCGATACCGCTCATCTCCAGCACATGCGGATGCACCATGCCGCAGCCTAGTATTTCGATCCACCCCTCGCCCTTACAGAACCGGCACCCCGTGCCGCCGCACTTAAAACAGGTAACATCCATCTCCGCACTGGGTTCCGTAAACGGAAAGTGGTGCGGTCTGAACTTGACCTTTGTATCCTCGCCAAACAATTCTCTGGCAAACTCTGCAAGCGTGCCTTTTAAGTCGGCAAAGGTTATATTCTTATCAATGACAAGACCCTCTATCTGATGGAAGGACGGGGAATGCGTCGCGTCCACCTCATCCGATCTGAACACACGGCCCGGTGCGATCATACGTATCGGAAGCTTCCCCTTCTCCATCTCATGCACCTGCGTGGAGGAAGTCTGCGTTCTCAGCAGGATATCGCCCTCGATATAGAAAGTGTCCTGCTCGTCCTTTGCCGGATGGTCAGCTGGAATATTGAGCGCTTCAAAATTGTAGTAATCCTTCTCCACCTCCGGTCCTTCCACGACCTCATAGCCCATACCGATAAAGATCCTCTCCACTTCTTCAAGAGCGATCGTATTGGGATGGCGGTGCCCGACATTGTTTTTCCTGGCAGGAAGCGTCACGTCAATGACCTCTTTCTTCATTTTTGCTTCTCTGACCGCCTTTTCCATCTTCTTAACCGACTCTTCGAGCACCTTCTCGATCTCTTCGCGCGTCTCATTGACAAGCTGCCCTACCCTGGGACGGTCCTCCGGCGCCACATCCTTCATGCCCTTTAAGACCGCCGTCAGTTCACCTTTTTTGCCAAGGAAATTGACCCGCACTTCGTTTAACTTCTCCAGCGCATCGCTCGCCTCGATCTGGCGAATCGCCTCCGCCTTGATCTGTTCCAGTTTTTCTTTCATGATCCTGTCTCCTTTTCTCTCATAAAACATCCGCCGGGCAAATAAAAACGCCCCATGCGCAATACACATGGGACGAATCAATATCCGCGTTACCACCCTGTTTCCCGATTCCCTCCGCCGCCTCCGGTACTCCCGCATAACGACTTTTACACAGGATAACCCGGTGACAAAACATAAGGCCGGACTCTCATCGAGCGTAACGTGCTCCGTACGTCTCAAACTACTCAGCCCCGCAATGCACGGCATACGCCCCACTGCATACAGGACCTTTCCCTTAAGCGGCTCCGGCGGGAAACTCAAATATTGTCTGAACCGGAGGAAACTTTCAGCCGATGATTCCCTCTCTCTGACGGAAAACAGTACTCTGTTACGCCTTCACAGCCTTTATGATCTTCCAATTTACCGGTTTGCAGAAGTCATCTTGCGTCCGTCTGCAAATCTATTGCCATTTTAGTGATTTTTATGCGACTTGTCAAGCCATCCGAACAGAAATTTGTACACCGGTCCGAAATAGCGGTTGATATGCGCTCCGATCAACAGTATATACATCAGCAGATAAAACCAGAACATCAAAATAACCACCGTGGTCAGGCCGCCGTACATGCCGAACCCATTAAAATGATCCACATACACAGAGAAGGCATAGGACGCCGCGCTCCACAGCACTGCAGCGAACACCGCCCCCGGGATCTGCTTCTTAAACCGCAGTTTATTGTTGGGCACATAGGCATAAATCAGCGCAAAGATAAGCGTCAGGACCGCCCATGAGAACAGGAAACGAAAATGCATGATAAACTGCACCAGTATATGTAACGGCGGAATATCCGCCAGCGCAAGGTCCACGATCACGTTGCCGAAAACCATGACAAACAGCGCCAGGATCATGGCAATAAGAATGATCACGGTATAGATGCAGGCGATAAAACGAAGCACAAAATAATTCCGGTTTTCCTCAAAATCGTTCACCGCGTTCAGTCCGTGGATGAGCGCCAGCATGGCCTTGGACGCGGACCAGACCGTAACGAGCGCGAAGACTGTGATCGTCCCCGCAGACCTGGCATATACGTCCGATACCACGCCGATGACCAGTTCATTCATCGCATCCGGCGTAAAACGCATGATTGCGCCGATCAGATTATCCTCCGTCAGCGCCGTATAAGGCAGGATCGCACAGAGCGCCATCAGGAGCGGAATCATGGATAAAAAGAGAAAAAAAGCCGTGCTCGCCGCAAAAGCGGCAATGTTTTTCCTCGCCATCTGCCAGTTAAAATCACGAAATATGTAAAATAGTCTTCTGATCATTTATACAATCCACCTGAGTATATATTGCCTGGGCATCGTCCGCCGGCGCTATGCCGCCTATACTGCAGCCCCGGAAGAAGAACTGTAATATATCTTCGCAGGATGCTCCGTCCAGGCCGAGCGCCTTTGCCCCGTTCTGGGACATACCGACCCCATGACCGTATCCGCCGCCAGTCAAAGTATATCCTACCACATCACCGTCATTTTGACCAGTTTCTATCACAAAAAAACCGCTTGGCACCAGTGATGCCGGCACAACGCTGCTCCCATCCTGCTTTACGACTTCACTCTTCCGGTCGCACAGCACGCTCCTGATATTATATTCAGAAACGATCTTATAGGTTCCCGAGTCCGCCTCGATCAGCAATTCTTCGGCAACGCCTCCGGCGCCTCTCTTTACGATCGCAATATTATGAACATCACCCAGTTTTTCAACCGGTTCAGACACATAATAATCCCCCTGCGTCTTTGTCAGCACAGATTGCGGACTGGCGTCATAGCGTGCCCTGATCCGCGACAAAAGCTCTTTCGTATCAACGGAATGCACTTCATAGGTCCAGCGATACCACGGTTCATTATACTCCAGGTCATTTTCATCAACCGATGTAATAAATGCGCGAAAGTTTTCCTCCACACTCAGATCGTCCGGGTCCATATCCGGCGTTTTGCCGCTTAACCTGACCGCCTGCATATATGTACTGTCCTCCAGCCCGCCCGGCCGCCAGATGCCCGTATCCGTTCCGACTCCACAAGATGTAGAATAATAGTAATTTTGCGCCGGCTCACCCTCGTAGACGAGCAGCATACCCTCCGTCTCCCTGACTGCCGTGGTAGTCGCCGCATTCTCGGCAATATTGTGGTATACCTGATAGGACGTTGTGTCGTCCACATGCGCGCCCTCCTCCGGCAGACCCGCATGCAATATGTACATATATGCGTAAGTCCTCGCACAGACTGCCTGGGCTTTCAACGCTTCCGCCGGATAAGACGCCGGCATCTCGCTGGGCACCACTGCGTACAGATATTCTTCCAGAGGCAGCTCATTGATAAGCACTATACCCTCGTGACTGCGATAACACTCGATGGAACCGCGATACGCATTATCGGCCTTCTCGATCCCCTCCGCGTTCACGATGATCTTATCTGTCAGCGCGGCGCATCTGTAGATCCTGCGTTCTCCCTCTTTAAGATCGTCCGCCTCGATCCGCTCAGTCCTGTCATCCACAATGAGCTCCACCGCATCATAATAATTACTGTTTCCGGCCGTATTCTTAAGAAGCACTCTGATCCTATCCGCATCTTCGCGCACAGACACGAGACAGGCGCAGACCTTACCTTTCTCCACAACATAGTCGGTATCCGCATACCCGATCTTCAGATCTGAACGTTTCAGCGTTTCCAGTCTGCCGTACAGCTTGTATACCTCCATATCATCCGCAACCGGGTAGATGCCGCATCCTTCCAGCTCGATCCCGTCATCCGATACACGCAGCAGCTTGCCGTGTACCTTATCGCTTTTTTCTGCCGCTCTTATGACCTTACCGTCCCGGATGGTCAGATCCGCCACGCACTCTCTCTGCGCAGTCTGGTCCGCCGCCACATCAAATGTTATATCATGATAAAAACATTCCATCGTGCGCTCTCCCGACTCGGATATCCATACATTATGAAGTTCATGTTCTCCCGGTAACGCCTCAACAACCGTCAGAAGCTCCTGTCCCTGAATATATACTCTCAGCTCCCGCAGCGCATTTTCCTCAAACGCTGCCGAACGGTAGCCATATGCATTTTCAAGTCCGCTGTTTTCGGTGTAGACTTTTTTTCCATCGTTGTCTACTTTCAGTATAAAAATGCTGCTTTCCCAGACAGTGGATTCCGGATCAAGATAGGCCAGCATGATCCGGTACGCATCATACCAGTCCGTTTTGAGCATCTTATATTCCGGTTCATAGCGGTCCGAATAATCCGGAAGATCCATATTCTCTCCGCCGATCTGCCCGCAGATCGTTATGTACTGTGCATATGTCAGATACCGGCCGGACGCTTTGCCGCCATTCTCCGCCTTATCAGACTCGTCCCCATAGGCGCCGTCCGCTGCAGTCCCATCGGGAATCGCCACATTCAAAGCATTCATCAGTATCTTTACATCATCGTAAGTAATGGGTTCCCCCTGCGGCTCTTCCTTCTGCTGCTCTCTCCTGCCCAGCCATATACAGACAAGAAACAAAAGCCCGAAGAAAATAAGCGCCAGCTTCGCCATGATCCTTGTATTGGTATGATATCTCATTCCGGTAATGATCCTTATACATATATTGAAAGCATCTTTCGTACAAACGCACGGTTTTAAAATATCCGGCGGCACGGTCATCCGGATGCCGGGTATACCGCACAACAAAAGCAGCCGCTTGAGACGACTGCTCTTTGTCTTTTGTATCGCCCGAAATGCCGAATCTTGTATTTTGACTCCTAGCAAAGCTAGGTGGGTAACCGCAACCATACTTCTGCCTTCCACTGCACAAGGCCCATAAGCCGGAGGCCTGACATCCATATGGCAATATAGGAATCCCGTTTAAAGTATCTGTAGGTTCAAAATAACAAGATATAATCGCACATTCCAGGTTAATTCTATTATATCCCGGAACGGGACATATTACAACTTATTTCTTAGCTTCTTTTCTTTTTCTCTTTTCTGCGATACATACTCGCATCCGCTTCACCCGACAGCTTATCGAAATTCTCCCTGCCGTCAGCAGAATACGCCGCGCCGACGCTGGCGGAAAGCCCTTGCAGGTGGGCTTCCTTACGGTATGCTTCGTCCAGTTTTGCCTCTATGGTCCTGCGGACCTCTTCGATCTCCCCGTCAGAACGCTCGCCGAGCATAACGACCATAAACTCATCCCCGCCGTTCCGGGCAATAAAGTGCTCGGACAGATTATCCTGGAGCACCTGCGCGGTAAGGACAAGTGCCTTATCTCCCTCCTGATGCCCGTATCTATCGTTAATACTCTTAAAATTATCGAGATCAAGGACAAACACCGTGATGTGATCCTCTTCCAGACTGTCGATATATTCATAGACATGCCTTCTGTTGGCCAGTCCGGTCAACGCATCCGTGTTTGCGTTCTTAACCAGCATATCCTCATACATCTTTAGTTCGGTCACGTCTAAGGCAACTCCCACCGTCCCCATAACGCTGCCGTCCAGATCAAAAAGCGGCGATTTGTATGTCTTTAACTGCCGCATCTCACTGCCGATCTTGACCTGTTCGTCAAAGACACAGGTCTCCCGCTTGTCCATAACTTCAAATTCCGACTCCATGCAGATATATTCACCCCTGGCATACTCGTCCGGCTGGATATTCCATATATAATAATGCCCGCGTCCCTTGATCTGCTCCATCGTCTTTCCGACTGTCTTACAGAAGAAATCGTTGACTTTCATATGCGCGCCCGTCTTGTCCTTGTACCAGATCATGTGGGGAACGCTGTTGATCATCGTATCAAGATAGGTCTGGGTCTGCCAGCTGTCCTTTTTCTCCTTATACGATTGCTGCCATCTGACGAAACGAAAGCACAGCTCTTCTTTAGAGAGCGGCATAGTCCATATATCCGTCACGCCGGATAAGTCCTGCTGCATAAGGACGGCGGTCTGTTCCTTGTCCGCAAGCAGGATAAGCTGGGCGGAATCCTTTTTGTGATACACCAGACTGCGGAGCGCCACGTCCGCCTTCAAGCCCTGCAGATCAGCGAAGATCACGTCCGCCCTGGGAGTCAACAGTTCGCGCGGTTCCGGACTTGTAAGGAACGTATGCTTAAAATGCTTAAGCGGTTCCGCTTCCTTCATGACCTCCAGCAGTTCCTTTTTGTTGCCAATAAAATAAAAGCATACCGTACAGTGATACATCTTCATTCCCCCATTCAACCACGCGGCTTCGCGCTGTACCGCAAACCGCAGGCGGAGGATCCCACCAGCGGGATCCCATTGTAACATCTGCCATATTTTCCCGGTATCTGTCGATTTTTTTTGTTAATTTTATTATATCTGACCTTGTCTCAAAAAACAACAAATAAAAATCCGGGTGATGATCCATGTAAAAACCATAGGGTTTGTTATTGATTTTATTGATTTATCATGTATAATAAAATCATATGGGCTGTTGGGTATTATACTTTACTTAATGCCAAAAATATAATGAAAGAAAAGAGGTAAAAGTAAGATGGCACAAATCGATTTAAGCAAGTATGGCATCACCGGAACTACCGAGATCGTGCACAATCCTTCTTACGACATGCTGTACGAAGAAGAGATCAAACCCGATCTGGAAGGTTATGAAAAAGGACAGGTCAGCGAACTCGGCGCAGTAAACGTTATGACTGGTATCTACACGGGTCGTTCTCCTAAAGATAAGTATATCGTTATGGATAAGAACTCCAAGGATACCGTCTGGTGGACGTCCGATGAGTACAAGAACGACAACCATCCCATGTCGGAGGATGTCTGGGCTACCGTCAAGGCGCTGGCGCAGAAAGAGCTGTGCAACAAGAGACTGTTCGTAGTAGACGCATTCTGCGGCGCTAACAAGGACACACGTATGGCAGTCCGCTTCATCGTAGAGGTTGCATGGCAGGCACACTTTATCAAGAATATGTTCATCCAGCCTTCCGAGGAAGAGTTGAACAGCTTTGAGCCTGACTTCGTAGTTTACAATGCTTCCAAGGCAAAGGTTGAGAACTACAAGGAGCTGGGATTAAACTCCGAGACATGCGTAGCATTCAACATTACCAGCCGCGAGCAGGTTATTATCAATACATGGTACGGCGGTGAGATGAAGAAGGGTATGTTCTCCATGATGAACTACTACCTTCCTCTTAAGGGCATTGCTTCCATGCACTGCTCCGCTAACACAGACATGGACGGTAAGAATACCGCGATCTTCTTCGGTCTATCCGGCACAGGTAAGACGACCCTGTCCACAGATCCCAAGCGTCTGCTGATCGGCGATGACGAGCACGGCTGGGATGACAACGGCGTATTCAACTTTGAGGGCGGCTGCTATGCCAAGGTCATCAACCTTGACAAAGACTCTGAGCCCGATATCTACAATGCGATCAAGCGCGATGCTCTTCTGGAGAACGTAACTCTGGACGCTTCCGGCAAGATCGACTTTGATGATAAGAGTGTAACAGAGAATACCCGTGTATCTTACCCTATCAATCATATTAAGAATATTGTACGTCCTGTTTCCTCTGCACCGGCAGCCAAGAATGTGATCTTCCTGTCCGCGGATGCGTTCGGCGTACTTCCTCCGGTATCCGTACTTACACCCGAACAGACACAGTACTACTTCCTGTCCGGTTTCACAGCTAAGTTAGCAGGTACGGAGCGCGGCATCACAGAGCCTACTCCTACCTTCTCCGCTTGCTTCGGTCAGGCATTCCTTGAGCTTCATCCTACCAAGTATGCTGAGGAGCTTGTTAAGAAGATGCAGGTCAGCGGCGCGAAGGCTTATCTTGTAAACACAGGATGGAACGGAACCGGCAAGCGTATCTCTATCAAAGATACCCGCGGTATCATCGACGCTATCTTAAACGGCGATATCGAGAAGGCTTCCACCAAGAAGATCCCTTACTTCAACTTTGAAGTACCTACAGAGCTTCCGGGAGTTGACACCAACATTCTTGATCCCCGCAATACTTATGCCGATGTTTCCGAATGGGAGACCAAAGCTAAGGATCTTGCGCAGAGATTCATTAAGAACTTTGCTAAATATGAAGGAAACAGTGCAGGTAAGGCTCTCGTTTCCGCAGGTCCCCAGTTATAATATTCGGACCGATATGTCTGAAGTCTGTTATATAAACAACAGCGCTAAAGCGGGTGTGGTAATCCACACCCGCTTTTTTCTACTGACCTGTAAATCATCTCACAAGTCCGCTGTTTTACTGTACTAATCCTTCAGCAATCCAACGGCCCTGGACGTGCCGATCCGGTCACACCCTTCCTGTACGAACGCTTCCAGATCCTCCACCGTCGAAATACCGCCCGCCGCCTTGATCTTGACATGGCTGCCAATGTGCTGCTTAAACAGCCGTACATCTTCAAGCGTTGCTCCACCTGTCCCAAATCCGGTAGACGTCTTGATATAATCCGCTCCCGCATTCGTCACCGCCCTGCACATAGCGATCTTCTCGTCCTCCGTCAGATAGCATGTCTCAATAATAACCTTAAGGATGTGGTCTTTACAGATTTCTTTTAACGTTCTGATCTCCTCTTCCACTGCGTCATACATACCGTTCTTGACGTGGCTGATATTGATAACCATATCGATCTCGTTCGCACCGTCTTCGATTGCCCGTCTGGTTTCCGCCGCTTTAGCCTCCGTCACGGAATATCCCAGAGGGAATCCCACTACCGTACAGATATTCAGCTTATCGCCGTATGTATCATGGATACGCTTAATATAAGCGGGCGGCACACAGACAGAAGCCGTCCCGTATGTAACCGCCTCGTCGCACAGCTTTACGATATCCTCCCATGTGGCATAAGCCTGAAGCTGCGTGTGATCCACGCGCTTTAATATCTCTTTTTTATCCATTCTGTTCCATACTCCTCTCTCACCATATCAGTATACGCTATTTACATATCATTGTAATACTATTCACCGTAAAATTCCAGTCTTTAAAGCGCCGCACAGATACCTTTCCGGTCTGTTGCCTAAACGCCGTAATATATGAACAAGATTTGAACAATGTTAAATCTTTCTTAAATTACTTTTTTCCCTTGTCTCGCCTATTTTTTTCATGCTATTATAATAATAATGCGAAATGATTTTGTTCTGAAAGGAGGCATTTATCATGGAACAGAACAGTTTTTCTGAAATTACACCAGAGATTGTGCGACTTGCGTCTATGAGCGGGCAAGCCGGTATTATAGATACCGAATTATACACCAAGTATGATGTGAAGCGCGGACTGCGCGATTTAAACGGCAAGGGAGTGCTTGCAGGCCTTACCAACATTTCCGATGTGCGCGCCAATAAGATCGTGGACGGCGTACAGGTTCCCACCCACGGCAGACTCTTTTATCGCGGATATGACGTCAAGGATCTTGTGGAAGGCTTTGCCAGCGAGAACCGTTTCGGCTTTGAAGAGGTGACTTATCTTCTTCTCTTTAACAAGCTGCCAAACAAGCAGGAGCTTGACGACTTTTCACGTCTTCTGTCCAGCTACCGTTCTCTGCCGACCAGCTTCGTGCGCGACATTATCATGAAGGCGCCCAGCAACGATATGATGAATACGCTTGCCAGAAGCGTGCTCACGCTCTATTCTTATGACGACCGGGCAGACGATACGTCCCTGCCAAATGTGCTTCGCCAGTGTCTGCAGCTTATTGCGCTGTTCCCCATGCTGTCCATCTACGGATATCAGGCATACAGCCACTATCACAACGGCGAGAGTCTTTTTATACACCAGCCGGGGCCGGAGCTGTCCAATGCCGAGAATATACTTCATATTCTGCGCCCTGACAGTAAATATACTCCGCTCGAAGCCAGGATACTGGATATCGCCCTGATCTTACATATGGAACACGGCGGCGGAAACAATTCCAGCTTTACCACCCGCGTAGTCACATCCTCTCTGACAGACACCTACTCCGTCATTGCGGCTGCTATCGGATCATTGAAGGGTCCCCGCCACGGCGGAGCAAATATAAAGGTAGTACAGATGTTTGAAGAAATGAAGCGGGAGGTATCCGACTGGACAAACGAGGGACAGGTCGCCGACTACCTGAAGCGTCTTCTGCATAAAGATGCCTTTGACCACGCGGGACTTATCTATGGCGTCGGACATGCCGTGTACTCCAAATCCGATCCGCGTGCAGTTATATTTAAATCCTTTGTGGAGAAACTGTCTGAGGAAAAAGGACTGCATGATGAATTTGCACTGTATTCCCTGGTTGAGCGCCTTGCGCCCCAGATCATCGCCGGGGAACGTCCAATCTATAAGGGCGTCAGCATAAACGTGGACTTCTATTCGGGCTTTGTATATAATATGCTCAATCTTCCGGTGGAGCTGTACACTCCCATCTTTGCCATTGCAAGGATCGTAGGATGGAGCGCCCACCGTATGGAAGAGCTCGCCAGCAACGGTAAGATCATCCGGCCGGCATACAAAACAGTCTGTACCGACAAAGAATATGTGAAAATAGACAAAAGAGATGCCTGAAAGCATCTCTTTTATTTTTATTCTTTGTTTTTCTGTTTACTGCTATCCGGCCCGGGCGCCGTTCCGCCCCGTACCATATATTTCTTCTGCCCGGTCATATACGTTCTTGTATAGATGATAAGCGCAGCCAGGATCAATATGCTTCCGCCCCAGGTGAGCGCGTTGGACTTGATGTAATAATCATTGACAAGATGTATGACAGACGCAACCACGATCATCAGGCCTGACAGGAGAAGGCGTTTGTACATATAATTGATAAATCCTTCTTTGTCGCTGATGTCATTTTCACTCATATTCTTGCCAAGCATGACGCTTGCCACCATACTGCCCCGCTTTTTAGCCATAACAGCAGTTCCTGTCAGATAACATCCGCTGGCAAGAAATAGAATATCTATCGTGCCGCTCATCCCCATCGCAATTATTCCTCCGTTTTCCGGACCGCATCGATCCTGTCCGTCAGTCTATACCGAGAAAACGCTTTACAACCGTCTTCATCTCCGTCTTGTCGCATACATGGTCGTGCACGACCGGCGCAGTCCTGATCTCTTCGATCGCTCCCGGCACAGGCACCTTGCCGATCTCAGAAAGCTCGTCCACCAGCTCAAAATCAGACATGGTATCATATTTACCGTCAATCGCGTGCATAACGCTCCGCGAGAATTTGAAAGGACTCGCCGTGGAAGCTATCACAGTCACGGTCTTATCCCCGGTCTTCGCCACATATTTCCTGTACACGGCGCTCGCCACAGCTGTGTGCGTATCTATTATATAACCTGTATTCTCATACATTTCCTTAATACGCTTTGCGGTTTCCTCTTCACTGGCATAACCGCCGTAGAAATCCGAAAGCTGCACTTTCATCTGTTCCGTGATCTCGTAGCTGCCCGCCTTGGATAAGGACTCCATAAGCTGTGTGTTCTTGCCGGCATCGTCCCCCGCAATGCGGTAGATCAGTCTCTCAAGATTACTCGATATCAGAATATCCATAGACGGAGAACTGGTCAGCACAAATTCTCTGTTGCGGTCATATTTGCCGGTCGTAAAGAAATCATACAGCACTTTATTCTCGTTGGACGCACAGATCAGTTTACCGATCGGCACGCCCATATTCTTGGCATAAAATGCCGCCAGAATATTGCCGAAGTTTCCTGTAGGCACGACCACGTTGATCTTCTCTCCGTCGCTGATCTTTCCGTCGTGCAGAAGTTGTGCGTAAGCATATACATAATAGACGATCTGCGGAACAAGGCGTCCGATATTAATGGAATTGGCGGAGGAAAACTGCAGCCCGGCAGCCTCCATTTCACCGGCAAGCTGGCGGTCGTTAAAGATCGCTTTCACACCGTTTTGCGCATCGTCAAAATTGCCTCTTATCCCTACCACATAAGTATTGCTGCCCTTCTGTGTGACCATCTGTTTTTCCTGTATAGGGCTCACGCCGTTCTTGGGATAAAAGACAATGATCTTTGTACCCTCTACGCCCGCGAACCCGGCAAGCGCTGCCTTTCCGGTATCGCCTGATGTAGCCGTCAGTATAACGATCTCGTTCTTCACATGGTTCTTCTTTGCGGACGTGATCATCAGATGCGGTAATATGGACAGCGCCATATCTTTAAACGCTATCGTTGAGCCGTGAAACAGTTCCAGATAATACACTCCCTCCGCTTCCGTGACCGGAACGATCTCTTTCGTGTCAAATTTAGAATCATAAGCACGCTCAATACAGGTCTTTAACTCTTCCTCCGTAAAATCTGTCAGATACAGCTTCATTACCTCGTAAGCTATATCCCGGTACGGTCTGCCCGCCAGCTCTTTCAGGGGCCGGTCAAGCGCGGGAATATGATCCGGCACAAACAGGCCTCCATCATCCGAAAGTCCCTTTAGAATCGCCTGGGAAGCCGTGATCTTAAGTCCGCTGTTCCTCGTACTGCTATACAATACTTCCATGTTATAAACCAAACCTTTCCATATGATTACACTTCATTTATGATAGCATACTTTCCGATGCCGCGCAATAATCCTATTGTCCGTCCACAGGCATACCTTTTCTATCCATAAGCTTAGTTGCCTCGTCTACCGTTATGACCTTCGTATCATCGGATAATTCCGGCAGCATATCGCTGGTTTCCGCTCCTGCCTCTTCTGCACCGTTTATCGCCGTCTTATTGATCTCATATGTATCCGCTTCCTCCGGCACCGTCCCACGGGCACGGCTGCAGGACGGCAGCACAGTCATTGCCGCAGCCACAATACACAGGCAGCATATCCGCTTTGTCTTTCCGTTCTTGATTTTCATAAGCATTCCTTTCCCTGCAATATTTTGTATTCAGCCTTCGATGAACATAATTTTCGTTCTGTCATACCTGTTTGCGAAAACAGTCTATGCAAACGATCAAATACAACGGCACACATAAAAACAAAGAATATACATATCTTAATGAATACGACAGCGGAACCGCAAGCATAACCGACAGCCACAGCCCCATCGTAGGCATAACGCATATTAAGCCGCTGTAATTATGTTCTGCTAAACATATGCAAACAGTTCCAAGCATTATCCATACGAATATTGCCGCACTGATGTATTTTTTAGGCTCCACCATATTTCTGAACGAATATTTAAAATAATATTCAAAATAATCACTCATAACATAATCTGCATTAGGATAGTTATAATTACAAATATATGAAGCGCCTGAATTTTCAAAAACATTCCAAAATCCTATTGTTGAGAGCATATATGCTTTAACTGCCTTAACAGGATTATTTAATACAATATGTACATATGTCTTGAGAAATTTTCCTGAATTATTTTCCATATATTCACGATTAAAATCTCCCGAAAACTTAATATAATCAGCTACTGTGGGATCATACAATTCTCTCCATTTTTCCAAGGGCATTAAATTGCTGATTTCATCAATATCATCCTCCGTCAGCTTTCCGTCAGTAGAAATAATATAAGCAACCTGCTGCATCGGTATTCCCAGGCTTTCGGTATGACTGTTTATGTCATATCCCAGACTGTCATATACCGGTCCCTGAATAATTCCCGATACAGCAAGCATTGCCGCTGACGCTATTCCTATCTTAATTGCAATATTTTTCCTACGCATAATAAACAAAATAAATGTAACTGTCACAAAATAAAAAGCAGCTACATAAATACCATTATTCCTCGAAAAGATGATAAATACACTACCTATGCAATATATCACAAGCTGCCAGGCTGAAATCCGCTCAGGGGAATTTCTAAACAGATAATATAAAAATACAGAAAATACAAACGTCATTATAGAAAACGGAGTGTCTTTCCACAGAGAAATACCATAGAACGGATATAATGAAAAAACGCTAAACACAAGCAGACACAAATAAATAAAAAGTTTATTGCACCCCCAGCGATAACATTGAAACAGAAAATATGATAAAACAAACGCGCATACAAATGTCTGTACCACTGTAAAAAGATTTAGTCCCGCATACTCAGTCTTCCCTGAAAATGTTCCTGCGATCCAAAATATAAATCGCCAGACCAGAGTATATAATATCGGATTGTGATTATCCAGTTCATTTTTATAAAGAGCCATATCGATTGAATCTACGGTATCTGAGAAAATGCCGCCCGGAAAGTATGAAAGCAGATACGGCAGCCACATGGTCATCAAAAAAAGCACCGCAAATATAAGCAGCCGATAACCCCCCCCCAGTATTATGCGTAAAAAACCGACTTGCAGCAGACGCAAATACATACATTACACCTTTGAGCGCTATGTACACAATAACCGCAGCCGCGATCCATATAACACAGTCAATTAAATGAAAATCCGTAATAAATACTGTATCTACCGTATCCCTATCAGCCCTGAGATCAAACGTATGTCTTGATGCCGTAAGCATTGCCGAAAACATCATGGCAAACAAAAGCTGCCATATATTTACCTTGCAGATATAATTTTTAACTTTTTCCCTTATCATATGTCCCTCCCTTTATAAGTTGTATCTTTTACCGGTTTATTATACACTCTTTTTACCTTTTTGAAAAGTCGCTTTTCGGACATGCTTTCTGCAAAGGAAGCATAAAAAAACAGCGTCCAAAAAAACGCTGTCGTAAGTAAAAATATGCCGGCATTATGCCTTTACTGGAAAAATTCGTGGTTTCCATAGGCAAACAGTCTTGTAAGCTTCCGGTCAAACCATTGCATCTTTTCCGAATCAGCTTTTTCTCTCGCGCAAAAATACAACGCCCCCTCCGATATATCTTCACCGTATATGGCACGCCCGACCGCCTCTTTTGTATCTTCACTGATCTTAACGCTCTGGTATCGTCCGTCCACTGTAGGTGAAAACTGGGCTATCCCCTGCTCTTTCTGCATCACGACATCCACCACCGAATCGGGAAACAATTCACTGTTGACCCGGTTTAAAACCACATTGGCCACCAGCAGCTTGCCATCCTGATCTTCGCCGCCGGCTTCGGCCTCCACGATGCGCAAGAGCGCTTCGTAATCCTTGTCCGACAACTGGTATTTCTTAGTCTGCTCCAGCACTTCATAATCCACGACTCTCTGCCCCGATGACACGCTGGAAATCATTTCTATAAAGCTATGCTTGTCTTCTGCAAGACTCTCGTCAACATACTCCATTCGGAATGCGGGATTGGCCGCGATCCGGTTGATCCTGAGCTCCCTGACGCATATCCATGATGAAAAAAGCATCATGCCCGCCAGCGAAAGACTCATTATATATTTTTTATACATCTTTCCTCCATTCCGGCAAATAAATACAGATAGCACTTTTACATGTATATATTCTATACAGAATAAAGGAAAAATATTTCTTAATTTGTTTTTTTTCTCAAAAATGGTACAATCATAGAAAGGAGGAAAGAGTTATGAAACACCAGCTTCCCGGCGTATATACGGCATCCCGCAAAGATCGGACGGCGTATTACCGCGCTTCATTAACTTATCGCGCAAAGCATATCAGCCTGGGCAGTTATGATACTCCGGAAGACGCCCACAGAGCGTACCTGCTGGCCAGAACGCTTCTTGACGACGCTTCGTTTACTCTGGACCGTTACAGTGCGGATTCGCCCCTTTCTTTCCATAAATGGATCTGTCTGATCAATTTCCGGGACAACGGTATTTATTTTTCATCGCCGATCTATATCCGCCCTAAATTTTTTTATTACTATTTTTCTCCTTCCGACTATTTTATTTTCGACACCGAGGATCTGTTCTACTATTCTTCCCGCAGGATCTCCCGGAGAGGCGGACATTATTTTGTAGCCGATTATGGCATGCAGGTCAATATTATGAGTCGCTACGGCATCAGGAATTATGCCGTGGAGGGAAAAGACTACCGCTTTATCAACGGTAACCGCCAGGATATGCGATATGAAAATATCGAGATCATCAACCGCTATAACGGCGTAGAGGCCCTGTCTGACGGAAAGACGACGCGCTACCGCGTAAAGATCCACGTGAAGGGTAATATCACCGTGGGCGTATACGATTCGGAAACAGAGGCTGCCATCGCATATAACAAAGCCGTGGATCTCCTGAAAAAAGCCGGCGTAAACAAAGCTTACACCCCCAACTATATGGAAGGGATGTCGCCCGCCGTCTACGCCGACCTGTATTCTTCAGTCAAAGTATCCTCCGGTGTCAGACACTATCGCTGTGAATAACCGATAAAGCAGATATTCAGATGGGCATCCTTCTGAATGCCGTCCACGACCCCGGCAGTCGTATACTGCCACATCGCATACTGATACGGATAATCGGGAATATCTTCCTCCTGTGCAAGCCAGACATCATAAGACTGAAGCTTTGCAAGATTTATTTCTTTGATCAGCCACTCCTTATCACCGCAGAGCATCGGCACGTATCCCGCCGCCTTGACTCCTTCCATGAACGATACTGCAATATCGGTTCTGTCCTCTCTGCTAAGTCCGTCGATCCTCGCCTTGTCATTGACGACCAACTCCATATCGAAAGCGACCGGATATTTGATATTGCCCTTGTATGGATCCAGGTTCTGAATAACGAAATTTACTTCCTGTACCGCTTCGTCCTGATTGACCGCCTGGGAATAGAAATATACTCCCACGTCCAGCCCCTGGGCGATAGCGCCCTCAATATTTTCTTTAAACTTCTCGTCTAAGGTTATCTGACCGCTGCTGTATCCGCGCCCGCCGAGGCGGATCATCACATAGTCCACCCCCGCCGCTTTCAAGTGCCCAAAATCTACCGTTCCGCTCTCTTCGGAAATATCGACTCCCACATAAGAGATATCCCTGCCGTTCTCCATGTAACGCCGCAGCCCGGCTCTTTCCTCCAGATTGGTATAATCATAGGTATTTTTCGTCAGATAGGGGCTGATCAGCACCCATTCCTCTTTACCGTCCGGGTTCGTGACAAGAGTGTGCTTCCCATCCTTCGACGGATCCTCCTGTTCGGCCTGCATCTGCTGCACACTCTGTCCGGATGTATCGTTCGCCGGCTTCGTCTTATCCAGCACTGCGCCCGTATTATCTTCCGGCGTCAGAGTCTTCCCGCCGTCCTCTTGCTCCTCCACCGGATACATATCCCAGAAATCAAGATCTTGGGCCCGGCGTTTGTCCGCCGTCTGCTCTTCCCCGGACTGCTCTGTTTCAGCCTCCGCTTCTTCCGTTTCTGCCTCATTCTGCGTGGCCTGCAGTTCTTTCAGATACTCGCTGCCCCTGCTGCCCTTACTGTTACTTTGGTACAGCACAAACGCCAACAGCGCCATAAAAACCAATACGCCCATAATCATATAGATCACGGGCAGACCGCCTCCCCGGGGGTCTTCTTCTCCCGGTAATCTCATATAGATCCCCCATTCCTGCTCAGTCTGCGAATTCGGGCACAGGCACAATTGTCAGACCGGCACTCGTTGCTTCCTGTTATGCAAAATGCTATACTAATGTTATCATGTTGCGTCTGTTTTGACAAGCAACGCATACCTGACGGCAAGACAGGATCGATGACAGGGCAGAGCTGATCGATTTGGAGGCAGTGCTCAATGAACTGGAAAAAGGACCGCGTAAACTTCATAAAAAGCAATACAGTTCTGCATATGGTTGCGGGATTATTTTCCCTGGCAGCCGCTTCGGTCCTTCTGTCCGGATGCGCACAGAACGCCGTCCCCGTCACACAAACGGGCTTCTATCTCGACACAGTCGTGCAGATCACTCTTTACGATACAGACGGAAGCGAAACATGCGACCGCAATATCCGCGAATGCTTCTCCATGATCGACAGCTACGAGAAGCTGTTCAGCGCCCATATCGAAGGCTCTGACATCTGGAACATCAATCATGCAAACGGCAGACCCGTCACAGTCTCCGATGACACCATCGATCTTCTTCAAAAGGCACTCTACTATTCCGGCCTCTCAGACGGAGCGGTCGATCTCACCGTCTTTCCGCTAAGCGAATTATGGGATTTCGGGTCGGAAGATTCTCCCCGCAGGCCCGATGATGACGCCATCCGGAATGCCGTATCCCACATCGATTACCGGAAGGTGCTTATCGCAGGAAACACTGTAACTCTCACCGACCCGGCGGCAGCCATTGATCCCGGTTTTATCGCCAAGGGCTACATTGCCGACCGCTTAAAAGAATATCTGCTCGCACAGGGCGTCCAAAATGCTTGTATAAACCTTGGCGGCAATCTGGTCACCATAGGGAGCAAGCCCGGAGGACAGCCTTACCATATCGGTATTCAAAAACCTTTTGCCGATGAGGGGGACATTATCACCGCTATCGATATAACAGACCGGTCGGTTGTCTCTTCCGGCATCTATGAGCGCTACTTTTATGAGGACGGAGTTCTGTACCATCATCTGCTAAACACCTCTACAGGTTATCCGGAGGACAACAATATAGCAGGTGTGACCGTTATAGCGCCCTCATCCGTAGATGCGGACGCCCTGTCTACCACCTGCTATTTTCTCGGCTGTGACGACGGCATGAAGCTGATCGAATCCCTGGAAAACACAGAAGTTCTTTTTATCACAAAGAACGGAGAGCTTATCGCGTCCGGCGGATTCCCACTTTCCCGGTAGCCTTCACAGCGCTCCGCAGCCATGCCGCAGCGCCGTATTCCGTCACTGCACCTTAACCTCTCCCGCAAGAACCTTCTTATAATCCTCCAGATTCTTCTGCAGCAGTGCGGGCGTATCCAACCCGTACGGACATTTGCTCTTACATTGATTACAATGGATACAATCTTCTATTTTCATCATCTTGGCCTGTCCCTCAGGACTCAGATGCCCCGCGGACGGAGAACGCCGCAGAAGGAGCGACATACGCGCACAGTTGTTGATCTCGATCCCGGCAGGACAGGGCATACAGTAGCCGCAGCCTCTGCAGAAATCTCCCAAAAGCTCCTCTCTGTCGTGTCTGATGACCGCCTCAAGCTCCTCTGTCATCGCCGGCGGGTTGCTGATATAAGATAAAAATTCATCCAGCTCCGACTCTCTCTGAACACCCCAGATAGGCAGCACATTGTCATACTGGGCAAGAAACACATACGCCGCCGCCGAATTGGTGATAAGGCCGCCCGACAAAGCCTTCATGGCGATAAATCCCATATTCGCCTTCTTACACTTCTCGACCAGTTCAATATCCTTATCCGTTGCCAGATAACAGAACGGAAACTGTAATGTCTCATATAGTCCGCTGTCGATCGCTTCGTGGGCTATCGCCAAACGGTGGTTCGTTATGCCGATATGCCTGATCTTTCCCTGTTCCTTTGCCTTCAGAGCCGCGTCATACAATCCGCTCTCATCTCCCGGCTTCGGGCAGAAATCCGGATTGTGGAACTGGTAGATATCAATGTGATCCGTCTTGAGATTCTCAAGACTGGTCTCTAAGTCCTGCCAGAACGACTCCGCATTTTTGGCACCCGTCTTTGTCGCTATATACAGCTTATCCCGCATACCCTCAAACGCAAGCCCCAGCTTATGCTCGCTGTCGCTATACCATCTGGCGGTATCAAAAAAGGTGATACCGTTTTCGTATGCTTTCCTGAGAAGATAAACCGCCGCTTCGTCTGAAATCCTCTGGATCGGCAGCGCGCCGAATCCGTTTTTGTTCACCGTGATTCCGGTGCTTCCCAGTGTTACCGTAGCTCTCATGTCAACCTCCGTTCCTGCACTGCCTGATCGCGCAATGCTTTATACAATAACCTTCCTCGGACACTTTTCTTTACACGCGCCGCATCCGATACATTTGTCCTGATCAATAACCGCATGAAAATCTTCTATTGTCACCGCGTCTGCGGGACAGTTTTTCTTACATAACTGGCAGGCGATGCAGCCGACATCACACGCCTTTATAGTCGCAGGTCCCTTCTCCACGGAGCTGCACGCCACAATGTGTTTGGCCGTGTACGGAACCAGCGTGATAAGATTCTTGGGACATACGGCGACACACTTGCCGCAGGCTTTACACGCCTCCTTATCCACCACCGCCACGCCGTTTACAACGTGGATCGCATCAAAGGGACACACCTTCACGCAGCTTCCAAAACCAAGACAACCGTTGTTGCACGATTTCGGTCCGCCGTTGGGAACAAAGGAAAGCATCCGGCAGTCTTCAATACCGCTGTAATCATAATCTGACCTGGTACGGTCTCTGTCGCCCATACATCTGACAAATGCCACCTTGCGTACACTTTCTTCCGCCTCCACGCCCATGATCTGCGCGACCTGTTTTCCTACGCTCTCGCCTCCTACGGGGCAGGCGTTCACCGGCGCCTCTCCCTTGGCGATGGCAGCCGCAAGACCCGAACAGCCGGCATAACCGCATCCGCCGCAGTTGTTCCCCGGCAGGACTCCCAGCACCGCTTCCTCTTTTTCATCTACTTCCACTTTGAATTTAATGCCGGCAACACCGAGGAACAGTCCCACAAACAGTCCCACCGCTCCCACAACAAGCGTTGCCACTAACACTCCTGTTATACCCATATATTCCTACCGCCTTTCTGCATCGTAACAGCATAATCCACCCGACCCTCAGCGGGATATTCTCTATAACAGTCCGGAGAAACCGCAGAACGCGATCGCCATCAAGCCGGCCGTAACAAGAACGATCGGCATGCCCTTAAAGGACTCCGGGATATCGTTGTATGCCATCTTCTCCCTGATACCCGCCAGGATCGTGATGGAGATCGTAAAGCCCACCGCCGTGGCAAATCCGTTTACGATGCCTGCCAGGATACCGTACTCCTTCTGCACATTTGTGAGCGCTACCCCGAGCACCGCGCAGTTGGTCGTGATCAGCGGCAGATACACGCCCAGGGACTGATACAGCGCCGGAATATATTTTTTCAGAAACATCTCCACAAACTGCACAAGCGCCGCGATGACCAGAATAAACACGATCGTCTGCAGATAAGTGATATCGAGCGGCACAAGCAGGTATTTATATATCGCGCCTGCCACTGCAGAAGCGAGCGTAATGACAAAGATGACCGCAACTCCCATGCCCGTGGCAGTATTCGTCTTCCTGGATACGCCTAAGAACGGGCACAGACCCAGGAACTGACTCAGTACCACATTATTGACCAATGAGGATGCTATCAGAATCACAAGCAGCTCTTTAACCGTTTCCATTATTCTCATCCTCCTTTATCTCTGTTTTTGTTCCTTTGGCGCTGTCGTCGTACATCCTGTGCGCACAGCCGGCGTCGTCGCAGTTCATACAATCAAATCCACAGCCTGATTGTATCTTCGACATATCCTTCCCTTTCTTCTCTCCGACGATCTTTACTTTATTCTGAATGGCCGTAAGAAGCGCAAGTACAAAGAACGCGCCGGGCGCCATGATAAAGATGCTCACCGGGACGAAGCTGTCCGGCATCACATGGATCCCGAAGATCTCACCCGCACCAAGAAGCTCTCTCACTGCTCCGATACAGGTAAGGGCCGCCGTGAACCCCAGGCCCATTCCAATTCCGTCAAACAGTGACGGGATCACGGGATTCTTATACGCATATGCCTCCGCGCGTCCCAGTATGATACAGTTGACCACGATCAGCGGAATATATATTCCGAGCGCATCATACAGGAACGGAATAAACCCCTGAAGCAGCAGCTCCACCACGGTCACAAAGGACGCGATAATAACGATAAACGCCGGAATACGCACTTTATCCGGTATGATATTTCTGAGCAGCGAAATAAATACGTTGCTCAGCGCAAGCACCACCATCGTTGTAAGCCCCATGCCAAGACCGTTGATCGCCGATGTCGTCACCGCCAATGTCGGACACATGCCAAGCATCAGCACAAAAGTCGGATTTTCCTTCAATATGCCGTTGACAAGACGTTCTTTCGCACTATTCATTGTCACTGCCTCCTCCCAGTTGTGTACGGAAATAGTATAGGCCGGCGTTGACTCCATTGGTCACAGCGTTTGTCGTGATCGTCGCACCCGAAATGGCGTCTATCTGATTGTCCGCCGCCGCCCCGCTTTTGGTATACTCAAACACTTCCGCCCGCTTATTTGCGAACTGCGGCTTTAAAACTTCCTCTGCACGCATTCCCAGTCCTGCCGTCTCGGAGATGGACAGAATGGACATACCGTTCAACGTGCCGTCCATGCGCACGCCGATAGAGAACTGAATATCGCCGTATCCTTCTTTCGTTGTCACGGTGATCACGTATCCCAGCAGATCGCCGGATGCATCCACAGCGCTCATCACTTCATCGATGCTCTCCTGACCGTATCCCGCAGCCGCCCACTTGGCGGCATCTGTCTGCGTTACTTCCATCGCCTCAAAAGAAGCTGCATCCGCAAAAACCTCCTGGCATGCCTCCTGCTTCTTCTTAGCGTCCTGCTCCGCAATAGGATCTTTGGTGATCTGATATACCAGGCCGAGCACAAGTCCCGCCACAACGGTAATTGCAAGCAGAATACCCGTATTTTTCATCATTTCTTTCATGCCTTCTCTCCCCCTTTACCAAATGCTTTCGGAAGAGTGATCTTCTCAATGAGCGGCACCAGCAGATTGCCGATAATGATCGCATAGGACACGCCTTCCGCAGAGGGTCCGAATATACGGAATATTCCCGTAAGGATCCCGAGAAGTATGCCGAACAGGTATTGCCCGTTCTTTGTGATCGGCCGCGTCACATAATCGGTCGCCATAAAGAAAGCGCCAAGCATCAGACCGCCGCCGGCCAGATGCGCCGAAATATAAGCACCGTCCAGTCCGTGTCCTCCGAATATACTGATAAAAATAACAAAGCTCACTATGTAACTGCCGGGAATACGAAGATCTATCACACCCATCAGGATCAGGATGCATGCTCCTATCACAATGGCGATCATGGAAGTCTCACCGATCGTTCCGGCCGTTCTGCCGATCACCATATCCATAATATTCACGTCAACGCCGTTCTTCAGATTGGCAAGAGGCGTTGCTCCCGTATAGGCATCGCAGTCAAAGTTTGTCATAATGGAAGTAAAGGAGATCAGCAGGAAACATCTGGCACCCAGTGCAGGGTTCATGAAATTCTGTCCCAGACCCCCGAACAGCATCTTTACGACCAGGATCGCAAACACACTGCCCACTACGCCGATCCACCACGGAACATTGACCGGAAGATTCAGGGCCAGCAGCAGCCCCGTTACCACAGCAGAGAAATCCCCAATCGTGATTTTCTTTTTACATATGATCTCAAATAAAAGCTCGGTCAGGACTGCTGACGCAACGGTGATCAATATCGTGACAAGCGCGCGCATCCCGAAGTTATAGATACCGAATCCTGCCGCCGGAAGAAGGGCGATCACTACAGTCAGCATGATACTGCCTGTTGACGTCCTGGATCTGACATGCGGATTGGAAGATACCTTCATTAAATCGCTCATATCTTAAGTCTATGCTCCTTTCTTCCTACTTTTTCTTCTTTGCAAGCTGCATCTTGCGCATGGACTTGATCGTCTGTGTCAGGGGACGCTTAGCCGGACATATGAAGCTGCAGCAGCCGCATTCAACACATTCAAGCCCGTCCAGGGCAAGAAATCGCTCTTCGTCATAATGCTCGGCACAGTCTGACAGCATACCGGGCGTAAGTCTGCTCGGGCACACTTCCATGCATCGACCACAGTTGATACACGGTCCCTCTTCCATAGCGGATACATCATCCTGCGTCAGACACAACAGCGCCGATGCCGTTTTGGTTGTAGGAACATCCAGATCAAAGATACCGAATCCCATCATCGGCCCGCCGGACACGATCTTGACAGGCTCTTTCTTAAAGCCGCCCGCCTCCTCGATCAGTTCATGATAATTCGTTCCTATGCGCACGATAAAATTCCGCGGATCCGCCACCGCGTCACCTGTCACGGTCACAATACGGTTCATCAGCGGTTTCCCCTCATATATCGCGTGATAGATCGCTACGATCGTATCTACATTATTCACGATACAGCCGGCGTCCGCGGGAAGCATCGATGAATTGAGCGCCCTTCCCGTGGTCGCATAGATGATCTGCCGCTCCGCGCCCTGCGGATATTTGGTCCGAAGCGTCTTAACGCTGATGCGCGGCTCGTCTTTCGTCAGTTTCTTCAATATAGCAATACAATCCGGCATATTGTCCTCCACGGCCAATATGCCTCTCGCATTCTCAAAGAGCCTGAGAGAAACCTTCAACCCATTGACCAGCTTCTCCGGTTCCTCTATCATTCTTCTGTAATCGGATGTAAGATAAGGCTCGCATTCAGCGCAGTTGGCAATCACATAATCTATCTTCTCCGGTTCCTTTGGCGACAGCTTAACGTGCGTTGGGAATCCGGCCCCGCCCATACCAACGATACCGGCCTCCTTAATGCGATCGATGATCTCCTCCCTGCTCATCTCCTCAAGCGGTTTCACTGCAGGATATTCCACTTCCTCATATAACCCGTCATTCTCAACAATGATGCTCATTACACTGTCGCCCGTCACGACCCTTCTCGGCTCGATCGCTTTCACAGTGCCGGACACTGTTGCATAGACCGGTGCAGACACATAACCGCCCGCCTCCGCGATCTTCTGTCCGGTCAGCACATGGTCGCCCTTCTCAACGATCGGTTTGGCCGGCGCGCCGATATGCTGTGACAGAGGATATACCAGATCTCCCTTGGGCAGCACCTCTTTGATCGGTTTGTCTTTGGACAGTTCCTTACCGTCATAGGGATGAATACCGCCACGAAACGTTAATTTTGCCATTCTTGCCCCTCTTTCCAAACAGTACCATGATTCAGCTTTCACTCGTTACTGCTTACTCTATAAATATACTATTTTTCGACGAAAAAAACTACTGTTAATTCAAAAAATGTGTTAGTATATAGCTAAGTTATTTTGTATGGGAGAACATTATGCGGACAGTCAATCAGACAATGGAAAATTTTACGATACAATATCCCCTGGAAAGAATAGCGCCACTGGGGAAGCTCCTGTTCATAGATATCGAGACGACGGGATTTACCGCCAAGAACTCTTCCCTATATATGATCGGCGCTGCATTCTGGCATTCCGGGCGCTGGCATATCAAACAGTGGTTTGCAGAGCGTTACAGCGATGAAGAGGCGCTCCTTCGAGATTTTTTTCGGTTCGCCCAGGACTACACCCATCTGATACATTTTAACGGCAACAACTTTGACCTGCCGTATCTTGTCCAGAAATGTGAGATGCATAAGCTGCCGTACAATTTTGACAAATTTGAAGGGATCGATATCTACAAGCGGATCTCACCCTACAAATTTTTCCTCCACACGCCCAACTGCAAACAGAAAACGCTGGAGGAATTGCTTGGCATCGGCCGGGAAGATATCTATTCCGGCGGAGATCTGATCGGATTGTATCACGAATATGTCAAAAACCCCCGCGAAGACGCCTGTCACCTGCTACTGCTGCATAACAGCGATGACATAAAAGGTATGCTTCAGCTACTTCCTCTCCTTGCTTTCTACGATCTGTTCAACAGCCCGTTGAGAGCTAAAAAGGTGCAGTCCAGCAGCTTCGTGGATTATCACGGTCACGACAGGAGGGAGCTCCTTATGAAGCTGGAGCTGCCCGCGCCGCTGCCGCTGCCCGTCTCCAACCTGTCAAACGGCTGTTACTTCAGCGGCGAGAACAACGAGGGCATCCTGAAGGTGCCGGTCTATGAAGAAGAAATGAAATACTTCTATTCCAACTATAAGGATTATTATTATCTGCCTGAGGAAGATACGGCGCTTCATAAATCCGTAGCTTCATTCGTAGACAAAGACCACCGGGTGCAGGCAACGGCGGCTAACTGTTATACCCGCAAATATTCCACCTATCTTCCGCAGTGGGATATTTTTGCCGAGCCTTTCTTTAAAAGGGATTATAAGAGCAAAGAGCTATTCTTTGAACTGACGGATGAAATGAAAAAAGACCGCTCTTTTTTCTCCCGCTATGCGCAGTATCTGCTGGGGAAAATGGCAAAAACATATTAAACGGCTTCCACCAACTATATGTTTCCCGGCTGCACAAAAAATTGCTACGACATTTCTGAACCTTCAAAGAAATCACCTTAAAACTTTTGGACAAAATCTGCGGTTTAATTAGGTTCATAAATATTTGGATCGTTGGATGTCTTATGAAACAGATAGGTTGTTACTTTAGCGTTCTCAAAATAACCAATGTGTTCAAACCGGACAACCGCAAGGTCATTATCAAGAATTATGCAGCCGCTTACACCGCCTCTTTCATCGGATGCGAAATACATTTTCCCTTCCTCTAGACTGCCAATACACGCATCATATCCTATTTCACGAAAAAGACTGATCTGTATGAGATAAGCGCCATCCTCATTCTGCCGGATTTCAAGACTTGGATCACCGTTGTCATCGCAGTATTCTCCTGTAAAAGAACTATAGTCGGGACGTACACCAGGACCGCTTTCCAAACTGGGAGTATTGGATGTTTTTTTGTATTGATAAGAGTTTTCCGTAGTGGCTGTCTGATACCATCCGGAAGTAAAGGTCACTGTGGCAGAATCACCGTCAAAGGATATATTTCCCTCCACCTTTTTATCTGTACCCCATTCAGAGGTGGAAAACAGAATTATATTTTCTGACTGATATCCTGTGCATTCATACAACTTAGTTAAAAATGGGATTTTAACCTGCATTGTATAAGTATCATCCTCATTTTTTTGAATCTCCAGACCGTCATAATCAGGGTCACTTATAGTATTACCCGTATATTCACCTTCATAAATTTCTCGGATTTGAGTTGTTTTGGCATCAATATTTTCTCTTGTAGCATGATATAAAAATCGACCTTCTTCATCCGCAGATTCTGCGCAATACACATTTATGCCATCCAAATTATACTCCAAAATATAATAGCTAAAAACAACTGTGTCATCAGAAAATACCTGCTCAGGATATTTTATATATATCCTATTATTTTCTACAATGTCTATGTTAGAGGAGTTAGCCAAAAACCGATAAGAAGATTCTGATTCATAATCGGAAATATCATATCCATAAGCTGTTTTATTAATAATTAACTTGCCGATTCCATAGTCCGACAGATATTCATATTCTCCAATCAAATGTTCCAGCTCATCATATTTTGGCATCTGCGCATCATTATTTTCTGCCTCAGATGAAACAGCAATCACACTATATCCGTCAAAACAGCTATATGGGTTTTTAATCAATTCCACAGTTATTTCGCGCTTTTGCATGGAATCTGTTCCATCATACCCTGTTTCCAAATCAGCGGTGACGATTACTCCATTGTTTGTCTCCTCGTAACTATATTCAGAAATCCAACCGTAATTCAACGGGCTGGCAGCATCATTTCTATTTACAGACTCACCTGCCTCCGATGAAAAATCCACTTCTGTATTCGTAAGCGAATATTGAATATAATTTAGCTGAACCACACTGATCTGTCCGCTATTTTTCTCCGAAATCATATCTAAATAGTCAAACGATACCCTTGAATTTTGAATAAACCGAGCAATGAAAATTTCTTTCCAGCTTCTACTGCTAACCGAACCCTTATCAAAATTTTCATAGCTGAGTGCTAATTGAGTAATGGCGGTTTTTAAATTGTCTCCCAAGGAAAATTCTGACGGGTATTCATATTTTTGGATTCCCAATGTTTCATAATCAATGTTGTTTACAGTAACTCTGTCTGCAGAATTATCAGTGTTGCTGTGAGCAATCGATTGTTCTTCCGGCGTATCACTTTCATTCTCAGTTATTGATACATTATTTTGTGTTTCTATTTCTGCATTGTTTTCTTCAATAAATTCTATTTCTTCTATATCGTCCGCCTTTCCAGCATCTCCGCATCCTGTAAATAAAGCGCTTATTACAATGCTGCTGAATAAAACACTTAAAATCCTCTTCAACATATTTCGCCCCTCACTCAAAATTTTATTTTTTAGCGCTTTATTTATATCACAACGAAAAAAATAGTAAAATACTGTTTGCACAAACGACATGTTTTTTGTGTAAACGACACAAACGCAGATGTCAGATCACACCACCAGCCTCCCTTATATTCAATCAGTTGTCAAACCACATTCTCCATTTAAAAAATTCTTTCTTGAACTCATCACTATGGACTCTCCCGATAATTACCTTTGATCCATTACAAAGTGTCACCTCATGGCTGTGTGCCTTTTCAATATATTTTAAATTGACAATATATGACCGATGTATCTGGGAAAAGCCAAATGGGGATAAACTTCGCGCGGCTTCCGATATCTGACCTTCACAAAAATGCTCCCTTCCGTCAAGCATAAGGTATCTTAATTTCCTTCCATATGTTTCAACAAGAAGAAGCTCATTCAGATTTATCCTAATGCGTATCCCCGCAGTATCGTGACAGAAAATGATTCGATCCTGAATCTTTGTTTTCAGGAAAGAATCAAGCGCCTCATCCACTTCTTCCAAATGCCTTTTGTCTATATACCTGAAAGCATTCACCTTATATCCCGCTCTCGCCAGCTCCGCATGGGAAGTCAAAAAACATACTTTACATTTATTTCCATATTGCAGCAGTTGCTCTGCTATTTGAAAACCATCTTCGCCTTCTGCCAGTTCAATGTCCAGAAACAACAGGTCTGTATCTGGATTTTTCATAAAATCTTTTCCATTGCTATAAGAATTGATCTGAAACGGAATATTTTTATCCCTGCAATATTTTTCGATAATATCCTGTATCTTATTTCTCCATACTGCTTCATCTTCTACGATATCAATTTTCATACCTTTCCCTCCCTAGGTATGGCAATGCTGATTCTAAACAGCTTCTCTCCGTTTTCCGCCACAGACTCCATATAGCATTCACCATGATACTTTTGAACCGTTGCAGCAATATTTTTCAAGCCAAATCCGTGGTTTATTTTGTCCTTTTTTGTAGTTACAAAAAATTTTTTATTATTCAATACTTGGTCTGTACTGTTGGTGACGACTATAAATATTTCTTTCGTATGTTCTATGAATTCAACACGTATTTGGGGAACATCTGCTTTTAATGCAGCCTCAAAAGCATTTTGTAATATATTTCCAACCAATGTTGTGAGATCAAACATATCAAGATGGATTTTTTCGGTCAGCCTACCTGATACCGTAAATTCTACTTTCTCCTTTACAGCCAAATACAAATAATAATTTACAATGATATCAAGGAAACTGTCTCCTGTATGAATCTTTAGATCAAACTCATTCTGAATATTCCAGATAGTATCTATATATTCTTTGGCTTCTTTTGCCTTTTTCTCATTTAACAGTTCCCTTAGAACGCCAATATGATTGACCAAATCATGTTTAAACCGTCGTACAGCTACAAATTGCTGCAGCTGATAGTCGTATTGCTGTTTCTGCATATACATAAAAGATTGGAGTTCCCTGTTCTGCCTGTCTGACAATATTTTTTTCACCGCCAGACTGAGCGTGAGAAAAACAGAATAGATCACTCCTGTTATACTGATAAAAAACACTGCATATGCATCCCATCCGTACATAGCATGATTCTCATTAAAGAAAGCAAAGACAAAATTGTAAAACATTTGAAATATACTTCCCTGAACCATAAGTGCGAACTTGTATTTGAACTCTATATCACACAAATAGACTTCATGCTTTTTCAAAATTTGCCAATAAGCCAAAAGATATATGAAAAATGAGAGAAGATAGGCAGGCTCCATCCACCATGCAATATTTGTGCCGGAAATACCTCTTCCTATCATTACAACCTGTATCAGCATAACGCTGAATGTATCTATAATCCCGGTAAAATACATGATGGAAGCGCTTAATATCATTAAATGACCTAAACGATCCTCAAAAAACAAAATAACTGAAAACACACTCCAAACAATGTATACAATCGGAGAATTGACATCATAATATGCATTGAAAGCGCCTGCAAGCAGTACAATTACTACAGAAGCCCCAATAAAAAGTCTGTTTTTTCTAGGGCTAATCCTAAATCCAAAATAAATTATAAATAAATATATCAGATAATTTAATAAGTTATCTACAATATAAATCATATTATTCGCACTTCTCCCGTTCTACAGTCCAATTTTCGGTTTGCCCAAAACGCACTAAATATCAGCCACCCCGTAAAGTCATCCTTCTGATACACGGCGAAGACCCGCTTTGCAGGGATGATACTTCTCAATTCATCTCCGGAAATATGCTCATCATGCTCCTTTAAAACAGTAAAATTCTGAAGCATTCATATACAATGCTCCAGAATTCGTTCACGCATTTTGGCATAATAAACAATATGACGTATGGTTTCCTCCACCTGACCGATTCCCATCTGCTTCTCATCGTCACCGCAGTCGATACCCAGTACGCGCTTCAGATTATATTCCAGCCACTCCAGTCTGCCGTTATTGCAGTCATACAGCGTCTCCCAGTCTGTGGGCAATTCACCTCCGGCGCCCGCATACCCTTGCAGAAAAGCCCGGAACCGCCGGAAATCGATCTGACATTCCTCATATCCCGACCAGCACAAAGCCAGCTCAAACAGTTCCAGCATCGGATTGCTGTAAGACAGACATTCCAGATCGATGATCCGGTAATCATCCCCGTGCCAGAGGACATTTTTACAGTCCATATCGTTATGACAGACAGCGAGGACATTCGGGAGCTTCTTACCCGCCCTGTTTCCGTTCTCCTGACTTTCCACAAGAAGCGCATGACAGGATTCCAGCATCCCATACAGCCGTGTATCCGCCCTTTTCATTGCGGAAAGGTAGAAATCCCAGTCAACCGACATTTTTTTATATTCTGCGACCGCACTTTTCCTGTCCGTATCATGGATCGCTGCAAGAACCCTTCCCATCTGCCCGCAATGATATTCCGTGATCTCGTCCGCACATAACGGTTTTCCGTCATAATAATCAAACAGATAAAAATATTCGCCGTCTATTTCCTGCATCTTCCGCCCATCGATCGTCAGGGCTGGAAGAATGGGAATACCTCTCTGCGCTAACAGCCCCTCCAGCCGCTCCGCTTCGGCGTAATTGTCCATTGCGGTTTCCCTCTGCATAACGAACCGGTTCAGCAATTTCAGCGCATACGTCCCCTGCTGCGTTTCTATCCGGTACATCTTATGCGTAAAGCCGCCTTGTAAGGGAACAGGTTCCCCTTTTAATTTCCAGTTATATGTTCTTTCTATTTTTGCGAATATGGACATGACTGTTCCTCCATGTCGCGCCTCTTTTATACTGTTCTGTACCGGCTTTTACTGTCCGGTTCACTTTGCGCCGCCGCTTCCGGAATTTACGCTACGTCCAGTATAACAAATCTGCTTATTTAAATAAAGCAGGCGCATCCGCATTTTTTCTGTTTTGACCTATTTAGACGCCATCTTATGCACATCTTCCTCCAGCGCTTTTCTGCGACGGTGTTCATGTGCTATTTCTTCCTGTATCTCATCCATACGCCTGAAGATATCCAGTATCACTTCCTGTTCGTTTTCAGGCTGTAAGTCCGTTTTCTGCTGTTCTCTCTTTTGGATCTCCTTTCTGAAAATCGTCTTAAAAAGAACCCTCACGACGGGCTGTATGAAAAACAGCTGTGTAAAAAACGCAAATGGGAAGTTGAAGCAGACCAGTTTTAACCAGTTTGCAAGCAATGTAAAAACACGAAAGCCTGTATAGTATGGATAATAGAGAAATGCGGCAATAAAGCTCATCGCAGGGCACATAATACCGACTGTTGCGCATATGATCGCCGTTTCAAATATCATCGGATGGTTCTTGGCAGGGTTAAATACCCTGCTCGCCAGTTTAAAGGAAGCCGGGCTTCCAACAAGATTTTCCAGCAAATAGGCAAGGCAGAACTCAATAAGGATACACGCCCAGAGAGGCAAATATGTACCACACATATAGACTCCTCCCTGTTTGTTAAGCGCCTCGATAACGCCTGCAGTTTGATTCATTTCCATCAGGACGCTTCCGTTTACTACATACAAGCTGTAAAATACATAGGCATGTACCGTTATCACGACTGTGATAAACGCATACACCATTCTTTGGAATTGATTTTTTGGCATAATAGATTTTCTCCTCCTGTTTGGGCGCAAAAAAAACACATCCAGCAACATGGCGCCGTAAAACATACTCTGTGATCAGATTTACGTGCCAAGCACTACATGTGTCATTATGCGCAGTATTCATTTTTTCATCTGACAGAATACCACATTCTGTTCTGAAAAGCAAGTTGGCAGATCAAGCTTTTCAGCTTGATTTTTACATCGGTTTCTGATAAAAGAAAGAATTCTTTCTGGTAAAACCGACTTCTTTATGATTGATGATCTGTTCGGTGCTTCCTATGAAAAGGTATCCGCCGGGCAGAAGGCTTCTCTGAAACTTGCGGAAAACTTCATCCTTCGCTTCTTCCGTAAAATAGATGAGCACGTTACGGCACACGATCAGATGATAGTCGGTCGGATAGGCGTCTTTTAAAAGATTGTGCTCTTTAAACTCTACCCGCGCTTTCACTTCCTCGGAAATCTGATAGGACGGTCCGACTTTTGTAAAGAATTTTTTCTTTAAGTCGTCCGGTACGCCCGCAATACTCTTCTCCGCGTATAATCCCGCCTTTGCTTTCTCAATAACCTGTTTGTCAAGATCCGTCGCATATATCTTGATCTGGCTGAGCGGAAGGTGCTTGGAAAGCGCCATAACCAGCGAATAGGGTTCATCGCCTGTCGAACACGCCGCGCTCCATATCTTAAGGTGGCTGCCGTAGCGTTTGATCAGGTCCGGAAAAATATCCTGATCCAAGAACTTCCACTGATCCGTATTCCGGTAAAACTCGGACACATTGATCGTCAAGTAGTTGACAAACTCGTCAAACATATTTCTGTCAGCTTTCAGGGCCGCCACATACTTTTCATAACCAACGATCTTGTTCTTTGCAATCAGCGTGTCGATCCGACGTTTCATCTGCTTTTCTTTATAAGCATTCAAGTCAATTTTGGTTAATTCATATATGGCTTTTTTGAAATACTCATAATCATATGCCATACTCTTCACCGCCTGTCATTGCACATATTCTTTTACCGGTAACTCTCTTACCCGTTTGATCTGATGATCTTTAATTAAGCTTCCGTATTTTCCTCCGAATTTTCGCTGGAGATCACCGCATCGATATCAACGGAGACAACATCCGCATCCTCATCATCCTTCTCCTCAGATTCAGGAGCTGTCAGTGCCTTGATGCTCAGGCTGATCTTCTTGTCCGCCTCGTTAAAATCAACAACCTTTGCCGTCACTTCCTCGCCGGTTTTAAGAATATCCGACGGCTTGTCAATATGATCCTTGGATATCTGCGATACATGAAGCAGCGCGTCAATGCCCGGCTCCAGCTCGATAAATGCGCCAAAATCTGTCATGCGGGCAACCTTGCCGGTCACGACCGTGCCGATCGCATATTTATCCGCAGCGCCCTTCCAAGGGTTCTCGTCCTCAAATTTAAGGCTTAACGCTATCTTCTCTCCGGAGATCTCTTTGATCAGCACCTTCACTACATCGCCGACCTTAAATACTTTCTTCGGATTTTCCACTCTGCCCCAGGACATCTCAGAGATATGCAGCAGGCCGTCGCAGCCGCCCAGATCGATAAACGCACCGAAATCGGTCACATTTTTAACTGTGCCTTCCACGATGTCGCCCGCCTTGATCGTCTCGAACAGTTTCTTCTGCAGCTCTGCTTTTTCTTCCATGATCAGCTGTTTTCTGTCGCCGATATATCTTCTTCTCCTGGGATTATACTCGCTGATCACAAACTCGATCTCCTGTCCGGCATACTTGGACAGATCCTTCTCATATGTATCGGATACGAGGCTCGCCGGAATAAAGATCCTTACCTCGTCCACGACAACGCTCAAGCCTCCGTCAAGAACCTGCGCGACTTTTGCCTTAAGTACTTCTCTGTTATTATATGCTTCTTCGATCCTCTTATTACCTCTGTCTGCTGCAAGCCGTTTGTATGTGAGGAGAACTTGTCCCTCGCCGTCATTTACCTTAAGCACCTTGACCTCCATCGTGTCACCGGGCTTGGCGACGGTCGTCAGGTCAACGTTTGGCTCATTCGTATATTCATGTCTGGTAAGAATGCCATCTGACTTATATCCAATATTGAGAATGATCTCTTCCGGCTTCACATCGATAACGGTACCCTCAACAACCTCTCCTGTGTGTATTGTCTTAAATGATTCCTCTAACATTTGTTCAAAAGTTAATTCTGACATAATTTTGAACCTCCTCAATTATATTGTTTGGGGTAGATGCCCCTGCTGTAATACCCACCAGTCGGACAGATTTAGGTAAGTCAAGATGCAAGTCGTCAACCGTCTGTATAAAATACGTATTTGCACACTCCTGCATGCAGATCTCATAGAGCTTCCGCGTATTAGAGCTATGTTTGCCACCTATTACTATCATCGCATCGACCCTGGCAGCTATTTGCGCGGCCTCGGTCTGACGCTCTTCCGTAGCGTTACATATAGTATTCACAACACTAACATTGTAACCTTTTTTCATAAAAATTTCAACCATATCTTGAAATTTATTGTAGTTAAATGTCGTCTGCGAAACAATACAAATCTCTTCGTCCTTTCCGCATGTAAAATCGCGGGCCTCCTCCAAGGATTCAACCACCGCCGCGCCCTCTTTTGCCCAGCCCATGATCCCCTCGACTTCCGGGTGTCCCGCGTTCCCGATCACGACGATCTTTTTGCCTGCCCCGCTCTCTTTTGCCACAATATTATGAATGCGCTTTACAAAAGGACAGGTGGCATCCACACACTCCAGGCCTTTTGCATCGATCAGGGCAACGATCCTTTCAGGCACTCCGTGAGAACGTATCACAACAGTCCCTTCCGTCACATCGGCCAGCTCCTCCTCCGATCCGATCACCGTAACGCCTCTTCTTTCCAGATCCTTTACCACTTCTTCATTATGTATGATCGGTCCGTATGTGTAGATCGGTCTGCCCTTCGCAACCTGTTCATACACCTGCTCTACCGCTCGTTTGACGCCAAAGCAGAACCCCGCATGCTCCGCAACGATTACTTCCATAGCATCAGATCCCTTTCCGTCAAACCGACGCGCGCTGCATCAGCGCAATGACCGCATCCGCCGCTTCTTCCGCCGTCATACAGGAAGAATCGATCAGCGTGGCGTCCTCCGCCTGGCGCAGAGGCGACGTCTTTCTTGTCATATCCTGCCGGTCCCGCTCGATGATATCCTTCTCTATCGTATCAAGATCGCACGCCACGCCTTTTTCCGTCAGTTCCTTGTACCGCCTCTCGGCGCGCACCCTGCTGTCTGCAGTCAGATATACTTTCACCTGCGCATCAGGCAGAACGCATGTCCCGATATCCCTGCCGTCCATGACCACATCCGTGCCTGCCGCAAGTCTGCGCTGCAGCTCCACTAGTTTCCTGCGCACGTCGGGATTCGGGCTACTCGCGGACGCCATGTTTCCCACTTCCTCAGTCCGGATCAGCCCGTTTACGTTCTCGCCGTTTAGGTAGACGACCTGTTCCCCGTTCTCGTACCGGATCGTGATATCCGCTTCCCTGCACCTGGCGCTGATCTGTTCCGCATCCGAGGGCGAAACATGTTCTCTGAGCAGATACAATGCCATAGCGCGATACATCGCGCCCGTATCTACATAGATGTAGCCAAGCTTCTTTGCTATGATCTTCGCTATAGTGCTCTTGCCGGCGCCTGCCGGTCCGTCGATTGCAATGTTGATGCCCATATAGTATCCTCCCTCTGTCAGTAGGCCGCATGGATGCCGCATTAGTGCGGCTTATCTGCCTGCTGTCCGCTCTGCGGCGCCGGAATGCTGCTTCCCGCAAGATGACCTGTAGACCATGCGATCTGAAGGTTAAAGCCTCCCGTAACGGCATCCACATCCACCAGCTCCCCCGCAAAATACAATCCGTGTACCAGTTTGGACTCCATTGTGGAAGGATTAATCTCCTTAACCCTGACGCCGCCCTGCGTTATGATGGCTTCCGTATAATCACGGACGCCCGATACGGACAGCCGCAGACGCTTGGTGAGCGCCGCCAGTATTTTACGTTCTTCCTTCGTGATATCATGTACTTTTTTATCGGGCGAAATGCCGGAAAGCCTGATCACGACCGGTATCAGCTTCGCCGGATATAGCCCTCCCAGGGCATTCTTAAAGCCCTTGTTTATATTTTCCTCAAAATCTCTCAGAATCCTCCGGTCAAGCTGTTCTTCCGTCAAGGCCGGCTTTAAATCTATCTCGCAGATAACTTCCTCTTTCTTTTTACATTTCCCATAATAACTGCTGGCTGACAGCACAAGCGGTCCGCTGATCCCGAAATGGGTAAACAGCATTTCCCCAAAACCCTGGTATACTTTTCTGCTTCCGTCATACATAGTCAGACTGACATTCCTTAATGACAGCCCCTGCAGTGCGGCGCACCAGCTATCCCGGCTCTCAAGCGGCACAAGCGCGGGCACGCACTCTCTCACCGTATGTCCAAGCTGTAAAGCCATTCTGTAGCCGTCACCGGTGGAACCCGTGGACGGATAGGACAATCCGCCTGTCGCGAGGACGACCGCATCCGCTCTGATCCCGGCGCCGTTTTCAAGGAGGACGCCGCATACTCTGCCTTCCTGTACAATCAATTCTTCGGCTCTCGTGCGCAGACGGATGTCCACCTGATTTTTCTTAAGCAGCCTCTGCAATGCGGCGATCACGTCCGAGGAATGGCCGGATTCGGGAAATACCCGCTCTCCGCGCTCCACCTGAACAGGACAGCCGGACTCCTGCAGCAGCTTCATCATCTGTATATTATCAAAATCATAAAACGCGCTGTAGAGGAACTTCGGATTGCTGACAACATTATCAAACAGCTTATCCTTCTCACAGGCATTCGTTACATTACAGCGGCCTTTACCCGTGATAAACAGCTTCTTTCCAAGCTTCTCATTCTGCTCTAACAGGATCACTCTGTGTCCATGCTCTGCGGCGGCGTACGCTGCCATCATTCCCGCCGCGCCGCCGCCCACTACGATCACACTGCTCATGCTGTCCGTCAATCTTCCTTTTTGCGAAGAGGATAATTTAACATTGGCTCCTCATCGATAAAATTTATCTCATCATTCAGGTAAACCTGATAATTGTTCCATGCCTCTTCCAGATCTTTTAAGCTCTTCTTGACTTCCTCCGGCCGTTTCAGGCAGATCGCCACCACCAGCGCATTGATGACGCTTAAGGGCGCCACCAGCGAATCGACTATGGACACCATATCGCTTCTGGCGAGAAGATTGCAGGAAGAATAGAGATTCATCGGAGAATGCACGGAATCGGTGATGGTGATCACCTTGGCGTTCCTGTCGTTGGCAAACTCCATAGCCTTAAGAGTTCTCATGGAATATCTGGGAAAGCTGATACCGATCATGGCATCCTGTTCATCGATGCGGAGCATCTGTTCAAAGGTCTCCGACATACTCGTGGTTTTTAACAGGACAACATTTCCCCGGACCATGTTCAGATAGAAATGCAGAAAATCCGCCAGCGGTTCGCAGCTCCTGACGCCCATCACATAGATGGTTTTCGCTTCGAGAATAATATCTACCGCCGTCTCAAATGCTACCGGGTCCATATTATGTATCGTGTCCTGAAGCTTCTCGATATCCGCCTCAAGAACCGACGTCAATATCTCTGACTGCGTGCTTTTGCCGTATTTGGCGCCGATCTTCTGCACGGAATTGATCTTGTTCTGAACCCAGTCCTCCAGATCTCTCTGAAACTCCGGATAACCGTTATAGCCGATAAACATAGCGTAACGCACCACCGTGGATTCGCTGACGCCGACCGTCTCACCCAGCTTAGCCGCGGTCATAAACACCGCCTGGTCGTAGTGGTCGTAAATAAAAGCAGAGATTGCTTTCTGCCCCTTACTCATTTTGCTGTAATGTTCATTGATCCTGGTAATGACATCATAACGATTCTGTATAACCATTTTTTATCCCGAATATGCCTTTCTCTGGTTTCTATAGATTCAGAAACGCCTTGTAGGATTCTTCCAGCAGCTTGACCGTATCTTCTTCCTGCAGGTCGTAATCGCCGGTCAGGGACATGCACGCCGACCCGTGAATAAATATCCACATTCTCATAAACATGCTGCTGGGATCTTTACAGCCGTAGAATTTAGCGTTGTTGATCTCTTTGACTACGGAACCGTTTGAGCCGTTCAGCAGATCATACAAACTCCTGCCATGACGGTTCTCCGCCATAAAAACAAGTCTGAACAACTGCTGCTCTTCCTGCGCGAACCGGATATAGGCAAGTCCCAGATTAACGAAAGGCGTATCGCTTATCTTAGGGAAATTCTCATAATAATCATTAAAAAATTGCACAGCCTTTCCATACAGCTCTTCACCCAGCTCTTCCATGTTCTTATATACCCGGAATATCGGCTGTGTAGAGCATCCGGCCTTCGCCGCAAGCGTTCTGGCGCTCACCTGGGAGAAGCCGTTCTGTCTGGTCATCTCAAATGCCGCATTCAGTATCTCATTTTTTGTAATAGTTTCTTTTCTTGC
Source organism: uncultured Lachnospiraceae bacterium (assembly GCA_947625205.1). Taxonomy (GTDB): domain Bacteria; phylum Bacillota; class Clostridia; order Lachnospirales; family Lachnospiraceae; genus UBA3282. The sequence goes on along the minus strand of CANQNN010000002.1, from coordinate 65,772 downwards.
CATAAGATATAACCTCTCTTGTACTGCAGTTTGATCATCATTTTGTAACATATGTTATTATAATATATTATGTAACCTCCGTCAATCACTTATTTACAAATAATTGATCTGCCGGCAGCCGCCGCGCTGCAGTCGCCAGTGTCAGCCGGAACATTATAAAAAGAGACTGCGTTCCGGCAGATCATATCTGTCGGAAAACAGTCTCTTTATCGCTTGTGTTTTTATACAGGATACGCTGCGTTTCCGGTATCCGCAACACTCATGTCAACCTTCTCCTGCTGTGCCTGACGGTACTTGAAGAAGTCGGTTGCAACCTGCGGGAACAGTGCATAGGACAATACGTCTTCATCCTGCTGCTTCCACTCTTTCATCTCGCTCTCAAGCTTATCCATCTCGTTCTCGAGCAGATCTGCCGGACGGCATGTGATCCTCTTTTCGCCCGGAATAACCTTATCGATAACCTCCTGGCTCATCGGTTTGACGGTCTGACCGTACTCCCCGCGGAGAACTGCCTTGGTCTCCTTGGTAGCCATCTTATATCTCTCGCCCATCAGAACGTTAAATACAGCCTGTGTACCGACGATCTGCGATGAAGGGGTAACAAGCGGCGGCTCACCCAGATCTTTTCTCACCTGAGGGATCTCTTTTAATACATCATAGTATTTATCCTCGGCGTTCTGTTCCTTCAACTGGCTTACCATGTTGGAAAGCATGCCGCCGGGCACCTGATAAAGCAATGTCTTGATATCAACGCCCATAACCTTCGGATTAAGCAGCCCGCTTGCAAGGCACTCGTCTCTGTACGGTCTGAAGTAATCTGCGATCTCCGCCAGAAGATTCTGGTCGTATCCGGTATCGTAAGGGGTGCCCTTGAATGTCTCGACCATAACCTCTGTCGCCGGCTGGGATGTACCCATAGCAAAAGGAGAGATCGCACAGTCGATCACATCAACGCCCGCCTCTACAGCCTTTAGATATGTCATGCTGGCTACACCGGAAGTATAGTGCGTATGCAGCTGGATAGGCAGTTTTGTCACGGACTTCATTGCCGCGATCAGCTCAGACGCCTTATACGGCACGAGAAGGCCGGCCATATCCTTGATACAGATGGAATCCGCGCCCATCTCCTCGATCTTCTTAGCCATATCCGTCCAGTATTCCAGCGTATAGGCATCGCCCAGCGTATAGGATAGCGCTACCTGCGCATGTCCTCTGCCTTCCTGCTTCTTAACTTTATTGGTCGCATTCACTGCTTCCTGTAAGTTTCTCAGATCATTCAGACAGTCAAAAATACGAATGATATCGATACCGTTTGCAATGGATTTCTCAACGAAGCTGTCCACAACGTCATCCGCATAAGGTCTGTAACCAAGAATATTCTGACCTCTGAAAAGCATCTGAAGCTTAGTATTCTTGAAGCCGTCACGCAGTTTTCTAAGTCTGTCCCACGGATCCTCCTTCAAGAAACGAAGAGATGCGTCAAATGTGGCGCCGCCCCAGCACTCTACCGCATGATAGCCGACTTTATCCATTTTCTCCACGATGGGAAGCATTATCTCTGTAGGCATTCTTGTCGCGATCAGAGACTGATGCGCATCACGAAGAACTGTTTCCATAATTTTAACAGGTTTTTGTTCTGCCATTATATTTTCCTCCTGATAATATTCTTATTGCAGCCGTTACAGCGCTGCAGCCTTCAATTATTTAGAATACGCCAAACACTGCCATGAATGTACCGGCCGCGACCGCAGTACCGATAACGCCGGCAACGTTAGGGCCCATCGCATGCATCAGCAGGAAGTTGGTCGGGTCTGCCTCTGCGCCAACCTTCTGCGATACTCTCGCCGCCATAGGCACCGCAGACACGCCTGCGGAACCGATCAGCGGATTTACCTTGCCGCCGGTCAGTACGCACATCAGCTTGCCGAACAATACGCCGGCTGCCGTACCGAAAGAAAATGCGATCAGACCAAGCACAACGATCTTTATCGTATCCCAGTTTAAGAACGCCTGCGCGCTTGTGGTAGCGCCTACGGAAGTACCGAGGATGATAACCACGATATACATCAGCGCGTTGGAGGCGGTTTCCGTAAGCTGTCTTACCACGCCGCACTCTCTGAACAGATTACCCAGCATCAGCATACCGACAAGCGGCGCCGTTGTGGGAAGTATCAAAGATACAACGATCGTAACGATGATCGGGAAAAGGATCTTCTCCAGCTTGCTGACCGGACGAAGCTGTCCCATCTTGATCTTACGCTCTTTCTCCGTTGTAAGGAGCTTCATGATAGGCGGCTGGATGATCGGCACAAGGGACATATAGGAATAGGCCGCCACCGCAATCGGTCCGAGCAGCGCTGTCTGCTGCAATTTACCTGCCAGGAAAATAGAGGTAGGACCGTCGGCGCCGCCGATAATAGAGATCGCGGCTGCCGCCTTATCGTTAAAGCCCATCCAGATCGCGCCGAAATACGCCGCAAAAATACCGAACTGTGCCGCCGCGCCGAGCAAGAAGCTCTTCGGATTGGCGATCAGGGGACCGAAATCTGTCATCGCGCCGACGCCCATAAAGATCAGCGACGGTAAGATAGCCCACTCGTCCAGTTTGTAGAAATAATACAGTAAACCGCCGCCGGCGCCACCCTCGCCGTACTCCGCCATAATATCCGGATAGATATTGACAAGCAGCATACCAAAAGCTATCGGGACCAGAAGCAGAGGCTCAAACTCATGTCTGATAGCCAGATACAGAAATACCAGAGCTACCGCGATCATGATGTAATTGCCAACTTCCAGATTAAAGAAAGCTGTCTGGTGGATCAGATTCGATAGCGTAGTTGTAATGTAATCCATTTCTAAACCTCCTGTAGTTATAGTTGCGGATTCCGGCCGGAACCCGCCCCGATGATCAGTTTAATGTTGCCAGCAATGCGCCAGCCTCGACAGCATCGCCTACGGCTACATTAATACTTGCTACAGTACCGTCTTCGGGTGCCACTACAGGGATTTCCATCTTCATAGCCTCAACGATCACGACAGCATCGCCCTTCTTAACTGCCTGACCTACGTTCGCCTCGATCTTAAATACCTTGCCTGCCGCGCCTGCTTCGATCCGGACCTTACCTGCGGCGCCGCCTGCTGCCGGTGCTGCCGCCGGTGCGGGTGCAGCCTTGGGAACCGCTTTAGGCGCTGCCGGAGCTGCCGCTGCCGGTGCGCCGCTTGTTGCGCCCTCTTCAACCACTACATCATATACGTTTCCGTTTACGGTAATTGTATAATTTTTCATCTTCATATCCTCCTATGATCTAGGCATTCTGCCATTTACTCTTATTAGATTTTCTGATGGAACGCACCACAAATCCGTCCGTGGACGCCGCTCCTTCATATGCCGCAACGGCTGCAGCGATGACCGCCACAAGCTCCGTATCACCGGCAAGCTCCTCTTTCTGTGCGATCTGCTCTACAACCGGTGATTCAGCTGCCGCGCTCTGCGCTGCCGCTTCTTTCTTACTGCCACCGAGCTTATTAAATATGCCGAAGCAGGAAATGATCAGGCTGATAAAGATCAGCACAACAAACACGGTTCCCATACCCACAACGGTATTCATAACAGCCTTCGTCATATTCTCGCCGAGAGAATATTTCACATTTGTCGCTATGCTTATCAGGTTGGTAAAGGAATCGTCAAAAATAATCTCTACAACCGCATCATGCTCCGTTCCGAGCACATTGATCTCCACAACGATCTCATCATCCTTGACGGAAACCCCGCCGCCGTCTGTACCGTTAATGGCGCCGATGTCCTCCATTGCGCTCTGAAGTCCTGTAAGGCCTGCATAAATAACCGGATCCGCTGCGTACTGCTCGATCACATCCGGTCCCTGTGCGATGATCTGTGACATTGCTGTCGTCATCTGTTCTGCCGATGCGATCAGGTCTTCTTCACTGACGGGAAGATTCGGAGACTCTTCCTGTCCGCATGCACACAGGCCGGCCATACAGGTAATCATACCTAATATTGCTAATAATTTTCTCATATTAAGCATCATCCTTTCTAGACTGTACCGTGTTTCTTGTCCGGACGGCCTTCACTCTTGGTCGCTAACATCTCAAAAGCTCCGATCACATATTTTCTTGTGTCGACGGGCTCAACGATCTGATCTACATATCCTCTGCGGGCAGCGCTTGTCACGTTGTTCTGAAGAGCGGCATACTCCTTTGCACACGCATCGATAGCATCAGAGCCTTGTCCGTCACAGATGATCCTGGCAGCAAGTCCGGCATCCATCATGCCGATCTCTGCGTCGGGCCATGCGATCGTAATGTCCGCGCCGGTCGCCTTGGAATTCATAGCCACATAAGCGCTGCCGTACGCCTTACCGATGATCACGTTCACCTTGGGAACGGTCGCATTGGCAAAAGCGTATGTAAGCCTGCCTGCAGCCTTTGCAATTCTCTTCTCGTCACACTTGGTCGCCGCAAATCCCTTCACGTTGGTCAAAGAAAGCACCGGTATATCAAAAGCATCACAGAAGTTAATAAACTCTGCCGCTTTCTCAGCGCCCCTTGCAGACAGTGCAGCGTCAAACTTATCAGTCACTTCACCGTCCTCATTATACACTTCCGTACGGTTTGCAACCGCGCCGACGGTCGCGCCGTTTAATCTGATAAATCCGGTAACCATGTCCTTCGCATAGTTCTGCTTCACTTCCACAAACGATCCGTCGTCTGCGATCTGTGACAGCGCAATGGAAGTATCTCCCACACAGCCGGCGATCTGTCCGCATACTCTGTTAAGGTCGTCTGTGCAGTCGCCTACAGCGATCTCAGCATTATTAGCCGGCAGTATGGAAACAAGCTGTCTGATCTGCGCCAGGATAGATGCCTCGTCGCCAACGCCGTCCACCAGCCCTGTTTCCTCACTCTGGAAGGCTGCCGAAGACGTATCGCATCTGGAGATCTCATTCCCCTCCAGCGCATTGGGCGAATTGACAAAGAGCTTCGCTTTTGTCGCTTCCATAAAGGTGAAATCCGTCATTGCCGGAATCAGCGCAAGACCGCCGCCGCAGCTGCCAAACACTGCCGTGATCTGAGGAATCACGCCGGACGCAAGCGTCTGCTTCATATAGATCTCGCCGAAACCGTTGAGCGCATCTGTTGCCTCCTGCAGCCTTAAACCTGCGGAATCGATCAGTCCGATCACAGGCGCTCCCGTCTTCAGCGCCAGGTCATAGAGGTTTGCAATTTTCTTCGCATGCATTTCGCCGACTGTTCCGTTTAATACGGATGCGTCCTGGCTATACACATACACAAGATTGCCTTCGATCACTCCATAGCCGGTCACAACACCGTCCGAAGGAGTTTCCGCCTGTTTCAGATTGAAATCCGTAGCCCTCGCCGTGACGAGTGAGCCGATCTCAACGAAACTGTTTTCATCGAGCAAAGCATTGATTCTTTGACTCGCTTGAGAAGTAGTACTCATTTTTCAGCCCTCCGTTTATCTTCATAATAAAAAATTATAACAATATCATCAGTGTGCACAGCACACGAACGTAGTATAGCACAGATTTGCCGACTACACCAGTTAATTTTCCAAAAAATTGAGCAAAAATTATTATTTATTATCTCCGGTCATAAAATATTATAAAAAATATCAGGGCAGAAAAATATTCAAAATATAGGCGCATATCCATTTAAATGTACGTTCGTCCACAGACTGTTCCGTGACAACGGGAAACCGCCTGACAAGCTCGCCGTTCAGGTAATAGCATACCGTTCCCACCTGTTCATGGTCCGCTACCGGCGCCTCCAGAATACCCGGTATCTGTACTCTGACTTCCACTTCATCCTCATCGCAGAGCAGATACGGCATACGCGGCGGCGTCCCGTTTTGTGCCCCGTCCTCCGCGCGCAGGGTCACATACGCTTCCGCATAGGGAGTTCCGCTTTCTGCATTGATGCCGTTTAGCACAGGGACAGGCTCGAACGCCTGTTTTTCGTAGATATCCGTATACTGATACCGCTCCATACCGTAAGAGACCAGCTTCTTCATATCGCTCCATTTATAGTTTCTGTTATTGGGCCACCCGCAGGCAAGCAAGGCAACCGTAAACACCCTTCCCTCACTCTCTGCCGCGCCTACATAACAGTATCCCGCGCTGTTGGTAAATCCTGTCTTCCCGGAGAGCGCTTCCTCCATCATACTTAAGAACGTGTTGTGGTTATTGCAGTGAAAACTCCGTTTGCCCTCCGCGTCCGTAAAATCATAGCTCAGTGTCCGTGTGATCTCCAAGAACTGCTCTTTAGCCGGAGAATCCGTCACACAGTACGCCATGATCCTGGCAAGATCCTCCGCCGTTGTGGAATGAACCTTCCCGCTGTCATTGACCACTGCATCAAGCCCGTTGGGCGTGATAAAATATGTATCAAAGCATCCTATGTCGCGTGCCTTCTGGTTCATCAGCGAAGCAAACCCCTCCACGCTTCCCCCGACAGCTTCCGCGATAACCACGGCCGAATCATTGTGGGACTCCAGCATAAGGGAGTACAGAAGATCCCCCAGCCTGTAGGTTTCCCCCTGCTTCACGTAGAGCTTGACCTTCGGCATGCTTGCCGCATATGCGGACACCTCTACAATGTCGTCAGGATTACCATATTCAAGCGCGAGAATACAGGTCATGATCTTTGTCGTACTCGCCATAGGCAGAACGTCCTTTTCGTTCTTTCCATACAGTACGCGCCCGGAGTCCGCATCCATCAGGACCGCCGCCTGTGCATACAGCTGCAGATCCTCCTGTCTTGCCTGCTGCTCTGTCCCTTGCACTGTCTCCTGCTTTGTCTCCCGCTCCGCTTCATCTGCCCGCCCACCCTGCGCATAAGCCGGAACGAGCAGACAGCAAAACAAGGCAATTGCCGATACGCCGGCAGCTGCCTTGTGAAATACCCTTTTCCTATTCAGTTGTTTTATAAACGTGCGATTTGTATTGATATGCATATTCTTACCCTGAAACTTCTTCGATAAAATATATGCACACATATCATTCCTATGACGACAGACAGCCCTTAGATATCAAGCTGCATCTGCACCTCGGTCTCCGCCTGCTGCTTAAACTCCTCGATTTGGACCGCGCTCAGTTCCGGAAGATCCTCCAGGGACTTCACGCCAAAGCTGCGCAGAAACTGCTCCGTAGTGCCAAACAGAAGCGGTCTGCCGGGAGCATCCATGCGCCCCACTTCCATGATAAGATCGTATTCTAACAGCTTATTTACCGCATGGTCACAGCTCACGCCCCTGACCTTTTCGATCTCCAGCCTTGTGATCGGCTGCTTATATGCGATGATCGAGAGCGTTTCAAGCAGCGTGTCCGTCAGCGCGAACTTCTTAGGCGTCTTTGCGATCTTAATAAGATACTCATACAGTTCTCCCTTTGTACACATCTGTACGGCGTCATCCAATTTGGTCAGAGTGATGCCCCGTTCCTGGGCGTTATAATCCTGCGCCATCTCATCCAGAATCTCTTCCGTTGTTTTCTTGTCTTCCTCAATGACCGCTGCGAGGCTGTCTATACCGACCGAATCGCCCATTGTAAAAAGGATCGCCTCAAGCACCGCTTTTGCTTTTTTTCTTTCCATAACCGTTTCCTCTTCTGACACGCTACTCCGCCGCCGATGTGATCTGCACGGGCGTATCGTCGTCCACATCCTTGGTCGTAATGATAATATCGGAAAAAATATCGTCCTGCTGTATCCCTATCCTGCCTGTCCTGATCATCTCCAGGATCACAAGGAAGGTAACGATCACTTCCATCTTACTGTTCTGTTTCTCAAGGAGCTTGCGAAAGCTGAACGTCCTGTGGCTACGCACATATGCCTCCACAAAAGTTGTTTTCAGCTCCATGTCGATCTCATCTTTCTCAATGTTTCCGAAGGTGCTTCTGACAGGATCGATCTTGTCCTCCTGCCGCTTCATCATCTGCCTGAATATCTCATGGAGCTTCTGCAGCGTCATATCGCCGATCAGCTCCTCATAATCCACCGGCTGTCTGTAATCGGCCACCTCTTTGGGAAGCGTAGGGCCTTTGTACAGGCTCCGCTCCGCATCGACCATACGGTCACGAAGCTCGTAGGACATATATTTGCACATCTTATACTCCAGCAGCTTCTCCACCAGCTCCGCCCTGGGGTCTTCCTCCTCGCCTTCTTCATTGACTTCTTTCGGAAGGAGCATTCTGCATTTAATGTCTATCAGAGTGGCCGCCATAACAAGGAACTCACTCATGACATTCATATCCTCCGTCTCCATCTGCCTGATATAATCCAGATACTGCTCCGTGATCTCCACGATCGGTATGTCATAGATGTCAACTTTATTTTTTTCGATCAGGTGAAGTAGCAGATCCAGTGGTCCCTCAAACACCTCTAATTTTACAGGAATTGCCATTTAAGCCTGTCCTTTCTGCGTGCCCGGCGTCAGCGTGATGACCACCAATTCTCCCGGATTAAAAACCCTGACAGGAATCGTATGTGTCCCGAGTCCGCGGCTTAGTATCATAGTCGTCTTTCCCAGCGTGAATCTTCCCCCGTCATATTTGGGGAAAAGCGTCATATTCGGCGACAGCACCCCGCCCAGCCAGGGCAGCCTGACAATACCGCCGTGAACATGTCCCGACACGACCACATCGGCTCCCCATGCGGCATACTCCTCAAAATACTGCGGCGAATGAGCGATCAGTATCTGGCAGGCGTCCGCTCTGGGTTCTCCTAATATCTTCGGAAGATACTTCCCGTCCATCGAAGCCTTGCGAAATCTTCCGTAGTAGCGCCTTTCTATCTCTGCTCCGCAGACCGCCACATTATATTCCGGCAGATATGTGTTCTCATTGATAAGCGGTCTGATCCCCAGTCTGAGCAGTCCGGAAACAAACTCTTCATAAACATCTCCGTACTGCTCCGGATACAGCTTCAACCGGTATTCGTGATTCCCCATACCGTAATAGACCTTATAACGGGACGCCAGCTGTTTCATCAGCGACAGCGCCGGTTCACAGGAATGCCCCGCCGCAGCAGTCAGCATATCTCCCGCCACAAGAATGGCATCGGGAGATACGCTGTCTATCGCATCGATCAGTCTGGCATGGTCCTTGCCGTACGTTTTATTGTGGAGGTCAGACAGCAGAACAAATCTGCATGGTTTTATCACTTTGTCCGACACGATCTCGTATTGTACCGTAACGAATCTGTTGCAGTCCCATACTGATATGAGCAGGCACAGTGCTATGCCTGCGCCGATGCATGCCAAAACAATCTCCAACATATATACTTCTCCATGTGCCGTCATACCCAGACAACTTATAAAGTATAACATACAATGACTGTCTGCCGCAATCGCCGAACTTCTGTTCGTCCGGTTCTTATCTGTTCATCAGGTACATGATCCACACTTTCTTACAGTAATCTATATAGTCCGCCTTATCCACGCTCTGCGCCGCCAGAATGGACACACTTCCTATCCGCGTACCGTCTATCCTGTATACGGCCTCACCGATCGCATCCCCCTCGGCCACCGGCGCCGTCACACTGTCCGGCAGGCTGATCTCTTTCTGGATCTGGCTCAAATTGCTGCCCTTGGTATCCAAATATTCAAAGGGGCCTTCATACGTCAGGCGCAGGGTATCCTCGATGCCGCCTTCAACTTTCTGCATCGGCAGGGCGTCTTTATTTTCATCCCTATACATCTGGCTCACACTGTAGCCATAATTCAAGAGCGATATGGCGTCCTGGAAACGGGTCTTGCTGTCGGGCGCCCCCATCAGCACGGCGATCAGTTCCATTCCGTCACGCTCCGCCGTAGCCGACAGACAGTACATCGCCTTGGAGGTAAATCCGGTCTTAAGCCCGGTCGCCCACTCATACTGCTTTAACAGCTTATTGGTGCTGGACAGGGTAAAAACCGTTGTTCCATTGTTTGTCTTATGCTCAATGTCTTCCATCCATATCTGCGTATAGTCAAATATCTCCGGATGCTTTGTGATCAGCTCCCTCGATATGACCGCCACGTCTTTGGCCGATGAATAGTGCCCTTCGGAATCCGTCAGGCCGCAGCAGTCCTCAAAATGCGTATTCTGCAGTCCGAGTTCATCCGCCTTCTCGTTCATCAGCCTGACAAATTCGCTCTCGCTTCCCGCTATGTACTCCGCCACTGCCGTGCTGGCGTCATTACCCGATGCGACCGCAATGCATTTGATCATCGTCTCTAACGTCTGGGTCTCACCCTCCTCCAGATACACCTGGGAACCTCCCATAGATTTAGCATGAGCGCTCGTAGTGACCAGATCGTCCAGATGGATCCTGCCGCTCCCTAAATGGTCAAAGACGATCAGCAATGTCATAATCTTCGTTATGCTGGCTGGGCTTCTCCTCGTATCCGCATCCTGTTCACATATCACCTGGCCCGTAGATGCCTCCATCACAATATATGACGGCGTAGCAACGTCCGGCGCCGCCCATGCCTGTATCGGCATGCCCGCAAATCCGCTGTAAAATACGAGACATCCCAGTATCAGCCACGCCGCCATGCGTCTTCTTATTCTTCGCAACACTTTCACTCCCACTCCTGTATACCCGCTTACGGATATTTCTTATTTACTATACATATTGTTCTGGGACAACGGATATGCGAAGAATTGCGGTACAAAGAAAAAACAGGCCCATAATCTTATGAGCCTGCTTGGTATTTAGCTTAATTGTATTTACGCTTTCTGGCAGCTTCAGACTTTTTCTTACGTCTTACGCTGGGCTTCTCGTAATGTTCTCTCTTACGAATCTCCTGCTGGATGCCCGCTTTCGCACAGCTTCTCTTGAAACGGCGCAGCGCACTATCCAAAGTCTCATTCTCTTTAACAATTACGTTTGACATTCTCTTTCCTGACCTCCCTTCAGTCCCTAACAAGCATCTTGACTGATCGGGTTATTTGTGAATCGACGCACACTATGCATTCAAACACAATACAAATTATACCACAATTTGGTTATGAGTCAACCACTAAATTTCATGTGCCTATAACTGCCCTTCCAGCACTTTCGCCGCCTCTGTGAGCGCTGCGTCGATCCCCGCCGGATCCTTACCGCCGGCCTGCGCCATGTTCGGGCGTCCGCCGCCGCCGCCGCCCACGAAAGACGCAATGCCTTTGATCAGATTGCCTGCGTGGGCGCCCTTTGCCATCGCGCCATCGGTCGCCATAGCGATCATATTTACTTTTCCATCGATCTCGGAGATCAGGACAACCACACCCTCGCCGAGCTTTTCCTTCAACTGGTCGCCCAGTTCACGCAGACCGTTCATATCCACACCGGCGACTCTGGATGCCAGCAGCTTCACGCCGCCGACCTCCTGAACCTGGTCCATGACATCGCCGAGAGCGTCCTTGGCCAGCTTACTTTTCAGTGACTCATTCTCGCTCTGCAGCGCTTTCATTTCAGACAGCAAATGTCTGCAGCGCTCCACCAGGTCAGCCGGGGAAGTCTTAAGCGTTGCAGCCGCCATATTCAGCTGTTCTTCCAGCTTCTGATAGTAAGCGGTCACATTGCTGCCGGTCACCGCCTCGATACGGCGCACGCCCGCCGCGACGCCCGACTCGGACAGTATCTTGAAGGAACCGATCATTCCGGTCGATCTGACATGCGTACCGCCGCATAACTCTTTGGAGAAATCTCCCATCTCCACCACGCGCACCGTCTCACCGTATTTCTCGCCGAACAGCGCCATCGCGCCCGATTTCTTTGCATCCTCTATCGTCATGATCTGGGTCTGAACGGGAAGATTCTCCGCGATCTTTTCATTGACGAGCCGCTCCACCCGCGCCAGTTCCTCCGGCGTCATCGCCGCAGAATGGGAGAAATCAAAACGGGTTCTCTCGCCGTCCTGATAGGACCCCGCCTGTTCCACATGATTCCCCAGCACCTCCCGCAGCGCCTTCTGCAGTAAATGGGTGGCGCTGTGGTTCTTACAGGTACTGCTTCTTCTGTCTTTATCCACGGACAATGTCACGGTATCCCCCGATTTGATCATTCCTTTTGTCACCTTACCCACATGTCCTACCTTGCCGCCCAGGAGCTTAATGGTATTTTCGACCTTAAACTCTCCTTCCGCCGTGGTGATCACGCCGGTATCGCCTTCCTGTCCGCCCATTGTTGCATAGAAAGGCGTCTGCGCAACGATCACAGTTCCCACTTCGCCGTCCGTCAAAGCCTCCACCAGCTCCGTCTCCGTCGTAAGCACCGTCACTCTGGAATCATATGTCAGATTGTCATAACCCACAAACTCTGTCGTGACTGCGGGATCAATGGACTCATATACCGTCACATCGGCACCCATATAGTTGGTCACTTTTCTGGCTTTACGCGCCTTGTCCTTCTGCTCCTGCATACACGCCTGGAAGCCGTCTTCATCCACGGTAAATCCTTTTTCTTCCAATATCTCCCTGGTGAGATCCAGCGGGAATCCGTACGTGTCATACAGCCGGAACGCCTCTGCGCCGTCAAGCTGTTTGCCGCCTTTGTTTGTAAGCGCCTCCTCCATCTCGTTTAAGATGCTTAAGCCCTGATCGATGGTCCTGTTAAATTTATTTTCTTCCTGTGTCAACACCGTAAAGATAAACGCTTTCTTCTCCTCCAGCTCCGGATAACCGTCTCTGGACCCCTCGATCACGGTGCCCGCCAGTTCGGACAGGAATGTACCCTGAATACCGAGCTTCCGACCCTGACGCGCCGCACGCCTTATAATGCGCCTAAGCACATATCCTCTGCCCTCGTTGGAGGGCATGATGCCGTCCGAGATCATAAAGGTCGCGGAGCGGATATGATCGGTGATGATACGTATGGAAACATCCGTGTCGTAATCCTTCCTGTACTCTACACCCGCGATCCCGCACACCTTCGTGCGCAGTGCCAGAATCGTATCCACATCAAAGATAGAATCCACGTCCTGCACAACGGACGCCAATCTCTCCAGTCCCATACCGGTATCGATATTTTTCTGGATCAGCTCTGTGTAGTTGCCTTTACCGTCATTGTCAAACTGCGTAAAGACATTGTTCCAGATCTCCATATACCGGTCGCAGTCGCATCCCACGGTACAGCCGGGTTTGCCGCACCCGTACTTCTCCCCGCGGTCATAATATACCTCCGAGCAGGGGCCGCAGGGTCCCGAACCGTGCTCCCAGAAGTTGTCCTCCTTGCCGAAGCGGTATATCCTCTCCGGCGCAATGCCGATCTCTTTATTCCAGATCTCAAACGCCTCATCGTCTTCCTCATAGACAGACGGATAGAGCCTGTCCGGATCGAGCCCCACCACCTGCGTCAGAAATTCCCAGCACCATGTGATCGCCTCTTTCTTGAAATAATCGCCGAAAGAAAAGTTGCCGAGCATCTCAAAGAACGTGCCGTGTCTTGCCGTCTTGCCGACATTCTCCAGATCGCCCGTGCGAATACATTTCTGGCATGTGGTGACACGCCTTCGGGGCGGGATCTCCTGTCCCGTGAAATACGGTTTAAGCGGTGCCATACCGGAATTGATCAGAAGCAAGCTGTTGTCGTTATGCGGCACCAGCGAAAAACTTTTCATCTTTAAATGTCCCTTGCTCTCGAAAAATTCAAGAAACATTTTTCGTAATTCATTTACACCATACGGTTTCATTTTAATCTCCATTCCGGAGCGTTCACACAGCAGGGCGGCGTGGAATCCGATCCGCAGCCGCCATCAGGGGCATTTGCGACGCTCCCTCACAAATCCCCCGAACGCTCAGAGTTCATTATACTATCCCTGAATCCATGTTAAAAATCAAATTTATCCGCAAAGTATGCGTCAAGTCCGTCGATCGCGATCCGCTCCTGCTCCATAGAATCACGGAACCGAACCGTCACGCACTGATCCGTCTCGGAATCAAAATCATATGTAACACAGAACGGCGTGCCGATCTCGTCCTGTCTGCGGTAACGCTTACCGATGTTGCCGCGGTCGTCAAATTCACAGTTATACTTCTTAGACAGCTGCGTATAGATCTTCTCCGCGCCCTCATTCAGCTTCTTGGAAAGCGGAAGCACACCGATCTTGACAGGCGCAAGCGCAGGATGGAAATGCAGCACGGTGCGCACATCCCCCTCTCCGATCTCCTCCTCGTCGTAAGCGGCACAGAGGAACGCCAGTACCACACGGTCCGCGCCCAGCGACGGTTCGATAACGTAAGGCACATATTTTTCGTTCTTTACATCGTCAAAATAAGACATGTCCTCGCCGGACGTATTCTGATGCTGTGTAAGATCATAGTCTGTTCTGTCCGCGATACCCCACAGCTCGCCCCAGCCGAAGGGGAACAGGAACTCGATATCGGTAGTTCCCTTGGAATAAAACGCCAGCTCTGCCGGATCATGATCGCGCAGACGCATCTCTTCTTCCTTGATGCCGAGAGAGATAAGCCAGTCGCGGCAGAACCCTCTCCAATACTGAAACCACTCAAGATCCGTGCCGGGTTCACAGAAAAACTCAAGCTCCATCTGCTCAAACTCTCTTGTACGGAACGTGAAGTTGCCCGGTGTGATCTCATTGCGGAAGGATTTACCGATCTGTCCGATACCGAACGGGATCTTCTTGCGGGAAGTTCTCTGAACGTTCTTAAAATTAACAAAGATACCCTGTGCCGTCTCCGGACGCAGATATACGGTATTCTTGGCGTCCTCCGTGACGCCCTGGAACGTTTTAAACATCAGGTTAAACTGTCGGATGTCCGTAAAATTATGTTTTCCGCAGCTGGGACAGGGAATATTCTTCTCCTCCACGAAATCCTTCATCTGCTGCTGGCTCCATCCGTCAACGGACTCCTCGAAGGTAATGCCGTTCTCTGCGGCGTAGTCCTCGATCAGTTTATCGGCGCGGAATCTCTCGTGGCATTCTTTACAGTCCATCAGCGGATCGGAGAAACCGCCCAGATGCCCCGACGCCACCCATGTCTGCGGATTCATGAGAATGGCGCAATCCACGCCCACATTGTATGGGTTCTCCATGATGAACTTCTGCCACCATGCCTTTTTAACATTGTTCTTAAGTTCAACCCCAAGATTGCCATAGTCCCATGTATTTGCCAGTCCGCCGTATATCTCGGAACCGGGGTACACAAACCCTCTTGCCTTTGCCAAGGCTACGATCTTGTCCATTGTCTTTTCCAATTTACCATCATCCTCCCTGTCCTCTCCCGCCTGAGCGGAATATTTCGTCATGTATTTTCAGTACTGACTATTCAAATATAATGTAGGAAAGCTCGCTCTCGTCCGCATTCTCCGCTGCCGGATACGATATGCGGGCGCCCTTCTTCCCCGAGAAAGACACATCCAGCCCCGTCGCCTCGCCCTGATTGATATAGAGCACCTTCCCGTAAGTATCCACCACAAGCTCCTCCAACGGTTTCATCGCAATAATGACGATCTGCGCCTTATCCTGTTCTTCCATAAATCCGATCTCCGTCGCCTCCCCGTCCGCAGAAACAAAAGGAACGGCTTCCAGCGGATAGCCCTGGTCAAACGCCTCCGACAACGTCCCGACAAACATCTCCCTGTGATTGAAATCGCTGTAATCCTCCTGCGATGCATAGTTGAGCTGAATATAGATTTTGTCTTCTTTCTCCTCCACCGAAGCAAGCGAGACTCTGCCGTCTCCCTGACCCGCACAGTACTCGGCCACCCTGTCAGCCGCCATCGACTTCAGTTCGTCCATATCGTAATAATTCTGGTCAAAGCCGCCTACGATCCGGTGACTTATCGTTCCATCCTTATTGATGGAGACAGAAGATATTTCCGATTCGCCGCCCTGTCCGCAGCCGATCAATGCACATGATACCGCCATAACAGCAAGCAGCGTTTTTCCTTTTTGCATACGTTTTCCCCTCCGGTCTGTCCTGGACCGTCAACATACTGCCTTACATTATATTAAAGATTATCTACAATTTCAAGACTTTTAAACTCTCTGTCCAGATAGCGCCGACGGTAATCGTCCGCAATCGTCATAAGCTCCCCCAGCACCTTGTCGTTCACGGTAAATGTATATAGTTTCTCAACGCCTGAATCTACTATGTAGGAAACCGCATAGCCGGTGGACTCGTCCCACACGCCCTCCTTAGGCATTCCCGGGAACTCTCCGTTCAGCGCCATAGCCTTCATCTCAAATATACAGCGCACAAGCCGGTTGGGAAACGCGTCATGCATCAGGGCGCGCAGCGACTGATAGAGAAGCTTCAGCATTTCCTTCTCGTCATTGTTCTCTCTCGTATAATAATCCATCAGTTCAAGAAAATACATTCCGTAACAGGCCTGCTCGAAATCCTCCCGAAGCCCCTCAAAATAATTGCTGATGGAAGCCTCCATAACATTATAAGAGCTTCTGCCAACATACAGCTTAAATTCTCCAAAACAAAAAGGCATTGTTGAAGCGAGCAGTCTGCTCCCCTGTTTGCGCGCTCCTCTTGCAAAGGCAGAGATTTTTCCCATTTCCCTTGTCAGTATCACGATCCTTCTGTCGTATTCGCCGATTGGTTCAGTCTTTAAAACCATTCCCGTAATCTGTGTGTACTCCTGCATGAGAATGTTCTCCCGACTCTTCCTTCCTCTCACAGTCAGATGCCTGTGCGTTGTCCGCTGCATTTCTATATGCCAGGAAATCATCGATTTTCCCTGTAGACATAAACTTTTCCCAGTAATTTATCGCATTCATCTTACGCCCCTAAATCCTCTCTCATCAACTAATGTTTAGGGTTCGCAGATTTGGCTTTTTCTATTCCCGTTCTACTGTGTTTCTTTCGGATTATAGCCGAAATTTTTCAGAAGATAATCGCTGTCGCGCCAGTCCTTCTTAACCTTGACCCACAGCTTCAGATTGACCTGTCTTTCCACCAGATCTTCTATGTCTTTTCGGGCGAGCGTTCCTATCTTCTTAAGCATCGCGCCCTGCCTGCCGATGATGATGCCCTTGTGGGAATCCCGCTCACAGATAATCGTCGCCTGGATATCCACCAGATTCTTCTTATACTGCATCATATCAATGGTGACGGCAATGCCGTGCGGTACTTCCTCCTCCAGACATCTTAAGGTTTTCTCCCGAATCAACTCCGCGACGATCTGGCGCACAGGCTGATCCGTCACTGTATCTTCATCGTAAAAAGGCTCTCCGTACGGCAGATATTTCATGATACATTCGATCAGCACCTCAAGGCCGTCTTTTTTTAATGCCGACAGGGGAACGACCTCCGCAAAATCATACTGTTTCCTGTACACGTCAATATAAGTAAGAAGCATTTCCTTTTTCACAGTATCGATTTTATTGATGACAAGAATGACCGGCGTACTCGTCTTCTTCAGTTGTTCGATGATATGCCGCTCTCCTGCCCCGATATAATCCGAAGGCTCCACAAGCCAGACCACCACATCCACCTCGGACAGCGTATGCTGTGCCACGTTGACCATATAATCGCCCAGTTTGTTTCTGGCCTTATGTATGCCGGGCGTATCCAGGAACACGATCTGCCCTTCATCCGACGTGTACACTGTCTGGATCCTGTTTCTGGTAGTCTGGGGTTTATTGGATGTGATCGCGATCTTCTGTCCGATCAGTGCATTCATCAGCGTAGATTTGCCTACGTTCGGTCTGCCGATCAGCGTCACAAACCCCGATTTATACTGGGTATTTTCCATTATACATCCTTTCCTTCCGCATCAGTCTTCGCTGCCAGTTTCTTCGCGCGCTTCTTCCTGATAAGCCGCCATACAAAGCGAAATACGAAGATCAGGACGGCGATCACGATCAGCCACAGCACTATATACGGCAGATTGATAACAAAACTGACAAAGCCGTCTTCCAGGCTCATTCCCATCTTATAAAAAGTATTTGAAAGTCCCTGTCTGATCCTGCCCGGGATACCCTCGTCAGTCACAGTCGTCAACCTTCTAACCTCCTGAATGTTCAGGTTCACCGTGCTGTAACTTATCTGGTTCTGAAGTGTGCGCAGCTGTGATTCCATGCTCTCCAGCTCATACCTGACATCAGAAAGTCTGGATTCTATCGTGATCAGCTCCTCCACCGTCTCCGCCCGGTCCATCAGCTCCATCAGCCGTTCCTGCTCTGTCTCAAGGGCTTTCTTATGACTCTCCAGATCCACATATTTAAGCGTCACATCCTCCACACGTTCCTCTTTGTTGACGATATTGGATATTTCGCCCACTTTCCCGATAAACTCATCCATTCTGTCCGAGGGGATACGCACCGTCAGATTGCTACTGCGGTTCTGAAAGGTATTCTCCGCTGCGGGCTGCGCGTAAGGGTCCACATATACGTTCCGGTTCCCGTTATACTGGTATCTGTATTCCACGTAACCGCCCAGAGAAGCGATCTGCCCTTCCAGACTGGCAAGAAGCTCGTCATACCGTTCCGTCTCCGTATACAGGTCCACCGTCCGGATCAGCTTTCTATCGGACGTCTGGGCATTCTCATCGGAAAGCTGTGTATCTGCACCTGCCGTACCGCCGTTCTCCTCCTGTGTCTCATAGGTTGCGTTTTCATACACACCGTACCCCGCGTCATACGCAACGTCCTCCGCCGCCACCGCATCATACGCGGCAGTATCGGCAGTCGGAGCAGCGTTTTCATACTTACTGCTGTTTCCGCAGCCTGCAAGCAGCGCTGTAAGCGCTGCAACGCAGAGCATCATTCGTTTTCTCCGGTTCTCTTTTCCTATCCTCTTCATAATTTTTCCTCCCGTGATCACATTGTCGTCAAGCCATGATTTTCATGACGCGCGGCGGCCTGCCGCGCCCTTTGTGAATAATACCCCTGGGCCCCACAAAAGGTTGCAGTGATCAGTGGAACAAATACTCTGTTTTTCCAAACAGTTCACTATTTGCCTTAATATTTTCCTCATTCCCCACTACGCACAGACATTCCTCGTCCATAAATGCCCTGATATATTCCGCAAGGCCCCTGATCGCGGCAGCATCCGTTGACAACAGTTCATCCCTGTCCTTCTGCGCCATCTCATAGGAATAATGCGTCATATAGCCGGTGAGGGAATAACTTCCCTTCATTGCAGGCGTCATAGGAATATCCATCTCGCTGACTGCTCCGATAATATACTGCGTCATGGTTCTCTCATCCGCATCAAAATGAGCAATATAGTCCGCAGCCTTCTCAAAGACCTCCAGCGTATTCTTCAGATTAGGATCTCTGTAAGACACGAAATAACTCTCGCCCGACTTCATAAAATCGCACATACAGCCATATGCGCCGCCCTTTACCCGCACCTGCGTCCACAGATAGTCGTATCCCATCATCACACGGAGCACATGCAGCGCGCCGTTATAGGAGAGTCCCTTTTTCCCGAAATTGCCGGCACGACACACATACTGTATCTGCGCCGATGTCATAAAGCCTTCGTTCTTTTTGGCAGGCACAGGCTCATATCCCGCCGTATCGACCGGTTCCGTGTACAGTCCCTCTTTAAACTGCTGTATCAGCTCCTCTATGCCTTTGAGCCCTTCCTGCTCCGCCGTATAGTCTACAAGCAGATTCTCGGGACGGAAAATGCAGCGGACCACCTTGTCAAGATTCGCAGTCAGCTCTTCTTTCTTTGTATCAAACTGTCTTTCCAACTCTTCCAGCATCTGGTAAAACGGAATACCGCTTATCTGCTCCAGTATCACGGCAGTCCTGGACAAATATGACAAAGCCCTTTCCGCCGCCACTCTGTGACCCGCCGACATCATTTCCGCCTGTTTGCAGGAGCGTGCCTCCGCCACCAGCTCATAGAGACGTTTTGCATCGGTATAGTCCGATCTTGTCAGTATCTCCTGCGCCAGTGCGAACGCCTGCGGAAGCTTCTCATACAGCACCTTGACTTTCAGGTCAAAAGTCGCCGTATATCTGGACAGATCCCTAGCGTCCGTATAAGTGCCGACAACAGGCGTGATCCCGCCGGTCTGCAGGTTGATCTCATTATATAGTTCACTGTAGCTGTAATTGTCCGTACTTACCAGGCCCAGGATCGCCTTCAGTATACCAACATAGGGGAAAAGCTCTTCCGGCACCTGCCTTAAGTCAAACATAAATCTGAGATAGCCTATACCGTTCGTGTAGATATCGTGGTACAGGAGCACCGAACCTCCGACTTTTTTCTCCTCATTATAATACGGGGCCGCCTCTTTTCTCATATCGGCTCTGGACAAGAGCGGTATCTTTTCCAGATTTTCTTTCGCATCCGGCTCCTCCTGATACTGCTCCAGTTCTTTTGTCTGTCTGACGATATATTCGATCTCTTCACTGCTCATAGCGGCTTTCTTCGCCGCCAGCTTTGCGGCAAGCTGCCGCTCCTTCTGCCCCGTCAGACCTTTGACCGGCCTGACCGTCACCACGCTCTTATGGGTGCTGCCAAGCAGACTGCCGCGAACAAGCTCCTCAAAATAAGACGTGTCGATCGCCTCCTGCAGCTCGCGGAAGGTATCAAGCAGTTCCACATTGACAAAAGGCTTCGCATCGTCATACAGCCATGTCTCCAGCATCTGAAGGCCGTACATCAGTCCCTTCGGGCGGGAGCCGTAATCGGCTTCCCTGTATTTAAACTCACAGTTATTCAGATTGGCCCTTATCGCTTTCTTATCCAGTCCTTCCGCAGCCAGTCTAGCAAAGGCTTCTTCTATGGTGCGGATGAACGCATCCCTCTGCTCTACGTTGGCGTTCTTGGCGATAATCGAAAAATACGGCTGTTTTACCCCCATATCGTAATCACAGCTTATATCCGTTCCGATCCCCGCATCGAGAAGCGCCTGCTTGACCGGAGCGCCCGGCATCATACACAGGACGTCGGCAAGGGTGTCAAGCGCATAGTTGAACTTCCTGCCGGGCTGCACGCCGAAAGCAATATTATAGGCAAGATAAGCATTATCCCGTTCCGACTCGCTCTCCATGATCGGATATTCTTTCTCCACCATATGCGTCTTTTCAAAGGGCTCTTCTACGCCAAGCTCAGAATCTACGGCAAGCCTGTCATATTTTGACAGATACTCCTCATCGATATACTGCAGTTTTTCCGCCATATCCATGTTGCCGTACAGATAGATGTAACTGTTGGACGGATGATAATATTTCTTATGAAAAGCGAGGAACTCCTCATAACTAAGCTTCGGTATCACATCGGGATCGCCGCCCGATTCCACGGCATACGCGGTATGCGGATAGAGGGAATTCATGATCTCTCTCCACAGGACGTCGTCAGGCGAAGAATACGCGCCCTTCATTTCACTGTAGACAACGCCGTTGATCGTAAGATCATCGTCCGCGCTGTCCATCTCATAGTGCCAGCCTTCCTGCTTAAAGATCTTCTCCTCATGATAGATGTTCGGATGAAAAACCGCATCCAGATAGACGTCCATCAGATTCTGAAAATCCTTGTCATTGCAGCTGGCAACCGGATACACCGTCTTATCCGGATATGTCATGGCGTTTAAAAAGGTATTCAGAGAGCCCTTCGCCAGCTCAATAAACGGATCCTTGAGCGGATATTTATCAGATCCGCACAAAACGGTATGCTCCACAATGTGCGCAACTCCCGTACTGTCCTTGGGCGGAGTGCGGAATCCTATATAGAACACTTTGTTCTCATCATCGTTAGACAGAAGGGCTATTCTCGCCCCCGTTTTGTTATGCTTTAACAGGTATCCCACGGAACGGATATCCTTGATCTGCCTTTTTTCCAAAACTGTATATGCCTTTAACTGATCGATCTGCATAAAGATATATACTCCTTTCGTGAAACTATCTGGTAAGTAGTATACCACGCTTTCGGGGACTTAGCAAAAACTATTGGGAATAAAAAACGACAGAGACAATTTACATTGTCTCTGCCGTCCTGAGTAAAAAGGGATACCTTACAATATTTAAAGATGTACGCATTATTAAAGACGAATACTGTCGAGTTATCTTATTTCCTGTCTGGTAAAGTCAGTTTAACAGATAATACGGCGACAGGCAAGCACTATCTTTGATTTATTTCTGTTATTTATCGCGCTTTTCGACAAAACATGACGTTTTAAACGCTAAAGCCCATCAACGCAAGCTTGGACAGCGCCAGTTCCTGGATCACGATGCCGCTTTGTTTCTTTTTTGCCAGATTCATTCCGGCCAACTCGTCCAGTTTAAGCATCCTGCTTTCATATTTTGTCTTCATTCCGCCAAACAGACCTTTCTTTGACACGAGGATACCCACCTTCACCCTCGCCTTAAGCTGCCTATACGTCTTATAGGAAAACTGATCCGGGGTCATATAATAAAGCTGGCTTTCCAGCGTGGTCTCCGGATCGGTGTCTTTCAAAATATAATGTTCCACAATACTTTTGTATTTAAACGGGATCATCTCATGTTCAAGTATTTCGGCGTAACTATATCTGGCTCCCAGATACATAAAGCCCGTATCCTGCATATAGTATTTGAAATCATCATCCCTGTAGTCCACCGTCATAACGTACCTTTCTCTCACGCCAGGTCTTCTATCTGACCGCCGCTCATGCGTATGGCATCTTCTATCGCTTTTCTGCTTAAGCCTGCCTCCTCCATGACTTCCTCGACCGTCACCTTCCTGTGAAGCTCTTCCGCCAGTGCGCGGGCAGCATCCGCCACTTTGTTGACTTTATCCGCGATCTTCTTATCCTTCCCTGTCTCCTCCACATTGAGCGCGATATACTCTTCCATAGCGTCCATGATCATCCTGCCCAGCATTCCCTGTGCCTCAGACGCATGCTCCATCGCTCCCAGCATGGTGACTCCCAATGCCACCGCCATGTTGCCCTCTCCGATCAAATCTTCCATATAAACGCCCTGTCCGGCATAAAGCTTGGCGATCTCCACCACCTCCGGCAGACAGGCCTCCGCCAGTCTGTTCTGCGCATCCGCATCACCCGCCATAGCAGACAATATCACCGCCTCCCTCTCTCCGGGTGACAGCTCCGGCATACTGTGCAGCTGTGACAGATAGGTTTCCAGATAATCTTTCTCCTCGTCAGCCAGATATTCATCCGGATCCACCGGTTTGCCGATACCGATCTTATTCTGATGCAGATAATCGTACACCAGCTTCATCTGCGCATCGTCCAGCCCCAGCGGCCCAAAAGCGGTTTCCACCTGCTCTTTGGTGACGACTCTGCCCTGTGCGGCGGCAGCTTCTTTGAGCTGTTCCAGCGTCTTAGCAAACAAGACTTCTTTATTCATATGCTATCCCCTCTTCACATGGGTATGGGTATATAAGTGTTCCTCACAGTATTCATAATTGCCGTCGCACTTGGAGCAGAACCTAAACTGCATACCCGGACTGTCAACCTCCGTTCTGCCGCAGATCGCGCATTTATGCTTGGTGATCCCCGTATTTCTTCTTACGTCTCTCTTAAATTCCTGCCGTCTGTGTATCTGCTTCGGATTTAAGTGCATCATGTTCCTCGATGTGAACAGGAATACAATGAAGTTTAAAAGCGATGCGGCGATGGCGAACTTGCCGTCCACGCCCGTCTGAAGGAAATCGATCAAAAGCATGGCGCCATAGATGAATCCCAGCCATTTTACCTTGATCGGTATGATGAACATAAGGAGCACCTGTACATCCGGGAAGGTTGCCGCAAAAGCCAGGAAGATAGACATATTGATATAGTACGTGCTGAAATACAGCGAACTGATCAGAAAATAATACTCCGCTCCCAGGATCGCGATCTCTTCGGAATTGAACAGATAATGGAAGCCCATCTGCAGAAAGCTTCCCGCTATCGTAAAGAGCATCCCCGAAAACAGATAGACATTATACCGGTAGGTGCCCCAGGTACGCTCAAGCGTCGTACCGATGGAACAGTAAAAATACAGCATGATCAGCGTCAGGAAAATATTGCCCGAGGACGGCGGGATCAGGATCCATGTAAACAGTCTCCACACCTGCCCGTGCAGGATCGCATACGGGTCAAGCGTAAGATACAGGATCAGCGTATTGCTTCTGTCAAGCATCTGCAGCACATATCCGACAGCATAACAAATCACCAGCACAAATGACAGGTTTTTTATTGCATATCTGCCAAATTTACGTTCAAAAGGACTCATTGTCAATCTCCTACAGTCATGATGAATTATCAGTTTAAAAACTGAATACATTTTATCATTCCTTTATTTAAAAGTAAACGCCGCGGTCTATTAAAACCGCAGAAGTCATAAAAATTTAATAATTGTCATATCAATTTCCATCAATTAGCTGATTGCTTTTTGTAAAACCGTGTCGTATAATGACTTAATCTGACATATATATAAATAAGAACGATTAGGAGTGATATCTGAAATGAGTGAAATGCAATATACTCTTGGCATCGATATCGGTTCCACGACCGTAAAGACCGCCATACTGGATGCAAACCGGCAAATACTCTTTTCCGACTATCAGAGACACTTTGCAAACATAAGGGAGACCCTTTCCACCCTGCTTACCAGGGCATATGACCGGCTCGGCAACGTGACGGTGCACCCGATGATCACGGGCTCCGGCGGGCTGACGCTCGCCAATCATCTGCAGATCCCTTTCGTGCAGGAAGTGATCGCAGTATCCACTTCCCTCCAGGAGCTGGCTCCGGTTACGGATGTGGCGATCGAGCTGGGCGGCGAGGACGCCAAGATCATCTATTTTGAGGGCGGCAATGTGGAGCAGCGCATGAACGGTATCTGCGCCGGCGGCACGGGCTCCTTTATTGATCAGATGGCCTCCCTGCTGCAGACCGATGCGTCAGGGCTCAACGAATACGCCAGGAATTATCATTCATTATATACGATTGCCGCAAGATGCGGTGTGTTCGCCAAATCCGACATCCAGCCGCTCATCAATGAGGGGGCTACCAAGGAAGATCTGTCCGCTTCGATCTTTCAGGCTGTTGTCAACCAGACTATCAGCGGCCTCGCATGCGGCAAGCCCATTCGCGGACATGTTGCCTTTCTGGGCGGACCGCTCCATTTCCTGTCCGAATTGAAACAGGCATTTATCCGCACGTTAAAGCTGGACGAGGAACATATCATCGATACGGATAACTCTCATCTGTTCGCCGCGATCGGCTCTGCGCTAAATGCAAAGGAGGACGTCTCCTTCACGATGGCGCAGATGGTGGAGAAGCTCTCTTCCGACATCAAAATGGAGTTTGAAGTGGAACGTATGGAGCCGCTGTTTGCTTCCAAGGAGGAGTACGACATTTTCCGCAGACGGCACAATACCCATCATGTAAATACCGCAGATCTGGCTTCCTACAGGGGCAACTGTTACCTGGGTATCGACGCCGGCTCCACGACGACCAAAGTGGCGCTTGTCGGCGAGGACGGTTCACTGCTCTATTCCTTCTACAGCAGCAATGACGGAAGTCCGTTGAAAACCGCCGTCCGCTCTCTCAGAGAGATATACTCTCTGCTTCCGGAGGGGGTAAAGATCGTCCGTTCCTGTTCCACGGGCTACGGCGAAGCCCTGATGAAAGCCGCTTTCCTTCTGGACGACGGCGAAGTGGAAACTGTGGCGCACTATTACGCCGCCGCTTTCTTCGACCCGGAAGTGGATTGTATACTGGACATCGGCGGCCAGGACATGAAATGCATTAAGATCAAGAATCAGACCGTGGACAGTGTGCAGCTAAACGAGGCATGCTCGTCCGGGTGCGGTTCCTTCATAGAAACCTTTGCGAAATCGTTAAATTACAGCGTGGAGGACTTCGCCGGCGCCGCCCTGTTCGCGGAGCATCCCATCGATCTGGGCACCCGGTGCACGGTGTTTATGAATTCCAAAGTAAAACAGGCGCAGAAGGAAGGCGCCTCCGTGTCCGACATCTCGGCAGGGCTCGCCTATTCTGTCATCAAGAACGCCCTTTTTAAAGTCATCAAAGTATCCGACGCCTCGGAGCTGGGGAAAAACATTGTGGTGCAGGGCGGTACTTTTTACAATGACGCCGTGCTCAGAAGTTTTGAAAAAATAGCGGGCTGCGAAGCGATCCGTCCCGATATCGCGGGTATCATGGGCGCTTTCGGCGCCGCGCTCATTGCCAGGGAACATTACGTGGCGGGCGAGGCTTCCACCATGCTGGGCATTGAACAGATCAACAATCTGCAGTTTGAGACAAGCATGGCAAAATGTAAAGGGTGCACGAACAGCTGCCGCCTTACCATCAACAAGTTCACGGGCGGCCGCCAGTATATATCCGGCAACCGCTGCGAGCGCGGACTTGGCAAAGCCAAAAACGAAAACGGCGTTCCCAATCTCTACGATTATAAACTTAAAAGGATCTTCTCTTACGAGCCTCTGTCCGCCGAAAAAGCATTTCGCGGAACAGTTGGTATACCGAGAGTCCTTAATATGTATGAGAACTACCCATTCTGGTTTACCTTTTTTACAAAACTGGGATACCGTGTGATACTGTCTCCTGTCTCCAACCGCAGGATTTACGAGCTGGGCATTGAATCTATCCCCAGCGAGTCCGAATGTTATCCGGCAAAGCTTGCGCACGGCCATGTTTCATGGCTGATCAGCCAGAAGCCGGACTTCATCTTCTATCCCGCGCTGTTCTACGAACGGGATGAGTTTCATGAGGCGAACAACCACTACAACTGTCCCATTGTCACCTCCTACTCGGAGAATATCAAGAACAATGTGGAAGAGATCGGGCGGGGCGAGGTTGTGTTCCGCAATCCGTTTATGTCCTTCGGCAGTTTAAAAACAGTCACCTCGGCCCTTGTGAAAGAATTTAACGAGCTGCCTGTCCCGGAGGTAATGGACGCCACCAAAGAGGCATGGGAAGAACTGGAAAGAGCCCGTCAGGATATGAGGAACAAGGGTGAAGAAGTATTGCGCTACATGGAGGAGAACCACGTCAGGGGCATCGTGCTTGCAGGCCGGCCGTACCACATAGATCCGGAGATCAACCACGGCATTCCCGAGCTTATCAACTCCTACAATATTGCGGTGCTCACGGAAGACTCTGTCTCCCATCTCGCCAAACCGGAACGCCCTCTGATCGTATCGGACCAGTGGATGTATCATTCACGGCTCTATGCGGCAGCCAGCTATGTTAAGACGCGGGACGATCTGGACCTGATACAGTTAAACTCCTTCGGATGCGGTCTGGACGCCGTGACCACAGATCAGGTCAACGATATCCTGTCCGGCTCTGACAAAATATACACATGCTTAAAGATCGATGAGGTAAATAACCTGGGCGCCGCCAGGATACGTGTCCGTTCTCTCCTCTCCGCCATCAAAGTGCGCGAGCAGAAGAACAAACAGCGCGTCATACGATCCAGCGCTATCAACAAAGTCGCTTTCACGGAAGAGATGCGCCGGGAATATACGATTCTCTGCCCGCAGATGTCACCGATCCATTTCGAGATCATGCAGGCAGGTTTTGAGGCGTGCGGATATCACTTTGAGGTGCTCGACAACGATAACCGGCACGCTGTTGACGTCGGCCTTAAATTTGTGAATAATGACGCATGTTATCCTTCGCTGATGGTGGTCGGACAGATCATGGATGCGCTGCTTTCGGGCAGATACGATCTAAACAAGGTCGCCATCATCATGACGCAGACCGGCGGCGGCTGCCGCGCAACCAATTATGTTGGATTTATCAGGCGTGCCCTGGAAAAAGCCGGCATGGCCCAGATACCGGTCATCTCCTTAAACCTTGCGGGCATCGAGAGCAACCCCGGCTTTCACCTGAACGCACAGCTCCTGCTTCGCGCCGCATACAGCGCGCTCTTCGGCGATATTCTGATGCGCTGCGTTTACCGTATGCGTCCTTACGAGCTGGAGGCCGGTTCGGTCGATGCGCTCCATGCGGAATGGACTGCAAAGTGCCGTCAGTTTGTGTCGCGCAAGCACATGAATTACCTGACGTTCTGCAAAATGTGCCGCGCTATCATACGCGATTTTGACAACATTCCTATTGATGAGGATCTGAACAAGCCGCGTGTCGGCATTGTCGGGGAAATACTTGTAAAATATGCGCCTGCGGCCAACAATCACCTGGTACAGCTTCTGGAAGCCGAGGGTGCAGAGGCAGTTGTCCCGGATCTTCTGGATTTTATGCTCTACTGCTTCTACAACCAGATATATAAAGCGGACCACCTGGGCACGTCCCCCAAGGCATCCGCCGTGTCCAGACTGGGAATATGGGCGCTTGAAAGACTGCGCGGCGCCGCCGTCAGGGCATTTGAAAAGAGCCGGCACTTCACGCCGCCGGTAAGTATCTACAAAATAGTGGAATATGCGGAACCGATCGTCAATATCGGCAACCAGACCGGTGAAGGATGGTTTCTGACCGGAGAAATGGTAGAACTGATCCACAGCGGCGTCAACAACATCGTCTGCACGCAGCCTTTTGCCTGCCTCCCCAATCACGTAGTAGGCAAAGGCGTTATCAAGGAGCTGCGCAGACGCTTCCCGCTCTCCAACATCGTGGCGATCGACTACGATCCGGGCGCCAGCGAGGTCAATCAGTTAAACCGTATCAAGCTGATGCTCTCCACGGCTCAGAAGAATTTAAAAAAAGAGGCGTAAAATAAATAAGCAGATGTGGGAACCTTCCTACATCTGCTTTCTTACGACCAGATATTCATTGTCCAGCTGGTAGAAGGAGCAGTCAAAATTTCCGCCCCGGAGAAAACGGCTCATATCGTCCTCGTCCAGATCTACCATGCAAACATAACACTCGTAATCCTCATCATACTGATAGTTGCTGCATGTATCACAATTGCTCACGGTGATGTCTTCTCCTAATAAAATGTTCTGTCAACTTTACGGTTGATATAACGGATCTTGCCTTTTACCTCTTCCGGCAGACTCTCGATCGCCTCCTCGGCGGTTTCTTTCTGCAGCTGATTTACACAGAAAATACATAACCCAAATTTCTCACCGGAAAAAAGCTTCGGTTTCTCCCATTTTACAAAATAAGAGACCCTGTTTTTCAGGAGGACCTTCTCGATCTTCTCCTTTGTGTCCATATCGCTTACCTGACACCATTCCAGCTCATTATGTACTTTTACTTTCTGATATGCGGTCTCCATACCACACGCTCCTTCCGTTATGCCTTACTTCTAAGCTTTATTTATTATATCCCATTTTATGACAATGTGCAATTGTTGCAACAAATAACTTTTTATGCTAATGTATATTGTAATTGGTCGGCGCCGGCTCACCCCGGTGTTTAACGGCGCCGGAAAGTCGAGGGATAACATATGCCTATTAAAATTGCCGATTCTCTGCCGGCAGCCGCCATACTGGAACAGGAAAATATTTTCGTTATGACGCAGTACCGTGCAATGCATCAGGACATCCGTCCGCTTAACGTGCTGATCCTCAACCTGATGCCCACCAAGGTTGTGACGGAAACACAGCTTCTGCGTAAGCTGTCCAACACGCCCCTGCAGATCAATGTAGAATTTCTGCAGACTGCCAGTTATACGCCGCAGCACATCGATTCCAGTCATCTTGAATCTTTCTATACCACTTTCGATCAGGTAAAAGACCGCAAATACGATGGCATGATCATCACAGGCGCTCCTCTGGACTATGTGAAATTTGAGGATGTCACCTACTGGGACGAGCTGTGCACGATCATGGACTGGGGCGTCACCCATGTGCACTGTACGCTGCACCTGTGCTGGGGCGCTTTCGCCGGATTATACCATTTCTACGGTCTGGAGAGGTATGACATGGACACAAAGCTCTCCGGGGTCTATCCCCACCGGATCATAAAGAAGACATCCCCTCTCTTCCGGGGATTTGACGATATCTTCTATGCACCGCAATCGCGCGCTATGGGTATATCCGAGGAAAAAATCGCGTCTGTTCCCGAGCTGGAGCTGATGGCCGTCTCCGATGAAGCCGGCGTCACCATCGTCAAAACAACAGACAGCCGTCATTTCTTCGTCACATGCCATCCCGAATATGATGCGGACACACTGGCCCTGGAATATTTCAGGGACCTGGATAAAGGATTAAACCCATCGGTTCCCGCCAATTACTTTCCCGATGACGACCCCCGAAATCCGCCTGTCGTAAACTGGCGTTCCACCGGTCAGCTTCTATACTCCAACTGGCTCAATTATTACGTTTACCAGACCACGCCGTACGACATACGCAATATATAGAAACGGCGATTTTCGCCCCGGAGGAAGCGGCTCATGACAGATACGCCGCAATAAACTCCTCCTCTGAGATAATGCGCACGCCCAGCTCCTTGGCCTTCTTATTCTTGGAGGACTGGGATGTCACGTCATTATTGATCAGGCAAGTTGTTTTGGCGGTAACGCTTCCCGTTACCCTGCCGCCTTTTCCCTCTATCTCGTCCTTCAGCTCATTACGGTTGCTATAATGCTCCAGACTTCCCGTAATGACAAAGCTCATGCCGGCAAGCGTCTGTGCGCTTTCATCGACCGTCTCACGAACGATATCGACCTCAGAAAGCAGATGATCAAGCTGTGCCATCCGGTCTGCATCCCGAAAATATTCATATATGCCGGCGGCAATCACTTCGCCGATGCCATCAATATTGCTCAGCTCCTCCATATCTGCCCCGCGCAGCGCATCCAGGGAAAACCGGAAATGCCTGCACAGGACTTTTGCATTGGCGACCCCGATATTCTCGATGCCAAGCCCGTAAATAAGCCGCGGCAGCGTTGTCTTTCTGGCATTTTCAATACTCTGCATAAGATTGCTGCAGGACTTCGCCCCGAATCCTTCCATGTCAGCGATCTCCCGCTCATAGCGGCTCAGCCGGAAAACATCTGCAAACTCATGCAGAAATCCCGCCGCCAGGAATTTTTCAAGCGTCGATTCCGATAATCCTTCCACATTCATGGCATCCCTGCTTACAAACAGGGTAAACGATTTGATCTTTTTCGCATCACACGCGGGATTATTGCAGTAGAGCGACTGCACGTCATTCACCTGCCTGATTTCTGTCGGAAGGCCGCATACGGGACAGGTTTCCGGTATCTTGAGAGAATCGCTCCCGGTCAGATTCTCCGCTATCTGCGGAATGATCATATTCGCTTTGTATACGGTGATGTGATCGCCGATCCCCAGCTTCAGCCCCCGGACAATGCTTATATTGTGTACGGAAGCACGGCTGACCGTTGTTCCCTCCAGCTCTACCGGTTCAAAGATCGCCACCGGATTGATCAGTCCCGTCCGGCTGGCGCTCCACTCCATATCTGTCAGCACGGTCTCCCTCAGCTCATCCGCCCATTTAAACGCGATGGAATCTCTCGGGAATTTAGCCGTCCTTCCGAGCGATCTGCCATAGGCAATATCCTCATACAGCAGGACCAGACCGTCCGACGGAACATCATACGTCTGTATCTTCTTCTCAAAATAAGCGATCGCATCCATGATCGTATCGGGGTTCACCAGTCTGTGTTCCACGACCTCAAATCCCATCTTTGACAGGAAATCAAACTGCGCCTTTCTGGAATTGGCGAAGTCAGCATCTTCCGCCTTAATAAGACTGTAAGCATAGAAATTAACATTGCGCGCTGCCGTCACTTCATTGTTGAGCTGTCGCACGGAACCGCTGCACAGATTTCTCGGATTCTTATATTTCGCCTCCACATCCTCTATCTGGCTGTTGATCCTCTCAAATTCACTGTAGCTGATGATCGCCTCGCCCCGCACTACAAGCTCCCCCTGAAACGGGACCGACAGAGGGATATTCCTGAACACCCTGGCATTGTTGGTGACTACCTCGCCTATCTCACCGTTGCCCCGGGTGACCGCTTTCACAAGCTTTCCCCCTTCATAATGCAGAACGACCGTAAGCCCGTCCAGCTTCCATGACATAATCGCTTCCCTGCCATTTAACCAGTCCCGCAGTTCCTCCCGGCTCTTTGTCTTGGATAGGGAAAGCATCGGCTGCTCATGCCGAACCTTCGGCAGCTCCTCTACCGCCTCATAACCGACACTCGCTGTAGGGCTGTCCGCCATTGTAACACCTGTTATTTCTTCCAGCTGCGTCAACTCATCATACAGTCGGTCATACTCAAAATTGCTCATGATCTCCCTGTCCTGCGCGTAATATGCCCTGGATGCACTGTTTAGAAGACTGACCAGCTCTTTCATTCGATTCAATTCGTTTTCTTTCATATCCATATGCCTGTACCCACTGTTATTGTTTCTTAAGTCCGCACTTTTCATACAGACTTTGCATTTCGGACGGCGTAAGCTGCCGATACTCACCCGGTTTCAAATCTCCCAGCTCTATATTAATGACCCGTGTTCTTTTTAATGAAAGGACGTCGTATCCCTGGGTCTTACACATACGCCGGATCTGTCTGTTCAACCCCTGAGTCAAGACAACGCGCATTGTATCGGGAGCAAGCTCCTCTATCTCGCAGGGCCGGCTCATAACCGCAAGCTCATCCAGATATACGCCGCCGCGCATGGCCTCAACAGCTTCCTTGCTTAACCTGGCGGATACCTTTACGATATATTCTTTCTCATGCCGGCCGGATCCGCGCATCATCGCCTCGATCAGCGCCCCGTCATTGGTCAGAAGCAGCAGCCCCTCCGAATCCTTATCCAGTCTGCCCGCATAGGTCACACGTATTGGATAATCCACCTCTTCGGTGACGATCCTCTCAGCGTGGGCATCCCGCTCCGTACAGACGACCCCCACCGGCTTATAGTAGGCAAGGACCACCTTCTCATCCTCTCCGGTAAGTTTTCTGCCCCGCGCCCAGACCTCATCCTGCTTCGTCACCTTCATACCCGGAACAGCCGCTTGACCGTTCACCGTAACCTTGCCTTCCGCGATCAGCTTATCCGCATCGCGCCGCGAGCAGACCCCGCAGGCCGCCAGATATTTATTTAAGCGTATCTCTTCCATACCTTACTATCTCCCTAATCCGTTGCGCCGGTCCCGTTCCCTGTTCCCGCGCTCTGTCCGTCGGGCGTCGCTTCCACTGCATGTTCCATCAGAAACTGCTTCCAAACCTCATAATGCTTGGCGTACAAATGAACGCCGTCAAAGGTCAGTTCCGAGTTAAGGCATCCCTCCGCATCGGTGAACAGTGGATTGGCATCTAGGTAAAAAATATCCGTTCCGTTTGCCAGAAGCGCCGATGCAGCGTTCTTATCGTTGATATTGATGTTGTTAAACTCAGTTTCGGCATTATTCTTCTCCTTGCTCACATGAAGATTTGCCATAATATAAATAATCGCACCGGGCTGCCACTCCCGAATCTGTTCCACGACCTTACGGTACTGCTCACGGTACATATCGGTATTGCCGTATCCCAGTTCATTCATTCCCAGCATGATATAGATCTTGCCGTATCTCTTCTCCTTAAGAACACTGGATAGATCGACCTTTCTACCGGTCTTCTGATAAGTCACTCCTTCGGGGTCCAGGATCTTAAAGATCGTCATGCCGCTGTCGCAATAGAAGTCCGCCTCGTCCAGTCCAGCGTAGTCCGATATGCCTAATGTGCGGGAATCACCCAGAAACGCCGCATCATTAAAATAACTGATGTTTTCTTTCTTGTACGGGTATTCTGTCGTCAATGCAATTTTTCCTGCATCTGAATAATAATAAGAATCTATTTTCTGCGGAGCATATATTTTGAATCTCGTCACGCCTTTTATCGGCTCCGTTTCTGCATCTTCAGGGATAGTGCCTTTGCTATTTCCAGTATTTTCCGCATTTATAGGATTTTCTTCCGCCACATCTCCATTAACTGCATTGTCGTTATTGTCGTTCATATTATCTTTTATTTCGTTATTATTCTGTCCGTTTCCCCCTGATTCTCCCTTGCATTCTCCTTCATTTTCTGTTTTATCATCGTCAATTCCGGCTATATTTTCCTGGTCATTTTCATGGCCATCCCCGGTTTTTTGGACCTGTTCAAACGGCGCCCGCCCCTTCAATGCGCCGCCGATAACGCTTGTTTCGATCGCGGAACGCGCCTCGCTTCTGATCGCTCCGAAGTCTGTCTGTCCGGGACAGATCATCACAATGGCTGAAGTAATGACCACTGCGATCAGATAGGGGCAGTTATATAAGATTTCTCCCCACTCTCTTAATCTGCGCCTCTTTATTCCTTTCAGTCCTTCTTTTACGTCTTCCTCTGTGTTTTCCTTTGCATTTTCATCCGTGGCGCGCTCTGCTTCTACATCCGGCGCCTTTGTATCCGGTGCGTTTGCATCTGCGGCGGCCGCGCCGTCTTTCCCTGCATTCTCCGTCTTTACGCTCTTATTTTCCCTGTCATTCACTTTTACGTCGTTTTCTGTGTTCCGCTTTCTTTTCTTATTATTCTTCATATGTACACACCTTACTCTTTATAACGCGCTTCCCGTCTAAAACCGGAAATACAAAAACGGATTATTACTGCCCACTATAAGCTCATGAACGGAAAACCAGAAGACCGCAAGCAGAATAATGACCATATACCATCTGTCTCTGCACTTGCGGTATATTCTGGTGGGAAACGGTGTGATAAACAAAACGCAGGCAATCAATAACACCCAATATTGTTGCAGATAGCGCATCAACTGCTGTGTGCCTGCCAGTATTCCCGTTGTGCATATCCCGAACATATTGCTTAAATATGCGGCAAGCTGCCCCATATCGGTGATCGCAAAAACCACCCATGTGACCGGGATCAGTGCAAGCGTATAGATATGGCCAAGGACTTTCGTGCCTTCCAGCCGCTTACCGTATGTATTTTTCTCTATGATAAGAATGACACAAAAGAGCATGCCCCACAGCAGAAAATTCCAGCCGGCCCCATGCCACAGGCCTGTGAACGCCCAGACAACAAAGAGATTGACCGCCGTTCTGAGGCGGCCCCTGCGGCTGCCGCCCATAGGAAAATAGACATATGTGCGGAACCACCTTCCGAGCGTAATATGCCATCTTCGCCAAAATTCCGAGATCGAGCGCGCCGCATACGGCGTGTTGAAATTCTCAGGTATCTTAAAGCCCAACATCCTGCCCAGTCCCATTGCCATCACCGAATATCCCCAAAAATCAAAATAGATCTGAAAGGAATAAGCCACAGCGCCCAGCCACGCGACTGCGGGGTGGAGACTTCCCGCACCGGCGGACATGATCGTATTCCAGAGCGTGCCGATCTGATTCGCCAGAAGAACCTTTAACCCCAGCCCCACCGTAAACAGCTTGAGCCCGTTTTCCAGATTTCTAACACCGATCTTCCTGTTCTGCATCCTGGCCGCCACCTCTTCATACCGCACAATAGGACCTGCGATCAGCTGGGGAAACATACACACATAGGTGGCAAACGACACAAAACCGGCCGGTCTGTCTATGGTCCCGCGATAACAGTCGATCTGGTACGACACCATCTGAAACGTATAAAAACTGATCCCCAGCGGCAGGGCCAGCATAAGAAGCGGCACAGCGCTGCGTCCCGCTACGCTGTTGACGATACCGGCAGCGAAATCCCAGTATTTGAATACAAAAAGCATCCCGAAATCTACGATCAGAGCCATACAAAGCGCCGACTTACGCCGTTCTGTATTCCCTTCAGCGCTTTTTTCTGCATCATCCTGCTGCACAGGACGCGGTTTTCGGAACATATATCTGCTGAGAGCATAATTGACCAGCACAGAGAGCATCAGCAGAAGAACAAAATAAGGTTCTCCGGCGCCATAGAAAATAAGACTCCCTGCCAATAAGATAAGATTACGGTATTTGGCAGGGACGATCAGATATATCAGCATAAAAGCCGGTAAAAACCGGAATAGAAATCCCACACTGGAAAATAACATAGAATGCGCTCCCAGACACAATTTAAGGTATTTTGTCAAAAAAAAGAATCTATATTTAGTATATTCCAGCCAAATTCATTTTACAAGGGCTATTTACGGCAAATCACAAAAGATTGCGCGTCCATCACATAACCGGCTCCTTCACTCTTTCCCGTTCCCACCGCATAGATCTGTTTACTGCCGGCGGCATCAACCGGCAGGGTCTCAGCGCTTCCTGACGGATTGCACAGCATGATCATGTTGCCCCTCCTGAATGCAAAGCTCCGCCTGTTTCTGTCTGCAAACAGGATCTCCAGATTGTCATGCGCTGCCAGCGCACGCTCCTTCCTTCTAATGCGCAGCAGTTCTTTTACCGTGTGGTAGAGAGAGTCCTCTCTTCTTCGCTGTGACTCTACGGTAGGCGCACCGGAGGCGCAATCGGACGGAAGGTACAGACACGACGGATCGGCGTCTGAGAACCCATGATTCAGACTGTCGTCCCACTGCATCGGCGTGCGCGAACCCGTCCTCGTATAGCCGCCCTCTTTACCCGTTAGATCCTGATAGCGCATACCGATCTCATCGCCGTAGTAGATAAAAGGAGCGCCGGGCATAGTAAGCAAAAACGAGTACGCCAGCTTCAATTCCCGCTCATCCAGATTATACGCCGCGCGAACCATATCATGATTGCCCGTGATCAGACAGTACAGCCCTTTATCCTTGATCGCTTCATATTTCGGAAGATAATCCTCCAAAAAATCGCAGATGCTTCTCGGGCTGCTCACTTTAAAATAGCTGTCGTCACGCCCCGACAGATCATAATCCCGCATCAGAAGATTATACCCGTTGCCGGTCCAGTCCAGAAAAAAGTCCATCTGAAAGCCCGCCATGCCGATCGCGGACGCCGGATTATTCCACTCGGAGACAAACACGGCATCCGGATACTTCTCATGCACCTTCGCAAACATATCCTTCCACACCAGACAGGTGCCGCTCTTGACTTCATCGTCATTTTTGACGAGAGAATCCGCCATATCCACGCGGAAGCCGTCACAGCCCATCGAAAGCCAGTAACACATCACGTCCACGACAGCCGCCCGCGTGGCAAGGCATGCGGGGTGGTCTATCGGCTTCTGCCAGTGTTCCTTCGGCTCTAAAAATCCATAATTTAACGCAGGCTGGCATTTAAAGAAGTTAATGATATAGGCGCCGTCCCGCTCCCGTTCGCCCGCAATATAGGGAAATCCCTCCGCGCGCTGAAACCAGCTGTCCGTCCAGATATACCGGTCGGAATACTCGTTTGGTTCCTTTTGCCCGCTCATACGGAACCATTCATGCTCCTCCGATGTGTGTCCCGACACAAGGTCAAGCAGTATGTGCATCCCCCGTGCGTGTACCTGTTCGATAAGCCTCTGCAGGTCTTCGATCGTTCCGTATCTGCTCGCCACTTTTCTATAATCGCGCACATCGTACCCGGCATCTTTAAAGGGCGAATCAAAGCATGGATTCATCCAGATCGCATTGCACCCCAGATCTGCAATATAATCCAGTTTGTCAGCGATCCCATTGAAATCCCCGATGCCGTCTCCGTTTGAATCCTTGAAGGACTGCGGATATATCTCGTAAAAAACCGCTGTTTTAAGCCATTCCTGCACTGTGTGTTCTCCTTTCTGCGTTCCGGCACAATCACTGCCGTCTTCTGAGTCCTTTCGGATAATGATTCTTCATCTGCCCGCCGGACGCCTTGCCGAATCCCATCGAAAATCCCTGACAGGACAATAGATACCAGCCCTTTAACTCCGCACGGACCGTCAGAGTTTCGCCTTGCAGATACCGTGCCGCCTCGTCCGCCGTCATATCATAACACCTGGTTGTATATTCCGGCCGCAGCGCCATTGCCAGCGCATGAGAAGGCCTGATCCTGTCTTTTTCAAGGAAACCTGTCTGCAATCCGGATCTTTCCACCTGAAGCCCCTTTAATGGGATCATCTGCTCCGGCATAAGGCATAATGCATCGCCAAATTCAAATAACACCCGTTCTTTCATGAGGTATTCTATCCCCTCGTCTGTGATTCCCAGCTCGCCGCGAAGGTAAGTCACGAACCTCTCCCTTTTGACGGCGCTGCGGGATATCTGCGACGGCTTTTTGCCCCGCTTCTCCGGTATGCTTCCGGCTGTTTCCGCCTTGTACAGTTTTGCGGCAAAATGTCCTTCTCCCTCTGTTAAATGCGGCCAAAAGCGCCGCACGCCATTCTCCTGCATGGAAAATTCCGGGTGTCCGTCAAGGAAGCTTCCGATAACTTCCTCATTCTCCTCCCGGGAGAAGGTACAGGTGGAATATACCAAAATGCCACCCGGACGCACTGCCATCGCCGCCTGCTCCATGATATCTCTCTGCCTCGCCGCGCACATGGTCACATTCTCGGGACTCCACTCCGCTATCGCCGTATCGTCCTTGCGGAACATTCCTTCGCCGGAGCAGGGCGCATCCACAAGCACCCGGTCAAAAAATGCCGGAAAAGCCGCCGCGATCCTGTCGGGGGATTCCCTGCACACAACGCAGTTGGCCACTCCCATCCTCTCGATATTCTGCGACAAGATCCTTGCCCTCGAAGGGATGATCTCATTGGAAACAAGAAGCCCTCTTCCCTGCATTCTGCCCGCGATCTGCGTACTCTTGCCACCCGGCGCCGCGCACAGATCCAAGATACGCTCCCCCGGCTGCGGATCGAGCAGCGGCACAACCGCCATAGCGCTTGGCTCCTGTATATAATAGGCTCCCGCTTCATGGAGTACATATCTGCCCGGCTGGTCTGACGCCTGATAGTAAAATCCTTCCTCCGCCCACGGCACCCCTCTTAAGGAAAAAGGCATTTCCCGCAAAAAGCTTTCCCTGTCGGTTTTAAGGGGATTATAACGAAGACCGTATACCCGGCCGCTGTCATAGCTTGCCGCAAACGCGTCATACTGACTGCCGAGCTGCAGC
Organism: uncultured Lachnospiraceae bacterium; assembly: GCA_947625205.1. Taxonomy (GTDB): domain Bacteria; phylum Bacillota; class Clostridia; order Lachnospirales; family Lachnospiraceae; genus UBA3282. Next base: position 26,946 of record CANQNN010000002.1, on the reverse strand, counting down.
TTCATTCTATCCAGAAACGCCTTCGGCAATTTATTTATCATACTGTCATTTTTATCCACAACGATTCCCGCCTTTGATTTCTTATTCAGTATATCAAAATCAAGTGCCTCTTTCAATCGAACAAAAAACAGGAAAATTTTATTCCTGTTTTTATATCCATCTGTCGGTTAAGTTTTATGCAAATATAATTCCAGTGAAATAAAGCAGCAGTTATACGTGTATTTATAAGGAGTCCTTTGGAATCTGCCATGACATTAACTTTGCTGCAAGTAATTATAAATATTACAGATAGTTACAAATATTGCCAATAGTCATGTCTTTTTTCAATATATTTTGTTCAATATCTGTCATGATATTCTCATCAAGATAAAATTCATGATCCCCGGCAATAAAGATTCTGATTCCCGGGCGTGGAACCATGCCTGTCGGTCCTACGCCGGAAACATAATATGTTATAATAATAATATCCTTTTTCTGGTCATTATTAATATCCCGAAAAGAGACCGCCCCAACATCGGTATATAATCCCCCATAGCTTTTTGAACTGTTATTTTCATAACGATAAGGAAATCTGTATAATATTTGATTGCCTTTCAGCAAATAGAAAGAAGCATCTTCAAACCCGTCAACCTCTTCAGCCTGTTCATCCAAAGCCGGCGGTCTGCAAGACGCAAAGGTAACATCTCCCCAGTCATCCAGTGTAATATCAAATGACTGCTCCGGAATCATATACTCATTTACTTTTTCTATTGAATCCCGGACAATTCCCTGCTTTCCAAAGTTTCCGGTTCGGTCACACCGGGAATTTTGCGGGCTGTCATCCGGCTGCCCTTCTGCGGGCAGTGAGAACGGCGTAGCGCCATAGACCTTGAGTACACCGTAATATTCTGCAAGCAAACCGGCATCCTCAACATATTTTCCCACATCCTCCAGTCCATACCGCAAGAGATAATAATCCATATCATGAAGGATCTTATAGATCTGATTCGCATACTCCATCTCATGAGTTGCCGCCGCCATGTAAGTCAGATCGATCAGCTGCTGTAGGTCTGACCGCAGCAGCTCATTCTCCACAGAGGCCTGCATATCTTCAATCAATTCAATAAAATTATCTGCATCAAACCGATTGTATACGATGCCCGGCTCATACTTCTCACGGACCTCTTCTTCCGTCAGCCCCTCATTTTTCATAATGATCTCCATATCGCGTATGTCGCCGTTGTACCACCAGCCTATTTGTATATCGCCTTCCTGGTCAAAATACTGCCAGTATAAACTGTCAGGATCGGATAATTTATCAAATAAATTCTCATATAAATAAGCATTTTCCATTTGAGAATCAGCCACCTTAATATTCTCCGTCAGTCTTTCTACCTCTTCCTGCGACATTCCCTCTAATACCGTTTCTCTCATGGCAAGTACTTCTTCCCCGGAAGGAGTCTGAGGTTCAGCTTCCTCCGCTTCTTCAGTTTTTTCCGCCATATTGTTTTCTTCATTACGGTCTTGCCAAACCGTGTCTGCAGGATCCGTCATCCCCTCATTTTGCGCAGACTCCTCCCCGTCTAAAGCCCCGCATGCTGTAACCATAAAACACAAGAATAATAAAACACTAACTATCACAATGCCGTTTCTTCTCATAATGCGATTTCTTCTTTTCATTTTCATACACTTTACCGCCATAACCGTTATACGCAAAATACCTGTTTTAGCTCATCTTTTATCGTCCGGTGCACCAATGTCCAACTTATCAAAGTATTATATAGCAGGGATGCGGAAATGTAAAGCAGTATAGCGGAAATGTAAAGCAGTATAATTTTTTGAAAATTCAAATCATACGCTGATATGCGTGTCTTACGCCAATACCTTGCAATCCTGTCTTAAACTGTATATAATACAATAGGTAAAAAACAGACTACGAATGAGAGGAGTATATGAAATGATATCACAAGTATGTATCGGTATTGCAATCGCAGCATATCTGCTTGTAATGATCTATGTGGGTATTCGGTTCTCCAGGACCAACTCGAGCGCATCGGATTTTTATCTCGGAGGACGTAAGCTAGGCCCCCTTGTTACCGCGATGAGCGCGGAGGCCTCCGACATGAGCAGCTGGCTTCTCATGGGTCTTCCGGGTGTGGCATATCTGTCAGGTCTGGCGGACGCCGGATGGACTGCTATCGGTCTTGCCGTGGGAACCTACGTCAACTGGCTGATCGTGTCCCGCAGGATCCGCGTTTATACACAGAAGGTCCACGCGCTTACGCTTCCGGACTTTTTCTCCAAACGCTACGGGGATGATAAAAACATACTGACCTGCGTATCTGCGGTCATCATCGTTATTTTCTTTATCCCTTACACCGCCTCCGGCTTTGCGGCATGCGGCAAGCTGTTTAACACGCTGTTTGGGATCAATTACATGACGGCAATGATCTTAAGCGCGGCGATCATCGTTCTCTACTGTACGCTAGGCGGTTTTCTCGCAGTCAGTACGACAGACTTCATCCAGAGTATCACAATGTCCATCGCATTGTTTGTAGTGATCATCTTCGGTGTCAGCAGCGCAGGCGGCCTTGACGCTGTTATAGCAAACGCGCAGGAGCTTCCCGGCTATCTGAGCATGGTTCAGACACATGTTGCGGAGACGGGACAAAGCGCTCCCTACGGTGCGTTGTCCATCGCGTCCATGATGGCGTGGGGACTGGGTTACTTTGGAATGCCCCACATCCTGCTGCGTTTCATGGCGATCGAAGATAAAAATAAACTGAAGCTCTCCAGAAGAATCGCTTCCGTCTGGGTCGTAATTTCAATGGCGATCGCGGTATTCATCGGTGTGATCGGTTACAGCATGTCCAAGGTATCTGTGATCCCTGTTCTTGAGGGCAGCAATTCCGAGACGATCATCGTACAGATCGCCTCCGTATTGAGCCGTCACAACATTCTGGCTGCACTGTTAGCCGGCATAATCCTTGCGGGTATCCTGGCCGCTACGATGTCCACAGCGGATTCACAGCTTCTTGCCGCCGCTTCCAGCATCTCACAGAATCTGCTTCAGGATTTTGGCAAAAAGAAACTGGATACCGGGACATCTGTTAAAATTGCACGTGTTACCGTTATTGTGATATCTGTGATCTCCATTGTTCTTGCATCCGACCCGAACAGCTCTATATTTGAGATCGTATCCTTCGCATGGGCAGGCTTCGGCGCCGCATTCGGACCGATCGTACTGTGCGCGCTGTTCTGGAAACGTTCCAACAAATGGGGCGCACTCTGCGGCATGATCGCGGGCGGCGCCATGATCTTTATATGGAAGTACGGCATTGCCAGACTCGGCGGCGCATTCGCCATCTACGAGCTGCTTCCGGCTTTCCTCGTTGCGCTTGTCATAAACATTGTAGTTTCTTTACTGACTGCCGCGCCGGATGAAAGCATAATCAAAACTTATGAAGAAGTAAAAGCCGATAAATAACCGGTATAAGACAGGACCGCACGGATGATCCGTGCGGTCCTGTCTGTCTTCTTGTCAGTCTCTCTATTTTTCCCATGCTTTACTGGAAATAATTAAAATAGTTTCCGCTTTTGCCATAGTTTTTAAAAAGGTTGCTGTATGCGCTGCTTGCCTGTGCATCCATATTTCTTTCGGCAGAGGATTGGACCGAATCGACCCATACAGATACGCGGCTGGCAAATCCGCTTCTGCCCTGCCATACCCTCTCAAGCGTATCCATATCTGCCGCCGCCAGCTTCTTATCATCCACCGTAAGCGTTCCGTCGGCATTTCTGGTCACACCGCATGCTTTTAAGTCAGAACTGCTCATCCGCGATGCATTATTTAACTGCGTCAGATAATTTTGGTCAGTTCTCGTGCCGGAATCCCTTAAATTATCCAGCATCGCATTATACTGGCTGACGAATCCCCTGACGTCGGATATGATTTCAGAGGTATCTCCGCTTTCCTTCGCCTTCGCAAAAACAGAATCCTCTCCTGTGTCCGTCAGCTTATCCGCATACTCCTGTGTCTGGCCCGCATGGTATTTCATATTGTAATACAGCTTCTGCGATCCCGCTGCGGTTGCCAGATTCTGGGTCAGCAGCCTACTCCTGTTGTCTGTGGAATTAAGCAGCTGTGACGCACGGTTTGCCTTCCGGCCCTTGCTGCTTCTGCTTAATGCCTTCTGCAACAGTGAATTAGTTGTGTTAAGATTGTTATTTCCGCCTAATAAACTGCTCAGATAATTTCGTGTGACCCTCATTTGCGCTCTCCCTTCATGTATCTGTATATCTACAAGGTATATCGTGCGATTTGCAGGAAAATACAGGGGATTTGTAACCAATCGTACCTTTTTAGTCATAAAACGGCCGCGCCGTGTTTCTGCCCGGATCCGGCAGAACAGGCGTCCGCTTCTTTCCCCTGCATCATGACCGTCAGCGTAAACTTATCCCCGGCCGCCTCAAACTGCATCGTTCCGTAGTACTTTTCCACACAGCTTTTCATATTGCTCATACCAAGTCCGTGTACCGTTTCATCTGCCTTGGTCGTCTTTATCCTTCCGTCTTTTAATTGCACCGCCGAACCGTCATAGCTGTTTTCGACCACAATAAAAAACACCGGGCCTTTCTCATACCCGCGGAAGCTTATCTCTCTACGCCCGTCATCCCGTACCTTTCTGCACGCCTCTATTGCATTGTCCAGCGCATTGTTCAGGACGATCCCCAGGTCAAAAGCCTCGATCATAAGCCCCGCCGGATATATAAATTCTCCTCCAAACAGAATCTTTTCCTGCGCGCATATGTGCCATTTGCGGTTTAAGATCACATCGGTGACGGGATTGCCCGTGCTGAACCGAAGCGACAGGGCAGAGGCCGCGTTCTGCATGTTTCTAAGGTATTCCCGCGCTTCCGACTGCACCTGTTCAGACATTTGTCCCTTCCCGGATTCACTGTAAAGCAGCTGTTCCATATCCGCCACATAGTTATTGATGTCATGGCGCATGCCCCTGATACCGTCGTACAGCCGTTCCAATTCCCTGACATGATCGGTCATATCCGTAAGCTGCTGTTTATAAAAAAGCAGGCTGTTCTTCTGCTCCTCGGAACGCAGCAGTTCGGCATAGATCCGGCTGCTGAGGACGATGCCGGCAAGACACAGCACAGAGACCAGGGGTATGACTACATACATACTTCCATGCCTGTCGTAGAGAAACTCGATCGTTGCGCCTTTCTGATAATAAAACAGGATACGCCAGGTGATATCAAGGACCGTGCCGATCACAAGAAACAGCATCAGGAAGCGCAGCCCCTCTCTGCTTATATCAGTAACAAGCGTTATTTGATATCGTCTGTACAGACGGATGACCGTATACATGCACAAAGCGGTCCCCAGGCTGAAGATGAGCATTCCCCAAAACTGTATTTGCCCTAAGTACTTGGCAAACTGGTCCACATCTATCTCGCCCGCAACGGCCCGGTCGTACATCCGCATATTACAGGCGTTTGTGATAAACAGCCATATACTGTGCAGCATAAACCGTACCATTTCCAGTATCGTACAATAAACCGACAGAAGATATATTTTGGCAAGCCTCTTTCCCTGGTATAAGATATCCATTGCCGCAAAACTGCATAAGAAGACCACGATCAGGCTTAGGATCGAGTGGCTGCTGATGTTCTGCATATTTTCTTCGTCGCGCAGCAGCCTATTGAGTACATGAAAATGGGACAGGCAGAAGCTTACCAGAAACGCCTGCATGAAAAAAAGCACCTTTCCCACGGAACGATACTTTTCTTTTAACAGGATGATATCTTTACACAAATACAGTAAAAGCGCGGCCCGTATCGAATACTCCGCCAGATCGAGTGCCAAATCCCTCATACGTTACTCCTTCAAGAATCTGCAGTACAGCTTTACAAACTCGCCGTACTTCTGTTTTGCCAGATATATCTTATCGCCGCCGTATACGGTAATGCTGTCATGATCGTACCCGCTTATCGCCGAAAGCGCAACGAGATATCCTCTGTGACAGCGGTAAAAACCTTCGCCCAGCACTTCTTCCAGATGATTCATACGTTCATAGTATTCCAAGCATCTAGTCCTGGTATGCAGTATCACCTTGCGCCCGACATTCTCTACATAGAGAATGTCTTCCACCGGGATCTTATGGTGGCTTCCCTCCGCTTTGACAAGTAGATATCTGGACGCATTCTTCTTTAACACTTCCTGCTCGGCCCGCCTTAAAACATCCGCCAGCTTGTCCTGATCCACCGGCTTCATAAGATAATGAAAAGCGCCCACGTCAAACGCCTGAAAAACCTGTTCTTTCACGCCCGTCACAAAGATCAGAATAGCGTCCGACAGCTCTTTGAGCCGTCTGGCGGTCTCCATACCGTCCATCCCTTCCATCGCTATATCGAGCAGAACAACGTCCGGACAGTATCCTTCCTTAACGCTTTCGATCAACTTCATTCCTGAATCAAATTCGCAAACTTGCGCCTGAGAAAAATCTCTTTCCAGTAAGGTTTGAATCCTTTCTCTCCCTCTTACTTCATCGTCGCAAACCGCAATCTTCATACTCTCTTATATCCCCAGTCAGCTGCAATCATTTTCACTCATGTAATTATATCGGCACAAGCGGGGCAATTTTTCTTTTATTTGTCACGAAATCCTTCTTTTTTGTCACGAATATGCCTCTAGCTTTGCCTCTATAATGCTCCCCTTTATATCTTCATCCAAAAGGTTCATCTTATGCAGCATATCCTTGATCTCGGACTGGGCTTCCGTCGTCGCGCCGATCCCGCCAACGCCCGCTTCCATCATATCAGTCAGAAGCGCTTCTTCCTCTCTGGCGCGTTCTTTCGCCTCCTTGCGTTCTTCCTCCTGCTGCCTGTTCCGTTCCCGCGACGCATCGATCCTCTGCTCGAGCTGCTCGGCTTTTTCTTCCAGACGGTCTTTCTTCTCCTCCTGTTCCTCTTTCTCCTCGGCCTTCTTCTTCGCCTCCTCCGTCTGCTCCTCGAGCTTCTCGTCCACGAATTCCTTCGCTTCGTCCGTCAGCATGCCTATGACTTCTTTGCTGGCCGCCTCCATCACAATATCCGCCTTCTTCTGTGCCTTCACCATCTCATTATTCTTGAGACGCGCCAGCCGGGTGGACGTCACAGCGGCGTTGTATGCCTGCTCTTCCGTCAGCAGCTCATCGTTCTCTGCCTCGAACCGCCCCTGTTCTCCCTTAAACTTCATACAGCGCTGCTGGTACTCGGTAAGTCCGTTTTCCTGAATTTCCGCAAGTCTCTCCTTCTCCTCTTCGGTGAGCGTGACCGGTCTCCTGTTTCCGCGGCTGCTCAGGCGGTTCGCCTCCGCCGCTTTTTCCAAAAGTTCAAGGTCCTTCTGCTCCTGCGAATCCTCCCGTACACCGTACTCCCTTCGCAGATCCTCCTTCCACTCGTCCCGCAGCGCTATCTCTTCGTCATTCTCATCCCGCCGCGCATGCAGTTCATTAATCTTCTCCTTGTAATCCGCCACATTGCGGTCGAACCTTCTGTCCACATCCCACGCGTCGCCGATGATCTGAAGCGCCTGCTTTCTCGCCTGCTGCTTTTTAAGCATGATCGGATCGTTCTGCAGCCCGATCCCCAGACTGCCCGCAAAGATAGTCTTGCCATCGCTGTGTTTCCGGGCTTTTGCGCCCGACCGCTCCGCCTGCTGTTCCTGTGTGGCAGCGCTTATACTGATAACCTGATCGCCGGCTGTACCTGACTGAACCTTCATTGATAACCTCCTTGTCCGAAACGGCAAATTCCTTTTCACCGATCGATATGTCCGCTGTTTATACTTCTGCTATATTTATCGGATGACCGCACATCTTTCTTTACAACCGCAAACGCCTGTTCACAACACAATAACCCCCGTTCATAACATAAAAAAGGACCTCGCAAAATGCGAAGTCCCTCTCTTTGATACGGTCTACATCATTCCGTTATTATCCCACGATCCGTTATTGTCCCACGATCCGTTATTGTCCCACGATCCGTTATTTGGCTGATTCATATTCCGGTAATTATAATTATTTGCATTGGAATTGCCGTAGGTGATCTGTTTGAGCGCGACATACAGTTCTGCATCCGTCATATAAATATACGGATTCACATAGAAGACTGACAGTATGCCGCAGGTAAATACGCTTAAGATATTCCATCCAAGGAATGACAGATCAAGCACAAACGCATCCCACTTGTTGCCATCCATCATCTGTCTGCTCATGGCAAACGCTTCTCTGGAATCAATGCCCGGATTTTCCGCCAGTATATATGGGATCATACGGTATTCATACGCCTTGATAATGCCCGGTATGACAAATAAAAGCGTCCAGAAAAAGGTGTACATGCTTCTTAAGAACATGACTTTAACGATATTCATATACCGGTTGGAAAAGGCAAAGCCCAGCTCGCCCAGTTCGGCTTTCCTGTAGTGGCTGACCACAAAGAAGCGCTGTGCGCCTACGATCAGCGGATTAAATAGAAACGCTGACATCACGAACGCGATCACCATCACAACGGCAAAAGCCACAAGAAAGCCTGCTACAAACTGCATCAGCTGCGCCGGCGGCATCCGGTCTATTCCTGTGGATTCCAGTAATTCCTCCGAATCAGCCGTTGACATACCGCCTCCGCCACCGCCGCTCACAATAATAAGCACCAGCGATGCCAGCACCATCTTCCAGTAATTGAACTTAAAAAATTTCTTGGCATTATCTTTTAATTCCGCTCTCGTCCACATCTTACAAATCCTCCTGAAAATTCCCGAATAACCTATACGCTACACTCGCTCTATACACGCTCGAACACCGGCATATACTCTATCGGCGCGGCTACCCGAACAACGGCGCCGCCGTGATACTTCTCGCCTGTGGAAGTCAGCGTCCACTCTCCTGCGGGCAGGTATACCTCCCGCTCATACTCGTTCAGATGCAGAATAGGCGCCACAAGATATTTATCGCCGAACATATACTGATCCTGAATCTCCCAGCACCTTGCATCCTCCGGAAATTCATAGAACATAGTGCGGATCAGCGGCGAGCCGTTCACATGAGCCTCCTCATACAACTTCCTGATATAATCATGCATGGAAATACGGATATCATAGTATTTCTTCATGATCGCGTAATTGTCTTCTCCATAGCTCCACAGCTCGTTTGGCTGGCCTGTGTGCAGGTATCCGCCGCCCCAGTCCCTGTCGTCGAGAGGTGGAATATTATAGGGGCCTCTGTCTCCGTGCATGCGGAACACTGCGGAATATACCGCAAACTGATACCAGCGGATCAGCAGCTGCCTAAAATCGGGATCATTGACATCGTCCGTCATAAAGCCTCCGATATCGGTAGTCCACCAGGGAATCCCGGCCAGGCCCATGTTCAGCCCACCCTGCAACTGGTCTGCCAGGGCTTCAAAGGTGCTGGGCACATCGCCGGACCACACCACATTGCCGTATTTCTGGGAGCCGGCCCATGCGCTGCGAAGCAGATTCACCACAGGCCCCCTTGCGAGCCTGCTCATCTCATCATAGAAGATCCGGCTGTACATCTGCGGGTACATATTGCTGATGGCAAGAGCGGGGCCGTCACAGTAACGGTAATTTTCAAAATCATATACGCCGTAGTCGGGTTCGGAATTGTCCAGCCAGAAGGCGTCTATCCCGAAATCGTAGTAATTCTTCCTGCAGGTCTCCCACACATATTTTCTTGTTTCCGGATTGAAAGGATCGATCTCCACACAGTCGCCTTGGTAGTCATAGGTCTGCGCCGCGCCCCGTTCTGTCCTGATGAGAAGTCCTTTCTCCATCATGGGGCCGAAATTTTCACTCTTTCTGTCCACAGAGGGCCAGACGGACACAATGACTTTTATGCCCATAGAGTGAAGCTCATCCACCATCGCCTTGGGATCCGGCCAGTATTTCGTATCAAATTTCCAATCCCCCTGTACGGTCCAGTGGAAGAAATCGATCACGATCTGGTCGATCTTAATGCCTTCCTTCTGATACTGACGGGCAACGCTCAGCACCTCGTCCTGCGTCCTGTAACGGAGCTTGCACTGCCACAGGCCCATAAGATCTTCGGGGAACATATCGGCATGCCCGGTGGCCTGCGTATAGTTGTCAAGGATCTGCCTGGGGCCATCGGCAACCGTGATCCAATAATCCATTTCCCTGGTTGACCGCGCGATCCATTCCGTGTAGTTCTTTCCGAAGGTGGCCTGACCGACCGCCGGATTATTCCAGAGGAAACCGTAACCCAGAGAAGATACCGCAAAGGGAACGGATATCTGGGAGTTGCGCTGCGCCAGCTCCAGAGTGCAGCCCTTCAGATCCAGATAGGGCTGCTGATACTGCCCCATGCCGAATATCTTTTCACCCTCATTGCTTTCAAATTTTACATTAAGGGAATAATCGGTTCCGCCGATAATGCCCTTCCACTGGCGGCCGACGATCTTGAGACACCGGCTCTCTCTCGACAAGGTTCCGTCATAGGCGCGGTAATACTCGCGCAGGATCAGTTTGCCGTCCCTGTAATAAGAAATAATGCCTGCAAAATTCACCACTGCCCTGAGACGTCCGTTGACGATTTCGGCGGTCTCTTTTTTATCGATCGTTCCGTCTCCCACCCAGTGATCTTCCAGACCAATAGTGATCTGTGTCTGCGCATCGGGGACCTTTTCAGTCAAAGCCCACATATTTTCGGTAAATTTTCCGAGCATGGTGGAACGGACCCTGAACGAATCCCTGCCCCATGCCTCGATCCTGGTCATCTCTCCCTGATGGTAAAAGACCAACGCCCCGTTGTCATTCAAAAATCTCATCGCTTTCCTCCTTGTCCGATATTGTATGACAGAAAATAAATGTTACCGTTATATATTGCGTAATACAAAAAGTGTAGCAAAAGCAAAAAATGTTGTCAATAACGGGAACTGCGGTATCCCCGTCCGTGATCTGCGCGGCCGGTTTGTATGCCAAAACGCACCGTTCTTTTAACATGCCTTAAATACCGCCTCAGTTCATCGCTGTCGCAGCCGTCATTCTCGGCAAAATACACCCGGTACAGCGCCTCTTCATGTTCCTGATCGATCACGGCGCGGCTGTGTTCCCTGATCCAACTGATCTGTTCCCCTATCGTGCGCAGCCGCCTGAACTCTTTGGATCTTTTACACAGATACGTATGCAGCCGTCCGTACTCCAGCCGTACTCTCTCACGACCGGACAGTTTACTCTCCCGATACAGCCGTGCCAAGCGTCTGCACATCCAGAAGACAAGCAACGCCGCTGCCGCCGCCGACAGTATATACGCCGCGCCGCTAAACGTCCCTTCCAGATAGTTCCCAAGATTGCTGTCCTCGATGTCTGCGCCGGAGCCGTTACCCGTCTGGCTGATAAAATTATCCCAAAAAGAAGAAGTTTCCTCCTGTGAATCCTGTGCCGGGGTAGGATCCGCAACGATCCAGCCTTTGCCGTCCACATAGATCTCAACCCAGGCATGGGCATAGGCATCCGGGATCTCCAGCTCGATCAGCGCCGTCTCGCCCAGGGGCGCGTAACCGCTGTAATAATCGCTGTATCGAGCGTTGTCCACCAGTTCACCATTTTCCACCACATTATAATAGGAAAACGCGTAACCCTCCACATAGCGCGCCGGGATCCCCATCTTACGAAACAGCATCGTGGCGGCAGATGCGAAGTGCATACAGTAACCGCGCTTGCTCTCCAGCAGAAAATGACTGATATAATCGGGATCGCCGAAATAATATCCCGGCCGCAGCGTATAGGAGTATTCTTCCCGAAAATAGTCTGTGATCTGTTCTGCGATCTCCTCCTGCGTGCCGTGAAATCCCGCCTCTTCACAAATCTGAGCAACCGCGTCCCGGCACCGTAACGGCACCTCCAGATAGGCGTCCGGTATATCCTGGTTTGCTGTCTTTACAGGATATACATCAGGATAATATACATAAGAAAAAACTTTTCCGTCATGATCACTCTGACCGGAGTAAGTATAATAGGGCTTATATTCATATGGCTTGTCCGCAGCGTCGCTCTCCGCTTCGACCGCTTCGATCTCCATGACGCCTCTGCTCTGAGACGGCTGCGTATTCTGCGGCGCAGTGCTTAAGCTTATTTGCGCCTGATAACTTTCGGCACGGCTCTCCACACTCGCAAGCATGGCGCCGTCGTCGGGAAGCCCATCGTCCGCCGGCGTCCACAGATCCCCCAGATAATCTTTTCCGGTAAATGCCTTGAGATATACGGGTTTAAAATCATAGGGCGTATATCTGACCTTCAGGACGGTTTCATAAGTCGGCATGATCACGGCGTTTTTATTCAGTCTGCCGCCGCTCATCCCGGCACCCGCACTGTTCCGGCTGAGCAGGGCAGACAAGCCGTACTGCGCGAGCCGCGTCATATCCGTCTCCGACGCCGCCTTAAGAGCATTCTTAGGCACAACGCTTTCATAGCGCTGCTGGGGAAACAGCAGGGATACCGCCTGTATGATACAGACGGCAAACACAACGGCAAACGGCAGGACATACCGCATCTGCCGCGTCATCCCGGACCGTACATTCACACCTTGTAAAACCGCCACACAAAGATATCCCGCCAGCAGAAAGATCATATAGATCGGTTTCGGTGAACATTCCAAATAAAAAGGGATCACGCAGGGCGTCAGCGTCAGCAGGACCACTTTAAAAAGGCTGCATTTGTTCTGCAATACGATATTGAGCAGGATAACCGCAACGATTTCCAGAAAAGCTATGAATACCGTAACGGTAGCGTATCCTTCGGCAACCACATATTCTATACCGCTCTCCACGCCGAGATAATCTCTTGCCGACTCATACACAGTGTTCAGAATGGCATAATATCCGCTGTTGATGGCCCAGTATTTCGAGACTGCCATATACAGATAGATCCCGAAAAGCAGTATGCTCACCAGATTGGTAAACCATCTGACCCCGGTCTCATATACCGCGCTGACCAGAAAAGAAAGCACAAGAAGAACAACGATACAGCGCCCGCTGTCATAGTCGATCTCAAACGCCGACAGGAAGCCGCCCAGCGCGCCGTAAACAAGCATGAAAAGCAGCAGCGCCTTCGCCAGCGCCGCCCCAAAATGATATGAATGACTCTCGCTGACCTGTACAAGAGTCAGCTCAGCGGTTTGTGCTTCTCTTTTTTTCTTACCGAATATACGCACCTCTGTATACCCCTGTCTGGACCAGTATGTAAGCTTCTCCCGGATGCTCCTCCGACATCCGCGCCTGGGCCTCGCCCGGGCGGTGTATGCCGCTGTCGCTCAAGATCTCGCCGATCAGATTCTCCAGTTCTCCCTCCTCGGCAAGAAAACAGCTCTGGAGCTGACCGGCCCGTCCCGGCCAGTATAGCTGTACCGGATACTCTTTATGCAGCATAAGCCGCCCCAGCGCATACAGAGAATCCATCAGACCGTCATTGACGTTCCTGTCTTCCTCAAGAGGAAGCAGAATATTGACCTTGTCATGCCCCGCCGCCAGTCTCTCCCTGACCATCAATTCTTCCTTCTTGGCCGACAGCTTCCAGTGGATCGTCTTTAATTCATCGCCCGGAATGTATTCACGTATCTCATAGTCGGGATCAAAGTTGATCCCGCTTTTATTCAGCTCGTTTTCCTCGGGAAAACCGTCCACGATACTGCGCACGTCTTCCTCGTCTGTCTCATAAAACGCCGGCCACACGACCGTATGCGCATCTATTCTTCTGCATCCGCACAGCCGGAATATACGGAACAGGTCACAGACCTCGAAGGCATCTATGCAGACATCGACCCTCCCGGCAAATCTGCTGTTCATCTGCTGCCTGATACGGCTCCCCTCTCCGGGCGCCACCCACAGGCGCCGTTTGGTCCGCTCTGTATAGCCCGTAAAGAGATTGCTCCACGAATAAGTGATATCTGCCGTAAAAGCGGTATACCAGGCGCGGTTATGTACGAATATGTCACAGGCAAAATCCGTGTTCCTGCCGACCCTGTCGCCCGGCAGAACAGCCTGCGCGCAGAGCGCATCCTTCTGCGACCACAGCATCAGAAACGATACGGCAGGCCCGCATACAGTAACGATAACCGCCAGAAAAAGAAAATAGCTGCGCAGGAAAAACCATGCCGCTGATACGGCTGCAAGCACCGTTATAAACCGAAGGATCCCCCACGGATTCAGTCGCAGTCCCCTCTCCATCAGACAACATGTATCCTTTCCGTAATATCCATGATAACGCCCGGCACATTAAGGCCCTCCGAGCGCGCCCTGGCATTCAGGCAGATCCGGTGCCGCCACACATCGTCGATCACCGCCAGCACGTCCTCGGGAACTACATAATCCCCGCCGCGCATAAGCGCTGTGGCCCTCGCCATCTTTAAGAGCGCGATGCCACCCCTGGGGCTTACCCCCAGCGCAATGCGCGGATCCTGTCTGGTCGCCTCCGTAAGCTGCACCAGATACTCATATATATTGTCCTCCACATGAAGCGTTTCCGCCTGCTTTTTAAGCTCCATCAGACGCTGTGCGGTTATGATGCTGCGCACCTGGTCCAGACCCACGCCCGCACTGTTTCTCAAGATATCCACCGATGCGTCATGAGACGGATAGCCCATGCTCAGACAGACCAGGAAACGGTCAAGCTGTGACTGCGGCAGACGCTGCGTTCCTGAAGAACCGAAGGGATTCTCCGTGGCGATCACCGTAAACGGCATCGGAAGCGGATGAGATTCACCGTCCACCGTGACCCGGTTCTCCTCCATGACTTCCAGCAGCGCCGACTGTGTCTTGGACGAAGTACGGTTCAATTCGTCTGCCAGAAAAAGATTACAGAACACGGCGCCCGGCTTGTACTCGAACTGATGCGTACCGCTGTTATACATAGTAAATCCCACAATATCGCTGGGAAGGACATCCGGCGTAAACTGCATCCTCTTATAATCCAGTTCCATAGCCCTGCCCAAAGCCATAGCAAGCGTAGTCTTGCCCACGCCGGGAATATCCTCGAGGAGTACATGTCCGCCCGCCAGCACCGCCGCCAGCACCTTACGTATCACGCGGTCTTTTCCCTTAACTACCTTGCCGACTTCAGATACGATCTGTTCCAGTTCTGTGTTCATTGGTATGTTTCCTTTCAATCGTAATGATATAATATTATAATACATCTCTGATGCCAGCACCATAAATTATTCCGGTAATTCACAGAAATTTCATATTGACACAGATGCCGTCAGACAGATGCATCCGCAAAGACGATCTTGAATTCCGTTCCTTTTCCCACCTTGCTGTTTAGAAAGATTTCGGCGTGATGCACCGCAACGATATGTTTGACGATGGCGAGTCCAAGTCCCGTTCCTCCCGTAGATTTGGAACGGCTCTTATCCACCCTGTAAAAGCGTTCAAAAATACGCTCCTGATATTCTTCCGGAATACCTATGCCCGTGTCCCTGACACGCAGAACAGGTCTTCCCTCTTCCTTCTGCGCGCTGACTGTGACCGTGCCGCCGGCGTTGTTATAGTTGATGGCATTATCGCACAGATTATACACTAATTCCTCTATCATCTGTCTGTCGCCCTTCATCGGGCAACTACCGCCCTCCACCGACAGAAGCACGCTTCTGTCTTCCGCTCTAAGCTGCAGCATCTCCACGTTATCTTTGGCGATCTCATACAGATCGATGTCCTCAAAGGGTATGTTTTTGTCTATCACGTCCAGCTCCGACAGGCGTATCGTATCATCAATAAGCGTCAGCAGCCTATTGGCACTCTTATGGATCTCATCCGCAAACCGGAGCACATCGTCTCCCGATGCCATTCCGTTTCCGATCAGTTCTGAATAACCCGATATCGCCGTCAGGGGCGTTTTCAGCTCGTGGGATACATTGGCGCTGAATTCCTGGCGCATACTGGCGTTATGCAATATCGTCTCATGCTGCTTTCTGATCGTCTCCGCAAAGGGCACAAGCTCCTCATAAATATCGTTATCTTCGATGTTATCCATATTCGCCGCGATCTTTTCTATCGGGGCAAGGAGGCTGCCGGTCAGATAGTGTGACACAAGCATACACAGCAATATAAGCGCACAGACAGACAGGAAGATAACAGGCATGGAGCTGTACAGGATACTCCAGATACTATGTGCCTCTTTCGCCACGCGAAGCACATTCCCATCCTGTAACAGAAGCGTATAATAAAATGTATTTTTTTTCATTGTTGAAGACTGCCTGATGGAGCTTCCCTCTCCGCATTCAAACGCCTCCTGTATTTCCGGCCGGTCAGCATGATTATCCATTCTGCCGGCATCCGCATTGCTGTCATATAACACCATGCCTTCCGGGTTTATCACAGTGACGCGGACGGGATCGGATATGCCGCCGCTGCCGCCATTCTCCCCATAACTGCCCTTTTCCGCCGCAGTCATGTCCTGTGCCACACCTGCAGCTGCGCCGTCCGACAGCGCGTAAGCATACACCCGAAGGTCATCCAGAACCTGCTCCTGATAAATACGATAAAAGACAGCAGCCATCGACAAAAAAGTAATGACTACTGCCATAGAAGATATAAACATCAAACGCCTGTTGATCTTTTTCTTCACATTTACATCCTCACTCTATGATATTATCCAGAAAATAGCCGACATTACGGACCGTCTTGATCATCGCGCCACAGTCTCCCAGCTTCTGCCTGAGCGTCTTGATATGCATATCAAGGGTTCTGGATTCTCCCTGATACATCGACCCCCACACATGGTTTAAGATCTCTTCCCTGCTGGTCACGATCCCCGCGCGCAGAATCAGCATCTTCAGCAGTTCATACTCCTTAAATGTCAGTTCACAGGGCTTATTGTTCACATATACGGCATGCCTCTCACTGTCCAGAAAAATGCCGCCGATGCTTAAGCATTTCTCATCCCTATCGCCGCCGCTCCTGCGCAGCAGCGCCTTTACCCTGGAGATCAGCTCCATGACTCCGAAGGGCTTCGTGATATAGTCATCCGCGCCCATGTCGAATCCCCTGACCTTATCTAACTCGGTTGTTTTTGCCGTCACAAGAATAATAGGGATCTTCTTTGTAAGCGGATTGGCGCGCAGCCGTTCCATCAGCGTAAGACCGCTTAGATCCGGCAGCATGATATCCAGAAGAACAATATCCGGTATTCTGTCTTTGACCGCCCGTTCAAAATCCGTCCCGTTCTCATATACAGCCACGTCATAGCCGCTGTTTTTCAGGGAATAACTCTCGATCTCGCTTATATTCTTATCATCCTCCGCAATATAGATCATCGCCATATCATCACCACATCCCGCTCTGCGCATTTACCGGTCTGCGGCCTGTGTTTACCTGCCGGTACAGACTTTATGCTTATCATAACACACCGGATTCCCATCCGATACCACCGAAATGTAAAAAGAATGTAAAATCTGCGTAAAATATCCGCCGCTTTCGCCTTTTATATCCTTCTGCCGGTTTTCCCGTTTTCACAAAAGCCGCACGTTGCGCATATTGCCGGTCTCCTGAAAAATCTCCCACTCGCCTACATTGACCGCGTGATCCCCGATTTTTTCCAGATATTTGGCAAGCATCAGAACATCGATACAGTCATCCACATCTGCCGCCTCATTTCGCAGCTTCTCTACCAGATCCTCCTTGACACGGTTAAACAGGTCGTCCACCCGATCGTCCCCATCGATCACCTTCTGCGCCGCCTCCATATTGCGGTGTAAGAACGCTTCAATAGCGCTGTGTAAAAGATTCCTGGTCTCCTCCGCCATTCCGGGCAGATGCGCGGAATAATCCGCCAACGGCTGCATCTGAAGCCTTAAGATCAGCTCTGCCATATCGGTGACATGAACGCCTACCCGCTGAATATCCGTAACTACCTTGAGGCTTGCCGACACGATGCGCAGATCCCGCGCCAGCGGATGCTGTCTGGTGATCAGTGACAGACATTCTGACTCGATCCGCTTCTCCATCTCCCGCGTGGCATTATCCTGCTCCAGTATCCCGACGATCGTATCCTCATCCCGTTCGCCGGCCGCCGCAAACAACTTGTCATATACGGCTTCCACATGAAAGCACATCGCTTTTAACTCATTGCGTAACTGTGATAACTCCTGTTCAAACAATGTTCTCGGTGACATAGTATGCGCCCCTTTCTCCGTTCCCGTTTTGCAGCTGCTTCCCGCTTTCTTCCCATACATCCGCCCGCACGCCGCCTGCGCAGGCCGTGTCTTAATGTCTCTATCCGAATCTTCCCGTAATGTAATCCTCCGTCCTCTTATCCTGCGGCCTGGAAAAAATATTGGCCGTGGCGTCAGCTTCGATCACCTCGCCTACCAGGAAAAAGGCCGTGTCATCGGACACACGCGCCGCCTGCTGCATATTGTGCGTCACGACGACCACCGTGTAATTCTCCTTTAACTGACACATCAGCTCCTCCACCCTAAGCGTCGATATGGGATCGAGCGCCGAGGTCGGTTCGTCCATCAATATGACCTCCGGCTCCACCGCCAGCGCACGGGCGATGCAAAGCCGCTGCTGCTGCCCGCCGGACAATCCCAGCGCCGGTTTCTTCAGCCTGTCTTTTACCTCGTCCCAGATCACCGCACCGCGCAGGCTTCTCTCCACGATCCCGTCCAGCTCCGCCTTGTTTTTCATGCCGTGTATCCTGGGTCCGTAGGCAATATTGTCATAGATGCTCATGGGAAAAGGATTGGGCTGCTGAAACACCATGCCGACCCGCCTGCGCAGCGCTGCGGTATCAACTCCCGGCGCATAGATATCCTTGCCGTCCAGGTATACCCTGCCTTCGATCGTAACGTTGTCCACCAGATCGTTCATTCTGTTTAACGTCTTTAAGAATGTGGACTTGCCGCACCCGGACGGTCCGATGAGCGCCGTCACCGCATGGGAACGTATGCTGATATCAATATCCTTCAACGCATGATTGCTGCCATAATACAGATTCAGTTTTTCCGTTTTTATCTTAATGCTGTCCATAGTCGCACCTGTTTTATTCTCCGGTTTCTTTGATTTCTTTATGTTTTCGTTGTCACATCCAGCTTCCCCGCCACGAACCTGGTCAGAAAATTGATAGCCAGCACGATGCACAACAGAACTGCCGCGATGCCGAACGCCACCTGATACTGCGCCTTGGACATGCTTAAGTACAACTGGATCGTCAGCGTGCCGCCCGGCTCCAGAATCTTATGAAGAAGTCCCATGCCTGGCTTCGGCAGCAGATAACCGCTGCCCGCCGTAAATAAAAGAGCCGCCGACTCCCCCACGATGCGTCCGACTGCCAGAATGACGCCCGTCACAATTCCCGGCATGGCAGAGGGAAGCAGGATCGTGCGGATCATGTACCATTTGGCTGCGCCCATACCGATCGCGCCGTTCCTGTAACTGTCCGGCACCGCTTTTAACGCCTCCTGGGTGTTGCGCGTGATCAGAGGCAGCACCATCAGCGTAAGGGTAAGCGCCCCTGTCAGGACCGAATAGCCCAGATGAAGCGTCCTGCCGAAAAATACCATACCAAACAGTCCGAATATGATAGACGGGATACCCGCCAAAGTCTCTGTCGTAAACTCGATCAGCCGCACCAGCCGGCTCTTGTGCGCATATTCATTCATCCATATGGCGGAGCCGACGCCTATAGGCGTGGCAAAAAACAACGTGATGACCACAATATAAAGCGTGTTGACGATATTCCCTGCGATTCCAACTGTTCCCTTAAGGACGCTTGTCACCGTCGTCAAGAACGACACGGTGATCACCGGAAATCCCTTGGCAAAAACATAGATAATAATGCACGCCAGAAGAAGTACGGAGAAAAAAGAGGAAAGACAGACCAGGGCAAGCGCCGCCATATCTTTACATTTTCGGGAAAACCTTCCGTCCACTCTAACCATCCTCCCGCTCTCCTTTCCTGAGAATACCGTTTAATGCCACATTCACGATCATGATAAAAGCAAACAGCACAAGCCCGATAGTAAATAGGACCTGCCTGTGCACGCCGCCTGCATATCCCATTTCCGCAACGATCGCAGTCGTTAAGAACCTGACTGAATGAAAGGGAAGCGGGATATTTACAGAGCTTCCCGACACAAGGCTGATCGCCATCGCCTCACCGACCGCCCTTCCCACCCCTAACACGATCGCTGTGATGATGCCCGGTTTCGCCGCCGGTATCAGCACCTTGAAGATCGTTTGCATATGGGATGCGCCCAGCGCCAGCGAGGACGCTTTCATCTGCGGCGGCACCGCCCGCAGGGCCGATGCGCTGATATTGATAACCGTCGGAAGGATCATGACCGCCAGCACCAGCACCGCCGAAAGAAGGTTGGCGCCGCCCGTAAACTGATGCGTGTCTGAGTCCTTAAAAATGGCCTGTTCCCACTTATACATCAGCGGGTTTAAGATCATCAGACCTAACAGCCCATAGATGACAGACGGAATACCCGCCAGCAGCTCCACTGCCGGACCCACCACCGCAGCCAGCTTAGCGGGCGCCACCTCGACCAGAAACACAGCCGTGAGAAGCGCTACCGGTACACCGATCAGGATCGCCATAAAAGTACCCACTATGGAAGTCAGAACTACATACAGGATCCCGTAGGACGGTTCCTGCGCCGTGGGGCTCCATTCGGTGGAGAACAGGATATTCCTGATCCCTACCTTAAAAATTGCCGGAAGCCCGTTGGCAATCATGTATAACGTGATAGAAATCACGGCCAGCACCGCAAAGAATGCGCATACCGTAAACACCGCCTCCGCAAGACTCTCTACCGCCTGAACACGGCTTCTGCGTATGTGATAACTGTTTTTGCCGCCTGTGCCACTGCTTGTGCCATTACTCTTACCATTACACATATCACATACCCTTACGGAATGATCAGTCCAACCGACTTGATCAGCTCCTGTCCTTCCTCCGATTCCAAATACTTAAATATCTCCTGTACCGCCTCGCTCTGCGCCGTGATCTCTCCCTTGGTCGCCATTACAAACGGTCTGCTCAAAAGATAACTGCCCGCCTTGATATTTGCTTCCGAAGGCTCCGTACCGTCCAGCGACAGCGCCAGCACCGTATCATCCAGAACATCAAGAGACACATAGCCGATCGCGCCGGGAGTCGATGCAACCTTCGCCATGACTGCGCCTGTAGAATCCAGCTCATTGGCATAGGCGCAAGCATCCTCCAGCCCGAGCAGCTCCTCGAAAGCGCTTCTTGTACCGCTGCCCGCCTCTCTGCCGACTACTACGATTGCTTCATCAGGACCGCCGACTTCACTCCAGTTGCGGATCTCGCCCTTATAGATACCGGTCAGCTGTCCGGTGGTCAGATCCGTTACCGTATTGGCGGTATCCGTGACCACCGCGATCCCATCGATCGCAACGATATTTTCCACCGCTCCGGCGCTCTTCTCCTCATCCTTTAGATTCCTGGATGAATTGCCGATATCCACGCTCCCTGCAAGCACCGATTCAATGCCCGCGCCGGAGCCCGTAAACTCCGCCGTCACCGTCACGCCCGGATATTTCGCCATGAAGCTCTCCGCCAGTGCGTTGGCAAACTTCTCCATAGAAGTAGAACCCGCCATTGTGACCGTGCCGCTTAGAGCTGCGCTGTTCTCCTTCGCTACCGCCTCCTGCATGTCAATCGCGGATTCATCCGTGCCGCCGCATCCCACAAGACACCCCAACATACACACCGTCATGCCTATCGCCGCCAGCGTTTTGCTTACTCTCTCTTTCATCACTCTGTCTTTTTTCATAATAATCTCCAATCTCCATTCTGGAGCGCTTGTGCATAATCGGCACGGCAGTGTGCTTTTTCACACACAGGCTCCTTGCTTGCTTGTTTATTTTTATGATGACCGATCCGGTAAATTCAGCGCATCCTGTACTGTCATAGAAACCGGTCCTCAGATTTGGAAACTTTCGCGCGCTTTTGCTTCTCTGTCTCCTAGTATAGCCTTCGGTCATTTTACAAACTATCCTGTCACGGTCACGAATCTGTAAATCTTTTTTTACCTTTTTCTTACAATCTATGCAGAGCGTTTTTGTCCATATCACTCCGCGCCTGCGCATCTATGAAGCAGCCGCATACCGCTTCGCCGCCTCACGGATTTATAGTACGGTTCCATACATTCATACTCTCCCTGCTCTGTCGGCTGTAATGAAACGATACATCATATGTGGTGCTGTCTGCTTTCTTCATTCTCTGCTCCTTTCCAAACAAAAAAGACGGTTACAAACTTCACGTTCATAACCGCCCTTACGCTGTGTTATTATTCAGTTGTGATGGTGGTGAAATTGTACTTCCATGCCACCATAATCATACCCATTTTTTAATAAATTCTATTAAGTTTCTTTTCCATAAAGTATTAGTTGAAACTACCGTTCCATGTCGGAATATCGGAGATATACTCGCCGGAAACCGCAGGCACATAGTAAGCACCATATGTTTTCATTTCTCCGTCACGTTCCACTTCCGGCAATTCGATATAGAAGCGATAATACGGCATATAGTATTCTTCCATTATACCCGTCCGATATATAAGTTCAACTTTTTTAACATACTCCATTCCCGGCATCTCATAAGGAACGGAAGTGACGTAACTGCCATTTGATAGTAGTTCGGCTGCTTCCTCCGGAGTAATAATCGGATAATCCCCAACCAATTCGGATAAATCAGGCCGAAAAACCCTTGCCAGAAACAGTTTTCCTTCATAATCGCAGTAGAACGCCACACGATTAAAATTGTAATTGATAATCTGCTCAGTGTCGCCGCCGTTCGCGTCAAAAAACTCAATATCATATCCCTGCTCAGAATATATATTGTAGTCACCGCCATAAATATTTATCTGCGGGTCATCGAAGCCGATAAGGTCTTTATATTCTGTTTTCAAGTATTCAGCCACATCAGATATATCCTCATAGGACGCATGATCGGTGAAGTGATATTCACTTGGAAGCGATACCGCAGGGTCAAACCGAATTTCAACTGTCATATTTTGATCGATCTTAATTTGCATGCCTTCCGTTTCAATCATCAGGCTTATTGAGGGGTCAAAATAACCGTCAGAAACTGTGTCGCCTACCCCTTGCAGCTTTTCAGCTATTTCCTGCGTTGTTGCTTCGTCCGGCGCGTCAACGGTGACAGTTACCTCATTTGTATCAAGTCCCATCCTGTCAGCTATTTCTATCAGAAGTTCCCGCATCTTATCAAAATCGGCTCCTGATGCATTCATCTGTTCATTATAGGTGATAGGATTCTTATAAACAGGAAGCGTTGTGATCGCAGCATCTTCACGCCAAGGGTTTGCGCTGACAAGTTCCGAAATATCATAAGCCATGTACCCCTCAAAACCCATTGCTCCGTTTATGTCTTTCCCCACACCCACTTCCGTATTCTGATATTTGATATCATCCATATCTCCGTTTGGAATATCTGAACCATTATTCAGGATCCCCGCATACCAAACGCCAGTACCTAACACCGCCATAAAGCAAAAACAGGATACCAGAGTTACTCTTTTCCGCATTTTTCGTCTCCTGTCGGCCATATATCTGTTTCTGTGCTCTAATACGCTTTCTGTCATTTCCTCATAGCTTTTCATAGATAACCGCCCTTCGAGTTCTGCTTTTAATGACTGTTTTGCCCGCTATACGAGGTTTTCTACCTGCCGCCTGTTCTGTTTCATTACTCTGGCGATCTGCTCATTAGACAAATCTTCAAAATATTTCAGATACAACACCTTTCCATAGTCTGGATTAATTTTAGAAAGTGCTCTGTGAACAATGATTTTTTGTTCCTTGAGTATATTGGTAAAAGGGAAATTATAATTCCACATAATGCATCTTATCCTCAAACACCCATTCGTTTTACTAACATGATACCACCACCACGCACATTTTCCTATCACATTTCCATTAAATTTCATCCTCCCTCCACATCTTGGCGTTTGTCCTGCTGTTACAGCCCGTTGTATTTCATCATCCCGTAAGAGCCTTTCATAAAGCGCTGTGATTTTGATTGACATAGAGATCTGCTCCTTTCCCCGAAAATGCCCTGTTTATCGGCTTTTTCAGTGTTTTATTTTCTCTGTTCTTAACAGACTAACCCATTTGCTGCCATAATGATGTAAGAAATAGACAGAAAATGTGTAAAAGAATTACCCCAAAGACATATTTGCTATTTTCATATGACTGCGGTATGATAAGAAAGAATAAAATTAAAACACAGACAGACATACCGATCTGCGTTATGGAACGAGGTTCTAAAATGAAAGAAGACAATGTAAAAAGAAATGTGCAAAATATGACAGAGTCAGATACAAAAGCTGTAAGAGAGATCAGACAGGCATTTTACACGGGAGAAAGACCGCTGTTCGGAGAGCGAAGCCTTGTCCTGTACGACACCATTTTTGACGATGGGGAATCGCCCCTCAAGGAAAGCGCCGACATCGAATTATACGGCTGTATGTTTAAGTGGAAATATCCGCTCTGGTATTCCAAAAACATCTACGCCAAAGACTGTACATGGTTTGATATGGCGCGGGCGGGCGTCTGGTATACCGACCACATCACGGTTGAGGACTGCCAGATCGAAGCGCCCAAAAACTTCCGCCGCTGTTACGACCTTACACTGAAAAACGTATCCTTTCCCAATGCGGCAGAGACATTGTGGAACTGCCAGAATGTAACATTGCAGAATGTGACCGCAAAAGGAGATTATTTTGCCATGAACTGCGCCGATATGCGGGTGGACCGTCTGTCGCTGTACGGCAACTACTCCTTCGACGGAGCAAGAAACGTAGAAATGCATAACGCCAGACTGCTTTCCAAGGATGCCTTCTGGAACAGCGACAACGTCACGGTATACGACTCCTTTATCTCCGGAGAATACTTGGGCTGGAACGCCAAAAATCTGACCTTTGTAAACTGCACCATCGAAAGCTTACAGGGAATGTGTTACATTGAAAATCTGGTGATGAAAAACTGCAAACTCATTAACACGACCCTCGCTTTTGAATACTCCACTGTCGAAGCTGACATCACAAGTAAGATCGACAGCGTGATCAATCCGTCCGGCGGCACGATCACCGCAGACAGCATCGATGAACTCATTATCGAAAAAGACAAAATCGATCCGTCCAAAACCGTTATCATCTGCCGTAACCAGCCTCAAAAGGAGGTATGCTGATGTCCTACGATTTCGATACCCCCGTCAACAGACGGCATACCGATTCGTTAAAATGGGATGTCGCCGAAGGCACGCTGCCTATGTGGGTCGCCGATATGGATTTCCGGACTGCGCCCGAGATCCGTGAAGCACTCGCAGCACGCCTGGAACACGGCGTGTTCGGATATAACATCGTGCCGGATGAATGGTATAGCGCCATTCAGAACTGGTGGAGCACCAGACATCATTTTCTTATGGAAAAAGACTGGCTGCTCTTCTGTACCGGCGTCGTTCCGGCGCTTTCCTCCATTGTGCGCAAAATGACGACAGTCGGAGAAAACGTACTGATCCAGACGCCAGTCTATAACATCTTCTTTAATTCCATCCTGAATAATGGCAGACATGTCCTGGAAAGCCCCCTTCAATATGATGGGAGCCGCTACTCCATCGACTATGACGACCTGGAAGAAAAAATGGCGGACCCGCAGACGACCATGATGATACTCTGCAATCCCCATAATCCTGTTGGAAAAATATGGGACGCCGAAACGCTCGCACGCATCGGCCACCTCGCCGCAAAGCACCACGTGCTTGTTGTGTCCGACGAGATCCACTGTGATATCACAGACCCCGGCAAAGAATATATCCCCTTTGCCTCCGTCAATGAAGAATGCCGCAGCAACAGCATAACCTGCATCGCGCCAACCAAGACATTCAATCTTGCGGGCTTGCAGACTGCGGCCGTCTGCGTTCCCGATCCCTATATCCGCCATAAAGTAAACCGCGGATTAAACACCGATGAAGTGGCGGAGCCAAATGCCTTTGCCATTCCCGCCGCCATCGCCGCCTTTACAAAAGGCGGTCCGTGGCTTAATGCCCTGCACGAATATCTGTATGAAAATAAAAAAACAGTGGGTATGTTTCTGAAAGAACGGCTCCCGATGCTGAAGCTTGTCCCGTCGGAAGCGACCTATCTATTATGGATCGACTGCGGCAAATTATGCGAAGACGCGCAAAATCTACAAAAATTTCTGTGCAAAGAAGCCGGACTGTATGTCTCCTCCGGAGCCCAGTACGGCCAGACGGGAAAATCCTTCCTGCGATTGAACATCGCATGTCCGAAAAGCACACTGGCCGAAGGCCTGGAAAGGCTTGCCGGGGGAATCGAAAAATATACCGGCATGACCGCTCAGTGAATCTTATAGATCCTCATTGTACACACCGGGGTTTCAGGTATTCCAAAAACGCCTGGCACCCCTCCAGCACATCCGCATAAGTCACGTCAAACTCTCCCGTGTACCACGGATCGGCGATGGCCCTGTCACTGCCCGCGTACTCCAGCAGTTTGTGGATCTTCTTCTCCGGATCGCCACCCGCTATCCTTGTCATGTTGCGGATATTGGCGTCATCCATGCCGATCAGATAATCGTATTCCTCATAATCATGCCGTGTCATCTGGCGCGCCCTGTGTCCCGTACAGGGAATATGATGCTTCCTGAAAATATCCATCGTCCCATAATGAATGCCGTTGCCGATCTCCTCCGTGCTGGTAGCCGCAGAATCAATGTAGAACCGGCCGGAAAGCCCCGCCTCGTCCACCATCTGCCGAAGAACGAACTGGGCCATTGGGGAACGGCAGATGTTGCCGTGGCAGACGAAAAGTATTTTTATCATATATCTGAAACTCCTTGAAAATGCTTATTTCCCTTGATTTTACGCCA
>CANQNN010000001.1 GCA_947625205.1 uncultured Lachnospiraceae bacterium | reverse complement strand
ACGAAAGAATTCCCATCCGACCAGCCGAGTGTGAGCATGCGGTATCCCCGCTTGAATTTCATGGAGCAATGGTCAAACACTTTTGCCAGCAGTTCCGTGTTCCTGGAACGGGAGCGGTCATACAGGCTGTCATCAATAATGAATACGTCTTTGCGGTCATCGCTGGTCAAGGGCTTCATAAAACCGCAGATGATCCGCGCGGATAGAAGGGTCGTAAAACGCTGCCAGTTTGTTTTCGCGCTGTTCAGGAAACGGTAAACCGTGTTTTTAGAGAAGCGCTCCTGAAAGGTATCCGTTTTCATCTGCATATACATGCTCCTGTCGGCAAACATCAGGCAAAGCAGATAACGGAAGATATCCATAACAGGAATTCCTTTTTCTTTACCAGCATTGCATTTGAACAGCAGCCTCCCGACCTGGAAGTCTTTCATAAATTTTGAAACAAAACCAGAAATTTCGTTTTCATTATGAGCATTCTGTGGTATACTGGACATGGCATAAATCTCCTTGCTGTGTGATTGTTTTTGGCAATTCAATTATACCACCAAGGCCGGGTTTGTGCCATTTTTATTGGCTAAAGTATTGATTTTTCAAGGTTCATCACACCAAATGGTGTGGGAAGTTTGAGTTATGAATAAAATGAAAGATTATTTTTGCCATCAACATACATGGAAAGAACCATAAATCACAAAAAAAGTTTTTTACTCTAATAAAAAACGGAACAGAAACCCACACTTCCCATTGAGTGCTCCATACCGTAGCATAAATCAATTCCATCAGTATCGTTTCCACGATTGTAATCTCAAGCATGATTTTAACTGTTTTAAGACATTCCTTTAAAACATATTTTTCTTTTCCCCGGTAAGTATAGCCGCTGGCGAAAAAGAAACCGGACAGGAAAACCGGAACAAGAAGAACACTCAAGAAGGCCGGTTTTTGGGAGTGTGCAACAACTACCAGCAAAGCGCATATCCCTTTCAAAACATTTATCCATCGAATCATTAATATTGTTTCTCCTTTTTCATCAGTATATCTGCAATTTTACTGTAACCGTACATAAACGATTCCGTTCATCAGAGCAATCGAGCCCTTCTGCGGATAAACAGTCATATCAGACTGCGCATACGCAATAACATCGGCATCGTAACAACTATAAAAATTCAGCGTATATCCCAGCACATAATAAAACCCATTCATACGTAACGGTTCCTGTGCCCGCCTCCACAAAGAATATCCCAGACAGTTACCACCCCAGTATTTATCCGTGTATGGATTCTGAACAATAGCATTATCCGCCCCTAAATCAACTGTTCCAATCAATACAATGGGCGTATCCGCATTCGGTATGCCTACTTCATAACATATATCGTGATACAGTTCTCTCGCGAACGCGACATCTTTCTCCATCCTGACATGATCGTTATAAAATAATTCATTGACCGTCTGCACCTGCCGGAACAGAATAATCGCAACCGCTATCTGGCAGAGCAGATAATACTTCCTGTGAAAATGTGTCCTTGCCACATAAACCGCCATAAAGTATAAAAATCCGCAAACCGCCGGTGAAGCCAGCCATACCCTGAATGGAAGCGAGGTCGCCGCCAGTCCGAGCCACATAATATATCCCGATAATGTAATGAGAACGACAAGACCGCCGCATATGGCGCCTTTTAAATTCGGATATGCGATCATGAAAAAAATCGTAAGCAGCGATCCGACAACCATATAATATGCGAAGAACTTAATGCCGGGTATCTGCGTCTGAAACAAGGTCGCCGTGAGCTGCTCCACACTTCTGGCAAAACTCTTGAAAATTCCGTATTCCAAATCCCAGCCGGACTGTTCATTGATATATTCTATACTGCTCTCGACATGGTGGATAGTTGTGGCAGCCTTATAAACCAGATAAAACACTGCCATAGCCATTAAAAAAAATATTGCCGATGATATGATCCTCCTTAAAAAAGCACCGGCTTTCTCATTGGACACCTCTTGTTCAGCAAAGACGGTAGTCAGAAAATATATAAGCACCAGCGTAATATACAGTCCTGTCATAGCCTGATATATGCCAATAGCAAAAGCGAGCAAGACGATATTGAATACGATATTTCTTTTTTCCTTTGTCATATAATAACGATCCAGATAAATCACAGCCAGCGCTGTACAAAACATACCGAACGATATTTCAATACAATATGTGCTAATAGACTGTGACTCTGCTATGACCGACGGGAAAGATAAAAAACCTGCAAGAAAGACAAGGCTCAGATAGTCGTTAAGTTTTTTACCCCTGAGTTTGTCTTTAATAAGAGAGAACACGCACAGTCCTGTCAAAACCAGCAAGACAGCACCCAGCAGATTGGAAAGACAGGGCTGATACATCCCAAATTCCATTAATAAATCCTTCAGGACGGTAATAGAAAACCGTCCTTCATAACACCAGCCTTCATTTTCACTCAATCCCGCAAATTGAAATTCTTCATCTAATGACAAAGTGAAATTGAAAATCTCATAGCCGAAAACAGCTAAAAAAAGCAAAGACAATATTGCCGTATATTTTGCATTCTCCAGAGGCTTTACAATATTTTTCCATATATCTGTAAAATCCTTCCAGCCGCCCTGCAGCTGTCGGTATACGGAACGGTCATATTTTGAAGACAGAACGCCGTAAACAAGGAGTGCAGCCAAAAGCAGCAGCACATATTCGGTAAAAGAATAATATCCGCCCCGCATAAAACGCAGGAAAAACAACGCCTCCCGATAACGGATCACCGCATAGGCCTCCCAGAAAAGAAGAAACAATATACAAAGCGCGATCGCTCTTTTTACGTTGTTATATACTTTCACTCTCATTACAGTAATTACCTTCCTACAGTATTACTTTTCGGTGCAGAATTTGTTTATTGTCTCTATTACATGATCCTGTTCCTCATCTGTCATGCCTTCATAAACAGGCAGGGACAAAACCTCTTTCGCATACCGCTCCGTAACAGGCATACTTCCTTCTTTCATACCTAGATAAGCGTATGCTTTCGACAAGTGCGGCGGGATCGGGTAATGGATGATCGTCTGAATATCATGCTTGTCCAGATAACTTATCAATTCATCCCTGCACTGACAACGTATAACAAACTGGTGCCATACCGTTCCATGCTGACTGCGTATCTTAGGCAGCTCGATCAGAGCATTGTCGATATATTGCAAATAGCGACCGCATATTCTGCTGCGCTGCGCATTTACCTCGTCCAGATATTTGAGTTTGATCCGTAGAAATGCCGCCTGCATTTCATCCAGTCGGGAATTGATCCCCACTTCCTCGTTATAATACCTTTTTTCGCTTCCGTAATTGCGCAGCATCCGGATCCTGCGGGCATACTCTTCATGATCCGTAACGATAGCGCCGCCATCTCCAAAACCGCCGCAATTTTTGGACGGATAAAAAGAATAGCAGCCTATATCGCCAAAATGTCCGGCTTTTATCCCATTCATCGCCGCTCCGTGTGCCTGCGCACAGTCCTCTATTACCTTCAGATGATGCTTATGCGCGATCTGCATGATCGTATCCATTTCAGAGATCTGACCGTATAAATGAACGACCATGATCGCCTTTGTTCTGCTCGTAATTTTTTCTTCCAGTTTAGACGCATCAATAGTATAGAATTCATCAGGCTCCACAAAAATCGGAATGGCGCCATTTATGGAAATACCCATAATACTGGCAATAAACGTATTGCCTTGTACCAGCACTTCATCTCCCTCACCGATTCCCAGAGCACGGACCGCCAGCTGCAGCGCATCCAGTCCGCTTGCCAGTCCGACACAATATTTTGCATGATTGTATGCGGCAAATTCCTTTTCAAAGTTTTCAACTTCATTTCCCAGAATATAATTTCCCGACGCCATGACTTCAGCGGCTTTTTCCAAATACTCATTCTTATGCGCAGCAAAGCTGCGGTCCATCCTGTTTTGTTTGATAACCATGTTAGTCTCTCCCGCCTTTTTCTATATCTTCCTGTATGTATACCGGTCTGTTCCGGCTTGCATCCAAAATACGCCAAAGGTATTCTCCCAATATTCCGTCAGCGATCAACAGGAGCCCGAAACACAGCAAAAGGAAAAAGAATCCCAGAAGCATACCGGAAATACTGCGATCCGTAAACAACTTTATGATCAGCAGGATCACATCCGCCGCTCCACCGCATCCAGCCAGCAGAAAACCTATACTGCTAAGCAATTTAACCGGCGCCGTCGAAAAACTGAAAAAGGTGTCCATAACCAGACGAAGCTTTTTTTTCAACGTCCATTTACTGATTCCTTCCTTGCGTTCCGACCGTATGTAGGGGACATATGCCGTTCGAAAACCGCTCCACAGGATCTGCATCCCAATAGAGGAATTTCTTTCGTCCAGCTTCAATAAAACATCTGCTGCCTTTCGGTCTATCAGAAAAATATCAAATCCGTTTTTCGGCATCCTGTCATTTATCAAACCCCGGACAAGTTTATAATAGAAATTGGCAAAAAAAATCTGCTGCCTTGATTCTTCTCTCTGCTGTCTGACTGCAAGAATAACATCGTTTCCTTCTCTCCATTTACCTACCATATCCGGAATCAATTCGGAAGGTTCCTGCAGATCTGCATTTTTAATGCAAATACAATCACCTGTGCTGGTAGCAATTCCGCACAGAACTGCGGCATGAGATCCAAAATTACGCGACAGACTGCAAACTTTAATATGAGGATCTCTTTCCTTGAGCCGTATCATGTGATCCAGCGTATCGTCAGACGAACCGTCATTTACGAATATCAATTCATATTCGAAGTCGGCCTTTGCAAACACCTTCTGATACAGGTCCTTATATAAGGTTTCCAGAAAATTGCCATCCTCGTAGACAGGTACAATAATCGATAATTTCATATTTCCACTTTCTCCGTTTCCTGTTTGCCATGCGTTCTATTCATTTCTGTGTCGTTTGTGCTTTTATATACGGACTCCACATGGTAACTCTTATTTTTTAATATTGTATTCAGTATCAGTGACAGATACTTTATTACGACCGCCATGATCACAAATATCCCGAAGAAAGCCGCCGACAAATACAGCATGGTGGTCGTCCAGC
This sequence comes from uncultured Lachnospiraceae bacterium, assembly GCA_947625205.1. Taxonomy (GTDB): domain Bacteria; phylum Bacillota; class Clostridia; order Lachnospirales; family Lachnospiraceae; genus UBA3282. Next base: position 389,934 of record CANQNN010000001.1, on the reverse strand, counting down.
CCGGAACGACCTCCTGACTATGAAAATAATAATCAAATGCCCTGTACGCAATGGTTACAAATAACAACAGAAAGCAAAGGCTGATGCCCAATATAAAGCGACGGGGTGTTTTCGTAAACATCAGCAGAGAATTGATCGCAAGCCTGATCTTATATGCCATCTCGGAATGATCTATTCTTTCCTTTCGTCCGTAAGACGAATTATCATATACTATCGCATAGCGTCGCAGACCACAGGAAGCATAGAAGGTTTTACGATACGGTATGATTTTCCCAAATGCTGAAACCCGGTTATACGCCCTGCGTGAAATCACGCGGAAGGTTTCCGAATAGATCCGGTTTTGTTTATCGACTCCCATGTTATACAGCGCATAAAAAATTTTGGATGCAAAATATTTATTATGCTCTGGTCTCGCCGAAACAATATCATAACCGGTTTGACATTTGTGATATATGTCCATCAGCAATTCCTGCGGATACGACACACCCAGGACTTCAAATTCAAAAATATAATCGCCGATTGCCAGATCATCCCCTGCAAGCATTGAATTCTCTATTCCTGAATAATCCGCCATATCAATAATCGTAATATCATTTCTGCTGATTCGTACACACAGCATATTGATAAAATCCGAAAGTTCATCGCCGCGGCAGGAATCGTTCACGAGAATCACTTCATAATTTTTAAAATTCTGAAGCAGGCCATGATACAAATTTTCAACAAATTTTTCGCCGTCCTGTTTATTGTGGATTTTATGCAGATAAATAACACAGGATATAAAATTAACTTCTTTCACGTACCATTCTCCTTATATTTTCCATCCAAAACAGCATCCAAATCGTAGACCGTGTTGATCTTCCCTGATAAAACACTGACAAAAACAGGATCTGCCGATTCCACTCTAATCACAGTAGGCCGGGAATCATCTACCTCAGAAGCCTCCAGGATCGGTTTCATGGAAAACAAAGATTTAACATATTCAAATTGATAGTCTTCTCTCAAATACTTATGCGCCAAACCTGACATATACGGCCATGCTGATTCCGGCTTTGCTTTGCACAGATTACAATTTCCAAGCTGCCATTGTGAACAATTCTGATCATTATCCTTCTGACACCGGAACGCCGGATACCACTCATAACAGGTTTCATGTGGTGTATGACAGACCGCCGTAAGAGAATGATAGCCGGTTTTTCCGAAAGGCATGAGAGAAAAAAAAGGTCCGTCCATCACTGTAATTCCATATTCTCTTAGCTTATCATTTACATTGCATAGAATGATCTCACACAGTTCATACTTGATCTTAAACGGCGCATATGACGCGTCAAACGATCTTAATATCTGATTAACGGATGCATAGGAAGCATTCAGGACAAACGGCGCATGGCAAGTGCCATAATTTCTGACTTCTATGATCCACTCGCCATTTGATTTATATACTTTATCCATACGCGCATGATACACAACATCAATATTTTTGTTTTCCACGATCTGCTCACTGAAATATTGCAGCAAGATCCCGGCATCGTAAGTATATTCTTCTGTCAAAAAAGCGCCGTCGATCATCCCGTTATTAAACAATAACTGTTCTGGAAACACTGTGCATGGTATGCCGGCATTTTCACAGAATTTCTGGAATTCACTGCCGTTTGTATAGGAAAACTTTGCCGATGTCGCATAAATCTTACGAAATTTACCATTAATACAGAAGCCATAATCTTCATTGAAACGTGAAAAATAATCCGCTGATTTTTTTGCCGTTGAATAGGACCTTGGATAATGATACCCTCTGTGTACTCTTGCCTGGTTAATATAGGTGGCTCTTTCAAAAGATTTGTCATCATATTCCAGGACCAGAACTTTTTCTCCTTTTTTTCCGCAATATAATGCAGAATATAAACCGTATAACCCGCCGCCTATGATAATCTTATCGTATTTACACAAAGACATTTTTATCCCTCACATATTCATTTCCCCGGTGCAAGATACCGAAAAAAAACATTGTTTTCATAATCATACGCCACGATATTCCGTTCTAACGCATCCACGATATCATCCCGTTCCATCGTCTTCAAATCATCTGCCACATTCACGATCCTTCCGTTTTGAAGCATGGCTTGATATCCTCTGGCAAACTCCGTGAGGGTCGTCACCGCCCCTATTCCAATGCATATCCGCAATAAAACACTGCATATCCTGTCTTTTTTTTCACAAAATCCGTCATTATCCGTCAGGGATCTTACTGTCATGGCGGCCATCACCATAATTGCGGGAATGGAGAACCTCATCACAAAATCGGTTCCGTTACCGACCCTGACCAGCGGCGCAAGCATGACAGAACCCACCGTGATATAGAAAAAAATATCCTGCTTGTATCTCCGATACAAAATAAACAGATATACTCCCGCTTCTACCAGCAGAAAGAAAAATATTTCTTTCACATCGTCAAAAGTAATGTGTGAAAGAGTAAACACCGACAGGGAAACCGCTTCAGGATCTTCCGCTCCTGTGATGACGGCGCTGTTAGAGCTGTAGTAGATCATAAAAACAGGCATGATCACAAGCGCCAGCAAATTTTCCCAACTGAAAAGCTCCTGCATAAACGCTCTGCCCTTTCCCTGCATAAACATTAATGTTCCGCGATATACCGCATAGACCGTCATATAAACAACGATCCCTACAAACGGCATCGGTCCCGCCGCAAACGCACATGATCCCATAAAGACAAACTGATTTATTCTTTTCCCGTCTAACAGGCACAATATCACGATCCACGGTATGACGGTCTGGTTAAAAACCCAGAACAGACAAGTCGTCAAACTGCTGAACTGCAGTTCCTGACTCCACCACTCAATATGCAGCTCCTCAAACGTCCATCCGTACTTTACAATATCCCGCAGCACGCCTATGATATCCAGACCGCTAAACAAGACAAGGATAACGGGAACCATCAATATCTTTTTCCCCCGAGTCCGCGCATAGACAGCCAGAAGACACTCCGCAATAAAAACGCCGACCGCCGTCCAAAGCCACAGAAGCATGTTTCCTATCCGAAACATCAACTCCGTACCGCAAATCGAAGGTACGATCACGCCGATACCTTTAGTCAGTATGGCAGGCGGAAGCCAGTGCCCTATGTAATACACCAGCGCTTTGTGTGACGCCGGATAAGTTACAGGCCAGTCCCGATATAATAAGTCCCTGTAAATCGCATTTCTGAAGTGCCAGTCATCACTCTGATAATACAGGTTCCCCTGTCCGCCAAAATAGGTCCACATGATCACTGCCAGCGCCATGACAAACAGATATTTCCGCGTTGTCCGGAGATCCTGCCCGTCTATGGATGTGTCACGCATGACCATAAAAAAAACTGCCGCAAAAACCAGAAACAGGATAATTCCCGCCCAGGAGCTCATATAAAACAACAAAAAGCACATAACCGGAAGCGACATATACAGATACGCTGCTTTCTTTATCCGGGAAGCCTTCAGCATAATCATTCGAGTCTGTCCTTTATTTTTCCTTCTTAAACGCCCATAATTTGTTAAGCATAAAATTCAGCGGAACCGTAATAAACAGATTCAGGATCGGCGCGACATAAGAAGATACTCCGATAACATCGATCCAGAAAATCAATAATATTTCTGTCACGACCAACCCTGAAAATCCATACGAAACAAATGTTTTCGCCAATGCCTTCCACCATGTCCGCGATTCATTTTCTTCTATCTTAAAAACATATCTGTTATTCCAATAAAACGAATTCAACGTTGCAGTCACGAAGCCCGCCAGATTCCCTATATGAAAATTAAACCCCATCATGCATATAAGCACATATGTAAAGTACGCGATAAACGTGTTGGATACTCCAACCACCCCAAATTTAATAAATTGCATAATACTTCTGTCTCTGTTTGTCATATTGCTTCGCCTCTCAACAGATATTTTCATATATTCCGCCTGTCACTCACCCGTCCTCTTCATCCATATCCTCTATCACGATCTCATCTGCCATATCTTTCCGCCTTGATGCCCCCGGGGTTCCCGCATCGGTTTCTTTTTTCTCTGACGCGCTGCCTTTTTTTCCATTTTCCCCCGTCTTTGCATTCTTCACGGCAGACACGACTCCCAGACCAAAAATAGCTATGATAAGCGCCGCGATCACGATTCCCCAGATCAGTGAAGTCCTTTTCTCCCGATAGTATATCTCCGCCTCATCTACGAACCGCTGTTCTTCCTCTCCCGCACCGTTTATCTCTGTTGCCAGCCCTTCCGCATCCGGCGCAGTATAAGCAGTCAGCGCGCCGCTCGGTACATAGCCCTCTATATCCTGATAGATCACTCTGCACCATGTATCGTCCTCACTCTCTACAATAACGCTGGTGCCTGCCGGAAGGAGCCCGACCATATCCGCATTCTCGTCCGGAGATTCTTTCACCTCTGCGTCCTCATTCAGCGTATACAGAATCCCTAACGTCTCGCCGGCATCATCAGCCGCATGGACATACAGCCCCAATGCTGCGAACAGGAGAAACGCCAGCGCCATACATGCCAGTGCGCCCTCTTTTATACTGCTTGATCTGATACCTGACTTTTTCATAATCTGCTCCCCTGTACCTGTATTTGTGTCATTTCTGTTATCACATTCTTTTCGGGCCGACTCCTTCAGCGCTGTCGTTATGGGTCGTTATACAGAAGCGCAAAATGCCCGTAGATGTCCGTATGGTCATAATCCTGTGACCACTCCCTGAGTCTGCTGTCGTCATAGGCGGATAACAGAATATCGCTGTCGGATATGCCCTCTGCCGGATCTGCCGGTGAAACGTCCCGCCCGATGACCTGTATTTCCATGTTCCTTTTCATGAACTGGATGATCCCGATAAATGCCTGCTCGCCGTTATCCATAAACAGCACTCTCCGGTCTCCGTCCGCCAGCGCTTCCATCTTGTCCGCCAGCCTGTTATCCCGGAAAGCCGCGTTCTTGAACTGCATCAGATAGATCGTATCGGAGTGCGACGCCAGCCCCATCTGTACGACAGCCATAAACAGGAACAGGCTGTATGTCCATGCACTATGCGCGCCGCGCTGTTCAAAACGCTTTCGGGAAAAGAGCACTGCCGCCGCCACACACAAAGACAGGATCCCGCATAAAACCCATGCTCCTGCATAGAAGCGGCCCACACTGTAGTCAGACGCATCATACAGGTAGCTGATCCCGACCATGAAATAACCCAGAAACTTCTCCGAACCGGTATGGTATATCTGCCGCACCGCCTGCCACAGCCCTGCGGCATGCACCACCGCACAGATACCAACCACTGTAAGGATCGTCCGGCTCCGCGCTTTCCACAGCGCGGCAAACCCAAGCGCCATTACAAAGGGCACCACAAGTTCACTGTATCTGCCGTAAGTATAATCATCCACCTCTCCGCGTTTCAGCAGATAGATGGTGGCGATCACGGTCTGGGCCGCCACAGATATCAGGAGAAAGGCCGCCATCTCTGCGCGTACCCTTTCTGCAGCAGTCATACTGTGCCGCCAAGGCATCCGGCGCGCCAGCGTCCGGATCCCCCAGTAAAACAGCCCGTATGTCGCCATCCCCAGATACAGGAACCCGCCCATCAAGGTGACTGCGAAATCATAAAACCCTTCTTTTGTGCATATGTAACGAAGCTTCTCAAGCTGTCCGCCGTAATCGTTATCCGCAGCGAGCGCCGGATCAATTCCGCCGTACACATTTGCCAGCGCATATTGTTTGGCCGCCGAGGCAAGCGCCAGAAACAGTGCAGCCATACCGATCACCACCAGCAGGTGCCATCTTTTTTGCCGTCCGCCCCGCGTACAGATATGAACAAGCAGAAGGCTGACGGCCGACAGCAGGATCCCCACCGTCCGCATATGTACCGTGTAGGTGTAGGCAAGCACAAGCATCAGAAGGACCAACGTCTGCAGCCTGTTTTCTTCCAGATACCGGTACAGCAGGCTTCCGATCACGATATGCAGAAAGACCAGAAGGCTCTCCGTCATGGTCATCTGCGCATAAAACAGGTTCCACGGCACAAGGATCGTGACCGCGCAGAACAGTTCCACGGGTACCGATGCATCCGGCACCATCTTCCGCACAGTACGCGCCAGCGGAACATACGCTGCGATAAGCAGCAGGTGATTGAGCCAGACAGCTGCACGGTATGCCGTTACCGCATCCCTGCACAGTGCAAACAGTGGAAAAAGGATGAAACCATATCCAAACGAGAAATAGGAACCCAGCGAAGTGATATCCGACCAGTCATAGCCAGCGGCATAAGCTGCATGCGCCCAGTAAGCGAACTCGTCGGGAAAGATCAGGAAGCCGTAAATGCCGCTCATCTTTACCGCCGCGAAGCAGAAGGTCATCACCGTTACCGCCGCCACCCCGATGTACAGCGGATGAAGCTTCCCCGTTTGTCTGGTCCCATGTCTCATATACCGTATTGTTTCCATATTCCGCCCATTACGCATTACGGGGGAGCGGTCGTGATGCAACGCCCCCCCCCGCGTAACTTTTTCGTTTTTCTGCCAATAAATATTACTTTGCTACAATGCCGTATGTGCCAAGACCTGCCTTAACCGCAAAAGTAACTGTTGCCGGTGAACTATCCTGATCGTTCAGGATCGTAACAACGCCGCCCGGCTGTACGCATACAACAGAGTATGTCTTGGATGTGTCTGCGTTCTTGGGAAGGCCGACTACCATACCCGTACTGCCGTTTGCCAGGGTAACGAACTTGCCGTTCTCCTTAGCGCCCAGCGTAACGTTGATGGATGTTACGACCGTACCGCCGAGAGACTCCGCTGCTGTATTAACACAGTTCATAGCCAGGTTGCTCTTCTTAGCATCCGTGTCAAACACAATGATATAAGGCGTCTGACTGCCTGTCAGGCCAAGGCTTGCCTTGACCTCTGCAAGAGGCGTTGTAACCGCTGCGCCCTGCAGGCTGTGAACCACGATCGCACCCGCGATCGTATTTCTTGCTGCCGTTCCTGCAACCGAGACGCTGCCGCCGGCCGACACAAACTGGACCGCTTCAAAAGGTGAAGCCACCTCTTCTGCTGTCGCTGCAGAACTGCTTTCGCTGGTGCCTGTCTCAACCGTGCCGCCGCCATTTCCGCCGCTTGACGCGCATACGGACAGCGTGGAGCCGACCAGCATCGCAGCGGCAAGTGTTGCAGTCAACAGCTTTTTAATGCTATTGCTTTTCATAACACATTCTCCTCCTTGTTATGTTTTTATTACAGTGGGCATTATAACATCTATAGATATAATTTGCAATATCTATTGATATAATTTTATTCAAAAAAAATTGCTACCCTATTTTAAAGAGGATGACACGTTATGAATAGAAAATTTTACGATTATGACGTAGGGAAAAGAATTACCTATTTCAGAATGCAAAAGAATTACTCGGTCAATAAACTGGCAAATCTTTCAGGTATTTCACAGAGTTTCTTAAGAGATGTGGAGCTGGGCAAAAAAAATATCACAGTCGAGTATCTTTCTTATATTTGTGACGCTTTAGATATGACACTCGCTGATTTTTTCTGCGACAGTCTCAAAGAACAGATATCCGTAGATCCGGTCATGTCCAAGGTCTTTCAGCTCACAGAAAAACAGCGCAGCGCTTTACTCGCCTTTCTGGATTCTATGACAGAATAAATGCTGCACACTTTGTATATGAATTATATTATGATCTTATAATAATAAACAGCTTATACCATGTCATCGGCAGACTTTAGTGTTCAACATACCTGCCATCCCCTTTATCATTATACTATCCATATAAGAGATTTATATTGAAACAGACGTACCTGAAGACATGATTTAAGAAAAAAAGAGCCTCACCCTTCCACGATCAGGTATCTTCCGTCTCCAATATCGAAGACCTCATCCGCAGACAGGATCCCCTCCTCATCCGCATCCTCCATATCGATACCTTGTTCATCAAAATACTCCCAGACTTCACGGGGTGAACCGGCCACGACCGCCATACATTCTTCGAGAAAGTCTTCCGCCTCCTCCATCGTTTCCGCCACCTGCTCTGGGAAAAGCTGTTCCTGATTTTCCAGAAAACATTTCAAAACCGCTTCATCGTACATAAACGCGCCTCCTCAAGTGATAAAACCCCTTTTTTTCAATTCCTGATACACCCTGCCTGCCGGCAGTCCGACTACATTGTTATAATCCCCGCATATCCCCTGTATATATGCCGCGCATAACCCCTGGATCGCATAGGCGCCGGCCTTATCCATCGGCTCGCCGCTGTCGGTATATTTACGGATCTCGTCTTCCGTCATGGAATACATTGTCACATCAGTACATTCGCTGAAGGTATGATACATAGGCGGCATTCCCTGATTCTTCCACGCAAGCGTCACGCCCGTGTACACCTGATGACTGCTGCCCTGCAGCATCTTAAGCATCCTGCAGGCATCCTCCTTATCCCTCGGCTTGCCCAGGATCTCTCCCCAGCAGGACACCACCGTGTCCGCGCCGATCACAACAAAATCCTCTTTTCCTTCCTCTGTCAGCCTGCCGCAGACGTCCACCGCTTTCTGACAGGATAACTCCTCCACGACCTCCGACGGCTCCGTCTTCGTGATCATTTCCTCCACTGTACTCGGCATGGTCTTAAAGGAAAGTCCGATCTGCTTAAGCAGCTCTTTCCTCCTGGGCGATGCCGAAGCCAGATATATCTTCATGCTTCGCATTTCCTTTCTCTCATTATTCCGGGACGGAGTAAAGCGTTCCAGATCAACTACTCCTCATGCCGCGTCTCCGGGACAAACACTCGCTCATTTCCTGTATGCTTCCCGGCTCTGGCGGCGTCTCTTGCCTCCATACAGAACTGTAGCTGCGCATTGTATGGCTCTTTGCCCCGCTTGCCTGCCTTCCCGTAGCTACCGTCAGGCTGTAAAACCGATGCCTTGACCGTATCCATAAGCTGGCAGTCCAGGATATGGCGCAATTTCGCCTGCAGCCTGGGTTTCTCCACCGGGAACAGGATCTCTACGCGGCGCTCTAAATTTCTCGGCATCCAGTCCGCGCTGGAACAATAATATTCCGGTTTTCCGTCATTCTCAAAATAAAAGATCCTCGCATGCTCCAGATAATTTCCCACAATGGACCGCACCGTAATATTCTCGCTCACGCCAGGGATCCCCGTCTTAAGACAGCAGATACCGCGGATGATCAGTTCGATCTTCACGCCCGCTGTACTGGCTTCATACAGTGCCTTTATGATATCCTTATCGCACAGCGCATTCATCTTGGCTATGATATGCGCGCTGCGCCCCTGCTCCGCATACTCTTTTTCCCGTTCGATCAGGTGCAGAAATCTATCTTTAAGCCACAGAGGCGCCAGGGACAGTTTATTCCAGCTGCGGGGTTCCGAATAACCGGACAGCATATTGAAGACAGCCGTTGCATCCTCCCCGATCTCCTCCGAGGACGTGAACAGGCCGATATCCGTATACAGCTTTGCGGTGCTGTCATTATAATTACCCGTCCCCAGATGAACATAACGCCGTATGCCGTCCTCTTCTCTCCTGACGACAAGCGTGATCTTGCTGTGGGTCTTGAGCCCCACCAGCCCGTAGATAACATGGCAGCCGGCCTTCTCAAGCTTCTTAGCCCACACGATGTTGTTCTCCTCATCGAAACGCGCCTTCAGTTCTACAAGCACTGACACCTGCTTGCCGTTATCCGCCGCCTGTTCAAGCGCCGCTATGATCGGCGAATTGCCGCTGACGCGGTACAGGGTCTGCTTGATCGCCAGTACATCCGGATCCTTTGCAGCCTGCCTGATAAAATTAACGACCGGCTCAAACGTCTGGTAGGGATGATGCATCAGGATATCTCCCTCCCTGATCTTTGCAAAAATATCCGCTTCATCCACCAGTTCAGGAACCGGCTGGGGCTTTAAGTAGCTGTGCTCCTTCAGATGGTCATAGCCCTCCAGCTCATACATTTTCATCAGAAAGGTCAGATCGAGAGGGCCGCTGATATAGTAGATGTCTTCCTTCTCTATCTGCACCGCCTCGCGGATCAGCTTAAGAAGCTTATCGTCTACCCCTTCCTCCACTTCCAGACGGATCGCGTGCCCCCATTGTCTCTTCTTAAGCTGCCGCTCTATCTCCTGCAGCAGATCGGCGGCCTCGTCCTCCTCGATCGACAGATCGGCATTACGCATGATGCGGAACGGGTAACTGCATACGATATCATAATTCAGAAAAAGCTTATGGATATTGCGCTCTATCACTTCTTCGAGCAGGATCACCCTGGTTGGCGTGCCGCCCGGGATCGTCACGATACGCGGCAGAACGCTTGGCACCTGTACGGTGGCAAACTCCAATTCACCTTTACCGCTCTTCTTCCTCATAAGCGCGCCCAGATTCAGAGACTTGTTCCGTATCAGCGGAAAGGGTCTTGACGAATCTACCGCCATAGGCGTAAGCACCGGATATACATTGTCCGCAAAGAATCTGTCCACATATTCCGCTTCTTCTTTATCCAGATCTTCATGATGCCTGATGATGCGCAGCCCGTTATCGAGAAGCTGCGGCACGATCGACCGGTTGTATACGCTATACTGCTGCTCCACCAGCTTATGTGTCTCCTCCGCTACTGCCGCCAGCTGCTCAGACGCCGTCATACCCGAGATATCCTTCTTCTTATAACCGGCGTTCACCATATCTTTAAGGGACGCCACTCTTACCATGAAAAATTCATCCAGATTGGACGCTGTGATACTTAAGAATTTCAACCGTTCAAAAAGCGGATTGCTCTTATCCTTCGCCTCGCCCAGCACTCTTTTGTCAAAAAGCAGCCAGCTCAACTCTCTGTTCGTGTAGTACTCGTCTTTAGAAAAATCCGCCATGATACACACCTCTCTCTCAACTTCTCTGCCTGATCACCGGACGCACACTGTATACTTCTTCAAAAAAATCGGCGCGTTTAGCAAACAGCCCTTTTTCCAGCGTGACGTCCACAGACGCATCCACGGTAATAATAAGCTGTTCATCCTTAAGCACTGTCTTAACATCCCTGAATTTCTGCTTATGGCTTCTGTCCAGTCCGTTTGCGACCTTCAGGATCGCTGTCAGCTTCGCTATCGTCAGATACTCTTTTCCCGTGATATACCCGTCTTTGTCCATCGCCTCATAATACTGGAAATCCATATGATTATACTTGACTACGTTGGCAACGATCTCTCGCTCCACATGGGACAGACCAATGATCTCCGTAGACATGATGATGTTGTACGAACACTCTCCCAGATTCACCAGACTGATATACTTGCCGCAGTCATGCAGCAGCGTGGCGATACGTAAAAGCAGCCTCTCCCTGTCGCCCAGGCCGTGTACTTTCTTCATACTGTCGTAAATAGTCAGCGCGATCTTCTCAAGCGTCTCCCCGCGCCTTTTACTTCCCATATAACGCTTGCTGATATTCTGCGCACAGGCTATGATATCCTGCTCAAAATCATGGCTTGCTTTGATGAGCTTATTCTTTTCCCCGTATTCATATGCGATCCCGTCACACAGAGTAACGCCCGGCACCCAGATCGTCTTTGCGTCCATCACCTTAGTAACTTTGTTGATCAGCACGCCCGATATAAGCAGCAGCGTCACATTCTCCTCGGGCATATCAAGGATCTTTGCCACTTCCTGCACGGATTTTGTGCGAACACGCTCCAAAAACCTGTCCATTGAGGAAGCCGTTACGCTGGTATGCTCCAGGCCGTCCACATTCTTACCTACTATGGCGGATACGTAATCATCCACCACGATGATATTCTCGATGACCCGGTCCTTGAGATACAGCTTCTTAAAAACCGCCAGCTGGGAACTGATGATCTCGTCCAGCATTCCTTCCTTCTGTTCCGGGCGGATATTCAGCCTTCCCAACTGATCCTGGAGTCTCAGGACGCCTAACCGCATATTCTGGGTCGTCACAAGCATATCATTGTCAAACAGCGACACCTGTATACTGCCGCCGCCAATATCCACGATAGCCGTGCCTTTTTCAATGATCTTACTGAACACATCGCCGCCGGAAGCGATCGACTTATAATCCAGAAACCGCTGTTCCGAATTACTTAAAACCTCGATATTGATACCTGTTCGCTGGGCGATCTGATCCAGGACGATCCTTCGGTTGTCCGTCTCCCTGATCGCGCTGGTGCCGTACGCCTTATAGTGATCGGTCTTATAACCCTTCATGATCTCCCCATAATCGCGTAACACCCTGCATAACTCGTCTATTTTCTCGTTGCTGATCTTACCTGTAGCAAACGTGTCCGTACCCAGATCAATACGGTGCCGGATATGGTCGATCTCCCTGATTCCCTTCTGGGAAGATATCTCAAATATTTTCATTGCCAGTTCGTAGGAACCGACATCGATCGCCGCAAACGTCTTCATGTCCGCCTCCTGGCCGCTCCGCGCAGCCTAATATGCTTCAGTGCCCACTCCTCTTAGATAATCTATAAACTGCTGGGCCGTTCTGCCGGACAGCCCGCCGTGCGCCAGTTCCCACTTGCCGGCCTCGGCCAGCAGTGTTTCCTCGTCCATCGTGATGCCATAGCGCGCCGCTAGCCCTCTGACGATCTCCTGGAACTGTTTCTTGTCGGGTCCGCAGAAGAAGATCGTCACACCGAACCGGTACACAAGCGACAGTTTTTCCTGCACGGTATCGCTCGCGTGCATGTCCTCGCGCCTTCCTTCCTTGTCCTCATAATTTTCCCTGATCAGGTGACGCCTGTTGGAAGTCGCATAGATCAGCACGTTGTCCGGCTTCTTTTCGAGTCCGCCCTCGATCACAGCCTTCAGATATTTATATTCCGTCTCAAACTCTTCAAAACTCAGGTCATCCATATAAATGATAAACTTATAGTTTCTGTTTTTCACCTGGGCGATCACATCGTTCAGATCCTGAAACTGATGCTTGTAGATCTCGATGATACGCAGTCCCTTATCATAATACTCGTTTGCGATCGCCTTGATGCTTGTTGACTTTCCTGTCCCTGCATCTCCGAACAGCAGACAATTGTTGGCCTTTTTCCCCGCCACAAAAGCGTCCGTGTTGTCGGTAAGCTTTTTCTTGGGGATCTCGTAACCGATCAGATCATCAAGCTGTACATGGGAAATATTGCGGATAGGTTCTATTTCTGCTCCCTGGTCCGTATGCACCACGCGGAATGCTTTATGTAAACCAAATTTCCCCACGCCATACTCACGGTAAAATTCCGTCAATATGCCCTTCATCTCCATAGCGGTCCCGCACTCCGCAAACTGCCTGGCAAGCAGGCATATACGGTCCTTGATCCTGGTGCTGTATATCCGGTTCTTATGCACGGTGCCCTGATAGTCAAGTATAATGCCAAACTCCGGCGCCTTGAGCACATCCATCATCTCCGTAAAATCGTAATCAAAATATTCTTTAAAGATAGCTATATCATGCAATGCCAGCTGGTTGATACTGCCTTCCACCTCACCCCGGATCTCACAGGCCATACTGTAACTGTTCTCATTGCTGACCAGAAGTTCCGTCAGATAGCAATGCCACAGATTACCCTGAAAGCCGTATGCCGCCGCCATCTCAAGCAGCTTATGCATGCACTCGTAAAACACCGGCCGCGCCGTGTTGTCGCCTGACCTGTAATGCTCCGTCAGCCGGATCATATCGCTTAATATCTGTCCGTCCTCAAAATCTCTGTATATAATCAAATCTTCCTGCTTCATAATAATCCTCATTCCGGAGCGTTCACACTAACTCCATTCCTTTTCAAACTTTTCTTCTAATAATTCCCGATGATCTTCATATTGCGGGCTTCTTCCCGCAGCCCGCGCAGCGCGTTCTTCACCGCACTGTCCGCAAGATTTCCCTCAAAATCGATAAAGAAACGGTATTCCCAGTTGCGCCCCTCTATCGGACGGCTCTCGATCTTTGTCATATTGAGATTATTATAGATAAAATGGGACAGCATATGGTACAGCGATCCGCTCGCATGGGGCACCTCCAGACACAGACTCACCTTGGCCGCATCTTTTAAGAATATTTTCTGATTGGTGACGATAATAAAACGGGTGGAATTATCCTCCGACTGGTTGACTCCGCGCTCAAGCACCTCCAGCCCGTATATCTTCGCCGCCTGCTCGCTGGCGATCGCCACCTGGCTCTTATCCTTGTCCTCACTGACCTTGCGCGCCGCAAAGGCATTGTTCTGCATACTGATCTGCTGCCAGCCGTCGTGCGCATTCAGGTATCTAGCGCTTTGCATGAGAGACTGCGGATGTGAGTAGACCGTCCTGATCTGATCCAGGTCCGTCCCCGGCAGCCCAATCAGGCAGTGCTCTATCCTGATGATCTGCTCGCCGACTATGTAATTCTCATACTCCACCAGAAGATCATATATCTCGTTTACGATACCCGCAGTGGAATTCTCTATCGGCAGCACCGCATAATCCGCGCTTCCTTCTTCAATGGCGCACATGGCGTCCCGAAAAGTATCCACATGGAAACAGTTGACGTCCTCGCCGAAATATTTCATCATCGCCATCTGCGAATATGCCCCTTCCGCGCCCTGGAAGACAACTCTCGCATTCTGCATGTCCAGTTTGTCCACACCGATAAAAGGCAGCCTGCCGCTCACGCCTTCCTGCGCCAGCCTGTTGTACTGCAGCTTCCGGCTCATAGACATGATCTGCTCAAACAGCTCCTGCACGCCGTGCGCGTTAAATTCATTGTGTGCCAGAGAACGCACTTTACGCAGTTTCTCCTCCTCCCGCGTCTTATCCAGTACTTTTTTACCGGTCTTTATCTTATAATCAGCCACCTTGGAGCTGATATCCATGCGTTCTTCATAGAGCCGGACGATCTGTTCGTCGATCGCATCCAGTTCTTCACGCAGTTTAAGTAATTCCATTCTGCTATATCCTTTCCAAAAACTTTTTGAGTGCCGACTCTGCGCATAGTATATCACATCTCACAGGAACAAACAATTTATTTCGGACACTTGCTAGCAGCGGTATTTAAAGCTATAATGAGTCTGACGGAAGGCGGTTCGTTAATCGATCAGATATTTCCGGACGGAGGAAACCATGAAAGCCAGACAAAAAAACATCATAATCTTTTCGGTATTCGGCGTTATTATTGTGCTTTTGATCCTGTACGCCGTTATTACAACGCGCATCCCCATGAACGATATCACTGCCGTTGGCAACACGGCAGGCAATTTGAACAACGGCGGGTATTTCTGCGAACACGACGGGCGGGTTTATTTTGCCAACGCTTATGACAATTATTCACTTTATTCCATGAATACTGATGAGACAGATATCAGAAGGATCCACCGCGGGGCTTCTTCCTATATAAACGCCGCAGGCAGCTATCTCTACTACGTCACGTCAGGCAACAGCGACAGCAGTGATACTTCGTCTTTCCGCGGCGTCTACGGCATCTACCGGAGCAAATTAGACGGCAGAAACGTCACCGGCATGGACCGGTGCCGCGTGGCCGCCATGCAGCTGTGCGGCAATTATCTGTACTATGAGAATCTTGATGACGGCGCTCCCGCTTCGTTAGACAGGATCCGGATCGACAAGAAAGACAAACAGACGGTAATTTCCGATGCCATGATCAATCCGCACTGTTACGCCAACGGACTCATCTACTATAACGGAACCGATCAGGATCACTATCTGTACGCCCTAAGCACCGATACCGGCACGTCCAGCGTACTCTGGGAAGGCAACCTGTGGAATCCCGTCTGGCAGGGCGGATATGTATATTATATGGATGTGGAAAATAATTACCGGCTGTGCCGTTATTCGACATACGATAATGTCGTGGAAGTGCTGACCAATGACAGAATAGACGCATTCAACGTATATAACGATTACATATATTACCAGACTAGCTCCAAGGATGCGCCCGCTTTAAAAAGAATGTATATTGACGGCAGTTCGCAGGAGACGGTGGCCGACGGCGTGTATCAGAATATCAACATCACCTCATCGTATGTGTATTTCAATGCGTTCGGGGAACCGGCGCCCGTCTACAAAACAAGCACATACGGCGCCGTCAGCGTGACTACTTTCGATGCGGCTATGCAAGCGGCTGCTGCGGAATCCGAATAGCTTCAGGGAGCATTTCGTATAACTGCCCTATGCTCTGCATCAGTACAGGGTGCCGCTCGTAGGGAGCGATCTGTGCGAGCGGCTTTAATACAAAATACCGGTTCTGCATGTCTTTGTGCGGGATCGTCAGTTCTTCAGTATCCATCACACAGTCCTCGTACAGCAGAATATCCATATCCAGTGTTCTCGGTCCCCAGTGTACCTTCCGTTCCCTGTGATGCTCATTCTCGATGTCATGAAGCTTCTCCAACAGCATTTCCGGCGTGTACAGTGTCTCGACAGCGATGGCACCGTTTAAAAAATCATCCTGTTCCACACCGCCGTAGGGCGTTGTCTCGATCCAGTCCGATACCCGGAGCACTCTGCAGCGCGGATCTTCCTTCAGAGCACCCAGCGCACCATCCAGGTGCGCTTTGCGGTCGCCCATATTGGAGCCGCAAGACAGATATGCCTTGCGCCAGCCTCTGACGATCTTCACTGACACATAACCAAACGGCAGCGGAACCGGCGCCTCAGGCTTTTGGACCTCCAGCGTGACGCGTCTGACAAGCGGGAACCGGAGAAGCAGCTCTTCCGCCGCTTTCTCTGCCACCGTCTCGATCAGCTTATATGTATTCTCTTTTACAAAACGGTCCAGGAAAACACAAACCTCCCCATAATTTGTGGAGAGACTTAAGTCATCCAGTATTCCCGCCATTCTCGTATCCGTCTCCAGAACAGCGTTAATATAGAAATTCTGTCCTTTTTCATTCTCCTCACGATATACGCCGTGATGCGCATATATCTGAAGATTGTTTATAATGATCCGGTCCATATCATTCTCCGTTCTTCCCATCGTTGCGCAAGGATCATCTTACCGCCCATCCTGCCGGTCATACCCATCCCTTATCGTTTCCGCCATTTTGATGGCCCGCACATTCTCCTTCACATCGTGAACACGGACAAACATCGCCCCCTTCAGGACAGCATACACGCTTGTCACAAGGGTCCCTTCCACACGCTCTCCGGGCGGCGTGCCCAGTGTCAGACCAATGACCGATTTTCTGCTGGCGCCGAGTAAAACAGGGCAGCCAAGGCAGTGCAGCATCTCAAGCCTGTCAATTATCTCTAAGTTATTCTCATAAGTCTTGCCAAAACCCACTCCCGGGTCAAGAATGATCCTGTCGCCGGCAATACCCGCCCTGTGCGCTATAGCCAGCGTTTCCCTGAGATCATCCAAAACCTCCGCCATGCAATCCCGGTACGCGGCTTCTTTACGGTTATGCATCAGGCAGCAGGGGATCCCGGCGTCCGCTATGACCCGTCCCATCCCGGAATCGTACTTTAATCCCCACACGTCGTTGATCATATCCGCGCCGGCCTCAATTCCGGCTTTTGCCGTCACAGACTTACAGGTATCCAGAGATATTGGCACGTCAAACCTTGCTTTTATCTTTTCTATAACGGGTATTACCCGCTCGATCTCCTCCTGTGCACTGACCGGCGTGTAACCGGGTCTGGTGGACTCTCCTCCCACATCCAGAATATCCGCGCCCTCGCCGATCATTACCTCCGCCCGCCGCAGCGCACGGTCTGTCGTATTGTACTGCCCGCCATCAGAGAACGAATCAGGTGTTATATTCAATATTCCCATCACATAAGTGTGACCGTTCACCGCAAAATCCCTGTCGCCTATCTTCACAATACACCGTTCCTCTTTCTGTCATGGTTCACCGGCTGGCTGCGACAACGCGCATATGCTTCTGCTATCGCCTGACCATTTCAAAGAAATACTGCTGCAGCTGCGGATTATCCTGAAAACATCCCCTCGCCGCCATCGTCACCGTCCTGCTCCCCGGCTTGGCAACGCCCCGCATGGTCATGCACATGTGTTCCGCTTCCAGCATCACCATCACGCCCTGCGGCTTTAAGTGCGTCATGACCGCCTCGGCGATCTGAATCGTCATCTGTTCCTGGATCTGCAGTCTGCGGGCATACACCTCCACGGTGCGCGCCAGCTTGCTCAGCCCCACTACTCTGCCGTCCGGTAGGTACGCGATATGCGCTTTACCGTAAAAAGGCATCATATGATGCTCGCATGTGGAGTAAAAGGTGATATCCTTCTCGACAACGATCTCATTGCTGTCCACGGGAAAAGTCTTCGACAAATGAACGGACGGATCTTCCTCCATGCCCTTGTAGATTTCTTCATACATCCTTGCCACTCTGTCAGGGGTATCCCTGAGACCCTCCCGGGTCACATCTTCACCGATTCCTTCTAACAGCAGGCGTACCGCCTCTTTAATTTTGTTCTGGTCTGCCATGTGAGTCTCTCCTGATCGTATCTCTATGTTCTACCACATGCATCAGTTCTCCCAGATAGGAAAGGGAACCGAACGCAATAATAATATGATCCTTGTCTGCTGCCGCAAGCAGATAGGCAAGCTCCACCGCCTCCTGCACGCTGTCCGCCACCGTTACGCTGTTATGATACTGCCGGACCGCCTGTGCAAGATCATAGGCATGCATTGCCCGCTCTCTGACCGGGGGCGTCACGGTGATAATGTGTTCCGCCAGTTCATAAGTATTGCGGATCACCTTATCATACTCTTTATCCCTCAGCATTCCCATTATATATATGATTTTTCTGTTTGTAAAATAGAATCGTATACTCTGTGCCAGTCTGACGGAAGCATCTTCATTATGCGCTCCGTCCGCAATAAACAGCGGATTTTTGCCGATCACTTCAAATCGGCCCGGCCATCTGGTCTGTGCCATTCCCTGACGAAGCTTATCTTCAGGCACCGGATAACCCATCCTGCCAAGAGCGCCTATCACTTCCAGCGCGACTACGGCATTCTCCGTCTGGAACTGACCTGGCAGCGTGATCTCCACATCTTTATATTTATCATAAGTAAAACGCTGCTTCGTCATACCGTAACGGATATTCTTTGCTCTGCTGACGTCCGCCGTAAAAAACTTCGCCTTATGAAGCGTTGAAGCCTGTCTTAAGACCTTCATGACCTCCGGCGCCTGCTTTGCGGATATTACATAACACTTATCTTTTATAATGCCCGATTTCACCGTGGCGATCTTCTCCAGCGTATCTCCAAGTATATCCATGTGATCCATGCTGATAGAGGAAAAAGCCGCCACCAGCGTTGTACGCACTACATTGGTGGCATCCTGCGCACCGCCAAGCCCTGTTTCCAGCACTACGATATCGCACTTCCTATCCGCAAAATACAGGAACGCCACCGCCGTCTCAACTTCAAACGCCGTAGGGTGCGGCATTCCTTCCGCCGCCATAGCCTCCGCCGCCGCTTTTACCTGTTCTAAGCAGGCGCACAGCGCAGACTGGGTGATCATCCTGCCGCCGATCTGAAAACGCTCCCTGTAATCCGTCACCGCGGGGGAGATATACCGTCCCACCCGGTATCCCGCAGTCTGAAGCACCGTGGATACATACGCAAGAACGGAGCCCTTGCCGTTCGTTCCCGCAATATGCACAAACTGCAGCCGGTCCTGCGGATCGGCAAGGCGCGTACACAGCTCCCGCATGGTGTCAAGCCCCATCACAGTACCGTACTGCCTCAGTTCTTCCATATATTCCATCGCTTCACGGTAATTCATGCGCGCCTCCTTTTCCTCATTGCCTGTTCTGCCAAAAATCATCGCACCGTTTTGTTTAAAGAACCTTGTCCCCGTATAAAATGCACATGATCTGGGAATTCTTCTTACTATGAGAAAATTCATTTACAACTATATACACTGCGGTCTGCTGGGCTGGTTCCTGGAAATGATATTCACCGCCTTCGGCGCGTTTAGAAAGCGGGATTACCGGCTTCCCTGCACCACCTCCGTATGGATGTTTCCCATATACGGGCTGGCCGCCCTGTTAGCGCCGCTGTGCCGCCTTATGCGCAACCGTAATCTCATATTCCGCGGGCTTGTCTACACCGGCCTTATATTTACCGGCGAATTTGCAACCGGAACATGGCTTCGCAGACGCGATCTGTGTCCCTGGAACTATGAGCGCGCAAGATGGAATCTCGCCAAAGTAATACGGCTGGACTATGCTCCCTGCTGGTTTATCACCGGGCTATTGTTTGAGCGCCTTCTGACAGATCAGGAAACAGCTCCCGGACAGCGCGGGTGCTAGACCGTCACACATCAATATCATCAATATCCGCTGCGTCAATATTGAGCGTATTCAGGGTACGGCGCTTTCTGCGCGCCTCCTCGGACGCCTTGAGAATATAATTCTTGATCTCCCTGGCATTCTTGATATGGCTTAAGTATAGCTGCGGATGCGTGTTGTCGCCCGTGTAACAGGCCACCGTACCGAGGCCGAAAATACGCTCTCCCAGACTGGTGAGCAGTTCCACATCCTGCACCTTATATAAATAACAGTCGTTTTCTTTTTTGTTGAAAAATCCCTCGTCGATCGTAATGACGTCGTCGGTCACGGTATATTTCGTAAAAGTAAAAGGAAGCCCAAAGAACAGCCAGCGCTTTCTCTCCCTGTACATTTTGTCCATTTGGGGCTCTCTCTTTTCTTCCGCGTCGTCCTCCTGGTCCCTTTCGTCTTTCCCTGCGGTATACTCCTTCTTCATTTCTTCCATGATATCCTCCTGTCGGCTTCTGCTCCTGCGGCCGCCCCTTTCCGGTCGCCGCAGTTTACGTGAGTAGTTGATAAATTCCTCATCTACTATACCATAGCGCCGCTTTTTCCACAATAATATTATTCGGCCATAAAACTATTGAAACGCGCACCCGGTTGTGATATGATATACAAAATGTAGTGATTAATGTGTCCGCCATACACAACGTACAGTGCGGCGCGGCCAAAGCGTTGCTGTCATACAGCACGCGGCGAGGAGGGGTAACGCATGACTGCAAAAGAATGTATTCACGAGCGCAGAAGTATACGCAGGTTTAAACCCGATCCGGTTTCCCATGAACTGCTCAGTCAGATCGTTGAGACAGCTTCCTATGCCCCGAGCTGGAAGCACACCCAGATCACACGCTATATTGCGGTTGAAGGGGAACTGAAAGAAAAGATAGCCAGAGAGGGAACTTCCATCTATCCGAACAACGGCGCGATCATCTCCGGTGCGCCGGTTCTGATCGCTGTAACCGTCATAAAGAATCGCAGCGGTTATGAGCGTGACGGTTCCTACAGTACCCCCAGAAAAGACGGCTGGCAGATGTTTGACGCCGGTATTGCGTCGCAAACCTTCTGTCTGGCAGCCCACGAGATGGGCCTTGGCACTGTTATTCTCGGACTGTTTGATCAGGCTGCCGTTGAGAAAATGCTCAGCCTTCCCGAAGACAGAGAGCTTGTGGCGCTGATTCCCGTGGGATATCCCGATGAAACGCCTGTTGCTCCCAAAAGAAAACCCGTTGAGGAGCTATTATCTTATCAAACCTGATACTATATAAAATAAGAGAGAATATTCTCTCTTATTTTTTTGGAAAGGAGCTGACAATATGAGACACTTAATGAATCCGCTTGATTTTTCCGTGGAAGAACTGGACCGGCTGTTCGACCTTGCGGACGACATTGCCGCCGATCCTGCCAAATACGCGCATGCGTGTGAAGGCAAAAAGCTGGCAACCTGTTTTTACGAGCCGAGTACCCGGACAAGGCTGAGCTTTGAGGCCGCTATGCTGAATCTGGGCGGACAGGTGCTGGGATTCTCGGATGCTTCATCTTCCTCCGCCTCCAAAGGCGAAAGCGTGTCCGACACCATCCGCATCATCTCCTGCTATGCGGATATATGCGCCATGCGCCATCCCAAGGAGGGCGCGCCAATGGTAGCCGCAACCAAATCGAAGATACCTGTCATCAACGCAGGCGATGGCGGACACCAGCATCCCACACAGACGCTGACTGACCTGATGACGATCCGGGCACTCAAGGGGCGGCTCAACGATTTTACCATCGGCCTGTGCGGTGATTTGAAATTCGGCAGAACGGTCCACTCGCTGATAAACGCCCTGATCCGTTATGATAACATACGTTTTATCTTCATCTCCCCTCCGGAGCTTAAGGTGCCGGACTACATCACGGATCTGCTGAAGGAAAAAAAGATCGACTACGAAGAAGTGATCCGCCTGGAGGACTGTATGAATCAGCTGGACCTGCTGTATATGACGCGCGTGCAGAGGGAACGCTTCTTCAACGAGGAAGATTATGTAAGGCTGAAAGATTTCTATATCCTGAACAATGCAAAAATGTCGCTGGCAAAAGACGACATGCTGGTCCTTCATCCGCTTCCCCGCGTCAACGAGATCTCCGTGGAAGTGGACGACGATCCCCGCGCCGTCTATTTTAAGCAGGCACAGTACGGCGTCTATGTCAGAATGGCGCTGATCCTCACTTTGCTGGAAATAAGCGTATAATGCGCACCGCATCGCCGCACGCCACCGTATACCTCTATCATCCCGAAAGGAGCAGACAGCTATGTTAAATGTAGGAAAAATCGAAGAAGGTTTTGTATTGGACCATATTGAAGCAGGCAAGAGCCTGTCCATCTATCATCATCTGCAGCTGGATAAACTCGACTGCACCGTGGCGATCATCAAAAATGCCCGCAGCAATAAGATGGGTAAAAAGGATATCCTGAAAGTAGAATGCGACATCAACACGCTGGATCTCGACGTGCTGGCATTTATCGATCATAATATTACCGTGAATGTCATTAAAGACGGGGAAATCGTTGACAAGAAGGTACTGGTGCTTCCAAAGGAGATCCGTAACATCATCAAATGCAGGAACCCCCGCTGCATCACATCCATCGAGCAGGAGCTACCCCATATCTTCGTGCTTGCCGATGAGAAAAAAGAAATTTACCGCTGTAAATACTGTGAGGAGAAAGCAAGTGAATCGACCTACGCATGGTAGATCCGTCACGATCCTGCTCTCTCCTCACCAGTCCTGACGCAGACCAAACAGTCTGCGTCTTTTGCGTCTTTTATTTAACCATCTCATGTTTGCCGTCCACTACCGCCTCAAACTCATCTCTTGCAAGCTCGAAGCACTTCATCAGCTTCGGCGAGAATGTTCCGCATTCCCCGTTTAAGATCATGCGGTATGCCTCCTCCTTGGAAAAGGCCTTCTTATAGCATCTCTCTGTAACAAGCGCATCATACACATCGGCAACGGATACGATCTGTGCGGATATCGGAATCTCTTCTCCCTTCAGTCCGTCCGGATACCCTCTGCCGTCATAACGCTCATGGTGGTGTCTGCATATTTCATAGCTGACCTTCCCGTACTCGCCCTGCTGGATATCCGCCAGCATATCAATGACCTCGCATCCTCTGGTCGTATGGGACTTCATCGTTTCGAACTCTTCCGGTGTCAGTCTGCCGGGCTTTAAAAGGATCGCATCGGGTATCACGATCTTACCCACATCATGCAGGGCGGACGCAGAAGTGATCATACTGATGGCATTATTGTCCAGATGATACTCCGGATATTCCTGCGCCACATATTTTGCAAGAATATTGGTAAAAGTCTTCACTCTTTTAACATGATTTCCGGATTCCAGATTACGGAACTCCACCACGTTACTCATAACGTCTATGATCCGGTCATTCATGCTCTGCAGTTCTTCCGCCTGTTTGCGCAGTACCTTGGTCTGCAGCTCCACCATATCTTCCAGATGCCGTTTATTGTAATACAGCTCTATCACATTCATGGTACGCTGTTTCACAATAAAGGCATCAAAAGGTTTCTTAATAATATCACTTACGCCCAGACGATATGCTTTACGCTCAATCTCCGTAGTCGCTTCGCTCGTAATAAGAAGCACCGGTATACTGTCGATCCACTTACGTTTCTTCATCTCCTCCAGAACCGCAACGCCGTCCATGACAGGCATTACGACATCCAGAAGAACAACGGATATTTTATCCAGATTGGAGGCAATGATATTGACCGCATCCTTTCCGTTCTCCGCCTGAATCGTATTGTATCCCTGAAAAATCTCGCAAAGTATTTCCCTGTTGATATCTACGTCATCGACAATTAGAATAGTCGGTTTTTTCATATCTGGACGTACTCCTTTCCCGTCTGGGTATCATACCTGGGCTACATCTTTCATGGAGAAGCTCATTCTGCCCATCTTGTCTTTACCCAGGCATACAACCGTCACCTTATCACCCAGTGTCAGCACATCTTCTACACGGTTGATCCTCTCCTTTGCGATCTTGGAGATGTGAACCATACCCTCTTTGCCCGGAGCAAACTCGACAAATGCGCCGAATTCTTTAATGCTGACTACAGTGCCCTTGAAGATCTGACCCTCCTCGAAATCCGTAACGATGATCTTGATCATGTCAACCGCTTTGTCCATCATTTCCTTATCTGTACCGCATACGGAAACCTGACCGTCATCCGTAATATCGATCTTCACGCCGGTACGGGCAATGATTTCATTGATAGTCTTGCCGCGCTGGCCGACCACATCGCCGATCTTCTCAGGATCGATCTGAATAGAGATGATCCGCGGTGCATAAGGGCCGACTTCTTTACGAGGTTCGGAGATCGCAGGCATCATGCAGTTAGCCATAATGTACTCTCTCGCCTCACGGCATCTTGCAATCGCGCCTTCCACGATGGGCCTTGTAAGACCATGAATCTTAATATCCATCTGAATAGCCGTGATACCGTCATGCGTACCCGTTACCTTGAAGTCCATATCGCCGAAAAAGTCTTCCAGACCCTGAATATCTGTCAGCAGTACAAAATCATCATCCGTGTCGCCTGTAACAAGACCGCAGGAAATACCTGCCACCATCTTCTTGATCGGCACGCCCGCCGCCATCAGGGACATACAGGATGCGCATGTGGACGCCATAGATGTAGAACCGTTAGACTCAAACGTCTCGGATACAGTACGGATCGCATACGGAAATTCCTCCTCGGAAGGAAGCACCGGGATCAGCGCCCTCTCTGCCAGAGCGCCGTGACCTATCTCTCTGCGTCCCGGACCGCGGCTTACCTTGGTCTCGCCTACGGAATAGGACGGGAAATTGTAATGATGCATATATCTCTTGCTTGTAATATTCTCATCCAGACCGTCTACCTTCTGCACTTCCGACAAGGGCGCCAGCGTACATACGTTGCAGATCTGTGTCTGACCGCGGGTAAACATGGCGGAACCGTGAACACGCGGGATGATATCAACCTCAGCCGAAAGCGGTCTGATCTGATCCAGCGCACGACCGTCAGGACGCTTGTGATCTTTCAGGATCATCTTGCGGACAGTCTTCTTCTGATACTGATAGATGGCCTCGCCTAAAACTGCCAGATAATCTTCAT
The DNA here is from genome assembly GCA_947625205.1 of uncultured Lachnospiraceae bacterium. GTDB lineage: Bacteria > Bacillota > Clostridia > Lachnospirales > Lachnospiraceae > UBA3282. Next base: position 364,445 of record CANQNN010000001.1, on the reverse strand, counting down.
TATCCGCAAATGCCTCCTCAAGTCTTGCAGTGATATTCCTGATATTCTCCTCACGCACCTGCTTCTCGTCGGTAAAGACTGCCGTCTCCATCTCCTCGGGCGGTACGATCTTCCTGATATCCTCGAACATCTGCTCCGGGATCGCACAGCTCTCATATTCATGCTTCGGCTTGCCTGTCTCCGCCACGATCTTATTGATAAACTCAATGACAGTCTGATTTACGTCATGAGCCTTATAGATAGCTTCCAGGATCTTATCTTCCGGCACCTCATTGGCGCCCGCCTCGATCATAATAACCTTCTGCGCCGTAGAAGCGACGGTCATCTGCAGGTCTCCCTTATCCCACTGCTCCTGGGAGGGATTGACGATCAACTCGCCGTCCACAAGACCCATCTGCGTCATGGCACAGGGACCGTCAAACGGAATATCCGAGATACAGGTTGCGATCGCAGTACCGATCATGGCAACCAGCTCCGGTCTGCACGCAGGATCCACACTCATTACCATATTATTCAGCGTAACGTCATTGCGATAATCCTTCGGGAACAGGGGACGCATAGGTCTGTCGATAACGCGGCTTGTAAGAACTGCGTTCTCGGACGCCTTGCCCTCTCTCTTGTTGAAGCCGCCCGGGATCTTACCTACGGCATATAATTTCTCTTCATACTCCACGCTGCAGGGGAAGAAATCAATTCCCTCCCTGGGCTTATCCGACGCCGTAGCGGTGGACAGCACCGTTGTCTCGCCGTACTGCATAAATGCACAGCCGTTTGCCTGTTTGCCGACTCTGCCGATATCCACGCGAAGCGTACGACCGGCAAGTTCCATTGTGTAACTCTTATACATGCTCTTCTCTCCTTTTCATTTTTTCCTGCATTTACAGCAGAAATATAATCTATGTTTTAGGCAGAAGACGCCGAAACTACAAATATATCCGCAAAAGACAGGTCTGTGCATATATTTGTGGTCTCGGATGCCTCTTCTACCTAAGTGACCATACCTAAGTGACCATAACCCTTAAAAAGAAAAAGGACGGATAAAGCTGAATCGTGCTCAGCTTTATCTGTTCCTTTTAATCCACCTTATTTTCTCAAACCAAGCTTTTCGATCAGAACACGGTATCTCTCGATGTCTTTACTCTTCAGATATGCAAGCAGCCCACGACGCTGACCTACCATTTTAAGGAGTCCCCTTCTGGAATGAAAATCTTTGGGGTTGACCTTTAAATGCTCTGTCAGTTCCTGGATCCTTGCCGTAAGAACCGCGATCTGCACTTCCGGTGAACCTGTGTCTCCGGGTGTTCTCGCATACTCGTTGATAATAGCTGTTTTCTTTTCTTTGGATATCATATTGTCTCCTTTCTTTGGATCTTTCCCATCGCATTTCGGTTTTAGGAAAGATACTGTAACCGCCTGACACCAAGAGTGGGTTGGAGTATCCCGCTTCTGAGCATCGGCTAAAACCATACCTGAATAGTATATCATGCCGCATATACAATGTAAAGCGTTTTCTTTTTTCTATTGCTGTGTTTTTTTCTATTCCTATGTTTTTCCTTCCCGTGCTTTCCTATAGCATGTTCCTGCGCTTTCCTGCGGTCTGTTCTGCACTTTTCCGCGGTACACTGTTAATCATACAGCACCCGGACGGCTTTGACAGGAGAACGGTAAGATACATTGGATATCCTGATGCCCGTCTTAGGATTGCTGGCATGAATGACCTGTCCGCCGCCGATATAGATCGCCACATGATTGATATATCTGCTGCTGCCGTAGAAAATCAGGTCGCCCGCTTTCGCCTCCGATACACTGATCGTTGTTCCGCTGTTAGCCTGTTCTCTGGAAGTACGCGGCAGCTTTACGTTAAATTTCTTAAACACGCTCTGCACATATCCCGAACAGTCCGCGCCCTTTGTCAGACTCGTTCCGCCCCATACGTAAGGATTCCCAAGGAATTCCTTCGCATACTGGCATATATCCACACGGATATCGGATACACCCTGGCCGTAGAGAAGCTCCGTCATCGTGATTGCCGTTTCCAGCTCGGAGCTTACTTCCACATAATCCGCATGTACAAACACTTCCTCGTCATCCAGATATACCTTGACCCAGTCGCCTTCCACCGATATGACTTCCAGCTCCTCGCCGTTAGGCACCAGCGTTATCACCTCCGAGTCAGTGCTCGCCTCAGCCCTGACCTTCAGGCTGTCCGTCGTGACGCGCGCCATCGTTACGGCAAGCTCTTCCGCTTTACGCTTCGCGGGTATGCCTGTAAGAAGATAATCCAAACTGACATATCCCTCCACCTTGCCGGACTTGATATGCGCCCAGACGCCGTCGTCATCCAACACCTCACACGCCGCATTTCTGGGGAGTTTACCGACCAGTCTGCCGTCCTCCGCCGCAATCGCACGGATATTTAAATTGTTGTCCACATTGGCGATCCCCAGGTTCGTGTAACCCCAGTTGGCGTTTTTGGCCTTCTCATATGCCTCTGCATATTCTCTCTCCGTCTTGGTTGTCTCCAGTATCACGCCTGCGCCGATGGGATCCAGCATGACCTCCTGCGCATCGGAAGCGGAGACCGAATCCGGCGTATCGGATTCCCCTATAACTTTATCCAGGGACATCCCGGATATATCCGCATCATTCACAGGGGCGCCCTGATCCTGCACATTTCTATTTTCACTGATACTGCCCGCAGCGTCGGCGTCATCTGTGCTGCGAATATCATCCGTATCCTTGTGTCCGTAACTGAGCACATCGACCGATGCTTCAGACAACACATCCGACAATTCATCCGCCCGTACCTGCATGGGTGCAAGCAGCAGCACACAGCCTGCGAGCAAGCCTGTAATTTCACGTCTTTTCATCCTGTACAGATCCTCTTTATACATTTACAAACCGAACGCGGTCCAATCGTACGCCGCATCGTGTCAGCTGCACCGCCCTCCGGCTTTGTAACAATTTTGTAACATTTATAAGCCATTATAACAAGCCCGGCCGGTTCTGTCAAATCGCATGCCGGCGGTCCTGTTTTTCTTCTCTTTAACTAAAGCCCGCAACGGTCCGTATTGCTCAGCCTTCCCCGTAGCTGTTGGAAAAGGCGATATTGACCGCATGATCCGCTACTCGCTCCAAGCCTGACACGATATCCGAGTAAAGCGCCCCGGCTTCGGGAGAACACTCGTTATTGGAAAGCCGCTCGATATGCTTCTGCTGAAGCTCTCTCTCCTTCTCATCAATAGCATCTTCCAGATGAAGGATGTCCTCTACATGTTCTTCCGTACTCTTGACAAACATCTCGAAAGAGAATCTGAGGATCGTGTTGACCATGTTCATCATTTCACCCAGCTCGCGCTGCGCTTCTTTGGTGAAGTTCACGCCCGTCTCGATCCTGCGCTCCGCAGCGTCCGCAATATTCTCCGCATGATCGCCGATGCGCTCGATATCGTTTACCACATGGAACAGCGCGCCGATGTTTTTCAGGTCTTCGATCGGCAGCGTTGTCTGATTGATCTTAACAAGGTAATGCGTGATGGCATGACTCAGGAAGTCTATGTTCTTCTCCACTTCCCGCACCTCCGCGATCTCCTCCGTATCCAGTGTGATCAGAGCGTTCATGGCACGGTTTAAGTTCTCATCGGCAAGGGACCCCATACGGTCCAGCTCCTTGACGGCTTCCACGACCGCCGTTGCCGGATTGAGTAATACCGTCTCGCCGATATATTTGAGCTGATAGCTGTCCCTGTATCCCACCTTTCTGTCGTCGCCCGGCACGACCAGATAGGTCAGTCTGACAATGCCCTTGATAAAAGGCATCATAATGATAACCTGGAAAATCTTGATAGAGGTATGGGCGTATGCGACCACGCGCCCCATATTATTGCCCGCTATCGCCGTGAGAACCCCCACGATCTGATGAACGTCTAACAGGAATATGATAAACACGATCACTGTGCCGATCACGTTGAAAATAAGATGGATGGCAGCCGCCCTTTTTGCGTCCTTTTTACCGTTCAGGGAAGCGAGTATCGCCGATGTACAGGCGCCTATATTACAGCCGAGTATGATATACAGACCGATATCCAGTCCGAGAAGCCCCTGATTAGCAAGAAGCACCATGATGCTGACAGTCACGGAAGAACTCTGGATCACTGCAGTGAGCACCGCGCCTAAGATCACTGCAACAAACGGGGAGCGGAGAGATGCAAACATATGTAATACCGCCGGCGAATCTTTCATACCCGCCATAGCTCCGGACATCGTGCTGAGTCCCATAAACAGAACGCCAAAGCCGATAATGACATCGCCCCACCGCGATACCTTCTGTTTCTTGCAGAACATTACGATCAGGACGCCCAGTAAAAGTATGAGCGGCGCCACCTTCTCCAGCTTAAAAGACACGAGAAGGGCCGTCACGGTCGTACCGATATTGGCGCCGAAAATCACACCCGCCGCCTGGGTCAGTGTCATCAGTCCCGAATTGACAAAGCTGACCACCATAACCGTACACGCCGACGAAGACTGTATCGCCGCAGTGAAAATCATACCCACAAAGATACTCGTAAAACGATTCGTGGTAAGCCGCTCCAATATTCCTCTCAGCTTCGCACCGGCAACCTTCTCGATACTGTCGCTCATGATACGCATACCGTACAGAAACAGTCCCAGGCCGCCCGTCATGGAAAGAACAATTGTCAGATTCATCTTAACTATGCTTCCCTTCGCATATAATAGTTCCCCGAATAAATCTACACTCTCTTATTTTATCTAAAACAACAGATACTGACAAGTACTATTATAATAAGAAAACATATGATATTTCTTTTGTCCGGAAAGAACCGGTAAAAGAATATGGTCATGCATGATCCCTGCCGGCTGCAATATCCGCCTCCATCTGCGCTTTGAGGCTCTCTAAGCTGTCAAATCTCATCTCCGGTCTTCTATAAGCGAGAAGCTGTACCGTGATGTCCTGACCGTACAGCCTGTCCGCGAAATCATACAGATACGTTTCCACGCCGATCTTTGGGTCCTCACTGACCGTAGGCCTGCAGCCCACATTGGATATCCCTCTGCATATCCGGTCCCCGATAACTGCGCGGGAATAATAAACCCCGTTGGGCGGCAGAAGCTTATCTGCATCCGGAACTATGTTCGCGGTCGGCATACCGATCGTCCTGCCAAGCTGTCTGCCATGCTCCACGATACCGCTCACACTGTAGGGCATCCCCAGCATACGCGCCGCGCTCTCCATATCGCCTTTGCGGACGGCCTCTCGGACCCTGGTAGAGCTTACGGCGGCTCCGCCGACCGCAACTTTATCAATTAATTCCGCGCGATATCCGAACGCCCCGGCATACTGTTCCAGAAGCTCATAATTGCCCGCCCCTCTATACCCGAAGGAAAGATCGTCCCCCGCGCATATATACGCCGTGTGCATCTGCGACGCCAGATATCTTTGTATAAATTCCTGCGGTTTTGTGGCCGCAGTGTCACGGTTAAGCGGAAACTCGATCAGTACGTCCACGCCCATCGCTTCAAATATCCGCCGCTTTTCCGCAAGCGTGGTAAGCTCCTTATCCGCACCGCCGAAAAAAGCTGCCGCTGAGGTGTCAAAAGTAAAAACGACAGCCTGAAGCCCTTTGCTCTTCTGCTCTGTAATTTTATGAAGAAGCTTCCGATGTCCGAGATGCACGCCGTCAAATTTACCGATGGCAACGGCGCTTCGCCCGTCCAGCCAAAACTCTGTAGTCTTCTCTATGATCTTCATACTATCCTTCATTCCGGAGCGCTTACGCGATAAGAGGCATGAAGTAAATTCTCTCAGAATTAACTTCGCCATCCAGGGAATGTGTGACGCTCCAGCACAATTCCCGGGTGAAAAACAAGCTAGTTTCCAGACAAAAACATCTTTACAGGTCTTAAGATCTTCTCATCACCGCTATACCCGTATATACCGTAAAATCTCCCCGCACTGTCATACACCCGCACCTGTTCGTCATCCGCAAAGCATGTCTGCTCCGTCAGCTGTCCCGATGTAAGGCAATTCCCGTTCTGCAGCGGCTTCAGCCCATGTTCGTTTACCGTGACCGCCCTGTCTTTGGCGAAAATAACATCAGGCGGTATAATAACGTCTGATATTTTATCTTCTTCCTGCAGTCTTTCCAGCTCCGAAAGCTTAAGCGCATCCTCTATACGGAAGATCCCCACCCGACTTCTGACAAGCGACTCCATTGCAGCGCCGCATCCTAAACGGGCGCCGATATCATGACACAAGGTCCTGATATAAGTTCCCTTGGAGCACACGATGCGCATTGTGACATACGGTATGTTCAGGCTTTGGACTTCAATTTCCTCTATGTGGACCCGCCGGGGCGCCCGCTCGATCTCCCTGCCTGTCCGCGCCAGCTCGTACAGTTTTCTCCCATTCACCTTCAGCGCGGAATACATGGGCGGGATCTGGTCATACACTCCTTCAAATGCCATGACGTTATCGCGCACGGTCTTCTCAGACAGAGCGTTTACAGTCTCCGCACTGCACTGTGACAGTATCTTTCCCGTCATATCCTGTGTATCGGTAACGATTCCCAGACGCATCACAGCAATATACTCCTTGTCCCATCCGGTGAGCATATCGCAAAGCTTTGTTCCCGAACCAAAACATACAGGAAGCACGCCGACCGCCTCCGGGTCGAGTGTCCCTGTATGTCCGATTTTCTTCATCCGGCAGATACCGCGAAGTCTGGCAACCACATCGTGCGACGTAAAGCCTTTCTCCTTATATACATTCATTATTCCATTACACATGCTATTCATTTTTGAACTGCTCCGCGATCTCAATGGAAAGATTGTTTATATTATCATGATATGTACCGTTCATTATGCAGCCGGCAGCCCGCACATGACCGCCGCCGCCGAACTTGACCGCCACTGCGGACACGTCTACTTTGCCGTTGGAGCGCAAACTCACCTTATACTCTAAAGTACCTGTCTCATACATAAAAATTGCGCAGTCAACGCCTTTAACCGCCTGGAGCTGACTGACTATACCGTCTAAGTCTTTCGGCGTCACCTGATAGAACTCCATCATCCGCCGGGTGACCACGCTGACGATACAGCGTCCCTGCAGGAAGCGCATACTCTCAAGAACTGCCCTTCCCATGATCTGCGTCTGCAGATACGTCTTCTCATAATATGTTTCTTCATTGATGGCTGAATAATCAAATCCAAATTTAATTAATTCGCTGGCAATCTGATGCGTTCTGGGTGACACATTGGAATAACGAAACACACCCGTATCATGGATGATCCCGATATAAATCGCCTTGGCGATCTCCACATCAATCTTCTCCGTATCCATCAGCTCATACAGCAGCTCCGCCGTGGAGCTTCTCTGCGGTTCCACCACGTTCACGTCCCCGCAGCCGGGATTGCTGATATGATGATCGATGTTGATTTTTCTGCGTGCATTCTCATAGATTGCTTCCGCATCGCCCAGCCGGTCGGGCGTTGTGTCCAGAGCGATAAATATATCATATACATCTTTGTTGTTAAATTCAGATTTAATATCATCAATATGACTTATACATTTGAATATATCGGCCGGTCTCTCGAGATAAACGTCGATCACTGTATCCGGCATCTCTTTGCGCAGATACAGATACAGTCCCATCACTGAGCCCACACAGTCTCCGTCAGGTCTCACATGGCCGCCGATCGCTATGGTCTTCGCACCTTTTAATTCATCAATAATCTTCATTTCTCTACCACTTCACTCTTTCCCTTATACATATACAGGATTGCCGTTTCGGTATCCGGTTTGTTGTGCCATTACTCTTCTTCCCGCACATCCTGGGATGATCTGGCATCTTTCTCCACCACTTCATCGATCAGCTTTGACATATTGACGCCATACGCAATAGACTGGTCCGGGATAAAGGTGATCTGCGGCGTATTGCGCAGATTGACCGTCCTGGCAAGCATACTTCTGATATACCCTTCCGCGCTCTTAAGTCCGGCGAGTGTATCTGCCCGGGCTTTCTCATCGCCTAGTACGCTGATCCACGCTTTACAGCTCTTCAGATCGGGAGCCACCTCCACCGCAACCACAGAGGTCATCGGAGCGATTCTCGGATCTTTGATCTCGCTTCTGATGATTTGCGCCAGTACACGCTGCACTTCAGCGTTGATACGGATATTTTTAACACTGTTCTTACGCATTGTATAGTGTCCTTTCCGCAGCACATTCCGCCGGCAATTCAATAACATGCGATATTGTCATAGGAATGCACTGCTGTCACCTATTTTATCTGGGCACCTCTACCATGATATATGCCTCGACAATATCCAGCTCCTGCATCTGGTCGAAACCGCTGAACACAAGACCACACTCGAATCCCGCCTTCACTTCCTTAACATCATCTTTGAAACGCTTCAGGGACGCCAGCTCACCCTCGTAGATCTGCTCTCCTTCTCTTGAGATACGAATCTTACATCCTCTCTGGAACTCGCCGTCCAGAACATAGGAGCCCGCAATGTTACCGACAGCAGAAGCCTTGAAGATCTGGCGTACCTCCGCGTGTCCGATCACTTTTTCCTCAAAGACCGGATCTAACATGCCCTTCATCGCCGCTTCAATATCCTCGATCGCCTGATAGATGACTTTGTACAGCCGCACATCCACGCCTTCGCGCTCCGCAACGGCCTTCGCCGTGGAATCCGGTCTTACATTAAAGCCGATGATGATCGCAGAAGATGCGGACGCAAGCGACACATCCGACTCGTTGATCGCTCCAACGCCGCCGTGAATACACTTGACCACGACCTCCTCATTGGACAGCTTCATCAGGCTCTGCTTCAACGCCTCTACACTACCCTGCACGTCCGCTTTGACGATCAGGTTCAGTTCCTTCAGATTGCCTTCCTGGATCTGGTTAAACAGATCATCGAGAGACATTCTGGTCTTAGTGTCTGCAAGCATCTCTTCCTTATGCTGCGCCAGATAGGTTTCTGCATAAGTTTTTGCCGTCTTGTCATTTTCATGGACAATAAATACCTCGCCTGCGCTCGGAACATCGGACAGACCCAGGATCTCTACCGGAGTGGAAGGCGTAGCCTCCTTCACCCTTCTGCCCTTATCATCTATCATCGCCCTTACTTTACCGTGGCTTGCTCCTGCGGAAATAAAGTCTCCCACATGCAATGTACCCTTCTGTACCAGCACGGTAGCAACAGGGCCCCGGCCTTTGTCAAGCTCTGCCTCTATGACCAGACCTCTTGCATTTCTGTTCGGATTTGCCTTAAGCTCCATGATCTCGGCCGTCAGCAGTATCGTCTCCAGCAGATTCTCAATCCCTTCGCCGGTTTTAGCGGACACCGGCACAAACTCCGTCGATCCGCCCCAATCTACCGGGATCAGTTCATATTCTGTCATTTCCTGCTTGACACGGTCGATATTGGCGCTGGGCTTATCGATCTTATTGACTGCTACAATAATTTCCGTCCCCGCCGCTTTAGCATGATTGATCGCCTCGATCGTCTGCGGCATGACGCCGTCGTCCGCCGCTACGACCAATACAGCAATATCCGTGGAATTGGCGCCGCGCATACGCATTGCAGTGAACGCCTCATGTCCCGGCGTATCGAGGAACGTGATCGTCTGCCCCTTGGCGGAAACCGTATACGCGCCGATCGCCTGCGTAATACCGCCTGCTTCCTTATCCGTCACGTTGGTCTTACGTATAGCATCCAAAAGAGAAGTCTTACCGTGGTCTACGTGTCCCATAACGCAGATAACCGGAGGTCTGCTCACCATATCCGCCTCGTTTTCTTCCTCTTCCTTAAGCAGTTCCTCGATCACATCCACTTTAACTTCCTTCTCGCAGATGATCTCGTAATCTATGGCAATATTCTCCGCATCCTCAAAGCTGATCTCGGAATTCAGCGTAACGACCTGCCCCTGCATAAACAGCTTCTTAATGATCACAGACGGTTGAATCTTCATCTTGTCAGCCAGTTCCTTGATCGTAAGCGTTTCGGGAAGGGTGATCACTTTGATCTGCTCCTCAACGGTTTCCTCCACCTTCTTCTCCGGTTTGATGAAACGACCAGCTCTATTTCGGTTCTTCACCGCAACATCGTCATCCTCGTAGATCAGATCTTTCCTGGAACGTCTGTCCCTATCCTGATTCGCCCTGCGCTTTTCTTCATCCCGATGCTTCTCCACGTCCTTGACAGGCGTCTCGGAGATAAAGTCCTTCTGACCGTTACCGCGCTTAAATCTATTGTCCGGCCCTCCATTGCTTCTCTGAGGGCGTTCAAAACTACCCTGACCCCTGAAAGGAGCCGCCCCAGAGCTGCTATTCCGGCGACTGCCCTGATTAGTATTATTACCCGCTCCGCCTTGCGCTTCAAATCTGCGATTATCTCCCGCACCTGTCGTCCTCTCCTGTCCCGGCTGTGTCCTTGCAGCCTGAGTCGTACCGGCGTTCTCACGCTCGCGCTTCTCCTGCTGCTGTTGCTCCATCCTTCTTTCCCGCTGCTGTTTCTGCCGCACATCATAAGGCTCCGCCGTCACGGGAATCGGTTTCTGCGTCGGTCTGATGATCTGATGCGGTGTATTCTGCGATTGCACCGGGCGTCCGCCGGGTCCACCCGGTCTTCTGTCGCGGTTACCGCCGCCTCCCTGGACAGGTCTTTGGCCGGACATCTTGGAATTCTGCGGATTGCTTACAAAGATGATCTTCTTCTTTTTCGGCGCTTCCGCCTCTTTCGCTTTCGGCGCCTTTGCCTCCTTCGCCTCAGACGTCTTGGTCTCTTTCACCTCAGGCGTTTTTGCTTCCTTCTCCTCAGGCGTCTTTTCCCTGGCCGCCTCTTTCTTAGCCGTCTGTTTAGTTTCCGCGGCATCCGCCTTATCCGCAGCCCCGGACGCTTTTCCTGTAGCCCCGTCGCTGTCCTGTGATGCGCCTGCTCCGAAATGCTCTCTTACAAGTGCGATCGCATCCTCCTCTATAGAGCTCTGCGCGGCTTTCACTTCATATCCTTTATCCTGCAAAAAAGCGACCAGCTCTTTACTCTGCTTATTCAGCTCTTTTGCCAGCTCATGTACCTTCATTTTCGCCATGCTCACTACCTCCAACTAATCCCGAATCTAATAAATGCTTCTGTATCGAATCCGCAAACCCCTTCTCGGTCACGGCAAGGCAGGATCTCTCTTCCTTGCCAATCGCGTGCCCCAGCGCCTGTTTGACGCTGTAATATACACAGGGAACACCGTAAAATTCACTGGAATTCCTAAATTTCTTTGTCGTGTTATCCGAAGCATCACTGGCTATGATGACCAGATGGGCTTTACCCCGCTTAACCGCTTCCTCCGTTGCGAAACCGCCGCTGACGACATTCCCGCCCCGCGCTGCAAGACCCAGCAAAGATAACACCCGATCTTTATTCGGTTTGCTCTGCATAACCGCCCTCCTCGAACTCTTTTTCCAGATTCTCATATATCTCCCGCGGAATACTCATTTTGAAAGAGCGGTCCAGACCTTTACTCTTTATTGCTTTGGCCAGGCAGTCCCTGTTCCTGCACAGATATGCGCCCCTGCCGTTTTTTCTGCCGGTCACATCCAGAACGATGGAACCGTCCCCGCATCTTAACACGCGCATCATTTCCTTCTTGCTCTTCATTTCACCGCAGCCCACACACTGGCGCATGGGAATCTTTTTTGCCATTTACTCTTCCTCTCCGGACTCCTCTTCATCCACAACTTCATCGGCCTCTTCGGTTCCGTAATCTTCGTCCGTATATTCAGCGCCTTCGGAGTCTTCTTCCGCGTACTCCCCGTCGTAGTCTTCATCGTACTCCTCATCGCTGTATTCATCGTATTCTTCATCGTCATATACATAGTCTTCATAACGGAAGCCCGGCGCATCCTTCGCCTGCGTTTCGCTCTTGATGTCGATCTTATAACCGGTCAGTCTGGCCGCCAGTCTGGCGTTCTGTCCTTCCTTGCCGATTGCAAGCGACAGCTGGTAATCAGGCACTACGACCTTCGCCGTCTTCTCATCGGGATCGGCAAACACTGCCACGATCTTAGCGGGTGACAATGCGTTCTGTATCAGATTACCCGGATTTTCATCCCAGTTTACGATATCGATCTTCTCACCGCACAATTCATCCACAATAGAGTTGACTCTGCTGCCGTTGACACCGACACAGGCGCCCACCGCGTCCACATTCGGATTATTGGAACGAACAGCCAGTTTTGTTCTGCTGCCCGCCTCTCTGGCAATGCTCATGATCTCCACCGTGCCGTCCCTGATCTCTGTCACCTCAGCCTCAAACAGCCTCTTTACCAGCTCGGGATGGGTACGGCTCACAAGAATCCTCGGTCCTTTAGGTGTATTCTTCACTTCCAGAATATATACCTTGATTCTGTCGGTCGGTCTGAAATGCTCGGTTCTGACCTGCTCACTCTCATTTAAGATAGCGTCCGCCTTGCCAAGATTGATGGAAATGTTTCTGCCGATATAACGCTGTACGATACCGGTCACAATATCCTTTTCCTTCTCATAGTACTGATTATAAATGACGCTTCTCTCTTCCTCACGGATCTTCTGCAGAATGACGTTCTTTGCGTTCTGGGTCGCGATACGGCCAAACTCCTTTGACTTGATCTCCACGCGGACGATATCGCCCACCTTTGCCTTGGGGGATATCTCTTTGGCATCCTCCAAAGAAATCTGCAGCACATCGTCCTCCACTTCCTCTACGACCTCTTTCTCGGCATAGCAGAGGAAATCGCACGTCTCTCTGTCGATCTCCACCTTTACATTATCAGCCTTGCCGAAATGGTTCCTGCACGCCGTGATAAGGGAATTCTCGATCGCCTCAAAAAGAGTCTCCTTGCTGATCTCCTTTTCCTTCTCCAGAATATCCAGCGCCTCCATTAACTCCTTATTCATTTTCCGTTATCCTCCTCTGTCTCTGATCTGTATTTTGGTTTCTTTATTTTTTATAAATTAAGCGCAAGTCTGACAAGCGCAATCTCTTTTCTCTGAAAAACACGCTCCGCCGCGGTTTTCTCTCCGTCCTGCTCCTCTATGGTAACTGTGCCGGCGTCATACGCCTTAAGTATGCCTTTAAACTCTTTACATCCGTCCACCGGCTTATAAGTCTTGATCTCCACTTCCTCGCCCAGACTCTTTTCAAGATGCTTATCCTTCTTAAGCGTTCTGCCAAGCCCCGGACTGCTGACCTCCAGAATATAAGCATCCGGTATATAATCTTCCGCATCCAGCGCATCCGACAGCGCCCGGCTCACATTTTCGCAGTCGTTTATGCTGACTCCTTCCGGCTTGTCAATGTAAGCCCGCAGATACCAGTCCTTGCCCTCCTTGACGTACTCCACATCATAGATTTCCACGCCGAACCTCCCGGCGATCGGGATCAAAAGCTGCTCTGTTCTGGATTCGTATGTCTCCTTGTTTGACATATGTGCCTCCCTACCATGTAAAAAAGTGGACTCGCAAGTCCACTCTCTATCGTAATCTTTATTCTGAATACATAACGTATTGTAACACCCTTTGCCGGGATTTGCAATAGGGAGTTTACATATTACGCATTCCAGCCCTTACATACATCGATCCACGAAGCATAGGAAGAATACCGTTCCAGTTCTTCCAGGGTAAGCTCGATCGCACTGTTGCTGCTTCCGCACGCCGGAAACACGGTGCTAAACCGCCTGAGCGATTCATCAAGATACACGGTGACGCCCTCGTTGACAGCAAAAGGACACACACCGCCAACCGCGTGTCCGATCTGCGCCTCCACCTCATCCGGTGCGAGCATCTTTGCCTTGACGCCAAACTGCGCCTTATATCTGGTATTGTCCACCTTGGCATCGCCGGCCGTCACGATCAGCACCGGCTGGCCGTTTACCGTAAAAGACAGTGTCTTGGCGATCCTGCACGGCTCGCAGTGTAACGCCTGCGCCGCCAGCTCCACCGTGGCGCTGGAAACATCAAATTCCAGTATCCTGTCTTCCATGCCGTATTGTTTGAAATACTCTCTTACTTTGACGATCGACATATATGCCCCCGATTCCGGCCGCAATGCCCCTGTCCGGATTTGAAACGTACAAACGCTGAAACCTTTATATAAAGATTCCAGCGTTTCACAGCTCGTAGGGGAATCGAACCCCTGTTTCCGCCGTGAGAGGGCGGCGTCTTAACCGCTTGACCAACGAGCCATCTGTTTGACACTTGCTTATTCTATTATATTTCACAGGAGAATGCAAGTACTTTTTTTATATTTTTGGTGTTTTGGCGCTATGCACCTATAAAATCAAACAGACTGATCTGATTGGATTCCGGCAGATCGCCCAGAAGACCCAGCTCGTCCATCAGGTCAACGATAGTCTTGGAAGCCTTGGTCCTCTGTCTGAAATCATCCTTACTCAAAAACGGCCCGTCTTTTGCCGCCTCCACGATGGCATCCGCCACCTGCTGTCCCACGCCGTCTATACTGTTGATGGACGGCATCAGCTTACCGTCCACGATCTGAAACAGCCTGGACTGGGCCGAGAAAATATCGATCGGCACAAATTCAAAGCCTCTCGCGTACATCTCCTGCACGATCCTCATGTCCCGGTAGGTATCCTGCTCCTTTTTGGACAGTTCATCGCTTCTCCTCTTATAATCCGCCATCACATTTTCCAGATGCGCCTGGCCGCGGCACATCAGTTCATAGGAAAAAGCGGATGCGCGAATGCTGAAGAAAGCCGCATAATATGCCAGCGGATAGTTTATCTTGCAGTAGGCGATACGCCACGCCATCATAACATACGCCGCCGCATGGGCCTTCGGGAACATATATTGTATCTTCTTGCAGGACCAGATATACCATTCCGGCACATTGGCCGCAAGCATCGCTTCCTCCCACTCCGGCTTTAATCCTTTGCCCTTACGCACGCTTTCCATGATGGTAAAAGAAAGCGAAGGCTCTACGCCCATCTGTATCAGATAGATCATGATATCGTCACGGCAACAGATCGCCGTGGATATGGTCGCTTTTCCCTCCTCGATCAGAGTCTGCGCATTTCCCAGCCATACATCCGTTCCGTGCGACAGCCCCGAAATACGCACCAGATCGGTAAAGCACCTGGGTTTGGCATCCATAACCATCTGAATAACGAAATCCGTACCGAATTCCGGGATGCCCAGGCATCCCAGCTTACAGCCCCCGATCTGTTCCGGCGTTATACCCAAAGCCTCTGTGGACGCAAACAGGGACATAACTCCGGGGTCGTCCAGCGGTATTTTGACAGGATCAATACCGGTCAGATCCTGCAGCATACGAATCATAGTCGGATCATCATGACCGAGTATATCAAGCTTCAACAGGTTATGGTCTATAGAATGGTAGTCAAAGTGAGTGGTTATGATATCCGTCGTCACATCGTTTGCCGGGTGCTGAACAGGCGTAAAAGAATTGATGTCCTCCCCCACCGGCAGTACAACGATACCGCCGGGGTGCTGTCCCGTGCTTCTGCGGACGCCGGTACATCCGGCGACTATACGGTTGATCTCACAGGCCCGCTTATGCTTTCCGCGCTCTTCATAATAGTTCTTGACATATCCGAAAGCTGTCTTATCCGCCAGCGTTGCGATCGTACCCGCGCGGTAGGTCTGCCCGCTGCCAAAAATGACCTCCGTATATTTATGCGCCTTACTCTGGTATTCACCGGAGAAATTCAGGTCGATATCGGGCTCTTTGTCACCCTTGAAGCCCAGAAACGTTTCAAAGGGAATGTCGAATCCTTCTTTTCTAAGGGGCGTCCCACAGACCGGACAGGTCTTATCCGGCATATCGCATCCCGCGCCGCCGCTATAGGCTTTCACTTCCTCGGAATCAAAATCATAGTAATAACATTTGGGGCACAGATAATGCGGACTTAAGGAGTTGACTTCCGTGATCCCGGCAAGATACGCCACGAAGGAGCTTCCCACAGAGCCACGCGACCCCACCAGATAACCGTCCTCCACCGATTTCCACACAAGCTTCTGCGCGATGATATACATGACCGCAAACCCGTTGGATATAATAGAGTGAAGTTCTTTCTCCAGACGGTCCTTAACGATCTGCGGCAGATTCTCGCCGTACAGCTCATGCGCTCTGTTATAACAGATCTCCGTCAACTGTCTGTCGCTGTCCTCTATAACAGGCGGACACTTATCCGGGCGTACCGGAGACATCGTGTCTATCATATCGGCTATGAGGTTTGTGTTGGTGATCACCACTTCCTCCGCCTTGTCGCTTCCCAGATACGCAAATTCCGCAAGCATCTCTTCCGTTGTGCGCAGATACAGGGGCGCCTGATGATCCGCGTCCGGGAATCCCTGTCCCGCCATGATAATGCGGCGGTATACCTCGTCCTCGGGATTCAAAAAATGCACGTCGCATGTGGCCACCACCGGCTTATGAAACTGCTCGCCGAGCCGCACGATCTTTCTGTTCAGCTCCTTTATATCCTCCATAGATGTAACGCTTGTTATTTTATCGGAGTCGATCATATACTCGTTATTTCCAAGCGGCTGTATCTCCAGATAATCATAAAAGCTTACCAGCCTTGCTATCTCCGCATCCGGTTTTCCTTCTACGAGGGCGCGGTAAAGCTCGCCCGCCTCGCAGGCGCTTCCCACAATGAGTCCCTCCCGGTACTGGTTTAAAATACTCTTGGGAATCCTCGGTCTTCTCGCAAAATAATTGAGATGGGACATCGATACCAGCCTGTACAGATTCATACGTCCCACATTGTTCTTCGCCAGAATAATACCGTGATAAGTCGGCAGACGCTTGATGATATCGGGGCTTGCCTTGCCCTTCTCATTGATCTGCGCAAGCGTAGTGATCCCTTCGTCCTCCATCCTGTCGATCAGCTTGACGAAGATCTCCGCAGTCGCCTCCGCATCGTCCACCGCCCTGTGATGGTTTAACAGGGATACGCCCAGCGCTTTTGCCACCGTATCCAGCGTATGTCTGGACAAAGACGGGATCATGACTCTCGCCATTCCCACCGTATCCACATAGGTAAAATCATGCGGTATGCCCAGTCTGTCACAGTTTTCCATGATAAAGCCCATGTCGAATCCGGCATTGTGCGCCACAAGCATACAGCCTTCGCAAAACGTCAGAAACCGCGGGAGGACCGTCTCGATCTTCTCCGCATTGAGCACCGCGGAATCATTGATGCCTGTCAGTTTCTCTATCTCAAAAGGTATCGGAACCTCTGGATCGACAAAAGTGGAAAAGCGCTCAGTGATCTTACCGCCGCACACTTTAACCGCCCCGATCTCTATGATCCGGTTCTCCACAGGCGAAAAGCCCGTTGTCTCAATATCGAATACTACAAAATCCTGGCGGAAATTCTGTCCTTTGTCGTTGGTGGCGATATCATGCAGATCGTCCACAAAATACGCCTCCACGCCGTAGATCACCTTAAAGAAATCCTGCTTATCGGGACTGGGATCCCCCGCTTCTTTCCGCTTAGCCGCTTCCGCCTTCCACAAGTCCTCCCACACATGGTTTGCAACCGGAAATGACTGCACGACCCCGTGGTCGGTGATCGCAATTGCCGGATGTCCCCACTTATAGGCGCGCTTAACAATATCCTTTACTTCAGACACGCCATCCATATCGCTCATCTTCGTGTGACAATGCAGCTCCACCCTCTTGCGCGCGCTCGTATCCATGCGCGCAACCGTGAAATCAGGAATCTTCTTAATACCCGCTACGGATCCGATGGCAAGCTCATGGTCAAACTTGTCCAGCACCGTCATGCCCTTCACCTTCACGAATGAGCCTTCTTTCATATCAGCTGTTATATCATCCGCCTGTTGACTGTGTACAAAGATCTTAAAAGTCATGGTATCCGTAAAGTCCGTAATATGATAGATCAGGATGACTCTCTCGTTCTTAATGTCCCTTCTGTCCGTACCGATGATCTTACCGCGGATAGCCACCTCACCCATCTCTCCGATGATATCGCTGATCGGCATCGCCTCATCGTCAAAATCTTTGCCGTATATCACATCGGGATCGTCAGAACGCTTAAGCGGCCGCTCTGCAGCGTCTGACGCTCTCCTGCCATCCTCTGCCGAAAGCCGTATATTGTTCTCTTCTCCGCTCTCTTTTGCAGTGTCTACCGCCGACGCCGTTCCATGACCGGCCCTGGCGGAGATCTCCGCCACCTGCATGGCGATCCTGTGCTCGTCCTCTTTCTTGTATCTTCCCTCCGAGGGCTCTTTATAGGACACCTGTATATCGATAGCCAGCCCGCAACGCTCTGTAAATATTTTCTCCAGAATGCGGAGCAACTCGTCTGCTCTTGACTTGCCAAGCACCGTTTCTTCCAACGTCATGAGCATTCTGCCGTCCTGTGTGAATTCAATGTCCGCCTTCTTAAACAGATTGTATTCCACAGGCGAATATTCCCGCAGCTCCAGCAATATACTGTCCCGGTAGGCGTCCATCAGCTTTTCGGGCGTATACTGGGCAGACAGATGAAATCTCTCGTAGATCCTGATCACCATGAACGCGGTCGGAAAAAACTGTTTCTTTACGGCCCTTTCCACCTTGTAAACATCCTCTTTCCGGATCAGCCGGTCGGAGGAAATATAAATGCGCAGAAGATCCTGCCGCTTCGTGGAGGAAACTCTGTCCACTGTAACCTGTTCATACAGCTCTCTTATGCCCTCATCTAATTTTAATGTAGGAAACACATCAAAAAACTTCTTCCCCATTCCGGTTATTCTCCCAGTTCAAAAGTTCTTCCCGCAAGGTATCGAGCAGCTTATCCTCCGGAACTTTTTTTACGATCTCGCCCTTCCTTATCAGCAGTCCTTCACCTATACCGCCCGCAATGCCAATATCCGCTTCCTTCGCCTCTCCCGGTCCGTTGACGGCGCAGCCCATCACTGCCACCCTGATATCGAGCGGAATATCCGCAACCATCTCTTCCACCTTGTTAGCCAGTCCGATCAGATCTATCCTGGTCCGGCCGCAAGTCGGGCAGGATACCACTTCTATGCCGCCCTTGCGCAGTCCAAGGGTGCGCAGGATCAGCCTGGCCGATTTGATTTCTTCCACAGGGTCGCCCGTCAAAGATACACGGACCGTATCGCCGATGCCCTGATTCAGTATCAGACCCAGCCCGATGGCGGACTTGATATTACCGCTCTGCACGGTTCCCGCCTCCGTGATGCCCACATGAAGCGGATGATCCGTTTTCTGCGCAAGCAGCTCATGGGCATGCACGCACAGCATCACATCGGAGGCCTTAATGCTGATCACTATGTTGTCGTAGCCCATATCCTCTATTATGCCGACCTTATCCAGCGCGCTCTCGACCAGGCCCTCAGCTGTCACGCCGTGGTATTTTGCCACAAGATCCTTCTCCAGAGAACCGCTGTTGACCCCCACACGAATGGGGACGCCACGCTCCTTCGCCGCTTTAACGACAGCTTCCACCTTATCTTTTCCGCCGATATTGCCCGGATTGATCCGTATCTTGTCAGCGCCGTTCTCGATCGCCGCGATCGCCATCTTGTAATCAAAATGTATATCCGCCACAAGAGGAATATGGATCCTCGGCCTGATTGCGGCAATCGCCGCCGCCGCCTCTGCCGTTGGTACGGTACAGCGGACGATCTCGCACCCCGCTTTTTCCAGCCTGAGGATCTGCGCTACTGTCGCCTCCACGTCCTCCGTCTTCGTATTCGTCATAGACTGGATCAGAATCGGATTGCCGCCGCCTATCACTCTGTCGCCTATATGTACTGTCTTCGTATGTTCACGATGCATAGATGATCTCTCCTCTTGTCATATTATACATTTTTTATGTCCAAAAGTACACCACCCGAATTGTCTGACTTTTCCCTCAGCCATATTCTTTTCTCCACCGCCCTGATAAAACCGCGTCTGCGCGGCACATATTTCCCTTTTCCGCATCCCGACAGATCCTTCCTGACCTGGGCCGCCGTCTGATAGCGCTTCTGCGGTTCCTCCTCCATACATTTTCCGATCAGGCGCTCCAGCCCCGAGGACAGAACCGGCTGATATTCTCGCACCGACAGTAAAGCATACGGCGGCTCGCCGGGGTCCGCGCCGGTGACAACATAATACAATACTTTTCCCAGTGCATAGATATCGCTTCTCTCATCGGCATACCCGCAGGTGTGTCTTCCCGTCCCTCCATGCCCTGCCAGTTGCCCGTTTACTCCCGTCTGTCCGAACTGTTCCGGCGCCGCATACCCATTCGTCGCAGCCATAACGTCCGCACGATCTGCGCCGAAATTCCGTCTGTATGCCGCGCCGAAGTCTACCAGTTTCAGATTGCCGTCCGGACAGACCATAATGTTATCCGGTTTCAGATCACAATAAATAACAGGTGTTTCCTGTGTGTGCAGATATTCCAGTATATCCGCCAGTTGTCCCGCCCAGGCGCAGGCTTTCTGCTCATCCACGGCTCCGTTGTGCGCGATATAATCCCGAAGCGTTATGCCTTGCACATACTCCATGACCAGATACCATGCATCCTCCCTGAACAGATCATAGACCACCGGCAGCATCGGATGTCTGAGCTTCTGCAGGAACTCCGCCTCTTTGACGATCCATCCGTCTGCCTGCGCCTTGTCCTCTCCCACTTTTTTGATGGCGGCAAAACGGTCCAAGTTCCTATCATATGCCAGATATACCAGCCCCTCTCCGCCCTGTCCCAGCATCCTTATAATCTCATATTTGCCAATATGACATTTATGCTGCAGCCGCTTCACTCCGTTGTCCGTGCCGTTTTTATATGTCATCTGCCTTTTATTCCTTTCCCGTTTCCTTCTGATCTGCTTTTCTCTTTCCGCAAGGTCTTCCCTTTTACATTGCCCTGCCGCTGTGCGGTCTGCATTTACCGCATTTTCTCTGCTTTGATGTAAATCGCTGACAGATCGTCCTTCCCGCCCCTTCTCACGCACGCGCTGCCGATCTCCCGAAGTCTTCGTCCGATCTGTTCTTCTTCCCTGATCTGACGCGGGTCAAGAACCTCTGACAGTTCCGCATCTGATGTATGACGGCAAAATCCGTTACTGCACAGAAGCATTCCCTGGCCTTCTTTTAGGATCCCTGTCATAAAATCCGGCCTGGCATGGCCGAAGTTGCCCACACATTTTGTCAACCGTCCGGCTCCCTCTGTATGATCGCGGGTCATACATGACACTCCGGGCGCTCTCCGCCTACGACCGATTCCCCTATCCCGCCTGTGTGCCGCGCTGCCGGTTCCGGCAAACCGGTATGCCCTGGTGTCACCCAGATGCCAGAGATAATATGTCTTTTCCCATAACACCGCCACCGTCATTGCGGCGCCGAGACTGACGCCCTGACGTCTGCCGTATTCTTCCAGCTTCTCCTGCATATGATACACCAGCCTGTCCAACGACCTTCTGATGACCCAGCAAGCTTTCTTCCTGCGTATCGCCCGCAGCAGAGACTCATAGAACCATTCCTGAAGCCGCTTTGTCACGTAACTGCTGGCGGCAACGCCCTGTGCATGGCCGCCCATACCGTCGCAGACCGCCGCCATAAGGACGCGCCCCCGCGCCGTCAGCACCTGCAGCAAAACCACCGAATCCTGATTGCTGTCTGCCTCGGCGCCGCGCGCCCAGTATACACCTGTAATATAACGCATGTTGTTTTATCAGGCACCTCCCGTCAGAAAATATATTGTAAATAAACAGGAACTGTGCGGGAATCCCGCAGAAACCACACGCTGTAGGGTTCTGAATGAACCCCGATCAGCGCACGATCTTCATAATATCATTATACATAATAAACACCATCAGCACCATGAACACAACCAGTCCCGCAAAATGGACCATGCCTTCCTTCTCGGGCGGAACAGGTTTGCCGCGCACTACTTCCACAAACATGAAAAGAAGACGCCCGCCGTCCAGTGCAGGCAGCGGAAGAAGATTCAGAATACCGAGATTGACGGATAACAGCACCACGATCTCAAGCATTGTCAATATCGCCGATGACGTCCCGTAATTTTTTTCCGCCTGGTCATAACTCTCGCCGACGAACTGGGCGATCCCCACAGGCCCCGACACCTCGTCTTTGCTTACCTGTCCGCGAAGCAGCATCCACAGGCTCTTATAGGTCGTCTTGGCGTAGTATCCGACCTCATAGAAGCCGTACTGAAATACCTGCAGCGGATTACACTTCAAATATTCTCCCGCTCCTATGATGCCAATATAATAACGGTTGTCATTTTCATCGTACTGTGGCGTGATCCTCGCCACGCCCTTCTGTCCGTTGCGCGTATAGTGGATATCCAGAGTTTCTCCCTGATTCATGGCAGAAATCACCATGATCTCTCTGTAGAAATGAATCTTTTCATGATTGACCTGCGTGATGACGTCTCCCGCCATAAGCCCCGCCTCCTGTGCGGCGGAATCTTCCGCGATGCGCCCCACCACCGGCAGATCCGCACCCGAAAAAGCTGTCAGCACAAGCGCCACAACAAACGCCAGTATAAAATTGAAAAAAGGACCTGCAAACACTGTAGCGATCCGTTTCCAGACGCCCGCTTCCGTAAAAGCGATACCTGAAGCTTCCTCCTCCGGCGCCTTCTCTTTGTCCGGCAGAGGTACGCCCGTATCTGTCATCGCCCGCTTCCGTATGTCGCCCTCCTGTATCTGCGCCTTTTCTACGGTTTCCATACCGTCCTCACCGTCAAACATACAGGCGCCGCCGATAGGCAGCAGCTTCAGGGAATACTTCACGCCGCCCTTCTTAAAAGAAAACAGAGTCGGTCCCATACCTACCGCGAACTCGAGCACACGGATCCCGTTGCGCCTTCCGACCAGAAAATGCCCGAACTCATGCGATATGACAACAACACCGAAAATGATCAGAAACAGAATAATCGTTCTTAACAATGTATTACTCTCCAAACTTCATTTTTATATAATCATAAGTCTCCGCTTCGGCTTCCAGTATCTGCTCCACCGTGGGATCATCCGTCACAGTATGGTTTTCCATAGAGCTTTCGATCAGCTCCGGTATCTGCAGAAAAGCGATCTTTTTCTGTAAAAAGAGCGCGACCGCCTTCTCATTAGCCGCGTTAAACACTGTCGGCAGCGTTCCGCCGCGCCTGGCCGCACGGTATGCGAGCGCAAGCCCCCGAAACGTATCGGTATCCGGCTCCTCAAACGTAAGCTGTCCCAGCTTAAAGAAATCCACTCTGCCCGTATCCATCGGCCGCCTGTCCGGATAGAAGAGCGCATACTGGATGGGCAGCTTCATGTCCGGCACGCCCAGCTGCGCCATGATGCCGCCGTCCGCATAGCCCACTGCGGAGTGGATGATACTCTGGGGATGCACCACCACCTGTATCTGATCCAGATCCACATCAAACAGCCATCTGGCTTCCATCACTTCCAGTCCCTTATTTACCAGAGTAGAGGAATCTATAGTAACCTTTTGTCCCATAGACCAGTTGGGGTGCTTCAGTGCATCCTCCACCGTCATGGCCGCCAGTTCCTCTCTTTTTTTACCCCTGAAAGGACCGCCTGACGCTGTCAGATAGATCCTCTCCACGCGCTCCCGGTTCTCCCCGTGCATGGATTGGAAGATAGCGCTGTGCTCGCTGTCCACAGGCAGGATCGGAACTCCCACACGTGCCGCAAGGGGCATAATGATATGTCCCGCCGTAACTAACGTTTCCTTGTTGGCCAGCGCGATCGTCTTACCGCTTTCTATGGCTGCAATGGTAGGTCTTATACCTATCATGCCCACGATCGCAGTCACCAATACCTCCGCATCCGCATGCGTGGCTACAGCCAACAGACCGTCCATACCGTATTCCACACGCACGGGCAGGTCTTTGACCCGCTCGCGCAGATCATCTGCGGCTTCCCGTGTCCACATCGCCGCAAGCGCAGGATGAAATTCCCGCACCTGTTGTTCCATCCGTTCCACATTGGCGCCCGCAGCTATGGCAGTCACTTGCAGATCCGGTTCTTTCCTGACAATGTCAAGCGTCTGTGTTCCGATAGACCCTGTAGAGCCAAGTATTGCGATTTTTTTCATAACACACATTATGTTTTCTCCCTCCGTCTTCCGTGCTCAGACCATCAGAGGAATCTGCAGAAGCGACAGTCCGATAAAAATGAGGGGCGCCGTGACGATCACACTGTCAAACCGGTCCATAATGCCTCCATGTCCGGGGATCAGCTTTCCGTAATCTTTGATGCCGTAATCTCTTTTAAATGCGGACGCCGCGAGATCGCCCACCATAGACACCAGAGCGCCCGCCGCGCCGAGCGCCGCCGCCGCGCCTGTACTCAGGCTGTACGACGCTGTGTACGAAGGCATGAGGAAATACCGTTGCATCAGATATGCATACAGCGCAGACAAGAGCGCCGCCCCGGCCACGCCGCCTATGGCGCCCTCTATCGATTTCTTAGGGCTTAACTTAGGCGTCATCTTATGTTTCCCGATCAATACACCCACCGCGTAAGCGCATGTATCGCTCCCCCACGAGCAGAGAAAAATAAACCACACCAGATACCGCCCCAGCAGGAATCCCTCTCTCGTCAGATAGAGAAAGGACAGCATCACCGGTGCATACAGAAAAGAAAAACACGCCGCCATAACCTCCCGTCCATGATATGCGGGAAAAAGCAGCACATATACGAACAAAAAGACAATAAGCGCCGCCACCATGCCAAATGCAAGCGCCCTGTATATATAAATACTCGCATAAAGCTGTGCCGCCTGTACCGATGATACCGGAGCGGACTCTAAGTATACGGAAAAAAAGATCCAGATATAATAAATCACCGTAAGCGATATTCCCGTATATTCCAGCGCCCTCTTTTTCTTATCGTCTGTGATAAAGCCAAGCGCCTTCCCCAGTTCACGATAGGCAATAACGGAAATAAGACACAATGCGGCGGCGAGCGCGGGGCCTCCCGCTGTAATCAGTACAATAGCAGCCACCACAAGCAGAATGCCGCTGCCGAGTCTAGTCCAAAACATCTTTCTCCTCCATTTACATCAGAGTGTCTGTCACACTATTCATCCTTCACCAAGCCGTAACGTCTGTCTCTCTTATTATATGCCTCTACTGCTTTCTCTAATTCTTCTTTGGAAAAATCCGGCCATGCCACAGGCGTAAAATAGAACTCCGTGTAGGCAAGCTGCCACAACAGGAAGTTGGAGATGCGCTGTTCGTTACAAGTGCGGATAAGCAGGTCCGGTTCCGGCAGATCGTGCGTATCCAGCGCTGCGCTTAGGGTATCTTCGGTGATCTCATCCTCCGCCAGCTCTCCGGCCGCCACGCGCGATGCCAGCTTGCGCACGGCACGCACTATCTCGTCCCGGCCGCCGTAATTGATGGCGATCTGAAAATGCAGACCCGTATTATTCTTCGTCGCTTCCTCAAGCTGTTCCATGCGGTTTCTGATATCATCATCCAGGCCCGTCTTATCGCCGATAATTCTAACACACATGTTATTTTTAGCTGCCGTCTTCAGACATGTTTTCATATAATTGCGTAAGAGTCCCATCAGGGCCTCCACTTCATCACTGGGTCTATTCCAGTTTTCGGTGCTGAAAGCATAGACCGTCAGATATTGTATCCCCATGCGGTATGCTTCCTCACAGATCACTTCCACCGTCTTTGCTCCCTGCACATGCCCATAGTTGCGGGGCATTCCCTTGCTCCTGGCCCATCTGCCGTTTCCGTCCAGGATAATAGCCACATGATTCGGGATATTCAAGCCTTCTTTCATATATTCCTCCGCATCGCCCGACATTAGGAAAAGGGACACAGAATATCTATTCTGTAATCCCCTCTGTAACCGGTCTGTAATGAAACCATGCGCTGTTTACGCAGCTTACACAGTAAGAATCTCTTTGGATTTCTCTTCTACGAGCTTATCGATATCTTTTATGTACTTATCGGTCAGCTTCTGCAGGTCGTTCTCCAGCTCCTTGATCTCGTCTTCGGACACATCCTCTTTCGCCAGCTTCTTCACGGCATCGTTGCCGTCACGCCTTATATTACGGACAGCCACTTTGCTTTCTTCGCCGCGCTTCTTCACATCCTTCACCAGCTCCTTACGGCGTTCTTCTGTCAGCTCTGGGAACACAAGACGGATCAGAGAGCCGTCATTGGACGGGGTAATACCCACGTCAGACGCCATGATCGCTTTCTCGATCTCTTTGATCAGGCTCTTCTCCCAGGGTGCGATCTGAATCATACGGGGTTCCGGCACCGTAATATTACCCACCTGCTGAATCGGCGTAGGCGTACCGTAATAGTCCACCTTAATTTTATCAAGGACATGGGGATTGGCGCGTCCCGCACGGATCGCCCCCAGATCGGTCGAAAGAAAATCATACGCCTTCTGCATCTTGTCCTCAAAAGGTTTTATTCTTGCATCCATACTGTTATCCTCCAGCTTTTGCTACACGGTCACTTTCGTACCGTTAAATTTACCCTTCACAGCGTTTACGATACTGTTCTTTTCATTTAAGCCGAATACCCACATCGGCATCTTATTGTCTCTCGCAAGAATGGAAGCCGTCATATCCACCACCTGAAGATTTTTCCCGATCACCTCATTGATGGAAACTTCATCGTACTTCCTGGCGTTCGGATTTGTACGCGGATCACCGTCGTACACACCGTCCACCGCCTTTGCCAGAAGAATGACGTCGGCATCCACCTCGACTGCGCGAAGCACTACGCCCGTATCGGTCGAAAAATACGGATGTCCCGTTCCGCCGGCAAAGAAAACAACCATATTCCTTGCGAAATACTTATTTGCCCTGTCCTTTGAAAACAGCTTTGTGAACGATCCGCATTCAAACGGGGTCAAGATACTGGTCATCATGCCAATGGAACGAAAGATCTCGGATACATAAATACAATTCATGACCGTTGCAAGCATACCGATCTGATCCGCTTTCGTCCTGTCGATATTCTCGCTGGAACGCCCGCGCCAGAAATTGCCCCCTCCGATCACAATGCCTACCTGAATCCCGTCGTCCACCAGTTCCTTGACCTGCACAGCCACGCCACGCACCGTCTCCTCATCAAAACCGGTCTTCTTATCGCCCGCAAGAGCCTCCCCGCTCAGTTTCAACAGTATCCGCCGCATATCCCTTATTCTCCCACTCCGCTTACCGTTCTGTATTATGACTGCACTGCTGCTGTATCACGGCTGCATTATTTTTTCTTCTTGAATTCCTCAAAGAAGGAGGTCGGATTTACATCCGCATAGCACTGGGAACACAGACCCTCGATCACCGCACCGTTATTGATCTGTACGGACTTGGATTTAATATTACCCATAACGATTGCCGTTGTATCCAGTATAACGGGACCGTGTACATCGATATCGCCCTTGACCGCGCCTGCGATCACTGCGCTGGTTGCTGTAATATTACCGATCACAACGGAGCTCTGTCCGATCTTAACGCTTCCCTGGCTGTTCACCTCGCCCGTGATCCGTGCGCCTTCCGCAAAAATCTCCGCCGCCTTGGAATCACCCTGAATAGTACCTGTGATATTCAGCTTGCCAAGAATATCAAGATTACCGTTGACCGTACCGATCAGCTCCATCGATCCCTCAGATATAATATCACCCGTTATCGTCATGCCTTCCGTTACAACCGCCGTCTCATCAACTGCTACGCGATCATGATTAACCTGTGTTTGTGCATCCATTTTCTTCTCTTCCTCTCCACCAGATACAGATATCGTATTGCTTTCTTCCTCTTCCGCCGCAGTATCTCCGTCTGCCGCAGTATCTTCTTCCGTCGGCGGTTCTTCCGCGCTTACGGTCTCTTCGACCCCGCTCATCCATGATGTATCGTCTGCGCTTACCGGAGTTTCCTCTGACAGTCCGTCCGCCGACGCAAGATCGCTCGTCCATGCTGTATCGTCTGTAGCTCTCTCCGCATCATCGGGAGAGATCACCTCTTCCTCCAACGGCTCGCCGGCATCGCCCGGCTCTTCCAACTGGTCCAGCATATCACTCGGCATTTCCTTCGGAACTCCGTCCAGCATATCGTCCGGCATTTCCTTCGGGACTCCGTCCAGCATATCGTCCGGCGTTTCCTCCGGGACTCCATTCAGCATATCGCCCGATGTTTCCTCCGGCATCAACTCATTAACAGCCTGTGATAAGTCTTCCTTCAAATCCGAGAAAAAACCCATTCTCACATCCTCCATTCTTTAGTCATTGCTTATATGGTGAATTCGTTCCGTGTCGTCCGTGATCGGAAGAATCATTGTATCGTCCATAGCCTGGATCGTCTCGATCAGCCCCGGCAGGGCTTCCACCGTGGAATCCTTGTCGGCGGCATCATGCATCAGTATGATCGCCTCATCGTAATCCTTCAGATTTGCGGTACAGTTCCGTATGATATCCGCAGAACTGATATATGCGCTCGCGGCATCGCCGGAAGATATATTCCAGTCAAAGTAAGACATGTCCTGCTCGTCCAGATACGCGATCAGTTCATGCATATCCACATGACTCACCGTGTTGCTGCTGCCGCCGGGGAACCTGCAGTATCTACACCAGACTCCCGTGGTATCATACAGAAACTCCTGTAATTTGCTCAGATCCGCGCTGAAGCTCTCCACCGACTGGTATATCTCATTGTATTTATGGCTGTAGGAATGCATAGCCAGCGTATGCCCTTCCTCCACGATCCTTCTGTATAACGCCTGATATTCTTCTTCCTCTTTCCCGACAACAAAGAAAGTCGCTTTCACATCGTACTCGGCAAGTATATCAAGGATCCGGCCCGTATTACTGCTCGGTCCGTCGTCAAATGTCAGATACACCTTACGTATGCCCTCGTCACCCTCGATCGGTTTCTCTCCGAGCTGTGTATTCCGGGCCGATGTATCCACCCCGGATACCGTGTATAACGGATCCTCCGCTCCTTCCGGATCATCTGTGTCCGTATCCGGCGCCGCTGAGGTCCGGTTCATGACGGACACCGCATCTATCGTTGCCCTGGCCCTGCGCAGTTCTTTCTTCACCATGTGCAGTCTGATCCCCAAAAAAGTACACAGTACCGTAAGGATCAGTATCACGGAAAGCGGAACAATGACTATCAGCCTCTTCAGGCGCCGAATCCGCCGGGCTCTCGCCTGGCTTATTTCCTGTCCGGCATCTGTCTGTGGCATTTACATCTGCTCCTTATTCCATATTCTCTTATACTATATCACATCTGACGAATTACGAAAAGAAATTTTATGAAAAAACCGCAAGAAAAATTATCCGTGAAAATTTTCCAAATATTTTCTATCTTCCTTTTTTCTGATATAGGCAAGCAACTCCCCGTTTATTTTCTCCCACGGTCCGAACCGGTCTCTGCACACGATCACGCGCTCGCATTCATCGACTAATTTTTTCGCCTCCTCAAGCTGTATCCCGCTCATGGCATCCCCGGACGGCAGCGACACCACCTCGGCCGCCAGCGCTTTTGCCACAGGATAATCCAGATCATGGGTATATAGGATCCCTGTTGCAAACGGAATCCCTTCCCGCTGTAATCTGTGGTAAGTATCTCTCCCGCTGCCGCTCCCGGCCAACACAAACACGCGCGGCGGACCGGCCGCCTTTTCCAGTTCCGCGACGCCGTTTTCTTCGTCAAAGCTGCCCGTCTCGATCCTGAAGAGACCGCTGATATATCCGTCGCTGAAAATCTTCTGCGGGATATCGAACCGTTCAGCCGTCCCGTTTCCTATACACAGTATCCTATCCGACACCCTCTGTGCCAGCTCCAGCTCATGAAGAGACATGATCACGGACATCCCGCTCTCCTTCACAAGACGCTGCAGCATGGAGAGAAATTCCAGCTGATAGCGTATATCCAGATGCGACACGGGTTCATCCAGAAGAATGATCCCCGGCTGTTGGCACAGCGCTCTAGCCAGCAGCACACGCTGTCTCTGTCCGTCGCTGATCTTATTAAAATCCCGGTCTCTGATCTCCGACACATGCGTCTTTTTCATGGAATCGCTGACGATGCTGCGGTCCTGATCCGACAGAATGCCGAAGCGACCCGTATACGGATATCTGCCGCCGGCAACCACATCCTTGCAGGTCATCAGCTCCGTGTGCATTCGATCCGTAAACACTACGGCCATGCACCGCGCCAGCTCCTGTCTGTCCCAGCCGGACAATTCCCGGCCGTCCAGATATATGCCGCCCGCCAGGGGCTTAAGCTGACCCGCGATACTTTTAAGCAGCGTAGACTTGCCTGCACCGTTCGGGCCGATCAGCGTCAATATCTCGCCGCGCCCAACTTCCATTGTGACGTTTTGGAGAACCGGTTCCTTGTGATACCCCACCGAAAGATCTCTGGTTTGCAAATAACACGATCCCATAGCTACCCTCTTTCTTTTCTACGGTTCAACATGATCACAATGACCACCGGCGCGCCGAAGACCGCTGTCACCGTGCTGATACTCAATTCCGTGGGCGCAAACAACGTCCTTGCCAGAAGATCGCAGAAAAGGCAGAACACGGAGCCTCCCATAAAGCAGGCGGGAATCATGACAAGCGGTTCCGCCGTCCCAAAAAGCTTCTTAACCAGATGCGGCACCGCGATCCCCACAAAAGAAACCGGACCTGCAAACGCAGTAATACACGCCGCCAGTATGCTTGACAAAAGCACCAGCAGAACACGGAGCCGTCTGACACTGACCCCCACGCTGGCCGCATAGACCTCCCCCATCAGATAGGCGCCGACCGGTTTCGCCATGCACACGGCCCACGCCAATGAAACAACCGTCACCGCCGCCATGACCGCCACATTTTCCCATGTGATACCCGAAAAACTTCCTTTGGACCAGTTGTGCAGATTGACGATATCCGCATCCTGTGCAAATGTGACCACCAGATCCGTTATCGCGGAACAGATATAGCCGATCATGACGCCGCTGACTATGAGCATCGCCATATTGCTGACATGCCGCGACATGACAAGCACAAATCCCATGACGAAAAGAGAGCCCGCAAGTGCCGCCAGGATCATGCCCCAGGAGCTAACGCGGATACCGCCGCCCAAAAAGAAAACCATCACAAGCGCAACCGCCAGCTTAGCCCCTGAGGATATCCCCAGCACGAACGGACCCGCGATCGGATTATGAAAAAAAGTCTGCAAAAGATACCCTGCCAATCCCAGCGCGCCGCCTAACAAAAACGCCGCAAGCGCCCGGGGCATACGTATCTGCCAGAGGATGCCCCGCGCCGTATCAGATACCTCCGCACTGCCGATTCCGATGCTTCCCAAAACAGCGCGGACCGGTATTTTGACGCTCCCCAGGCCAAGATTGCATACAAGCAGCGCCAGAACCAGAACGCCCAGAATGACGAAGCATATTATATCACGTGTTATTCTATTGTCACTGTTTTTTCCGCCTTTGTTGACCGGCGCTGTCTTATCTTTTCTATCCTGCATCGTTTTATCGTTTCTTTGGGCCGTCCGCCTGCCTGTACAGATGCTGCATCCGTTGTGCGCTAATCCGTCAGCCTGTACAGATACTGCATCTGTCCGCTGCCCGTCAACATCTTGTGAATATCATCGATCATAACGCCGATGGACATTGACTCCTGATACAGATTCCTTGTGGTGCAATATACATTTCCCTCCTGCACCGCCTTAAAGTCCGCCAGCAGCGCGCACTTGTCTGTCAGCTCGTCCACTGTCTTAAGTTCGCCGTCTATGGTACTGTTATAGATGATGTAATCTGCGTCCTTCGCCTCCGCATAAAACTCCTCTATCTGCATCGTGATCGAGGAAGAATGGCTCTCCTCATCGCCCAGTCCGTCAAAAATATACCTGCCGCCCGCCAGTTCGATCATCTTCGGTACATAGTCGGACGACTTGCGCACGTTGGCGGCGCCGTTGCCCGTAATAAAGAAAAACGCAACGCTCTTACCCGTCTCTTTCCCTTCGACCTCCTGCAGCATCTGTGCCTGCGCACGAAAGACGGTTTCCGCCTCGTCTTCTTTTCCAAGCAGTATCCCGTACAGCTTCACCCACTCTACACGTCCAAGCGGATGGCTCTCATAACTCGAATAGTCCACCATGACCGGGATCCCGAACGATTCCAGCTTCTCCCGCACCTCAGGGCTGTGGTCGATCATCAGGTTCTCGATCGCAAGATCGCACCCCTCGGATAAGATCATCTCGTAATCAGGCGCATTATACTTCCCCGCGTAGAGAATATCCCCCGCCTTCATCGCCTCCGTGACCTCATCCATGCACCAGCCGTCAGCGTCCGTCCCCGACAGACGTATGGCATCCAGCCCGTCTATAGCCCGAAACATATCCATAACCGCCGATGCCACCAGATAGATATGTGTAAGCGGCTGCTGTAAAACTACTATATCCCCGTCCATATTCACCGGCGCCGACATTCCCTCCGGCACTACCAGAAACCGATCCTTATCCGCTATCGTAATAAGGATATAGCCCTCCTCATACCGATCTACCGTATACTGTTCGGCATAAGACAAAGGTTCACGGACAGGCTGTCCAAGCGCGGACCATTCGGGTACACCGGAGGGATCAGCCTCTCCCTGTCCGGCATAAGCTTCCTGCCCGGCATAGGCATCCTGTCCGACATAGGCTCCCTGCGGCTCCTTAGCGCCGCACGCCATCAGACACAAAGACAAGGACAGAGCGATTGTCAGAAGTATACACGCCGGTACGACACCTGCTTTTCCCGCCAAAAGATGCCCTGTCAAATCCGTGCTCTTATGCATAATATCACTTACCCCGTATCTTCATAATACAGTTAAAAGCGGAACACAACACACAGTGTTATGTTCCGCGATCTTACTTGATTTTTGCAGCTCTTAGTTCCCTGACATCTGCTTTGCAACTTCCTCTGCAAAGTTCTCTTCTTTTTTCTCAAGACCTTCGCCCGTCTCATAACGTACAAATCTCTTAATGGAGAGATCCGCGCCGTTCTCCGCTGCTACCTGCTCAAGATATTTGGCCACAGACTGCTTGCCGTCCTCTGCCTTAACATATACCTGCTCTAACAGACATACCTCTTTCAGTTCCTTGTTAAGACGTCCCATGACTGCGCCCTCGATTACCTTGTCGGGCTTGCCTGCCATCTTAGGATCGTTTTTGATCTGCTCTGTGATGATCTCTTTCTCATGCTCCTTGTACTCCTCAGACACCTCGTCAGTGGATACATACTTGGGATACAGAGCCGCAACCTGCATGGCAATATTGACCAGCGCTTCCTTGACAGCATCATTCACTACGTTCGTAGCTGCCTCAACGATAACGCCGATTCTGCCGCCGCCGTGAACATAAGACACTGCGCAGCCGTCTTTTGCAACGACCTTCTCAAATCTTCTGATCGTCAGCTTCTCACCGATAACCGCGATTTTGTCAACCAGCGCATCTGCGACCGTCTTGGAAGTATCCAGATGCCACTTCTCAGCCAGAAATGCATCCATATCAGCGGCATCAGACTCAACCGCCTGCTTGGCTACCGCCTCAACATATGCCTGAAAATCTGCGTTCTTGGCAACGAAATCCGTCTCGGAATTCACCTCGACTACCGCCACGGTCCTGTCATCCTTGACCGCTACACGGCAAAGACCTTCAGCGGCGATTCTGCCGGCTTTCTTCTCTGCCTTGGCCTGACCGTTCTTTCTCAGGTACTCCACCGCTGCGTCCATATCGCCGTCTGTCTCATTCAGAGCCTTCTTACAGTCCATCATGCCCGCACCGGTCATCTCTCTTAACTCTTTTACCATTGCTGCTGTAATAGCCATCTATATTTCCTCCTGTTATACTCTGTTATTTATGCATTCTCAGACGCTTCTTCTTCAGATGCGATCTCTTCTATATCCTCAGCCTCGCCTTCGGCGGTCTGCTCCTCGGTGTATGCTTCCTCGCCCTGATTAGCCTCGATAACGGCGTCAGCCATCTTGGCAACGATCAGTTTTACGGCTCTGATCGCATCGTCATTGCCGGGAATGATATAATCCAGTTCCTCAGGATCGCAGTTCGTATCGCCGATTCCGATCAGCGTGATGCCCAGAGCGTGGGCTTCCTGAACGCAGATCCTCTCCTTTTTGGGATCTACTACGAAAATACAGTCCGGAATCCTTGTCATGTTCTTGATCCCGCCAAGGTTCTTCTCTAACTTATCCCACTCTTTCCTGATCTTGATAACTTCCTTCTTGGGAAGCACATCAAAGGTGCCGTCCTCCGACATTGTCTCGATCGCCCTGAGTCTCTCGATCCTGGACTGAATGGTCTTAAAGTTGGTGAGCATGCCGCCCAGCCATCTCTCATTGACATAATACATACCGCAGCGCTCCGCCTCTGTCCTGACAGCGTCCTGCGCCTGCTTCTTGGTTCCCACGAAAAGGATCGTTCCTCCCTGCGCCACCACATCAAATACCGCCTTGTAGGCCTCGTCTACCTTGCCTACGGACTTCTGTAAGTCGATAATGTGGATACCGTTTCTCTCTGTGAAGATATAGGGAGCCATTTTAGGGTTCCATCTTCTTGTCTGGTGTCCGAAATGAACACCTGCCTCCAGCAACTGTTTCATCGAAATAACGCTCATTTTTCTACCTCCGTTTGGTTTCTCTTCCATATGCCTGTGCCGCTGCCACTCCGGCGTCATGGAGCACCGGCAGCCGCATGTGTATTGGTTTGTGCAAACCGAAACACCGCATATGTGATTACTTATTACGTGCATAATTACGCACACTAAATTACCATACCATAAAAAAACCCCTTTTGCAAGGGGTTTTCGCTCTTTTCCTATTCAATTGCATCCGCGCATACTGTCATTCCAGACCGGTAACGATCCGCGCGATCTGCTCGTCACTCGCATCCGCCGGAATGGAAAAAGTTCCCGTTCTGAGTTTCTTGTCATATCCGTGCTCGCACAGGAAATTGTCAAAGGTCTCGGCAGAAGATATCGCGCCCGCATCCTGCAGCTTCTTCGCCACAGTATAGGAGCCGTCTCCGCTGGCGATCGTGATCGCCTTCAGGGTCGCGGAAGCCGTATTGCTGTCTGCCGTATCGTCGGCTGCCGCATCACTCTCCGGCACGCTGCCGTTTGCCCCGGTATCCTGCGCCTGCTCTACACCCGCATCCGACTGCACCGTATTGCTGTCTGCCGTACCGGCGGCTGCTGCGTCTTCATTTCCCGCGTCGGCATCTGGTGTATCCTCGTCCGCTGCGTCTTCATTTCCCACGTCGGCATCCGGTGTATCTTCGTCCGCTGCGTCTTCGTTCCCCACGCCATCATCCGGTGCAGTCTCGTCCGCCGTGTCTTCGTTTCCCGCGCCGTCATCGTCCGTCTCTTTGTTCTCCGTATCCGACAGGACCGTAT
Source organism: uncultured Lachnospiraceae bacterium (assembly GCA_947625205.1). Classification (GTDB taxonomy): domain Bacteria; phylum Bacillota; class Clostridia; order Lachnospirales; family Lachnospiraceae; genus UBA3282. The sequence goes on along the minus strand of CANQNN010000001.1, from coordinate 328,980 downwards.
TTTCCACCATACCCAGTTCCTTGGCTCTGGCTATGATCTGTTCATCCGTCATCGGCTTATCGCCCGACAGCGCTATTCCCATGATGATCGCCGTCACGGCAATACCGATTCCCAGACCGCGCAAATAATATTTCAGTTCCATGTACTGCCACCCTTCATCCGACTGCTGTACCCTTACATACCTTCAAACAAGTCAATGACCAGCTTCACTTCGCCAAGACCCAGTCCCAGTTCTTTGGCGATCGCCATGTTGGACTTGCCGGCCTTGTGCAGCTCCAGTATCCTCTCGTTACTGTTACGCCCGTTATCTTTTCCCTGGTCAAACTGTATATCAACGCCGGCCGCATCCTCCGCGCTTCTCTCCCTGCCAGAATTTCTCCTTGTTTTCGACCTTCTGCCGGGCTTCTCCTGCTTATCCGAATGGGAGGTGAAAAATCCCATGCTGGCAAATGCTTCACTCGTGGACATCTCTCTTTCAGTCTCTCCGGCGTCCCCTTCGGACCCCTCCTGCGGCTGATGAACGATTTCGACCCGTCGGGGCGTAATGGGCATAAACGCATCGTCCGACGACTCCCCGGCCGCCTCTGCCGGTTCGCCGTCCCCGGCGCCTTCACCGGATTCCGGCCGGTCTGCAACGCTTCCCCCGATGATCTTGGACGCCTCCGCCAGAAGCGGCTCTTCCTCCCGCACCATCACGGAAGGGTTCGCCTCACTCTGCAGCGCCTCCTGCGCTTCTTCTACCACGTCTTCATGATAAGGCCGGGCGCTGTGAACCGCCGTCAGATCGCTTCTGGTATCTTCCGCCGTCTTTATTACGCTTCGCATGGCGTCCTGCGCCTGCGCCGCCGCATCCTCCGCGTCCCTGATCATATCTGCCGCATCATCGGCAGCCTGTAACGCCGCATCGATCTTATCCGCCACTTCCGCCGCTGTGAGCTCCGCATCCCTGACCGTCTGCTTGATGCCGTCCGCCGCCGTTGTTGCCTCGTTGATCGTTGACATCAGATTATCATGTTTATCGTTCAGCATATCATACAGAAACACAACTTCCTTATGGTTCTTATTGATCTCCTCCAGAACCGTATCGGAATATTCTCCCACAGCCATGATCTTTTCATTCGTCACGCGCTCCATAGCGCGCTCGGCCTTTTCAATTGAATAATTGACCGTCTCATCCACAATGTCGGCAATTTTATCTTTGACATGCTCTGTCTCTCTCTCGATCAACTTTCTGACTTCGTCCTCGCTGATCAGCTGTACTTCTTCATCTATATCTTTTTTCCTGGCAGGCATCAGATAACCCAGCAGGAATACCGCTGCGCCGATCACGATCAGAATGATCTCTGTTGCACTCATCTTCGTCTGTCCCTTCTGTCTTCTATCGCATTTTAAACGGAGAAATCGAAACCGCCCGACTTTTTCATGATCACTTTGCCGTCCGGATTTTGCTCCAGCCTTTTCCTCCTGCGCCCGCCGTCGCCGCTGTACTCGTTGCTGCCCTTATCCTTGGCATCGGCGTCCCCCTCGTGATAATCGGGCTGTTCTCCCCGATTGACCCTGTTCACCTGCTTTTCCACCTGCTTAGTCATCTGCTGGCCGAAATTAGCCTGATTGACCATATCTCTTGCATCTTCATTATGCTTGATCGAAGTAAAATCCTGGGCTCTCGTGATCTGCCCCTGCAACTCCACAAATCCTATCGCCATTTTACCCTCCCGTCCGCTTAATACGGCGCAGACTTAACATCACCGCGCTCTTTGATAAACCGGCAGTAATGCGCTGTCTTCTGAATCGTCAACGACACATCGTCTATGCATATCTTAGTGCCCGGATATACCATTCCCTTTACTTTGACCTGCGCCTGCGTCGTGTCGCCGATCTGTGCAAGCAGTTCGTCCAGCTCCGCCTGATTCTCCTTAAGAAGCTTCTGCTTCTGCTGGCCGGCCGCCGAAAGCGACTGCACATATTTAGCCTGTTCGGGGCTCAGCTTGATCCCCTGTTTGATCTTCTGCATCGTGGAAGCCATTACCGGCTTAATAGACTCGATCGTCTTCTTATCTTCTTCTATCTGTTTTTGCAGCTGTGCAATGCGGCCCTTGACCTTCGGATCGGCCCCGACTTCCACCGTGGTATCCGCGCCCATCTCGGAGCCGAGGGTCTTGACGCTGATACTGCCTGCGGCGCATACGCGCCCTCCGGTTATAAATCCTCTCCTGCCGTCTACATTGACCTCGCTGCCCGCCATGATCGTGCTGTGAAGTATGGACTCTGAGGCAACGTATCCGTCCGCCTGTGCAACGGTATTCTCAAGGAATTTGGCGATGATATTGCCTCCGGCATTCAGGGTGCCCTTACCCATACCGTTCATGCCTCTGGCTATGACGATATTGCCGTCCGCCTGGATCGCCGCTCCCTCAACTACACCTTTTACGATCACATCGCCCTTTGCCTTGACGGAAAAGTTGGTAAACACATTTCCGTTTATCTGCACGCTGCCCTCATACTCAATATTGCCCGTGGAGTTATCTACATTCTCCACGACCAGCATATCGGATACAAACACCTGTCCTTCCACCAGCTCCACATGTCCGTTTACCAGCGAAGTAAGTGTCAGCCCGTCCTCTGACTTCTCAATATTTTTACCGTATTTAAAAACCGCCGGTTTTACATCCAACGGTCTGATCCTCTCGCCAAACAGGTTCTCCCCGTCCGTCCCCGGTTCCTCCGGATGCAGAACGGCCAGCAGATCGCCCTCGTTACAGTGGTTAAGTATGTTCAAATTGAAGAAATCCACACTGCCGTCTTCCTTTAATGTGGGTTTTGCCTTCTTATCCGTATTAAACTTGTATTCAATATATGCGTCTTTGCCCTGTACCGGTGCCGTTCCTTCCGCCAGCAGGATATCCTGGCAATATTCTCTGTGCTGTATATACCGACTGATCGCATCCTGCCTGATCCCGCACTTAATACCCTTCGCCGCAAGATCGCGCAATATCTCATCCACGGTCAGCTCTTCTCCGTTCTCGGACGCCGCATAGAATTTTGCATATGCCTGCATTTTATCCGGAGTGACCGTCAGTTTATAGCATTCCCGTTCCTCAAAGCCTTTACTCTGACCGAGCATCAGCACCGTCTCTTCCTTGGCCGACGCCTCCACAGCGCGCCGTAAGTCCGGAAGATCACACGCATAATCCTTCATCGTCATATACTCTATGACATCGTTTAAATCGACAGGCTTACCGCCGTCAGCAGGCGGGATCAGCCTGATCCCCGTTTCCCCATCTTTATTTACGATCCTGAAATATCCGTTCATACCCCACCCGTCAATTACTGCCTGCTTCGGTCAAAATACCGATATAGTTACCAAGCTTTGCTTTCATTTTCTGAAGAGCCCTCGTATGCAGCTGAGATATCCTGGACTCGGACACCTCCAATATATTGCTGATTTCTTTCAGCGTAAGCTCTTCGTAATAATATAAAACGATCACCTTGCGTTCTTTTTCAGTCAAAAGCTCCAGTGCTTCCGCAAGCTTCTTCTTTAACTCATCCCGCTCCAGCACCTCTTCCGGACTGTCAAAATGTGCGCTCCTGGTATAGCTGGCCTCGTTTGAGACCTCGCTGCCCTGCTCCAGAAATTCATTGAGGGACACCACATTGGTAACCTTCATCTGTGACTGCCAGTCCAGATACTCATCCCCCGTGATCCCCAGCCCGTCAGCGATCTCATCGTCCGTGGCATTCCTGCCGCACCGCGCCTCTATGTCCTTGATGACAGCATCGATTTTTTTCTGTTTCTGCCGAATAGTTCTCGGGATCCAGTCCATCTTCCGAATCTGGTCCAGGATCGCGCCTCTGATCCGGAGACTGGCATATGTCTCGAATTTGACATCCTTCAGGAAATCAAATTTGTCGATCGCATCGATCAATCCGAATATACCGTAGCTGACCAGATCCTCATATTCCACATTATATCCCAGATACATACTCAGCCGGCCGGCCACCACCTTGACAAGAGGTGCATATTCCAGTATGATTTTTTCTCTCACTTCGGGAGATTTTGCCTTCGCATACTCTTCCCAGAGTTTCTTTCTGCCTGCCTCATCCATAAGCGTTTTTATTCATCCTTTACATTCGCCCCAGAGTGTCTGCCCGTCCCGTCTTCCTCCGCGAGTTCCTTCTCGATGACTTCGCCTTCTTCCATGCTGGCCTCTTCAATCTGACGCTCAAATTTGTCCAACATCCATTTGATCACGCATCCCGCTATATAAAAACCGATCAGAACACAGAGCAGGATGATCAGCATAGTCTTCATATCATAGTGAAGAACACGCATGGTAATACTGGTGATCGCACCCGCAAGAAGCATGACAAAGGGCGGTATCAGTCTCCGCTTTCTGGCTCGAAGCTCACGCTCCTTAGCCTCCTGCTCCTCTCTTGCCCTGCGCTGCGCCGGAGTTTCACCCTCTTCGGGGGCTTCATCTCCGGGATCCTTACCGTTTTCGCTCTCCGCGTCCTCTATATCCACATTTTCGCTACCGGTATCTGCTGTTTCGTAATCCACTTCACAATCCTTCCACCGCTCTTATTCCCGTCAGATCACGCTCTCCGGCTTACCGACCGCACGGATCACGAAATCTCCTGTCTCGGGATAAAATATAACGGTTCTTCCATAGTTCTTACCTGTATCTTCCGCCAAAATAGGTATCTTGAGCTGTGCAAGCTTCGTCTTGGTAGCCTGCACATTTCTCTCGCCCACACGCACCATATCGTTTTTGCTCTGAAAAGAAAACATCTGTGCGCCACCCGCGATCTTAGCCACAAGGCGACCTCTGTTGGCCCCTTTGGCAACCACCTGTTTCACCAGTTCCTCTATACCTGTATCCGCAAACTTCGGAATGTTCGTATTATTGCGGATGGAAGTGCTGTCCGGAAGCATAATATGCGCCAGTCCGCCAATCTTTGTCACCGGATCGCGGATCGCGATCCCGACACATGACCCTAACCCCAATGTAGTAATGCTGTCAGGACTAACGCATACGTTCAAATCAGCCATACCGACCTTTATCAAATTGCCCATAATATGACATCTCCTGTTTACACTTATCGAATTATGTTTTTCGGCGCTGTGACCTAGGCAAGCCCCAAAGCTGACAATATTCTGCCATAGGAATCCAGATCCGGAACAAGAATAAAATACCCGTCCAGAACCTGTTCGTCGAAAAACTGCGTCTGTATCAACAGCATTTTATCGCCCAGCTCACCAAACTGGATCGCCGGAACGCTAAGTATAGCACCAGCCATATCCACTGTCAGATCGGGAACAGACGGATATATGACCAGATTGGTCAGACTGGACAGGGAATTGAGGTATGCGCCGGTAATGATATTGCCCACTTCCTTAAGCGCAGAAAATTCCATCTCGGAGAACTCTTCGCCCTCAAGCTCCATTCCCATGAGTTTATTCACCAGATGCCGGGCCGCCTGTTTCTCCAGCAGGAACATGATACTTCCGGTGATATCTCCCTCGATGCCGAGATAGATACCGGCCATGATCGTCTCTTCGCCGCCCATCATTTCGCCCATTTCCTTGAATTCGAGCAGTCTGACCTGCGGAACGGCCATATCCACTTTGCACTGCATCAGCTGTGCCAGCGCAGTGGTAGCGTTGCCCGCTCCGATATTTCCTAATTCTTTCAGAACGTCGAAATATTCATTCGACATTTTTTCCAGGGTTATTTCATCCACTGCAAACCTCCTATACGTTTTCCATCACAACGGCATTCAGATCAAGCAGCGAGATGAGTCCCCCGTCGCACTTTCCTATTCCGCATAGAAAACTGTTCTTATCTTCCATAGAATCATATGCAATTTTCTCGATCTGATCGTTCTCTAACGTCACGACCTCTTTCACCTCGTCCACGATCACACCGATGGTTCCCTGCTGCTCCAGCTTCAGGATAATGATCCTGCTGGATTTGGTCTCCACATCGGGCTCCAGGCCCATCTTAATGCGTATGCTCATCACCGGGATAACCTCGCCGCGCAGATTGATCACGCCTTTCAGATAGGGATCTACCTTCGGCACTCTGGTAATATGCTGCATTCTGACAATATTATCTATGAACTTGATATCGATCCCGTACTGCTCATCTCCCAGCTTGATCACGATAAACTGTGTTGTTTCGCCTACAACCTTTAATTCTTCATCCATCATGTCGCCGTTCCTCCCTCTGTTTAAATCAATGTATTGGCATCCAGGATCAGAGCCACTTCACCGTCGCCAAGAACGGTTGCGCCGCTGATGATCTTGCACTTGCTGATATACTTGCCCAGAGACTTGATAACGATCTCCTGCTGTCCGATCAGCTCGTCTACAACCAGACCGGCCTGTTTGTCACCCTTCTTGACTACAACCACGACCAGATTTTCTTTGGGATCTTTCTTGCTCTCCACATCCAGGATCTCATTTAAGCGGATCAGCGGGATAACGATATCCCTAAGCTGTATCACTTCCTTCGCCTGTACAAGCTTTACATCGTCCGGCGAAATATCTTCGATCGTCTGGATCGAACCCAGTGAGATCGCATATTTTTCATTTCCGATGTCCACCATAAGCGCCTGGATGATCGCCAGCGTAAGCGGCAGTCTGATGATCCATGAACTTCCTTCGCCGAGCTTACTCTTGACCTCCACCTCACCGCTCAGGGCTTCGATCTTGGACTTAACGACATCAAGACCTACGCCGCGGCCCGAGACGTCGGAAACGACCTTGGCCGTAGAAAATCCTGCGTGGAACAGCAGGTCTATGCTGTCCTTCTCGCTCATGTTCTCAGCCTGCTCGGGCGTGATGATGCCTTTCTCGATCGCTTTATCTCTGACAGCCTGGGTATCAATACCGTTACCGTCATCCCTCACTTCGATCACTACGTTATTGCCGTCCTGATATGCGTCCAGGAAGATAGAACCAACCTCCGGCTTACCTCTCTCCTTACGGACCTCGGCGGATTCCAGACCGTGATCGGCAGAATTACGGAGCAGATGCATCAGCGGATCGCCGATCTCATCAACCACGGTCCGGTCAAGCTCTGTCTCCTCACCGGACATATGCAGCTCCATCTTTTTGCCAAGAGTCTTCTGCAGATCACGCACCATACGCGGGAACTTGCTCACGGTACTCTCAATAGGAACCATTCGCACCTTCATGACAGATTCATGAAGAGACGTTGTTACGCTCTCGAGATACTCGATCTGCTCATTGACCGCTGTGCTTGAAGTGCCGGATGCCGCCGATGCAGATACGAGGGAATTCTTCGCAATAATAAGCTCGCTCACAAGATTCATCAGCGTATCCAGCTTCTCGATATCGACCCTGACGGTTCTATTGACAACCGGTTTAGTCGGCGTTGTTTTCTTCTCATCCGCTTTCTTCTTGCCGCTTCTGGCAGGAGCAGCGCTTGCGGCGGGTGCAGCAGGCGCGGCGGATTTCTGACTTTCCCCGGCCTTTGCCGGTTCTGCCGGCGCCGTCTCCTCTCCGGCATCGTTCTCAGCCGCTGACGCAACATGATTGGGATCTATCGCGCCGCCTTTTACGTCCTCGATCTCCGAAACGCTCTTAGCCGCCGCGATCACCTTATCTAACGGAGCATCCGATATCACGATCAGGCTGAAATCCAGATCAAATTTTTCATCCTCTATATCCTGAGCGGACGGGCTTGAAATAATGATCTCACCAGTCTCCTCTATTGCCTTAAATACCAGAAACGCTCTGGCCGCTTTCAGAATACAGGACTCCTGTACCTTGACAGTCAGACCGTAGACATTCTTACCCTGGCTTACAGCCTCCTTCATAACAGTCTGCTCGGAATCACCCAGCTTGATATCCGTCCACTTCCTGTCTTCGTTCGCCGAAGGCGCAGCTGCCGCCGCGCTGTCTTCAGTAGGTTCAGGAGTCGGCTGCTCTTCAGCGTTCCCGCTGTCGCTGCCGTTTAATATATCGTTGAGCTGCTTGATAAGAGGTTCATTATCGTTTGTTCCCTCATCGGCATTCTCGCGGATATTAGTCGTATACTCCTCCAGAGCGTCCAGGCACTGGAACAGCACATCGATCATGTTCGCTTTCACGGTAATGTTGCCGTTACGAACCTCCGAAAACACATTTTCCATGTCATGGGTCAGGTTCTGCATCCGCTTGTAACCCATCGTTCCCGCCATGCCCTTAAGAGAGTGGGCCGCACGGAAGATCTCGTTGATCGTATCCATGTTGCCGGGTTCCTGCTCCAGTGAGAGGATCTGCGTATTCAGGTTCTGCAAGTGTTCATTGGTTTCATCAAGGAAAATTTCGAGATATTGACTTACATCCATATTATTTTACCCCCACGTTCATTATTATTTCCTGTGCAATCTGTTCAAGCGGCACGATCTGGTCTGCAAGCTCTGCTTTCACAACGCTCTTGGGCATCCCATACACCGCGCACGTGCTTTCCTCCTGCGCAATCACATGAATCTTTTTCTTCTCTTTCAGATGCCTGATTCCTTCCGTACCGTCGGCTCCCATACCCGTCATGACAACGCAGACTACCTGATCGTATCTGCTGTCCATAAGGGATTCATACATATAGTTGGCACACGGTTTGACGCCCTCCCTGGTCGGCTGATCCGTATAATGAATGGTATATCTGCCCGCTGACGTCTGTATGTTCATATGCCTTCCGCCCATAGATATATATACCGTTCCGGCCTCCAGCACATCTCCCTCGGCAGCCTCCTTGACATGGACTTCACTTAAGGAGTCCAGCCTCTCAGCCAGAGATGCCGTAAATCCCGCAGGCATGTGCTGTACGATCAGCACCGGGGCCTTCAAGTTCCTGGGAAGTCTGGGAATAACCGACTGAAGCGCCTTGGGTCCTCCCGTGGAGCTTGCCAGCGCCACGATCCTGTTACCGGTTACCCCCGAGGCGTGCTTGCTGACCAGCTCTACCATCTTCCTGGAAGTCTTCATCTCATCCAGCGTGAAGGTCTTTCCAAAAGAAGGCGCTCTGGAATCCACTACCACCGATAGGATCCTGAGCATCCTGTCCTTGAATGAATCGGCCCGGCAATCCATCGCATTGTTGGGCTTGTGAATAAAATCCAGCGCACCCAGCTCCAGCGCATCCAAAGTCGTCTTGGCGCCCTCCCTGGTATCGGTACTCGCCATCATGACCCTGGCTGATATCTTACGCTTCTGCAATTCTTTCAAAAGCTCCAGACCGTTCATCTGCGGCATATTGACATCCAGCACGACCGCATCGTATGTATTCCGGCTCAGAAGCTCCAGCGCTTCCAGCCCATTGACAGCCCGATCCTGTACCTGGAATCGTTCATCACTTTCGATTATATCACACAGCACTCTTCTCATGAGTGCAGAGTCGTCAACTACCAGTATTTTTTTTGCCATATGCTTCTCCATTCCATCACAGCCGGCAAAAACCGGCGTTATTAACTTTTATTTGACGAAAAATTATCACCAGTCGCCCTTTTGGTTTTTCAGCGCCTTACGCTCTTCATCAAAAATATACCTGATGATCTCCTCACGTTCCGCCGCATCCACATTGACATATTGTACCCTGTGCTCAAAAACCCCTTTGCGGTTATCCAGTTCTCTCACGCTTAAGACTTTTCCCACCAGGTTATATTCCTTGGTCACTCCACTGACCAGCAGATTATACTTGCACAGGATCAGGCTCTGGGGTTCATATGCATAGTTTGCCACAAATCTGAGTCCGCCGCCGCTGATATCCACGATGATGCTGCTTTTTAACGGCAGCTGGGGTATCAGAACGTCTTCTTTATTCTCCACATACCCCAGCTCCTCTTCCTCCAACTGCCTGGAATTCATCTCAAGCGCGCAGCTGAAACGGTAATATTCCCTGCGCTGGTGCTTGCGCAGATTGCTTATAAGGTCCAGAACCAATACATAAAGACTGTTATTTTTATAACGGTCCACAATTCTGGCATAACACTGATACAAACCGCTGTCGGAATAAAAATACAGATCAAACTCGCCGTCTACAGGCAGAAGCACCAGCTTGGATCTCTCCATCGGCATAGATATCTCCACCCTGTCCTCCGACAGCACATCGATCACCTGGCTCTGATAAGTTTTATGACCTTCAGCGTTATCGCCTGTATTATCCTGCGACAGCCCCTTATAACGTTCTATCGCCTGCATATCCACACGACAGCCGGGCACTACATATTTAGACAAAAGATTAGCCATACAATAATTCTCCATTCTGCCGGCGAAACGGCATTCTGTTCTCACTGCGCAAACGGTCACGCACGCTATCTCTTAGATATAATATGAGAGAAAAATGCCGCCATGCCCCGCTTTGTCAGATTCGCGTTCAGTTCCTTGTTCATCAGCTTCGCCGCGATCATCTCATACGCAACCGCAGACCGCGCGCGGGGATTGTCAAGCGACACCGGCATCTGCTGCATCACGGCCTTGGCTAACTGCGCATCCTGCGGTATCATTCCCAGATAAGTGATCGGCACCTTCAGATAACGGCCAACCACCGCCTCAAGCTTCGCGTACAGCGCCTCCGCCTCCGCTTCTCCGAACACCTTGTTGGCGATCACCTTGATCTGCGATGTATCCGGTGAATACCTGGGATGCCTGCTGAGCGCCTTGAGCAGAGAGTAGGAATCCGTAATGGAAGTCGGCTCCGGCGTTGTCACAAGCAGGATCTCCCCGCTTGCTACCAGGAATTCCAGCACGGCATCGGATATGCCTGCCCCGGTGTCCACTATGATCGTATCCGCCATCTCATCCAGCTCCACAAGGTTCTGAATAATATAATTCAGATAATCCCTGCTTAAGTTCGACATACCCGCAATGCCGGAACCGCCGGAGATAAAGCCTACCTCCATAGGGCCCCATGTGATAATGTCGCGTATGCTCTTGCCCTGATATATTAAATCACACAGATTATGTTTTGGAACGGCTCCAAACATGATCTCGATATTTGCCAGTCCGAAATCGGCGTCGAGTATGATCACCCTCTGCCCCATTTTGCGGAACTGTATTGCCAGATTGATGGCCGTGTTGGATTTTCCGACACCGCCCTTACCGCTCGTGACAGTGATCACTCTCGCCAGAGGGCGCTGCGGCTGGGCGTTTGCCTTTATGATATTACGTAATTGTTCAGCCTGATCCATGAGGCGTCCTCCTTAGTCCTTTCCTCCAAGCAGCTTCTTGACCGTCTTCTGCGGATTAAACTCTTCGATGTCATCCGGCACATTCTGTCCGTAGGTCACGTAAGACAGCGCCGCATCCGTATACAGCCTCAGATTCAGCAGATTGCCAAGCGTTGTCGTCTCATCCAGTTTGGTAAAGATCAGCTTAAAGTCCGTCATCTCCTTGTAAGCGTCCGCTATACTGATCAGATCGCGGTATTTGGTCGTTGCGCTCAGCACAAGGTAGACCTCTTTTTCGATCTTGCCGTCCACGGAATGAATAAAATTGCTCATACTCTCTTTCTGTGCACTGTTTTGATGGGAATGCCCCGCCGTATCTACAAGGATATAGTCATAGTCCCTGAAATCCTCCAGCGCCTTCTCTATCTCCTCCACCGTATAAATGATGCGGAAAGGCACCTCCAGTATATTAGCATATGTGCGCAGCTGCTCTGCCGCCGCGATACGATAGGTATCGGCCGTCAGAAGCGCCACCTTCTTCTTCTGGTCCACGCGAAAGATCGATGCGATCTTGGCTATGGTGGTCGTCTTTCCCACGCCCGTAGGTCCGATGAAGAATACCATCTTGATTCCCTTGGAAGCGGGCGTAATGCAGTTTGGCATGCCAAATTTAAGGATCATCTTCTGGTAGATGTTTGCAAGCGCATAGTCAAAGGGCATATTCGGCTTATTGATCTGCGCGATCTCGTCTATGATCTCCCCTGCGTACTTCTCGTCCACCTCATTGTTGAGCATGGTGTCGTGAAGCAGCTTCATAAACTTATCGATCTCCGTCTCCTCTTTGGCCGCCCCGTCCCTGCTGTCCTTATCTTCCTTGTCCTCGTCCGGCTTCTGCAGCTGCTGTTCCAGCAGAGACTGCAGACTATCCAGCTTCTCCTCGATGGCGCTGCTCTCTTTTCTGACCGTCTCCTGCGGTTCGTCAGGGGCGCCCTTGGCCGCCTGCGCTTCCTTCTCCTTCGTCTGGCTGGATGCTATCACGCTGTTGATCGCCGACACCGCCGCCGTATACCGCTCGCTCTCCTCCTCCAGCGCCACCGTCACCTCCGTCATGTGCGGTTTTAAAAAGGAGAAAAAGCCTCTGGCCTTCACATCCCTGACGTTCATGACTACAACGCCGTCGCCAAGTTCTTTTTTGGCGTTTTCCAGCGCCTCTTTTTCTGTTTTTGCAGTAAATTTTTTGATTATCATTATGCTGTCACCATCCCAACAGACTGTAATTCAATATTGGACTCCACCTCGTTGTAAGACACAACGATCAGATCCTTGTAGTAATCTTCCGTCAGCTTCTTAAAATAAATCCTCACAATAGGCGATGTGATCACGATCGGCATCTTGCCCAGGTCTTCCAGTTTCTTTGTCTCGGTTCCCACAGACTCCATGATCGCTTTGGTCTTAGCCGGATCAAGCGTCATATAGGAGCCCTGCTCCGTCTGCTTGACACTCGACATGATCTCCTGCTCCAGCTTCGGATCAAGCGTCACCACGCTGGTCGTCTCATTAGGAGGGAAAAACTTGTTGGAGATCGCTCGCTTGAGACTCTGTCTGGCATACTCGGTCAGAATATCGGTATCCCTCGTTGATGCTGCATAATCGGCAAGCGTCTCAAAGATCGTGAGCAAATCTCTGATGGATACGCCCTCTTTGAGAAGATTCTGCAATACCTTCTGTATCTCGCCAAGTCCTAACAGCTTAGGCACCAGCTCCTCCACAAGTGAAGGATTGGACTCCTTCAAGTTGTTGACCAGATTCTGCACATCCTGTCTGGTCAGAAGCTCCGCTATGTACTGCCTGATGATCTCAGTCAGATGCGTCGCTATGATGGAGGGCGGATCGACTACGGTGTAACCCATACTCTCCGCACGCTCTCTCTGACTTTCCGTGATCCAGATCGCCGGCAGATGGAAGGAAGGCTCAAAAGTAGGGATACCCGTGATCTCTTCCTCCACATAGCCGGGATTCATCGCCATATAATGGTCAAAAAGGATCTCCCCTTCACTGACCTGTACACCCTTTATTTTAATAATATATTGATTCGGATTCAACTGTATGTTATCCCGCAGACGAATGATCGGCACGACAGTACCAAGCTCCAGCGCGATCTGACGCCTGATCATAACGACACGATCCAGAAGATCGCCGCCCTGGTTGACATCCGCAAGCGGTATGATACCGTAACCGAATTCCAGCTCGATCGGATCGACCTGTAACAGAGATGTGACATTCTCCGGCTGCCGAATCTCCTCCGCAGCTGCTTCCTCTTCGTCCGCCTCGTGTTCTATCTCCGCCGTCTCGATCGTACCCGCCATCATCCGGCCGGCCACGATAAAGATAAGCCCCAGAGCGACAAATACAATTGTATTGAGCGGCGTGATGATCCCCAGGACCGTGATAACGGCGCCCACCAGATAGAGTACCTTGGGCACGCCGAATAGCTGTCCGATCAGCACCGTGCCGAAATCGGCGTCCTTGGAGCCCTTCGTTACCAGAATACCTGTTGACAGGGAAATGAGCAGAGACGGGATCTGGCTCACCAGACCGTCACCGATCGTCAGGATCGTGTATGTCGATAAAGCATCGTTGATATCCATGCCCCGGCGCCATACAGCCATAGCGATACCGCCCACAATATTGATAAAGGTGATCAGAAGACCGGCTGTGGCATCTCCCTTAACATACTTAACGGCACCGTCCATAGAACCGAAGAAGCTGGCTTCCTCCTGGATCTTGTCACGGCGCCTCTTAGCCTCCGCATCATTGATGGCGCCTGTATTCAGGTCCGCATCGATCGCCATCTGTTTACCGGGCATAGCGTCCAGCGTAAACCTCGCCGTCACTTCAGCCACACGCTCGGAGCCCTTGTTAATGATCATAAACTGGACCAGTATCAGTATAATGAATACGATGACGCCTATGACCAGATCGCCGCCGCCCACATACTCCCCGAAGGTGCGGACCACGTTGCCCGGATCGCCCGTAGAGAGAATCAGCTTGGTGGAAGATACGTTCAGCGCGATCCTGAAGATCGTCGTAAAGAGGAGGATCGTCGGGAAATAAGACATCTTCAGCACTTCCTCGGCAAACATACAGCCGAACATGACCGTGAACGCCACGGCGATGTTGCACGCCAGCAGAACGTCCAGCAGCCCTGAAGAGATGGGCACGATCAGCATGACAAACGCCGCGAGAATATACAGAGCAACGCCCAGATCGGCTTTCTTCAGATTTCCCATGAACGCATCCTCCTTTCCGTAATTTTTGCGTCAGGCCGCATGGCGCTGACATATAGGCAGACAATCCGTATGTTCAGACTTTCCCCTGCAGATGGTATACGAAAGCGAGCACCTCCGCCACCGCCTGGTATAACTCCGGCGGAACAACGCTCCCCACATCCACATTCGCATAGAGCATTCGCGCAAGCGGCTTATTCTCCACGATCTCAATGTGGTTTTCTTTCGCCTCGTCCTTGATCTTCTGCGCCAGATAATCCGCGCCCTTGGCTATCACATAAGGCGCATCGTACAATGCCGGGTCATACTTGATCGCCACCGCATAGTGGGTCGGGTTGGTAATGACCACGTCCGCCTGCGGCAGCTGCTGCATCATACGCCGTCTTGACGCTTCCTGCATCCTCTGACGCTGTCTGCTCTTGATCTGCGGATCACCTTCCTGGTTCTTATACTCGTCCTTGACTTCCTGCTTGGTCATCTTCATATCGTTCTTGAACTTGACCTTCTGATAGATGTAATCAAGCAGCGCGATGATCATATAGAAAAGCGATATCCGAATCCCCAGCATCACCACCAGCGTACCGATCTGTAAGATGCCCTGATTCAGAGATATCCCGTAGAACTGGTACAGCGGCGGCATATTTTTTTTCAGATAGGAATAGACCACATAGCCGACCAGCCCGATCTTCAGCAGCGACTTTACCAGCTCCACGAGCGAATTGACGGAAAAAAAACGTTTAAAACCGCTGATAGGATTGAGCTTATTAAACTTAGGCTGCAAAGGCTTCGATGTGGGCCTCCATTTAACCTGCACCACATTCGTTATCACAGCCACCAGAAATCCCACCGCCAAAAAGGGCGCCATGATCAGAAGCACTCTCAGCATGGACTGTACAAAAAGCATACTGAACGTCTGCTCCTGTATGTGCCCGTCATACATCTTAATATACTCCGGGATCTGGGAATAGATATCATATATATTACCTACAAAAAAGGTCCCCATATACCTGACCCAGAAATAGATCAGCAAAAAAAACGTCAACAGTTCAAACGCATTGGTTATCTCCCTGCTCTTGGCAACCTGTCCTTCCTTACGGGCATCCGCCAGCTTCTTGGCAGTAGGCTCCTCAGTCTTCTCACCGCCGGGACCGTCTTTGGCAAAAAACTGGAGATCATATTCTGGTATCATGTCATTCCCCCTACAAAGGACACGATCATCCTCTTCATCTCGTTAAATACAAAATCCGCCGCATCGGGAAGCATCCTGACAGTCAGGAACAAAATTCCCAGGCCGATCAGTACTTTGAGCTGCATACCCACCGCAAACATATTCATCTGCGGAGATATCTTTGCAAGAACGCCAAGAATGGCATTCAGCAGTATCATCGTGCAGAAGATCGGAAGTATGATGCGGAATCCTATCGCTATATAATCACTCATGAACATGATCACAGACTGCACCAGTGACTGCGTCTTAAAAACCGCTCCGTTCACCGGTATCAGCGTAAAGCTGTCTATCAGCGCTCTCAGCAGATACTGGTACATACCCGTAAAGATCATGAACAGCGTAAAAATATATTGATAGAACACGCCCGTAAAAGTCGCCTGCTGCCGCGTAGTCGGGTCCATCAGGGACACCATAGAGATACCGATCTCCATATCGGCAATGCTGCCCGCAAAAGAAGTTACCGTAGTACATATCTGTGCGCCCCACCCGATCAGGAATCCGGTGAGCGCCTCCTTCATGACAATGACCGCATATCCAAGGACCGTGTTATATACCACCTCATTGCGGTCCACAGCCGTATAGATCAGGTATGCCACAAAAATACTAAAGCCCACCTTGACCCTACGCGGCACGCCGTTTAACGAGAAAAACGGCGCGACAAAAACAAAGCAGGTGATACGCACCAGTATCAGCAAATAATATTCTAAATCCGCATAAGTAAATGTTATATCGATCATTCCGCCTCATGCCCTTATCTGATATAGGCGCCGAAATCAGACCAGAGTTCTATCATATACTGCACCATATTGTTCATGATCCAGTGTCCCAGAACAATAAGCGTCAGAAAGACGGCCAGTATCTTCGGAATAAACGTAAGCGTCTGCTCCTGTATGGAAGTGACCGTCTGAAAGATACTGACGATCAGACCGACAACCAAAGACACCAGAAGGAGCGGCGCCGCGCATTTGATAATCGTATATATAGCTGTCTGTGCCACCGCAGTGACGTCATCTATTGTCATGCTTCTCTTCCCTTCTTACCGGAACATAACACGTTCACCCTAAAGCCGGCCGCTGTACGGCAGCTAATAGTAAAAACTTCTTACCAATCCCTCAATGATCAGATACCAGCCGTCTGCCAGAACAAACAGAAGGATCTTAAACGGCATCGATATCGTTGTCGGCGGCAGCATCATCATACCCATACTCATAAGCGTTGACGCCACGACCATATCTATCACGATAAAAGGAATATATATCAAGAATCCTATCACAAATGCGGTCCGCAACTCGCTGATAATGAAGCTTGGAACCAGAACGCTCAACGGTATGTCATCCAGTTCACCGTTCCAGTCCAGCCGGTTGATGTCCATAAACAGACTTACGTCCTTCTTGAGCGTCTGCTTGTACATAAACTGTCTGAGCGGTTCCGCCGCCTTCGCAAGCGCTTCCTCATCCTCCAGCTCGCCCGCCTCATAGGGAACCACCGCGTCCGTATAGATCGTGCTGAGCGTAGGCTGCATGATAAAGAACGTCAGAAAGAGCGCGATACCGATCAGTACCGTGTTAGGCGGCGCCGTCTGTGTGTTGAGAGCCTGCCTCGTAAAATGCAGGACAATAATGATCCTGGTAAACGAGGTCATCATAATGATCAGGGTAGGCGCAATGGCAATCAGCGTAAGGATCACCAGTATACGCAGGGCACCGTTCACGCTGCCGTTGCCGTCGCCGTATGTGATCGTCACCGTATTGCCGATATTCAGTTCCGCAAGCTCATCGGCGTCCTGGGACTGTCCCGGTTCCCGGATATTTGTCCTCTCATCCGTGGTTCCGGTAAGATTGGAATCACGGTACGGAGTATCCGAGACTGCATACGCCGTTGTCTTCCGGCTAAGACACAATATGCCTGCCACTAACAGCAGGCATACCATTTTAGCCAAATGATATCCGGAAAAAAATCTTTTCATTCGTCTCTTCCATCTTCCTGATCCGGCAGATCTCTTTTCTGAATCTTCTCCAATATATCCCTGAATTTAAGTGTGCCGGACATATTATGATCAGAAAAAACCAGATCCTGTTCAGGGATCTCTGTCAACATTGTAACAGTATCTTTACAGGTTGCAACCGCCAAATATTTCCTTCCAACACGGACGATCTGGACATATTTATTGCCGGACAGCCTGATCGTCTCCAATACCTCTATGTTGGTATTAGAGGATTTGCTTTTCTGATAACCGGCGGTCCATTTCGTGACCCAATAGGTGATCAGCAGAACAAATACAAATATGATCAGCACCGTAATAAACTGCATGTAGGAATCCGTTCTTCCCGATACTGTAAGTATCATTATCCCACTACCTTTTTCACAGCCTCTAATACACGGTCTGCCTGGAAAGGCTTAACGATAAAATCCTTCGCGCCGGACTGAATGGACTCGATAACCATAGCCTGCTGGCCCATCGCGGAACACATAATGACCATCGCGCCGGGATCCGCCTCCTTGATCTTCTTAAGAGCCTGGATACCGTCCATCTCCGGCATCGTAATATCCATCAGCACAAGATCGGGTTTTATTTCGTTGTATTTCTCGACAGCCTTGGCGCCGTTCTCGGCTTCCCCGGCTACGTTATACCCGTTCTTGGTCAGGATGTCTTTGATCATCATACGCATGAATGCTGCATCGTCACATATCAAAATATTCTTTGCCATCTTTCTTCTCCTATCATATTTATTTGATAATTTCGGTTACACGAACACCAAAGCTCTCTTCGATTACCACTACTTCACCTTTCGCAACAAATTTGCCGTTCACCAGAACATCGATCGGCTCACCGGCGATCTTATCCAGCTCTATGATCGTACCGGGTGAAAAATCCAGAATATCCGATATGGATTTGGATGTCCTGCCCAGTTCCACCGTAACCTCCAGCGGCACATCCTTGATCAGTCCGATGTTTTCCTGTATCTGTGCCGGATTGAAATCGCCGGAAAAATTCTGGAACTGCGCCGGCTGTATATTCATGTTAGGCTGCACCGGCGTCTGCATCATCGGCATCTGCATCTGTGGCATCATCTGCGGCATTCCCATTCCCATGCCCATGCCCATGCCCATATTCATCTGGTTCATATCCATCTGCGGTGCCATCTGGGGCGCTGCTGCCGGTGGAGGAGCCGTAGGCTGGGGTGTGGGCGCCGGAGCTGCCGCCTGCGGTGCGGGCGCCGGTTCGGGTTCCATTTCTCCCAGCTGGGACGCCAGGAAGGTGTCGCACAATTCTTTTGCAAAATCCATAGGATACAGCTGCATGATCGTTGAATCGACCAGTTCATCGATCTGCATTCTGAATGCTACCTTGACAAATGTATCCGCCAAAAACGGGGCGATCTCCCCTCCGGATTTAAACGCCGTCAAGTCTACAAGACTTGCCTCCGGCGGACTGATATCGATCATCTTACCGAGCATGGTAGACATCGATGTCGCCGAGGAACCCATCATCTGGTTCATCGCCTCGGAGATCGCGCTCAGATGCAGCTCCGATAATTCTCCGTCCGTATTGCTGCCGTCGCCGCCCATCATAAGATCGGTGATGACCTTGACGTCATGCTCCTTCAATACCAGAATATTGGAGCCGTCCAGACCCACCGTATATTTGATCTGAATAAACACGCACGGCTTCTCGTAATCCGAAAGCACATTCTCCCACTTCGCCAGCGTTACTACCGGAGTGGTAATGTTGACCTTGCGGTTTACGAGCGAATACAGAGTCGTTGCCGAGGAACCCATGCTGATATTGGCCACCTCGCCAATGGCGTCCTTCTCCATATCTGTCAGGAGTGTTCCGTCATCGACGGCTGCCGGACTGTCCGGAGCCGCTGCGGGAATATCCGCTTCCTCCGCCGCAGCGCTGCCGCTGTCACTGGGTGCGTCCATACCGCTCAAGAGTGCATTTATTTCATCTTGTGACAACATTCCATCCATGCTTTTTTATTCCCCCTCTCGTATTACCGATGTTACCCGCACAGCATATTTGTCTTTGCTGGAACCCGGTAAAGCGGTGAATTTCTTAATATTACCGACATAGATATATAGATCGTCTTCTATCTCGGTATTCAGACGTATGATATCTCCGGCCTGGAGATTGATAAAATCGTTTACGGACACCCTTGTCTGACCAAGAACAGCCTTGACCGGGACATCCACCCTCCTGATCAGCGATTCTATGTGTTCCTGGAAATCTTCTTCTCTCTTTTCCTGCAGAGTCGCATACCAGTACTTGGTATTCAGCTTATCCATGACGGATTCTAACGTAAAGAAGGGAAGACAGATGTTCATGAAGCCCTCCACATCGCCTATCTTCATATTCAGCGTGACGATCGCGATCATATCGTTGGGTGCGATCACCTGCGCGAACTGTGAATTCGTCTCTATTCTCTCCATCACGGGATTCAGGTCGATGACATTCTTCCACGGTTCACGCATAAGCTGCATGCACACCACCATCATCTTCTCTATGATCGTCATCTCTATTTCCGTAAAATCCCTGTTTTTCTCAAGCGGTTCTCCGGCGCCTCCGAGCATCCTGTCTATCATCGCATATCCAAGCTGGGTCGCCAGCTCGATCAGTATCGTACCGCCAAGCGGCTGGAAATTCACGATGCCTAAAATGACCGGATTGGAAAGTGCATTAGTAAACTCGGAATAGATGACCGTCTCGGAACTCGCTACGGAAATCTGTATATTTTTTCTTAAGTATACCGGAAGATTGGTTGATAACAGCCGCCCGTAATGCTCATATATGATCTCCAGCGTACGCAGATGCTCTTTTGAGAACTTGGTCGGACGTTTAAAGTCATAGTTCTTGACCTGCTTATCGTTGGAATCATTCATTTCATCCGCGTCTATTTCACCGCTGCTGAGAGCGTTAAGCAGCTTATCAATCTCACTTTGAGACAGTACCTCTCCCACGAACAGTTCACCTCCTGCGGCACTATTACAGCAATGTCTTATTGGATCATAGTGTCACTGAATGAGACGTTAAAAATAAACTCGGAATCAAACATTTGCTGGATTTTAGTAAGTATCTCTTCTTTGATCTGGTCCTGATCGTTCCGCGCATCCTCCAGCGTATGATTGCTGATGATGTCGGTGATCTCACCTTTGATCAGACTCTCACGGCTCTCCATCTCCCCGCCGTATTCCTTGTATCCCTTATCCTTGGTATTCATGGACAGTGTGACCTTGGCGATAAAGTAATGCTGTTCTTCCTTCCCTTCCTCATTCACCTCGACCTTGAGCGGTATCGTCATTTTCTCAGCGATATCATATGTCTCGATATCCGACATCGGTATGTCTGCCTCTTCTGCTTCCTCACCCTCGCTTCCGGCTGTCAGCTCCAGATCCAATGCGGTAGCTATATTGTTTACTAACGCCGCCGTCTTTCTGGATTCGCCGACTATACTGAACATCATGATAGCCGTCAGTATCACATTGACGATCAGCAGTGCCAGTATAACAATGGAAATCAGATTCTTCTTCATGACTGGGACTCTCCTTTATTAATAAGAACTAAGTGAATTATATATCTTGATCTCGACCCGGCGGTTTCTGGCTCTGCCCTCCGCCGTCGAATTGTCAGCGATAGGTACATACTCTCCTCTGCCCGAGTGCTTCACGTCCGCAGGACTCAGATTCGTTACCGACATCAGATAATCGAACACCGACAACGCTCTGCCTGAACTGAGCTCATTATTGTTGGAATACTTGGCGCCCGACATCGGCACATTATCCGTGTGTCCCTCTATCTCGATCGTTCCCTGCGCGTACCGCTCCAAAATCTTACCTACCTGATCCAAAACAGGCAGCGCCTCCTCCTTAAGCTCTACGCTTCCGGAATCAAACAGGATCCCGCCCTTCAGAGTCAGCTGCACGTACTGCGCCGTAAAATCGACGTCGATCTCTTTACCCAGGCCCTGTTCGTCCACGGCCTCCTGTATCCTCTCCGCCATTTCCTCGGATTCTTCCATCTGGGCCTCTTCCATCTTCTCCTGCACGCTCACCATATCTTCGTCAAGGACCTCTCCCTGATCCATCTTACCCGTACTGTTAATGTACTGATCCAGCTCATTGAGCTGGCTGACGCCGTTGCTGATCAGCATCCCGTCGCCTATCGCGCTTGCGCCGCCGTCAAAAACGGAAAACATATCATTGAAGGAAGCAATGATCTGCTCCTGCTTATCCTCATCTATAGTTGACATTGCAAAAAGCAGAACAAAAAAACAGAGCAGCAGATTCATCAGATCGCCGAATGTGGTCTGCCATGCAGGCGCGCCCTTCTTGGGTTCATCCGGCTTCCTCTTAGCCATCCGCCTCACCTCCGAGATCTTCTTCGTTCTCACTCTTCCTGTCGCCCGGCGCTAAGAAGGATTTCAGCTTCTCCTCTATAACACGGGGGTTCTCACCCGCCTGAATAGACAAAAGCCCCTCGACCTCTATCTCTTTCACCATCATCTCTTCATCATTTTTACCCTTCAGCTTCGTGGCTACAGGCGCACAGATCCAGTTGGCAAGTATGGAGCCGTACAGCGTTGTGACCAGAGCGACCGCCATGTTAGGACCGATGGATGCGAAATCCGACAGGTCTCTCAGCATATTGATCAGACCGATCAGCGTACCGATCATACCCCACGCAGGACCCATAGATCCGAGATTATCCCAAAACCCGATCTTATCCTTATGCCGGCTCTCCACGCTGGCAAGCTCCGTCTCCATGATGGCACGCACCAGTTCGGGGTCCGTACCGTCCACAACAAGAAGGATCCCTTTCTTAAGGAACTCGTCATCAATATCGCTCGCCGCCTCTTCCAGAGAGAGAAGTCCCTCTTTACGGGCAACGTTGGACAGATCTATGATCTTCTGAATGATCTCGGCAACGTTCATCGCCGAGGTTTTGAAAATCAGCCTGATGCTCTTTAATCCGGCTAAGAAATCCGGCAATTTGTAACTGGCAAGAATACACATAAAAGAACCGCCGAACGTGATCAGTACTGACGGCACATCAAAGAAACCCGCCAGAGTGCCGAAATTCACGCCGACGCTCTTGTCGAATACTATACCGAATATCATCAAGACAAAACATGCTATTAAACCGATAACAGAAGCTATATCCATATGTATTCCACCTGTTTTACACTAATTTGCAAAAATATCCTTTCTATACGATTTTACTAGATTTTTCACTTCTTGTCTACTTTCTTTTACAATTATTTTACGCCCCGTTGTGAATGTCAAAACGGTATCCGGCGTCTCCTCGACAAGCTCCAGTAAATCAGGATTGATAAGTATTTTCACACCGTTGATCTTTGTTACTTCTATCATATCAGGCTCCCCGGTCTTCGCATAGTGCAAACTGAATTTCGAATATTTATTTATGAAATATTAAGTGCATTTCCACACATTGCCATGCGGATCACCGCCCGTAATCCCGTATATTTATCGCGGATGGCGCCGCAATATCGGGAATCGGATGCAGAAATCTCCGCATGCAACTGCACGGACTAATATATTTTACCACACATCTGTTAAAACTGCAAAAAAAATTTAAAAAGAGGCTTTCCGCTGTACAGAAAGCCTCCTGTTATGATTCGCAATATACAATTTCTTAAGCGCGGCTCTTGTGTGCCTGTTCCTTCCGGAATTAACCGGCAGATCATCTCTTCAGATTTACAAGCTCCTCAAGCAGCGTATCGGAAACAGTGATGATACGGCTGTTAGCCTGGAAACCACGCTGTGTAGTGATCATCGTGGTAAACTCGGACGACAGATCCACGTTACTCATCTCAAGCACGCCGGATGTCATCTGGCCGCCGTTCGCCGTGATATCAACGCCTACGCCGTCAAACTCGCCGGAGTTCTGCGTCGCGGAATATAAGTTATTGCCCGCTTTGGAAAGACCGGACGGATTGGCAAATTCAGCCACCGCGATCTGCCCGAGCAGCTTCGTCAGACCGTTATCGTAGGACGCTGTGATACGACCGTCCTGTCCTACCTCGATACCGATCAGCGCGCCCACCTTACGGCCGGAACCGATGGCGCTGTTCTCCTTGGAACCGTTGGTCATCTCCAGCGTACACTTGCCGCCGTTACCGAAGTTGGTGATGGATGCGAAGTCGATCTCGATATTGCTGAACTGCGTCAGATCCACCGTCTCACCCGCCAGACTGGACGCCGAAGGATTGAAGGTCAGCATCGCCGTATTGTTGCCCTGACTGCCAATATAGGAGAATTTACCCGTATCGTGATCGAATACAAGCTCATTGCCTCTGTGCTCTTCCGACATCTTGATCTGCGCGCTGCCGTCCGGTCCCACATAATCCAGCGCATATGTCTTGCCGTCGCCGTCCTTGACATGATACACGTCTTCCAGGATCTGCTTGGCGTGATCCTCATCATTCGGCAGGGTAACGCCGAAAGACTTCGTATCTTTGTTATAGTTGGCGTCCTGTGTCGCCTTAAATGTAGCGGTAAAGGAAATATTGATCTTCTGCGGATCATCAGGATCAGCCGCCGCCTTAGGCGGATTCGCCGCATCAAAGCCTTTCATATTTTTCAGGACTTCCTTCCAGTCAGCTTCCGATTCAATTTTCTTAGACTGCCTGTTGGTAGAATTCCCCTCCGCATCTCTCTCTGTCGTATAATAGGATTTGTCTGCCTCGTTATAAATCAGATTATAAGGGGACGCTTCCAGCTCCGCCCTTGACAGCGACACCGTGCCCTGTACTTTAACCTCCGTACCCTCCGTCACATCGCCGCTATCCGCCGGATCTATAATCTCAATGTTGTCGCCCGCAGCCACCACCAGCGCATTCTGGCTGTAGCCGTCCAGCATCTCAGACATCGCTTTGGTCAGTATAAACTGATTGTTTCCCGCATCGTATTTGGCATCTTTATCGAGCGAATACTTGCTGACGATCTCTTTGACAGAATTATCGCCGAAATTCGCGATCTCGTTGATATTCTGCAGATTGTATTTCTTCACCAGCGACATGCCCGTGCCGTCTAAGATATCGTCAAGCTGTACGCGGAACACATCGTCATCGCCCGTGCCGTGTACGCTGAATTTAGCGGTGTACTCATAACCCTGCGCATCGTAGAAGGTAAGCGTTCTGATCGCGCCCTCCGTGCTGTTGATGGTGGTATCCGTCTTATCCAGAATACCGTTCATGTACGCAAGGGACGTTGCTTCCGGTGCAGCTGTCAGGTTGTCGGGATGCATGATGCGCAGCGCCGATACCACATCGGAGCGGATCTCTCCCGTCTCCGGATCTACCTGCCATCCCATGACCGTAAAGCCTGTGCTGGACATAACCAGATTGCCCGCGCCGTCCACGGTGAAGGAACCGTCTCTGGTAAAGAAGTTGGTGGAACCGTCGTTGACGACAAAGAAAGAATCGCCCTCGATCATGATATCCCACGGATTGTTTGTAGACTGGGCGGAACCCTGTCCCGAGATCGCCGTGGAGATCGCGCCCGTCTTAGCGCCCAGACCGATCTGTCTGGGGTTGATGCCGCCCCGTCCGGTATTGCCGTTGGCGCCGGATGCAGCCTGTGTTGTCTGGTACAGCAGGTCGTTGAATACCATGCTCTGTGATTTATATGCCGTCGTATTGACGTTTGCAATGTTGTTACCGATAACGTCCATTCTTGTCTGGTGCGTCTTAAGACCCGCAACACCAGAGAATAATGATCTCATCATAGTGATATGACCTCCTTATTTTTCATGTGCCGTCTTTGTTCCCTCTGTCATTCAGGAACTGTAAGCCTCCGTGAAGGTCCGGCTTATATGATTACGGCTCCGTCAATATTGGTAAATACATTTTCGTCGGTCTCTGTCTGATCCATAGCTGTAATGACCGTCTGATTCGGTACATTGACGATAAATGCCAGCGAATCAACAATAACCAGCGATTCATTGATTCCTTTCGCACCGGCTTTGGCTGTCCCAAGATTTAACCGTTCCACCTGTTCTCTGGTCAGCTCAATATTCCGGTCTGACAACCGGTTTGCCGCGTGTTTGGAAAACCTGACCGTGCTGTCTGTGCGGATGTCCTGGGCTTTACCGCTTAAGATATCCTGAAAACTCGACCCGTTTACCCTCGGCGTCCCTGCCTGCTGTTTTGTGGTATTTAAGTACCGGTCCTGAAGCTGTTCGATGGAAAGGAACTGATTGCCCTGAATCTTCATGTCTTATTCCTCCCCTTCTTCTCCTTCCGCTTTCTCTGTGCCTTCCGAACCGTCCTCTGTCTCATCGTCAGCCTTACCGGTCTCCGGCGCTTTTTCTTCGTTTTCGCTGTTTTCCGCCGCCTTGACCAGATCCTGCATTCTCTTAACGTATTCGTCCAGCTTCTCTGTATAATCGTCTGTAAGGAAGCTTCTCTGATACTCATCCATGCTGTCGTAGATCTCTTTGATCTTCTCTACCTTATCTCTGTCCTCGATCGACAGTGCGCCGACCTCCGGAAGTTTATTGTAGGTATTCATGTAATCTGCCGCCAGTTTGTACGCATCCAGATATTTGTCATCTGCCACGGTATCCAGATCGTCCATAGAATAAAGCTCACCGCCGATGGAAAGGTACGCCTTGCCATTCTCATATGCCACATAGTCCACATTGCCCTGTACGTGCGTTTCATTACCTGAACTGTCGGTAAGCTTCATCAGCACCGTCCGGCCTACCAGAGACGATGCTCTGGATAATTCCAGTGTAGCGCTCATATTCTGCATCTGCTCAAGCTCTGAGAAAGTCGCAAACTGTGAAATATACTCCGTGTTGGAAGTAGGCTCCAAAGGATCCTGATATTTCATCTGCGCTACCAGAAGCTGTAAGAATGCATCCTTACCGAGACTGTCGTTGCCGGTTGCTTTCTTCGCGCTCTCTTTAACAAGGGACTGCGCTGTCTGGTCAACGAACTTGCCGTCTTCCACTTTCTGTGTTACTCCCATTCCGTTACCTCCTTTATGCCGTGTAATCCACTGTATTGCCGTTTGCCTGCATCATCTCGACCGCGATACGCTCGGATTCTTCCATCTCTTCAATATCCTCTTCTGCGCCGATCTCGTCCAGATTGATCCGTCTTGTACCTTTGGATGATCTGTTCTGCATATTGCCGGTATCACCGTTCTCCTGCGAGAACTGCTGTCCGTACTCATGATTGGCAACCGTGACTTCCACTGCATCCACTTTGATTCCCTGTTCCTCGAACTGCTGTTTGAGCTGAACCAGTTGTGTCTCTATCACCGCGCGGACCGTCTCGTTCTGCGTGGTGAACTGTGCCGTGACCGCTCCGTCTTTCGATGCGATCTGCACATTGACCGTACCTAAGCTTGCCGGATGAAGCTGCAGCTCCATCTCCTGGACGTCAGCCTTCAGGTTGATCTTCATGTATTCTGTGATCTGATCCATGATCTCCTGCGTCTGCACTGACTGATAACCCGCGCTCACGGGCGCTGCCGGCATCTCTAACATCTGTACCGGTTTATCTGACATCTGCATAAAAGCGTTGCCAGCAGAATTGCCTGCCGCATTGCCCTCACCTCTGCCGTTGTCAGCAGCCGTATTTCTCTCCCGCGTCTTATGGCTGTCAGTCGCCTCCTCTTCAGGTACGTCTGTCACTTCTTCCTGAACGCTCTTAGCGCCGCCCGCATCGTCCACGGTCACTTCCACCCGGACTGTCCTGCCCTCTTTCTGAACAGTTACGGCATAATCCTTCATGCCCTCCAGATTTACTTCAGGCATTTGTTCCGCCGTCTCTCCGGTCATTTGCTCCGGCGTCTGTACATCTTCTACCGGTGTCTTCTCTTCCTGCGCCATCTGTGCAAGCAGGTCTTTTAACTCCTCCTCACTAAGTCCCAGCTCCTCCTGCAGATCGCCAAGGCTTTGCTCCACAGCGCCGAACAGATCCTTCATGCTTTCGTAGAGCTTTTCGTCAGTCACAAGCGAAACCTCGTCACCGCCGCCCGCAATGCTGAGCATCAACTGTCTGAGATCGTTTAGATCGAACAGATCAGCCGGTACAAGCCCCAGCGCAGCCATGACTTCTTCTACTTCTTCGGGTGTAACGTCCATCTCGTCCGCGATATCCTTCACAAGCTCCTTAGCCGCTTCTTCCACATCCTGCGCCGCTTCGTCCGTATTCGTCCCAGCTTGGGCTTCCGTGTCCTCCACAGCTTTGTTATCGCTCTGTTTCGCAGCGTCCCCGGTCTTGCCGGAATCATCCTGAACCGGTTTGTCGGAGCTGTCCTGTACGGTGCTGTCTGCCTGATCCGCGCTCTTAGTCTGCGCTGCATCCCTGGCCGGAGCCGCTTTCACATCCTGCGCCGGCTGTGCCGCAGCCACTGTTGTGCCCGCCGCTTCCGCATGGAGGCTCCTGATGGTGTCACCCGCCTTCGTCATGGCCTGACCGAAACTGTTCTTTGTGCTTTCGTCCTGCTTTATGCCCGTCTGGTCCGCCTGGGGCGTCTGCTGCCGCGACACGTAATTAAGCAGAGCGTTCACATTGTTTACAGTCATACTGTTTCCTCCTCTCTTAAGTTTTCAAGGTACTTGCCTTACGGCATTTATATATATGAGCGGCTCATCGTCCACGACGAATATACCGCTACAGTATATATCGGACATATGTGCGTTTTACTAAAGTGTATCACGCAAATTTTATGAATCGGGATCCATGATCTGAGTCAGTCTTGCCGCGATCTCAGGATCCATAACACCCAGTATGTTACCGCGGTCCTCCGCGCTCATCTGGTACAGGATCTTGGCCGCCAGATCGAGATCGTCCGTCATCGCCTCAAAGATCGCCGCCGCTTCCTTGGGCTTCATCTCGGAATACGCCTGCGCATAGTCCTGTATCTCCCGGTCCACCTGTTCCTGCTCTATCACCTGCCTGTAGAGATATTCCGCTGTCGCAGGATCCATGCTCTCATAATATTTACGGTATTCGTCAGCCCCCGGTCCGTTGTCCGCATAGACGACTTCCTCGTAAAATTCCGTTTTAATGCGTTCAAATTCTACCTGCGCATCCTCAAAGGTCTGTAACCGCTCTATCTCCGCGCGCAGCTCCTCTATCTCCTCATAGTCGGTATTGCTCGCGTTCTGGGCCTGCTCTAATTCCAGCTCCAGCTCCTTGATATAATCCACGGCGTCCCGAAGGCTGGTATAGCCGCCATACTCTTCTTCATCATCCGTAGTCATCACGGAATCCGAAGGAAGGATCTTATTGATAACAGGAACGTCTTTTAAAACGGGTGCAAGCACGCCTGAACCGAAGCCGCCCACATCCAGCTTGATCAGAAGGCAGAGGATCGCAAGCCAGATAATAATAATAACAACCGTTACTAAAAAGACGGATACGCCGCCCGACTCCTCGTCCTCAGATAATTTAGCTTCCTGCGCGGATATCTCTTTGGCGCGCTTCTTCGCTTCCTTACGCTGCGCTTTCTGCTCCTTCTTCAATTTATTGCGTTCTTCTTTTAATCTCTTTTTTTCCGCCTGGGTGTCCGTACCGACATTCAACAACTGATCCGCCATCGTTACTCCTCTTTTCCACGCTGACCGTAGGTATAGCTGGTAAGCTCGTCCACCGCCTTGCCCTCTGCGGCGTTCTCCTCTTTTACAAACTGCTCAAAAGCTTTCTCTTTAAGCCGTTCATGCATCTTGCGCTCCTGCATGGCCTCCTGCAGCTTAAGCCTCGCCGCCTCCACCACCTGCGCGGCCTGCACGACTTGCTTCTCCTGCGCCTCGATCATTTCATCCATGATCAGCATCGCATGCCGGTTATCCTTCAGCTCGTTCACATGAAGCGCATCGCTGCGCATCTGTCTGCCCTCTTCCAGATAGGCTTCTTTTCTGTTTTTTAATATAGTAAGCTTCTCCTCTTCCTCCATCAGCCGCATCTGCGCCCTGCCGAACTCCATCTTAGCCTGTTCTTCCAGCTGATAGCGGATATTGAGGATACTCTGCATTCTGTATTTAAATCCCGCCACAAAAAGCAACCTCACTCACTCCGCAGCCCTTCTTATTCTGCGAAAAGCGTCCGCAGCAGATCTACCGCCTGCTCATAATCAAACTTCTCATCCACATCCTGCATCAGAAATTCATTGACTGCATCGATCTTGGCTATGGCATAATCGATCTTCGGGTTGCTGCCGCTCTTGTATGCGCCGATATTGATCAGATCCTCCGCTTCATTGTAAGTCGCCAGCACATTCTTGAGCTGCCCTGCCAGAGACTTATGCTCCTTGTGCACGATCTGCGCCATGCACCTGGAAATACTCTGCAGCACATCGATCGCCGGATAATGATTCTGATGCGCCAGGCGGCGGTTCAGCATGATATGGCCGTCCAAAATACTTCTCGCGGTATCCGTGATAGGTTCGTTCATATCGTCGCCGTCCACCAGAACGGTATACAGACCCGTGATCGATCCGACGCTCGCACAGCCCGCTCTCTCCAACAGCTTCGGCATCTCCGCATACACGCTGGGCGGATAGCCTCTGGAAACCGGCGGTTCTCCGCTGGCAAGCCCGATCTCCCTCTGCGCCATAGAAAAACGGGTGAGGGAATCCATCATAAGAAGCACATCCTTTCCCTGGTCCCTGAAATATTCCGCTATAGCGGTCGCGGTCTTAGCCGCCTTATTTCTCTCAAGAGCCGCCTTATCGGATGTCGCCACAACGACTACCGAACGCTTCATGCCCTCCTCGCCGAGATCCCGCTCTATGAACTCGCGCACTTCTCTGCCTCGCTCTCCGATCAGGGCGATCACGTTGATATCCGCCTTAGTATTGCGGGCAAACATGCCCATCAGAGTAGATTTGCCAACGCCCGATCCGGCAAAAATACCGATACGCTGTCCCTTTCCCACCGTCATAAGACCGTCGATCGCCTTGACGCCAAGCGGAAGCACTTCGTCTATGATCTTTCTGCTCATGGCGTCCGGAGGCGCCGCCTCCACGGGATAAGGCGTACCCGGCATATACTCGCCGTCTATGCGTCCCAGCCCGTCTAACACCTTGCCGAGCAGATCATTGCTGACAGGCACGGTCAAGGGTTCCCCCGTATTCTCCACGATGCAGCCGAGACCGATGCCGTCCGTCTTGTCACAAGGCATCAGAAGCGTCCTGCGGTCCTTGAAGCCGACCACTTCCGCCATGACCGGGCGGTACTGCTCATCTGCGGGATAGATCCTGCACAGGTCGCCCAGCTTGGCTTCCGGTCCCGCTGACTCGATCGTCAGTCCGACAACATTCTCCACACGGCCCATTCTTTTAAAAAATACGCCGTCCGCTATTTTGCTGTATTTGTGGAAATTAATCATTGGATTTTTCAAAAGATAACACCCGTAGTCTATTAGTCAGCTCCTGTAACTGCGTGTCTACACCGCAGTCAAAGATGCCGCCGTCCGTTTCAATCAGACAGGCTCCCTGGGACAGAGCGATATCTTCAATGATCTCGACAATGCCTTTGCCGGCGGTCGCTCCTTCCGCAAGCTCCTGCTTCTTCATATTGACAAAAGGATAATCTTCCCTGGAAACATGTACAATAAAAGTCTTGCTGCTCTCCACCTGACGCAGCGTGGAATCTATAAGATGCACCAGAATATCCCTGTTGTCGGCAAGTTCTATGCCGAAAATATGACTGTAGATCTCTGTGATCGTATCTATGAATCTCGGCTCCAGATCCTCTATCAGCCGGTCATACTCTTCGTAAAGTCTCTGTTTCTCTGCAGCCAGCTCGCTCTTAAGCTTATCCGCCTCGGCATGTCCGGCCTTGTATCCCTCATCGTAACCCAGCTGGTTGGCATCCTTCAGCGTCTGCTGGCGTTCCTGCTCGATCTCCCGCCTGGCATTTTCCTTCATCTCCTCGATCTGCGCATTGGCGTCATCGAGCATAGCCTGCGCCTGTGCTCTGGCGTCCTCAAGCTCCTGTTCCTGTCTGGCAGATTCCTTGATAATACCGCCCGCGCCATCATTGTCGGCAAGCAGCGCGTCGATCTGTTCGCCCTCGAGCCCTCCCACAAATTCAGGCTCGCCCTCATCGTCGCCCTCATATTCCGGAGATGTCTGAAGGCGGTGCAGCCTCATAGTCTCCAACTCCTCTATTCTCTGTTCCAGACGGGTATTGCTGTCAATAATGCACTTGTCATCGCCGGATACCACTACCCAGCTTGATTTATACAGATTCCTAGACAATGATCTCGTCACCTCCGCCTCTGGAGATAACGATCTCGGCAGAGTCTTCCAGCTTTCTAATGATATTGACGATCTTCTGCTGCGCTTCCTCTACATCCTTCATACGCACAGGACCCATGAATTCCATATCCTCCCTGATCATGACGCCCAGACGCTTGGACAGATTGTTGAAGATGGCGTTCTGAACCTCCTCATTGGAGCCCTTCAGCGCGATCGCCAGATCGCCGTTGTCCACGTCACGCAGCACACGCTGGATCGCACGGTCGTCCAGAAGCAGGATATCCTCGAAGACGAACATCTTCTTGCGGATCTCGTCTGCCAGCTCCGGCTCCTCGATCTCCAGCGTCTCCATGATATGCTTCTCCGTACCGCGGTCTACCGTATTCAAAATATCTACAACGGCGTCCACGCCGCCGATAATGGTGTAATCCTGATTTACCAAAGATGCCAGCTTGGATTCCAATACCTTCTCCACTTCCTTGATCACGTCGGGACTGGTTCTGTCCATGACGGCAATACGCTTGGCAACGTCCGCCTGTCTGTCGGGCGGAAGCGCGGATAAGATAAGCGCCGCCTGATTCGCCGACAGATATGACATAATAAGGGCGATCGTCTGCGGATGCTCATCCTGAATAAAGTTAAGTAACTGCGTGGCATCCGTCTTTCTGACGAACTCGAAAGGCTTTACCTGCAGGGACGCCGTCAGCTTGCCGATAACATCCATCGCTTTCTCGGCGCCGAAGGATTTCTCAAGAAGTTCCTTCGCGTAGTTGATACCGCCCTCTGCGATATACTGCTGCGCCAGACATACCTGATAGAATTCCCGGATCACCTCCTCCTTCATCTGAGGTGTGATATTACGGGTGTTGGCAATCTCAAGCGTCAGTTCTTCTATCTCGTCTTCCTTCAGATGCTTAAAGATAGCCGCCGACTTCTCGGGCCCTAAAGCGATCAGCAGAACCGCCGCTTTCTGCAGCCCGCCGGTGATCTTCTCCTCACTTGACTTCGGCATTTAGCTTACCCCCACTCTTCGTTTAACCAGTTGCGCAGCAGATTGGCTGCAGCCTCCGGATTCTCTTCCACAAACTTATTGATCATCTTGCGCTCGTCAGACTCATTCTCCAGCGATATGCTTTCAATCTGCGTCTCGGGCATGGACTGGAGCAGCGACTCCACCGTAAGCTCCTCTTCCTCTTCCTCGTGCTTCTCGCCGCGCATACTTCTGAGCACAACGAAAGCAAGCAGCGCAAGGATCACGATGATCAGAACGATCTGCAGGATATCCGTCGCCGTGATGCTAGAGCCCTCCGCATCGAAAAACATATTCTCGGAATAGGCCACCAGAGAGATACTGCCCTCCGGAATGCCCGTCGCATTGGCGACAGCCGTATAGAATTCCTCGTCCACATCCATCCTGGTCCGTTCCTGATGCGCCAGCTTATATTCCTCCCAGGTGACGCCGTCCAGCTCTCCCTGCGCACGCGCATCCTCCTCACGGATGATATTGTATTGGATCAGCGCCGCCGTCAACGATGACTGACTGTAATCGATCAGCCCCGGCGGTACGGTCGTTGTTGTGATCTTCTCGTTAGGCAGATAATCCCTGGACTCCTCGGATACCGTGGATGTGGAATTGCCGTTATCCTCCAGCACATAAGTGGTATCGTCATCATTGGAATCCGTACCCGGTATGCCGCCCACATCGCTCTCGTTCTCAGAGTTATAGACATCCTCATGGGCGATCATGCCCTCCGTACGCCCGTCCGGCGCGGAATATTCATGATTCGTCTCTTCCGATGAGGAGAAATCCAACACCAGGTTGGGAGCGATCTCCACATTGTCGAATTCCTTGGTGCCAAGCAATACCCTGCGCACCGCAGCGATCATCTGCTTCTCCGCTTCCGCCTTCACGGACAGCTGTGATCCGGCCGCGCCCGTGGCGGTCAGGTTATCGTCCCCGGTAAAGAGCATATTGCCTTCCGTATCCGTGATCACGATATTGTTCGTAGTCTCATTGCCCAGCGCCGTGGCGATGGCGCGCGCCAGATACGCCGCGCTCTCTGTACTGAATTCGTCCTTCAGCTCCAGAAGCACCCACGCGGAGGATTCTTCCTCCTCTGCTATGAGCGTGCCGTCGTTCACGGGAATATTTAATTCCACTTTAGCTGATTTAATAGCGGAGAACTTCGCCAGAAAATCCCGTTCCAGCCTTTTCTCCCGGTATACAAGCATCTTCTTCTGCTTGTCGGACTCCGTGGTGGAGAAGCTGCCATCCGTCACATCGTCGATCCCGTAATCCGCCGGCTGGATGTTATTGGCGCCAAGCAGCAGATTGGCATCGGACAGCTCTTCTTGCAGGATCTTGATGATCAGCCCGTCGTCCGAGATCGTGTAGGTCATCTCCTCCTCGTCCAGAAGATCCCGCACCTCCGCCGCTTCCGCCGTGCTCTCGCACTCCCTCAGAAGCACGTACTGGGGCTGCAGCAGTCTAGACACGACAATAACGATGGCTAATATCACCACCGCTATTCCGCCGACGATCAGCGTCTTCTGTTTTGCCGTAAACCGATTCCACCATTCAAGTATCTTACCGGCTAATTCTTTTAATTTGTCTAACAGTTTATCCACAGTAACTCATTCTCCTTCGGTTCCCCATTCTGCCGTATCTTTTTTCTGATATTATATCTGCATCTGAATGAGTTCTTTGTATGCATCCAGGAGTCTGTCTCTGATAGCCACCGTATACTGCAGGGCTATGGAAGCCTTCTGCAGCGCCACGCTCAGATCATGCGTATTCTCCGTCTCGCCGAGAGCCCACTTGATCTCCTCGTTCTCCGCATCCGACAGATAATTGTTTGTGGTTGTCAGATTATCGATGGCGGTATGTAACAACCCGTCAAAATCCTTGTCGGCGTATGTATCAGGGCGATTGGTCGGCGCGTTCTTTGCCGCCTCCTTAACCGCCTGTGAGGACACACTATAAAGCTCTGTAATATCTAAGGCCATAACTTACCTCCCCAAACCATGCCGTCAGCTGCCGGTAAACTATCAGCTATTCAGCAGATCAAGTCCTGTCGT
This sequence comes from uncultured Lachnospiraceae bacterium, assembly GCA_947625205.1. Classification (GTDB taxonomy): domain Bacteria; phylum Bacillota; class Clostridia; order Lachnospirales; family Lachnospiraceae; genus UBA3282. The sequence continues at coordinate 293,967 of CANQNN010000001.1, read as the reverse complement.
CGCAATACTCTTGCTGGCATCAAAGGCCGTGGCATTCGCCTGATAAGCACGGCTGGCGTCGATCAGATTCGTCATCTCCGTGATGATGCTGACATTGGGATACATTACATATCCGTTTTCATCGGCATCGGGATGCGAAGGATCATAGACCAGATTGCCCTCCGTCCATCTGTCTTCATATACGCCTGTCACCTTGACGCCGGAACCGGAATAACGGTCACGCTCCTTCTGCAATATCTGATGAAAAGGCGTCTGTGAGTTCTTCTCCTCAAACAGAACGACCTTCCTGCGATAAGGCGTCCCGTCCTCCGTGCGCGTCGTATTGGCATTCGCCACGTTCTGGGCTATAATATCCATACGAAAACGCTCGGCGGTCATACCCGTTGCATTGATATCAAAAGCGCTAAACATACCCATAATCCCAACTCCTTATTTCTTAATCACGATTCCTCACCGCATCCGGGCGCCTTACTTCAGTACAGCCTGAAGATTCCGGAATTCCTGGTTCATGGACAACTCCAGTCCGCGGTATACCACCTGGTTCTTGGCAAGATATACGGCTTCCGTGTCTGGATCTACATTATTGCCGTCAATACGGTAGGAAAAACCCGAATAATCCCTGTATGTAATGGGGTTGAGGCGATTCAGCTTAACATTCGCCACCTTCGCGTCCATGCTCGTATATCTGGAGCTGTGAAGCGCTCTGGCAAGCTGCGTCTCAAAGTTCACATCCTGCCTCTTATAGCCCGGCGTATCCGCATTGGCGATATTGTTCGAGATCGCATCGTTTCTAAGCCATGATGCATCCGCTGCTTTGTCCAGCACATTGATATAATCGAACACATTCGTATTAGTCAGAGCACTCATATGCACACTCCTCCACATTATGAATTATTAAAGTCTACATTTTATTATAAATTAAATATAAAAAAATACAAGGTTTTTCAATACTTTTTCACAATTTCCCATTTATGGCGCACAAGCCGTCCGACGCCTTGTCCTGCACAAAAAAAGGATTTACTCACCGCAAATACACTGCGTGTAAATCCCTTTACCCTGCCCCGCTGACCGGTCCGCGCCATCCATGCGCCGCTCTGATCTATGCCTTCTTTGCATATATTGCACTGTCTGCGCTAATATCTGCCCTGTTCTTTTAACTTCGCAACCTCTTCAAATACAACATCGTTGAGCACCTTGATGTATGTACCCTTCATGCCTGACGATCTCGACTCGATCACGCCCGCGCTCTCAAACTTACGCAGCGCATTGACAATGACCGACCGGGTGATGCCCACCTTGTCCGCTATCTTGCTGGCAACCAAGATTCCCTCCATGCCGCCCAGCTCGTCGAAAATATGCGTGATCGCTTCCATCTCCGAGAAAGAAAGCGTGCTGATCGCCGACTTGACAACCGCAACCTTGCGGTTCTCCTCGGCATTCTCCTCGCTCACTGCCCGGAGCATCTCAAGCCCTACCACGGTAGTGCCGTACTCGCACAGTATGATATCGTCAATATCGTACTGCGCATCGCATTTATAGATAAACAGCGTACCGAGCCGCTCGCCCGATATCTCTATCGGCGCTATGACCGCCCGGAATTTTCTTGTATCAACGCTCTCAAATCCCAGCGTCTCAAGATTAACGTTCTCTTTCGTGGACAGAACGGACAGAAGCCGCTCGTTCAGCATGGGATCGATAAACCCTCCCACATGATCCACGATCAGCTCCGTGATGGATTCAACCGTACCCTGATCGCCGACGCCAAGCACCTTGCCCTTCCTGCTGATAACTAACACGTTGGAGTCCAGTATGTCCTTAAGCACATCACAGATATCGTTAAAAACCACCTTGCCCGAATTATTGTTGTGCAAAAGCTTTCCTATTTTTCTTGTTTTGTCCAACAACTGAACGCTGCTCATGTACAATGCTCCTTCAAACGCGCAGTGGATAAAGTGCATCAGATCCACCGCTTTACCGGTCCGCAAAAAATTACAAGAACCGGGACAAAATGATTTTATCACAATATTTGAGCATTATCAATGTATTTTGAACACATTTTGTTATATTTGCGCGTTAAATATATCCATTTTGCACAATTATCCGGCGGCTCACCCTACACCTCCGCCTTCTGCGCATCCTTGATAAAACCGCAGTTTTCGTCGGAGCATACGAGCTTATTGCCTTTTTTGAGCATAATAGAACCGCATTTGTCACACCTGTCCGCCACCGGTCTCTGCCACACCATGAAATCGCACTCAGGATTACCGATACAGCCGTAATATTTTCTTCCCTTTTTCGTCTTTTTCAAGACAATGTCCTTACCGCATTTGGGACATGCCACGCCGATCTTCTCAAAATACGGTTTCGTGTTGCGGCACTCCGGGAAACCGGGGCACGCCAGGAATCTGCCGTGGGGACCGTATTTGATCACCATCTGTCTGCCGCAGACATCGCAGTATTCATCCGAAAGCTCATCGGCGATCTCCACCTCTTCCAGTTCCTTCTCCGCCTGCTCGACCGCCTGTTCCAGATCGGGATAGAAATTCTTCATGACAGTCTTCCACCTGACGGTTCCTTCCTCCACGCCGTCCAAAAGGGCTTCCATAGTCGCTGTGAAGTTCACATCCACAATAGAAGGAAAAGCCTCCTTCATCATATTGTTGACCACTTCGCCGAGCTCCGTCACGTAAAGATTCTTATTCTCCTTAACAATATATCTTCTCGCCAGCAGCGTTGTGATGGTAGGCGCATAAGTGCTCGGACGCCCGATGCCCAGCTCCTCCATAGCGCGCACAAGCGATGCCTCCGTGTAATGGGGCGCCGGCTGCGTAAAGTGCTGCTTAGCCTCCAGTCCCAGAAGCGTTAATTTCGTATCACGTGTTATTCCTTTGACAAGGACGTTGCTCTCCTCTTTTTCATCCACATCGGTGTAAACGCTCATGAAGCCGTCAAACTTGACCTTGGAAGCCGACACCGAAAAATGCTGTCCCGCCGCCTCGATCTTCACCGATGTAGTCTCGTATACCGCAGATGCCATGCGGCTCGCCACAAAACGCTTCCAAATCAACTGATAGAGCCTGAACTGGTCTCTGGACAGGGAATCTTTAAGATCCGCCGGCATACGGCTGATATCCGTAGGACGGATCGCCTCATGGGCGTCCTGTATCTTCTGTTTGCTGATCCGCTCCTGCGCTGCCCCGGCGGTATACTCCTCCCCGAACTTCTTACCGATGTATTCTCTCGCGGCGACCTCCGCCTCATCGGATACCCTGGTGGAATCCGTACGCAGATAGGTAATGATACCCACGGTATCCCGCCCCTTAATATCGACGCCTTCATATAACTGCTGCGCCAGGCGCATGGTTTTCTGCGTGGAAAAATTTAGCACCCTGCTCGCTTCCTGCTGTAACGTCGATGTGGTAAAAGGAAGCGGCGCTTTTCTGACCCTCTCGCCGTTCTTCACCGAAGAGACCGTATACTGCGCCCCTTCCAGCGATCTTCTGATCTCCTCCATCTCTTTTTCGGAGGAAATAGTCTTCCTGTCATCCGCCCCGCCATACTTTGCCACCAGCGGCTTTTTCTCCCCGTCTACCGCCAGACTTGCCTCTAACGTCCAGTACTCCTCGGGAATAAAATTGTTGATCTCCTCTTCCCTGTCGCAGATGATACGCAGCGCCACAGACTGCACACGGCCCGCGCTCAATCCCCTCTTGACCTTCGCCCAGAGAACCGGTGATATTTTATAGCCCACCATACGGTCCAGACAGCGGCGCGCCTGCTGCGCATCCACCAGATCCATGTTGATCTCTCTGGCGTGCTTTAACGATTCCTTTACCGCCGTCTTTGTTATCTCGTTAAAAGTAATGCGGTATACTTTCTTGTTATCCAGTTTGAGCGCCGCAAGCAGATGCCATGAAATAGCTTCTCCTTCACGGTCAGGGTCCGTTGCCAGATACACTTTGTCGGCTTTTTTGACCTCTTTGCGCAGATTCGCCAGTATATCGCCCTTACCCCTTATTGTAATATACCTGGGATCATAATCATGCTCCACGTCAATGCCAAGCACGCTCCGCGGCAGATCCCGCACATGTCCGTTGCTCGCCATGACCTCATAATTATCTCCCAGGAATTTTTTGATCGTTTTCACTTTCGCCGGTGATTCCACAATTACCAGATATTTTGCCATATTCATTCCCCTGTTCCATAAACGGTGTTTCAACGTGAACCACTATACACTAATTTTTTTGCGCTTGCAAGAGGCAAAAAATTAAAAGGCGGCGATATCCGGTCCAAAGAAGGATATCACCGCACCATTTAATATAGTACATTCTCCATTGTATACTAGTGCGTTCTCTATTGTATACCGCCGCCGGTCAGTTCATCGACAAGCGCTTGCAGGCGGGCGATCTCAGCCTTGTTTTCTTTATTCTGCCGTTCAAGGTCCTCAGTCTGCCGTTCCAGTTCCTCCCGATACCTTTCGGCCTCTGCCTGGCGCTCTTCCTGGTATTCTTTCTTTAGTTCTTCTATTTCCTCTTTGTGCCGCTGCTGAAGCTCCTCCCATATCTGGCTCGGCAGTTTGATCAAGGGTTCTGTCATCTTATCCACCTCCCGTCGCAAACGCGGATAGCCCGCTAACATGCGCCCCACAGCCCGCTTAAACAGGTTCATATAGTTGTGGTACTCCCACTCACCTATATATCCCGCATTTTTCTCATCCTCCAACATTACTATAATCTCCCTTGTCATGGATGTCAACTCTTCTTTTACTTTTTCTTCGGCTGATTGTGAACGCTTTTCCGTTATGGTGGCAAGTTTCGGCCGCAGACGCAGTACAACGTACGGAAGAAAAAGCGACAAGTGTTTTTCCCGAATCTCTTCCAAAGAATAGTTCTGTATTCTGACAGTGGGAACCTTGTATACATGCTCGCTGCCGTCCTGAAATACGATCCGGCACTGCAGATGATCCGGCACCGCGTTGTTTTTCTCCGGATAGATGACCACCGAACGCGGAAAAAACAATGTGATCTCTCCCGTATCTTCATCGACTGCTCTCGAATGCGTGATAGCGTAACGTACATCATAGGCAAACATACGTATGACCATTTCATGATCGTTCTTCATCTGGCATTCCAGATGATAATAGTCCCTGTCCGCCACCAGGAGGGCGATGTCCATAAGTACAGAGTCCGGCGAAGCGCTTTTCCCTTCCCAGGCGCCGCTCACCTCCGTCCCCAGCACCACGATGGATGTGCCGCGCGGATATTCTCTGCCATACACTTCTTTAAAGAGCGGAAACAACTGCTCCGGCATGGTAGAAACGATGGCTTTCAAGATCTCGTCCCACAGCTTTGAACCATCAATAGCTGTGGTGTCCTGTGTTCTTTGTGTCTTTTGTTTCTGCATAAAATCCTTTCTGTTGACCTGGCAAGGCGCTGCACACAGAAACTGACACAGACGCCTACCGTATCTTTGGGTTGACGGGTTGCAATAAAAGCTGTGAAATCTGGCGAAACGCCGGAATTGACGGACTGCCGAACGGCATGTCTCAAATGTTTTCACACAAATAGTATAACAGGAAACGGTAAATCTGTAAACTATAAAAACAAAAAATTAAATCAAGATAAACGAAATAACGTTTATTGACAAACGAATTTAAAGTGATATGCTAAAGATAAGGGTGCTATCCGAAACGGTAAGCGGTTCGCCTTTCGCCGGAATGAGTACATTCTGAGAACTTCCATAAAAGGAGGCTGATGAAATGGAAAATACGAAGAAAGGTCAGTATTTGTTGTCGGAAACGTTCATCGGCATCATGGATACTGCGGTGACGATAATAAGTATCATCGTCACCATCATCAGTATCCGTGAAAGCCACAGGATACATAAACAACAAAAAAGCAACCGCCACTCGCAAAGTTAATGGTTGCTTTTTTGTGTAACCAATAACCAAGGCGAACCGTTTATTAACGGATAGCACCTTTTATGTCTTTATTATAACAGAAAACAGTAAAAAGTCAAACGTTTTTTAAAAATTAGCAGTATACGTTACAAATCAAAGGAAACCTTCATCATCTCATTGATGGACGTGATGCCGTCCAGCACATACTCTGTAGCGCTCATGCGGAGGGTGTTCATGCCTTCCTCCAATGCCTTTGCCTTGATAGCGTCCGCATCGCCGCTCTTGCTGATGATCGTCTTGAGCGCGGGCGTGATCTCCATGATCTCATAGACGCCGATCCTGCCCTTAAAACCGGTCCCGTCACACTTGGAGCAGCCGCAGGGCTCATAGACCGTCACATCCTCATCCGGCTCCCGGCACAGCAGCTCCAGCTCCTCTGCGCTGGCTTTCTTCGCCCGCTTACATTCCGGACACAGGCGGCGCACCAGACGCTGGGCGATAACGCCCACGGTAGAATCGGCGATCAGATACGGTTCGATCCCCATATCCATCAAACGGGTGATTGTACCAGCCGCCGAGTTGGTATGCAGCGTAGATACTACCAGATGTCCCGTAATGGACGCCTGTACCGCGATGGAAGCCGTCTCCTGGTCACGAATCTCACCGATCATGATAATGTCGGGGTCCTGACGCAGAATAGAACGCAAGGCGCTGGCAAAGGTCAGATCCGCCTTATTGTTGGTCTGCACCTGGTTGATCCCGTCGATATTGGCTTCCACAGGGTCCTCCACAGTGATGATATTGACGTCCTCTTTATTCAATTCGCTGAGCGCCGTATATAACGTCGTTGATTTACCGCTTCCGGTAGGTCCCGTAACGAGAATGATCCCGTGCGGGTTCTGCAGAATATGGTCAAACTTCTTTAATTCCTTCGGCTTAAAACCAAGCTGGCTCTTCTCGCGGGTAAGGGCATTCTTGGAGGTAAGACGCATTACGACCTTCTCGCCGTACACTGTCGGCAGGATCGATACACGAATATCAAACTCCTGTCTGTCAACCACCTGGGTGATACGGCCGTCCTGGGGTTTCCTCTTCTCTGCGATATCCATGCCGCCGATGATCTTGATACGGGCAACCATAGCCGGCAGAAGACGAATACTGTACGTGACCTTCTCGTACAGTGCGCCATCGATACGATACCTGATGCGCACCTGGCGCTCCATCGGCTCTATATGGATATCGGAGGCACGCTGTCTGACCGCCTGCTCGATGACGGTCTTGACCAGCTGTACAATAGGGGAATTGTTGACGTCCTCACTGTACATATCCTCCTGCTCCGCCATCTGGCTTTCTTTTTCCCTCGTATACTCCTCCAGCGCGGAGTTGACCTCCACGTTGCCGAAATACTTATCCAACGCCAGCATGATGCTTCTGGTGGTGGAAACTACCGGCTCCACCTGAAGATTGGTGATGATGGTGATATCGTCCATCGCCGCCATATCCATCGGATCCGCCATTGCCACGCGAAGCACGTTCATATTATCGAGCGCATATTCAAAAGGCAGCACCTTGTAACGCTCCAGCACATTGCCGGGAACCAGGCCCAGTATATCCTCCGGCACCGTGACATTCTGCAGATCGACCATGTCATAACCGAGCTGGCTGCTCAACGCTCTGGCGATCGCCTCCTCCGTTGCAATGCCCTCGTCAACCAGCGTCTCGCCCAGTTTGCGTCCGGTTCCCTTCTGCAGCTTCAGTCCCTGTTCCAGCTGTTCCTGTGAAATAACGCCGCTGTCCACGAGCACATCGCCGAGACGTAATTTTTTCCTGCTGTAATCCATACTATAACTCCTGTTATTTTGTTAATGATGCAAAGAGCCGCCCCGTTTTGAGGCAGCTCCTGCCTGAAAATACCCTACTCCAGATCAAACATGTATGCCTGCAGCACCTGCACCTTCGCATACACTTTATCGGTCACATACACATTTTCCACGGTCGTATAGGTCGTAAGGGTCGTCTGCGCCTCCAGGTAGATATCCAGCCCGCTTTCGCTCCGCGCAAGCAGACTTCTCGGCACCTCGATATAATAGACGCCGCCGCTTGCAAGGTTATCCGCATCGACAGGCGTACCGCCCGCAGCGCTGTATATCTGCCCCGTTATGTCGTTCACTCTGATCTTCTCGCCTTTGACCGTGATCTCACTGCCGCCGCCGTCATCCTGACAGTATATACGGGTCTTGATCTGTCGCGTTCCCTTGATAAAGTTCACATCCTGCACCGTGAAGTAGATCTTCTCGGTAGTCGTTCCGGCCGCATCCGCCGCCAGATCCTCCAGGCTCTGCGCATCTCCACGGCTGTCATACATACGGTACATGACCTTCAGCTCATCGGCCTCCGGCACACCCTTCTTGAGCGCCGTGATATAAGGCGGCTTCACGCCGGACTGGTAGGACGCGATGATCGTGTTGATGAACAGCTTCGCCTCATCCAGCGTATAATTGGTGGGATTGTGCCCCATACCTGTATAGGTGATATTGCCTTTATTGTAGATATAATAGTTATTGCGCACATCGTTAGGCGACTGCGAATACATCGTCTGCTGTCCGCCGCCCGCCGTATCCAGACAGTACCACACTACCAGATCGCTCTCGCCGTCATGGTCATCGTCCGCCGTGTAGTCCAGCTGGTAATACTGTCCGTGGGTATCCGATACCGTAAAGCTCTCATCCAGCTTATACGGATACTCCGTGATCTGTCCGTCATTGACCTGGGTAATATTCGCCTGGTCAACGGTCCCGTGATATTCATCGTGTCCCGCTTTCCAATAGAGCGAATCAAAACGGATATTGTAATATTTATTGGTAAAATCCACTCCCAGTTCATCCGCACTGTAGGAAGTCTTCTTCGCTTTGTTGTTATTCGAATCGCCCATCTTGCCGTTCAGCGTCAGATACGTATAACCCTGCACCTGGGGAACCGTACGGGTCTTGCCGCTCTTAGGCTTGTAAGCGGTATCGTACCGGGAAGCAACTACCTGATCGAAGTCACCGCTTCCCGCGGACAATTCCTGTCCTCTGCGCAGGATATCGGATGAGAGCACGCCGTAGCGGTCCATCCCCACCAGATCACGCAGATAACGGTTCAGGGAGTAGGCAAAATAGGTATCCGAATTGCCGGTAGACCATCCCAGATTGCTTCTCGACGGATGTCCCTGAAGCCCCTGTGCGTAGTTAAAGAACGAGGTATTGTCATGGGAGAACAGCACGCTCTTACCGCTGTTGACAAAATTCACGATAGCGCCCATAGGCCCATCTGTGCTGTCGCCGCTAAAATCGCCGTACATATCGCTGAATCCGAGGATCAGCATGTTAAAATCATCCAGATAATTAGGATTTTCGTTATATTCCTTCTCATATTCCGAGATGGTCTTAAAGGTGACGTCGATATCGTAATCCCTCGATATACCCGCATAATCAACGCCGTTATAATTGCCGCCGTACACAAGCACATTGTATGCCGTTCCCTTAGTCTCGATCTGCTCACCCAGATCAAACAGCACCTCTTCATCGCCAAACATCTTATCCCGGCTGATCTGGAGCACGTTGATCTTCTCCTTCTCCACGCCTTCCAGCTTGGAATAACCGGACATGGAAGCATAGATATTCGGATTGTCCGCCTGCGTGATCTCGATGCGCCACGGAAGAAGCCCCTTGTAGCCCGCCGGGATCTCCCTGCTCAGCACATACTCTCTGTCCGCATACAGGCTGTCGGCAGAGACCGCGCCTCCGCCCTGCGTCAGCGAAATATCCGTCATTTCCTCCTGTGATGAATACTTGCCGTCGGCATTAACATCAATGTACAGTTTGCACACATATCTGCTGTCATGGGACGCCGCGCCCTCATTGTGTATCGCAAAATGATATTCCAGATTATATCTGCCGCTTATGCCGGCCTCCACGTAATGGACGTCGCTGCCTTCCCTGGTCGACCCGTTGACCGATATCAGATCTGCGCTTACCTTCGGTCTGTTGAGATAGAATTTGAAGATATCCGAATCGTCCGTGATATCGCTCCACGCATAGAAGTTCAGATATTTCTTCTCCATAGCCTGTTTCACAAAATCGTACAGGTATGTACAGTTGTCGATATGATCTTCATCGATCGTTCTGGCGGGCGCCTCCGCAGAGATCTGCTCGACCTTGAGGGAATTGACCCTGTCATCCCAGGTAGCCGGAGCCCATTCTTTAAAAACGATCTGATCCAAATCAGTCCTTCCCGCTTCAATGGACTCTCTGTCACGCGGTTTGTCATGTGTTACATCCATATTATAATCAAAATAATACCCGTTATAAATTGTCAGCCTGTAGCCTTCTTTGACCTCAACGGAGGATATCGCGCCTCCGGCGGCTCCTCTGCCCGTCAGATTGTCTTTGCTGGGGTCTGCGGGATCGGGGTCGCGGTAATAGTCGCCCACGGGCAGACTGATGCGGCTTCCCTTGCAGCCCTTCTCATCGTATACTGTCACCGGCTGCTCGAAGAAATCATCCGCCACGATCACGGGGTAGGAACCGTCCAGGAATGATAATAACGCCTGTTCTTTTTCCGCCGTGATATCATTGCCGCCATAACGCATCAGGTTATAGTAATATACATTGCCGTCCGACGCATACTCCGTATCGAGCTGACCCGCAAGCTGCATGGCATTGGCGTGCAGATCGCCGATATTATAGTAGATCAACCCGTCCATATCGGAGTCGTTAAACGCAGTGCCGGCCGGAATATGGGTTGCATCGGGTTTGCCGGTGTAGCTCTTATCGCCCACCCAGTAATGCATATTCAGATGATCCGTATTCGTTCCGATATAGATCAGATCATAAGTCTCGTTGAGCTTCTCGATCTTACCGATAAATTCCGCAGTGGTCATCACCGTGATATCCGCCGTCTCCACTCCGGGCGCCCACTTCTTAATCTGCTCGATCGTCAGATCAGGCTCATCCGCTTTGGCAGGCTCGATCTCCAGCACCTTGATATGCTTCTTCGCATCCACCTGTCTGCGGTCATTGTAATTCATGATATGCCGTATCACGATCGCCTGAGATATATCTGTAGGCAAATCAGCATAATTGCCCGATGTATCCGCCTCACGGTACAGGTTATCCATATTGATGACATCCAGAACGGCCTGGAACCCTTCCTGCATGTCGCTGCCCTCTTTATAGATCGTGGGCGCATAGAAAAGGCTGTTGACGAGAGACTCACCGCCGTTGGCTTCGTTGCCGTACCGGCAGTACACATGCTCATTGACATAATTCTTGTCGCCGTCAACAACAACCGTATTCATCAGCGCATCCGCCGATGCGCCTGCCGGATCACTGCCGTAGGAAGCAAAAGAACCCTCCAGGTCACTCTGACACAACAGCGCAGCCAGCTTAAAGGCGTTGGTACTCTTCATCTCATCATTTACAACAATTGCCTGGCTGGAGCTTGTTTCTCCGCCCTCCGTGATCTCAGAGCTCTCCGTATACAGGAGCGTGCCGTCCACGATGACCGGCTTTTTATCACTCAGGACCACAGTATACAGATATTTAAGGACATCATCGCTAATATCGTTAGACACCTGGCCGAGCACATTACCGGAATCATCCTTGCAATCTATTTCATCGCCGTACAGAGCCGGTTCATCCGCACCGCCGGCAGCGCCGCCCGTACCTCCGCCTGTAGCGCCCGCCGTATCATCGGACCTGATACCGGAATTCAGGTACAGGAAATCAAACGCCGGGAGCGTGCCCGCCGCCTGCATGGCATTTAACTGCGCAGGAGTATACGACAGCACCTTGACCGGAAAGCTGTCATAATCCGCTTCTTCCATGTTGAGAACATACTTCTTAAACCACTCGGCATTCTTAAAGGTATTCTTACACCAGATACTCACGCCCGGAAGCGTATATTTCTGGTATGTTTCGCCAGAACTTGCGGTGGTCGGATCATACTCGCTGAAAACATACTCACCGAACTTGCTCCTGACAATATCCGACACCTTATATAACTGTTGGGAAGTGCCGATTTTTAACGCCTCATAATCCGAGACCTTTTCAAACTGTACAAAATAATATTCCTCCTCGCCCGAAGAGCTCGATGACAAGAGGTTTACCTGATAGTCGGGGTCGTTCTCGTCCTCTTCCGTATTCTGCGGACCGCTCAAACTGTTGCCGCTCATCGTAGAACCGGGCGGTTCTCCGCTACCGTCGCCATCATCGCCATCATCGCCATCGCCAGGGTCCCCGGAGCCTAAGGAGTTGCCTGAAAGAGTTTCCGTATCGCCGCCGACTAATAAATACCACTTGTTATTATATATATCAGAGAACGCCGCAGACTGCCCCTGCAGACTCGCCGTTACCGGAGCGCCGCCGTTGCTGTTGCTCGTGCTGCCGGTACTGCCCGGATCGCCGCCGCCTTCATTGCTGCCTGTGCCGCCCGGATTGCCGCTGCCTTCATTGTTACCTGTGCCGCCCGGATTGCCGCCGCCTTCACTGTTGCCTGTACTACCGCTACCGCCCGTGCCGCCGCTTTCGTTGCCGCCTGTACTGCTGCCGCCTGTGCCGTTGCCTTCGCTGCCGCTGCCTGTACCGCTGCCTTCGCTACCACTGCCTTCGCCGCCGCTGCCTGTACTTCCGCCTGTGCCGCCGCCTTCGCCGCCACTGCCGCCCATGCCGCCGCCTTCGCCTGTAGTGCCCGAATCGCCGCTTCCGTCATCGTCTTCATCATCTTCATCGCCATCACCGGCGCTGTCGATGTCATTGCCGCTTATGGACGGATCGCTGCCGCCGCCTTCACTGCCGCTTATAGTCGGGTCACTGCCCGGTCTGCCGCCGGACGGAAGATCATAGACCGAGATGATCCTGGTTGCCATCGCCGGAAGCCTGCTCTCTATCTCGCTGAATGTGCCCGCATAGTGATATACACCGGCAGCGTCCTTAGTATATACCGGCGTCCTGTACAATTCATCATGGTTTCTGGACAGATTGCTCAGCGCATAATTCGTGATCTGGTTGATATCAAGCTCTGGTCCGGATCCTGTATCGCCTTCGTCTTCTCCATCGTCTTCTCCATCGTCTTCTCCGTCACCGTCTATCTCACCTTCCAGGCTGAGAGCGATCCCGCTTACAAGATAGCTGCTTATGCTCTCTTCCGAGGACGCCACAACCGTATACTGCAGATCCGGGTCAAGCGTCGCATCATAATTCTCGGATGCAACTGTAGAAGCGAACACCAGATGGAATCTGTCAGAGGCGCCTGACGATGAACTATACCCAGCAAACCAGCCTTCCTTCTCGATGCTGCTCTTCGCGATCTCTTCATAACCCTCTGCGGCCGCATCAGGATTATCATCGATATCTATTTCCCCGTAAGTATCCGCCGATGCTGTCACCGGGCCGTCCGTAAACCCCTGCTGCGTATAATAATTCTGCAACGTTTCTTTCAATCCGCTTATAAAAGTGCCTCTGTCGGTCTCCTCCTCAATGAGCAAATCCTTCCACGACTTCCACTCCTCCGGCGTCGTAAGCTCCGTTTCTCCTGTCGCGGAAGTGCTATACACAGGCTCGGTCCACTCACCGATGACCGGCTCATAACCGTCAAAATAAAATCCGATCTCAGCCGCTCTATGGTCGGGCACGACTTCCAGTATCACGTATTCGCTGCCGCTGTCTTTCACACGGCTGCGCAGCTTCTCGATACCCATCAGTGTGTCGGCCGCACGGGACTCCATAGGTCTGCTGAGTACAGAGGCCGTAACCACAGCGGCAGCGGACAGCATCGCTCCTGCCGCCGCCGCAATACGTCTGAGATTTCTTTTTTTACCGCTACCCGGATTTTTCTTCATGCTTCTCACTTTCCTTAAAATGCTGACGCTTCATCTGCAGATCCTCTCCTGCAGATCCTCACAATATGAATATAAACGTTTAATTCCGATATATGGTTATCAAAGTATAGATATCCGGATATTGTTTCAGGGATACCTTCACGGTCACAGACTGAATGTCAAGCTGCCATGCCCAGCCGTAATCATTACCGTATGCATCCTTGGTATTGTCCAGATAAAAGCTGCCCGATCCCTTCATCATATCCTCCTCGTGTGAGCTGGACTGTATATTCGGAGCATAGAATTCATACGCTACCCTGGGACTGATGGCGGCGCCCTGTCCATCTTTCATGGTCAGTTCATAATCAAAATCTACCATCTCAAAATTCAGGATATCGCTCACATTGGAATTACCCAGAGCCACGCTGTAATAACCTACGAGGCCGAACACAAAATCAAATCTGTTGTTGCCCGTATTTAAATTGCTCCTGTAACAGTTATACATTTCCACTGCCGGTATGAAGAAAATACGTTCATGTTTCCACTCCGTACCTGTTGTGGGGTCTTTCATGTATGCGATCACTTTGACATTGTATGCCTGATCCAGCGGCAGTCCCTCATCATAGGTCAGTCTGTAATAAAAATGATGGTTGGACTCGCCGGGAGCTATCGCATCGAGATGAACATGCCCGAGCAGACCGTCAAGTGAGGAAAGCCGATTGCCGCTTTCATTGCAGAAATAGTATTCCATTCCCTGACATATCACATCGTAGCCAAAATCTGTATCAAATGTAAAATTCAGCAGGCCGTCAGCGATCGTTCCGTCAGTGATAAGACCCAGTCCGCGCCTCATAAATGAATCTCCGCCGTACTTTTCCTTGTCAAGACGGTATTTGATCACATCCCATCTCGTCTCGCCCGTCACATCTGTATGCGCCGTCAGTTTGATCTCCATAAACTCTCCGGCATGCGCCGCAGCAGCTTCCGGTTTGACCGTCAGGGACAACGTTTTTCCGGTGCCGTCAAAGCTCTCCACCCAGTCGGGATGATCGACCACCGTCCACTCATAAGTGAGCGTTGCCATCTCCTCCGCCGTCCACGGACCTTCAAAAGTAGGATACGATCCGAATGTAGGATTTAAGGGCTCCAGCCCCGTCGTTGTAATGTTGATCGCCGTAAACGACTTCCCGCTTCCGCCCTCAACCTTCAGGACGCCTGTTGCCTTCTTGGCCGGGTTGGATTTATAGGTTGCCGTGACGGACAGGTATTCGCAAGGCTCGTTCGGGTCAACGTTCAGCTTGCCGCTTGCCGCGTCAATACTGCTGAAGCACGTCTCCGACTCTTCGATCTTCCAGTTGACCAGATCGCTGATATCGGTGTTTCCGTTAGTAAGGTATGCATAGATCTGATAACGGCTGCCGCGCTGCACCGTAGAAGAACGGTCGATGATTGGATCCGCCGGGCTTTCTGGGCTAGCATCCTCACTCTTATAATACAGTCTGAAATTGGCGTCAACCTTCTCCGGCACCTCAAAGAGCATATTCGGATCGGCGCTTAAAAGCATCCTGTTTCTCAATGTAATAATAGGGCTTGTAGCATACTCGACCCTGCCGAAGCTGTTCTCGTAACCGACACGGATCTGAACGGATCTGACGATCGTATTGATCGTACCGTCAGCCGCCATCTCGTCCTCAGTGTCCGTATCCACTTCAAACAACGATACCCGCTCGGCCAGAAGCTGATTATCCGCTATCGGAGCGCCGTCCGTCACAAAGCTGCCGGAATCGCTGTCGTAACTGACATTCCATTTGCTGTAATAGATCTTATCCTTTACGTCGTCGCCGCCCGCCGGGTTCCAGACTACGGACTCTTTGACATAATCAAGCACCTCCGCGCCCGTCTCGTCCGTCTCCTTCTCGGCGTGATACATGGTCAGCTCCGTCCTGGTCACGGCGCCTTTGTCTTCGCCCTCTCCCGCGCCGGGATTCTCGAACTCATACTCCACGGTCAGTCCGCCGTTGGTGTCGATCACCATATCCTCCACCTGATTGACGGTCAGCTCCGCTTCTCTCTGCAGCTCCGAGTCGGCGTTTCCTTTGGTGAAGCTCTTACTGCCCGTAATCATGAAAGAAGTAGCCGATGCGACAACGATGGAAAGGATCGCTATCGTGATCAGCAGTTCGACTAAGGTCAATCCTCTGTTTTCTTTCATCATTTTCATAGTTTTTCTCCTATTTGTGCCTAGTCCACTCTGGTCAAAACATGTTTACCGGTTGCATCATATATCTCAATATCATAGGCTCTTGCGCTGTATACCGTGACGCCCGCACAGGACACCTCGGTGCCGCCCATGATCTGCGTTGTGCCGTCTTCCTTTGTCACCTTCATCGCGCCCGGTGTGCCGTCCGACTCCAGGAACAGCTTATAGGCGCCGCTGACACGGTCAAATACAAATTTTAACGATTTATCCTTGACGGAATGGCCCGAATGATCCGCATCCTTATACTGGCTGCGGTCCTCCCCGGCCAGATAATACTTTACGGTCAGACTGCCTTTTCCGATCTTCTCCTCCTCCGCCTTCACCCAGTCATCCTCCGATGTGCCCCGCACATAGGCATTTCTGGGCTGCCAATATATGACATAATAGGCGTTGTCATGATACGTCAGCTCCAGGTAGCAGTCCACCATAGCAGATCTGGTGAGCGCGTAGTTCTTCTCTTTGTCCAGCGCCGCGCTTAAATCATTGGCGCACTCTCTGGCGTTCTGGCCCGTAAGCAGCCCGAAGCCGAGAAAGATAAAGGTGCCCATCACCGCTATGATAGCGATCACAATCACTAATTCAACTAAAGAATATCCTCTGTTATCCTTCATATATAAAAATCTGTCCTCCACACAACTCCGCGGCGCTTCCGCTTTCCTGTCATACCCCTGCGCTCCGGCGCCGTGTCATACCCCGTTGGTTTTATTTCTTGATCCACCGCTCATAGGTGATCAAATCGACTAAGGACACCTGCGACGAAGCCGCGTCATATGCCGCGTTGCCGCTGTAGGCGTAGCTTGCGCCGTCCGCAAATATATTGGTCAGATAATACGGCACTTCCTCTCCGACAGCATTGGTCTGCCCCAACTCATCCACCTTCGTCATCAGAAGATTGGAGAAATCGTTGATATCCACGGGTTCAATCGTAAGATCCGCCCCGGCCGCAACGGTGATGCTGCCCTTGGCGATGATCAGTCCGGCAAAATCCTTATTCACCAGAACGTCGCCGCGGCTGATGATCACCCTGGCGTTATCAGGCGCCAAAGCCACCTCATACACTCTGTCCGGACTTCCGGCCAGGACCATAGACGCCGTACCGTCCAGCGTATCGATCCGGACCGCATCGTTACCCAGGTTGGCTGCCGGGTCCGACTTCTTCGCATCGATGACATTCTGTACCTGCAATTCGTCCACGATATTCTCAAACGCCGTCCGGTTCTTCTCCGTCAGCGTAAGGGGTCCGGATACCCTGACAAGCTTACTGCACAGGCTGGCAAACGTATTATCCTTAAGAGACGAGGCATTTATCGCCTGGCTGAGATTCGCCGTGGAATCGTCGCTGCTTACGATCTTATAGCCCTCTTCGCCCTCATAGGTGAGCATGTTGCCCGCTACATTCAGATAGAGCAGGCTGTCCTTCGCCATCTTGATATCGTCCGCGTACAGCTTGGTGTAACGGTCCACCGACTCTTTATTCAATCCGTAGTAATCCCTGAAATACCTGTTGGCCGTATCCTCATCAGGAAAACGCATATACAGGTACACCAGCGTACCGGCATTGGTCTGTTGAAAAATAATCTCAGGCACGTACGCGGAACCGCCTCCCGCCACGTCCTCCTGAACCATATATTCATTCAGCTTCTTATTTCCCAGCTCCGGGATCTCTTTGGTGCCGTCCAGAAGAATGTACAGATTCTCCTCGCCTTCCCCACCATCGTTACTGATGATCTCCTCATACTGCTCCAGCGTCAGGGGATTGCAGTTAAACACCGAATCTCCCACGGTGCCATCCCTCTCTATCTCACATCCGATCGCCTCCGGAGGAACCAGGTAGATCAGCTGGTTGCTCTTGACCGCGAGGGATTCTCCCATCATGATATTGCTCTTGTTCTTCTGCACCTCTTCGGAAGCATCGGCGTCATTCTTCTTATCATAAGCGGTCGCCACATACGCTCTGCCGCAGATCGTCAGCCGCTCCAGAGCGGACAGGTCGAGAACGCTGTCGCGTCCGTTGATCACTATAGCGCTGCTGGCGTCAGGGGTGGCATACACATCGCTCCCGTCCTCTGCATCGTCCGGCGTGCTGCCATCTTCTTTTTTGGTCTTCTCACCCTCGTAGCCGCTTTCTTCCTCCCCTTCCCCGACATCCTTGACCCCTGCGGTATTCAGGTAGCCGAAGCCGTTGTACTCGCCCGCAAGCGTCGCCACACTGCCCTTGCCCGCAAGCGTCAGATCGTCCTTCAGATTGACGGAGCCGCTCAGATCGGCCGTGGCAGAATACAGATTCAGATTCCGTCCCCACAGCTCCACACTGTCCTTCGCGCCGCCATTTGACTGCGAGCACAATAAGCTGCCCGCGCCCAGTTCAATATTGTTTCTGCTGATGATCAGCGCGGGATTGACCGTCTCTGTCCCATCCAGATTTTCAAAAGAAACGCTCGTTGCAAGAGCCGGAGTGCAGGCGGGAGATATTCTGTCGCTGCTCACAGCGGATGCGACCGTACCGTCCTTCTCATTATTCCGAACGGCTGGCCATGTTTCGGACGGATCGCCGATATAGATCTGTCCCGCATAGACATCGCCCTTGAAATGGATATCGCCGCCCGCCGTGGTATTGCACAGGAAAAGCGTATCGTCCGCGATCAGCGAACAGGTCTCAAGCGCCGGCATAGCCGCCGCCTGCGCGAAAGTAAAGGGCGGCAGATCGATCCGCACATCCGTACTGATCATAGAGACATAGCCACTTTGGTTAATATAGGAAACCCTTAAGTCTTTTAATAAAAGACGGGTGTTATTGATATCCATCTCATAACTTACGGAATCGTCATCATCGGCGCCGATATCGGATTCCACGATCGCGCCATAGGTCGCGCGTTCTTCTTCAAACGCCTTCCGGCTGCCCTTCTCATCCTCCGGCGCATCGCCGCGGCTCGCATCGGTCAGATAGCTACGCAGTTTATTGACGCTGTATTTGCCGGGATCCACCGTCGGATCGTTCATGGCAGGGTCCGCGCCCATCTGGAGCCTGTTCTTCAATTCCGCAAAATAAACCTTCCTGAGAGCCTGGTTGCGCTCACTCGCGCTGCCCTCTGCGGAATAATTGGTCATGACTTCTTCATAGGCTACCGAAAGCGCCTCCGAAACTTCCCGCTGCAGACCGACATTGATCTCATCGAGCACTGTCTCCGCCGTGTAGAAGTTATTCGTTCCCTGTTTATCCACCAGACGCATCTTGTATCCCGCATAGGAAGCAAACATCAGAACAGACGCCAGGATCGCAATAAACGCAATAATCACGATGATCATTGCCAGAGCGCTGCCCCGGTCATCCTTATGTAATTGTTTCCTTTCGTCCATACCGTTCATCTTCTCAGCTTCCTTTCGGACCTAACACTTATCCTCTACTCTACCTTCGTCCCCGTCAGCTCCACTAACGGCTCCGTATCCGCATCAGGCTGTCCGTCCCCGTCAGCATCCGAACCGCTGCGGTAGACGCGCACCGTCATGGTGTAGATCCTATCTTTCGCCTGCGTCGCGTCAAGAGTCTGCAGCCCCAAATCTTCCATGACCGTCTCTTTATTGTTCTCCTCCGCGCCGCTTTCGGCGTCCTTCAGACGCAGCTCCGTAGTGCCGGGCGTTGCGGCTGAGGCCGTGCCCAGATTCAGGTTGGTAAAATAACTGCCGTAAGTCTGGCCCTTTTTCTTGACCCGTCCGGTCTGTGCGGTGATCTCCGCCGCAGTCTCATCGTCGCCTATAATGCCTTCCACCACATCAATATCTACCTTATACATAAGAGGTAATGTGACCGTGGGCGGCGCCACTTCAACGCCGTCATCGTCTCTGTTGCTGTAGATCCCCACTTTATTACCGCTCGCCGTGCACAGGTTCTGACGGATCAGATAGATGTTCACCGGCAGGTTATCCTCATTCTTCACAACGATCCTGTCATTTCTGACAAAAGGTTGGACCGACGAACTGCCCCAGTCATACGCCATAGGCGCATAGAACAGATAGACGTTCTTTAACGCCACGGGCTTCCCGTCTTCATCGAGATTCTGCGCATTGTTGAAGATCACTTTGTCGCCGGAGGTGTACTGTCGGGACTGCTCCGGGATCGAATCGAACCAGTCTTTCTTAGTCAGAGCGGCAATATCGTCTGTAGACTCATAGCCTACGCTCGGATCGGCCAACTCATAGGCATAATTGACCTTCGCTACCGTGATCTTCTGCCCGCCCTTATCCATCTGCTCGATCGTTAAGGTGATCGTCCTGTTCAACAAACTGGCGAACTGCATCCCGTTAAACCTTGAACCGTAGCTTTCCGGATCCTGGCGGTTCACATACATCTCATAGACTTCTTCGTCCTCGCCGGCCCGAACGACCGACCCGTCCGCCGCCATCTGATTCACCCGCTGCACATAGGACGCGCTGTCCGCACCGCTTAAGGTGTTCATGAACAGAAGCTGCTCGTTGTTGGCGCTTTCGATGCTGCTCAGTGTGTCAGGGTCCGCGGGCAGTTCATCAGAATATTCTGCCGAATCGAGCGTCACATACACATCGAAATCATCCCGCCCGGACTCGTCATTGATAACACCCGTTTTTGAAAAAGTGTATTTGAAATGTTCCTGCGTCTTCCCGTCATCAGCCGTTGTAGAATGCGACTCTTTACTATATTCATAATCGCCGTACCGCTCCAGACGCTCCTTCTCCGCGCTGTCCGCAGCCCCGCCGGTATCCGCATCGCCGAAACCGCCCGTGCCGTCCTTCGCCTTCGCGTACTTGAGCAGTACGTCCAGTTTCTCTCTCTCGAAGATCTCCATCTCGTTCTGCGCCAGCGTCGTAGCCCGCATCGTCTCACGGCTCCTGGCGTTCACATGGTATGCGCTGACGAAGCTGCGCAGCAGCGGCACTGCGATCAGAGCCAGGATAACGACTGCCACGAGCACTTCGAGCAATGTAAAACCTTTATTCTCTTTTTCCAAAGCCCTGTTCCCCATACCGTCCATGTCCTTGTATCTGTATCCGCAGCCGCACCGTCTTACTTACTCTTCCGTTTCTTCTGTATCTTCTGTTTCCTCTGCTTCTTCTTCATCCGCCGTCTGTCCGGCTTCATCCTCCGCATCCGCCGTCTGTCCGACGCCTGTATAGGCGTCACCGTTCAGTGAGCCGAAGAAATTCCGTGTTCCCATAGACACGCCCTGAATATCGGGATCGATATAGGGTTTGTCGGTGCCGGTCAGATAATAGAAGTTCAGCCCCATACTGCCCGTCAGATACCCTTCGTTGGATACCGACAGGCTGACGCTGGTGATAGATTTTCTGGTATCCAGCCTGTAGATATAATCCAGGACGTTGAGCAGTCCGTTGTTGGTGGTAGTGAGCGTCACCGTGGTCTCCAGCATATTCATGCCGATCCCGTCGTCCGCCAGTTCATATCCGTCCTCCGTCGTGAGCGAACCGCCGTAAGGCACAGGCTGCTCCGCCGACATATTGACCGCCGGGACCTTCACATCATTGGCGTCCACCAACTCCATATTGTAGAGATACATGATCTGGTCTTCGCGCTGCACACCCGATGCAAAAGCATTGATGATATCCGTGTCAGCCGCCTTCATCTGGTCGATGCTCTCCAGATACTCAGGTCTCTTGGCCTCCAGGATCTCCAGCTTATCCACCTGCTGCTGCAGCTCGGCATTCTCGGTCTCGAGCTGCTCCGCCTTCGCCTCAAAATTCCGGAACGCAAACCAGTAGGATGCGAACAGAACCAGTATGCCGATCACAATCAATAACATCTGCAATTCTTTTTTCTTCATCCGTCCGTCCTCCTACTCCATTACAGCCTCATCGCTTGTGGCATCCGTGGTCTGCTCCGCTGCGGGTTCCTCGATCACGGGCGCTGCGTTGTCCTGTCCCATGCCCTTATACATAACGGAGATAGAGAAGCTTACCTTCGGCTCCTCCTCTATCACCTGTCCGTCCATCACCGCATTGGAGTCGGTCAACGCCTGTACCTCCACCGACGCCACGCTCTCAAACGTCCTAAACTGCTGGATCATCTTCGCGGCGTCCTTCTTATCCGCCACCGTCACCGACATGGTCACGCCGTCCATGCTCGCCGCAAAGGACTGGACATTGAGGGAGGAGGGCATCTTTTCCTGCATCTCCCTTATGAAATCCACAAGCTGCTCATTGAACGTCACCGTGCTCGCCATGAAATAACTCAGCTTGGTGTAAGTATATTTCTGCTGTAAGAATTCCTTGTAGACCGTCTCCGCGTCCGCAAGATCCTCTATGCGGTCATTGAGCCTTGTCTGCTCCTGGGCCGCCGTTCTATATCGCAGGAAAGAAACCGCAAAGAGCGCCACCGCGCCGATCACGCACGCCGCCGCCACGAGGATGCATACCTTGAACATATCCTCCTCGCCCGGCAGAAGGCTCATGGATTTCTTATCCTTTTCTCTCTCACTCAAAAGACCGATGGGCGCTATCGCCGCACCGATACAGGTCAGAAACTCTCCAAAATTCTGATCCTTAAAATATCTGACAAGCTGGGTCCCCTTTATATCCTTAAGAGGCTCCGCAGGAAGCTCCAACGCCTTGGAGAGCAGCTCGGACAGTCCCGCAAAGCTGCCGCCGAAGCCCGACACATACGCCTTGTCGATAGACACGTTATTGTTGCGGGCAAAATAATCCACTACCCGCGAGATACCGCCGATCAGAAAGCTCAGAGACTGGGCGACGTCCTCATCTTCCATGCAGTCCTCGCTCTGCAGCCTGCTCACCGCTTCCTCATAGGACGGTTTACCGTACTCCTCCATGCCCGTCACGGCAATAACCGCATCCTCCGCGCCGTAGGCAACGGTTCTCTGCAGCACCACGATCTGATCCTGCAGAATTGTGATCATGGAAGAATTCTCGTCAACCTTCACCACCATCTGCACGCCCGTATCACACTGTCTGCGCACAAGCTGGTAGATACTGTTACCGCTGTAATCAAACGAAACAACGCTCAAGCCAAGCGTCTTCGCCAATTGATAATAACCGGTCAAAATATTCTGCGGAACGGCCAGCACCTGTACTTTGTACTGCTTCGTTCCGTTGTCTCCATCTATAACGCCCGTTATGATATGTCCAACCTCATACTGGGACAGATCCACGGGGAAATAATCGGAGGCGTTCGCCGCCACCATGTCCTTTACTTTATTTTCCTTCATATAAGGAATGACTATCTCACGGCTGGCGATCTTCGTGGAATTCAGGGTGAAAACCACCTGCTTCGCCCTGATGTTATGCTCCGCCAGCGCCGACCGGATCACCGCAGTAAGCTCCTCCGTCACATCTAAGAGCCCGTCGTTCACCGTACCCTCGGGCGTCCCTATGCTGACGGCGTTATACACCTTCGGCGTCTTGGTCTTATAGTCTTCCTCGCAGATCCTGATCTTGGAGGATCCGATCTCTATTCCCAGTATCTTAGGCATATTGTACCCCTTTCACCGCATCAGTTAAAAAAAGATAAATACCACGCGATCATCGGATCACCCGCCAGTGCGGCGATCATGACTCCTACAGACAAATAGGGACCGAAGGCAAGTACGTGCCCCGCTCCGCTAATCTTCATCCGCGCGATATGTACGATGGAACCGATGATACACCCCAAAACAAACGCCAGAATGATCAGCTTCCATCCGAGCAGCAGTCCGCAGGCAGCCATCAGCTTGATGTCGCCGCCGCCGATCCCACGGCCCTTCGTAAAGAAATAAATCAATAACAGAAACATACTGACAGCAAGGAAGCCGACTGCATAGTCAAGCCAATTAGCATAGTCTGTCACTATGCGAATCAGCCCCAATGCCAGTATCCATATGTTGAATCCCACAGGGATCTCATAGGTTCTAAAGTCGATCACGCTCAGCGCGATCAGTGCGGATGCAAGAAGCGCGTAAAGTAGGGCGTTTACGCTCACCCCGTATACCGCAAATACGATACAGTAGAGTACTCCGTTCAGCAGCTCGATGACCGGGTACTGAACGGAGATCTTCTGCTTACATTTCCGGCACCTGCCTCTTAAGAAAAGGAAGCTGAACAGCGGCACAAGATCGTACCACTTAAGCTGATACCCGCAATTCATACAGTGCGACCGCACCTTAACGATGCTCTCTCCCTTGGGGATGCGGTAGATGCAGACATTTAAGAAGCTGCCGATCACGATCCCGTAGAGAAATATGATCACATAAATCATCACTGTCGGTAACATAGCGGGTGTCCTTTCCAATGTTTGTACGGCGTCGGATGCTGTCTGCCGCCCGGCAGTTAATAACGAATGTTATTGTTCTGTCGGGTGGCGGTGACAGTGGTGATTAGAACTTCTTGTTATTCTGGAATTCCGCATCGGTAGGTTTATCTTTCCATACGCTAGCTGTAACCTCAATCTGATTCGAAGTATCATTGAGTTTTATTGTTATGGTCGGCATATTGCCCGCGTAAGTTGAAGATGTTAAATTAATATCCGAAAGATCCATAGTGGCTGCAATCTCCTGTTCCAATGCACCACTTGAAGCGCCAGTACCACCTGTTGCCAGTGCGGAAGAGGAAGCATCAACCTTACCATCAGTATCAAAGCTGATAACAAGGCCAGTGGTTCCTGCAGCATTAATCTGCTGAATAACGCTCTCCTCAGCGCCTGCCATCTTAATAACATTTGCGAGCTCACCCATAGAGGTGTTATCTCTCTGCAGACGAGTTCTCTCCACATATCTTAAGTACTGAGGAGCCAATACACCGATCAGGACAGCCATGATCGCTACAACGATGATCAACTCAACAAGGGAGAAACCTTTGTTCGTTAAAGATTTTTGCTTTTTCATTTCAATCTCCTTCTTTCTTATTATATGTTGTTATGTTTTTATCTTAAACGCCCGCCCTACCAAGCGTTTAATTCATACTATGTGCGGCGCGCAGCGCCGTGACGTGAGATACCGCAGATGGTTTGACCTCCCCCCCCCAACTGTCTGACCGCCGCTGTATTGGGAAGGGCCTGTTCTCTTATGTATGTGTCTATGCCAATCATATATCCTATGCAGAGGGCCGCGGCGCGGTTCCCTTCATTTTCCTTTTCATTGCGAAACAAGTGCCTATCCTACAGGCTGTCGAGCGCCTCGTACATCTTCATCATCGGCGCCAGAACGGATGCGATCAGCACGCCCACGATGCCCGCCAGCACGATGATGATCGCAGGCTCCATCGCCGCCATCAGCGACTGCACCGCCATCTCCACTTCCTCATCGTAATAATCCGCCAGCTTATCCAGCATATCCTCGATGGCGCCGGACTCCTCGCCGATCCTCGTCATATGGTAGACCATCGGAGGAAAGAGCCCGCACTGTTCAAGCGGCACCGAGAACGGCACGCCCAGGCCGATCTGGTCTCTGGCGTCCTCCAGCGCTTCCTTGAACCACACGTTCGTCATCGTAGTAGAAACGATGTCCACTGCCTCCACCATCGGCACACCCGCTGCCATCAGCGTACTCATGGTACGCGCCATAGAGGAAGCCGCCGACTTGGTCGTCAGGTCTTTTACCGCCGGAAGCTTGATCGCCAGCCTGCCGAAGAAGTGTTTGCCCGCGCTGGTGCCCGCGAAAAACTTAATGCCGAAGGCCACGCCGCCCACCACCAGAATGATCATATACCACCACGCCTTGATGAAGTCACTGGCGGCCAGGACGCCCTTGGTCAGCGCCGGCAGATCCGTGTCCAGCTCCTCGAACATCCCCGCGTACTGCGGGATAACGAATACCAGCATGACGATGACAACCACGATGGCTACGATCATCAGTACAATAGGATATATCATCGCTTTTTTGACAAGCGCCTGCGTCTTGCTGTTGCGCTCCAGCTGCGTTGCCACACGGTCAAGGGACGTGTCCAGGCTGCCGGACGCTTCGCCCGCCGCCACCATGTTCACCATAATGCCTGGAAATATTTTCGGAAATTCCGCGAGGGACGAAGAGAGCGACTCACCTTTTTCCATATTGGCGCGAACCGCCTCCAGCGCCTTCTTGAGCTTCTTGTTCTCCGTCTGCTCACAAAGCATCTGCATCGCCTCAAGGATGCTGACACCCGCCCTGGTCATACTCACGAACTGGCGGCAGAATACGCTCAGGTCCCTCGGCGTCGGTTTGCCGCCGATATCGATGTTGATCTCCTTGGTCAGCATATTCTGCTCGGAGACCTTGACCACCGTAAGGTTCTGTCTCTTTAATTCCTGTCTGGCAAGGCCGACGGACTCGGCTTCCACGCTGCCCTTCCGGGTCTTTCCCGCCTTATCTATCGCCTCGTATCCGTAAACCGCCATGTTCATCCCCCAAATCAAGTTTCACGCTGTAAGTCAAGCTTCAGGCCGTATGTTAAGTCTTAAGCTGTAAATTATAAAAATGTATAATACGTCTACAGTAATGTTTAGTACCATATTACTATAAATCGGCACGGTTTTCAATCTTTTTTATGCAATTTATCATAATTTTTTCATAAATCCATGCCAAATTTTTTCATAAACCTAGATTAAATTTTTTTATAAATCCGAATGCTCGTTCCCGCGTGGTGGTTTTTTTTCAAAAACCGTTTGACTTTTTGCTGTATGCTGTTATAATAAAGACATAAAAGGTGCTATCCGTTAATAAACGGTTCGCCTTGGTTTTTGGTTACAGAAAAGCAACCTTACCTTTGGGCGGCGCGGTTGCTTTTCTGTTGTTTATGTATCTTTCGACTTTCACGGATACTGATGATAGTGACGATGATACTTATTATCGTCACCGCAGTATCCATGATGCCGATGAACGTTTCCGACAACAAATACTGACCTTTCTTCGTATTTTCCATTTCATCAGCCTCCTTTTATGGAAGTTCTCAGAATGTACTCATTCCGGCGAAAGGCGAACCGCTTACCGTTTCGGATAGCACCCTTATCTTTAGCATACCACTTTAAATTCGTTTGTCAATAAACGTTATTTCGTTTATTCCAACTTAGTCTTTTTCTTCTTTTACCGTTTACAGATTTGCCGTTTCCTGTTATACTATCTATGTGAAAACATTTGCGACATGCCATTCGGCAGTCCGGCAATTCCGGCGTTTCGCCAGACTTCACATTTTATCGTAACCCGATGTTGTACAGCACAATGCCGTGGCAAGGCCACCGTGGTTTATGACATGCAGACGGGGTTCTGCCGCGCGGAAAGGATCATGATGCAGAGAAAAAACACACAAGACACGCAGAGCCGCCCCAGGAAACAGGACTCGCAGAAGACGTCCGGCACCCAGACACCGCTGGACTTATTTGCGGACAATACAGATAGCGTCGAGGAATCCGATGGGTTCAGACTGTGGGACGAGATCTTAAAAGCTATCGTTGCGGCCATGCCCGAACAGCTTTTCCCGCTCTTTAAGGAGATATACGGGAAAGAATACCCGAAAGGGACCTCCATCGTAGTACTCGGTACGGAGATGAGCAGCGCATGGGAGGGACGCGACATTCCGCCGAGCTCCACCCTCATGGACATCGCCCTTCTGGTGGCGAACAGGGACTATTACCATCTGGAATGTCAGATGAAGAACAGCAGGGAAATGGTGGTACGCATGTTCGCTTATGACGTGCGATACGCTGTCACGCACACGAAGATGCAGGACCGGGTCACGGGTGAAATCACATTGTATTTTCCCCGCTCGCTGGTCATCTATCCAGATAAAAACAGTGCCCTTCCCGACCATCTCCGGTGCAGACTGGTTTTTCAGGACGGAAGCGAGCACATCTACCAGATTCCAGCGGTCAGAGTCCAGACCTACTCCATGCAGGAGATTCGTGAGAAACGGCTGACGGTATTCTTGCCGTATGTACTCCTGCGGCTAAGACCGAAGGTACGTGCGCTGACGGAAAAGCGTGGCGGTATGACCGAAAAAATGCTTGAGAAAGAATTGACATCCCTGACACAAGAGGTTATATTGATATTAAAAGAAGAACTGGAGCAAGGGACGATAGGGGAATGGGAATACGGTAATTATACCGCCCTGTTCCGCAAGGCGGCCCGAAGGGTGCTTGCAAAGCATCCGAATTTGTACCGGGAGGTGGAGAGAATGACGGAACCGCTGATCAGGCTTCCCAGCCAGATCTATAAAGATACCTTAAAACAACATGCGGCGGAGATGTCTGACCTCGAACGGCAGAACACTAACCTCGAACGACAGAACACCGACCTCGAACGGCAGAACAAAGAAAACAGGGCCGAGATCGCCCGTCTGCAAGCGCTGGTTGATGAACTGTCCACAGGCAGCGCCGCACAGACACCAAATCTGATACGCTGATAGGCCGGGTGCATGTTTCCTTATCCTTTTTTCACATAGCTTCCTCCTATCTGCGCCGCCTCCCCGTCCGCGCATAATCCGATCAGCTCATAATACAGCAGAGAGATCGACACGGAGGGGGATTCCGGCGTTCCGTAGGCGGCATCATATTTTTGTTTTATTTCTTCCACAGGCTGGGGCTGATAATCAAGCAGCTTTAAGATACGGCCACGCATATCATCGGATTCGGAAGCGTTCTTCCGTCCTTCTCCGACTGCCATTCCTGTAAGCTCCTGCGGGGACACCGCCAAGCCGGCTCCCTGTCTGATCAGTTCGTTGCATCCCCTGCTTAATGGGTCTGTGATTCTGCCCGGTACGGCATAAACTTCTCTGCCCTGTTCCAGCGCCATATCCACGGTGATCAGTGTGCCGCTGCGTTCTTTGGCCTCGATTACCAGTACCCCGTCGCAAAGTCCGCTGATAATACGGTTTCGCGGCGGAAACAGGACGGACCGTGGCTCGATTCCCGGCGGATATTCAGAGCAGACGCCGCCGGATGCGATCAATTCTTCATAGAGGGATCTGTTCTCGGGCGGATAACAGATATCCACGCCGCACCCGAACACGGCAAGGGAATAACCGCCCGCCCGGATCGACGCCTGCTGCGCTATACCGTCGATTCCACGTGCCATGCCGCTTACCACCTGTATATCAGCCTGTGCCAACGCTGCTGCGAATTCTTTTGCCACGGCTTTCCCATATTCTGTGCAGTTCCGGGCGCCGATCACAGCGATCGTTTTTTTATCTGCATCGGGCAGGCGTCCGACATAGTACAAAGCGCCTGGCGCATCCGGGATCTGTGCAAGTTTTTCCGGGTAATCCGTATCTCCCGTAACGGTAAAGTGAATGCCTCTGGCAAGCATTTTTTCATATTCTCCGGCAGCATCGCCCTCTCCCGCCTTTTGTTCCAGGCAGTGTATCTTACTGCGGTATTTATCAAGATACGGCATCTTTTGGCCGCGATATCTTTGCTCAAAATATGGCACCAGCTTTCTCTGCCGGGCCAGTGCGTATAGCTGCGCCGGCGGCGCGAGGGAACGCAGCAGACTAAACAGCCGGTGGCTGCCCATTCCCAGATTGCTATACAGCCAGTGAAGATACGCCTTATCCTTATCCTTATCCTTATCCTTACCTCTCCCCGCTCCTTTGGCGAAGCTGCCGTATGTCTTACCGTATGTCTTACCGTCCGTCATTTAAACACCTCCATATTTCTGTAGCAGACTGCCTCGGCAAGATGTTCCTCACCGATCCGTTCTGTTCCTGCCAAATCCGCTATGGTTCTTGCCACTTTCAGCACACGGTGGCAGCCTCTGGCGGAAAGCTGCATCGCCGCGTATATTTTGGCCATGAATTTTCTTTCTGCCGCGCCAAGAGAGCAGAAGCGTTCCACATCCGCAGCGTTCATATCGGCGTTAAAGCAAATGCCAGTCCCCGCGAACCTGTCCGCCTGTATCTGTCTGGCACGCATAACGCGCTCTCTGATCACGGCGCTGCTCTCAACACTTCTTTCCGCAACGATATCCGCAAAGGGGACAGGCTGCACTTCCACGCAGATATCCATTCTGTCCAAGATCGGACCCGACACTCTCCGCAGATAGCGCCTGATCTCATAAGGGGTGCATCTGCATCTGTTCATATCGGGGTAATAACCGCAGGGACAGGGGTTCATGGCGCCCACAAGCATAAAATCCGCCGGATAAACATAAGTGCCCGTGCTCCTGGCGATCTGGACCTGTCGATCTTCAAGAGGCTGTCTGAGAATATCAAGCGTCTCTCTTTTAAACTCCGGCAGTTCGTCCAGAAACAGGACGCCGCGGTGCGCCAGACTGATAACGCCCGGCATCGGGATACGGCCGCCTCCGATAAGGGCTTTTCCGGTTATCGTATGATGGGGATTCAGAAAGGGCCGCTGTGTTTTAAGGCAGCCTGCGGACTGCAGCAGACCGGATATGCTGTAGATAGAGGACACTTCCAGACTTTCCTGTGCGGACAGGGGCGGCAAGATCGCGGGAATGCGGCGTGCCAGCATAGTCTTGCCGGAACCGGGCGGCCCCACAAGGAGCAGATTATGAAACCCTGCTGCCGCCACCTCCGCGGCGCGTTTGGCACTTTCCTGTCCGCATATATCTGCAAAATCCTCCGGCGTCCTGTCTGATTCCTTCCTGTTTGATTCCTTCCTGTCCGGCGGCGTCCTGCCTGACAGCTTCCCATCCGGCGTCCTGTCCGATCCGGTCACGGCGCCTGTGGGCGCAGAACTGCGGCATATGATAACATCCGTTTTGTTATTTGCGCCGATCAGCCGTCGTATTGTTTCTTCCAGATTCGACACGCCGATGCTCTCCACGCCCGTTACCATCTCGCCCTCCCATGCATTGTCCATCGGCAGGATGCAACGTCTGATACCGCCCAGCGCCGCTTCGCGCACGATAGGCAATACGCCTCTGACACTTTTTACTTCTCCCGACAGACCCAGTTCACCGAGCAGGAGTGTATCTCTGGTCGCTTCCTGCGGCAGTTTGGACAAGGCCGTCATAATACCCACGGCCACAGGCAGATCAAACATCGTTCCGCTCTTGGGAATGTCTGCGGGCGACAGATTGACGTTGATGCAGACGCTTGGCAGCGAGACGCCCACATTTCTGAGCGCTACTTTGACCCGTTCTCTGGCTTCGCGCACCTCAGAACCGGGCAGCCCTACGATCTGGAAGCAGGGCAGTCCCTGAGAGACATCCACTTCCACCTGAATGAGACAGCTTCTGATGCCATAAATCGTTCCTGATGTAATTGTACTGAGCAAATTTTACCTCCTTATAACGCCGTTTTTGTTGTCCTGTCTGTTATCTGAGATCCGTGGCGAAATGCCGGAAAATTAGATTATCACAAGGTATCCGCAGCCATATTAGCCGCGCCCTGTATGTATTCAGAATGACAGATATTTCTCTTTTACATCATAAAAGGGCGTGACGCGGTTGTCAAGCCCTTCTGAAAAAGCTTTATTGATGTCGAATTTATTATATGATCTTGGTCTGCATACCGTCAGGATCTTGTGCGAACTGGATCGCCATCTCGCGGCTGATCTTTCCGTCATAGTACAGCTGCGTGATCGCTTCGTCCATAGTCATCATACCCATCTTACGGTTGGTCTGCATCGTGGATGTGAGCTGATGCGATTTTCCTTCACGGATCAGATTCCTAACCGCATGATTGGCATGAAGCACTTCAAACGCCGCCACACGCCCGTTGCCGTCCACGGTAGGGATCAGCTGCTGGGAAATGATCGCCTCCAGCACGTTGGCGAACTGCACCCTGATCTGCTGCTGCTGGTGGGGCGGGAATACATCGATTACACGGTCTACGGTACTGGCCGCGCCGATGGTGTGCAGGGTAGACAGCACCAGATGTCCTGTCTCTGCAGCCGTGATCGCTACGCTGATCGTCTCAAAGTCACGCATCTCTCCCACCAGGATCACATCGGGATCCTCACGGAGAGCCGCTCTCAGAGCGTTGGCATAATTCTGGGAATCCAGACCGATCTCTCTCTGGTTGACCATAGCCATCTTATGCTGATGCAGATACTCGATCGGGTCCTCCAGGGTGATGACATGGGCGTCACGGCAATTATTGATCTTATCAATGATCGCCGCAAGCGTGGTGGACTTACCGCTTCCGGTAGGACCTGTTACAAGGATAAGACCTCTTTTACGCTCATACAGATTGACTACCGATTCCGGCACTCCCAGAACTTCGGGGGAAGGAACCTGCGTACCCACAAGACGCAGCGCCAATGCTGCCGATCCTCTCTGCTTGTACACATTGACACGATACCGCCCCAGCTCGGGAATGGAAAAAGACATATCGTACTCACCGCGTTCTTCAAACCTCTCACGCTGTACGTCGTTCATGATCGAGTAGGCGACCGCAAGCGTATCCGCCGGAAGCATCCGGGGATAATTCATTGTGATCAGCGCGCCGTTCACACGCATCTTGGGCGGTATTCCCACCGTGATATGTACATCGGACGCTCCCGCATCGCACGCCACTTTCATGATCTCTTCTATTGTAGGCATTCTTCCGTTTCTCCTCCTCTGACAACGCCTATATGCGCCAGACGCTCATCCTTGCCGGACCGCCGGGCGCTTTGGCACTTATATTTTAACTCTGTGGCACTTCCACATATTCAGGCTCATCTACCTTAATGCCCTGTCTCTTCAGCATATCCATATCCATGATATAACGGTTGTCCATAGTCTTCATGATATCCCTGATCTCCAGATCCCCATATTCTCTCCTGTTACTCAGGTCAATTATGCTGTTGTCGCCGAACATCAGGATCATCGGCTCCAGAATATTCTGTTCATTGGACGCAAGCACCAGCGCTTTGTCCCCTGTATTGAGCTCCACGCTGACGCCGGGCACCAGGATATTAATGGAACGGATGAGACCGCTCACGATCTGAGGGTCATAGACCTGGGGATTATCCAGAAGATGCTTTAACGCCGCTACCTCGGATTCCGGCGCTTTCTCCGCATGCATTGCCGTCATCGTATCGAAGGCATCCGCCACAGCCATCACTTTGGCGCCGTTGACCATCTTCATCGCGGATATGTCCTCTCCCGTTGTCAGACTGTCCAGCGCTTTCTGGGCCTGTACGCAGATCCTCTTAATATTGGGCGCAGAAGAATATACGATATCAATAATATCAAAGCCCTGTATCTGTGCGGCATGGACAGCCTGTTGTTCCTCGGAAGAGAGAATCTCCTTATCCGCAATGCTCTTGGGCACGGTCAGTTTGCCGATATCATGTATGACCGCCGCCTGTACAGCTTCCAGCTGCTCATCGACTTTCATATTAAGAACATGCGTTATCATTGCACACAGCATTGCCACGTTCAGGGAATGCTTATATATATAATCTTCCTTGCTGCGCAGATTCTGCACGAGTATCTTCTCCAGTTCCTCCTGAATGGAAAAGACGTTCATCGTCTGAAACCGCTCAAAATCAATATCCGCCTGTGTCATGGGCGGAACAGGCTCCGCCGGCTCTAAGACAAAAATACCGATCAGTCCGAAATTCCTGATACTCTCGATGCCCTGCGCAGTCAGTTTCGAGTTCCGCTCATATAAAAGGACGCCGTCCTTATTATAAATAGGACGCGCCAGCCTCATTCCCGTCTTCAGTTCGTCACGCTTAACAAAAAGCATTCCCCTTTATCCTCCCGCCGCCATGCGGCTTATATTGTTTCATATGCTGCTCTGAGCTTTTCAAGCGCTCTTTTCTCTATTCTGGAAACATAGCTTCTGGAGATCCCCAGTTTACGCCCTATTTCTCTCTGTGTGATCTCATATTCATTCGTGAGTCCGTATCTGAGCGTAATGATCTCCCGTTCCCTGTCACTCAATGTATCGTGGATCAGCCCCGAAAGCCTGCTCAGCCTATCCTCAACTTCCATCCGGTCAAGCACATCGGCCTGATCCTGCTCTATGATGTCAAGCAGGTTGATCTCGTTTCCTTCCCTGTCCGTACCGATCGGCTCATAGAGGGACACTTCTCTGGAAGTTTTCTTCCTGGCACGCAGAAACATCAGCAGTTCATTATCGATACAGCGGGATGCATAAGTACTGAGCTTCCCTTTGCCGGCATCAAAGGAATCTATTGCTTTAATAAGACCGATCGTGCCGATGGATATCATATCCTCCATCTCTTCGTCCACATTCTGGTACTTCTTGGCGATATGCGCGACCAGACGCAGATTATGCTCGATCAAAAGCTCTTTGGCGCGTGCGCGCACTGCCTCATCACCCGTTTTCAGCAGATTCAGGCAGTTGGCCTCTTCCTTCGCAGTTAACGGTTGCTTAAATGTTTTCAAAAGAAGCCTCCAAAGTTCATTTACTCTATTCTATGACCCGGAGACATCTTAAGTGCCTTTCCACTCTTTTTATTATATTATTATCACTCTGTTTCGTCAAACAGGAATTGCGACATGACGTAGTTGCTGATATCGATTCCCCGTTTGGACAGTCTGAGCCGACCGCCGCCTTTTGCCGCCTTCCGCCCGTCCCGGACCGGCGTATTGTCGTCCCAAGCAGGCGTATTGTCCTCCCGGACAAGAAGGCCCTGCGCGCACAGCCTCTCTATCACTTCGCCGTACACCTCCGTCATCGGCCGCCCGAACTGTTCCGCGAATCGTTCCTCCTCCACGCCGCACATCATGCGAAGGCCGAGGAACATGTATTCCTCCATCTGTTCATGCAGCGTAAGGCGCTGCACGGACCGCGCCGGCGCTTCCGCCCGCTCCGCATACAGGCGGTACTGCTCCATATCAGCCGGATTCGTCCACCTGACGTTCTCCACCATAGAGGACGCGCCCAGCCCGAAGCCCACATAATTGCCCCGCTGCCAGTATACTTTATTATGGCGGCACTCATACAGCGCAGCGCCGTTATATAAAGCACGCGCCGCGCTGCCGCAGCCCGCCACTGCCGGACCGGCATCAGGCACAACGCTTCGCGCATAATTGGATATCTCATAGCGGTGATAACCGCAGGCGGCAAGATATTCCCCCGTGAATTCATACATATCCCGGTCCTCATCCTCTGTGGGAAAGCAGAACTCCTCCCGCCGCTCATACAGGGGCGTTCCCTCCTCCAGTATAAGGCTGTAGGCGGAAATGTGTTCAGGCTTAAGCGCCGCCGCGCGCGCAAGGGTATGCCTGTAGGACTCCACGCTCTGACCCGGCAGCGCCGCCATCAGGTCAATATTGATATTGCGAAAGCCCTCCTCCCTCGCCATTCTGTACGCTCTTAAAAAAGTGCTGTAATCATGGATACGTCCGATCCGCCTGAGCTCATCATCGTCTGTGGACTGAAGTCCTATGCTGAGGCGATTAATACCATGCGTTATGTATTCTTCCAACTTCTCCCCGGAAGCCGTTTCTGGATTCATCTCTATCGTGATCTCAGCGTCATCTGCCATCTGATAGTTATCGCAAACCGCCTCCATGACACGGCCGATTTCTCCAGCCGGAAGCAATGTCGGCGTACCGCCGCCGAAGAATATAGATAACACTTGATATTCCTTATATGCCGCTGCGGATGAGCGAATTTCACGGCACAGGCTGTCCACGTACTTCTTCATTTTGCCGACGGCGTTTTGGTTTACATAATTATCACGCACTGAAAAAGACAGGAAATCGCAATACAGGCATTTCCTGACACAAAACGGAATGTGTATATAAATGCTCAAGCTTTTCATGCGATTCTCCTGTCCTGTCCGAATATCCTCTATTTATCATCCAGCTTCAGCACGCTCATGAAGGCGCTCTGCGGAATCTCCACACTACCTATCTGACGCATACGTTTCTTTCCTTCCTTCTGCTTCTCCAACAGCTTCTTCTTACGGGTGATATCACCGCCGTAACACTTGGCAAGCACATCCTTGCGCAGCGCCCTAACCGTCTCCCTGGCAATGATCCTGCCGCTCACCGCCGCCTGGATCGGGATCTCAAAAAGATGTCTGGGAATCTCATCTTTTAACTTCTCGCACATCTTCCTTCCGCGCTCATAGGCGCTGTCCGCATGGACAATGAAGGAGAGGGCGTCAACCTCCTCGTGGTTAATGAGAATGTCCAGCTTCACAAGCCGGGACTGCTCGTACCCTTTCAGTTCATAATCAAAAGAAGCGTAACCTCTTGATCTTGACTTCAGGGCGTCGAAGAAATCATAGATGATCTCGTTGAGCGGCAGCTCGTACTTGAGGAGCGCCCTGGACGCCTCGATGTATTCCGTGCTGATATACCTGCCTCGCCTCTCCTGACACAGCTGCATGATCGATCCGATAAACTCGGTCGTCACCATGATCTCCGCGCTCACCACAGGCTCCTCCATATAAGCTATCTGTGCAGGATCGGGCAGATTGGACGGATTGGTCAGCTCGATCACTTCGCCGTCTGTCTTATGCACCTTGTATATAACGCCCGGAGCGGTCGTCACCAGATCCAGGTTGTACTCTCTCTCCAGTCTCTCCTGTATGATCTCTAAGTGCAGGAGTCCCAGAAATCCGCACCGGAAACCGAATCCCAGCGCTATGGAAGTCTCCGGCTCATAATTTAAGGACGCATCATTCAGCTTCAGCTTCTCCAGCGCATCCCGCAGATCGGGATACTTGGCGCCATCCGCCGGATATATGCCGCAGTACACCATAGAATGGACTTTTTTATAACCGGGCAGCGGCTGTGCGCACGGGTTGGCGGCGTCCGTGACGGTGTCGCCTACCGCCGTATCTTTTACATTCTTAATGGAAGCCGTCAGATAGCCGACCATACCGGCAGACAGCTCGTCACACGGAATAAACCGGCCGGGTCCGAAATAACCGACCTCCACAACCTCCGCCGTCGCGCCCGTTGCCATCATCCGTATCTGCGTGCCTTTAGCGACCCTGCCTTCCATAATGCGGCAGAACACGATCACGCCTTTATAGGAATCATACAGTGAATCAAAGATAAGCGCCTGCAGGGGGTTGTCCGGGCTGCCTTTGGGGGCAGGGATCTTCTCTACAACGGCTTCCAGAACATCTTCTATCCCGATACCGTTCTTCGCGGAAATAAGCGGCGCATCCTGCGCCTCGATACCGATCACATCCTCGATCTCGTTTTTGACCCGTTCAGGGTCGGCGCTGGGAAGGTCGATCTTATTGATGACCGGAAACACGTCCAGGTCATGATCCAACGCCAGATATACATTGGCGAGCGTCTGCGCCTCGATGCCCTGCGCCGCATCCACTACAAGGACGGCGCCATCGCACGCCGCGAGCGATCTGCTCACTTCATAGTTAAAATCTACGTGTCCGGGGGTATCGATCAGATTCAGTATATATTCATTTCCGTCCTTGGCATTGTAAATAATGCGCACGGTCTGCGCCTTGATGGTGATGCCGCGCTCCCGCTCCAGATCCATGTTATCAAGCACCTGCGCCTGCATCTCCCGGCTGGTCAGCAGTCCCGTTTTCTCTATGATCCTGTCCGCCAGTGTCGATTTGCCGTGATCAATGTGAGCTATAATACAGAAATTCCTTATTTTACTCTGGTCTATGGCTGCCATAAACAATTCCTTCCGTTCAAACGTCTTATGCGCGCACCGCATAAAGCCGTCCGGGTGCGCACCGGTATACCGGTCTGCGCTATCCAGTATAGCAAATCGGAAAAAATCTGTCCACTGTTACCGGTGCGGTTCTTTGCCGCTCAGCACCAGATCCAGCACATGCGCCAGCGGGTCGCACGCGTTCATGGCCTCCTCCACAGTGTTATTCTGCGCGCCCAGCTCGATCAGCAGCGTCTTGGGGCACACATGCATGTTATAGCGGTACGCCTTCAGGTATACCCGCCTGGCGAGTCCGGGATAATACTCATTGCAAGCGGCCTGCATCTGGAAGGAAAACGCCAGATTGTCATTCAGATACGGATTTTCCAGATATTCTATCCTGCCCCTGGCGGTGCGGCTGAGTCCGTTAAAAAACATGAACTGCGCCGTGGGCCTGCCCTGCAGCTCAACCGCGAGTCTTCTGTCCTCCGGCATTTCGTCTCTGTGCAGATCGATCACCACCTCGATGGACGGATATTCCGCCAGCAGCGCCTCTATGACAGGCAGAGCGTTACTGTATGCATAGTCGCGCGACTCCTTATCAAAGCTTTCCGTATGGTGCAGCACGTTATAGCCATATTTGTCACGAAGGACCGAAGCCAGACGCTCCCCGACCCCGACGATGCCTGTGGACTCATCGCCCGGAACAGAATCTGCAAAAGCCTCTTGTGAATGCGTGTGATAGATAAGGATCTGCGGTTCGTCGGCGCTTCCCTTCATACGCATGTCCGCCGAGAGCAGCTTATCCGTCTGCAGTAGGTCTTCTCCCGCTTTCGTCGTGCTGTCCACGGCATAAAACGCTTTGATGAGCATTTCATAGCTTTGCAGATCGTCCCACTGGTAGCTGTAGCTTTTATCCTGAACAGGTACAAAGTCCGGTGAAACGGCCTGCGCGTCCTGCTGCGCGCTCTGTTCTTCCCCCTCCGGCTGCGCCGCCCGATTCTCCGCATACATGCCGTTTTCCTTAAGCAGCGCATCCTCCATGCTCTTCTCCAGGTGCATGGCGTCCTCACCGTACTCCAGTTCGTCCCCGGCAATCGACTTACGGTCTTCATCGCTGCCTTCCAGCATGATAAGCCTGGCATAATCGCTTTCCGAAGCCGTCATATCCGAATCCGCCGTCTCAACCGCATAGCGCAGCACCGGATACTGTTCCAGCAGCCAGCTATTATAAATATCTTGTGTTATTATATCTGCTCCGCCGTGGTCCATCATGTTTATGACAGGCAGATAGGGCATAGTCACCGCGCTCTGCATCCATCCGGTCAATAGGCCTTCTTTACCCCGGCGTCTCTGTCCGGCGCTGAGCAATTCGGACAGAGTGAAGAAAACAGATATTATAACAATTGTTATTATTAATAATCTGATTATACGTTTCTTTATGTCCATACCAGTCTATATATATGCGATACGGACATGACTTCATACATACTTATTCTTCCGGGCAGACAAGCGCCTTATTGATACCGTCACAGAGAATATGGCTGATCTGCTGGATCTGCTGATCCACATCTTTGGTCGTGACATACATATTGTTGAGCTCCTTGAGCGCGACCGGCCGCTCGCCCAGCGCATCACCCACGATCGTCGCGGCATCTACCACCGTAGGGACTCCCAGCGCCAAGACCGGCACGTTAAGGCTCTCCTGCGTGATGGCGTTTCTGTGATTCCCAACACCCGATCCCGGATGAATGCCCGTATTGGTGATCTGTATGGTGCGGTTCAGCCGCTTGGTGGAGCGCGCCGCCAGGGCATCGATCACGATCACAATATCGGGCTTTGTCTCGCTGATGACCCCTTTGATGATCTCCGCCGACTCCATACCCGTCTTTGCCATAACGCCCGGTATTAAACTGCTTACCTGATGCATTTTGGAACGGTTATATGCCACTTTGCCATATTCCCGCACGATATGCCTGTTGATAAACAGATTATCCACCACGTTAGGGCCGAGCGAATCCGCAGTCACTTCCCGGTTGCCCAGTCCCACCACCAGTATGGAATGCTCCTGATCCGGTTCAGGCAGTATGCTCCTCAGATTTTTTGCCAGGACTTCCGATATTTCCTGGTGGTAATCTTCCTCCGGCTCGGTCATCGCCGGCGCTTCCAGAGTAATGTATATCCCCATCGGCTTGCCGAGCATCTTGGCGCCGTTTTTGGTCTCAACCACCACTTTGGTGATATGGACATCGCACGACTCGTCATATTCTTCCTCCACGGTGACGCCGTGCAGCTCCTGTGCCTTATCTTCTATGCTCTCTCTGGCTTCCAACGCCAAGTCTGTCCTGACCGT
The DNA here is from genome assembly GCA_947625205.1 of uncultured Lachnospiraceae bacterium. Taxonomy (GTDB): domain Bacteria; phylum Bacillota; class Clostridia; order Lachnospirales; family Lachnospiraceae; genus UBA3282. Next base: position 254,129 of record CANQNN010000001.1, on the reverse strand, counting down.
TGACCAGCTATCCATGCCATATTCCTCATTTCCCGCATTTTACCTTACTATATGCGTATATTTAAGTGTTGGTTATTTACTTTTCTATTTTTTGCAAAAATAAACAAAATATGTATTGACATTGCAATTCCCATAAACTACAATAATATGCGTGTGTTTCCATTAAAACGTCCGTGTCCGGCTTTAATGAGACACGTCCCAATAAATAACTTTATTAACCGAAACCGGAGGTGTGATCATGGCTAACATCAAATCTGCGAAGAAGAGGATCCTGGTCAACAGGACCAGAGCTGCAAGAAACAAATCAATCAGATCCAGCGTTAAGACTGCGATCAAGAAAGTATACGCTGCAATCGAGGCTAACGATAAGGAAGCGGCTAAGACAGCTCTTACCGCTGCCACATCTGCTCTCGACAAGGCAACCAAAAAAGGGGTATATCACCAAAATACCTCTGCGAGAAAAGTATCCCGCATGGCTCTTGCCGTAAATAAGATGGCATAATCTCTGCCATATAATATCGTAAATAAGGATGACAAAAACACTTCCTGTGACAATAGGAAGTGTTTTTTGCGTCCTCGCTGTCTGTGTCGGGTCTGCGGAACAGATTAGATCTTGTCAACGGCTGTGGCCGCCTCCGCCATGACTTCCGCCGCCTCCGCCGCCGCTGTGGCCGCCACTGTGACCGCCTCCGCCGCTGCTGCTGTCTGTCTCGATCTTATGCTGGACAACAGACTTGCGCAAGAACCTGTCTTCCCGCACGGTAAAGTGCGGCTGTCTGCCCGCTGCATAAGTAACCGCCGTAACAGTCCCCGCGCTTTTTCCGAAAGTCCAGTTGATCATCATAAAAATAACGAATGCTATTGTTCCCGCAGCCCACGGGATCCAGCCCGGAATATATATATCAAACATGCGCATCCCCATCATATCGTGATAAAAGTCATTGATATAGGTTTTATAGGCGCGATAAGGGTTCTTTTCCACATATCGGTACACATTGTCAAGGATATGATTGATATCCGCATCGGAATAGGCGTCCTGTACCTTTCCCGTCGTGCAGAACCACGTGTAGATCCTGCCGTCATCCTCCCGATACCAGTTGTCCACGAGCAGTACGCCGTCACCGTTAGGTTCATTGTATCCGAAGTTGTTTGTCTCGTAAAAATCTTCCGCATAGATCCTGACAAACTCACTGTAATCCGCGTACGGATCAATGTCCAGGGCATAATCTTTTAACGATTCCTGCAAGGTGACCAGTACGATATCGCAGCCTGTTTGCTTCTCCCGCCTGGCGATCAGCCTGCGCAGCTTATCTTCCTCCTTATCCGTCAGAACATCGCCGTAGTCAAATACGCGCTCCCCGGTAAGGCATTCCGCATTGGTCCTCTGATGATCCGCCGTTCTGGAGAGCAGCCAGTGTCCGCCGCTCAACAGGCCAACCAGAAGAAGCATTGCCGCAAAAACTATGTAGAGCCATTTAAAATAATGAAAATATGCCTTCACCGTCTCTTCTCCTTTTTCACAGAATCTCCATGAACCGTATCGCCAGATAGCAGGCGGCGGTCACAAGCGCAAACACGGATGCTCCGTAAGATAACACTTTCCCAACGGACACAGGCGTCCTACCAATCAGTCTGCCCGTCTGTCCGTTAATATGAAACAGGTATGTTTTATCTTTATACCGATACCCGTACTCCCATACGGGCATCAGCGCATAGTTGACGCCGTCCCGCTGCAGCTCCAGGTCATTGCGGAAGGTTTTCATGGAACTGTATCCGGCATAAGAGGCGCGCATCAGCTCCTCCGAGGCATTGCGCGCTTTCGCCTGCGCCCTGCCCTCTAATTCCGGCGCTCCCTGATTGTAGACCTCGCCGTAGAATCCGGACATATATCTGGGTTCAAAATTCTGCAGCATCCGGTAGTCATAGGGTTCCATCAGGTCCATGACGCCGTCCTCCATAGCATAGGAAGCATCCACCGGAATCTTGTCGAACTCCACATCCATCTTACGAAGGACCTCATAATAGGAAGTTTCCACATATTCCGTATTGCCGCTTCGCCAGCTCCGCACCCTGGTTCCTTCACCTGCAAAATCATAACACGCTTTATAATCGTAGAGCCAGAACGGCACATAGACGCCAACCATTTTCTCCAGGCTTTTGGTTGACATAAAATCCAGTGGGGTAAAAACACGCCTGCCAAACTCCTTCTCCATAATCGCCACAGCCTGTTCTTTGCTGATGCGGAAGGGAATCAGCAGATGAGGCTCATAAACGCCTTCCACGCGCTCATTGAAGACTATATAGCTGCCGCAGTGCTCACACTGACTCGCAGATGTATAGTCCTGCACCTGAAGCGGCGCGCCGCAGTTAACGCACTGCGTCAGCGATCCGCCCTGTACCGTATCCTCGCTGTCCTCGCTCCCACAATGGGGACAGTACATTCTGCCCCTTGAAGGCTCGAACACAACATTACCTCCACAGTTCTTACATTTAAAGATCATAGCGACACTCTCCCATACTATCCGGCCACCCGGCAACGTCTTCTATTCACGGCCATCCCAGCAGTATGTACACAGCTTGCATCTGTCTATGCCGACTGACGCCACCATGTCATCCAGCCGGTGATAACGCAGAGAAGTAAAATTCAGTTTCTTCCTTATCTGTTCGAGCATCTCACGGTATTCCGTGCTGTCCGGATCTGCATAGACCGAGAGATTCGGATATTTATTGTCCCCCTCCATCTCCTTGATCACACGTCTTGCGATCAGTTCCATCTCCGAGGTGGAGCGGGAGAAATTCAGGTATTTGCAACCGAACAATAACGGCGGACAGGCCGGGCGGATATGAACCTCTTTCGCTCCGCTCTGATACAGAAACTCCGTTGTCTCTCTAAGCTGCGTACCCCGCACAATGGAATCATCGATCAGCAGAAGGCTTCTGTCTTTGATCAGGTCATGTACCGGTATCAGCTTCATCCTGGCGATCAGATTTCTCTGGCTCTGTATGGTAGGCATGAAGGATCGGGGCCATGTGGGTGTATATTTGATAAACGGTCTGGAAAACGGGATCCCCGACTCATTGGCATAACCGATCGCATGCGCTGTACCGGAATCCGGCACCCCCGCCACGATGTCAGGCTTTACGTCATCTCTTCTGGCTAACATCGCGCCGCAATTGTAGCGCATCTGTTCAACGCTGATCCCCTCATAGGACGATGACGGATATCCGTAATAAATCCACAGAAACGTGCATATCTTCATCTCCTTGCCCGGCGCCGCCAGCGAACGCACTTCTTCGGGTGTGACAACGGCGATCTCACCCGGCCCCAGCTCCCGCTCCGGCGTGTATCCCAGATTCAAGTATGCAAAGCTCTCAAAAGATACACAGTAAGCGTCTTCTTTTCTGCCGATCGTCACCGGCGTACGGCCCAGACGGTCTCTGGCGGCATAGATCCCCTTCTGTGTTAAAAGCAGGATCGTCATGGAACCTTCTATCATCTCCTGCGCGTAGCGCAAACCGTCTATCAGGTTGTCCCGCTGATTGATAACAGCTGCTACCAATTCCGTAGCGTTGATATCGCCTCCGCTCATCTCCAGGAAATGCCCGTGGCCGCTTTTAAAAAGCTCTTCAACGATCTCTTCTTTATTATTGATCTTTCCCACCGTTGTGATCGCATAGGTCCCGTGGTGGGAGCGGACGATCAACGGCTGCGGTTCGTAATCGGAAATACAGCCGATACCGATATTTCCGTGCATCGTGTTTGCATCTTTATCAAATTTGGTCCGAAAGGGAGCATTCTCAATATTGTGGATCGCTCTGTCAAACCCCTGCTCGCTGCTGTAAACCGCCATACCGGCACGCCTCGTTCCCAGATGGGAATGGTAGTCCGTCCCGAAAAACAAATCAAAAACACAGTCACTTTTTGATGCCACTCCAAAAAATCCGCCCATTACCGTTCTCCTCCTGCATTTGATCCAGATATTCTGCCATTGTTTTCTGCCTGCAACGTTTTTACGCTGTTATATATCTCTACATGAACTCGCAGCCGCATCTGCCGCTCTCCTTCACCGTGCAGAGCGCCTTATACGCCTTCTTCATCAAGCTTCTGCAATCATCGCCCGCCTGACAGAAAGCTATCCCCACGCTGACGGTTGCCGGCGGTATGCCTCCCTGCGGATGCAGAAGCCTATCATTTACCTCCCCGATCCGCCTGCGTATGCCGGAAACGGCATCTTGCTGCTCCTCCGGCAGCCACAGGATGAACCGGTCTTTATCGCTGCAGCCTGTTCTGCCGTCTGTGTCCGATATGCCGCACAGCATCTCCCGCACGCGCACCAGCACTGCGTCCGCCGCGTCACGCCCGTAAATACTGCCAAGCTTCTTATATCTGTCCACATCGCTGACCAGAAGACACCCCCGGCAGTCCGCACTTTTTATGCGTTCATTGACGGTCTTCTCAAATTCTTTCCTGTCAACCGTCTTCACGGCTTCCGGCATACCGGGCCGTCCGGCGCCGGAGAGCTCCGGTTCCGGTCCGGCTCTTTTCAGCAGGCGGTCACTCCGGGTAGCCCTGTCCTTGCGCGATCCGTCAGATATGATTCCTTTTCCTGTAAAACTGTGAAATATTTGTGCGATCCATCCGTTCATGTAATATTGCCTTAAGCTGCTCCGCCATGTAATCGTTATCGAATGAAATCATGGTTTTCTAATACACCTTTGTAATCTCAGTGACCCCATACAGTTCCTTGAACTGCCTGAGATCGGCTTCCCCGCGTATCAGCATCACTTCCTCAAACCTGCCGCTCCGTATATCCTGAAAACCCGCGACCTGTTCTCCCGTGCAGATGCTGCACCGGATAACCGCCTTATATCGCGCAGGATCGTAAACGGCAGACGGCGTCTCTTTATGTTTTTTAGATTTTCCAATCGCTCCGAACATATCTTTTCCCACACCGGCCGGACATCCGCTTCGCCTATCTTTCCGGCCATTTTCGCAATGCTGCTGCAGATTTTCACCAATATTATCATATCAGAGAGAATGCGGCGTTTCAAGAATTAACCTAAAATTAAGAATTTCTGACACCTTTTATTAAGGACCGGCGTCTAATATATAGAAGCGTTTTTACGGCGGCTGCGACAGACCGAAGTATTTCGCAGCAGATCCGCAAAACAGACCAGACCAGATCATACATAAGCAGGTATAAAATGCAACAAAGCAGACAAAAGAAAACCGAACCGGAATTACAGCTGTGGGAAATCACAGCGCCAAAACGCAAGCCTGCGCAGCGTCAACCCCGCGCAGGAAGGCCCGTGCAGTCCATCCGGAGAAGAAAGGCTAAAAAGCGCCGTGCCATACTCATACGCTGTCTTGTCCTGACATTATTCCTGTTATTTCTGGCGGGGATATTTCAGCTCACAGGGCTCATATACAGAAGCATTCATTCGGGAAAGCACGATGACGCGGCCTCTGTGTGGCAAAAGGTTCTGCCCGTGCAGTCCGATACGGCCAATCCCATAGAGAAACCACTTTTCACCGTAGATCTGTTAGAAGTAAACAACTATTCCAGACCGGGTACAAAACTGAAGAAAGTAAAAAATATCTTTGTGCATTACACCGCCAATCCGGGGACATCGGCGAAGCAGAACAAGAGTTATTTCGCCAATCTCGCCGAAACCGGCGAACGCTCCGCCAGCGCGCATTTTATCATCGGTTACGAAGGAGAGATCCTGCAATGTATTCCGCTAGAGGAACAGGCTTACGCAGTCAAGGGAAGAAATAACGATTCCGTCTCCATCGAGTGCTGTTATCTGGACGCGGACGGCGCTTTTACCCAATCGACCCGCGATTCGCTTATCGACCTGCTGGCATGGCTGTGCGGAGAATACGGTCTGACCGAACAGGATATTCTGCGCCACTATGACGCGGGCGGCAAGAAGTGTCCTCTCTATTACGTGGAGCATGAAGACGAATGGGAACAGCTTATCAAAGATGTAGGCGCCGTACTGCAGGACGCATCACATTAACGTCCTGATATATTTGCACAAAACTTCAGCAGCTTGTCCGTGGCACAGCGCGCCCGGATGACTTCTGGAGCCCGCGCTGTCATCATTCATGGCCGGCAGCTGCAGATAAGACACCTTATCATCGCCGGTCTCATTCCGATAATCCGCCACCGCGCGCTGTATAGGCGGCTCCAGGTCCGTTCCCAGCATCCCGTAGCACCAGATAATGTGCGCGTTCGGATTGCACTCCCGCAGCGTATACAGGAAGCTCTTTACGCCGTCTTTAAAGAATGCAACGTCCTTCTCACAGAAGGAACCGTCTTCTTTTCTATGCATCTTGTGATGTCTGCCGGTCGTCTCATCCACCCATTCCGGCTGGTCAAAAGAGCCCGCATCGTTCGTTCCCAGATTGACAATGACAAAATCCGGCTGCCAGCTCTGAAAATCATAGGGTTTATCTGCGCCTAAACGCCTGCTTGTCTCACCCGGCATGAGGCCGCATATTTGCCTGTAGTATCTGGGAATCGCACAGTCGGGATCATTGTCCCATGAATTGCAGACGCCCCACCCGCTCTGTGAGAACACGCGGTACTCGGCATCCAGCATTTGCGCCGTCAGATACGTATAGCTTTTCAGTGCGGAAAAAAACATCGGAATCCAGTCTTCCTCTTTCTTAGCCCCGAAAAGCCCTTCGCCCGATGTGATGCTGTCCCCGATGAATTCCAGCTTCAGCTTTTTCTCCGGCACAGGATAAAACGCTCCGTCACAGCGCAGTGCATGAATATGGATATACGATCTGCCGTCGCCGCTCATCGCCTGTAAATCTTTGTAAAAGCGTACATTTTTCACTTTATCCGCGCTCATACCCCGGAACAGCGGCACCCAGTATCTGCCCGCCGTCAGCATCTGCCTGCCGATCCAGTCTCCGTTCACCGTATAGCTGAACCACGGTTCATAGGCATCGTAAGATACTTCCACTTCCACGGACAACTCCGTTCCGGACACATTGCACTCAAATCCCGATGCTGTCCAGAAGAGCGTAAGAGGCTCCCGGCACTCTGTTGTGCGTCCGTGGACCTTTATTTCGGGAATATCCTTTATACTCTGTTCTTTTACCATATTTCTTCCGTCCTTACCCTTCTCCTGCTGTTTCTCCTGGAAAATCCCGACAGAAACTGTCATGAATGTGCAAAACCGCACAGTACTTAGATTCCTCTGATGCTTTTATCATATAAGACGCGCTCTGTGTTGTCAATAGATTCCCGCAACAACAGTAACGACGCCGCCTGACAGTCTGCCGGGCGGCGCCTGTGATCCTATCCTGTTCTGTCCGTGCGTTCCGGCTGCCGCAGCGGCGTCATCGGCTGACGATCCTGTAATAAGTCTTCGCCGTCATGCCATAGACCAGCACATACAGCAGTGCGAATACGGCATAGCACACCACCGTGCAGACCAGATACAGAGTCTGGTTGCCGAGATTTAACAGCTTCAGTATCCTGGCGATGATCGGAAACGCCGCCGACACATGCACTCCCGCCACCGCAAGCGGCAGGAAGAACACCGTCAGCACCTGCGAGCGGATAGCGCTTTTGACCTCGCCCTTCGTCATGCCGACCTTCCGCATGATCGCAAACCGCTCCCGGTCCTCATAGCCTTCTGAAATCTGCTTATAGTAGATGATAAGCACCGTCGCCACGATAAACAGAAGCCCCAGGAACACGCCCAGGAAGAAGAAACCGCCGTACAGCGCAATAAAGGAAGCCCGCTGTCCCAAGATCGTCTCCACATAACCGCTGAAGGTTCCCGCCGCCTCGCTTTCCGCCAGTATCTGCCGTATTCTTTCCCGCAGCACGGCCATATCCGCCTCCGGCGCCTTCACGTCCAGCCCCAGATACCGTTCTCCATCACCTATGATACCCGACTGCTCCGCCGCCGTCTGCAGCAGCGTATCAAAATCCCTGTCCGTGACGACACAGTAATAGGCCGTTGCAATATTAGATGCGACAGCCCCGTTATGGAACGTCACCATTCTGTCCGGGCGGCCCGCCAGCGTAAACGTCATGTCATAGATGCGAAGAAGCGGCTGGTCATAGGCCTCCCTGTCCGTATACAGCTGCAGCTGTCCGTCCTCCAGGACAAGCTGCGTTCCCGCAAAAGCATTGTAATCGGACAGCGGGACAAAGAACAGTATCCTTATATTGTTCATATCCTGTATGACATCAATGTCACCATCCGTTCTGAACATATCGCCATCCTGCACGACACTGAATGTCTCATAAGCGTACTCCTCCTGCTCCGTGATCCGGATGCCCAGCTCATCACACTGGTCCAGAATCGCATCAAAGACTTCCCTGTTGGCCTCCCTATCCGCATTATGGGAATAGATGCAGTAATCGTGGGGATAACGAGTGTGTATGATATCCTCCATACCTACCATGAGAGAAGTGGTGGAAGATACCATAACGAGCACCATCGTGGACAGAATACAGATATTGGCAAGGCCCGCCGCATTCTGCTTCATGCGGTAGATCATGCCGGACACACTGATAAAATGGTTCGCCTTATAGTAGAATCTCTTATTCTTACGCATCAGCTTGAGAAACGCGATGCTTCCCGCCGTAAAGAGCAGATACGTGCCGATGATAACCAAGATCACCGCCACAAACAGAAGCGCCATCGCCGCCACGGGACTCTTGGCTGTCAGCGCCAGATAGTACCCTTCGCCAAGCGCAAGGGCGCCAGCGACCGCCATGAGCCATCTGGTCTTAGGCTCTTTCTCCCCTGTATTGCTTCCGTGAAGCAGCTCCACAGGCTTAGCGATCTGCACCGTCAACAGGCTCTTGATATAGATGACCAGATAGACCGCTCCCAACAGCCCGGCCGTAGTAAGAATCGCCCGGCCGGAGATAAAAAATCCGAGCGGCACCGCAGTTTCACCGATGAATTTGAGGATAAGCAGAAACATAAGCTTATCCAGCGCGATGCCAAAGCCCAGGCCCGCAAGGATGCTGACGATATACGTAAGAACCGTCTCCAGAAACAGCACTGCGGACAGATGCTTTTTCTCCATACCCAGAATCAGGTACAGCCCGAATTCCTTCTTGCGCCGCTTCATTAGGAAGCTGTTGGTATAGACCAGGAAGATCAGTGCAAACACAGCGATCACACGGCTCCCCAGATCCAACATATACGCCACATAACCCGCGCCCTGCAGATTCGATATGCCCGGATTTAAGGACAGCGACTTCATCATATAGTACATCATGACCGTCAGAATACAGGTCAGAATGTAGGGAACATAGGTCTGCGCGTTTTTGCGCAGATTGTTCAGCGCGATCTTTAAATAGAATCCTGTTTTCATTCCTGCTCACCTCCGGTCGTAAGAACCGTCAGCGCATCGGAGATGTTCTGATACAGCTGCTCGTTCGTGCTGTTGCCGCGATAGATCTGATGGAACACTTCGCCGTCCTTGATGAAAAGGACTCTGTCGGCATGGCTTGCTGCCTTGACCGAGTGAGTCACCATTACGATGGTCTGTCCGTCCCCGTTGATCTGCCGGAATATCTTAAGCAGTCCGTCCGCCATCTTGGAGTCGAGCGCCCCCGTCGGCTCGTCCGCAAGCACCAGTTTGGGTCTTGTGATCAGCGCTCTCGCCACTGCCGCCCGCTGTTTCTGTCCGCCGGACACTTCGTATGGGTATTTGTCCAGGATCTCCGTGATCTCCAGTCTGGATGCAATCGGCGCCAGGCGCCCGGTCATCTCCTTGACGCTCTTGCCCGCCAGCACAAGCGGCAGGAAAATATTATCCCGCAGGCTGAATGTGTCAAGCAGGTTGAAATCCTGAAATACAAAGCCCAGGTTATCCCGCCTGAAAGCGGCGATCTCCGCGTCTTTGACCTGCGATAAGTCCCTGCCGTCCAGTATGACACTCCCACCGGTGGGTTTGTCAAGCGCTGCGAGAATATTAAGAAGGGTGGTCTTGCCCGAACCCGACTCTCCCATGACCGCCACATACTCGCCCGGCTCCACCGAGAAAGAAACGTTGGTAAGCGCCTGTACCTGGCTGCCGCCGAAACGGGTCGTATAGATTTTCTTTAAACATGAAACTTCCAGTATTGACATTTTTTCCTCCTGTCCGGGGACGCATCGGTGCGTCCTCCGTTTCCTGTCTAAAGCATAGCAAAACGACCGTGCTGTCTTCTATTGAATCACGTGACATTCCGGTCGTTCTATGTGACGATTTTGTAAGCTCTACTCTATTTCCGGCACATTTCTGCGAAGATCCAGGTAAAAGGTGCTGCCCTGGGCGGGCGCCGAATCCACCCGCAGACCGATCCCCAGCTTCGCGGCGGTCTGCTTACACAGGTACAAGCCCAGTCCTGTTGCTTTCTTATCCGCCCTACCGTGGTAGCCCGTAAAACCTTTCTCAAATATACGCGGAAGATCCTCCGGCGCGATCCCCATGCCGGTATCGGATACCGAAAGCACCTGCTGCGGCGATACGGCGATAGTGACCGTTCCCTCAACGGTATATTTGATCGCATTGGACAACAGCTGCTCGATTATAAACAGAAGCCATTTCTCATCGGTGACGATACGCATATCCACCGGCTCATAGACAAGCCGGACCCTGCTTCTTATAAACAGCGGCGCATATTTGCGTACCGCCTGCCTGATGATGCCGTCCAGATCATATTCCCTGAAAAGGAAGTCGGTCTGGCTGCTGCCGAGACGCATATAGGTAAGCACCATGTCCACATACTGCTCGATTCGAAACAGCTGTGCCATCAGCTCCCTATGCTCCTCGCTGTCTTCCTCCTGAAGCGTCATGCGCATGACGGAGATCGGCGTTTTGATCTGATGCACCCATGTAGTATAGTAATCCAGACTGTCCTGCCTCTCCTTCTCCCACTCAGTCAGCAGCGTGTTGTTGATGCGTCCCAGCGCCTCTATCATATTCCGGTAATCTTCCTGCTCAAGCGTCCCCGCCTCCGGGAGCGCGTCATAAGAGACCGCAATATTCTCAAGGAGCCTCTGCCTGTAATGATATTCTCTGTAATACCGGGGAAAACGCGCGCACAGGACGAGCAGTATCACAATGACGCACAGACCCGCGGCATACAAGACAGCCTCCGTTTCCATGTCGTACAGGTAGAACACCGTCGCAAAGATCCCCGCAAACAGCAGAAAAAGCAGTCCGGTCTTAACATATTGGCGCAGCATACGCACAAGCAGCTGATACCACCTTAATCCGCCCATCAGCGCGCCTCCTGTCCGATCATGTAACCGCTGCCGACCTTCGTCTCGATCCAGTCGCCTAACCCGGCCTTCTCCAGCTTCTTCCGCAGACGGTTAATATTTACTGTCAGCGTATTTTCCTCCACATAGCAGTCTGTCTGCCATAATTTTGTCATAAGCGTATCACGGCTCACGATCCTGCCCTTATTCTCCATCAGCGTCTGCAGGATGCGGAACTCATTCTTCGTAAGATCGATGCGCTCTCCCCGCCATGTGAGAGATGCGTCATTTAAGTTGAGCACCGCGCCCCGGTGCTCCAGGATCGGGATCTTGCTGCCCATATCGTATGTCCTGCGAAGCACCGCCCGGATCTTGGCTGTCATCACATCCGGGTCTACCGGTTTCGGGATAAAATCGTCCCCGCCCATGTTCATTGCCATAATGATGTTCATATTATCCGCCGCAGAAGAGATAAATACGACCGGTATATCAGATATCCTGCGGATCTCACTGCACCAGTGATAACCGTTGTAAAAAGGCAGCATAATGTCCATCAGGACGATATGCGGATCATACTGCGTAAAAACCGGCAGTATATCACGAAAATCCTCCGCGATACACACCTCATCACCCCACGCTTCAATCTGTTTCTTCATGGCTTTGGCCAAAGCTCTGTCGTCCTCTATGATCAATATACGGTACATAGTCTGCTCTCCTTCAATGATCCTTACCAATTATATATAACGCATTTCAAAAGCGCAAGCCTTCACTGATCGTTGGTTCTGCCATCTTCTCCGCTTATTAGTTCTCCTCCTCATAGGACAGGATCGGCCAGTCGCCGGACTCCGTCACCCTGTAATATCGATCCGTCTCCGTGTCCACCTTCAGGACGGGTATCCTGCCGCTGGAAAGGACCGTGCCGTCTATGTAATAGTGGCTCGCCCCGTCATAATAGATGTCATGATAGCGGGGATCGCCCGAGATCTCGGCAGTGCCCACATGCCCCGCCACTACCTTCATTTCGAGGCCTTCGATCTGCCCTGTCTCCGCAGGATATTTTCCGGTAAATGTCTCATCTCCGGATCCCCACTCCCACAGGTCGCCGGCATCCTCATCGATGCCCGCGTGGACGAAAATCGTATTGCCTTCCGTGTAATAAAGGGGCAGATTTCCCATCCAGCTGACATATTTGTCATCCTTTCCGTCGTCGTCCCCTTCGCCATCGTCCCCGCCCCTCCCGGTCAGATGATCGATATCGGACTCTCCCCGCAGCACAAATTCCTCATGGTTTCCCATGAGCGCCACGACCTTATCCGTACCGTAGCGATGCTGGAGCGCCATGACTCTGTCCAGCACGCCCCTGTTGTCCGCGCCGCCGTGAATATAATCGCCGAGCAGGATCAGTCTGACATCGTCTTCCTCCAAGTGCTCCGCCACCAGAGATAACGCCTCCTCAAACTCTGCAAGGCAGCCGTGAATATCTGACATACAATATAATTTCATGCGTAACCTCCTACTACAAAGCTTTTCGCTTTTACGGAAAGCATCACCTCAATATATTTTGGGTGTCTTAGAAACAGGCATTTACACATAAAACCGCTCTCCCGTCTCCAGACAGAAACACGCCAGTCTGCCATAGGCAAAGCCGCAGCCGCAGTCCATCATATAGACATTTCCCGCCGCATTGCGCCAGATGGAGGGCCTGTCCGCATCGCAGTATTCGCCCGGATAGAATTCAAAATTGCCCGTAGAATTATGACCGCAGAAGGAAAGATACCCCTCAATCCCCTTCAAAAGGAAATCGTCGTAAGCCTCTTCACTGGTCATAAGATCTCCCAGCAGATACAGATGATCCGTCTCTTCACCATCCCGCTTAAAGCCAATCATATCGAGCATCTGACGCAGCCTTCCGGCATCGTTATGCACATCACCGATCACATAGTGCATGCCTGTCCTTTAAACCGCTCCTTTCATTTTCTTCGGGAACCCTTTTCCCAGTCCCTCTCCAGATAAAACCACATCGCTTCTTTTCCGACCTCGGATTTTCGCTCCTGCGCGTCATGCTCCAGACAGGCGTCCTGATACGCTTCTGCCGTCTGCATCACCGTTTTTTTCAGAGCGGTCAGCGCTTCTTCTGTCCTCGTACCTCTGCTGCGATAATGCCAGTACTCTCCAAACGCCTCCAGCGCGCGCGCATACGCCCGTTCTTTTTCGTCCTCGCCATACATCAGTCTTTCCCCAATTTCCAAGTACAGCGGATTGATAGACTCACTCGCCCAGACGCCCCAACAGGTCAGAAAACAAACCTCCACCTGAATGTCTGAAAAATACACATTAGGCTGCCGCTTCTCGACGCCATGCAGCTCATCCTCCCACCGCTTTGTGTCGCACATCAGAATACCGTAATCCGTGTAATCCCCCTCCGGATCTTTCAGGTTCCGCACCGATGCACCCATCTGCGCATCAAACGGGAGTTTGATAAACAGCGTTTCAAACCGTCCGGGGCGAAACGCATCCACCGCCGCCATCTCTTCCCGGCTCATTTCGCCTGTATCAAAAGACCGGATTCTTCCTTCCCGGTCAAACTGCACGACAGAAGTCCGCCATCCGGCATACTCCTCTTCTTCCTCTTCCCTGTACAGACTACTCCGGCTATTCCGGATTTTGACCGTCAGATCGCTCCTGTCCCTGACGATCACCTGCTTTTCGATTGAATAGTCCCCTGCGGGAGATTCGTCATTCTCCCGTATGCGCCCTAAGACATACTCCCTCGCCATTTCATATTCCGCGAAATAACCGATGCCTTCAATGATGATCTTACCGTGTGCCACAACGACATAAACATACCGCCCTTTGGCATTGTCCGCAAATCTGCGAAAAGCCTCCTCCTCATACCGAAGACGCTCTTCGATCTGCCCGCGCAGCTCCGCATCCTCCGTGTGCCCCATAAGCTCCCGCAGCGCCTCCAGCTTCTCCTCCCAGCTTCGGCCGGGCGCGTTCCAGATCAGCGCCGCTTTCTGAAAATCCGTAAATACAATTCCCTCTTCCTCCAAAATTGTCCGCATATACTCGGACGGAACCAGTTCAAACATAGACAGCCTCTCTTTCCTCCATTCCGCAACCGCCGAAAAAAAGATATTTCTCAATCCTCCCGACCTAATCCCGATGTCTGTTGAATCTTCTTTTCGTATTCCATCAGAAAAAAGTCCAAAGAAAAATTTCCCTGTACCAAATTGCTTACCATACCGACATAGTCCCGTATCTCCTCCGGAAGCTCCTCCTCGCTTACTTTTTTCAGAAATAGCAGGGACGGATGGTCGTGGCTGATCCTCCCGTCCTCTCCAATATACTGCACGATCATGGATGCAGAATCCGAATAATCACAATACGGTAACTCTCCGTTTCTGATCCTCGCATTACCAGCTTCCATATCTTCCTTTGAAATGTCGATCACCCCGATCGCATCTTCATCCATTACGATATCTCCCCTGTCAAAAGGATTTTCCAATAGGAGCGGATATTTTTCAAAACGTTCCGTACTCCATTCATCTACCAGATTGTTGACTTCCTCCGGCAGACACTCCGCAGCGCTCCACCAATACCGGATCTCCCCGTCCGCAGAGTATCCCGCTGATGCTTCCGGATCCGCAGAATATTCCAAACGTTCATCCTGCAGCTCCGGAAACAAGATCGGATTCCATCCGGCTTTCGGCATCGGCGGCTCATCTTCCACGACGATCTGTTTTCTGATGGAAAACCCCCGCTCACCGTCTTTTTTTGCAAAGGCGATTGCCGCATCCAGCTTTCGGAAAAACCCGCCGGGCCATTCCTCATCCTTATATTCAACGGTATAGATATATTTCCCGTCCTCATTGTCTGCAAAAACACGATATGCCTCGCTCTCATACCGCAGCCGATTTTCTATCTGTTCTCTCAATCCGCTGTCCTCGGTTATCTTCGAAAGTTCCTTGATCGCCTGTAATTTTTCCGTCTGTTTCATGCGGCTGTTCCACAGCATCGCAGCCAGTTCAAAATCCGTGAAATTTCTGTTGATGGAACGGTAAAATTCTCTCATATAATCGGACGGAATCGCCTGTTCCAGTAATCTGTTCCTTATTTCCTTTTCCGCTGTCATTTTGAACCATCCCTCTCTTATCCTTTTCACTGACCATTCTCACGACCCCACAAAATCACTTTACATCCTTACTGTTTTTATTTCTGTCCTGCGCACATGGATGTGCTACATTTCGATGATACTTTTCTCCGGTATATTCGCCACCAGCCAGTCCAGTTCCTCCTGCGGCACACGGATACAGCCGGAGGTGTGTTCTTCCTGTGCGGATATAGGTCCCTTCTCCATGAATGTATCGCTTGCAGCATCCGTCAGATACATATTGCTGTGAATAAAATAATCTTCAAACACCGCCAGATAGCCGAAAAACTTTACCTGTTCGTGCTGCGGATAATAGGGGCTGACATATTCCTCATGCGGCCCCGACACATGCTCGATGCGGAAAACACCCGCAGGCGTCCGCGCCCTGCCCTCTCCGCCGAAAATGCAGGGGATCGACTTTTTCAGCGTAAACAACACGTATTCGGACGTATCAAAATCCTCCCGCAGAGGATAAAGCTCCCGCAGGAGATCGTTGTCCGCCTGTTCGTAGACCTCTAAAGACTGCGCGGTGCGGTTCAGTTTGAGATAATATTGGTTGGAGCAGGTGGGGGACAAGATAGATTTGTGGGCTATGCATGCTTTTTCCATGATTTACTTCCCTTCTTTTACAATATCGAAAATTCATTATTAGCATGGCTCTATTTGCCACAGTCGTTAATGAACCTGATAAATGCTTCGGCAATATTATCAGCCGTAGACGGATATAGCGGCGTATCTGTTCACGGCTTTCTCCAACTTTGTCGGCAAGTTCCTCGTTAGACCTCGACTTCGACACCATTGGTGTCGAAGTTAAATCACTCCGCTGTCCTTGCCTGTCCATCGCTTCTAACCGCATCTTGTAGGCAAAGGCTTTCTCACTCGGCAGAATGACAGACCTCTGCAAGTTGCTCTCCACCATGACAATAATCGCTTCGTCACGGGTCAGCTCCTTCACTTCGCATTTCAGCGTTTCAAGCCCTGCAAGCTCGCAAGCCTTTTTCCTCCTGTGTCCGCTGATAAGCTCATACCGCCCGTCCTCTTTCAGACGGACAGTAGCAGGGGTCATTACGCCATTCCGCTTAACGCTCTCGACAAGCTGTTCCATATCCTCATTCATTAACACCTTGAACGGGTGGTCTGGAAACTCGTCAATCTCTGAAATCGGAATGTCCCTTATTTTGCTTAACGCCGCTTCCTCACGGCTTTCGTCCGTCTGGAAAAGGTCATCGTATGCGGTCAGCTCGATTTTGCTTCCTCTGCTTCTCGCCAAGCTCTGCCACCTCCTTTGCGAACTGTTCATAGGCTGCGGCAACCTTGCCGCCTTTGTCATAGGCAAATATGCTCTTGCCCTCTGCGGTAGCTTCCACTGCACGGATAGAGTGCGGTATCTCGCTGTCAAAGACTTTGATTCTCTGTCCGTATGCACTCTTTACCGTAGCGGTAATCTCCTTAGAGATATTTGTGCGGGGCATGACCATCGTCATTAAGATACCGTCAATCCGCAGCTTGGGGTTTATCTGCCGCCTGACCATTGACACGGAGCGAAGCAACAGCTCTAAGCCTTTCGCAGAAAGATAGTGGGGCTGTGTCGGGATAACCACGCTGTCAGCCGCCGCAAGGGCATTGATGGTTATCATGCCCAAGCTCGGCATACAGTCGATAAGCACATAGTCGTAATCCTTTTTGACCGCATTTACATAGGTCTTTAGGACACGCTCACGGCTCATTGCATTGATTAGCCTTACCTCGAAGCCTGACAGCTCAATGTTGGACGGTAGCAGGTCTACGCCCTCGCTGTTGCGGATAATCCCTTGCGAAACATCAGGCGGCTTGTCGTCGATGATGTCCTGCATAATGGTGGGAAGCGTTACGGGGATGTCGTCTGGTCGGTTATAGCCCAGAGCCATCGTGAGGTTTGCCTGTGCGTCCGCATCAATGAGCAGCACCTTAGAGCCTTGCCTTGCCAGACCTACACCCAAGTTGACCGCCGTTGTGGTCTTTCCAACGCCGCCTTTCTGGTTAGTCAGAGCAATCACTTTGCAATTTGACATAGATGCGTCCTCCTTTCGCATAGATTTAGCCGCTTTGTCAAAGGCGGCTATGTAACAGTACCAGAGAACGCAAAAAAGCCGACTGGCTTATACCAATCGGCTATGTGTGTCTAACTTCCTTTATTCAGTTTTTAACTCTTGCACAGGGCTTGCCGCATCTGCTCTATATCCCATTTTTCTGGAAACAGGACTGCCATAATGCGGAACGCATCATAAAGCCCTGCCACATACGAACAGTTAGAACAATCTATGTTCTGGCTGTCCCTGCAATCCAGAAGATGGTTGCATATCTGCCGCTGTTTCTCCGTCAAATCAAGTCGGATATAGCTTTGCTCCGCACAGCCTTCCGCATTGCTTTCCTGCTGAAAATCCATGTCTGACTGCAAAAGCTGATATACAGAGTTTTCTTTCAGATTTTCCAATGCTAATGTTACCAACTTTTCAAACTCCATGTCTCACGACCTCCCCTTAATTTGCCACAACCTTTAATTTTTTAATGGGAGCATTGCTGACCTTGAAGATAAGCTCGTCAACAGGGTCGGTATATCTGCCTTGCTGTATGAGCTGATTTTTCAACTCTACAAGGCTATGTAGCAGGATTGTCCTTTCTTGGCTGTTTACATACAAATGGTTAAGTTTCTCCCTCATAATCGCCACCGTCCTTTTTTGCTTTCATTATATAAAGAAATGGCAGTCGGCTCAAATATGCAAAGTCGGTCAAAAAAATAGGCGTACCACTATCTCTAATGATACGCCTATGATTTTAGATAACCTCAAAATGCTTCAAAGCATCTTTGATTGCCTCAACCTTTTCTGGGGTCGGATGTTTCCTCGGCTGTTTCAATTCCTCTACCGCATTTGGAGCATCATACATCGGCAAACCCAAATTCCTCTTTACCTCTGCGATATATGCGGTATGTACCTTGAAGCCGTATTTAGCTTCTATGTACTCCTTAATCATTTTATAGGTAACTCGCTCTTTGGGCTTGTATGCTGCGGCTCTTTTAGCGATATTATCAAGTGGCACTTTGCCCTCACCTTCACCAAACTCCACTTTTACGTTGATTACGCTATCAGGTTTTTTGTGGGAAAGCATTACAACCGTCTCCACATTCGCCGTCCACGGAAACTGGTCCACTGCCACCGCTCTCTCCACCGTGTACCCCTTCTCCAGAAAGGAATCCAAATCCCTGACCAGGCTTGTGGGCTTGCAGGAAATATAGAGAATATGCTCCACACCGTACTCCAATATCTTCTTCAGAGCCTTCGGATGCACGCCGTCTCTCGGCGGATCCAGAATGATAATATCCGGTTTTTCCGGTATCTCATCCAATACCTTCAGCACATCTCCTGCTATAAATTTACAGTTATGTAAACCATTTAGCTCTGCATTTTTCCTGGCGGCTTCCACAGCCTCCTCTACGATCTCCACTCCGATGACCTGATCGGCTACGGGCGCCATGAGCTGTGCGATCGTACCGGTTCCACTATAAAGGTCATAGACGACCTTGCCGGACTTACCGTTCGCAGACTTATCCGCCCTCCCGTCTGTCATGTCCGCCGCTTCTGTGTCAGGCTGTTCATGACATTCCTGCGCGCCGTTTTGTGCTGCAATGTATTTCCCGATATATTCCCTCGCCGTCTCATAGAGCACTTCCGCGCCCCTGCTGTTGGTCTGGAAGAAGGAAAACTGGGAAACCCTGAACTTTAACCCCAGCAATTCCTCATAAAAGAAATCCTGACCGTACAAGACCTTCGTCGTATCACTCTGCACCACGTCCGCCACAGCATCGTTGACAGTGTGGAGGATTCCCACGATTTTCCCGTCCAGGGAAAGCGCAAGCAGCTTTTCTTTAAAACCGTACAGTAATTCGTCCTCAGGTATCCGCTTCCCCGGATACTGCGATGTCGTCACAAGCGCCACCAGGATCTCACCCGTCGCCGCGCCTTTTCTTACGAGCAAATGCCTGAGATACCCTGTCCGGCGCAGTCTGTGATAAAAGCTCACCGGCGCGCCCTGTTCACGCATCCCGCCAAAATAATCAAGCGCACATTTCAAGATCCTGCGATAGTCTTCATCCACGATCTTACAGCCCGTGACGGAAACCACATCATAGAAGCTGCCGCGCTTATGCATACCGAGCGCAAGCGGACCGTCTTTGATCTCATCCCCGAAGGAAAATTCCATCTTATTCCGATAGCCGTAACAGATGGGGCTGGGTTTGATCCCCTCAAAGCGATACGGTTCCCGCTCGGGGGATTGAAGGTTCTGCCCAGCTCCATCTTGTTTACATAACATCTGATTTCGTAACACAGAATCCAGTAGTTTCTTCACCTGCATTTCCTTGATCTTCAGCTGTTCCGCATAGGGGATCGAGAGATAGGTACAGCCGCCGCATATACCGAAATGCGGGCACGGCTCATCCGTCTGCAGCGGCGAAGTTTCCACTACCTCCAGCAGTCTTCCTTCCGCCCTGCCGTTCCGCGCTTTTTGAATGCTGCATCTTATTTTCTGCCCCGGCAGCACGTTTTTTACAACGCAGACGCCTTCTTCCGTCTCCACGATGCCTTTATTCGGGAAATCCACCCGTTGTACGGTTCCTTCTACGATCTGTCCTTTTTTCATAGTTGTCTCCTGCCGTCCTTGTCCGGCGCATTTACACAGCCTCATATTCTGCCGCGTGTTTCCTCTTGTTATCGCGGTACTCGCCAAATTGACGAGCAAGCCTGTCAGCCTGGCGCGTTGCCCGTGTAAAAAGAAATGCGGGATGCGTTACCCACATCCCGCCTAAGTTTACATAATGTCAAGCAGTAAATATTACGCTCTACTTTTCTTCTTTTTTATCTTCTTTCGGCGTCTCTTCTTCCTCTTCATCCTCGAAGAAATCATCCTCAAAGTCGTCATCGAAATCGTCTTCAAAATCTTCCAGATAGTCCGGCGTCAAATACCGGTATACCGCATACGCAATGGCTGCAACAGCCGCAACAGCGCCGATGATCGCCAAAACCCACAACAGCGTGTTGGATTTCTTCTCCTCAACTTTTTTCCTGCCAATGATCCCATTGACTCCGGCACTCTCAAGTATATCGTCCAATTTATTGATAATCTCTTTCTTACTCATGGCGTGACCTCTCTTTCTATCGATTCGATCCAGTGTATGAATTGTCATTGTTTATAATATACCACTTTTTAACACTTTTTACTATAACCTTTTATAAAAAAATTCGGCTGTTCTTTATCATACCGTCTGCGGCGCAGGATCCTCTCTGCTCAGACCTTCACAAGCCTGGCAAATCCGGCGTACATGATCTTCTGTCCCGCCTCGTCAAACACCACCGTCACCTGTGAATCGCGCGGACCGGGCTCGATCTTAAGCACTGTACCCTCGCCGTAGCGCATATGTCTCACACGGTCGCCCACACCGTAATCCAGTCTCCCGGTTCCCACAGGAATGACCTGTGCCGCGCCGATTCCCTGGGAAGCCCTGACGATATAAGGCTGATCTTCCACCGCCGTTCGTTTCGGTCTGGCCACCGCCTTAGGCTTCGGTACACCGATTGCTGCCGGTTTTGCGGCAGCGCCAGCGGTCACGGGCTTGTCATCCGCATAATCATAATCCCGCTGTCTTGTCCCAACAGGTTTATCGTCCATCAACTCCGGCGGTATCTCTTTGATGAAACGGCTGACAGGGTTATACTGCGTCTCGCCGCGTATCATACGCTGTCTTGCCCAGGTGAGGGTAAGGTCGTCCTTCGCCCTCGTAATGCCCACATAAGCCAGTCTTCTCTCCTCTTCTATCTCCATCGGATCATCGGATACGATCGTCATATAGCTCGGGAAAATACCGTCTTCCATACCCGCCAGATAGACCTGTGAGAACTCCAGCCCTTTGGCAGAATGAAGCGTCATGAGAAGCACTCTGTTATCGTCTTCACCCACTCTGTCAATATCCGAGACCAGCGCCACCTCTTCTAAGAATCCGCTCAGTGTGGGCTCTTCGTGAGTCATCTCATAGTCCGCCACCTTACTGATCAATTCATCAATGTTTTCAATGCGGTCCGCCGCGTCTTCCTCGCCGGATTCCTCCAGTTCTTTCACATAGCCTGTCGTCTCCAGAACATCTTTTACCAGCTCCGACAGACTGTAGAATTCCCGCTTGCTGCGGAAAACCTGTATCATCGTAACAAACGGCTGTAATTTCGATGCGCTCCTGCCGATAGTCGTGATCTGATCCGCTTCTCTGAGAGCATCGTAGAAGCTTATCTGCTTTTCGTCCGCATATGCCTGTACGCGCAGTATGGTGGACGCCCCTATGCCTCTTTTGGGAACATTGATAATGCGCTTGACCGCCACATCATCCCGCCCGTTGTCTATCGTCTTAAGATATGCCAGCACGTCTTTAATCTCCCGTCTGGCATAGAAGTTTGTTGCCCCGACTACATCATAGGGCACCCCTTCCATGACAAAACGTTCTTCCAGAAGACGCGCCTGCGCGTTAGTTCTGTACAGCACCGCGCATTCTCCGTAGCATGCAACGCCTTTGCGCACCTTGCGCGCCACATCGTCCGCTATAAACTCAGCCTCCTCATATGCAGTGTCAAACTGCCGCAAATGAATACGGCTGCCGTCTTTTTTTTCCGTCCAGAGCGCTTTGTCCTTGCGTCCCCTGTTATTTTTGATCACCGCATTGGCCGCATCCAGAACAGTCTGTGTGGAGCGGTAATTCTGCTCCAGCTTGATCACGCACGCTTCGGGATAAACCTTCTCAAAATCAAGAATATTCCGGATATTTGCGCCCCGAAATTTATAGATGGACTGGTCGTCGTCGCCCACCACGCACAGATTGCGGTATTTATCCGCCAGAAGCCTTATCAGCTCGAACTGCGCGGTATTCGTATCCTGATACTCGTCCACCATGATATAGCGGAAACGCTCCTGATAATTATTCAATACATCGGGATCCGCTCTGAAAAGCTCCACGGTCTTCATGAGCAGATCGTCGAAATCCAGCGCATTGTTCTTATGAAGGGCCGCCTGATACTCACGGTATGCTCTGGCGATCCTGCCGCCGTTGTAGTCGAAACCGTTCTGTTTCTCATATTCTACCGGATCTATCAGTTCATTTTTGGCGGAGGATATGGCATTCAGGATCGTTCGTTCTTTTAGCGTCTTCGTATCGATCTGCAGCTTCTTGCAGACCTCTTTCATGATACTCTTCTGGTCGTCCGTGTCATAGATGGTAAAATTATTATCGTAACCGATCCTGTCAATATACCGGCGTAGGATTCTGACACAGGCAGAGTGAAACGTGGATACCCATATCTGATCGGACCCAAAACCCACGATCTTATCCACCCGCTCACGCATCTCCCCAGCAGCCTTGTTGGTAAAGGTGATCGCAAGTATATGATACGGCTCTACACCCTGCCTGTCGATCAGATATGCGACTCTGTGCGTAAGCACACGGGTCTTGCCCGATCCGGCGCCCGCCAGAATAAGAACAGGTCCTTCGGTCTGCATGACCGCCTGCTTTTGTTTATCATTTAAAGTGTCATAAATGCTCATTATTTCAAACCGTTTCGTTAAGCTGATCAAAACCCGGTATCATCAAACCGCGCAGCGCTGTGTCTGCAAGCTCCGGGTCAGTACAACTGATTGCCGCAATTACCGCAGAATTTGGAACCGTTCGTGGGTGTGCCGCAGTTCGGGCAGAATTTCGGTCCCGGGCCGCCCTGAGACGCATTCTGCTGTGCGCCCGCCGTCTGCACGCCCGGCTGTGCATTCTGTGTCTGCGCTCCCTGTCCGGCGCCGCTTAAGTTCATCTGATTCACCATCTGCTGCCCGATCGCCATTCCCATCTGCAGACCGACCATATCAGCCGCCGCACCGCTGCCTCCTCTGCCGCCCTGGCTCATGCCGTCGGCCGCCGCCACTCTGGTGTATTTGTCTATATCGCCCACCATAGACTGCGCAGCCGCTTTCTCCTGCATCTTCTTGACCTCTTCCGGATAGGAAAAGCTCTCGATGGTAAAATCGGAGATACCGATACCGATCTTTCGCATATCCATATCCAGATCAGACTCTATGCCTTTTGCAATGTTTCTCGCATCCGCCTGCAGATTAAACATATCCCGGCCTTCTTTGCTGATCCAGCTCATCAGAAGCTGATCGAGGCTTGCGATGATACGCTCTTTCACGTCTTCCACGGTATAGGTCTGCCTGATGCCCGCCAATTTCTCAATCAGCACATCATGCTCCGCCACGCGGCAGTTAAACGTACCGAACGCCCGGACAGGCATTCCTCCCGGAAGCCCCGGCGTCTGCAGATTGATAGCATTCTTGGTGCCCCATTTGACAAGCAGCTCTTTCGTATTGATAAAGAGCACCTCCGCCCGCAGCGGCGTGTTGAAACCGAATTTAAAGCTTTTTAAAGTCGTCAGGAAGGGAATGATCTGAGACTCGATATCATAGTCGCCGTCATCCGTAAAGATGCCCTCGACCCTTCCGTTATACAGAAAGATCGCATCCTGTCCCGGACGTATGATCAGCCGTGACCCTTTTTTGATCTCCTGATTCTGAAATTTGTAGAACAGAACGCCCGCTCCGTTCTCGTTCCACTCTACTACGCTTGAAAACTGATTTTTAAAAAATCCCATTGTGCTCCTCCGTTACAGGCCCATCTCCGCCTTTAATGCCGCCAGTTCATCATCCACGCCGGATCCTGTTTCCGCCGAATCGTATTTGGATGCCAGATCCTCTATATCATTGCCGGAAGCGGACTTGTTCAGTTCGCCGACAGCATCCGCCTCATCCAACATCTTATTGACCTTTTCTTCCATTCTGTCAAAAGCCGCAGCATTGTTTCCCGCGCTTTCAAGGCCCGCGCCCATTTCGTTGATCTTCTTCTGCGTCTCTGCAACCTTTACCTTTGCCTTGAGCATATCTCTTCTGCTCTTCATCTCAGAAATATCGTTTTCAAGCTTATCATGCATCTGACGCATCTTCTCTGCATTCGCCTGTGACAGTTCATAATCTTTGGCAAGCGCTTCTCTCTTCTGTGTCAGCTCGCTCTTCTTGGTCAGGAACTGGCGGGCGTCATCGTCATTGCCAGCCGCAACCGCTTTCCTGGCATACTCGGACATCTTGGCGATCTCTTCATCGCACTCGTCAAGCTTCCTTTTGGCGCTCTTTTCCTCCGCCATAACAGAAGCCGTCTCCGCTTTGACCTTAGCGAAATCGGATTCCAGATTTCTCAGATACTGGTCGATCATCTTCTCCGGATCCTCCGCCTTATCAAAAAGCGCGTTTACGTTTGCCGCCATAATGTCTTTAAATCTTGTCATAATTCCCATACCCAACATCCTCCTGCTTATGTTATATTTATATTCTTCTTACGCCACCGCCATATCTGATCTGACGCAAGCCGCCAGGCTTATGTCTTTTATACGCTCTTATTCAGGCGCTTCGCCTGATCGTTTAAGTTCTCCACGAGTCTGGTCACTTCTTCCACGATGTCCGTATTCCTGTTGCTGACCGTATATGTCTCCTGCGAATGGGCCGATACTTCCTCCATGATCGCGGAGATGGTCTGTACGCTCTCCACGATACCGCTGTTGGCATCCGACAGCCGCGCAACCGCATCGGTCAGCTTCTCGCTCTGCTCATTGACGCGCTCTGTGCTCTCTGAGATCAGTCCAAAGCTGTCCGCCGCCTGTCTGGCGGATTCGCTCTGCTGCCTGCTGCTTTCTATCAGCTGTTCCACCGCATCCGCCGCAGTGCCAAGCTTCGATGACACGTTGTGGATCACCTCGGTGATATTGACTGTAGCTGCCTGGGTCTGGTTCGCCAGATTGGATATCTCCGTTGCAACTACTGCAAAGCCTCGGCCCGCCTCACCGGCGCGCGCCGCCTCGATGCTGGCATTCAGGGCAAGCAGACTGGTCTGGCTCGCCACACTGGTAATCAAATCGATGATGGACTGCATATTGGAGGTATATTCTTCAAGGGCTTTCATACCGTCCACAGCCTCCAGCCCCGCTTTCTCGGACGCCGTCATCTGCGCCGCCAGCGTATCTATGTTCTGTCTGCCGATCATCACATTCTCTTTGGCCTGCTCCATGCTCTTAACGATACTGTCTACCATGTTCGCCATCTTCTCGATATAATTCTGGATCTCCTCCGTCTTGCCGAGCTGATTCTGTATAGACTCCGCCGTGTCGTTAGTCCCCGTGGACACCTCTTGCATGGCGTTTCTCGTCTCCGACACCGCGCCGCCGAGCTCCTGCATATGTCCCGTCACATCCACGATCCCCTGCGACATCTGCCCGGAGATCGTCATCACGTTATGCAGCAGGGTGGAAACATTCTCTTTTTCCCTGTTTAATTCTTCCAGTTTCATTTGATTGACCCGGTACAGAGTCTTTGTCGCCAGACATAAGAAAATCGCAATGATCAGAAGCAGAAGCACCCGGATCTCGTAAGTCGCCATATCCGACATATCCAGTCTTCCTGTCACCGCCTGATAACCGAGGAAAATAACATTCACCGCGACGGCGGTTCCCGATACGATCCCGCAAAGCCTGACATCGGAGTACAGGATCATAACCAGATAGATCGGAATGATAAAAGTAAACGCCACGGCGTTCACCGTTGTGAATACAACAAATATGTAAAAGACCGTGTAAAAGGCCGCTATAATATAGCGCAGCTGCATGCTTTCCGGCGCCCGTTTATACATAATCAGCTCAATGATCACCGGGCCTAACGCAAAAAGTGAAAACAACAGATAGTATCCTATCGTTCTCGCTCCCTTGGCCACTTCCATAAAGTAGGCGAGCTCCAGCACCGCCGCCAGAACGATATGGCACGCAAGAGCCACCTTATTCACAGCCCTTCCTTCGTTAAATGCTCCGTTTTCCGCTTTTGTTCCCATATACACACCTCTATTCTTCTAATCACCCTGTGCTTACACGGCACCCTCTCTGATGCCAGCACTCTGCGCATATTATATCATACCCCCGTTTTTTGTTCTACAAGATTTTTTACAGAACGCCGACCACAATACCGGCAACGATAATAAGCGCGCACACCATTTTGTGGGCGGTTCCTTTTTCCTTAAAAAGAAACCTGCCCGCCAGTATCGTCACGATACAGCCCGCCTGTTTCAGAAGCGTCATTACGGTGATGCGGCTGCCCGGTATGCCGTTAGCGATAAAGAGCGCGCGGTCGGCTATGACAAAGATCATGCTCAAAAGCCACACCCACTTATTGCGCGCCGCGCTTTTAAAGTCCACGGGCATGCGCGTAACAAGAATAAGTAGCAGATACATAAGGACAAGAAAAAACATATACCAGAATTGGAGCTGGGAGCTGTTGATGTCTTTCATCAATAGCTTGTCGAGCAGACCCGAAACAGCATTGAGCATACAGGAAGCAAACGCCATGACCACATATCTGGTTTCAACCTTCTGCGCGCCCGGCGCCGCTCGCCGTATACTGGGCGGTCTGTATTTAAGCAGCAGCAGACCGGCCGAGACTAAGGCCAGCCCGACCGTCTGCGTAATACCCAATGTCTCATGCAGCACCGCCACGCCTAAAAGTGTGGCAAACATCACTCTCGACAAATCCAGCACACCATACAGGCTGATCGGCATTTTCCCTATTGCCTTAAAGCTGAACAGCCATGCCAGAAAGATCACAAAAGACTTGGCTGCCACATATAGACAAAACCTCGGTTCTATTCCCATAGCATTCTTTGCATCGGGCAGAACAATGATAAAAGAAAGCAAAGTGTACATAAACAATACCTCTATGGCAGAGTTTTTCTCCAATGCTTTCTTTTTGAGTATCTCCCTGACCCCTTTTAATACACCGTACAATAATACCAGCAAAATCCACATCATACCTTTAACCGTTCCTGCACTTTTGTATCTGACATGATATTTTATTTTTTCTTCTTTTCTTTTTCTTCTTTTACTGTTATACTAAACGAAGATTAGGTTTCTTGCAAATAAATAAATTCATGTGCTATAATACATCTGTACATCCTATTTGTATATTACATCTGTCTGCGGATATAGTTCATCGGTAGAACGCCAGCTTCCCAAGCTGGAGAGGCGGGTTCGATTCCCGTTATCCGCTCTTTTTATTTGCCATTTTCGTTGTCACCATCCCTTTTCCCCGGCATAGGCTATAATAAACGTTCTAACAGGACCTGCATAAAATGACAAAAAAAATACTGTGTTTATTTCTTATGACAGCTATCGCGCTGGGCTCCCTCTGCGGCTGCGGAAACGGATCCGGTAAAAATGCCGGAAAGAATTCCGTAAAGACGCCGGTCGTGCTCAACGAAGTGGCCCATTCTATTTTCTATGCGCCGCTCTATGTCGCGATAGAAGAGGGATATTTTGCAGAAGAAGGAATCGAGCTGACTCTGGTGACGGGATTCGGCGCCGACAAGACCATGACCGCCCTCCTGACAGGCGAAGCCGATATCGGTTTCATGGGAAGCGAAAGCACGATCTATACTTACAAGGAAGGGGCGTCCGACTATGCCGTCAACTTCGCGCAGCTGACACAGCGCGCCGGCAATTTTCTGGTGGCCAGAGAACCCATCGACAATTTCGACTGGAGCATGATAAAAGGAAAAGAAGTGCTGGGCGGCAGAGCCGGCGGTATGCCTGAGATGGTCTTTGAATTTATCTTAAAAAAGAACGGTATCGACCCGGTATCGGATCTCTCCATCGACCAGAGTATAGATTTCGGTTCCACGGCGGCAGCGTTTTCCGGCGGACAGGGGGAATTTACCGTAGAGTTTGAACCGCACGCCACCTCCCTTGAGGCCAAGGGCGACGGCTTCGTAGTAGCTTCTCTCGGCGAGGATTCCGGCTATGTCCCTTACACCGCCTTTTCCGCTAAGAAGAGCTATATCGAGAAAAATCCGGAAGTGATACAGGCCTTCACCAACGCTCTGCAAAAAGGCATGGATTATGTGCAAAGCCACACATCCTCCGAGATAGCGGCAGTGATCGCACCGCAGTTTGAAGAAACGGATACGGCAACGATCACAACCATCGTGGAGCGTTACGCATCCCAGGATACATGGAAAGATGATCTGGTCTTTGAAGAAGACAGCTTCAACCTGCTGCAGAACATTCTGGAAGAAGCGGGAGAACTGGATGAGCGCGTTCCTTACGCCGATCTGGTAGACACCGCTTTTGCTACGAAGGCGGCAAAATAAAAATAATGCCCGGCGGTAAACCCACCGGGCATTTAAACATCGCACACGTGCTGCCAGCCGGCATCAGCCTATATTGTCCATCAGCTCAGCCAGCGCATCAACAACATCCTGGTACTGGGCGAGTACATCGTCCACCCGCTCATCCACCAGCGCCAGATTATTTTCCTTGACCGCAAATTCCTGTTCCTTGGCCGCTTCGGACAACCGATTGGCTCCGATGGATTTCATGGCGTTCTTAAGACCGTGCATCTCTATACCGTACCTTGCAAAGTCTTTCTGTTCATAGCAGTCCCTGATAAGAGGCAGTTTTTCTCTTCCCTCCTCAAGAGCAGCTTCAAGGACCTCCATATAAATTTCCTCATCCCCGGCGCACATTGCAATCCCTTCCTCAACGTCGAATCCCCTGTTTCCTAAATCGTCGATCTTACAAACCGGTTCCATGTCAATTCTCCATTCTGTCTTATTATTCTATTTGAGCCTGCGCTGGCTGCTGACTCTGCGCTTATTTTATCATACTACCCTTCGGTTTGACTACTGTCTTCCTGCTTTTTAGATTTTTTTCTCTCCTGTATGCCCTTGATGTCCCCCATGCTGTCTATCAGCTTCTCTATCAGCAATTTTTTCAGATAAGCATCGAAACCGAGCATGCCTATAAACGCAAACATCTTCAAAAACTGCCTGCTTTCCGGCGGCGCATCCTGAAACGTCTGTTCCGCGAGCTTAAATTTTTCCGTGATATCGGCTTTCAACGCATCGGTCTGTTTTCTTTCGAGCCCAAAAACCTCCTCGTACACAGCCTCGAGGTCAAACGGATCTTCCGTGTCAAAAAAACGGTCCGTGATGGGTTTGAGCAACTGCTGAATATCGCTGATGGACAGAATACCTTTGTAATAGTAAATAAAGATCAAAAGAAGCACGTGCTCCTTGGAATACTTCTTCTTGACCGGCGGCGGAAGCAGATCATTCTTGGCGTAATTATTGATCATCGTCTTCGTCAGGATCTTGTCCTCGCCCGGATAACGCGTAGAATTCCTGAGGTGCGATTCCATAAACGTGGTTACCTGATCCATATACAGATCGATGTCCGGTATATCCTCCGCTTTGATGTAATCCACCCTGTCCAGACTTCCCAATATACTGTCAAGCAGATCCTCAGTATTTATCGTCATTTCGGTTCTCCACTCTTTTTACAAATGTTACGTGTATATTTCATTATATAGTTTTTATTACTACATGGCAAGTGTTTTATCGCGCATCATCTCCGTATGCCATTTACAAACAGAACGATCTGTGCTATATTCATACATAACAACATTAAAGTTTTAACGTGTGAAAGCAGAGCCGACCCGTCCGGGGTCTTCCCTGCACATACGATCCTCACGGGAGGATATCGCACAGGAGGATATGTCCAATGAACAAGAAACTGAAAACAGAAGCCGTTGACAGGTTATTTGACGCCATTCTCTGTTTGAAAACACGGGAAGAATGCTACAATTTCATGGAAGACCTGTGTACGGTCAACGAACTGTTATCCCTGTCCCAGCGCTTTGAAGTGGCAGATATGCTCAAAAGCGGCAGTACGTATCTGGAAATAGCAGAAAAGACCGGCGCTTCCACAGCTACCATCAGCCGTGTCAACCGTTCGCTCAATTATGGGAACGACGGATATGATCTGGTGTTAAACCGTATGAACGCTTCATCCTAACCATCGATATTGATCAGGTCCATCGGGTCGATGTACTTTCCGTCATATGTGATCTGGTATCCCAGCTCCGTATTGTCCTCTCCGATCACATACAGGATCGCACCTTTGACTACTTCGTCGCCTTCTTTGATCATGACATCGCCGTCATTGCGGTAAATGGTGTTATAACCGTTTCCGTGGTCTATCCTGACGCAGTGCAGATATACGCTGTCCGTTGCAACAGAAACCACGGTGCCGTCCGCTGCCGCAATAATACTGCTGCCCGCGGTCCCGTCCAGCTTCACCATAGGCTCGTCACCGCCCGTCTCTTCGAGCGAGGCGGATGAAGAAAGAGGAAATCCCACCGGCATATGCGCCTGGGCCCTCTCCTGTTCCTGTGCTTCCTCTTCTTCGACCTTCCGGTTGATCGTATCGCTTAAGATGACCACCTTGTCCGAAAGTTCTTCCCTGAGAGAGATCAGATCTGCATTTTCCTCTGTAAGTTCATCATTTTGGGATGTCAGTGTATCAATATTCTTCTGCTGTTCGGAGATCACATTTTCCAAACCATTGATCCGGTGGCTGTCCGCAAAGCATATGATCGCCAGGATCACGATAACCGTCAGCACAAATAACGCCATCAGCTCTACCGCGGTCGGACCGATCCCCATCTGACGGATCCGCCCTTCCTTAGAGTCAACAAAAAGCATCAGCGTATAATTCCATTTTCTTTTTCTTTTATTTCCGGTTTTCTCCGCAGCTTCCCCGGCTGCCTCCGAAGCGGTTTGTGCTACTGTTTCTGCAGTCGTTGCTGCTGCTGTTTCTGCAGATGTTTCCGCAGTCGCTTCCGCTGCCGTTTCCGCAGTTGTCTCCGCTGCTGTTTCGACGGATTCCTGCGTTATCTTGTCCGCACCGGTTTCTGCAATTGTTTCCGCAACCATTTCCGTTTCACTCAACGAAAATCACCTCCGTTCGTCGAGCACGCGCGTGCTCTCCTCACCTTCGCTTATTGTATCATATATACCGGTCAAAGCGCAATCATTGTTTACATAACATTCTGCCCGGTATGACCGCCGCCCTCAATCCTCCAGATAAGAATAATTATGGTCCGAGACATAGATATAAAATCTTCCCGCCTGCGTCTCATAATAAACATCGTCATGCTGTGCTAAAAACTCAGCAAAATCATCCATTTCCGTGCGTGAAATAACATACGCGGTTTTTTCCTCAAACGGGACATACGGCACATACCAGTCCTTCCGCGTCAGCCATTTGCACACGTTCATCTTCTTAACGGAATCGATCGCCGCCACCCGGACCCTCCCGTTGGACAGGGCCGTCATGGAATTGGCGTTTTCAAAGGTGGAGTAAGCGCGGGTCAGATCATTATCCTCCAGATACCGGACCGCCTCGTACCAGTCGCTCTGCGGCGGCTCCTGCGACCTGATGACAGGCAGATAGACCGATCTGATATTAGAGACCGCGAGTATAACGATCACCAGATATACAATGTATGTGCAATAGCGCTGTCTGCCAGCCGCCAGTTTTCTAAGCGCCAGTACGACCGCATCCGCCATCGCAAAAATGATCATATAATAATATCTTGAAGAACCTTCCACTGTGGTAAACGCGATCATCAAAGCCGCCACCGCCGGTGAACTGCACAGGATGAGGAAGCCCCATTCACACGCCTCGATCTCTTTTTTCCTGCACATCCGCAGCAGAATATCCGCCAGCATCCATACGAGTATGAGCAGAAGGATCACCAGACATATCTTTCCTGTCCGGCTGACATGATCAAGCCCCAGCGTCTGTCTCATTTCCGGAAGGACCACAGAGAGCAGTTTTGAAAAACCTTTCCTGATATTTCTGGATAATTCCTGCCCTACGGAAAACGGTGAAAACGTCCCCGCGAAATTAACCGCCAGGAGAATGACCACCCACAGAGAAACCGCTTTATCCGAACGGCAGTATTGCGCTCTGCAGTAGATCCGGTACAGATTGCGGATAACCTCTATCCCGAACAGCGGGCCGTACAGGACGAGCATTCCCCTCATCCCCTGCACGCCGAGGGCAGCCGCAAACACAACGCATACCGCCATGCTCCGCAGATCCGCCTTCCGGCGTCCGATGCTTCTGACATAAACGCCCAGTGTCAGAAACAATACGATCGTATGCAGCCCGTAATAACAGCAATAGATATAACACAGCTCCAGGATGACCGGATCAGCCGGAACGGCCATCCCCATAAGCACAAACAGCATCGTCTCCGTTGTCCTCCAGCCGGAGGCTCTGCCAAACCAGCCGGCGCTGAGCAGGAGCAGAACGGTCATCACACAGCACGCAAGCCCCTGCGACAATATCATATTATGCGTCAGTCCGTTAAAAACAGCCGAAAAATTCAGCGTGCCGAATATCCGTGCCTCCGAAGAAAAATACCACAGGTCCGGATGAAGCTCTTTGGTTTCCCACATAAGGGATCCCAGCAGGGCGTCCGCTCCGATATCCGCATTGATCTTGTAATTAAAATGTAAGAGGTTCGTAACGCAAATACAGATCAAAAATACTAAAATGCCAAGTCCCGGCAGCACACCGGAATATTTCTTCATTTTCTCCATAATGTTTTCTTTCTTCTTAATTAACTGTCAAATTATCAGCTATCAAATATCATGATATTTCAGTATAGCATACACAAACTTCATATGGCAATCATTGTTTACATAAAATGACGGATAAATTCATAAAAAAGCGACTACAAAAAGCAAAAAACAATGCTTTACATTTACATGGACATATGCTATTCTATGAATGTTGACACAATCAATGTATTTATAATTTTGGAGGTATGTACGATGAACAAAGGTACAGTCAAATGGTTTAACAACCAAAAAGGCTATGGCTTCATCTCCGATGAGCAGGGCAACGATGTATTCGTTCATTACACCGGACTTAATATGGAAGGCTTCAAGTCTCTTGAAGAAGGCGCTTCCGTTGAGTACGAAGTAGTTAATGGCGAGAAAGGTCCCCAGGCCGTAAACGTAACAAAGTTATAAGAAGCATCGAACTTATAACACCATAATCATTATAACGATGTGCCTGTTCTTAAATATAAATGATGAATTTTATTTAGAATTTGCAGTATTGTCATAACGGATTAGAAAAACCTGTCTTTACGACAGGTTTTTTATTTCCTTCTTTCTTTGGCCAGACCGTTCGGTCAAGCCGTTCCACCTCTCTATCCCTGCACGAACGCCAGCACTTCCTCAAACCTCATCGGTCCGCCGAACAGATCGAGGGCGCTCCCGACCGTAACATGTACCCTGTCTTTTCCGAGCTCCTTCAACAGACGAAGATCCTCATAACTGTGCACGCCGCCCGCATATGTGACGGGCATGACGCCCCAATCCCCCAGCAGCCTTGCCACATCTTCTTCAATGCCGTCCGCCCGACCCTCCACATCTACCGCATGAACAAGGAATTCATCGCAATAGGCGGCAAGCGCGTCAAGCGTCTGTTTTGTCAGCTCCACGTCGGTATATTTCTGCCATCTGTCGGTAACAATAAGATACCGGCCGTCTTGTTTTCTAACGCTCAGATCCAAGACAAGGCTGGTGCGCCCGACCGTGCGCACAAGTTCATCCAGACGGTCATACTGTATTCGTCCGTCTTTAAAGACATAGGATGTGACGATCACGTGACTGGCCCCGGCGTCCAGATATTCCGGCGCGTTTTCCGGTGTAATGCCGCCGCCTATCTGCATTCCGCCCGGATATGCCTTAAGCGCCGCAAGCGCCTGCTGCTTCGTCTTCTCATAATAAGGAGAGCTTACAGGATTCAGCATTATTATATGTCCGTTTTTGATCCCATATGCGCGGTACAGCCGTGCATAGAACGCGGCGTCCTGTGCAGACACAAAATTTTCCCGCGCCAGATCTCCCTGATCCTTCAGGCTGCCGCCGACGATCTGTTTGACACAGCCGTTATGAATATCGATACAAGGTCTAAACTCCATGTCCCCTCCCGGATCAGACTTCGCTTCAGGAAAAAATTTCCATTTGCCAAAATGACAGCATCCTCTTGATCCATCGTTTAATGTGTATATTTTACATTCTAACTGACATAATAACATAGAAGCAGACGTTTTGCACAAAAACATTCTGCATTCGGAATTTGTGCCAAAGCATCACAAATTTCTCAAATTTCTTTATCGTATAAGAAAGAAGGAGGCAACTATGAAAAAGTTTAGAGCATTATTACTCGTTTCCGTCATGGTCCTGTCCATGACATTGCTCGCCGCCTGCGGAATGGATAACGGTACAGGCGCTGGCAGCAACACAACAAACACAGCCGGTTCCGGAAACGGCAGCGATACAGGCATAAACGGCGGAAGCACAAACAGCAATACAAACGCTTCACAAGACATCAACGGCACAGCAGGCACCAACGGCAGCACAGCGGGCGCTAACGGAAGCACAACAGACTCCGTAAACGATGACAATGACAACGTCAATGACGTAACTGCCGGTAACGATGACGGCAACAGTTCCATTATGGATGACGTCGGCGATGCGGTAGGCGATGCAGGCGACGCAGCTGCGGACGTTATAGACGGTGCGGCCAACGGCGTGGAAGATATGATCGACGGCGCCACAGGCAACGGTGCAAATTCATCCACCGGCACTGGCGCGGGCGCAGGCATGGGCACAGACGCCGGCACTGGCGCAGGTACAGGCACTGGCACTGGCGCGGGCATGGGCGCCGGAGCAGGAGCGGGAGTAAGCAGATAAAATCTTTTGTAATATTCCTGGGCAGAAAATTTTTATGCGCAGAAAATCCGTCCCTGTGCTCTAACGCCGGGACGGATTTTTATTGTCTGCGTTTGTTTATTTTTCAATGATAAGACCGTCTCTGTACGCCTGCAGCAGCTCCTCCAGCTGGTGGATGCTTTCCCGCAATTCAGTACCGATGTCCGTATCCGCTATCTTCTGCCTCATACTGCTTGTTTCAAGGATAACGGAATCCGAAAATATATCCGACTCATGCAGGATAGCCGCCTCGGCGGACTCAAAAGGCTCGTGCGCTACAAGCCGCATCCCGTGAGAGTTGACGACAAGCGTATACCCCGCGATACCTGTTTTATCCTGATACGCCTTGGAAAAACCGCCGTCAATGATGAGCAGCTTGCCGCCGCACTTGATCGGGGACTCTCCTTTCTTGCGCTCGACCGGCACATGACCGTTGACAATATGGGAATGATGCTCATCCAGCCCAAATTCTATCAGGATCTTCTCGATCACGATCTCATTGTCGAGCAGCTTATAATAACTGTTTTTCGTCTCTACATGCATCTGTTTGTCTTCCAGGAAGTACCGCTCAAAGGTCGCCATCTTATCTTTACCGAACACAGGCGAATTGGGACCCGCCCATATATACCAGATGATATCCTGCCCTTTCAGCTTTTCCTTCAGATTATTGTCCGCATAATAGCCCTTGCGCGCATAATGCTCCAGCACGTCATACAGCTCCTTGCCGCTGTACTCCTCGCCGTATATGTTCACCTTACTGAAATTACCTTTATCGTCCATCGGCACACAGCCATGATAGAGCAGATTCGAGTTGTGTATCTTATACAGCCCGCCTTTGGAGAAAAGAAACTTTACATGCTTCTGCAGCTTCTCGCATTTGACAAATCCCTGTCTTAAGCGTTCCATGACCTGCTCTTCCCCAGGCGTCAGTTCATAAGGTCTTTCCCTGTTCACCGTAGGGAAGTCCACGTCCTTCATGGCGTAGGATACGCCGTCCAAAACAAGCGTTTTGTTTTCATAGTCGATCTTATCAAGCAAGAGCCTGTCTTCCATGCCGAACTCCGGTCT
Organism: uncultured Lachnospiraceae bacterium; assembly: GCA_947625205.1. Taxonomy (GTDB): domain Bacteria; phylum Bacillota; class Clostridia; order Lachnospirales; family Lachnospiraceae; genus UBA3282. Next base: position 217,887 of record CANQNN010000001.1, on the reverse strand, counting down.
GCGCATGATAAGCTGACCCTCAAGCTTAAACTGGATAATGGCGATCGCCTTGTGCATCTTCATATCCAGACTTAAGTCCTTCGTGTCATAATCGGTATTGTATTTGATCGCAAAAGCGCTGCAGTCGGTATCGCGATAGGCGTCCAGCGCAAACGTGGCAAGCGGGATCAGATTGATTCCGTACCCTTCCTCTAACGTATCCAGATTGCCATAGCGCGCCGCCATCCTAATGACGTTGGCGATACATGCCAGATGGCCGCTCGCCGCGCCCATCCAGACGATATCATGGTTGCCCCACTGTACGTCCACGGAATGATAATTGCACAGCGTATCCATAATAATATGCGGTCCCGGTCCCCTGTCATAGATGTCTCCCACAATATGCAGATGATCGATCACAAGCCGCTGTATCAGATTACTTAAGGCGACGATAAACTCCTGCGCCCTGCCTATACGGATGATCGTATGGATGATCTCATTGTAATATGCTTCCTTGTCCTGGATCTCCGCCTTCTCCGTGATAAGCTCCTCTATAATATAGGAGAAGTCCGCCGGCAACGCTTTTCTCACCTTGGACCGGGTATACTTGGACGACACTCTCTTCGTGATCTGGACGAGCCGGTGCAGTGTGATCTTATACCAGTCCTCTATATAACCTTCGTCCTCCTCCCGCAGTATCAGATCCAGTTTCTCCTGCGGATAATAGATCAGCGTCGCCAGACTCTTCTTATCCTTAATGCTCAGCGTATTGCCGAACTCCTCGTCAATGGTACGTCTGACGGAACCTGATCCGTTCTTTAAGATATGATTAAACTGTTCGTACTCGCCGTGGATATCCGTCATAAAATGCTCGGTTCCTCTCGGCAGGTTCAGGATCGCCTGCAGATTGATGATCTCCGTGGAAGCCGCCGCGATCGTCGGATACTGCTTCGACAAGCTTTTCAGGTATTTTAACTCTAAATCGTCCATGCATTCCTCCGTATGTCCATTAAGGGTTTAAACTCTCCCACTATGTCACACTTATTACTATTTATTTCGTATTTTAACCGTTTATAACATCACTCATATCATACAAGCCTGCCGGCTTCCCTGCAAGGTACTTAGCCGCCTGGACAGCGCCCTTTCCGAACACCGCTTTGGAATAAGCCCTGTGGGAAAAAGTAATGACCTCGTCCGCCCCGGCAAAAATCACGTCATGATCGCCCACGATCGTACCGCCCCTCACCGCGCTGATGCCGATCTCCTGCCTTGTTCTCTTCCCGCGCACCTGACTTCTGTCATAGACGTACTTGTATGCATTGTCCAGCTCCTCATTGATAGAATCAGCCAATGCCAGCGCTGTTCCGCTGGGCGCATCCAGTTTCTGATTATGATGTTTCTCCACGATCTCTATATCAAAACCGGCAGGCGCAAGAATGGCAGTTGCATCTTTGAGCAGCTTAAGGAGCATATTGATGCCCAGGGACATGTTAGCCGATTTTAAGACCGCCACTTTCTCCGAAGCCTCTTTCACCCTGACAAGCTGCTCCTGCGTCAGACCCGTGGTGCACAGCACACAGGGGATCCGCCGTTCCACGCAGTAAGCAAGCAATCCGTCCACTGCGGGCGCAGCGCTGAAATCAATGACCGCATCCGCCTCAATATCGCAGTCTCCTATCTTTTGAAAAACCGGATAAACATTTTTACCCTCGTCATGGGTATCCACGCCCGCAACGATCTCTATCTCTTCGTCGGCCGCGATCAGTTCCGTGATAGTCTGACCCATCTTACCGTTGCAGCCGTGCATGATCACTCTTGTCATAATCTGCCTCCGTTTCGCATTATAATTCTATTTTGTTATGAAAAGTGTCCGCCGGAAAATACTGCCGGCAGACACCTTTAGTTCCTGTTTTATAAAATACCGTAATTCACAAGAGCTTTCCGCAGGGTCTCCACATTCTCCGGCTCCATCTCCGACAGCGGCATACGAAGCGGTCCCACGTTCCTGCCCATCAGATTCAGCGCCGTCTTGACCGGTATCGGATTGACTTCACAGAAAAGCGCGCTGCAGAGTTCAATCATACGAAGCTGCTCTCTTGCGCTTCCCTCTATATCGCCTTCAAAGAACTTCTGGCAGATATCATGCATCGGTCCCGGCGCCACATTGGACACTACAGAGATCACGCCCTTGCCGCCCAGCGAAAGAAGTGGCACCACCTGATCGTCGTTTCCGGAATACAGATCGATCTTTCCGTTTGCAAGCGCCATCAGCTTCGCCACCTGTGATATGTTGCCGCTGGCTTCCTTGATCGCCACAATATTGCTTACCTCCGTACACAGCTTAACAGCCGTCTGCGGCAGGATATTGCATCCGGTCCTGCCTGGTACATTATACAGAATGATGGGAAGCTTCACGGAATCCGCAATCGTTTTAAAATGCCCGTACAGCCCCTTCTGGGTTGCCTTATTATAGTACGGCGTCACAAGAAGCAGCGCGTCCACACCGTATTTTTCCGCCTCTGTGGACAGGTATACCGCCGTCTGCGTACAGTTGGAGCCTGTGCCCGCGATAACGGGGACCCGGCCCTTCACCTTCTCCGCACAGAATCTGATCAGATCCAGATGCTCCTCATGCGTCAGCGTGGATGCCTCTCCCGTGGTGCCGCACACAATGATCGCATCGGTTCCGCCCGCGATCTGCTCCTCCACCAGTTCCTCAAATTTCTCGTAATTAACGCTTCCGTCCTCGTGAAACGGCGTGACGATCGCCACACCCGCTCCTTCAAAAATTGCCATGTTTGCTCCTTTCCGGGGTCTGTAACTAACAAAAGCTGACCACGCAGGGTCAGCTTTAATACTAAGTTAATCTGATAGCGCCCCATCGTTTCGATGACAGTCACACAGCTCTTAACTGTATGCCCAAGACATAGTCTGCAGAATACTCTGTCTTTCGGCGTCTTCCCCTTTCAATATCCATCGTCTGCGTCTGCCGCATCCGGATATCTACTGATGAAAAACGCAACCTCTATCTTTTTATGTTTAATGTTGAAATTATCATAGCACCACAATGAAAGTATGTCAACGTCATAAAGCGACAATTTTCACGGAGGCATATTATTCCCACTTCTTAAACTGCATGGTCTCCACCCTGGTCACTTCGTCCGCCAGCAGACACACATCGTCATTCAGGGTAATACCCGTCATAATGATATCCATCTCGTCCGGTTTGACCGAAAGCAAGGATCTGAGTTCGTCCACGGTGATGATACCGTTATCGACAAGCCCCAGCACCTCGTCCAAAATCAGCAGGGAACACTCGCCCGTGTACATCACTTTCTTGGCAAAATTCAGACCGTTTCTTATGTTCTGGCACTCCTCCGCCTTGCGTTCTTCAGGCAGATCGATAAAATCTTCGCTGGATTTCTCAAAACGGAATATCTTGATCTCGGGTTCCAAACGTTTTACAAACTCCGACTCCGCCAGCCCTTTTCCTTTTAAAAACTGTATAATGACTACGTACTCGCCGTGACATGCCGTCTGTATCGCTCTTCCGAGCGCCGCCGGAGATTTCCCGTGGCCTTCTCCGCTGTATATCTGAATCGTGCCGTTCTTCATGCTAAGCTCCTCACTGTTTCCCCTCTGATTTGCCTATCATAGCACAATCATAATTTTCGTGCAACTTTTTATTACAGGAACTGACAGCATGAACTGACAGTTCATTCCTCTTCTCCGACCATCTCCAACTTGCTGACCGATACCTCATAGGCCACCCTTCTCTCGAGCTGATCTTCCGATATTTTCTTCATATATTCCCTGCTCTGGATCCGCCCCCATATGGCGCATCTGCTTCCCACCTCGAAATTACTCGCAAATCTGGCATTTCTTCCCCAGCAGATACACGGTATATAGTCCGATTTGCCGTAGGGTCTGTTGACCGCCAGAAGCAGATCGGCGATCTCCCGGCCAAGAGGCGTTTTCCGGTAAATAGGCGCCTTGCAGATATAACCGTCCAGAAAGATCTGGTTTGTCTTAGCGCTCTCCGCAATATCATCCACGAACTCGATCTCTCTTGCAAAAACAGACAGCACCAGCCTGTTCTTTCTCTCCTCATGTCTGTTATAGGAGCGGAACTGTCCCGTGATACATATCTTCATTCCCTTGTAATCTTCGTTGACGTCGATGAGTCTCTCCGACACCATTACCGGAATGATATCCGTGGATTCGCTCAAACGGTCCACACTGATGTCCACCATGTAAAATCCCTCTCCAAAAATCTCGTGGCTGAATGTGAAGTCACTCACGATGACCCCCATAATCGCCGCCTGGTTGTTTTCAATAACCTTATCTGTCATGTTTTTCTCCCTTCTACACTTTGGAATCTGTCATAGTTATTCCTTATAGTATTGTACTATCAATATATAGGAGAATGCGACAGAATAGAACTGTAAATGGTCGCGGAATTATGCAAATAGTGTCGAAAAAGCGTGAAATGTGAGGCTCTACTTGCAAGATGTACAGGTAAGTGATATAATAAGCCGGTTTAAAAACAGTGAACAAATCAGTAATCAGGAAAGGCCGATACGAATTATGAAGCAGACACGAGAAGATGTGAGGAATATTGCGATCATCGCCCACGTTGACCACGGCAAGACGACCCTGGTAGACGAGCTGTTAAAACAAAGCGGCGTGTTCAGGGAAAATCAGGAGGTGGCGGAAAGAGTCATGGATTCCAATGATATCGAGCGCGAGCGCGGTATCACGATCCTGTCAAAAAACACCGCCGTTATGTATAAAGGCGTAAAGATCAACATTATCGACACGCCCGGACATGCCGATTTCGGCGGCGAAGTAGAGCGCGTCCTTAAGATGGTAAACGGCGTTATTCTTGTTGTCGATGCGTTTGAGGGGCCTATGCCGCAGACGAAATTTGTGCTAAAAAAGGCGCTGGAGCTGGATCTGGCAGTCATCGTGTGCATCAATAAATGTGATCGTCCGGAGGCAAGGCCGGTCCAGGTCGTAGACGAAGTTCTTGAACTGTTGATGGATCTGGATGCAAGTGATGAACAGTTGGACTGCCCTTTCGTTTATGCTTCCGCAAAGGCGGGAACCGCCAGCACACAGCTAACGGTCAAAGGCCGGGACATGACGCCTCTTTTCGATACTATCCTGGAGCATATTCCCGCGCCCACAGGCGATCCCGATGCAGGTACGCAGGTACTGATCAGTACCATCGACTACAACGAGTATGTCGGACGGATCGGCGTCGGCAAAGTGGATAACGGCTCCGTTAAAGTCAACCAGGAAGTGGTCATCGTCAACCACCACGATCCCGACAAGCTGCAAAAGGTCAAAATCAGCAAGCTATACGAATTCGACGGCTTAAATAAAGTGGAAGTAAAATCAGCCTCGATCGGTTCCATCGTAGCGATCTCCGGAATCACGGATATCCATATCGGCGACACGCTGTGCGCGCCGGAGGATCCCAGACCCATACCCTTCCAGAAGATTTCCGAGCCGACGATCGCCATGCACTTTATTGTAAATGATTCACCGTTAGCGGGCCAGGAAGGTAAGTACGTGACGAGCCGCCATCTGCGTGACAGACTGTTCCGTGAGCTGAACACCGATGTGTCGCTTCGCGTGGAGGAGACAGATACCACGGAGGCATTCAAGGTATCGGGCCGCGGCGAGCTGCATCTGTCGGTTCTCATTGAGAACATGCGCCGTGAGGGATACGAGTTTGCTGTCAGCAAGGCGGAGGTACTATTTAAGACGGACGAAAACGGCAAGAAACTGGAGCCGATGGAATTATGCTATGTGGATGTGCCCGAAGAATATTCGGGAACAGTCATCGAGAAATTAAGCCAGAGAAAGGGCGAACTGCTCAATATGGGAGTCGCATCCGGCGGCTACAGCCGTTTGGAATTCTCCATTCCCTCCCGCGGACTGATAGGCTATCGCGGAGAATTCATGACCGATACCAAGGGTAACGGCATCATGAACACCATCTTCGACGGTTACGGCCCTTACAAGGGTGATATTCAGTACCGCAAACAGGGCTCCCTGATCGCATTTGAGGCAGGAGAGGCGATCACCTACGGCCTTTTCAACGCCCAGGAGCGCGGCACCCTCTTCATCGGACCGGGCACTAAGGTATATTCGGGAATGGTTGTCGGTCAGAACGGCCGCGGTGAAGATATCGAGTTGAACGTATGCAAGAAAAAACAGCTCACCAACACCCGTTCCTCCAGCGCTGACGAGGCGCTCCGCTTAACGCCGCCGAAGATCTTAAGTCTGGAACAGGCATTGGAATTTATCGATACGGACGAGCTGCTTGAAGTGACGCCTGAAAACCTGCGCATCCGCAAGAAGATTTTAGATCCCACGCTCAGAAAGCGCGCCGCGATCTCGGCTGCCGCCAAAAAATAGGGCGCAGCCTTGTGCGCCCGGAAGCGTCACAGCCCCAGTACAAGGGCGGCAACTCTGAAATAGATCAGCAAAGAGATAGCATCCACTATCGTCGTAATGAACGGACTCGCCATAACCGCCGGGTCCATTCCTATTTTCTTGGCAAGCATCGGCAGCGTGGCGCCCACGATCTTGGCTATCACAACAGCCATCAGCAGGGTGACGCACACCACGAACGCTACGGTTACGCTCACTTTATCAAACAGAAGCAGTCTGGCAAAATTGCACAGCGCCAGCGTCAGACCGCACAAAACCGCCGTCCTGATCTCCTTCCACACAACGATGAACCAGTCGCCGAACTCGATCTCATCAAGAGACAGTCCGCGAATGATAATGGCGCTGGCCTGACCGCCGGCATTGCCGCCGGTATCCATCAGCATCGGGATAAAAGCCGTCAGCACCACATATCTGCTCAGAGCGTTTTCAAAAGAAGTAATGATCTTTCCCGTAAAAGTCGCCGAGATCATCAGCAGAAGAAGCCACGGGATTCTTTTCTTATACGCTGCAAAAACCGAAGTCTTTAAATACGGCTTATCTGACGGCATGACCGCCGCCATCTTCTCGATATCCTCCGTGGTCTCCTCCTCCATAATGTCCACCACATCATCCACGGTGATGATACCGACCAGTCTGTCCTCATTATCCACTACGGGCATGGCGGTAAACTCATACTTCTTGAACATCTTGGCAACTTCTTCCTGATCCATCAGCGTATGCAGGGAAACCACATTTCTGTGCATTATGTCGCCGATGACGGCGTCCGGAGCGCTTAGAAGCAGGTAACGGAGCGCCACGGTTCCCACCAGCGTTCTCTGGCTGTCCAGTACATAGCAGATATTGATAGTCTCGCTATCCAGGCCCATCTTGCGGATACGGTCTATGGCTTCCGACACCGTCTGCTTCTCCTTAAGATCAATATACTCGACCGTCATGATACTGCCGGCAGAATCCTCCGGATAACGCATCAGATGATTGATCGCCTTGCGCGTGTCGGGACTGGTATTGGCGATCAGCCTCTTTACCATGTTGGCAGGCATTTCCTCCATCAGCTCCTTGGCGTCATCGGACATCATATTGTCGATGATCGTACCCGCATCCTTGTCGGACAGGGATGTAATGACCATTTGCTGCAGCTCGATCTCCAGATAGGAAAAAACGCTTGCCGCCATATCTTTGGGCAAGATCCTAAATATCTTGACGATCTCCTCCTCGTCCATATCTTCTATGTAGTCGGCGATATCCGCATCGTTCAGCTCCTGAACAAGCTGTCTGAGCTTTGTATACTGCCCGTTATGCAAAAGCTCCAATATCTTTTCCTTGCCGGAATCTTCATATGTCCCGTACGCTCCGGATCCGTTCGTTACTTCCGGCTCTGTTACTGTCTGCGTCGTCTCTTCCCTGATCTCGCTCATAGCCTCTATCCTCCCCTCAAAGATCCGGCCGGTTATTCCTGCCTGTAATACAGCGGGTCCGAAACCGTTATATCCGATCTGCCCGCGGTTGCCTCCGTGATCTCATTTATCACTGCCTCTTTATCTTCATAGGGCACATGGATAAGGACGCTCACCTGTTCGGCGTAGTCCGCCTTATCCGCCTGAATGCCTCTCTTCGCTATCAAATACTGGATCCTGCCGATACCGTTATAATCGGTAACGACCGTCATCGCATAGCCGTACCGCATCGTGCGGACACCGCTTGCCGCAAGCCCCGCCTGCGCCGCTTTCGTATAGGCCCGCACCAGTCCGCCCGTGCCTAAAAGTGTGCCGCCGAAATATCTGGTCACAACGATCACCGCATCCCGTATGTCCGAACCCGTCAGTACCTCCAGGATGGGCTTCCCCGCCGTGCCGGCCGGTTCCCCGTCATCGGAGTACCGCATCGTCTGCGGCTGTTCCCCCAGAATATAGGCATAACAGTTATGTCTGGCATCCCAGAACTGTTTTTTTCGCGCCTCAATAAAGGCCAGCGCCTCCTCCTCGCTCTTTACAGCTGCGACATGGGCTATAAATCGGGATTTCTTCTCCTCGATCTCCGCGCTGCCCCCATATTCAATGATCTTATACGGCTCAAAACAGCGGTCCATTTCCATCTATCGTCCGTCTCCGTTTATCCTATACGGCACAGGCCGTCTCACCGGTCTGCCCGCTTTATAATACTACTACCGCAAACAGTGGGCAGTCAAGCGCAATCGACTCCGGCATAGTGCATAAAAAGTTAAAATCCGGCAATAATTTTTATTGTATCACGTGTATTTCTTAATATATAATGAACAATTCATAATATAAGTAGAAAAAACTTTATTTACATGGCAAAATTTGCTATAATCAATACGGCAAAGATAATCAAACATTTACTATTGCATAAAGAAAACAGTAAAAGAGGCTTCTCATGAATTACGGAAAAAAGGGCGTTCGCAGGAAACAGCAGGCGCTCCATTCTACATCAAAAAAATGGGCTCGAAAAATAGGATTCGCTTTTGTCCAGCTGTGTCTGATCGCCATCATCGGTATCGGCATCATCGGAATGAGCGCCGGTATCGGTATCTTTAAAAGCGTGCTTGCCACGGCACCCGATATCGGTAACATTGATGTTACGCCTACAGGTTTTTCTACTTTCGTATATGATATAGAAGGCAATCAGACGGCCAAGCTGGTATCCACCGACTCCAACCGTATCCCCGTCACCCTGGACATGGTGCCCCAGGACTTAAGGGACGCCTTTGTCGCCGTGGAGGACAACCGTTTCTACGAGCACAACGGCATCGATATCCAGGGCATCCTCCGTGCCGGCTATGTGGCGCTGAGGGACAGGGACTTCTCCCAGGGCGCCAGCACGATCACCCAGCAGCTGCTTAAGAACAACGTGTTCACGAGCTGGACCAGCGAGGATTCCCTGGCGGACAGGTTCAAGCGTAAGATCCAGGAACAGTATCTGGCGCTGGAATTAGAGAAGGTCATGGATAAGGACACGATCCTGATCAATTATATGAACACCATCAACCTGGGGCAGAACACGCTGGGCGTCCAGGCGGCTTCCCTGCGCTATTTTGACAAATCCGTCAGCGATCTGACCCTGTCGGAGTGCGCGGTCATCGCCGGGATCACACAGAACCCTTACAAGTACAATCCCATCACCCATCCGGCGGATAACGCGAAGCGCCGCAAGAAGGTGCTGGACGATATGAAACAATACGGCTATATCACGCAGGAGGAGTACGATGAAGCCATGCGGGACAACGTGTATACACGCATCAAGATCGCCGATTCCGAAAACGATGACACCGCTGTCAATACATACTTTGTGGATGCATTGACGGAAGATATTCTGGAGGATCTGATCGCTGCGGGCTACAACGAGACGCAGGCTTATACGCTCCTCTACAGCGGCGGCCTGAAGATCTACTCCACCCAGGATCCTAAGATCCAGGCTATCTGCGATGAAGTATTTACAGACGAGACCAACTACCCGGAAAATACCAGATGGTATCTGAACTACGAGCTTACGGTAGAGAAGAGCAACGGCGATAAGGAAAACCACAGTACAGAGATGTTCCGGAGCTACTGGAAGGAAAATCGCTCCTCCTCCTATAACCTGATCTATTCCTCCCAGGACGACGCCTATGCAGATATCGAGGCCTACAAAGCGGCGGTCGTGGGTGAAGGGGACGAGGTGATCGCCGAGACAGTCAATCTGACACCCCAGCCCCAGGTATCCTTTACGGTGGAAGATCAGAGCACCGGTCATATCGTTGCCATGATAGGCGGCCGCGGCGCCAAGTCCGGCAGCCGTACGCTGAACCGCGCGACAGATTCCGTCAGACAGCCCGGCTCTACTTTTAAGATCGTATCCACCTATGCGCCTGCGCTGGACAGCGCGGGGCTGACGCTGGCTACCGTTATGAACGACGCGCCTTTTAACTACGCAGACGGCCGGCCCGTCAACAACTGGTACGGGGAGAGCTATAAGGGACTGTGCTCATTGAGGTACGGTATTGAACAGTCCTTAAACATTGTTGCGGTCAAGACACTGACGCAGATCACGCCCCAGCTTGGCTACGATTATCTGCTGAACTTCGGTTTCACCACACTGGTGGAGCGCAAAGAGGTCAACAACCAGATCTTCTCCGACATCCAGCAGTCCCTGGCGTTAGGCGGTATCACAGACGGCATCACCAACAAGGAACTGAATGCCGCTTATGCATGCATCGCAAACGGCGGTACTTATATCAAGCCGAAGCTGTATACCAAGGTGCTGGATCATGACGGCAATATCATACTGGACAACACAATGCCCCAGTCCAGACAAGTTATCAAGGAGACCACCGCATTTCTGCTGACGAGCGCTATGGTGGACGTAGTCACGATTGGTACAGGCGGCGCCGTTAATTTCGGCGGCATGGCGATCGCCGGTAAAACCGGTACGACCACCGGACCTACCGATGCATGGTTTGCGGGTTATACGCCCTACTATACCGCCACCGCATGGGCAGGCTATGACAATAACGTAAAGCTCAACAGCGCCGAGAACAATCTGGCCAAGAAACTGTGGCGGGCAACGATGGCCAAGATTCACGAGGATCTCCCCAACGAGGGATTCAGCGGACCGCCGGAAGGCATTGTGACCGCTACGATATGTTCCCGTTCCGGCAAGCTTCCTATTCCGGGATTGTGCGACGGCACGCTCAGAACGGAATATTTTGCAGAGGGCACCGTCCCCACGGAAACCTGTGACGTACATTATTCCGGACAGATTTGCACCTATAGCAATCTGCCTGCATGTGAAGGCTGTCCTTTCAAAACCGAAGGAATATTGGAACTGACGCCGATCGAGGACGTCTCACTGCAGAGCGGTACAGCTTCCGCATTGGGCTTACCACAGCCGACCGCGCAGCCGGCCGAGGGCACGGTAAACGAGGACGGCACTGTCACTTACCCGGCACAGATGAATATGTGTCCGCACAACGCAGAATTCTTCGCCAACCCTGACTGGGAGGCTGTTGTCAACAGTCAGCGGATCGAGATGGAACAACGGGCTGCGGCTGCGGCAGCCGAAGCAGCGGCGGCTGCGGCGGCGGCACAGCAGGCAGCTGAGCAGCCGGTACAGGCGCAGTAAATAAAGTACAAACACGTTAAATAACAATTTCAAACCATAAAACAAGGAGACCTCTTCGTGCTGAAGAGGTCTCCTTGTTTTGAAGCTGTGCCAGCCAGCGTGTCACGCCCTATATTCCTTTGATCTCCCTGATCCTTGTCTCTATGTCGATCACGGAATTCTGTGCGTTCTCAATATCCCTGCACGCATCCTCATATTCTTCTTCCGGCATGGAACCGTGTTTTTCATAATATATCTTCCCGATCTCGATATAACGTTTTCTGATAAGTTCCTCATATGTATGTTTCTGGCTCTTTAAATTTGCCACTTCCGCCAGATCCTTTGCTTTATCCGTTACTTCCTTACCTTTTGTGCTGATCGTTTCTCCGATTCTGTCAAATAATTCCATCGCTGCTCCTTCCTGCGGCTTCCTGTTTTCCCGCGTCTGCCTGTGCAAAATAAAGCCGCCTGTCATTATTGATTACTATTCTACACCAATCATCCGTCAGTGGCAAGAAGCCTGTCACGCAGCCTGTGCAGGTTCATTCTCTGCATAGTATGATCCGCGTAAACCTCATTTCCGGTATCACCGGCCCTGCCCCGCGGCGATATGGCGGAACGGATATAGAAGCTGTCCATTCCGGCTTTCCGCGCTCCGGCAATATCGGTATCCATATCATTTCCTATCATCAGCGACTCCCCGGCTTTAAGTCCATACCGCTCAAACAGAAGCTTATAAAGCCGTTCATCAGGTTTCTTACATCCCTCGCCGGACGAGATCACGATGCCGTCAAACAGATCACGGATCCCGAGATAGCGCAACTCATATTCCGTAAAGATACGCTGGGCATTGGAAAGAAGATATACGCCTCTTCCCGCCTCTCTTAATGATGCAAGAAGTTCTTTCGCATAGGCATACAGCCTTATATATACGGTCGAATACGCTCTGAACATCTGCCCTGTATACAGCGCCAGCGCTTCATCAACCGCTATGCCCTTAACCTCATACATCTCCCGAAATACATCCTCAATAGGTATCTCCGGATATGCCTCATGAGAATACTGTACGGCATATACCTGTCCGGCTGCTTTTTCTTTAGCCTGTATCAGTGAAAGATAAGTCTGATGCATCTCCTCCGCACCATAGTGTGCACCGCGATACCCATAGAACAGGCTCATGCGTTCCCACAAACGCCGGTCGTTCTCATTCGTGCGGATGTCCACCAGCGTGCCATACAGATCAAAAATATAATTACGGTACTGTTTCATGACAGACGCCTCCCGGAAAAAATAAAATCCCCAGCATATACTGAGGATTTAGCAAGCTGCTGACGGGAATCGGACCCGTGACCTCCGCACTACCAATGCGACGCTCTACCGACTGAGCCACAGCAGCATATGCATAATGAATTTTGGCGCGTTTAATCACCGAACTGTAGTATAGCATAGGCATTTTGGCTTTGTCAAGAGCTGCGGCGCAACCTCTTCTTCAGCTTTGTCTTGATCCTCTGCAACGCATTATCGGTAGATTTGTCATCTCTTCCCAGGACTTTGGCGATCTGCTGATAGCCCATTCCTGTCAGATACAAGTCGAGAACCTGCTTCTCGAAGCCGCTCAGCTCCTTCGCGATCTCCTTTTCAAGCTGAATGACATTCTCCCTGTCGATCACGACCTCCTCGGGACTCTGCCCCGCTCCTGCCGCGATCATATTCACCAATTCCTCCTGCTCTCCCTCGCCGTCCCTGTTGACGCTCCCGTACAGAGAAATATAGGTATTCAGCGGAATGTGCTTCTGCCGTCTGGAAGCCTGCACCGCGGTATACATCTGTCTGGACACGCACAGATCTGCAAACGTCAAGAAACTGGCATCCCTTCCGCTGTCGTAATCCCGCAGCGCTTTAAACAGCCCGATCATCCCTTCCTGGATCAAATCGTCGCTGTCCGCGCCGAGTATATGCATGGACCTGGCCTTGCTGCGGACAAGATGCTTATATTTATTCATCAGATACTCCGTGACGCCGCTCTCCCCGTCCCTAAGCCGGATGATCAGTTCCTCGTCGCTGTACTGACTGTATTTTTTTTCTGTCTTATCTTCCATCGGATAACATCTCTCCATAGTACCGTATCAGCTCGGCAGCAAAATGTTCCGCAAGGATCTGGTAGCCCTCATGATTGGCATGCACACCGTCAGGCAGATAGTCCGCCACGATATCCGCATCATGGGAATCCAGTATGTTGGAGTTATAGAGATCGATAATGCCAAAGCCATACTCATCCGCCAAAGTTAAGATCACATCGGCAAAATTCTGCTGCGGAAGCAGATAATCGTTCTCTTTTCTCAGGTAATCATGCAGTATGTTCGGCAGCGGCGTGGCGAAAAACACTCTGGCGTCGGGATAATGATCTCTGAGCCCTCTCATCAATTCATCCAGATCGCCGCAAAAAGTATGGGGTGCCCTTTCTTCCAAACTGCCAAACTCCTGGTCCGATACACAGAATCCATCGTTGGTGCCGCCCATGACAATAATGATATCTGCATCCTGCGGTATCTCCCGGTATCGTTCCACGAAAGCATCCGACCAGTATCTGCCTATGGACGAACCGCCTATCCCCAGATTATAGACTTCCTCCGCTCCCAGCAGTTCTTTAAGCCTCGCCGGGTAAGCGTACTGCTGATAATCTTCTTCGCTTTCAAGATTGGTCGCCGCCGTGATACTGTCGCCCAGGCAGGCGATTTTCATTCCCGAGAAATCGATCTGACTCGTTTCAATAATATGTTTATCTGCCTGATTTACGCTGAGCGTCTCTTCCGCTGAGGTGTGCAGCTGCCTCCGCTGCGCCAGCGTTACATATGCAAGGTCAGAGTCGTTGCCTGACACTGTGATATTCCCCGATACTGTACCGTTGCCTGACACTGTATCATTGCCCGACACCGTATCATTGCCCGAGACTGTATCATTGCCCGACACCGTATCGTTACCTGACACCGTATCGTTACCTGACACCGTATCGTTACCTGACACCGTATCGTTACCTGACACCGTATCATTGCCTGATACTGTATCATTGCCCGACACCGTGTCATTGCCCGACACTGTATCATTGCCCGACACCGTGTCATTGCCCGACACTGTATCATTGCCCGAGACTGTACCGTCCCCCGGCGCTGCCTCATCGCCGGACACCGTATCCCCGTCCGCCGCATCATAAGCGTAGCTGCTTTCAGCAAACTCCTCGCTCTGGATCTCAGAGATAAAACGCTTCAGACTCTCGCGGTCCTCTGTAAGCTGTCTGATTTCTTCCTCCATCTCAAGCACACGGTTCTGAGCCTTCTCATTACGGGCATACACTCTCGCCCGTTCCGCTTCTTCCTGCTCCTTCAGAAGACGCCTGTTCGTATCATACACATAATATGCCCTGAGACCGACGGCCGCCACAAGGACAGCCGTCAATACAAGGATCACTATGGCAAGAATTTCATTGATTCTTTTCATATTTTTCATTTTTACGCCTTACCGCTATGAAGTTACCCCATACAACGATGTTATATTTACGGTATTCTGCGTCTATATGCCGCGCTGTCTTACGATCTCGTAGGCAAGCACGCCCGCCGCCACCGAGGCGTTGAGGGAATCAATGTCGCCCTTCATCGGAATAGACGCAGTATAATCGCATTTTTCTTTTACCAGCCGGCCCACGCCGTTTCCTTCACTGCCTATGACCAGCCCTATGGGGCCTTTCAAATTCAAATCATACATACAGGTCCCTTCCATATCGGCACAGACAAACCACAATCCTTTCTTCTTCAAATCTTCGATCGTACTGCCAAGATTCGTAACTCTGGCAACCGGCGTGTAATTGACCGCCCCTGCCGAAGCCCTGCCTACCGCTGCCGTCAGACCCACCGCCCGGTTCTTTGGAATAATGACGCCATGCGCGCCCGCTAAGTTGGCGGTACGTATAATGGCCCCCAGATTGTGCGGGTCCTCAATATTGTCCAGCAGAAAAATAAAAGGCGGTTCCCCCTTATCTTCTGCATTTTTCAGAATATCCTCTACCTGCGCATAAGCATAGGCCGCCGCACACGCGATAACGCCCTGATGCTTCCCTGTCTCGGACATCTGATCCAGACGCTCCTTTGACACATATTTGATCTGGCAGTCTTTCCTGGCGGCCTCTCTCCTGATCGTCATGACAGGACCGTCTTTACAGCCGTCCAGAATATATAACTTATCTATTGTCTTTCCGGAACGAAACGCCTCAATAACGGCATTTCTCCCCTCTATTGTATATTCATTGTATTCCATATATAACGCTTGTCCTTTCTTGAACCGGTTCACACTCTGCATATACTATTATATCTGCATGCCGATCTGCTCGATGGCCGCACGGATCAGCTGCAGCATCCGCTCCTGCCGACCGGTCAGGTACAGATATCCGCAGAGCGCTTCCAGGCCTGTCGCCTTACGGTATTCAATGACGGAGGCATTCTTCGCGGACGTATAGGACTTGGCATTGCGGCCCCGGTGGTACACCGTCTCCTCCTCCTCTGTCAGTTCACTTTGCAGCGCATCTGCCATTCTTGCCTGCACACGAGCATTTACATATGCTACCGTCTGCTTATGCAGATTGTTGGCGGATTTATTGCCCCGTTCCACCACGATAGTGCGTATCACAAGATCATAGACGGCATCGCCTATATATGCCAGCGCCAGCGGGGAATATGTTCTGATATCCGTCTCCTTACACTCAAAAGTCTCTTTGATGGCATCTATGATCGCTATGCTCTCTTCCATTTAACTCCCTCGCGCGTATCTTCCAGAATGATTCCCTGTGCCGACAGCCTATCCCTTATCTCATCCGCTCTCGCAAAATCTCTGGCTTTTCTTGCTTCCTGTCTTTCCTGAATAAGCGCCTCAATATCTGCATCCAGAATCTCTTCCTTCTTATCCACGATCAGGCCGCAGATATCCGCCAGCATAACGATCTCATCCTTGAGCGCCTGTATAAACGCTTTCTGTGAGTGTTCCGTGACATTTGTATTTGTAAATTTAACCAGCTCAAAGATAACGGAAATGGCATCCGCCGTGTTGATGTCATCATCCATCGCCTCATCAAATTTCTCTGTAAAGCCTTCCGCTTCCCGGACAAGCTTCTGTTCCCCCGCGCTCATCTCTCCGTCAGCCGCCTTATCCAGAAGGAAATTCAGATTGCCGACACAGCTGACGATACGGTCCAGCCCGTTCTTCGCGGCTTCCATCAGTTCCGCGCTGAAATTCAACGGACTTCTGTAGTGCGCCGAGAGCATGAAGAACCGCAGTACCTGCAGATCATATTTTTCACTGATATCCCGTACCGTAAAGAAATTTCCCGCCGACTTGGACATCTTCTTATTGTCGATATTCAAAAAGGCATTGTGCATCCAGTATCTGGCGAACTCCTTGCCGTTCGCCGCCTCGGACTGCGCGATCTCATTCTCGTGGTGGGGAAAGATCAGATCCTCGCCACCCGCATGAATATCGATCTGTTCGCCCAGATATTTTCTGCTCATGACGGAGCACTCGATATGCCATCCCGGTCTGCCATCGCACCACGGCGATTCCCAATAAGGCTCCCCTTCTTTCTTCGGCTTCCAGAGCACGAAATCCAGCGGATCCTGCTTCTGCTCCTCACCGGACACGAGCAGGGAACGCTCACCGCTGCGCAAATCATCAAGATTCTTATGGGACAGCTTTCCATAGTCTTTAAAGCTCCTGGTCTTGAAATAAACCGTGCCGTCCTGCGCCACGTACGCATGTCCTTTATCTATCAGCGTCCGGATCATACTGATCATGCCGTCGATCTCCTCAGTCGCCCGGGGATGCACGGTAGCCTCCTTTACGTTGAGTCCCTCCATGTCCTTCCTGCATTCCGCGATATACCGCTCGGCGATCTCGGACGCACTGACTCCCTCCTCATTCGCCTTCTTTATTATTTTATCATCCACATCCGTAAAATTGGAGACATAATTGACCGCATAGCCCTTATGTTCCATATAACGTCTGGCAGTGTCAAACACTATCATGGGTCTGGCGTTGCCGATATGAATGAGATTATACACCGTAGGCCCGCACACATACATGCTGACCTCTCCCTCCTTAAGCGGTACAAACTCCTCTTTCTTTCTTGTCAGTGTATTAAATATCCGCATAGCAAATCATTCCTCCCTGTCTGTCCCTATTTCACGCCCGTTCTCTTCCCTGAGCTGTTTCACTTCCCGCTCCAGATCTAACAGCCGGTTCGTCAGCTCGGCGTTAGCGCGTTGCAGCATAGCGATATCCTCTCTTACCGGGTCGGGCAGATCCACCTGGTCAAGTTCCTCCTGGGGCAACGCTTTTTTATCCCGTTTTATCACTCTGCCGGGCACGCCGACCACAGTGGAACCGGGCGGCACTTCGTCCAGAACGACACTGCCCGCACCGATCTTGCTGTTGTCCCCTATCGTGAATGAGCCAAGCACCTTCGCACCCGTGCTGATCATGACATTATTGCCCACAGTCGGATGCCTCTTTCCCTGCTCCTTGCCTGTTCCGCCCAGCGTCACTCCCTGATACAACGTAACGTTATCGCCTATGACCGCGGTCTCCCCTATGACAACGCCGTTACCGTGATCCACAAAAAAGCCCTTGCCGATCTGCGCCCCGGGATGGATCTCTATACCGGTCTTGCGGACTGCCCGCTGGGAGATCCATCTTGCAAGGAAATAATGCTTCTTAAGATACATCCTGTGCGCCATCCTGTAATAGAGCATCACCTTAAAGCTGGGGTACAGAAAGACCTCCATATTAGAATGAATAGCCGGATCACGCTCCCGTATCAGGCGTATCTCTTCCTTGATATTTTGAATAAAGCCCATACTGTTTACCTTCTTCTTACAAATCGATACACATAAAAAATACCGCGGCTTCTCCCTATTCCGACAGGAAATAGAGACGAAATGATCCGCGGTCCCACTCTACTTAAAGAATACTTGGCAATGATATTCTCTCACTCAAAACCTGTAACGGGGTCAGCCGGGCATATGCCGGACTCCGGGGCGCACTTCCCAGTTTCTGTGCTAAAACCGCTTGCAGACGATGACGGTTTCTCTCTGTCGCTTTCTGAAAAAGGTACTCTTCCCCTTCACAGTCCTGTATCGTTTATTATTCTGCTATTAGAATATGCAAAAAAGGCTGTTTTGTCAACTTAAAATTACTGCTTCTCCGGCTGTTTCACCGGGCAGCCCGCGCACCCCTCGCATCCCCCTGTCATAACATCCGCACTGTACAACTCCCTGGGACTTGTCAGCATACAGACGGCCTGCGCGGATATGCCTTCACCCGTACCCGTAAAACCGAGTCCTTCCTCGGTGGTGGCCTTCACATTGACCTGCTGCACCGCAATACCCAGCGTCTGCGCGATATTCTCCTGCATCTGCCCGATGTAAGGACGCATCCGGGGCGCCTGCGCAACGATCGTTGCATCTATATTTTCTATAAGAAAGCTGTTCTCTTCCAGCAGCTTTCCCACATGCTGCAGAAGCTTCACAGACGAAATACCCTTATACGCAGGGTCAGTATCGGGAAAATGTCTGCCGATATCTCCCAATGCCGCCGCACCCAGAAGCGCGTCCATAACGGCATGCAGAAGCACGTCCGCATCCGAGTGTCCGAGAAGCCCCTTCTCGTAAGGTATTTCCACACCGCCTATAATCATTTTTCTGCCTTCCGTGAGGCGATGTACATCGTATCCCATTCCGATCCGCATTGTTTCCGCCTTTCCATCATGCCGTCTTATCCTCTAATGCTGTACCGCCGCGCATGGAAGCGGACATTACGGATACATAACGGTATATTTTGCCATGATATGATCGAGGACCTTGTCAGCCACCTCATCCTTGCCCATCAGAGGAAGTTTCTCTGTCCCGTCTTTTGTAAGAAGCGTCACCACATTGGTATCCGTCCCAAAGCCCGCGCCTTCCTGCTTCAGATTGTTGGCAACGATCATATCGATATTTTTCTTTTCTAATTTTGCCCGGGAGTTCTCCAGCAGATTTTCGGTCTCCATAGAAAAACCGCACAAAAACTGTTTTTCCCTCCTATGCGCTCCCAGATAACCGAGTATATCCTCGGTGCGCTCCAGCGCAACCGACATATCCCCGTCTTTTTTCTTGATCTTCTCGTCCGCTGCGGACGCCGGACGATAATCCGCTACCGCGGCCGCCTTTACAATGATATCCTGTTCATCCGCCGCTTCTTTGACCGCCTGCGCCATATCGGCCGCAGAGACAACGGGTACGACCCGGACGCCTATCGGCGGCTCTGTACTGACTTTGCCGGATACCAGCGTTACATCCGCGCCGCGCATCATGGCGGCTCTGGCAATGGCATATCCCATCTTGCCGCTGGAATGATTGCTGATATAGCGTACCGGATCGATCTTTTCCTGTGTCGGCCCCGCCGTGACAAGCAGCTTTAACCCTGTCATGTCTTTAGGCGTAAGCGCCTTCACAATATATTCACAGAGCACTTCAGGCTCCGGCATCTTACCTTCCCCTGTATCGCCGCACGCCAGATAACCGCTTGCGGGGGCGATCACTTCTATACCGTAACCGGTCAGGGTCTTTATATTATCCTGCACGATCGGATTACGGTACATATTCGTGTTCATCGCCGGCGCAAATATTTTCGGACAGGTACATGCCAAAAGCGTTGTAGTCAGCATGTCGTCCGCGATACCGTGCGCCGCCCTGGCGATCACGTCAGCCGATGCCGGCGCTACCAGAAACACATCCGTCTGCTTTGCCAGTGAAACATGTTCCACCTGAAATTCAAAATTCCTGTCAAAAGTGTCCACCAGACATTTATGACCGGTCAGCGTCTCAAATGTGACCGGATTGATGAAATTCGTTGCGTTCGCCGTCATAATGACCGTCACATCCGCTTTTTTCTTCACTAACATGCTGGCAAGCGAAGCGATCTTATATGCCGCGATGCTGCCTGTCACGCCAAGAACAATATGTTTACCTGCTAACATAACATCGTCCTATTCTTCCATATTCTTATGATAAATAATGCCAAGCCCCTTTAAGGTCAGCTCATTATCATAGATGATTTCTCTCTTACAGTGCGGTACAATGCTGCCGGACAGCCCGCCGGTAGCCACCACCGGCGCCTCGTAACCAAGCTCTTCAAATATGCGCTCGATCATACCGTCCAGACACGCCGCCTGCCCGATCACAATGCCGCTTTTCATACACTCTATGGTGTTTTTGCCGATGATCTTCTTCGGCGCTTCCAGGCTGATACGCGGAAGCTGCGAGGTCCTGTTTACGAGAGACTCCAACGACACCCTGACGCCCGGCAGGATCATGCCGCCAATATAATTTTTCCTGTCGTCCACCACGCTGACCGTGGTCGCCGTACCCATATCGATCATGATGATGGGAGCTCCGTAATAATGAAGCCCCGCCACCGCGTTCACCACCAGATCCGAACCGAGCTGCCCCGGATTGTCCATCAGGATATTTAACCCCGTTTTCACGCCGGGACCCACCACAAGAGGCGCTTTATGAAAAAGCTTATAAAGCGCCGCAATAACAATATTGTTGAGGGGCGGCACGACCGAGGAGATAATGCTGCCTGTAATGTCATCCAGACCGATATCATACAGCTCAAACAGCGTCCTAAACTCCACAACGTACTCCAATTCCGTTTTGGACAGATTAGTTGACACACGCTCCACGAACTGCACCTGTTCCTTCTCAATACAGCCGATCACTATATTAGTATTTCCGATATCAATCGCCAGAATCATACAGGGTCCCCTTTTCTTCTCTTGATCTGTTATTTAACATGCATCCGCCGTCTACCGGTCCATGCCATAGACAGGCTTGATCTTCGTCAGTGCAAAACCAACGCCGGCCACAATGATAGCAGCTACCACCGCCTCCACAATGCCGTTGAACGTCACAACGCCCATGATCACATCGAGGACCGCCTCGCCCGCTACGCCAACCGCCTGTGCATAAGCGTCCTTATACAGTATATAGATGCCGCTCATGACAAAAAGCGTATTGGTAAACGCGCCGGAAAGCCCCGCATAAGCGAGCGCTATATTGGCGCTTCCCTTTCTGTTGCCGGTCACGGTCAGCACTGCCATAAGCACGCTGCCTGCGGCAAGACCTGTGATCGTACACGTGAGCGCACTGAGCGCATCCGGTAACAAACGTATTAAAAATGCCCTGACGGAAACAAACAAAATCAAAGATGCCAGCAAGTCAACAACGATCCTACCTGTCTGTCCCCCGCCCTTTAGCGCCTTACGGATCAGCAGATAGATAAAGTACGGAACAACGCCGACCAGTATTCTCGGTACAAAACAGATATAAATGCTCTTAAAGATACCGGATACGCCGACTACGTTATAGGCAAGCACGGGTGAGAAAACAAATGCCGAAGCCGTGGCTGCCTTAAATGTGTTGTTGATAAAGCTGGTTAAACCAAATACGAATCCCAAAAATGCACCTTTCTTCGGTCCGAGAAATAGCGCTCCAAGGATGACCGGGATATGGATGATCGTCGCGTTGATAACTACAAGCGGGATGTATCCCAGCGGTGTGAATGCCATAATCACGATTATGGCGGTGAACAGTGCCGTAAGCACCAGTTCGTAAGTCTTTTCATTTTTCATGGTACAATTCCTCCTGTTATTATTCTCATATATGAGATACAATACGCTGACATAATACCACATTGATATTTCATTGACAATATTTTTTTTGATAGAAAAAGGACGCCTGAAAAAAGGACGGTCCGCAGGCCGTCCTTTCAATCATTCTTTATTATGCTGTCCCTGTACAAAACGGATGAAGTGATAGCTTTCCATGATCTGCATATATCTGACGACCCGTGGGTACACGGGCTCCGCCTCATCGCCAAACTGTTCCTTCTGCAGATCGGCAAGCTCCATCACCGTGCGCTGTCCGTCGATCAGCGGCCACAGGAAACTACCGTATTTCTCCATGTGAACCTTGGTATACTTAGGCCGCTTAAAAACTTTCTGTGCGATACGGTTAAACACACCCGTATTCTCCACTTCCAGAACGACCAGTCCCTCCCCGTCGCTGTCCCAGGACAACTCAGGGACACGTTCAGGGATCAGATCCAGATAATTCTCTGACTGTTTTTTCCTCTTCATCATTCCTTATTCTTCTTCCATAAGGAGAATTTAAGCAGGCACAAAACCATCACCGCAAGCAGCACAAGTCCGCCGATATTGCCCAGATTCACCGTTCCGGACAGATCCATAGTGACGCCGCCCACCGCCAGTATCGCAAGCAGTATACCGACCAATCCTTCACCTGCGATCATACCGGCGCAGTAGAGTGTACCGTCCGTGGACTGACGTTCTTTTGTCTTCTCATCCACATTCTTTCTGGCATCCATGCACAGGCGCACAACACCGCCGACCATAATGCCGGCATTCAGATAGATCGGCAGGTACAGACCGATGGCGAAAGGCATAACCGGTACTCTCAGTATCTCCAGACCAATTGCCAGGAACACACCGATAAATACGAGGTTCCACGGCAGCTCACCACCCATGATGCCCTCTACGATCATCTTCATAAGCGTTGCCTGGGGCGCCGGGACTTCCGCACCGCCGTAGCCCCATGCCGCATTTAAGAGGTATAATACACCGCCGATGGCAAGACCGGACGCAACAACACCGATCAGCTCACCGATCTGCTGCTTCTTCGGCGTAGCTCCGAGCAGATAACCTGTCTTCAGATCCTGTGACGTATCGCCCGCGATAGCCGCCACGATACAGATAACAGAACCTATGGCAATAGCGCCTATCATACCCGTGATACCGCTGTCACCGGATACCTTGATGGTGATCGTCGCAATCAGAAGCGTTGCGATCGCCATGCCGGATACCGGATTGTTGGAGCTGCCGATCAGTCCAACCATACGGGAAGATACAGTCGCAAAGAAGAAACCAAAGACTACAATGAGAAGCGCACCCAGAATATTGACGGGGATCGCCGGAACAAGCCAGATGATAACGATCATGGCTGCAATACCGATCAGAACCACACGCATGGAAATATCCTGCGCCGTTCTTGCGCTGCTTGTGTTCTTACCGCCCTTCATGCTCTTGATGGAGTCTCTGAAGGTTGTGATGATAAGCGGCAGGGATTTGATCAGGGAAATAATACCGCCCGCGGCGATGGCGCCCGCGCCGATATATCTGACATAAGAACCCCATATTGCAGATGCACCGCCCTCCGCATACATCTGCCCGATCGTGGTTCCCACATCCGCCGGATACATCCATGCATCCGCACCAAACAGACAGATCAGCGGAATAATGACCATCCATCCGAACAGCGAACCGACAAACATATAAGAAGAAATGCGCGGTCCTACAATATAACCTACACCGAGAAGCGCCGGATATACCTCCACGCCCAATTCACCCTTAAACGCCTTGAACTGCGCCGCGATGTCCGCCGGAATGACTTTGATCCCGTCCACAAGGAACTTGAACACCGCTGCAAGTCCCATGCCGCTGAAGACAGTGGATGCGTTGGAGCCGCCCTCCTCGCCCGCAAGAAGCACTTCCGCACAGGCTGTGCCCTCCGGATAGAGAAGCGTTGCATGCTCCTTGACGATCAGCGCATTGCGGAGCGGGATCATAAACAGTACGCCCAGAATACCGCCGCACAATGCGATCAGCGTGATCTCCACCAGACTCGGCATATCACACAGCCCTTCTTCCGCCCACAGGAAAAGCGCCGGCATGGTAAAGATAGCGCCAGCCGCCAGCGACTCGCCCGCAGAGCCTATCGTCTGCACGATATTACTCTCCAAAATGGAGTTTTTCTTCATGATGACACGGATCACGCCCATAGAAATAACCGCCGCCGGTATAGATGCCGATACCGTCATACCCACGCGAAGACCCAGATATGCGTTAGCCGCACCGAAAACGATGGCAAGTATGATTCCCATGATGATCGATGTTACCGTAAATTCCGGCGTGATCTTTTCCGCGGGAATATACGGTTTGAATTCTTTGTTGTTTTCGCTCATACTACTCTCTCCCTCTGTTTGTATTTTCAATTCTGATAAAAATTATACTGGATTTCTACTATTTTGGCAAGCCCTGATGTATTGTATGTCATAGCGTTGATTCCGTATTGCAAAAATACAGTTTGTTCTGATGGCGGAATGTGATATAATAGACTTTAGGATCCGGTTGCTGCGCAACCACTGTGCTGCGCACCTCCCGACAACAATTAAGAAGAACGCTGCGGCGCTTCGGAACGGAGAAAAAATGACGGAATTAAAACCTATCAAAGAAGGCAAAGTACGTGAGATCTACGACAACGGCGACAGTCTGATCATGGTCGCTACAGACCGCATCAGCTGTTTTGACGTGATCCTCAATAATCAGGTGACCGGAAAGGGCGCCGTGCTGACACAGATGTCGAAATTCTGGTTCGACATGACAAGAGACATCCTCCCCAACCACATGATTTCCGTAGATGTGAATGATATGCCTGAATTCTTCCGACAGGACAGATTTAACGGCAACAGTATGTTATGCCGCAAACTCAATATGCTCCCCGTGGAGTGTATCGTGCGCGGATACATAACAGGAAGCGGCTGGGCAAGCTACCAGAAAGACGGTACTGTATGCGGCATCAGACTGCCGGAGGGCTTACAGGAATCCGACAGGCTGCCGGAGCCCATCTACACTCCCTCCACCAAGGCGGAGATCGGCGATCATGACGAGAATATCTCTTATGAGCAGAGTGTGGAATATCTGGAAAAAAGATTCCCCGGCAAGGGTGAAGCATACGCATCCAAACTGCGCAGCTATACGATCGCGCTCTATAAGAAGTGCGCGGACTATGCTCTGACACGCGGCATCATCATAGCAGACACCAAGTTTGAATTCGGTCTGGACGAAAACGGCGATATCGTCCTCGGCGACGAGATGCTCACTCCGGACAGCTCCCGTTTCTGGCCGGCCGAGGGCTACGAGCCGGGTCATTCACAGCCCTCCTTCGACAAACAGTTCGCAAGAGACTGGCTGAAAGCCAACGAAGGTCATAACTGGACGCTTCCCGATGATATCGTTCAGAAGACGATCGATAAATACCTGCAGGGATATGAGCTGCTGACCGGGAAGAAATTGCAGGGCGTCACTGCAGCTGTTTGATCATCTCGTCCGCCGTGTTCATGACTTCTTCCATCATGACATCCACGACAGCTACGCGCAGCGTCTCCATCAGCTGTGTGCAGCTGTCCGGTATACGGACTTTCTCAAGCTCCTCCATCGCGTTGTCTACGCCGTCTAAGTCAAATCCATCCATAGCATCCCGCATCTTCGTAAGGATCTGTACCAGTTCTTCCGCCGATACTTCCGCCTTATTCTGATTGCCCGCTTCCCCATAAGGGCGCAGGATCTCTTTGAAGCTCTTCATCTCCCTGATAAGATCGGGCGTCTCCTTCACGATCGTATCCACATCGCCTGCGTTGCCGCAGTCCTCCATACGGTGAAACCAGTCGGAGAGTTGCCCGGCGCCTGCCATCCGCGCCGTGTTTTTAAGTGCGTGCACTTCTATCGTGTAATCCCTGATCAGACCGTCGGCGACACATTTCTCCAGTTTGTTTGCCTTGGCATCGATCACTTTATAGAAATCACCGAGCAGTTTATACCACATTTTCTCGCTGCCCGAATATTTTATGCCATCCGCAGCGTTAATGCCGGGAATATCCGGCAATGCACTATTCTGCGCTCCCTGTGCCGTCTGTGCGATTTTATGTGAAGTGGAATGTGCGGGAACGATCAACTCCTCCGGCAGCCATTTCCGGATACATTTACAGATTTCTTTCATCTCGATCGGTTTTGCCACGAAGTCATTCATGCCCGCCCTGGCAAATTTCTCCCGGGCATCCATCAGCGCATTTGCCGTCAGCGCAACGATCGGTACAGTATGATAATACGCATCCTGCATTTTACGGATCCGCTCGGTCGTCTCGATACCGTCCATAACAGGCATCATGTGGTCCATAAAGATCATATGGTATTTCTTATTCTCTATCATTCGCAGCGCTTTTTTGCCGCTGTCCGCCAGGTCGATCTGCATATGCAGCGGCTCAAGCAGTCCTTCCGTGACCTCCAGATTGATCTCGTTATCGTCCACAACAAGTATGGAAGCTTCCGGCGCCGTAAAGTTCATGTACTCCTCCGTCACAGGTTCTACATACAGCGATTCATGATTGATCAACCGGCAGAAATTCAGACTGTAGAGCGGCTTATCAACAGCCGTCACCCCTTCCACGCTACACTCTTCCAGGAGCGGATTACGCAGTACATATATCTCGCCCGCCCGGGCACTGTATCTGTCCAGATCCCCCGCCAATTTATTGTAGGTCGGAATATCAGTAAAGAAAAAGTCAAGCTGTTCCTCCGTGCTGCTCCACTCCTCATAAGGCACGCACGCAACGCCGTATTTTTGCGCCAATGCGCTCAGCGAATCCCATAGGTATTTCTTGTCAAAGCATCCGCCCACCTTAAGCTCCCCGCGTTCTTTTTCGTCATGTATTGCTGCCGCAGGCGCCCCGTCGCGCACCTTCTGGATCACGTTAAAATAGAATTCGCTGCCTTCTCCGTAGGTACTGCGCACGCCGATACTGCCGCCCATCATCTCCACCAGCTGCCTGGAGATCGCCAGACCTAAGCCCGTGCCTTCCTTGCCGCGGTTTTTCTTACTGTCCACCTGCTGAAAAGAGCCGAACAGCTTTCCGATATCTTCCTCCCTGATCCCCTGTCCGGTATCCTGCACAGACATCAGAAGCTCTATATTATCGCCGTTTACATTTCCTACGCTTATCTTCAGCCTTACAAAGCCCCGCTCCGTGAATTTGATGGCATTGTTGACTATATTGATAATGATCTGGCGGATACGGAGTCCGTCGCCGAACAGCCTGCGGGGTATCTTCTCATCAATATCATACAATATCTCTATATCTTTGCTCCCGATACGCGTTAAAAAGATCATGCTCAGATCGTTTAACATCGCCATAAGGTCATACTCGTCATCCACCAGCTCCATCTTGCCGGATTCCATCTTGGAGAAGTCCAGTATATCATTGACAATACTGAGGAGCGCGTTGCCGGAGCTCTTGATGTTCGCCAGATATCCCCTGTCCTGCTCCGACAGATCCTCACGGAGCAGGATCTCCGTCATGCCGACGATCGCATTCATAGGCGTTCTGATCTCATGAGTGATATTGGAGACAAAAGTGGACTTCGCCTGATTTGCCGCCTCCGCCCGCTCTTTTAATCCTTTCATGATCTCCGCCTGCTCTTTCGCATTCTTGGCATAATGAAAGCTGTCCGTTATATCGTTGAACACATACATTTTACCGAAATAAACATTCTGCTTTGTGAGAAGTCGGCTGCTCACCTCATATACGCGGTTGTCGCGCTCGATATTTTTCTTCTCGATGATGCACTCGTCCAGCTCGTCAATGACCGCAGAGAGCGCGGCCGGCGCTCCAATCGGATACAGTTCTTCCACCTTCTTATTATGATACAGGAGCGTATTGTCCTGATCGAGCACCATGAGCCCGTCTGACAGTTCATCGATCGCCTGCAGCTGTGCCATGGACAGGGTATCGAGCATCCGGTCCCTGTACAAAAAAGTGGACAAGATGACCACGGAGATCAGGCTCGCCGGCAGCGTGGTATCATAGCCGCCCGCCAGGTCGAACAGGAACCCGGCCCAGCCCACAAGCATGATACCGATCACGGAAAAGATAAAAATAAGGCGGCGCTGTTCTCTTTCATTGGTTCTTCGATGATACCGGTAAACACCGGCGGCCATCATGATGAGCGCATACAGAGCCACGGCACAATCATAGATCAGGCAGCAAGGCCCGGCATGCAGCACCAGATGTGGAACAATGCCTTCCGATGTGTAGCCGATACTGCTGTAATACCATCCGTGCAGATCGCAGGTCAGCGCCAGAAAGATCTCGCCCACATGCAGACATGCCAACACGATCGGCAGCCATTTTGGGAACCTGACTCTGCAGTATTCCATCACAAAAAGGAACATCGTCAGCACACTGACCGTCCTGCCCATGTAGGCAAACTTGAGTGCCTGCAGCGCCTGCTGCATCGTATGAGCCTGTATCTCGAACAGATACCCCACGAACTCCACCAGAAGCGCGATCATCAAAAGCAGCAGGCGGATCTGCTGCCTGGACGGCCGCTTATTAACGAGATAGATCGTCTCCGCAAACAGTACGACGATCCCGATCACTTGTATGGCAATACAAATGGTATGCATAGGCTACGCATCCTCTTCCACTTTCTTCTCAAATTCTTCCACCGGCATCGGTTTCGCATAATAGAATCCCTGGATCATATCGCAGTCCTGGCTGGCCAAGAAATCAACCTGTTCTTTGCGTTCGATCCCTTCCGCAACCACGCTCATATTCAGATCCTTTGCAAGCTGGATCGCTTCTCTTACCACGATCTCCCCGCGCCTGACGCCGTCCTCATCGCCGTTAAAGAACTCGCCGTCTAACTTCAGCACATCCAGCGGAATATCCTTCAACGAGTTCAGTGAAGAATAGCCGGCGCCGAAATCGTCCATAGACACACGGAAACCGTAGGCTTTAAGCTGTTTGACCGTCTCCACCAGAATATCCTTGTCATCGAAGAAAGCGCTCTCCGTCACCTCCAGCTCGATCAGCTCATGACTGGGGCCGTATGCGTCCACCAGTTGGCAGATATGATCCGCCAGCCCTTCCTGTGCAAAATGCGCCCGAGACACGTTCACCGAGACCGGAATCATCTTTTTACCCTGGATCATCCACTCCGCCTGCATTTTGGCAACATGGGAGATCATATAATCATCCAGCTTCGTGATAAATCCCGTCCGCTCGAATATCGGAATAAAATGCCCCGGCGTGATCATTCCCGTTGAGAGACTGATCCAGCGCACTAAGGCCTCTGCGCCCACCAGCTTGCCCGTGGAGGGATTGTATTTGGGCTGCAAATATACCTGAAACTCTTCATTGCGCAGCGCCGCTTCCACATTGTCCTCCACCCAGCGCTCCCACTTCTGCCTTCCAAGCATATTCTGGTCAAAAAACGCGATCCGCTGCTCCTGATTCTCGTTCGATTCGTGCCGCGCCGCGTTCGCATAAGTATATAATTCATCTACATCGACATTTTTTCTCACATGATACCACTTGCCGTCCTCTGCTATGTAGGGCGGGATCATATTGATGCCCGCATGGAACCGTATCTTCTGCTCCGGGCGCAGCCCCGTCAGTTCCGCGATGAGAGAGCGGACGCGCTTGATGCAGTATTCCCGATACTCTTCCTCGTTGTCCCCTGCGCACAGCATCAGCAGGCCGAAATCAGCGCCCTCATTTCTGGCGAAGGCTTCGTTTCTTCCCACCCGCGCGCTCAAAAAGCCGCTCATAGCCTGCAGCAGCTCTTCGCCCGCCGCAACGCCGTAGCAGGCACGGTAGTTATTGTAACGCTCCACATGCAGGTCCACCATGGCAAAAGCCTTGCGGCTGTTGCGAAGCCTGGTCAGGATCCGTCTGGCAGTATTGCGGAAATAGAGCCAGTTCCGGCCGTCCGTGACCGTATCCAGATAAATCAGCTGCGCCATCCGCCGCTGCATCACGATAGAGCGCAGCGTATTGACGAACAGCAGCACGACCGGGATCAGCAGGATCACGATCGCCGCGAATCCCAGGATATAGACATAGGCAATATCCTGGCGCTGCGCCTGCAGGTTGCACTTGACATACAGCGAATAACCGCTGTTTTTCAGGGGCGCCTGCATCCAGTAATCCTGCCGGATGATCGTCTCGTCCATCCACTGCGCCCTTGTTTTGCCCTGGTCGTCAAACGCGAACGCGCCATCGAAGATATCCCGCGCCGGCATCCTGAGCATATCGCCAAACGCCTCACCGGATACCAGACCGCTCTTAGAATCGGCCACCGCGCCGAAATGCTGCCCTACAGTGTCAAATTGTAACAGCAAATCGAAATTCGGCTCGGAATCGCCCGTGACCAAAACGATGCGGCCGTCCCGATCCGTGATACAGATATCCTTCTTGCCTACAACATACTGTTGTATATCGTCCGCCGCCTCTTCGGCGCTCCTGCCGTCCGCCATCAGCTCATCGAAGACGATGCCCACCTGCATCGCTTCCTCATAGTGCCCGGCGATCTTGGTGCCCATGATGCATATGGCACACAGATACATCAGAAAGCTGAACGCCGCCACACATACCAGAAGGAACAGCACAAACACAAGAATCGACGGCCAGATCCGCCTTCTTCCCAGTTTTGCATATTTTTTATCTTTTACACTCATCATCATTCTCTCCGCGCTTTCCCGGCCATGCGCCGGGCTGTCCCACACCAACATCCTGACTGCCGCGCGCCGGACTGTCCTGCACCGGCATACCGCCCATAATACAATAGTCACGATCCGCCCGGATCATGACTATTGTAGCACATTTCTATGAAAATGTCTCTATTGACATTTATACCGGCACCGCTATCTTATCCAGGATCCCCGTCAGATGCGCAATGACCACGCCGTAATTGGTCATGGGGACTCCCTGCTGCTTGGCCCGCTCAATACGCGCCATCACATACTTGCGGTTGAACATGCACGCTCCGCACTGAATGATCAGATCATATCCGGTCAGATCCTCCGGATAATCCGTGCCGCTCACGTGATCGATCCGGAGCGTATCGCCGAAGCGTTTCCTGAGCATACGCGGTATCTTCTCCCTGCCAATATCCTCGGCAAGCGGCGCATGCGTACAGCATTCCGCGATCAATACCCTGGAATCCTGATTTAATTTCTCTATCGTCTTCGCGCCTTCTGTGTAATAGCCGATGTCGCCCTTATAGGCGGCAAACAGCACGGAAAATGAGGTTAAAACGCTCTCCGCCGGCTTATGCTCATACACATAGCCGAACGCCTGCGAGTCTGTAATGATAAGCTTCGGAGGCCTCTGCAGCGTGGCAAGCGCCTGAGGCAGCTTATCCGTGGTCACGCTCATCACAAGACACTTCTTGTCCAGGAGCTCCCTGATCGTCTGGACTTGCGGCAGGATCAGCCTGCCCTTGGGCGCCTGAATATCCTGCGGCATGACCAGCAATACCAGATCGCCCTCGCCGGCCAGATCGCCCGTGATGGAACGCTCGCCGTAATTCTCCGGCAATATTCTGACAAGCGCAGCCCTGACCTCTTCCATGCCCTCTCCGCTTACCGCGCTCACGGCCACCGCTTCCGCCCCCGTTCTCCGGGTTATCTCTTCCGTGATAGCCCGTATCCGGGTCTGCGGATACAGGTCCGCCTTGCTGACCGCGAACAGCACCGGCGTATCTTTTTTACGAAAAGTCTCGTACCACTGTGCCTCATCAGAGAAATCTCCTCCGACCTCCCCTGCTGCTGCGGCCGCCGCATCCTGCGCCGAAATAAGGATCACGGCGATATCCGATTTCTCCGCCGCCAGACGCGTCTTCTCCATGCGGCTTTCGCCAAGATCGCTGCGATCGGCAAAGCCCGCCGTATCTATGATCACGCACGGGCCGAGCGGATGGATCTCCATAGCCTTATAGACAGGGTCCGTGGTGGTG
This sequence comes from uncultured Lachnospiraceae bacterium, assembly GCA_947625205.1. Classification (GTDB taxonomy): domain Bacteria; phylum Bacillota; class Clostridia; order Lachnospirales; family Lachnospiraceae; genus UBA3282. Next base: position 185,618 of record CANQNN010000001.1, on the reverse strand, counting down.
CCCGCCGCATCCGCGACGATGGACACGTTCTGCTTTGTAAAAGCATTGATAAAAGATGATTTTCCGCTGTTGGTCTTTCCAAAGATACCGATATGGAGGCGGTTGCTGCCCGGGGTATCGTTCAATGTTGTCATAGCATACTCCTTCCTGTACTGTACCATACTATATCAGACTGTATCAGAATCTAAAATCCCTCTTGCCCTCCGCAATGTCATGAATATGCTCGTATGCGATCTGTTTTACCTTGGGATTCGGGATATTCTCCAATTCCCTGTCGATCAGTTCCATGCCGATCTTATAGGTCTCCTCACTCGCATAATCCTCCAGATATTCCTTAAGCGTCATGAGCGCGTTAGGATGACAGCAGTTCAGGATCTGCATGTTCTTACACAGCGACATAAAGCGGTCGCCTGTCCTGCCTTCCCTGTAACATGCGGTGCAGAAGCTGGGGATATATCCGAGCTTTATCAGCCAGTTGACGACCTCGTCCAAAGAACGCCTGTCGCTGACGTCAAACTGCGCGGAGTTTTCATCCTCCGGCTCCTCCTCGGCGTAACCGCCCACGCTGGTCCTGGAGGCACCGCTGATCTGGGATACACCTAACGGCAGCACTTTTTCCCGGACGGCCTGACTCTCTCTCGTAGAGATGATCATGCCCGTATAGGGTACGGAAATACGTATCAGCGCGCACAGCTTCGCAAAGATATCATCCGAGATGCCGTTATCAAACTCATCGGGATCGATGTCATCCGCCCTCTTTACTCTGGGTACGCTGATGGTGTGAGGACCTACGCCGTGCACTGCTTCCAGATGTTCCGCGTGCATCAGCAGCCCTGCAAACTCATAGCGGTACATCTCCAGTCCGAACAAAACACCCAGTCCCACATCGTCGATACCGCCTTCCATCGCCCGGTCCATCGCCTCCGTATGATAGGCGTAATCATGCTTCGGTCCCGTGGGATGCAGTCTCTCATAACTCTTCTTATGGTAAGTCTCCTGGAAAAGAATGTATGTGCCGATCCCCGCATCCTTGAGCTTCCTGTAATTTTCCACCGTAGTCGCGGCGATATTCACGTTGACGCGGCGAATCGCGCCGTTCTTATGTTTGATGCTGTAAATCGTACTGATGCACTCCAGTATGTACTCGATCGGATTATTGACCGGGTCTTCGCCCGCCTCGATAGCCAGACGCTTGTGTCCCATATCCTGAAGCGCCGTCACTTCTTTGACGATCTCCTCCTGCGTCAGTTTCTTTCTTGCAATGTGCTTATTCTTCAGATGATACGGACAGTACAGACACCCGTTGACACAGTAATTGGACAGATACAACGGTGCAAACATGACGATGCGGTTGCCGTAATAATCCTTCTTGATCTGCTGCGCCAGCGCGTAGATCTCTTCGATCTTGTCCGGCATCTCGCATGCCAGCAGCACGGATGCTTCACGATGGCTTAACCCCTTCCGCTCCTTTGCTTTCTCAATGATCCGGTCGATCACTTCCACATTATCCTTATTGGCGTCCGCGTAAGCAAGCGTATCCAGGATCTCCTGATCGTCAATAAATTCTTCCGCCTTCATGGATCTTACATCATACATAGCCTGTTCCTCTCTTTCTTTTTTATCCTTATTATATAATGTCTACTGCCGCACTATAATATATCCCCGACTCACCCCGCCGCTGTTCCGGCGCTTTGCGGAGGCTTTCATTCTACGCTATGACCCGCTCCTGTCAAGACTCTGCTGTCGCCCCGGTCAGTCACCACTTCATAGCCGATACTTTTCATCCGATTCTGCAGACAGGAGCGGCATTCTGCCGCCTCATCGCCGGTGCAGATCTTGTTATCGTACAGCGCGTATTTTTTGCGGACTCCCACGGGAGACAGATTCGGCATCACCACATTGGCGCCCGACAGAATACCCTCTTCCCTGCCCCTTGGATGGATCGTTCCCAGCGCTGTGGTAGAAGGCAGAAGCACAAGGGGATGGATCAGTCTGATAATGGCAAGCAGCTGAAACGTCGCATCGGCAGTTCCGGCATTTCTGTCCGCAAAGGGCGTATCGTGCTGGGGAATAAACGGTCCGATCCCCACCATATGCGGCTCCAGTTCCTTGATAAAGCGCAGATCCTCATACAGCGTGTCAACGGTCTGTCCCGGCGACCCGACCATGAAGCCGCATCCCACCTGATAACCGATCTCCTTTAAGTCATACAGACAGCGCATCCTGTTTGACAGCGACAGCTGCGGCGGATGCAAATACCGGTAATGTGCTTCGTCCGCCGTCTCATGTCTGAGCAAATATCTGTCCGCACCCGCCTCGTAGTATCTGCGGTAGCTTTCCTTTGCCTTTTCCCCTATGGAAAGCGTGACGGCGCAGTCAGGGTGCGCGCGCTTGATGGACGACACCAGATCACAGACGATCTTATCGGTATAATAACCGTCCTCACCGCCCTGCAGGACAAAAGTGCGGAATCCCAGTTCATACCCGGTCTTACAGCATTCCAATATATCTTCTTTACTTAGACGGTAGCGGTCCGCCTGTTTGTTGCTCCGTCGGATGCCGCAGTAATAGCAGTCATTCTTACAGTAGTTGGTGAACTCGATCAGACCGCGTATGTATATCTTTTTCCCGTAAATGCTTTCGGCCCTCTGTCTCGCCTGCTGCCTGAGATACCCTGCCGTATCTGCAGCGGCAGACAGAAGAAACGCCAGTTCATCCCGTGTGATATCCTGCTTTGCGGCAACCCTGTCAACCGTTTCCCGCACCGCTTCTGCTTGCATCAGCAATGTGTTCTCCATGCACTTACCTCACTTTCTGCACACAGATACCGCGTCCGCTATCAGAACGCTCCCGGCACAAATATCTGAGTGGGCAACCCTTTCCGTGTGATCTTTCACACGTTTCCCGCCACATTGGAATAGATCGTCTTGGCGCTGATGCCCTCCAGTCTGCCGATTTTGCCGGATAGGGCGTTGATGACATCCTCCGGCGCATCGATCGCCACGCTGATGATATTGATCTCCCGCCTGCGGTATGGGATCCCCATTCTGCCTATGATATAGTTGCCATAAGCATGCAGCAGCTCATTCAACTGTGCCACCGCTTTCTCACTCTCCACGATAATGCCGATCAGAGCGACTCTTGAACCTGTTTCCATGCACATCCCTCCTCTTTGTACATTTGGTATATCCCTGTTCCATAAGCTGCCCTGTCTCCAAAAATACGTTGAAACAGGATGCGCCCTTACGATGAAAAAAGCGCAGACCCGACAGTCTGCGCTCATAGAATCGATCTTAAAACATTATGAATCATTCTTACAGCCCTACTGTCTTTCATCTCAATTTGAGTTTCGATGTCAGCATCAACAGAGATATGATATTTTTGTCAGCTCGACCGTAAGATGTTTTCTCACGGTTAAGGTATCTTTATTATATGATATTTTCCATGAATTGACAAGCGTTATTATGCAGTTTATGACATACATTATGCCGGAGCCTGAGAGAGTGAAAGCGCCCTGAATATCTGCTCTATATCATAGCTTCCAACGCTTTTTTGCGCCTCGATGACCCGCTCGACCAGCGGAAGCTCTTCTTCCAGTTCCTCCGCGATCAGCTCTGCCTCCTTATTCTTCTGAAGCTTCTTACAGATCAGCTCGATCAGATGAACGGTTCTGCCTTCCAGTCTTCCTTCTGCTTTTCCTTTCTCTAGACCTTCCTCCACGCCTTCCAGCCGATAATCCTCAAACGCCTTGCACATATTGTATCGCCTCTCCTTTCTGCCGTCTTCTTCCATCGTATGCCCGTATGTCTCCGGTATCTTCACGTTCGCCATCACCTCGATCATTTCCCTCGTATCCCTGTCAATACTGCTGTACGCCTCGGCATTGTCCTCTATCAATTTCCTCAGCTTCTCCTTATCTCTCCCGTACCGCACTACCTCATACAGCTGCCGCAGTCCGGTATGGTACTCCGTAAACGTATCGTGCGCGTGGCAGTCATACAGGTTCAACGTATAATTGCTGACGTACCGCTTCAGCCTGTCATCAACCGCAAGTAGGTCATGGAGACTTCTCGCCCCGTCCCAGCCGTGCTCCGTCCCGCAGTATACCACCAGCGTGATGATCGGGATGAACTTCTCATCCTTCTCCATCCCGGAGAAAAAGGCATCCGTCCCCGGCTCCAGGTCCCCTGCCTTCTCATGCGCCGCCTTCTTCTGCTTCCACTGTTTATGATACCCGATGCTCTCCGAAAGCATGTTCCGCAGCACCATTCTGTAATCAGCGTATGTCTGGTTCTGCAAGGACAGGATGTGCAGCAGCCCGCCGCGCCACATCCGCACCTTATCCGAGATCGTCTTATAGTTTTTCCTCTGACCCGCTTCCCTGCCGAGATATACATCCTGTGCGTCCACCGGCTCTAACTCCTCCGCCTTTACGACCTGCACACCTTCAAACAGTGCACCGTTGATCTGGTCCGCAAATCTTTCATTGTCGTCCAGGTAATCATACTGGTAATCATCTTTGTTACCCATTTCCTTCCTCCCTTATCTGTCTGTGTTCATATAAGGGATTTCTGCTGAAACGACGTGTGCACAGATATGCTGTCAGAATGTAAGACCTCCCAGATATGTATCGTTATGATAGCATATCCGGGAGGCCGTTGCAATAGATTTTTTCATAATTTATAAACGTTTTACCGTATATCGTATTCACCAATACATCTTCCTGGTTTGGGTATTACTTTTTTGTGGTATTATTATTTTTATTTAAACTGGCTATTTAAATCAATCCAGTTTGCTGTTATCGTTATCTGCATACAGATTTAAGCGCGTACATCTGCACAAACTATCATGCAAAGGAGATCACGAAAATATGAAAATCACTGTCAAAGAAATCACATTCACCGCCATGTTTCTGGCCTTGAACATTGCTCTTAGCTCCTTCGGAATACCGGTGCCCGGCGGACATTTTTACCTGAACGACGTCGTCATCTGCACAGCCGCCATACTGATGAATCCGGTCTGCGCCTTTGTCGCAGGCGGTATCGGCTCGTTTCTGGGCGACTTCTTTTTCTATCCCGCGCCCATGTTCGTCTCTCTTGCCACACACGGGCTTCAGGCGGTCGTAATATCGCTGTTTGTCCGCAGATTCCCCGCGCGAAAAGAGCAGACCGGCGCAGTCATCGGCGTGTCTGTCGGCGCGCTCATCATGATCGTGGGTTACAGCCTCGGACGCGCATTTGTCTACAGCACACCGGAATATGCCATACTAAAACTCCCTTACCAGATCCTTCAGACCGTGATCGGAGCCGCAGCAGGCGTCATTCTGTGCTATCCCGCCGGGCTAAAGAAAGCATATCGGCGCACAACAGATGCACAATAAAAATACTTTCTTTCTTATTTCCGGGACGCATGAACAGCGCCCCGGAGCCCGTATCGTCTCACATCTTTGTCTGTCCGCACAAATCATAATAAAAGATGTACTGCTGCATGACTCCGGCACAGCCGCTGTACCGCTCATATGGGAACCCCGCAGGGTAATGTTCGTCCATAACTTTTCTGATATGGGTATCCACCGGAAAAGCGTCCATGTGATGCAGCCCGAACAGGCAGATACAGTCAGCCACCTTCTCCCCGACGCCGCACAGCTTCATAAGCTCATACTTTGCCGCCCGGAGATCCATCTTCTTAACCGCCTCCAGATCCACTTTGTTACTGCACACGCTTTTCGCCGTTTCGACGATATATCTGCTCCGGTAACCCAGTCCGCACGCCCGCAGTTCGGCTTCCGACGTCCCGGCCAACGCCGCTGCATCCGGGAACGTATAATAAAATCCACCGCACCTGTCCGCCGCGACCGGACGTTTCTCTCCGTAGCGTTCACAAAGCGTCTCAATACACTTTTTGATCCTCTTAATATTGTTTTGCTGGGATATAATAAAAGATATCAGGGTCTCCCACACATCCTGCCGCAATATTCTGATACCGCTGCCGAAAGAAACGGCATGGGCAAGATAAATGTCCCGCTCCTCCACCGCGCTTCGGTAACACGCATAATCATTTTCCAGGTCGAAATACTGCCGCCAGACCGTCTCATATTCCTCCTGTGTGCAAAAAAAGTCAGTTTCATCTCCATGCTGCTCCAGCTCCAGATACCGTCCGAACGCAACAAGCGCATACCGGTCCCCCGCTATCCGGTTCAGCCGGAAGCACTGCCCCGACCCGCTGATCTGTGGTATGGACAGATCCGCAACGGACAGTCTGACTCTATGCATCGCACCCCTGCTCCTCAAGATCAAACAGCTTTCCTGTCGCAAAAGGACTCCCCACGTCACAGCGGCCGTGATGGTACGCCTTCTTCACCTCTCCCTGGCGCATCTGTCCGGACGTTTCGATCTTCATCCGGCTCACGCCGCCCGCTGCCAGATCGTCCAACAGGCTGATCACATCATCTATGTCGCTCATACCTTCCATTCCTTTCAGAAAATTTTATTGGCAGAATCCGCATATAAATATAGAATATAGTGAAAAAGAAAACAGCTGAAATCTGCCCAACACAGACTTTCAGCCATCTTTTACAACAGTAGCGAGAGGGGGACTTGAACCCTCGACACCACGGGTATGAACCGTGTGCTCTAGCCAGCTGAGCTATCTCGCCATAAAACAGATGATCCTGTCAAGAAAAATGGGGCCTATAGGGCTCGAACCTATGACCCTCTGCTTGTAAGGCAGATGCTCTCCCAGCTGAGCTAAGACCCCATATACAGACGGGTCACTGACACAACCCGCCTTGCTAGTATACAATTTCTTATAATTGCTTGTCAAGTATTTTAACTGATTTTTTTGTTTAATTTTTACATCCTCTCCGGCGCCGAAAAACCGAGCAATTCAATGCAGACCTCCAGCACATCCTTTGTCAGTTTCAGAAGGGCGATCCACCCCGTCCTTTTTGCATTGTCCGTCTCGGTCAATATCTTAGTCTCATGATAGAAGCGGTTAAACGCGTTGGCGATATCATAGATGTAAGCGCAGATCCTGTGCGGCGCCAATTCTTCATACGCTGCTTCGATGACTGCGTTGAATTTCGCCAGCTCCAGCATCAGACTCTTCTCGGAATCATTGGAAGCGTTTTGGATGACCGCACCGGTCAATTCGCCACCCTGCTCCGCATACTTACCCAGGATCGACTTGATCCGCACCATCGTATAGAGGATATAGGGGCCGGTATCGCCCTCGAACGAGGTAAACCTGTCCATATCGAAAATATAATCTTTGGACGCCTGATTCGACAGATCGCCGTATTTCAGCGCCGCCAGCCCTACGACCCTGGCGGTTGAGCGCGCTTCGTCCGCCGCGATCTCATACCCCTTCGTCTCCGCGTTCTCCCGAATCTTCTTAAGCATCTCCTCGTTGATCTCATCGATCAGAGACTCCAGACGCATCACGCCGCCCTCCCGCGTCTTGAAAGGCTTGCCGTCCTTGCCGTTCATGGTGCCGAAAGGGATATGGACCAGCTTGGTGTTTTCATTGACCAATCCGGTCTTTCTCGCGCAGCGGAACACCTGCAGAAAATGCATCTCCTGCCGCTTGTCCGCCAGATAGATCATGGCATCCGCATGGAAGTTCTGCATCCGGTCCTTGATCGTGGCCAGGTCCGTGGTCGCATACAGCGCCGCCCCATCGGACTTTAAAATGATGCAGGGCGGGATCTCCTTGGTGTCCGTCTCCTCCTTCACATCCACCACCAGCGCGCCCTCGCTCTCGTAGGCCAGGCCGGAACACTTCATGTCTTCCACCATTTCCGGAATCAGGGGCTTGGCGTCGGACTCGCCCTTCCACAGATCGAAGAAAACGTCCAGCGCGGCGTAGTTCTTTTTCAGATCGGGCAGGGACACATCCATGATATGCCGCCAGAGCGCCAGATACCCGGGAACCCCCTGCTGAATCTTCACCGTGGCCTCCAGCGCCGCCTGCTTGAAGGCCGGATCCTCCTTTGCCCTTTGGCTGGCCGCCGGATAGATGCTCCCCAGATCCGAGACGGTAAAAGGAGGCTCCTTCGGATACGCGCCGGTATAGCTTTCATCAAAATAGACCAGCTCCGGACTGCGTTTTTGCAGTTCCATGCAGATCAGCCCCATCTGGGTGCCCCAGTCCCCCAGGTGTACGTCCCCGATGACTGTATGCCCCGCATAACGGCAGATCCGCTTTATGCTCTCTCCGATGATGGCGGGGCGCAGGTGCCCCACATGAAGGGGCTTAGCCACATTGGCGCCGCCGTAGTCGATGACGATCCGCTTCGGCTCCGCCGGCATCTCCAGACCGAACTTATCGTTCTCTGCCATCTCCCGCAGATATGCCGCCGCAAAGTCTTCCTTGACCTTCATATTCAGAAATCCCGGCGCCGCGGCAGACACTTCCGACAACACACTGCTCCCGCCCAGCTTCGCCGCCACCTCCTGTGCGATCATAAGGGGCGCCTTATGATACTTCTTGGCGCCCGCCATAGCGCCGTTGCACTGATACTCACACAGATCCGGGCGGTTGGACAGCGTCACCCTTCCCAGCTCTGCGTCATATCCCGCCGCCGCAAACGCTTTCTCTATTTCTTCCGATATCAAATCCAAAATCTTTTTCATGTTCTCTCCTCATCCGGACTGGCTTATGCCGTTATTAGCCTTCTGCTGCTCTTTACGCCTGTCGCGTTCCTCTTTAGAGTAAACGCAGCCGCAGTAATCCTGCCTGTACAGTCCGTATTCCTTAGACAGTTCTATGGAGCGCTGATAGCCGCCCTTCTTCTTAAAATCCGATGTAAGCCACGCTACGCCGTATTCTTGCGCCAGCCGCTCACCGATCTCATTAAGCTTTACCGCATTTTTGAGAGGACTGACCGTAAGCGTGGTGGCGAAATAATCATAGCCGCCGGCTGCCGCACGCTCCGCCGTCTCACGCAGTCTGAGCTCATAACACGCGAAGCATCTCCCGCCGCCTTCCGGACAATGTTCCAATCCCCTTACGGTCCCGTAGAAGCGCTGCGGCTCGTAATCACCGTCGATCACCTCTATGGGATGAACCGTCTGCGCGCCCTCACGCACTGCCCTTAGTGTCGGCGCAGCCTCTCCCGCCACGGCATTGTACGCTGCGATCAGCCTCTTCTGCTCTGCCGCACGCTTCCGGTATTCTTCTTCCGCGGAAATATTCGGATTGTAATAGAAAACAGTGATCCGGAAAAACCACCGCAGATACTCCAGCACATAGCTGCTGCACGGCGCACAGCAGCTGTGCAGAAAAAGGGTTGGCGCGCACGCCGCGTCCGCGCTGATACCCTCTATTATTTTATCCAGTTCTCTCTGATAATTTCTGACCGCGTTCATGTGCTCCCTTTATGACCGGTTACCCCGCCTTGCGATCGATGCAATATCGATCAGCGTCATCTCGCCCCGGGAAGCCGCATTTTCCAGGCTGGACACGAGCGCCGCTGCGGTATCCAGCGCTGTGATACAGTTGACGCCCGTCTCGATCGCCGTTCTCCTGATCAAGAAACCGTCCCTGTTCTTATCGCGTCCCTGTGTAGGCGTATCGATGACCAGATCGATCTTGTGCCCCAAGATCAGGTCCATAACTGTAGGCGACTCCTGATGGATCTTATTGACTTTTCTTGCCCTGACGCCCGCCTCATTTAATGCCGCCGCGGTACTTCTCGTGGCATAGATAATGTATCCCAGCTTCTCAAAACGCCTGGCGATACCGATCGCCTCGCCTTTGTCGGCATCCTTGACGGTTATGATGATCTGTTTATATTTCGGCAGATTGACGCCCGCCCCCAGGAACGCCTTATATAACGCTTCGTTAAAGGTTTTTGCGATTCCAAGGCACTCTCCCGTTGACTTCATTTCGGGACCGAGACTGATCTCCGCGCCGCGGATCTTCTCAAAGGAAAACACAGGCATCTTAATGGCATAATAGTCCGCTGCCGGCTGCAGTCCCGGCTCATAGCCCAGGTCCCTTATTTTCTTGCCTATAATTACTTCCGTGGCAAGATCGACGATCGGAATGCCCGTCACCTTACTGATATAAGGCACGGTACGGGAAGACCGGGGATTGACCTCGATCACATATACTTCGTCGCCCATAGCGATAAACTGTATGTTGATAAGTCCGATCACGTGAAGCGCCTTGGCCAAACGCCTGGAATACTCCGCGATCGTCTCTTTGACCTTCTCGCTGACGGTGGGTGCGGGATAGACGGAAATACTGTCCCCCGAATGCACGCCTGTCCTCTCTATATGCTCCATGATGCCCGGTATCAGAATATCCGTGCCGTCACACACTGCGTCAACCTCGAGCTCCTTACCCTGCAGATATTTATCCACAAGGATCGGGTGATCCTGCTCATAGCGGTTGATGACCGCCATAAATTCCTCGATCTCCCGATCGGATATGGCGATCTGCATACCCTGGCCGCCCAACACATAGGACGGGCGCACAAGCACCGGATATCCCAGTCTGTTTGCCACTTCCTTTGCCTCTTCCGCAGTGTATACCGTGCCGCCGGCAGCTCTCGGTATCTGGGTCTGTTCCAGTATCTTATCGAAAAGCTCCCTGTCCTCCGCAGCGTCCACGTCTTCCGCCTTCGTACCCAGGATCGGCACGCCCATCTTCATCAGGCTTTCCGTCAGCTTGATGGCTGTCTGCCCGCCGAACTGCACCACGGCGCCGTCAGGCTTCTCCACGTTGACGATATTCTCCACATCCTCCGGCGTCAGCGGCTCAAAATACAGCTTATCCGCAATATCAAAGTCGGTGCTGACCGTCTCGGGGTTATTGTTGATGATAATGGTCTCATAGCCTTCTTTTGCAAAAGCCCATGTGGCATGCACCGAACAGTAATCGAACTCGATACCCTGTCCGATACGGATCGGTCCGGAACCCAGTACCAGTACTTTTTTTCTGGAATGCGTCTCCACCACTTCCGTTTCGGAACCGAAGACGGAATAGTAATAAGGCGTTGACGCAGCAAATTCCGCCGCGCATGTATCCACCATCTTGAATGCGGCCACGATTCCGTTATCGTAACGCATCTTCCTGATCTGCGCCTCGCTCCTGCCCGTCAGTCTGGCGATAACGTTGTCAGGGAACTCCATCCGCTTTGCTTCTTTTAACAGTTCAACGGTAAGCGGACCTTTTTCCAGCGCCGCTTCCATCTCGGTCAATGTTGCGATCTTATCGATGAACCAGCGGTCCACCATAGTGATCTCATGTATCGTGTCATAATCCACACCCTTGCGAAGCGCCTCCGCAATGACATAGATCCTCTGATCGTCCACAATGTGCAGACGCTCAATCAGCTCTTCTCTGGAAAGTGCGGTAAAATCATAGCTCCTGAGACAATCCACATGCTGTTCCAGCGAGCGGATCGCCTTCATCAGCGCCCCCTCAAAGTTATTGGCAATGCTCATCACCTCGCCGGTAGCTTTCATCTGTGTCGTCAGCGTCCGCTTGGCGGTTATAAATTTATCAAAAGGCAGCCTCGGTATTTTAACAACGCAATAGTCTAACGTCGGCTCAAAGCTTGCGTAAGTCTTGCCCGTAATGGCGTTTTTGATCTCGTCAAGCGTATAGCCTAACGCGATTTTTGCCGCCACCTTGGCGATCGGGTAGCCCGTCGCCTTACTGGCCAGAGCGGAGGAACGGCTCACACGGGGATTTACTTCGATCACGCAGTATTCAAAGCTGGTGGGATGCAGGGCAAACTGCACGTTACATCCGCCCGTAATACCCAGCTCGTTAATGATATTCAGGGCGGAGCTTCTGAGCATCTGGTACTCTTTGTCCCCCAGTGTCTGGGAAGGTGCGACTACGATGCTGTCACCCGTATGAACGCCCACCGGATCAATATTTTCCATGTTGCAGACAGTAATGCAGTTTCCCGCGCTGTCCCGCATCACCTCGTACTCGATTTCTTTCCATCCGGCGATGCAGCGCTCCACCAGTACCTGGCCCACACGCGAAAGCCGCAGTCCGTTCGCCAGTATCTCCTCCAGTTCCACCTGATTATGCGCAATGCCGCCGCCGGAACCGCCCAGCGTGTACGCCGGACGCAGCACGACAGGATAACCGATCTTAGCCGCAAAAGCCACCCCGTCCTCAATGTTTTCCACCACAAGAGAAGGCGCGCAGGGCTCGCCGATCTTTTCCATCGTCTCCTTGAATTCCAGACGGTCTTCCGCCTTCCGGATGGTCGCAGCCGACGTGCCAAGGAGCGTTACACCGTACTCTTTTAAGAAGCCGGACTCGTCCAGCTCCATGCCCAGGTTAAGTCCCGCCTGTCCGCCCATGTTCGGCAGCAGGCTATCCGGTCTTTCTTTTCTGATGATCTCTTCTATTACCTGAACCGTCAAAGGTTCAATGTATACTTTATCGGCAATGTCGCCGTCCGTCATGATCGTGGCCGGATTGGAGTTGACCAGAATGACTTCCATTCCCTCTTCCTTCAGAGAACGGCACGCCTGCGTACCCGCATAATCAAATTCTGCTGCCTGTCCGATCACGATCGGACCGGAACCGATCACGAGCACTCTTTTTACGTTAGGATTCTTAGGCATTGCGTACCTCCCTCATCATATCGATAAACCGGTCGAACAGTTCCCCCGAATCCTGTGGTCCGGGACATGCTTCCGGATGAAACTGCACCGTAAAAATATTTTTACCCGTATAGGAAAGTCCCTCGTTCGTTCCGTCGTTGACATTTATAAACGCGGGAACCGCCACCGCGGGGTCCAGCTTGTCCGTGTCCACCACATAGCCATGATTCTGGGAAGAGATATATACTCTGCCGGTCTCTAAATCTTTCACCGGATGATTGCCGCCTCTGTGACCGTACTTCATCTTGTATGTGTCCGCGCCTGTGGCAAGCGCCATAAGCTGGTGGCCGAGACAGATCGCAAAGACCGGGATATCCGTATCGTACAGTTTTCTAATCTCGGCAATGATTTCCGTACACTCCTTCGGATCGCCGGGTCCGTTGCTCAGCATGATGCCGTCCGGTCTGTCGTCTATGATCTCCTGCGCCCCGGTGTGCGCCGGATAGACCGTCACCTCGCACCCTCTCGCCGCAAGCGACCTCGCAATATTATCTTTGGCGCCCAGATCAAGCAGCGCCACCTTAAGGCCATGCCCATTCAGCTTGCGGACCATGCTGGGTTTCTTCTCCCGGACGCCCTTCGCATAGTCCTCTTTGCAGAACCGGGAACTGCCGGATACAGGGCCGTTATCCGACAACTCTTTTGCGGCAGTAAGCGTATACTTCTCCTTACAGGTAACGATATCCACCACTTTGCCGGTAACATATGCTTTTAACTTCGGCAGAATCTCCTCCACGGAATAGTTTTCATCTGTGGTGATCATGCCATTCATCGTTCCTTTTTCACGGAGAAGCTTCGTCAGCGCCCTCGTATCGATTCCCGCGATACCCGGTACGCCGTTCTCCTCCAGAAACTCCTGTATTGTGATGTCGCATCTGAAATTACTGGGCATACGGGAAAGCTCCCTGACGATAAACCCGTCGGGCCACGCCCTGCGCGACTCCATGTCCTCCCTGCACACGCCATAGTTGCCGATCAGAGGATAGGTCATACACACCGCCTGTCCGGCATAGGATGGGTCAGTCAACACTTCCAGATACCCCGCCATAGAGGTGTTGAATACGATCTCACTGATGATCTCTTTGTCCGCACCGATATGAGTTCCCTCGAAAACTGTGCCGTCTTCCAAAATTAAAAACGCTTTCATCCTGTCACCTGTTTTTCTTTTATGTTCTTCTCGCACAATCGACTAATTATATCACAAGACCCTGTGCCGTTCAATTACTAAAACCTTCCGTATTCAAAAACTTTCCTGTCCCTGAACCATATCCTGTAAAAAGACCTCATGCAAGGGATTCCCTTACACAAGGCCTTTCTTATCTTACATTATTTAAAATAGGCTACGCCGGATTCAAATATCTTCAAATCCTGTTCGCCGTAGATATTGACTGCGACGCCGTCCCCTCTTCTCTCGGAATGTGCCATCTTACCGAGACACCGTCCGTCGGGTGACGTGATACCCTCGATCGCTGCATAAGAGCCGTTGATGTTCCATTCCTCGTCCATCGTAACGTTACCATCCACGTCCGCATACTGCGTAGCCACCTGGCCGTTTGCGAACAGCCTGTCGATCCATTCCTTCGGCGCCACAAAGCGTCCCTCACCGTGGGAAGCGGGATTTACGTAGGTATTGCCCGGCACAGCGCCCATAAGCCACGGGGACTTGTCGGATACCACCTTAATATACGCCATCTTGGAGATATGACGGTTAACGGTGTTAAACGTCAGCGTCGGCGAATCCTCCATCTGGCCCGTGATCTCACCGTAAGGCACCAGTCCCAGTTTGATAAGCGCCTGGAAACCGTTACAGATACCCAGCGCCAGGCCGTCTCTTTCATGTAGCAGCTTCATCACCGCCTCTTTGAGTCTGGCATTCTGAAAAGCGGTCGCAAAGAACTTCGCCGAACCGTCCGGCTCATCGCCCGCCGAAAAGCCGCCGGGGAACATGATGATCTGCGCCTGCCCGATCGCCTTCTCAAATACGTCAACGCTCTCTCTGATATCCTCCGCCGTCAGATTCTTAAATACCTTTGTCACTACGTCCGCTCCGGCTCTCACAAACGCTGCCGCGCTGTCATACTCGCAGTTTGTACCGGGAAATACCGGAATAAACACGGTCGGACGGGCCACCTTATTCTTACATACATAAACTTCCTTTGTCTTGTATAGCCCGGTGTTCACTTTGCTCTTATCTTTACCCGCCGTGTAAGGGAACACCTTATTAAGCCTGCTCGTCCACGCATCCAGCGCCTCTTCCATAGTGATCCTGACATCGCCGTACGCAAAGACAGGCTCATCTGTGACCGTACCGATGATTTCGGCCTGTATGCCGCCGCACGGCGCCGACGTCTGGCTCTGCAGTTCCTGCGCCAGACTCTGTGCCGCCTCTGCAGGCATCTCCGCCAGAATATCACCAAGTCCGTTATCAAAAAGACGCTCCGCCGTTACGCTGCTATCAACCTTCACACCCATCCTGTTGCCGAACGCCATCTTGCTGACTGCTGCCGCCACACCTCTTGCATCCAAGGCGTATGCAGATAATATCCTGTGCTGTGACATCAGTGTCAATATATAGTCGTATACCTTCATGACATTTTCATATACAGGCAGATCATATTCATTCCTTGCAATACGGAAACGGACAAGTATGCTGCCCGCCTTCTTGAGCTCAGGACTTACAATGCTGTCCTGCTGCGCAATATCTACCGCAAAGGAAACGAGCGTCGGTGGAACATCGATATCGTTAAAAGTGCCCGACATGGAATCCTTGCCGCCGATGGATGGCAGACCGTACCCTATCTGCGCGTCATATGCGCCCAGAAGCGCCGCAAAAGGCTGGCTCCACCGCTCCGGATCCCCGCTCATCCTTCTGAAATATTCCTGGAACGTAAAGCGGATCTTCTTATAATCCCCGCCGTTTGCCACGATCTTTGCCATAGATTCCGTCACCGCATAGACAGCCCCGTGGTACGGGCTCCAGCTGGACAGGTACGGATCGAATCCGTAACTCATCATCGTCACGGTATCCGTCTTCCCTTCTAAAACAGGGAGCTTCGCTGCCATAACCTGCGTTTCCGTAAGCTGGTACTTACCGCCGTAAGGCATGTATACGCTGCCCGCGCCGATGGATGCGTCAAACATCTCCACCAGGCCCTTCTGGGAGCATACATTCAGATCGTTCAGAAGTGAAAGCCATGCCCTCTTCACATCTCCCCGCCCAAGCGCATCCGCCACCGCAGGGGTAGCGATCTTTCTGAGATAATCGTCTTTCTCATCCGGCATATCTACCGCTACGGACGTCTCCTGATGAGCGCCGTTGGTATCAAGAAAGGCTCTGGAGATATCAACGATCTTCCTGCCGCGCCACGCAAGCACCAGCCTCGGCTCCTTCGTTACAACCGCAACCTCTACCGCCTCAAGATTCTCCTGCGCGGCATAGCCGAGAAACTCCTGTACATCTTCAGGGGCAACCACAACCGCCATTCTCTCCTGGGATTCGGAGATGGCAAGCTCCGTGCCGTCTAACCCTGCATATTTCTTCGGGACTTTATCGAGGTCTACCGTAAGCCCGTCCGCCAGCTCACCGATGGCCACGGACACGCCGCCCGCGCCGAAATCATTACATTTCTTGATCAGGCGGCTCACTTCCGCGCGGCGGAAAAGCCGCTGTATCTTACGTTCCGTAGGCGCGTTGCCCTTCTGCACCTCCGCGCCGCAGGTCTCTATGGAGCTCTCCGTATGTACCTTGGAAGAGCCCGTTGCGCCGCCGCATCCGTCGCGCCCGGTTCTGCCGCCTAACAGGATAATGACGTCGCCGGGATCGGAGTTCGCACGGACCACATTCCGCCTCGGCGCCGCGCCCATGACCGCACCGATCTCCATTCTCTTTGCTACATAATCGGGATGATATATTTCTTTGACCAATCCGGTCGCAAGTCCGATCTGATTACCGTAGGACGAATAACCGCTTGCCGCGCCGCGCACCAGTTTCTTCTGCGGCAGCTTGCCCTTAAGCGTATCCGCCACAGGCACCGTGGGGTCTGCCGCACCCGTCACACGCATTGCCTGGTACACATAGCCGCGGCCGGATAACGGATCCCTGATCGCGCCGCCCAGACATGTCGCCGCGCCGCCGAAAGGCTCGATCTCCGTGGGATGGTTGTGCGTTTCGTTTTTAAAGAAAACAAGCCACTCCTCCGTCACTTTTCTGTCGCCGTAATCCATCTGCACCGGAACGACCACCGAGCAGGCGTTGATCTCATCAGACTGCTCCATGTCCTCCAGCTTTCCGTCCTTCTTTAATTTGCGCATCGCCATCAGCGCCAGATCCATCAGGCAGACAAACTTGTCCGTTCTACCCGCATAGATCTCATCCCTGACAGCAAGGTAATTCTTGTAAGTATCCTCGATCGGCTTTCTGCAGAAACCGTCCGCAAACGTAACATCTTTTAATTCTGTAGAAAAAGTCGTATGACGGCAGTGGTCGGACCAGTAAGTGTCAAGCACACGGATCTCCGTCACCGTCGGGTTGCGTTTCTCTTCCTGTGCAAAATAATTCTGTATATGCAGAAAATCCTTAAACGTCATAGCAAGACCTAAGGAATCATATAATTCACGCAGCTCCTTTTCCGGCATGTCTATAAAATCTGACTTTCCTGTCATATTCTCAAACACCGCCACATCTGCCGGTTCATCATATATTGTGACAAGTGTGTCGGGTTTAACCATGTCCGTCTCTCTGGAATCTACGGGATTGATACAGTACGCTTTGATCCTGGCAAACTCCTCCTCCGAAATATTTCCCGTGATCAGATAAGTAACCGCTGTCCTGATAATAGGTTCTTCGTCCTCTTTTAAAAACTTCACGCACTGTACGGCGGAATCGGCTCTCTGATCAAACTGACCGGGCAGGTACTCTACGCTGAACACCCTGCCGTTTGCGGGGATCCCGATCGTCTCCTCGTACAGAATATCTACCGGCGGCTCGCAAAAAACCGTTCTGCACGCTTTCTCAAAAACATCCGGAGACAGATTCTCCACATCATAACGGATAAAGACCCGGACCTCTTCTACACCGCTTACGCCGAGATAGCTGCCGATTTCTTCCTTAAGCTCCTTCGCCTTCACGGCAAAAGGTTCCTTCTTCTCCACATAGATACGTTTGACATTTCCCATGATGCTTTTCGTCTCCTTCTCGTAATGTTTACGGAATGCTTCTTCCGAGTCCCAGTCTCTTACACATCCACGATCAGCCCCTGCATAATGTAAAGCAGCTGCTCGTCTACCATCTTCTCCGTAATGCCGCACGTCTGAGCATATATCTTCATTCCCTCCAGGACGTACATGATATTGGAAGCCGCTCCTTTCGGGTCCTCACAGTAGAACTCTCCGCTTGAGATTCCCGCTTGTATCAGTTTTTCCAACACCCTGACACCCGCGTCAAACTGTTTGCGCGGCATACTGTTCTTATCGGTCGATCTGTGAGCAAAAAAATATTCATAGACCGCAACGGTCAAACTATTCTGTTCCTGTAACAGTTCTTTCTTCTGTTCCTTGAGAAAAAGCGTCAGGATATCCGCCGCTGTATCCGTCTTTGAGATATGTCCCGTAAAAAGATCGTCTGTTTCCTCCGCTTCCATATGCAGTATTTCCAGCAGGATCTGATCCGTACTCTCAAAATACAGATACAGTCCGCCACGGCTTATATTGCACGCCTCCACGATATCTTTCATGGTCACATTTTTAAAGCCCTTCTCCGCAAATACTTTTCGCGCCGTATCTAAAATATACTGTCTTTTCTGTGCCGATTTTTCTCCCATATATCTGTTTCCTTCTCTTTCCCCTGCCTTTTTCCTCTATTGTTTGACCGGCCTGTCCCAGAATTCAAGGTTCTCTTTCATCTTGCGGACAACGTTAAGAAAAACTCCGTTTGACACTGCTTCCGTCCACATTCTCCCCTTCGTCATGCCGCCAAGAATATACTTCGACAGAATACCCTTCAGGACATCCATCTCCCTGATATCCGCATGCGATATTGCCGTCAGCTCATCCCTGACCGTGCGTATTCCGCGCCGGGAATAAATATAGGGATAGTTCCGGTCCACAAGCCCCGTACTCTGTACTTCCCTGACAAAATTCATCAGCGTACCGTCATATACCGGAAAAGTGATGGAATGCCCTTTGATGCCCGACCCCTCATAGTTCTCGGAAAGGCCCCCGGCCGCTCCCGCTTTCTCCTCAAGCCACGGCAGATACCGGACTAACTTCTCCACATCCGGCTTATACTGTCTGGCCACCTTTTGTCTGTACGAAACGTCTTCTTTCTCCATCTGCACTGACACCCCTTACAATATACCGTCCCGACTGTCGTCCCGATGGTGATACGCCAGCCCGATACAGGCAACTCTGCGCTTATTTTACCATATCTCTAAAGCCGATACCGTAAACCATTCCGGGAGAATTGCGGTGCAATTCTCATAGCGCAGAGTGCTGACTCTGCGCTTATTTTATCATACTTTTATTAAAACTACTGTACAAAATACCGGACTACTTCTTGTGCACTTTGTCAAAACAGCCCTGTCTCCTGCATCCGGTCCGCCGAATTATCCCCGAAGGGCCGTAAAAGGCGGCAAAAGGACTGCTTTGTTTCTTGTATTTACTATGTTTTCGTAGTACACTAAAAGATGACGACAAAGGAGGTATTTATTCATGGCTTTAAAAGAGTTTCCCGCGGGACAGGTCTTACTGCAGAGCGAACAGGCCATCACCGCCCTGCATGTAATAGCGAAAGGCACGGTGCGCGCCAGTTATCCCGGCGGAGAATTTTATCTCAATAAAGGGGATGTGATCGGAGTCTGCGAGCTTTTTTCCGGTTCTTACTTTATTACATATCAGGCGGAGGAAAATGTCTCGATCGCTTCTTATCCTTATACCGTTTCCAAACTGTCTGAAATGTTCCGCTCCAATCCCGAGCTGAGCGACTACGTCATCCGCTCCATGTTCCGGCAGTTCCAGGAGATTTTAGACCAGTATGAACTGGCGCGGTTTGACTGCGATAATTTCTATCATTATCTGACGGGCAGTTACGATGAGTATCTGTCTTTTTGCACCAAGCACGGCATCTCCCCGCGCACACTGCCCGCCCTGGAAACGTTGACCGAACTGGTCCTTGAGGATGACGTACCCGGCTGGCTGGGCGGTTATTATGAGCAAATACGCGCGCTTGCCACAAAGACGTCTGTCAAAGACCAGAATCCCGATTTTCTGCAAGGCTTATTCCTCAAGACTAACCAGGATGTGCAGCAGATCATCTCCGTATGCCGTGCGCTGTACGATTACAAATCGGATATCACGCATCTGCTGATGAGTGAAAACAGGCTTGATTTCTTTGACCTCTATGCAAGCCTCCTGTATAAAGTCGGTGTACACACAGATGATTCCACAACGCTGATCGCCGCCATCTCCACAATGATGATCCAGCTGGAAGGCCAATCTTCCGTTGACCAGGAGATGTACCGGCAGCGTGTCGCTGAATACCGCGACCGTCTCAACACGCTGGAGCAGTATGAAGAGACTGCCGACGCCGATGGAAAGCCAAAGGACATACCGGAAATACAAGATTCGCTGAACACGATCCTGTCCTATGCCGGAATGGACGAAGAGACGGCCGCCGAATTCAGAGATGCCATACATCACTACAGCAGGCTGCCTGATAAGAACAATTCGGACGAACATTCCAGACAGCTTCGCCACAAGATCACGACGTTATTCTACGAGATATATGAGAAGGCGTTTATAAGGAGCCTCCATGATTTCGAGGTGCCGAAGGTCGTCCGGATGTTCTTTAATTTTGGCTATGTGGACGAACAGCTTGCCGGTATGGACAACGCTTCCTACCTGTACTCTATCGTGGATGATCTGCCTACCGACCCTGACCGGAACGTATACAGCATCTATGAATGGCTGCGCGCTGTCTACGACGGCCGGAAATCTCCCAGCCGCAACGAATTCGACGCCGATTATCAGGCTTATATACATGAGCTTAAGATTTCCGGCAAGATCAAAGCCTCCGAGGAAGCCTCTCTGTTAAAAGACAGGGAAAAACAGGTTTTGTATGAGCTGCACAATATGTTCCAGTCCGTCAACAAGATCACGTTCGGCCGTATCAGCAGTTTCTGCCCTGTGTTCTCGGAACACAATATTTTAAAAGATCTGGAAAAGTCTCTGGTATCTGCGGACAAAGCAGAAGCGGCCTTCAATCAGGTCCGTTCCGTCGATTTCAGCGCCTATTACCGCGATATGATCTATACAAATGAAAAGCTTGGTATCGGCAAAGAATATATCAACATAGAGATCCTTCCCGATCTCATACTGGCGCCCAACATTGGCGTCAGGGGCGTTATGTGGCAGGAGATCGAAGGGCGTAAACGTACAACGCCCGCCCGTATGATGGTGTCTATCTTCCAGATGGAGGATCTGACCAGCATACTTGTCCGACTCACCGCCGATTTCCGCTGGGAAATGTGCAAACGTGTACAGGGCGCCAGATGGAACGATGTATCGGAGCCGTCTCTCACCAGCAGATATTTTGATTACATTCAGTTCTATCGCAAAAACCATGAGTTGTCCACCGACGCCAAGGATAAGATCAAACTCAACATGCAGAAGGCAAAGAACAGCTACAAAGAAATGTTCCTCAGAGATTACGAGGCATGGATCATCTATGAGGGCAACGGTTCCCCGCGTCTTAATAAGGTGGCGCGCGGCATTTTATTCGACTACTGCCCGTTCTCCCGGGCGATCCGTGACAAACTGAAGATCAATCCGCTATACAAGGATATGATGGAGCGCTACGATATAAAACTCACCCAGCACATCCATCATTACAACAACCTGTTCCAGAAGATCAAAAACATGGGCGCGGACATTCCTCCCGAACTCCAGCGCCAGCGCGAATATCTGGGTTACTGATCTGCGGGGAAATTGTTTTTAGTACATTATCTGGCGAAAAATCAATATATTTATATTATCGTTGCCAATTTTACGTATTTTTTACGTTTTTCCGATTATTTTCGCTAATATAATTCTATTCTTTTGTAATATATTTGTAGACTCTGTCAAAAAAAGAGATTATAGTAATAGTAGACTTGATCACGGAAGTCAAGTCGGTAATAGCAATTCCGGAAGAATTCCCCTTTTACACAAGCGAAAACCCCGAAGGCGTGCCTTCGGGGTTTTTGTTTTATTTCAGCACCAGGATCGAGTACGGCTGCATCGAAGCAATGCCGTTCTCCAGAACCGCGGGCTGTTCTTTGGTATCAAGCGACGCCCTGACCTGCGTTGTATCGTCCACGCTGTGCCCATTTAAAGTGACGCCGTTCAAATCAACGCTCTGCGCCTCCGGGCCCGTATCAAACACCAGAAGGAGCTCAGAACCGTTATAACTCTTACGGAGCACACACACGCTGTCCGAGGACACATCGGCAAGATATTCCACGCTGCCTCTGGCGATCTCCGGATTCTGGTTTCTGACCCGGATCGCTTTCTTATAATAGTGATAAATCGAAGAAGCATCCTGCTCCTGCTCTTCAAGACTGTCGTATTTCATCTCAAAATCATCCATATCCGCCGGTCCGTCACACATACCCTGCGCATCCGCATTTTTACTCCAGTACATAGGAGCGCGCTTATTCTCATCCTTACCGGAACCCCTCATTCCAAGCTCCTCGCCGTAATACACGAAAGCGGAGCCGCTCATCATGAGATTCATCGCGCCCGCCATCTTCACACGCTCTTTGGCGTTTTCACCCACATAATAGCCGACGCTTCTGGCCATATCGTGATTGGTATAAAAAGGCGCGTCAATATAGTTTTCGTTATACTGCCCGAAGGTCTGATCAAGCGCCGCCACTGCCGTACCGTACCGTTTTGCCGGCGAACCGTTCATGACCTTGGCGATCACACCCTCCGCCCCCGCAAAATTAAAATCAAAAAGGCTGTCAATACCGCTCGCATAATATTCGGCGTATGCATCAATGTTAAGCCACGCCTCTCCTACCAGATAGGCATCTTCCTTCTGTGATTTGACCGTGTCGGTCAACCATGTCAAAAATTCAATATTCATCGGCGCGTTATCGGAATAATACTCTTTGACCGCATCCAAACGGAAACCGCCCACGCCCATGTCAAGCCAATATTTTGTGATATTTGCGATCTCCTCCCTGAGCGCTTCGCACCCGGGATTCAGATCAGGCATTTCGCTCCAGAACTGCGCCTCATAATACCAGTTACAGCCTTCCACCTGATAATAACCGCTGCCCGGCTCCTTCGTGAAATGATAATAGTCCACATAGGGACATTCCGCCGCATCCGGCTCCGCCGTCCCCAGCTCGCACAGGTACTCGCATGCTTCGGTAAACCACGGATGCTTCGAGGACGTGTGATTTAACACCAGGTCCATGATAACTTTAATGCCCCGTTCATCGCATGCCGCAAGAAAAGCCTTAAAATCATCCAGCGTACCGTAGGAAGGGTCAATAGCGTAATAGTCCGTCACATCGTATTTATGATAAGTAGGCGAGGGATGGACAGGCATAAGCCAGATCCCGTTGCATCCCAGATCGGTGTCCGTCGTATCGTCCCCGTCATTAATATAATCAAGCTTCCCGGTCAATCCTTTCAGATCGCCTGTCCCGTCGCCGTCACTGTCACAAAAAGAGTAGACAAACACCTCATAATAAGTACGGTAATTATCGTCTATGATATTTAACGGGATCGTGTCCGTGACATCCGGGATCTCCTGCACTGCTGCGCCATCCTGTGCTTCTGCCGTGGGCGCGTTTTGCGCGTTTGGCGCATCTTTGCCCGCGGCACCTTCGCACGCCGTCATGACCGTCATGGTCAATATGAGCAGCGCTGCCATACAGCGCCTTTTAATGTCTGATCTAACCATTTTGCATTCTCCTAAAAAGTGCAGACCGCCTTTCAACAGTCTGCACTTCTTTTTCGTTCTATATCTTTCTATGCCGTCACTGTTGTCAGGCGCGCAGCCATTAACCTTTTACCGCGCCGCCCGTTACGCCTTCTACGTAGTACTTCTGTAAGCATATGAACAGGATCGTAACCGGCACGGCAACTAATATGCCGCCCGCACAGAACCTTGTAAAGTATCCCTGATAGTCATTGGTCCACACCCAGTTCTGCATCGCCACAGCAACGTTATAGCTGTCAGAATAGCCAAAAGCGACATAGGATGCAAACACATAATCACACCAGGGCGCCATGAATGCAACTAACGCCGCATAGATGATGATCGGTTTGGACATCGGGATGATCATAGTTAAGAACACCCTCGCTCTGGATGCACCGTCTATTCTTGCCGCCTCATCAAGTGCCTTCGGGATCGTGTCAAAATATCCCTTGGTAACGTAGTATCCCATACCGGAGCTTGCCACGGAAATAAGGATCAAACCCGGAATTGCGCCCGCCTGCGTCAGATGGAACTGCTTCAACAGGAAATACAGGCAGATCATCGTCAGAAATCCGGGAAACATTCCGAGGATCAGCCAGAATCTCATCAGAAACGTACGGCCCTTGAAACGCATACGGGACAGCGCGTAGCTGACGCACAGCACCACGATCGTCTGGAATACCGCTACAAAACATGCGATGACAAGCGTGTTCAGATACCAGCGTACGAACTTACTGTCCTGGCTGAACAGGAAGACGTAAGAATCCAGGGAAAACTGTTTCGGCAGCAGATACTCTACCATGCCGCCGCCCGCTTCGTTATAGGAACGAAGGCTCTGTAAAAACAGACATACAAACGGGAATAACCATATAACACTGATAATGACCAATACAATATAGGTGATCGTATTGCCTAATCTTCTCTTTGCTTTCAAGCCCATTATTGGAATCCCTCCTCATCTCTTACGGATGGCAGCATATTGTATACCACCAGTGAAATGACCGCCGTAACAACGAATATCATGATACCCAGAACCGCAGCCATCCGGTAGTTCGTATCATCCACCGTCATCTTATACAGCCACGTGACAAGCAGGTCCGTATAACCCGCCTTATTGGACAGCTTCATAGACTGCGGTCCGCCCTGTGTCAGCAGGTAGATAACGTTAAAGTTGTTCAGGTTTCCGGTAAACTGCGTCAGCAGGAACGGTCCTGTTACAAAAAGCATGTAAGGAAGCGTAATGCTTCTAAACATCTGGAATCCCGAAGCTCCATCGATCTTCGCGCTCTCGTACAGATCCTCGGGAATATTCATCAGCAGTCCCGTAGTGATTAGCATCGTATAGGGAATACCGATCCAGAGATTGATCACGATGATCATGATCTTCGCCAGCATCGGATCGGACCAGAACGGGATCCTGCTGCTGATCCATCCCCATTTCATCAGATAGGAATTTACCAGACCGTCGTTTGCAAACATCTTATATACGTACAACAGAGAAACAAATTGCGGAACCGCAATAGTCATGACCAGTATGGTCCGCCAGAGTTTCTTGAATTTAATTCCTTTTTTATTGATCAGAATCGCCACTCCCATACCGCAGAAATAGGTAAGGAACGTTGCAAAAAACGCCCAGATAAGCGTCCATGAAAGTACCGTCAAAAATGTGGAACCCAATCCCGTAGTGCCGAAGGAAAACAGGTTCTTGAAGTTTTCAAGCCCCACCCATGTGAACAGATTGGCGGGCGGCTGATGATTCGCGTCATAATCCGTAAACGCAATGCAGATCATAAAGATGATCGGCAGGACCGTAAACACAAAAATACCTAAGACCGGTAATGCCAGCAGCGTTTTGTCGAACTGGGAATCCAGTAAAGAATACAGGTCCTTCTTTGCCGTGCCAAGCGGTTTGCCTGCCGCAAGCAGCTTCTCTTCATTGCGGTTCTCTCTGACGTTCATCCGCCATACAAAAATAAATATGCCGATTACTATGATAGTCAGCAGTCCATACAGCAGTATAAGGAAACTGTTGTCATTGTAGCTGATCGTCCCGTCGTCGTTCATAACTCTTGCGACAGTTCCCAGCGTACCGATATCCTGAAGATATTTCCAGCCAAACTTAACCAGATACAGAATAAACAACGCCTCTGCAGCCAGAAAAGCAACGCCTCTCAAAAACTGCCTGCGCATGATCGGGCCAAAGCCCATGATCAGATAGGAAACTTTTGTTTTCCAGTCCCCCTGTGTGAAAGTCAGGCCGATTTCTTTTAAATCACACCCAACCCCACTGAAAAATTTCCCGACTTTGCTCTTTTTGCCGGAATCCGTGCTATTTCCCATATCCGAAATCCCTCCCGACTTAAATTAAAATAAAATAAATTACAATACGCGGCAGAGAGAAAACCCTCTGCCGTATATTGCTTTCATCTTTATTTACTGTGCATAGCTGATGCATGTATCCTGGAAGCTCTGAAGGGCTGTCATAAGTTCATCATCCGTTGCAGATGTGCTCAGCGTCTTGGAGATCACATCATCACCCAGAGATGTTGCCAGTGTCCAGTAATCGCCCGGATAGTTGCCCTGCGGGATCGTCAGTGCCAGCTGCTCTGCCAGTGCGGAGAGCGCTACGTCAGACTTAACCGCGTCATCCTGCTGTGCCGTCGTGTTGGACGGACCCCAGCCTACTGCATTGTAACGTGCAAGCTGTACATCTGCGCCTGTCAGGTACTGTGCAAGAGCGTGGCATACTGCCAATTTGCCTGCATCTTCCTGAGGCTTGATGCCAAGGAGTTTGAATCCGCCGAAACCGCTCATCTGATAGGTATTGCCGTCGGAACCCTCAAAAGAAGGAAGCTTTGCACATGCATAGTTGTCACCGAAGATTGCCTGTGCGGAACCGGAATCCCATGTACCGTCTACGATCGCACCGATGTTTGTTCCGTTATCAACGGAAGAACCGTTCTGGAATGCAGACGAAGATGCAAGTTCAATGATCTCTTTCAATGCTACAACGCCCTTATCGGATGCGTAGTCGATGTTACATGCCGTGAAGTTACCGTCGCTGTCCGTATCATAAGTTAAAGTACAGCCTGTAGCAAAGAAGAATGCGGGCTGATACCAGCCGGAGTTGATCTCCATATAGAAGTTCTTGCCTGCCGCTTCGCAGTCTGCAACGATCTTCTCCAGGGATGAAGGATCGGTTACAACGCTCTTGTCATAGTATAAGAAATAACCGTTATCGGACGTCATCGGGTAAGCGTATGTCGTATCGCCTACAACCGCTGCGCTTGCAGCACCCGCATCGTTCTGGCTTGTTACGAACTCAGCGTTTGCACCTGTAAGCGGAGCAAGCGCGCCTGCGGAAACAAGACGGGTGATCTGGTCCTGTGCGAAGCCGTACATGTCGGCGCCGCCCTCAACGTCGGTAAGCATGTTGCCTGCCGCATCGCCCTCGCCGACGGGCTCAACCGTTACCGTGTAGCCTGCCATGTCGGGGTTAGCAGCAAAAAAGGCGTCTGTCTGTTCTTTGGTGAAGTCCACCATGTTCTCAGCAACCCAGATCGTGATGTTGCCGGAGCCGTACTCAACAGGCTCCGCTGCTGCCGCATCATCTGCCGGAGCTTCTGCGGAATCATCCGCCGCCGGAGCTTCTGCTGCCGGAGTATCTGCCGCCGGAGCATCCGCTGCGCCGTCACCGCCGCCGCATCCGACAAGACAACCGGCTGTCATTGCTGCTGCCAGTAATGTTGCCAATACTTTCTTCTTCATAATTCTTTCCTCTCTCTTTCCGATTCGGCCGGGAATCCGATCCCGCCGAACCAATGTTGATCAAGACTGATCATAATAAGTTTCTATATAAAACGTGCTGCCACGCCTTATACCGTATTATTGGTCGAACAGAGATTTTATATTCTATGGATATAGAATATAAAGAAAGGGCTAGCCCTTTCGCCGCGCAACTGCGCGGAAATTATTTTCGGAAAATTTCGTACTTTACATTTAATGTATCACCCGTCATTCACTTTGTCAATACGGAAATCGTTTTTTTGAGGTATATTTTTCCATTTTGCACTGAAACAAATCCTCTGTTTTGTGGGTTTTTAACAAATTTGCGAAAATTTTCGCAAATTTAAGCTGATTCTCTTGCATTCCGTCTGTTTTTCTTCTATTCTTAGTTTGTATACTGTCTGTATTTCTACTTACGTATATGCGATCCATATATAATATCTGCTAAATATATACTAAATATAATATATACTATACCGGAGGTTATTATGGCTACGATCAAAGACATCGCCGACCGGCTCGGCATATCTGTCAGCACGGTGTCAAAGGGATTAAACGGCGCCAGCGATATCAGCGAATCTCTGCGCCAGACCGTTCTGGACACTGCCGTAGAACTGGGCTACACCACCAAACAGATGCGCGGCAGGGTACAGCGAAGGCTCTGTATCTTTGTGGAAAACATGGAGTACGAGACCCCCGACCAGTTCGGTTACGATATCATACTCGGTTTTCGCCAGAGCGCTTACCGCGAAAGCTTTGACGTATCGGTCATGCCGGTCACTCCGCTTCTCCAGTCCACGGAGAAATATGATACCTATATGTTAAAAAACGGATATGTAGGCGCTTTTCTTCTCGGCTTTGCCCTGCAGGACGAATGGATGGAACAGTTCTGTTCCGCATCAATTCCCACCGTTCTGCTGGATAACTACATTAAGAAAAACCCTTCCGTCGGCTATATAGGGACGGACAGCTTCGAGGGCATAGACGATGCGATCGTCCATCTGATGAATCTCGGCCACAGCCGCATCGGTCTGATCAACGGCTCCCAGGGCTCCATGATCTCCGACCAGCGACGGCAGGCTTACATCGACAGCATGACCGCCCACGGTCTTCCTTTCAGCGAAGATACCATGCCATACGGCTATTTTGTGACGGACGCCGCCAAACCCCATGTGGACAAACTGCTTTCTATGGGAATCACCGCGTTTCTGTGTGGCAACGACCTGATCGCATCCGGCGTCATCGCTGAATGCACCCGCCTCGGGCTGCACATTCCGGGGGACGTCAGCGTCATAGGCTTTGACGATATCCCCGTCTCAGCCAAGTTGAATCCGCCTCTCACCACGATCCGCCAGGACCGTATTGCTCTGGGAAAATGCGGTTTCTATACGCTGAACTCCCTGATTAATCATGTGTCCATCAGCAGGACTCTTCTGCGTCCCGAGCTAATCGTGCGCGGCTCCACGGGGCCGCTGCCCACGCCATAAACGCAACATCCTAAGTGCCGGCATTGTGAGCGCCGGCAAGCCGCGCGCCGACAGCAATCAAGAATCCCTGATGACCGCAAGCGCAGGCAGCGCGTTGCCGTCATAATCAAACAGCGCCTGGTTCGCCCACTCGTTACCGCCGGGACCTTTTTCTTCTATATAAGGGAGCGCCGCCTCAGAAGCCCAGCCGGAACCGGGCACGGGAATCCACGCGGGTTCCCAGTAAAAGAAGCCTCTGCACTTATTGTCCGGCACGCCTTCCATCACCTCAAAGACCGCTTTCATAAAATCGCACTGCCCCTGTCTCGTCATGGGAAACGGCAATTTTTCTGTAAGCTCAGGCCTGGTTGCATACCCTTTACGCTTATCGGGTGCAAGCTTTTCATATTCGGCATAGTCGTCCATCGTGTATCCCATCGAAACTTCCGCGATCACCAGCTCCTTGCCGTAGCGCGCCGCCAGATCGTTCATATTGTTCTGCAGATCGGCGAGTGATCCGTGCCAGAACGGATAATAGGACAATCCGATGATCTGAAAATCCTCGCCCCGCTCCATATAATGATCGAACCAGTCCCTGTACATGGCGTTGTTGCCGCCGTTGTCCAGGTGGATCATGACCGGCATATCCACATCGACCGCGCGCACCGCGCTTATGCCCGCGCTGATGAACCGGGCCAGATTATCATAATTGGGCATTTTACCAAGAGGCCACAGCATTCCGTTTGTCAGTTCGTTGCCGATCTGGATCAGGTCGGGATAAGCACCCGCCTCTTTCATGGCAAGAAGCACGTCCCCCGTATAGGAGTAAACCGCATCGGCAAGCTGCGCCGCATCCATCCCCCGCCACGCCTTGGGCACCCGCTGTTTGCCCGGATCCGCCCAGAAATCACTGTAATGCAGATTCAGCAGCACATCCATCTTATGCGCCTTGGCGCGCTTTGCCAGAGCTATCGTGGTTGGCAGGTCGTTTGTGCCCGCCCCATACGGCTCGCCCTGTTCCGAATACGGATCGTTCCACAGGCGCAGCCGCACCGCATTGACACCGTAGCTTTGCAGTATGTCCAAAGCATCTTTTTCTTCACCGCGGTCATAAAATCTGCCGCCGCATTTCTCCACTTCAAGAAGCGTGGAAACGTCCATGCCTTTGTAGAATTTCATGGTTTCATCCTCTTAAATCTGCAGGGCACACAGCCAGACTGCCCTAATCGAAATCAAACTTCGTAAACCGCTTCATCGCATCCTTATACCTAAAACGCACCAGCTCATTTTTCTCAAGCACATCCTCCTGCGTGCCGACATACTGACAGCGGATGCAGTAGTATTCTTTCCTGTCCTTATCGTAAAACATATCAATATCCAGATCTCTCATGAAGCAGGAGGGACACCTGTAATTTAATTTGCCTTTGCCAGATTGAGCCATGTCGTAAATACCTCCTTATCCTTTAACTTTGTCGTGTAACCTAACGTGAACATCGGCGAGAACGCATAGCCCTCTTTAATGTAACCGGCCGCCTCCTTCTTTTCGCAGCTTAAAGAAACTCTTGTACTGATCTGCGGTACGGTTGCAACGGCCTCGGTTGCGCCTGTAAGCTGCGCCTCGCGGCACTTGTACGCATAGTCGATCTTCTCCGTATGCGCGCCGTCTGTCACCGACAGTTCAATTCCTGTCATATCCTCGGAATACTCCGTTGTTCCGTAGCACGCGACCATATATTCATTGATCTCCACATCTGCGTCCGGATCGCTCATCTCAAGAATATGCCTGTCGATCCTGATGCGGGAGCTGCCCTCCTCAAAGTACATTTTCGTCTGCAGCTTGACCGTCAGGTCATAGAAGACGATATCCACGGGATCAAGCGTCAGTATTCTGGTCCTGCCCTCCTGTGAGAAGTGCGCCTTGGTCCTGCACAGGCACAGATCCACTTCCTCGCCGTTATGGGTGAGCTTTGCACTTCTTACCGTACCTTCGCCGGCATAATGCGTAAAATATCCCGCCCTGTATTTTTCCTGGATCAGAAAAGGATAGGAAGCGTCTGTCACATGT
This sequence comes from uncultured Lachnospiraceae bacterium, assembly GCA_947625205.1. GTDB lineage: Bacteria > Bacillota > Clostridia > Lachnospirales > Lachnospiraceae > UBA3282. Next base: position 154,694 of record CANQNN010000001.1, on the reverse strand, counting down.
TTGGTGCCGATACCTACCGGCCAGTCCAGCTTGGCCACATAGGGACGCAGATCCACGATCGCGCCGCCCTGGTCCATATTGGCGCAGACTCTCATGTAAGGGTCGCAGTACCAGAAAAGCTGCTTCTGCGAGCCGTACAGAATATCTCTCCACAGCGCACATTCCGGCTCCGTGAGCGTTTTCTTCTGACGGAAATAATCTGCAAACTCAGCCATCGTCATATCGTCCAGCAGACCTTCCTTCTTAAGCTGGCCGTAATATGCCATACCGTCCTCGTAAGATTTGAGCAGCAGCTCATAGGGAGCTTCCCAGCGTCCCATCTTGTTCATCCAGCCGGGGCCCACGAACATCATATTATAGGCGTAACCGTTATTGTACTTTGCAAGATCGCGGTACTGGTCGATCAGGTTGTACAGATACGGATATTCCCATGTCTCTGTATCATAGCTCATACTGCGCAGTACGTTCTGCGGATGCGTCCCGAAATTAGAACCGTTGCCGTCATAGCACGCAAGCAGGTCACGGGACAGGTGCGGGATCGCCACGATACCGCTGTCCTCTTCCTCATTCGCGGCAGGCGCGTGTACGTTCTGCTTACTGGGGATCCAGGGAGCCCACGGGCCGCCGTCCATAAATGTATACCAGGAGTTGTTGCAGGTGTGATATGCCTTCGGTCCTTCCTCCCAGCATGTGGCCACGGCACATTTCACCATAGGATATTTTTCTTTGATATAATTGACTAAAGCCGCATCCAGATAGTAGGAGCCTGTGGATTCCGGATAGAACCCGAACCTGTCGTGGAATTTGCCGAACACATCGTCTACGATGGACTTTTTGTCTTCCATTGAAAACATCCAGATACAGAAATCCTTTGTCTTATATTTTGCCCGAAACTCCTCGCACGGAAGCCCTAACAGGGTCAGAGCGATCTCGTCGCCGTATTTCTCATGGTCAGCCTTCGCCAGCTCCACCGCCTCATCGTTAAAAAGTGACGCATATGTCATCTGTATCGTCGTCTTTAAGCCGTTCTTATGCGCAATTGCCTGCTGCGTCTTAAAGATGTCCAGCGACTCTGTCAAAAGCTCCTTTCTCCCGATGTCTTCCTCTTTGCCGTGTCCGGTTATTTTTTCGGCATATTCGGGAACCATCTCCGGACGATGAATGATATTTACAATAAATTTATCCATGCTGCCTCCCTCCACTGTTCAACCCTCTGTTTTACTGTTGCGCAATCGGTTGTTCATAGTTTTAAAATAACAAACATATACGGGATTTGTCAATTCGGAATATTATACAGATTGGTGGATAAGAAATTGGATGTTTTGTACAACGGGTCGCCGACATACGAAAATATCTGCCGGATAAAGAAGCTGCCTGACGCAATGCACCGCCGGTTCTTGCGCATCAGTCCACCGGTATTGTATAATAAGCGCAGAAGTCATATTATACAGTACTGACATCAGAGAATACGGCAGATCAACAAATTATTCCGGAGGGCATAAACGATATGAAGATCACGATCATCGACGGACAGGGCGGACGCATCGGCAAGACGGTGATAGAACAGCTTAAGAAGCGGCACAGCGATCTGGAGCTGTACGCTATCGGCACAAACAGCATCGCGACTGCGGCAATGCTGAAAGCCGGCGCAGATTACGGCGCCACCGGCGACAATGCCGTGATCGTCAACGCTGCCGACTCAGATATTATCGCAGGCCCGATCGGCATTGTTTTTGCCAACGCGCTGCTCGGCGAGATCACTCCCGCCATCGCGACAGCGATCGGCGCAAGCAAAGCATTCAAGGTCCTGATCCCCGTAAACCGCTGCAATCATTATGTGGCCGGGTGCACCGAAGCGCCCATCGGCGATCTGATCCGCGATGCTATAGAGAAGATCGAGTCCATGCTGTAGGTATCTGCCGGAAGTACCTGCTGCCGCTATCTTCATTACATCATCGATATTCTGATACACCGGCCGCCGATCCCATATGCGGCAAAATACCGGTTTTCCATCGGGATCCACTCATCGGCAAACCGCTTATACATTTGTGCGCCGTTACGCGCCAGTATTCTCTTTCGCTGCTCTTCACCGGAAATCTCAACAAAGAAACACAGGCTATATACATCTCCGAAATACGGATGGCAGCTGTAAGCTCCTTCAATGATATTCAGCCTTTTATACGGCATCCGGCGCGGCTCTCCAAGCGACATGGCGCTGCAGTCGAAAGGGCGGCAGCTTAATCCGTTCTCATCCGCCAAATGACAGAGGACCTCCGACTGAAATCTTTCATAATCCACATTGCCGCCCGGCGCCGCATAACGTTTGGCCGTGCGCTGCTCCGGTCTTAAGAAATAATCATCCATATGGAACAGATTGCAGTCGTACTTTTTCGCAAGCGCCGTGCCCAGCGTGGTCTTTCCGGCGCCGCACATGCCGTCTATCGCTATATTGACTTGATCGGTCATTTTTGTTTTCTGCAGCGCGCCGTCTATGATGCCGCATACCTTATCGAACGCATTGTCAAATGCCTCACAGCATACGTTATCGCATGCCTTATCGCATATCTCATCGCATACCTTGTCACAGGTTTTATCACACACTTTACGCGGCATAGCTTTTCTCATAGTCGTCCAGCACTCCGGCTTTCTTCAAACCGATCATGATCGCAGGGATCAGGATAAGCTGCAGAATGATGCCCGGGATAGCGTTCAAAAATGCACCCGCCAAAAAGATCTGCCATGAAAAGCTGTTGCCGGCAATACCATACAGCGCTATGCTCACGATCCCCCACGCAACTCTGCCCGCAATCATTGCGCCTGCCAGACTTACATATAAATACGGGATCTTTTTGGGCAGTCTGGCATGTAAAATACCGACCACAAGACCATACACCGCCAGCTCCACCGCCATAGCCGCTGCCGTAGGCATAATGGGCGGCATCCCGAACATGGCGCTTCTAAGAAGCGGCGTTACAAACCCCACCGCCAGCCCGTACTGCCAACCGCAGATAAATCCGCACAGCAGCACCGGAATATGCATCGGGAGCAGCATGTTGCCGATCTGCTGTATCTGTCCTGTCAGAAAGGGAAGTACGATTCCCAGTGCCATGAAAAACGCCGATAAAACTAATTTTTTTGTCTGTTTCATAATAACCTCCGTCTTACATTAAAATAAAAAAAGGCAGCCGCCGGAATTCTTTCCTGCACGATTACCTTCCTGATAACGTTGATCCATCTATTATCCGCGTCCGCCCTGACTCCTCAGAACATTCCGCGACCTCTGCTCTTAAGAGCATCGGACTTCTTACATCCGTGACATCATGCCGTATCGCAATACTTTACAGCAATCATAAGCGCTTGGCGCCCGTCTGCCGGCTTCTTGCCGACCGTTTCCATTATTCTAACCTGTGCCGCGCCAATTGTCAAGGCAAAGCCGCTGCATTGATCCGGCATTGGTCCGGCGGCATATCGCCCCACCGTTTACTCAGTGGACCGACGCATACAGACCTCATAGCCAAGCAGCGTGCGCCGCTCCACCTCCTCTCCGTCCATCATACGTAGAAGCTGTCTGCAGGCTTTCCGGCCCAACTCCTCCACATCGAAACGGATGGAAGTGACAGGTATCATACGGTCTGCCAGTAGGGTACTGTCGTAAAAGGACGCCACCTTCACCTGTTCGGGAACCGCCACCTGTCTTTGCTGCAGGGCGTTAAGCACAAGGCCGCACAGATAATCGTCCATACACACAATACATTCGGTCCCGGCGGCAAGAAGCTGTCCGATAATTTTCTCCACCGCACCGGAATCCTCAACGCCCAGCCATATACAGTCATCCTTTACCGGCCGGGTGTCCGGTCTTGGGCTGTCCGGTCCGCCGCCGCCCGCTCTTCCGTTTATGTCCGCCAGGGCAGTCTTAAAGCCTCGCAGCCGCATCCCCGTAACCATCAGATTCATATCCCCGCCGATCAGCGCTATTTTTCTAAACCCCTGCGCCAAAATTCCTGCCGTCAGCTCCTTGCACGCATTCAGGTGGTCATTATCGATCTGCACGACCGCATCATCCTCTGTACTTCCAACCGCCACAAAGGGCACTCCGCTGTCCTTCAGAAGCTTCACGGGCGCATCGTCCACCATCGTCCGGGTGAGGATCACCCCATCGGTTTTTCTGTTTGCCACCGCACGCTCAAGCTGCGAGATGTCCTCCCTAGTCACCATAGAAACCAGAACATCGTATCCCGCCGCCGCCGCCTCCCGGCTGATCCCAAGCATACACTTCTGAAAGAAAGGCAGCTCCGCAATATGATAGTCCCCCGGCAGCACCATGCCGATATTATAGGTTTTGCTCTGCGCCAGTCCTTTGGCAATGACATTGGGACTGTAGTTATGCTCCGCTATATAGTCTAACACTTTCTTCCGTGTGGCTTCACCGATCCTTCCCTTACCGGACATAGCCCTGGACACAGTGGTCTTGGACACGCCAAGCGCCCGCGCGATATCGTCTATCGTCATTTTTTTATCTTCCATAGCGAATCCTTTCATTGCAATGGTCGGTCAGTATAGAGACGACAGGGCCGGCGGAGATTTATCCGCTGACCCATACGTCAATTTCTTCTCTGGCGGGCGGCTCAAATGCCGCTTCAAACTTTGCGGCAAGGTTGTCGTCCACAATGTAGGCTGTCGTTTCACCGGCAAGTACCGATCGATTTCTCTTGTTTATACGCGCTTTCCAGATCTCAGTGCCCACATCGATATAATGCAGTTCGCATTCTATATTCCTGTCTGTGTAGAACGCTTTCGCCTCGTCTCTTCCGGCTTTTGTCCAAAAACCCCAGTCCAAAATGACACTCACGTCCGCCCGGATAACCTCTAACGACTTCTCAAACAGATAACGGCGCACGCCGGCTGCATATTCGTCATGCTTTTCTCCTGCATACAGCCCAAATACCGCAAGCATGATCTCGTCCACCGACAGGATGACCGCCTGATCAACAGCCTGTAACCGCTTTGCGTATGTGCTTTTGCCGCAGCATATTTTTCCACAGATAAGAACGACCTTTGCCATATCCGTCTATTCTCCTTACCCCGGTCGCATTCTGTAACGTCCGCGGTACATAAAATCATATCTTCCGCATCACTTCTGATACAGATAAAAATCATCCAGCGTACCCCACGCCTTAGCAGGCGCCTTAACGGAAGCTCCCACGGTCAGGGTGCCGTCATCACCTACCGTAATGCCGCTGATCACCGGATCATGCCAGTCACACCAGCCCGTGACCTCGGTATCCTGCGTGAGATCGTCCGTACCGTTATCCGCAAAGATGAAAATCTGTGCTCCATCGGCGTCACCGCCCTGGATATACAATCCGAACTCATAGGTTCCCGGTTCAAGTCCCGTCAGTGTCTGCTGTACCGTGAAATCCACATCACCGGTTGACCAGAAATGAAGAGAAAGAGCGCCGCTGTGGGCGTCGGAATCCTTATCCTGAAAATCCGTCCCCTCTCCCGTGATCTCCCACATGGAAGTGTCTGCATCCTCAAAGCTGCTGTTCGCAATCAGATTTATCTGTGCCACGTTAACGTGCGCCACAGGCCGGATAGCCTGCAGTGTGTCTATTACTTCGTCCGAAAAGACGGCTTCCGGCGCGTCCGTCTCGGTCACGGCGATCATAAATGTACCGGTCACATCATAGGAACCGCTCCTGGATGTATCGATCTGCGCAACAGCATCCTCGTCCCATTCTACCGCCACAGGAATGACACTTCTGTCATTGAAAATCACATCAACCGTTTCAGGCATTACCGTTTCAGCGCCCAGGCTAAGAGAAACCTCCACATCCGGTATGCTTTCCACCTGTTTTTCGACAATCGTGCCACAATGCAGATATTTAAATACGTTTAACGACTCAAGCACATGACCGGAATAGTCAAACAGTGCCTGATTATCCCATGAGCTTCCGCCGTAATACCGCCCCGCATCGTCCGGATCATAGGAGCCCGCATAGGAGGAAGCCCAGCCGGAGCCGTGTTCTTCCCATATCTTCTGATTAGCGGCGTACACCTGATCTGCATCATCCGCTCCTTCCTCCCATACGCCAACCGGGATCCATGCCGGCTCCCAGTAGAAATAACCAAGCGCCGGTTCTCCCACAGCCGCTACGGCCGCACAGACGTCACGGATCTCATTCGCCTGCCCCTGAACGGTAGCCGGATATTCCGGAAGCACATTGCTCTCGCCGATGCTGTTTCCGCTGCCGTCCCCGTCACCCGTCGTATACGGATAAGAATTCTCCGCTACCATTACTTTCTTCCCGTAAGTCGATGCGATCTCTTTCAATACGGCCGTCAGATTTTCCATCGTACCGTGCCAGAACGGATAATAGGAAACTGCGAAGACATCGTAGTCGATTTCCTTACCTTCCAGCTCCAGCTTCTCCGCCATATTCATAATACCGGACTTATCGTTAATATCCGTAAAATGTACCGCCACCAGTATATCACTTCCGGTCTGTGCGGCTGTTTCGCGCACCGCCGCAGTGCCCGCGCTTAAGAGCTTCCTTTTTCTGGACCACTCTTTTTCGCCGGCGATCCCGTTATTGATCTCGTTTCCGATCTGCACCATGCCTACGTTGGCGCCCGCATCAATGATCTGCGTCAGACTGTCCTTTGTGAAGCTGCCAAGCGCTGCTGCTTTCTCCTCGATCTCCATACCCTCCCACGCTTTGGGACACATCTGTTTCTTAGGATCTGCCCAAAAATCGGAATAGTGAAAATCCACGCACAGCTTCATTCCGTAATTAGCCGCCCTTCTGCCGATCTCGGCGGCGTGGGCTGTATCATTCGTGCCACCGCCATAACTGTTGCCGTCCGCATCATACGGATCGTTCCAGACGCGGACTCTGATATAGTTGACGCCGTGCTCCGCCAGCAGTTCAAACAGATCCTCCTCGTGACCGTCCCCGTTATAATAGACGACACCGCTCTCTTCTTCTGCGAGAACACTCGATATATCCACGCCCCTGATAAAATCCTCCGGAAGATCTTCAACCGGCTCGACATACACGCCCGCCTCTTCCGCCGCGTCCGGCAGTTCGTACCTCACAGTCGATAACTCTGCCGCGTCTGTGCTTTTCATCACTTTTTCTTCCAGCTCCTGCTCCTGTGCCGAACCGGTATCTGCCGATTGTTGTGACGGTGACGATACGCCCGTCCCGCCGGCGCCGCATCCCGTCAATGCAAGCAGGATAACCGCCATCTGCAACGCTATATAAACCTGTTTTTTTCTCCTCACAGTTATTGCCCTCCTTTTGTGTACAGTGTACCATATCTTACTGCCATGCGTCCACTTCTTACCGCGCCGCGCGATACAAATCATTGCCTGACGCATTACATCGCACCACCCGCCCCGCCACCGCCGCATTACAAAAAACTCTTGCTAAGCCCCTGTTCCTATGCTATAATGTGTTTCGGCAGTTTGAAAAGTCTGCCGCAGTTATACAGGGGCATAGTTCAAAGGCAGAACAGTGGTCTCCAAAACCATCGATGTGGGTTCGATTCCTACTGCCCCTGTCTTTAAAGTCAGACTGGCGAGTCTGGCTTTTTTAATAAATGGCCGGATATTTATATTCGGAAAATCCTATTCGTAAGAAGGAACAAATATCTGCATGGAAAGATTCATGTCAAAGAAAATCAAAGTCCATACCGTGATAACGGTTCTTACCCTTACTCTTATGTCCGGGCTTCTGGCAGGCTGCGGAAACAAGACGCCTCTGCCCGCCGCAGAAGATTTCGTTCTGAACGAGGATACGGGCGCCACCAGCCGGGGGATCCTGCCCGGAGATACGCCGGAAACCTTTCTGTCCGCCTATGAGGAATATAAGCTTTTTACTTCGACAGATAATGGCGAGACCTATCAGGTCCTCTCTGCAAAGGAAATGCCTTTTGACAAGGATATGACCGTCCTGCTGCCTTCGTTTTTTATCGACGGCGCGCCGATGGATCCGGATGCTTTCTGTAAAGAAAACGATATCGAGAAGAGCGGTCTCATGAATCTGCTAAAATCCAAAGAATATCTTGCCTCGCACCGGGTGGAATACCGCTATCTTCTGTTTACATGGCAAAACGGCGTGATAGAGGACATCGTTTCCTCCTATATGGACTATAACGCGGAAAGCGAGAATCTGCAGTCTGAAGAGCCCCAGGCTTGCGGATCCCGGCACGGTCAGGTCGCGGGAGCAAACTGGCTGTTGTACAGCGTGGCATAGAACCCGCCCTGCTCAAGCAGCGTCTCATGACTGCCCTGTTCGATCACATTCCCGTCTTTCATGACAAGTATCACATCCGCTTCACGGATAGTTGACAATCTGTGGGCAACGATAAAACTTGTTCTGCCCTCCATCATGGTAGCAAAAGCTTTCTGTATCCGTATCTCCGTTCTCGTATCTATGGAGGACGTCGCCTCATCCAGAATCAGCATCGGCGGAAGACACAGCATAACTCTTGTAATGCACAGTAGCTGCTTCTGTCCCTGTGAAAGATTACCTCCGTCTTCACCGATCACCGTATCATACCCCTGCGGCATTCTCTTGATAAAGCTGTGCGCGTGGGACAGCTTTGCGGCGGCTATGATCTCTTCATCCGTTGCGTCCGGTCTGCCCATCACAATGTTGTCACGAATCGTCCCCGCTTTCAGCCATGTCTCCTGAAGGACCATGCCGTAATTGCTCCTCAGGCTTCTTCTGGTCACGTCCCGTATATCCGTGCCGTCCACGCATATAGCGCCCTTCTGCACGTCATAGAATCGCATCAGCAAATTGATAATTGTCGTCTTGCCGCATCCCGTGGGCCCCACGATCGCCACTCTCTGTCCTGCCCGCACCGACAGGTTAAAATCCGTGATCAGTTTTTTATCCGGTACATAAGAAAAATATACATGCTGCAGATCCACGCTTCCGTCCACGCATCCAAGCTCTTTCGCATTCTCCTTATCCGGTATCTGCGCATCCTCCCCGATCAGTTCAAAGATCCGCGCCGCACAGGCCAGCGCATTCTGCAATTCCGTGACTACTCCCGATATCTCGTTAAAAGGCTTGGTATACTGGTTTGCGTAGGTCAGAAAACACGACAGCTGTCCAATGCTGATGCCGCCGCGTATGGCGTAGAGCGCACCGGTCACAGCCACGCCCGCATATACCAGGTTATTGACAAATCTGGTCGCCGGATTGGTAAGCGACGAATAGAAAATAGCCTTTAACGAACACTTTTTCAGTCGGTCATTGATCCCGTCAAAAGCTTCCATCGTCTCATCCTCGTGCGAAAAAGCCTGCACCACCTTCTGGTTCCCTATCATTTCCTCGATCAGCGCCGTCTGTTCCCCTCTTGTCTCCGACTGCAGACGGAACATCACATAAGTCTTCTTTGCAATAAACGCCGCCACGAGAAAAGAAAGCGGCGTAATCAAAACCACAACGCCCGTGACCACCACGTTGACGCTCAGCATAAAACCGAGCGTGCCCAGGATCGTGATCACCCCTGTAAAAAACTGTGTAAAGCCCATCAGAAGACCGTCTGCGAACTGATCCACATCGGCGATCACCCGGCTGACCACCTCGCCGTGAGAATGTCCGTCGATATATTTAAGCGGAAGTATCTCTATTTTGCGAAAAGCTTCATTTCTCACATCCTGCACGATACGGTATGTCATCTGGTTGTTACAAACATTCATGATCCACTGCGCCGCCGCCGTAACCGCTATGGCAACAGCCATTTTCTTCAAGATCCTGAAGACTCCCGGAAACTCTACCAGGCCCTTGTCGATCAGCAAGTCTATGACTTGGCCGGTCAATATAGGGAGATATAGCGTCAAAGAGACTGTAAGCGCCGCCATCACAATGGATAACGCCAGGTATATCCAATATTTCCTGATATATTTTAACACCGTAAGTATCGTTTCCCGCTGTCCGCTCCGCCTTTTCACGTTTTCCTGCTCCTTCATAATGACACCCCCTCATCTTTAGGATACTGGGAATAATAGATCTCCTGATATACGCTGCAGCGTTCCAGCAGTTCATCATGCGTACCGATATCCGCCATTTGTCCATCGTCCAGAACAATGATCTTATCCGCATAGCGGATCGTGGACGCCCTTTGGGATACGATAAATACAGTCGTATCGCCTTCCATACGATGTATCGCCTGTCTGAGCGCTGCATCCGTTGCATAATCAAGCGCCGAGGCGCTGTCATCCATAATAAGGATCTGAGGGTTTCCCACCAGCGCTCTGGCAATCGTCAGCCGCTGCCTTTGTCCGCCGGACAAATTTCTGCCCTCCTGCGCAATATGAAAATCCAGCTTTCCTTCCTTCTGCTCCACAAACTCCTTCGCCTGAGCCGTTTCTATGGCTTTCCACAGCTCTGCGTCCGTTGCGTCCGGTGACCCCCACAACAGATTCTCCCGAATCGTTCCCTGAAAAAGCACTGCCTTCTGCGGCACCACTCTTATCTTACTGCGAAGCTCCTCCATGACATACTCCCGCACATCACGGCCGTCTACCTTGACACATCCTTTGACCGCATCGTAAAACCGTGGGATCATATTGACCAGAGAGGTTTTTCCCGAACCCGTGCCGCCGATAATTCCTACCGTCTCGCCCCTTTTTATGTGAAAATCAATATCTGTCAATGATTCTGCACCGGCTCCTGCGTATGCCAGGCACACATGTTCAAATTCCACAATATAGTCTTCCGTTTTTCGCGCCGCGCTGTCCGGATCCTGCACCCACTCCATGCTGGAAGAGATCTCAAAAACACTCTGTATACGGTTCGCACAGGCCAGCGCTTTCGTGATCGTAATGATCAGATTCGCAAGCTTCACCAGCTCCACCAGGATCTGCGACATATAATTGACCAGCGCGACCACCTGTCCCTGTGTGATGGTTCCTTCGTCCACGCGCACAGCGCCCGTATACAGAAGCACGATCGTTGCCGCATTAACGATAACGTATGTGACCGGATTGGTCAATGCAGATAATTTTCCTACAAACAACTGCATATGCGCAAGATCATCGTTCTTTTTTTGAAATAGATCCGTCTCTTCTTTCTCTTTGTTAAAGGCGCGGATCACGCGGGCGCCAGTCAGGTTCTCCCTCGTTGACGCCAACACACTGTCGAGTCCCGCCTGCACCTTTTTATACAGAGGCATAGTCAGTATCATAATGCCAAAGACGACAATTGACAGCAGCGGTATCGTCACCACAAAGATAAACGCCGCCGGCACATCGATCGTAAACGCCATGATCATGGCGCCGAAAACGATAAAGGGGGAACGCAGAAAAAGGCGAAGCACCATATTCACACCGTTCTGTACCTGGTTGATATCGGCAGTCATGCGCGTGATCATGGTGGAGGTCCCCAGCGTATCGATCTCCGTATAAGAAAGTCCCTGTATATGGGCAAAGAGCGCATGCTTTAATTCTGCAGAGAAGCCCACCGCAGCTTTGGCGGCAAAATACTGCGCCGTAATGGAACATACCAGTCCGATAATGCCAAGCGCAACGAGAACCGCTCCCATCCGGAGCACCAGAAGCGTATCGTTTCCTCCGATGCCGCGGTCAATAATAGCCGCCATCACAAGCGGCACGAACAATTCAAACCCCGCCTCCAGCATTTTAAAAAGCGGAGCGAGGACTGTTTCTTTTTTATAATGCTTAAGATAAATCAATAGCTTGCCCATTACAAAGATCCTTTCCGTTATATCCGCAGCTGCAGACAGGTGCCTCAGCAGATGCAGGCAGACGCCTCAGCAAATGCAGGCAACAGTCGTCTATAACTGCGAAACAGCAGCCAAGGTATACCCTAACTGCTGTTCTGAATGTTATATTATCATACTTTTCTTAGCGGTTCAAGCCTGTCTGACAGCTTCACCTTATATCTTTACCACTTTTCTTATCGCCGATACTCATCGGTCAGTTCCTTTATCTCACTACTGATACCGGTCACCTGCTTTGACGGTTTATAATCCGCTTCCGGATACAGAAGCTCATGAAGCTCTATCACATTCTCTTCCAGATCGTCCGGGATCACGCAGCTGCCTTTACTTCCGATGTTGGCTCCCACTCTGCCGTCCTCAAACGGAAAGCCGTCGCTGGCAACCACATTGTAGCCCGCCACACTTCCTAAAACATTCAGAATGTCATTCACGCCCAGCGAAGTCTGCACTTCCGGCAAAATTGCCTGAACCATTTCGGTCAGCGAACTCACCGATGCCCCTTTCGCCTTATTCATCATTGCGGTCAGCACATCCCTCTGCCGCTCGGCACGCCTGAAATCATCGCCCTTCGTATAACGTATCCGGCAGTATGCCGTAGCCTGCAGGCCGTTTAAAAGCTGTTTGCCGCTGTGCTCTACCGGTATGTAGTCTACCCCCATATCCTTGGCCATAGACAACTGGTAATTGTTAAGATGCGATATCTCCGCCTCGGTAACGTCCATCTCGATACCGCCGAGCGCATCGACCGAATCGATCAGTCCGCCGAAGCCCACCGTCACATAATCGGTAATATTCAGGTCAAGGTTAGTGTTCAGCATACTGATCGCCTGCTCAGGACCTCCCTGTGCATACGCGGCGTTACACTTATTGTAAGAATCGTTTCCCAGATTCAAAAATGTATCGCGGAATACCGAGATCAGTTTGATCTCCTGCGTGTCCATGTTAATACTGGCTATGATGATCGAATCGCTCCGCGTTCCTCTTCCCAACTCGCCGTCCGTTGCATCCACGCCGAACAGCGCTACATTATAATAGCCCTTGCTTTTCTTTACCGTCCCACCGGTATCCTCCGTCTGGACGGCTTCGGCAACTTCTTTGTTGACCGCTATCTTTTCTCGGTCTATATCCTTACGCTCCACTTTTCCGGTTGCAGTGACTACCACATACATAATACCGACCGCAAGAAGCAGCACAACTATCTCGGCGATCAGCAGCGGAATGTTGATCCGCCTTCGCTTCGATTCCTTATGTATAGGCTGGGCGGCCTCTTGCTTAAACCCGTCCGCCCCCGTATCTCCTGCTGCCGCCTGCTCATTGGAACCCTGTATCTGCTTGTCCATAAGCGACTCCTTCTTAGTAAAATATCTCATATATTCCTAATATTTTACTATATCTCTGACGCCAGTAACGTAAATTATTTCGGAAGAATCGCAAAGCGATTCTTGAGACGCAGATTGCTGAATCTGCGTCTATTTTACCATATGGTGTACAATTTGAACATACAGACAGGCTATTTGTTAACACTTTGTTAAAATTTGTCACAATTATGTCATAAAATCCACCGCATCCTGTACAGTCTTAACGCCGATCACTTTGATCCCACTGACCTCTCTTAACTGTGCGCGGTTGACTTCCGGCATGATACAGATGGTAAAACCCAGCTTGGCCGCCTCGCTGACACGCTGTTCCACCATAGAAACGCCCCGCACTTCACCGCTTAAACCAACCTCACCAAATGCAATGGTCTTATCGTCTATGACCCTGTTCTTAAAGCTGGATACGATAGCCATGACGATCCCCAGGTCAATGGCCGGCTCCGAGATTTTCATGCCGCCCGCCAGATTCACGTAGGCATCGCAGTCGGACATTTGCACGCCTATTCTTTTTTCCAGTACTGCCATCAACAGATTCACGCGGTTAAAGTCCGTCCCGTTTGCCTGCCGTCTGGGAATACCGAAATTGCTGTGACATACCAGCGCCTGGATCTCCAGCAGTATCGGGCGCGTTCCTTCCATAGAGCAGGATACGATCGATCCGCTCGCCCCCTCCGGCTTGCCGCTCAGCATAAACTCGGAGGGATTTTTCACCTCCACGAGTCCTTCTTCCTTCATCTCGAATACGCCGATCTCATTGGTAGAGCCAAAACGGTTCTTCACACCCCGGAGTATCCTGTAAGAAGCATGTCTGTCGCCTTCAAAATAAAGTACCGTGTCCACCATATGCTCCAGTACTCTAGGTCCCGCTACAGTGCCTTCTTTGGTCACATGACCTACAATAAATATGGATGTATTCAGACCTTTGGCAAGCTGAAGAAGTACATTGGTAGATTCGCGCACCTGGGACACACTGCCCGGCGCGGAAGAGATATCTTCATGATACATAGTCTGGATGGAATCAATGATCGTAATGTCCGGCATCAGGCTGCGGATCGTATCCTCCACTACTTCCAGGCTCGTCTCGCACAGAAGCAGCAGATCATCCGAGAATGTCCCCAGCCTGTTTGCACGGATCTTGATCTGGCGAAGCGACTCTTCGCCTGATATGTATAATACTTTACGGCCGTCCGCCGCCATATGTCTGCACACCTGAAGAAGCAAGGTAGACTTGCCGATTCCCGGATCGCCGCCCACTAACGTCAAGGAGCCGGGCACAATACCGCCTCCCAGCACTCTATCCAATTCTTCTATATGCGTGAGCATACGGTCTTCCTCCTGTATGCTCACTTCCGACAGGCTGGAGCAAGCTGCGGCGGCGCGTACTCTTCCGCCGCCCGCGCTGTGTAAAGCGCCGGGACTTTTTGCCACCACTTTCTCCTCTACCATACTGTTCCATTCTCTGCATCCGGGACATTGTCCCATCCACTTAGAGGATTCGTACCCACAGTTCTGACAGTAAAAAACTGTCCCCATTTTATTTTTAGCCATTCTTCACAATCTTGACCGCGATCTCGCCGGCATTCTCCAGCTCCACGCTGATGCTTAGCTTGCCGCTTAAATTAGTTTTCATCGTACCGATATTCACACCGTCTACGAAGACGCTGTACTCAGTGTCCTCCTCAAGTCCGACCGTGATCTGAGCATCCTCGCCGGCCTCTACCGTAAACGTGACTCCGTCCTCCGTCTCCTTGAAATCCGTCACACTTGTTCCGGGCTGTGACTCGTAGGCAAACATACCGTTTTTTTCCAGCTTGGTCAGTTCTTTAAATGTCTTCACCTTATATAAATCGCCGGCATGCTCGTAATCCTCCACCTTTGCTTTCGTATCCAGCTTGTAATTGCCGAAACTGATCGTTCCGTTATCTTCGGTTCGCAGCAACTCTTCTACTACAGCCATTGTGTTATCCTCCTAAGCATTTGCTTTTATTATTTATCGCGTACCGTAAAAACAATTTTCTTATTCTTAAGTCCCGCAGAAACTTTGTCGCCCCTCTTTACGTTCCCCTGAAGGATCTCCTCTGCAAGAACATCCTCGATCTCACTCTGTATGGCTCTCTTCATGGGTCTTGCGCCCATCTTGGCGTCCATGTGTTTCTCGATCAGCCATTCTTTTACCGACGGTGCGATCGTCAATTCGATCTCCATCTGTTCCTTGCAGCGTTTGATCAGATTATGCGTAAGAAGCGTTACGATCTTCTTCATATCGTCCTTATTAAGCGGATGGAACACCATGATCTCATCGATACGGTTGATGAATTCGGGCTTGAACAGCCTCTTGACCTCCTCCATCACACTGGACTTCATCTTATCATAATCCTGCTCTTTCGTCGTCTCCGCACCAAATCCCAGATTCTTGGGATCTACGATCCTCTGCGCACCTGCGTTGGACGTCATGATCAGGATCGTATTCTTGAAGCTGACTTTTCTGCCTTTGGAATCGGTGATATGCCCGTCGTCCAGCACCTGAAGCAGCACATTGAACACGTCCGGATGCGCTTTTTCTATCTCGTCAAAAAGTACTACAGAGTAAGGATTTCTGCGCACTTTCTCCGATAGCTGACCGCCTTCTTCAAATCCCACATAGCCTGGCGGCGAGCCGATCATCTTGGACACCGAATGCCCTTCCATATACTCCGACATATCCACACGGATCAGCGCATTTTCCGATCCGAACATAGCCTCTGCAAGTGCTTTGCTGAGCTCCGTCTTACCCACGCCGGTAGGTCCGAGAAACAGGAAAGAACCGATAGGACGATTGGGATCCTGAAGTCCGACTCTGCCGCGCCTCATGGCCTTGGCAACGGCAGTGACCGCTTCCTCCTGTCCGATGACACGTTTATGCAGAATAGACTCCAGCTTCAGCAGACGCTCGCTCTCTTTTTCCGCCAGCTTCCTAACCGGGATCTTCGTCCACAGGGACACGACCTCCGCGATCTCGTTTTCACCGACCGTGTAGATACGTTTCTCCTCTTCTCTCTCCATCTTCTTCACGATGCGCTCGTACTTACGGATACAGTCGCTCTGCTTCTTCTTAAGCTCGGCAGCCTGCGTAAACGCCTCCATGCGGATAGATCTCTCGATCTGAAGATCGATCTTCTTGATCTCCTCCGACAGTTCACGAAGCTTATCGGGCTGCCCGGTCACCTTAAGACGTACCGCCGCCGCCGCTTCATCGATCAGATCGATCGCCTTATCCGGCAAATTTCTGTCATTGATATATCGGTTGGAAAGCGCCACCGCAGCAGTGACTGCCTCCGGTGTTATCGTTACGCGGTGATGCTCCTCATACTTATGAGCAATACCTCTCAGAATATTTTCAGCTTCCTCCACGGTAGGTTCTTCCACCATCACGGGCTGAAAACGTCTCTCAAGGGCCGCGTCTTTCTCCACATACTTACGATACTCTGCGATGGTAGTCGCACCGATCAGCTGTATTTCCCCTCTTGCCAGCGAGGGCTTTAGTATATTGGATGCATCGATCGCTCCCTCTGCGCCGCCTGCGCCGATGATCGTGTGCATCTCATCCAGAAAAAGGACTATGTTGCCGTCCTCTATTACCTCTTTGATGACTTTTTTGATTCTCTCCTCAAACTCTCCGCGGTATTTACTGCCCGCGACCATTCCGGACAGATCCAGGGTCAGCACCCTCTTATTCTGTACGGTAAAAGGCACGTCGCCTGTAACAATGCGGGACGCCAGTCCCTCCACCACAGCGGTCTTACCTACGCCGGGCTCACCTATCAGACACGGATTATTCTTGGTCCGGCGGCTGAGTATCTGAATGACTCTCGTGATCTCATCCTGTCTGCCGATCACAGGGTCCAGCTTTCCCTCTCTCGCCAGCGCTGTCAGATCGCGGCTGTACTGGTCCAGGGTGGAGGTCCCGCTCTTTTTCTTTCCCTGCTTTTTACCCAGATCTTCTTTATACAGGCCTCCGTCTTCACCCATAGCTACCAGCACGTCCACATACAGCTTCTGTATAGAGATACCCATAGTATTGAGCAGTCTGACAGCAACATTCTCACCTTCCTTAAGGAGCGCAAGAAGTATATGCTCCGTTCCCGTCTTGTCGCTGCGAAATCTCTCCGCCTGTCTGTGCGCCTCTTCCAAAATACTCTGTGCACGCGGCGAATAACCGTCCTGTTCAGCGATCAGGACAGAGCTCTCCGGCGCGATCAGATCCTTGATCATTTCCTTGAGACGAACCACATCTACTCCGTTATTCTGCAGAACTATTGCGGCTACTCCCGTGTTCTCCCGCAGCAGACCGAGCAGAATATGTTCGCTTCCCACATAGCTTTGTCTCAGACTCTTGGCCGCTCTCTCGGCAAGCATCAATGCCGCTCTCGCTTTATCAGTAAACTGTGGCTGCATCAATAATCCATCCCTTTCTCATAATCTTCATATATTTCATCTATAAGAGCATGCACTTCTTCTCTGGAAATATTCTTACAGCTTGCTTTAGCCAGCGTGACCTGCAATTCACGCCGCATCATATTCAGCGTCTGCAATTTATCTGTATCAATCGCTATCACGGCGCCTTTTCTGCGGTCCACCCTGACATACCCCTCCTGCTTGAGCACAGTGTATGCCTTATTGACCGTATGCATGTTTATTCCAATATCCTCCGCCAACTGCCTGACAGACGGAAGCAGATCTCCCTCCTGGAACTGTGAAGTTGCAATCCCCAGAATGATCTGGTTGCGCAGCTGCATATAGATTGCTTCATCACTGTTAAAATCTATCTCAATAAACATTTCTATCCCTATGATTTCTTATCATCCATATTCAGGAACTCAAACTCAAATTCATCGTCATCCAGTAAAAAGTTCCTGGTCTTCCTCTTCGGAGCGGCAGCCGGACGCGCCTGCGATACTTCACTGTCTTCCTCATCCCTGCGGCGTCTGCGCTTTGCCGCAGCATCCTCCGGCTCCTCTGCACGGCGTCTGCGGGGCGTCTCTTCCTCCGCCTCCTGTGTGCGGCGTCTGCGGGGCGCCTCTTCCTCCGCCTCCTGTGTGCGGCGCCTGCGGGGCGCCTCTTCCTCCGCCTCCTGCGTGCGGCGCCTGCGAGGTGCAGGTTCTTCCTCTTCTTCCTCCTCATCCTCGTCTTCATAATCTTCATAATATACATCACGAAGCTTCAGCGCCATAATAATGACTGCAACGATCAGAGCGGCCATCAGCACGCCCATCACCACAATAACGATCCGCTGTCTTACCAGTGACTTTGCATTTTTGGAATCTTCTTCACTGCGCGCTTTTGTAACCTTCATAAGCTGTTCCAGCGGATACTGGCTCCCGCCGCCCTCAGCCGTGTTATCGATCAGATACCACGCCTCGGCGCCGTCTGCGCCATGTCCGTAAATCAGCTCGTAATCATCCGGCAGCTCGGGTTCCGGCTCCTCAGGAATGACCTCCTCCGGCTCCGGTATCTCCTCTTCAGGCACCGGCACCATATCTCCCCGTGAAAGCAGATCCGAACGGATATAGCCGGTTCTCTCTGCACCGTCTGTTCCGGTAAAAGTCACATAATACCATATTTTCCCATCACTGGCGTTGGTCTGCCCGCTGATAACGACCTGCGTCCCCTGCGCCAGTTTGTCTACAATGGCTTCATTGGTCGAAGGCGCCGTCCGCACCTTGGCAGTCCCCGTAGAAACAGAAGCATACTGTGCATCCATCGCCTGTTCGGGTTCCACGGACGCCCCCGATGCGGAAGATTCGGGCTGGGCTGCCTGCTGGGTCGTCTCGCCGCCGTCTGCGCTTTCTTTGTCAACAAGATCAGAACGCATATAGCCCGTGGTATCATCCACAGTGACCTTATACCACAAAGTGCCCGAAGCATCCGTCACCTCTTCCGTGATAGTCACCTCGGTGCCCCGCGCCGCGCCTCCGACCGATTCGCTCGAAGCATCCGCTTTCTCGCGTATCTTAGCAGAATCCACTTTGACAGTCCCTGTGGTATCCGCATAGCTGACAAATGCCCCGCACCACAGCGCCGCTATCATGAAAGCGGCTGTGGCTATACCTGTAAGACATCGATTTCCTGTTGCCATGTGACTTGTCTTGCGTACCATAATTAATTCTCCCTCTTTTGCCCTTGTTACAACATTCTTGTAAAACGCTTCGCGCCCTCGTCCATCCTGGGCAGCTCTGCGCTGAAACCGGCCAGGTTGTGCTTGGTATGTCTCGCCTTATCCTCAAGGCTCTGATGATAAGCAGCCTCGCATCCGCGGCACACTCTGCCGTACCGGATCTTCGCCCCGCACATTTCGCACGCCAGGAATGAATTGGATCCGGCAGCGATTTCAAGTCTCTCCTCTTTGAGCATATCCCGTATGGCTTTCTGGGATACCCCCGTAGCCATAGATACCTGCGCGGACGTTGCGCCCTGGTGCTTTTCAATATAATTACGCACCTTGCCGTAATCGTCGTATTCCACGTTTCCGCAGTCCTCGCACTTATATTCTCCTACTCCCTTAAAAACCATAACGCCGTTACACTTATCGCAGAATGTCGGTATATTCAGATTTCTTATATCCAGCAATTCCCGTCTGAAATTCTCGGCTTTTTCTTCCCTGCTGATCGCCATAACGCACGCCTCCTTTCTCTGTTATGCCTCGTCTATCGCCTTGCCGATATCATGCCGCATATATTTATTTTCAAACGTCACCCATTCCGTTGCCTTATAGGCATTGGCTCTTGCTTCCTTCAGATCTGCCCCTTTGGCGGTAATGCCCAGAACGCGGCCTCCGTTCGTAACGATTCCCTGTTCGGTCTGCTTTGTACCCGCGTGGAAACAGTAATACCCTTCTTCGCCGTCAAAGCGTTCCAGTCCGCTGATCGGAAAACCTTTCTCATAGGCCACCGGATACCCCTGTGATGCCAGAACCACACAGACCGCCGCATTGTCTTCAAACTGCAGATCTATCCGGTCCAGCGTACCGTCAATGCACGCTTCCGCCACCTCGACAAGATCGTTCTTCATACGCGGGAGCACCACCTGTGCCTCGGGATCGCCGAATCTGGCATTGTACTCCAGTACACGGGGACCGTCCTTGGTCAGCATCAGTCCAAAGAAGATGACCCCCTTAAAAGGTCTGCCTTCCGCCGCCATAGCATCCACCGTAGCCTGATAGATATATTTATGGCAGAACGCATCGACTTCCTTCGTATAAAACGGGCTCGGCGAAAAAGTTCCCATACCGCCCGTATTCAGTCCCTGATCCCCGTCCTGCGCTCTCTTATGATCCTGCGCAGATGACATGATCCGGATGGTCTTCCCGTCCACAAAGGAAAGGACCGACACCTCGCGCCCTGTCATAAACTCCTCTATGACCATACGGTTTCCCGCAGCGCCGAATTTCCTGTCTACCATGATCGTCCTGACGCCTTCCTTTGCTTCCTCCAGGTTCTGGCAGATCAGCACGCCTTTCCCCAGCGCAAGACCGTCTGCCTTAAGGACTACAGGCATCTTCGCCGTCTCAAGGTACGCCAGCGCTTTCTCCGGATCATCGAAACTTTCATATGCCGCCGTAGGTATATTATATTTCTTCATCAGATCCTTGGAAAAAGCCTTGCTGCCCTCCAGAACCGCCGCATTCTTTCGCGGTCCGAACACCTTAAGACCCGCAGCCTCCATCTCGTCTACCAGACCGCCGACCAGCGGATCATCCATGCCGACTATCGTCAGATCTATCTCATTCTGTCTGGCAAAATCTACGATCTTTTCAAACTCCATAGCGCCGATCGGCACGCACTCCGCGATCTGCCCGATGCCCGCATTGCCCGGCGCACAGTAAATTTTATCTACTTTAGGGCTTTTTTTCACGCTTGCCGCTATCGCATGCTCACGGCCCCCGCTTCCCACGATCAGTACTTTCATTCTCTTACCAGCCTTTCTTTACCCCTGTATACTCACAGCGCCGCCGTCCCCGGTCTTCACCCTGCCGTTAGCGATCAGATCGACCGTTCTCGGCAGAATCACCCACTCGGCTTCTTCCATGACCCGTCTCTGAAGCGTTTCCGGCGTATCGTCCGGCTGTACCGCAACCGCCTTCTGCATAATGATAGGCCCCGTATCCGTACCCTCATCCACGAAATGCACCGTTGCGCCGGTGATCTTCACGCCCCGCGCAAGAGCCGCTTCGTGCACCTTTAACCCATAATAACCCGTTCCGCAGAAAGAAGGGATAAGGGACGGATGGATATTGATGATCTTATTCCTGTATTTTCTGATCAGCTCCGGAGGTATCACCACAAGGAAGCCCGCCAAAACGATCAAATCGGGGGAAGCGGCGTCGATCTGCCGTATCAGCGCCTCGTTGAACTGCGCTCTGTCCCCATAGTCCCCGGGCGATACACAGACCGCCTCGATACCCGCCTTCCGGGCCCTTTCCAGGGCATATGCATGCCTGTTATTACTGATCACCCGGACGATCTGCGTATTCGTGATATCCCGGCGTTCTATGCCGTCTATGATCGCCTGTAAGTTTGTGCCGCCTCCGGACACGCACACTACCGTTTTAAGCATCCTTCTCTCCATTCTGCCCTGCCCCTGCCGGGATCAGAGCACGACCGCTTCCCTGTTTCCGGGAACAGTCTCGCCCACAATATAAGCCTTCTCACCAGCCGCCTCAAGCGCCTCCACAGTCCTGTCCGCATCCGCCCTGTCCACCGCAAGGACCATGCCGAGTCCCATATTGTAAGTGTTGTACATCATTTTCTCCTCCAGCTTCCCTTTCTTCTGAAGCAATGTAAAGATCGGGGGCACAGGATAGCTGTCCCTGCGCACCGCCGCCGATACTCCTTCGGGAAGCATTCTCGGAATATTCTCATAGAAACCGCCGCCCGTGATATGGCTGCAGCCCTTGACGGTCACGCCTGCATCCTTCACGGCCTTCAATGCTTTCACATATATTCTTGTAGGCGTAAGGAGAGTCTCGCCCAGCGTCGCGCCAAGCTCGTCATAATATGTATCCAGACTCTCTTTCGTCATGTCAAACACCTTGCGCACCAGGGAAAATCCGTTGCTGTGCACGCCCGATGAGGCAATGCCGATCAGAACGTCCCCCGCTTTGATATTCTCTCCCGTGATCAGATCTTTGCGGTCTGCAACGCCCACTGCAAAACCGGCAAGATCATATTCGTCTTCCGGCATCAGTCCCGGATGCTCCGCCGTCTCGCCGCCGATCAGCGCCGCGCCTGCCTGTCTGCAGCCTTCCGCCACGCCTCCGACAATAGCTGCGATCTTCTCCGGATAATTTTTGCCACAGGCTATGTAATCGAGGAAAAACAACGGTTCTCCGCCCGCGCAGGCCACATCGTTCACGCACATTGCCACGCAGTCTATTCCCACCGTGTCATGTTTATCCATAAGGAACGCCAGCTTGATCTTCGTACCCACGCCGTCCGTGCCGGACAAGAGCACCGGTTCCGCCATCTGCTTAATTCCCGCCAGCGAAAAGGCACCCGAAAAGCCGCCCAGTCCTCCCAGCACTTCCGGTCTCATCGTCCGCTTTACATGGTCCCTCATCAATTCGACCGACCGGTAACCGGCTTCAATATCAACGCCCGCTGTCTTATAATCCATGTCATACCTCCGTATATTTAAGATATGCAATCCTTCTGTATACGCCCTCTTATCAACACTTTTTCATGGCTTATCCTGCCAGGTCAGCTCATGGGGTAATTTCTGTAGCCCACTTCCTGTAATCTGGCATCCTTCTTCTGCACGCTCTCTTTCAGGCTCTGCGTATAATCCTTCAGCCTCCGAAGCAGCGCGTCATCGGATACGGCAAGGATCTTCGCCGCAAGAATGCCTGCATTCTGTCCGCCGCCGATCGCCACCGTGGCAACCGGAATGCCGGACGGCATCTGTACAATAGAATAGAGGGAGTCCACGCCTCCTAAATCGGAAGTTTTCATGGGAACGCCGATCACCGGAAGCGGAAAGATCGCCGCGCACATTCCGGGAAGATGCGCCGCTTTGCCCGCGCCCGCAATGATCACCTTAATGCCCTTGCTCTCCGCGCTTCTGGCATATTCAAAAAATACATCCGGTTCCCTGTGTGCCGAAATGATCGACATCTCATAGGAAATCCCCAGATCTTCCAGTATATCCGCCGCTTTCGCCATAACGGGCATATCGGAATCGCTTCCCATCACAATACCCACCTGCGCCATATTTTATCCTCCTTTACCGTATCCACCACAATATCTTGTGGCAGCACAGAGCAATACCCATAATCAGTGTACTAGATTTTCCGGCGATACGCAACTATCTTTTTCTTATAAATCGATCCGCTCAATTATGCGGATGCAAATACCCGAAACACTTTGTCCTGTCCGATTCTGCAGACCGCGGATCACACCGCTTCCGACAGCGCACGGTTCAGTTCCTCACATCCCTCCAGGACAAATTGACCGTTTTGGATAATCACTATCTTCTCTCCCGTCTCAGTCAATGCAGAAACCTCCCCCAATTCATCATAAGGAATGGTAATGTCAGTATGGCACTGGAAATACGCCTTGTTGACATCCGTGTCACGTAGTAATGACACCTCGTTATCCTTTGCGATGATCTCCTTGCCGTCCGGATTATATACACGCACATTTTCCGCATGGGAATAACAGGTGTCCCCCACGGCAAAATGCGGTCCCGTCTTCTCCGCGATCAGGATCGGCAGCTTATCCCCGATGCCGTATCTGCGCGCCACAACATATGCCGCAGTGTTGGTCCCGATGGCAAACTCGCCGACCGGGAGCGTATCATGATGAAAAAGTATATTGTCCTTAATATATTTACGGTTTTCCTCATCCGTGGCAAAATTGGAGCAGCCATAATCAGACACCATACCCTTCTCAAACGCAAGCCACAGATCCTTATATTCCAATCCGTTCAGAAACACGCGGCTCACATGAAGAATGCCGCATGTTCCGGACAAAACGGGAGAAGTAAACACCTCGCCGACCGGGATGTTCACATCCGCCACACAATTCTCAAAATTCGTCTCCTTTTCAGGATCGCGCAGCGCATGAAGGGAAACCGACATATCTGTCCTGTTTGCGCCGCATCCTTTGACTGATACAGTCACTCCCTTGTCAAGCGCATCTATGATCCTTTGCTGGATACCCTGATAGAGTTTGTAATCCAGCGTATTGATACGCACGATATCATCGAATATCTCTTCATACCGTTCACCGATATCCGGTACGGGAAAAGCGATGATGGTGAAGCTTCTCTCCCCGCCAGGAATATACTCATTCTGTATTGCGCCGGCTTTCACAGCGTACTCTGCGGAAAGCTTCTGCTGTTTACCGCTCATCCGGCACGCCGTCTCTTTTGTCTGCGGTACGAAGGGTTCCCCGCCGAAGATCTCCACCACCGCAGGGCCGCCAAACACAGCCGCCTCTGCCTTGTACCTCTCATAAGCATTCTTCATACAATCCAGCTTGCGTTCAACCAGCAGCTTATCAAGAAACAGCGCCTGGTCTTCCTTGTGGTCATAATCAAACTGTTTATTTGGATTGGCCCCGAAAAAGCCGTTCTTGCTGACAGCCCTTCCCTGAAAGATATTCGAGCCCGCCCTGTAGACCGTGGGCTTTAAACCAATCCGGTCAAAATTCGTTACCGCCTGCCTGATCATCCGTTCAAATCCCAGACCGTAGCGTATATTCACTGTTTTTTTAACAGAGATATCTTTATTGCCCGCCGCAAAACCGATCCGATACCCCTCCGTGTAAGTGTCCGCCATCAACCGTATCTGTTCTTCCGGCATCTCATTCAAATGCCTTGCGGTTCCCAATTCGTTCTCCGAAATGTATTCCCCGTAATAATACAGATAACGCAGATCGGATAAGTCGCTCTCCATAATGATCCGGCAGGCGAAATCTCTCTCCGGGCACAGCTGGTTCTCTGTCCGGTCAAGAAATGCCGGCTCATAATAATCACTCACATACCAGTAAAGTATCTGCCTGACAGTCTCCGCATCCGGCGCCGCATTTTCTTGCGCCGCGCTGATAAACTCCTGATACACCTCCAGCAGCAGCTCCGCGCGTATCAACATATCGAACCGGTTCTGCTCGAATACCGCCGGTATCATTCCCCGCAGCTCCGTATACAGAAAGGACAGCAGACGTCCCATTGACTCACCCAGACAATTCACCGCATAGTCAGGATTTCCATAGCTTGTTCCGTAATGATCCGGCAGAATATCCTCATAGAGCTCACGGTTGAAAACCTGCAGTTCGTCAAGCGTCATACGCCGTAGCTGTTGTGTCTCTACAACATTCCACGCTTTATCCATCAGAAGCACAAAATCCGCCATATGCCTGAAATATGTCTGCACCTGTTCCTCACAGGCCGACTCGTCCGGTATCTCCCTGATCCTCCCAACAGCAAGCAAATATCTCTCCGCTTCCAGGTCTCTTCTGTCATTATCAGAAATATACAGGTCTTCCATAAATTCCTCCAAAATCCGTCTCTATGCATAGGCTCCCGCATACAGAATAATACTGATCACGGCAAGCACCAGAATATTTAATCCGATCCCAAGATAGGAAAACAGATAGAACTTATCCTTTTCCATTTTGGATACTACCCCCAATATGATTCCCACAAAAGCAAAAACCATAACCAGCATAGCTGCTGCACCGTACTGTCTGGGAATATCCCCACGGCTGAGATAGCTCCTAAAAACGGCATATGCGAGAGTCGCCAGCGATATCACCCCCAGGATCGTAGACATGATCCCTTTTTGCGTATGCTGCTTATTGGTAAACATATAGCTGTTCTTTTTTGCCATGACCGCTCTCCGTTCCGTTCATTCTTCCGCTGCGCCTGTGATCACGCGCTTCTAAAATTTTGAAATGGGTATCTTCGTATGCCCGAAAACACCCATCCATTCTCCAATCCTATCTTTAGAATAAGATCTTGTTTCTTCCCGCCAGCAGCTTTGCGCCGCTTATGATCAGCAATACGCCGCTCGCCAGGCCGACTACCAGTATCACCACGCCGACCGCAATGCCCAGCGCACCTGAACCGCCCATTACCTTATAAGTTCTCTCTTCCATTATTACGCTTCCTTTCTTGCCCCGTACTGTTCATAGTATGCATCGATCGCACTTTTTAATGTATCGTCAATATATACTGTTCCCTTATACGGTTGATTGTACAGACAGCTTACCACTTCTTCCATCGTCACGATGGCCCCCGTCTCAAAGCCGTATTTATCCTGTATCTCACTAAGAGCGCTCCTGTCACTGTCCAGGCCGCGTTCCATTCTGTTCAGAGAAACGATCAGACCCTTGATCTGTACATCCGCCTGACTCTTAAGGATCGGAAAAGTTTCCTCAATAGATTTTCCTGAAGTTGTCACGTCCTCGATGATGACGACTCTGTCACCATCCTTCAGCTTACTACCAAGCAGAATGCCCGTATCGCCATGATCCTTAACCTCCTTGCGGTTGGAACAATAGCGCACTTCCTTTCCGTATAATTCACTGATCGCCATCGTCGTTGCCACCGCGAGGGGAATCCCTTTATAGGCAGGTCCGAACAGAACGTCAAAATCCAGACCGTATCTGTCGTGGATCGCCTTCGCATAATACTCTCCCAGCTTACGAAGCTGCGCGCCCGTCACATAAGCGCCCGCATTCATGAAAAAGGGAGATTTTCTGCCGCTCTTCAATGTAAAATCGCCAAACTTAAGCACCTGGCTGTCAACCATAAACTCGATAAATTCCCGCTTATAGCTTTCCATATCCTTCTCCTTATCCGCTCTTATGCCGCCTATCTATCCTCTTGCCGCCAACGCCTGCGCAATGTCTTCCTTCATGGCAAGCACCGCCGCTCTTGAAGCGTCCGCAAAATTCTCCGCGCCGTACTTCGCGTACTGTTCCTGCTGGTATGCCGCTATAATACCTCTGGATGAATTAACGATAGCGCCCAGTCCGTCCTCATTGAAGAAGTGGACCAGGTCGGCTCCCTTACCGCCCTGTGCACCGTAGCCCGGCACAAGGATATATGTCTTAGGCATGATATCGCGCAGGATCCTTCCCTGCTCCGGATAGGTGGCGCCCACCACCGCGCCCACATAGCTGTAGGAATCACCCATACATTCCTCGCCCCATCTGGCTACCTGTTCGCCGACGATCTCATAGACAGGGCGCGCTTTACCGTCTTCCTTATCCTCTTTCACAAGGCGGTCCTGAAGCTCACCGCTGCTTGGATTGGAGGTTTTGACAAGCACGAAGATCCCCTTTTTTTCCTCCTGGCATACCTTGATAAACGGTTTGACGCCATCGGAGCCCAGATACGGATTCACCGTTGCAAAATCTTCATCAAACCCTCTGCACACCGTACTGCCGACCATGACGTGCCCCAGATGCCCCGCCGCATATGCCTCGGACGTGGAACCGATATCGCCGCGCTTCACATCGCCGATCACAACCAGATCTTTCTGTTTGCAGTATTCCACGGTCTTCTGAAAAGCGATCAGTCCCTCAACGCCGAACTGCTCATACATCGCGATTTGCGGCTTTACCGCAGGGATCAGATCACAGACCGCATCTACGATTGCTTTATTGAACTGCCATATTGCCTCGGCAGCGCCTTTAGCCGTCTCGCCGAACTCTTCAAAGGCTTTCTGCTGAATATGCTTTGGAACAAACTTCATGGCAGGGTCCAGCCCTACCACAATAGGCGCCTGCGTCTTTTTTATCTTCCCGACAAGCTTATTTATCATAATTCTTTTCCTTCCAGATCCTGCAGCACATACTGATTCTCAATATAATACGGGAATTCTTCTCTGGATACCCACGCATACTCCCCATACTCCTCGGACAGCACGATGTTTGCCTCGTTTTCCTCCGTGATGGAACATAAGTAGGCGATCCCTACGCAGTGCGTGTCCCCCAGCATACTCGACCAGACATACTCGATCTTATCAATATTTCCCTCTACAGACAGTTGTTCTCTGATGGCTCTGTGTACGGCGTCGTCCGGCGACTCGCCGTGCTGTACCTCCGCATCGATAAATTCCCACACAAAGGGGTCCGGTATACGGTCATCCACCCATCTCTTGACCAGCAGATACTTGTCATTTTTCTTAATGATTCCTTTTACACGCACGAAAGTATTTCCCATTCCGCTACCATGCCTTCCTTAAATAATGTATTTTTCCAACTATGCAACGGGCCATCCCGCATATGCAGCCGTTTTTAAAATAGTAACATCGGCCATTTACCTTGTCAATCTTATCTCGTCTGCAGGAACTCGTACTCCCGCTTAGCCTCCGCGTCATCGGGATATGACTTAAGATAACTGTTCATCAGCGTTGCCGCCGTCTTGTAATCATGCATATATTCATAAGTAACGATCTCGTTAAACTTAAGCGTCTGCATCATACCGTTATCTTCAATGTTCATCGCCGTTTGAAAAGCCGAAAGCGCCGCCTCATACTCGCCCATTTTCATTTTACACAGACCCAGCTGATTGTAGAGCTCAGCCTTGCTCTGGTCGTTCTCCGTGTAACCTGCATATATATCGGAAGCGTAATTATAATCACCCAGCGCCTCATAGGTCCTTCCGAGATACAGGGCCGCGCCGTAATCGGTGGTCGTCTTAAGCTTCGTCAGATAATTGCGCGCGTTCTCATAATCGCCCATGTAATAACAGATGCGCCCCATGTCATAATCGGAGATAGACTTCTCGTTTTCCGTCAGGGCGTTCTGCAGATAGACTAAACCCGCATCCTTATATCCGTACTCCTCCAGCGCCATATAGATCCTGATCATCTGATCATAATCTTTATCGTCCAGCGCGACCGCCTCTCCGAAATCCGCCTGCGCTTCCTCAAAGCTGCCCTGCGACAGCTTCACGCAGCCCCGCAGATAATATGCATTCTTTTCCCTCGGCCGAAGCGCCAGGATAGCGCTGTAAGCATCGATGGCCTCCTTAGCCTGTCCGTTCTTATAATATGCCGTGGCCAGATAATAATTGATGTCAAAATCCACGTCTTCCACTTTACTGCCGCCGCTGTGCAAGGCATTCTGCAGACATTCCACAGCCTCGTCATACTC
This sequence comes from uncultured Lachnospiraceae bacterium, assembly GCA_947625205.1. Classification (GTDB taxonomy): domain Bacteria; phylum Bacillota; class Clostridia; order Lachnospirales; family Lachnospiraceae; genus UBA3282. The sequence goes on along the minus strand of CANQNN010000001.1, from coordinate 125,413 downwards.
GGTAAGGCCCATATAAGCCAAACCCATCCCGCGATAGATAAGCTGTGCATCCTCCCCTTCATCCTGCGCATTCCGGAAAAGAGCAAGCGCTTCTTCATATTCCAGCGACTGTACGGCGTCCATGCCCTGCTGTATATAGCCGGGCTGCCCGTCCGCGCCGCATCCGGCCAGGCACAGTACCGCGGCTGCAAGCGCCAGTATCAGTTGTGATCCTTTTATATGTACATTCGTCATAACGTTCTTCATCATATCTTTATGATACCACACCGGGGATTCAAATCCAATAGTGGGATTCAAAACAAATTGCCACAGAGCAAGTCCTTCCCCACCCCGAAGAACTCTCTCACCATATTATTAAGAAGGAAAAGCGGATTCGAGCGCGCAGAGATACCGCAGACATCCTCTATGCCCGCCGCTTTCGCCAGTCTCACGCCCCTGAACACATGAAAATTATTCGTTACGATACCCACGCTCGCATCGTTTTGCCCGATCAGTTTCATGCTGAACGCAATGTTTTGTGCGGTGTCCGTGGAGCGCTCTTCTTTCACAAGGCGTCCAGGCGCTATCCCTTGATCCACAAGATACCTGTACATTCCTTCAGCCTCGCTACACGGCTCATTTCTTCCCTGTCCGCCCGACAGAACGCATATAGTGTCTTTATTTTTCTCCAGATAATCACAGGCGGCGTCCAAACGGTACTTAAGCACTATGCTGGGCCCCTCCGGTTTGATCTGCGCGCCCAGTACGATGATATAGTCAAGGCCCGGCCTGCCGTGCTCATTAAATCCGCTCAGCACACAGCACTCCGCTATAATAAACAGCACGGCGCCCACAGAAACGACCAACCGGAAGATCCTGCGCATAACAAGCGGTATCGTTCCCCATATCTCAAAATACCACAGAAAAGCCATGCCCAGTAACAATATACCGCCCAAAGCCCATATCAGATAAAATCTGCTCCCCGAATTGGCTGCCGACACCAGGATGCAGTAACCCAAACAAAATATTCCCGCAATGACACATATGATGCTTATCATTTTCTTTCCCATCCGATGCTCCGATCTGTAACAGCCGCCGTATCCAACAGCGTTTTCCGCCGCGGGCTGCGCGATTACCTGTTTCATACAAGAAGAGCCGGCCTGTCAGCCGACCCTTCTTATGTTTCCCGCATTCATGCAGATTCATTCCTGTGATTTGTTCCGGGCAATCCCTGTTACCGCCGGATCTGCCTACAAAGACCGGATCACTTCCACGGTCTGGTCATACGCTTTATTGGCATCTTCCATATAAGCCAGAATCGTCTCTTCATTATAAGGCTCTGAGCGTAGTTCCTCTGTCAGCGGGACAACATACTTCAGCATATCGCCCAGACTCAGATTACCGCACAGACCCTTTACCGTATGGGCATGCTTAAACGCCTCCGGCCAGTTCTTATCGGCAACCGCCTGCTTTAATTCCCCGTAATTTTTGTCGTCCAGAAACTTCTTTAACATCCGCAGATAGAAATCTTCTTTTCCCATAAAACGCTTAAGCGTCTCGTCATATTCTACCCCGATTTGCGCCAATTTATCTTTCATTTTTTATCTCCCTTAACACTGTCTGTATAGAGATCCCTTTCTTTAGATTACGTTGTTTTTACTTAAATAGCAAGTATTTTCTTGTAAAAAAACGCCAAAAAACAAAAAATTGTATCTTCCGGTAAATCATCTGTTTTTCGCGGTAAGATTATGATAAAATAGACACAGCACTGCAAGCGCCGGCTTACAGGCACATATACAGTATATTCGAAGGGAGAAGATCATGCCAAACGAGATCAAATGGAACGACCGCTTCTGTATCGGTGTTGACTCCATCGACAGGGCACACCAGCGGCTCTTTTCGATCGTAGGAAAGCTGCTCGACTTAAACGAAGATACGGCCAAGCAGCAGCACGCCTGCAGAGAAGGCATCAAATATTTTAAAAATTATGCGCTGAAGCATTTTGCAGACGAAGAGGCATATATGCAGTCTATCGGTTATTCCGGATATGCCATGCACAAGAATCTTCACGACAATATGCGCGATGAGACGCTTCCCGCTCTGGAAGCCGAGCTGGAGGATCAGGCTTACTCCACAGAATCCGTGCGCCATTTCATAGGTATCTGCGTGGGATGGCTAAGCGGGCATATCATGACGGAGGATTACGCGATCACCGGCAAGGGTCACAGCAAATGGGTGGAACAGGCGGACAGCAGCGAAATGGATTCTCTGGTAAGGTCCATCATACGCTCGCTTGAAACAATGTGCCAGGCAAAATCGCAGCTTGTAAGCCAGCACTACGGCGGGGAGGACGTTTTCTCGGGCAAAGCGCTGTGTTACCGGCTGACTTATCTGTCTATGGATAAAGACCGCTGGCAGTTTTATTTCGTATATGAGGAACCGCTTGTCCTGCGCACGCTCAGTTCCATCTTAAATCAGGAGATGCCGCGCATTGACCAGACCGCGGTTTCCGCCATGAAAATACTCTCCGAACAGTTTGTCGATTCCGTCAGGGCACATTTTATGACGGGCAGAAAATATCTGCTTGAGCGGAACGATCTCATGACTTTCGAGCAGCTCGTAAGAACTTTTGATAAAAAATACCCTCCGTACAATCTTCTGTTCAGCACGGAAGGGAAAGGGTATTTTGCCTTTTGCGCAGATCATATAAGCCGGCCGTAAAGACCGGCTTATTATCTTGTTATCATCGCGGCAGGCTTCCTTCAATGCACAACGCTCCGTAACCCACCCTTTCATTGGGCAGATCCGTCTCCCCGCGAATGGGTCCGGCTCCTTTTCTCAGATACGCTTTCACCTTCTCCCCGTAAAGATACGGGTCGTTGCCGTCAACGATCCCCCACTGCATCAGAAGCGCCGCCGCTCCGGTAACAAACGGTGTGGCAAAGGATGTGCCCGTAACGGGCGAGTAACCTCCGTTTCTGTCCGGTGCTATCACGCCCACACCGGGAGCGGTAAGATCGGGTTTTACGAAGGAATCCGATGTGCGGCTGTTCACTCTGTCCTGATACAGATAGCCCCGCCCCGAAAAATCCGCATAAGACTCGTATACCGGGTCGTAGGCTCCCACAGTAATGATCTTGGAAGCAGTGGACGGAATTGTCAGCGTCACATCGGGCGTTGCCCTGACAAAGCGGGTGTTTATGTTTCTAACAGCGGCTGACGGCAGATAAAACGTATAGTTTCCCGTTACCGTTACGACCGGTTCGATCAAGAAGGTCCACACGCCGCCGTCAATATATCTTCCGCTGCCCGGCTCCGTCTGCGCCGGCAGAAGATCAAAATAAATCTCCTGGCTTGTGAGATAAGGCGCCGGTTCCCCGTTATACACCAGGATCCTTGTCTTCCCTGTCTGATAGATCTGTTTACCCGGCCGGTCAGTATCCACGCTCAGATAGTCGCCCGCAGGGGACGCTAATATCACTCTGTACCGGTCCGTGTACTCTTTCCAGAGCTGAATATTTAACCCTGTTTCATACTCGCCGACAACTAACTCCACCCGCGCCGTCTCCCCAGCGACCCTTCCTCCCACGTGCCCTCCGGAGGCGCCTTCATTACCGCTCCCTGCGCAGATCACATTGCGGCCTATCTCCGATACGTTGTCCATGAACCGCTCCAGAAGGGAAGTTCCGTTATGCGCGCCGTAAGTATTCCCAAAGCTTAAATTTATGGCTACGGGCATTTGCAATTCTATCGCCTTATTGACTGTATAAGTCAGTGCGCGCATAAGCTCTGTTGTCCTTGGAAAAGAGTCCGCCCGGGGCGTCCCCAGACGCACGATCAGCAGGTCGCTCTCCCTGGCAACGCCCGCATAAGCGATCCCGCCCGCACCGCCTCCGCCCGCAGCGATCCCCGCCACCGCCGTTCCGTGTCCCGTAGCGTCGATACTCGGTACAAGCCGCTGCGCCTGCTGTCTGTCACCGACAGCCAGCGCCTCATTGATCTGTTCTCTGTTAAATTCCCTGTTAAGCACCTGGTCCCACAGATACAGTATTCTAGTCGTACCGTCCGGATTGCGAAAATCCTGATTCCAATAGCTGATGCCCGAATCGATCACAGCCACCAGGACCCCTCTCCCGGTCAGTTCGCCGAACAATCTGCTGCCCGGTGCATAACAGGATGCGGTATTGCCCTGCAAGTCCTCAAAAAACAGCCGTTTGGGTTTCTCCACATATTCGATCTGCTCCGTGGAAGTCAGGACATTCATTTGCGATTCCGGCACGGTCAGGATCGCATAACCCGCGATCAATTCCTCCACAACGATCCCCCGCTGTGTCAGTTCCTGAAGAGAACCGTGATATTTCACGATCACTTCCCATGTTCTGCCCGTCACATCGTAGCCGACATTCAGCTCCAACGACCGCTCCCGTTCCGCCTCGGGCGTATCAAGCGCCAGATTGAGAAGATTTTCATTTTTCTGGGAATCCATATGTTTTGCCCCGGCCTTTTTTATATCCTTATGTCAGATCCACCCAAAACATTATTAAAAGCGCTTACATTTTCCAGTTCGCCGGAGTATGCTGGTTTGACTCTTTTTTTGCTTTATGATAAAATGATTATAAGTGTACCCACGAGGCATCAGTGTGGGTACAGTGAAGGGGTATTCGTTTTATTATACAAAGGGAAACAGCTTTACAGATTGCGACAGCAGAGGGGATATATGCATACACTAAAGACACCAGACAGCAAGGCGGCGCCCGGCAATATGGAGGGGAGCTACGACAGTCTGCATGAGCAGACCCCGTTCGGCTCTCTGGATTATCCTGTGGACGTTTTTTATCTGGACCTGAACAAATCTTACATGAACAGGATCCGATGGCACTGGCACGAAGAGATGGAGATCCTTATACTTAACGACGGTCTTGCGGAAGTATCTACCGATGATACCTCACATACGCTCAAACCGGGGCAGGGTATTATCATCAACCAGAATGTTCTTCATTCTATCAGTTCCATGAACGGCGAAAACTGTACATTCTATTCATTTGTGTTTCACCCGGACTTTTTGTTCGGTCATAAGCAGAACTACCTGCAGACGCAGTTTCTGCTTCCGGTCCAGAATTTTCATCTGTTTAAGATGTTCGTTCTGGATGAGACAAACGCATGGCACGAGCGGATGCTTGACGCGGTAAACGACGCCATAACCGTCAATCTGACGAAACCGTTCGGATATGAGATCTCGACCAAGGGGCATCTGTGCCGTTTCTGGTCCGAGCTGATCGAGAGACTCCCCAAGATCGGAACCGCTCCTCCACCCCAGGCTTCTTTAGACGAGCAGCGGGTCAAGCAGGCTATGTTATATATCAGGACCCATCATGCCGAGCCGCTTTCCTTAGACGAGATCGCAGACAGCGTGCATATCAGCAAAAGCGAATGCTGCCGCTGTTTTTCACGCACGCTGCAGATGACGCCTTTTGAATATCTGATGAAATACCGGATCTTTGAAGCAACCAAAAAAATGACAGAGCACCGCGATAAACCTATGTCGATCGCTGATCTTGCCCTGTCGGTCGGATTTAATAGCGCTAGTTATTTTAATAAGATATTTAAAAAATTCCTGGGTTGTACGCCCACCTATTACAGAACGCACAAGATTCTGTCCCCGGCGTCTGAAAGCAACGGCGCTTTCAGCGTTCCGGCGCCATAATAAACCCCGGCTTCCGCACCTGTATTGCGTACTCACTGTTTCTTACTGGCCGATTTTACACCGTGCTGTTTGCAGATATCCTGCAGGCAGCACTTGTCGCAATAAGGATTTGTTCTTGCCATGCAGACCTCCCTGCCATGCCATACCAGCCTGTGGCAGAAATCGCTTCCTTCTTCGGGCGGAATGATCTTCCATAATGCCATCTCAACCTTTTTAGGTTCCTTAATATCATCCACCAGACCAATGCGATTGCACAGGCGAATGCAATGTGTATCCGTCACAATAGCCGGTTTGCCGAACACATCGCCCATGATCAGATTCGCACTCTTCCTGCCCACGCCCGGAAGCTTCAGCAATTCATCGAAATCATCCGGCACTTTACCGCCATACACTTCCTGAAGCATTTTCATACATGCGCTGATATCCCTCGCCTTACTGTTGCCCAGCCCGCAGGGGTGAACGATCTTCTCGATGTCCTCCACAGACGCCGCAGCCAGCGAAGCGACATCCGGATATTTCCCATACAGCTTTTCCACTACCACATTGACTCTCGCATCGGTGCACTGTGCCGCCAGACGTACACTGACAAGCAGTTTCCACGCCTGGTCGTACTCCAGCGAACAGGACGCATCCGGATATTCTTTTTTCAGGCGTTCGATCACCTCGAGCGCCAGCTCTTTTTTTCTCATGTACATCACACCCCGTATCGATACAGTAATTTATTTATGAACCAATTTCCGCCGCGCGCTTTATGCCCCGTATATACAGTTATGCAATGGATTCGCCCATCTTAAGCAGCTTCGCGGCCTGGTCGGCAGCGATACAGGCATCGATGATCTCCTGGATATCCCCGTTCATCACCTTATCCAGCTTATATAAAGTCAGATTGATACGGTGGTCCGTGACGCGCCCCTGCGGAAAATTATAGGTCCTGATCTTCTCGGAACGGTCCCCGGTGCCGATCTGGCTCCTGCGCAGCTCCGCCTCCGCATCATGCCTCTGCTGCTGCTCTATATCATACAGTTTGGATTTCAGCAGCGCAAACGCCTTGGCTTTATTCTGGATCTGCGATTTCTCTGTCTGGCTGTACACGACGATCCCGGTCGGATAGTGCGTCAGCCGGACAGCGGAGTCCGTCGTATTGACACACTGGCCGCCGTTACCGGAAGCGCGCATAACATCGATCCGGATATCTTTCTCATCGATCACTATGTCGATATCCTCGTCCACCTCAGGCATAACGGCAACGCTGATCGTCGATGTGTGTATACGCCCGCCGCTCTCTGTCTCCGGCACACGCTGCACGCGGTGCACACCGCTCTCATATTTGAGCACAGAATACGCGCTCTGTCCCGTCACAATAAAAGTGACGCTCTTCATACCGCCGATCCCGATCTCTTCCGCTTCCACCAGTTCCGTCTTCCATCTTCTACTCTCGGCGTAATGCACATACATACGGTAGATCTCCGCCGCAAAAAGAGCCGCTTCATCGCCGCCCGCACCCGCGCGGATCTCCACGATCACATTCTTATCGTCATTGGGGTCCTTCGGAAGCAATAATATCTTCATCTCCCGCTCCAGCTCCTCCACACGCTTCTTAGCCTGTGCCAGCTCATCTTTGAGCATATCGCGCATATCGGTATCCGTTTCACTCTCCAGCATAGTGAGGGAATCCTCGATATCCTGATTACACTTCCTGTATTCTTTATATGCGTTCACGATAGGTGTAAGGTCGCTCTGCTCCTTCATCAGCATACGAAATCTCTCCTGATTATCCGCAACGGACGGTTCGCTCAGTTCATTCATGACCTCTTCGTATTTTCTCAGCAGATCTTCTAACTTATCAAACATGTTTACCTCCAAGCACGACTCTGTCAAGCCCTGCAAAATCTTTCACCACTTCTATTTCTCCGTACCCGGCCGCCTGCATCAGTTCCCGTACAGACTCGCCCTGATCATATCCGATCTCAAGAAAAAGCATACCGCCGCCCGACAGAAATCTTCCGGCCTCCGTTATGATACGGCGGTAATAAAACAGTCCGTCCTCCCTGCCATCCAGCGCGATACGCGGTTCATGGTCCCTCACTTCCGGCATAAGAGAATCGATAACATCTGTTCTTATATAAGGGGGATTCGACACGATCACATCGAATTTATCATCCGCATCCAGCCCTTCAAACAGATCTCCCTGCACAAACACGGCTTCCGGCTTCCTCTGCGTGCGGGAACTCAGTATACGGTCCGCATTCTTCCCCGCGATCTGCAGCGCGTCTCCGGAAATATCCGTCCCTACGCCCGTACAGTCATTGGAATAATAAAGCAGGCTGATCAGTATACATCCCGATCCGGTGCACACATCCAGTATCCGCATACCGTCATGGAGATACCGCATGACCTCTTCCACCAGTACCTCGGTATCCTGCCTGGGGATCAGAACATTTTTGTTGACTTCATAAGTCAATCCCATAAATTCCTGCTCCCCGGTAATATACTGCAGAGGTATGTGAGCCGCACGTCCGGCGATACACTGTGCATAACGCCGGTTTTCCTCTTCGGTCACAAGCCGTTCCCCATGTGCAAAAAAAGTGTTGTGATCCATACCGCAGCACCATTCAAGCAGCAGCCTCGCATCCAGCCTGGCCTCAGCGATCCCCGCTCGGGTCAGTTCACCGTATCCCCACTGATAAGCTTCCTGATAAGTCAGTCCTCCAGCCACGAATCATCCACCTCATAGCCAAATGCTTCATACAGATATGCCTTCCAGTCAAAAACAGCCTCGACCGCCGCGATCGCAACCTCGACCATAGCCTCATCGGGCTCTCTGGTCGTCAGCTTCTGCAAAAGCAGACCCGGCGCCGATATGATCCTGACAAGGATATTGTTGCTTCTTCCCGCCAGACGGATGATCTCATAGGAAATACCCGCAATGACCGGGATCAGGGCGATACGCAACAGCACGCGGTACACCGGATTATCCACCCTGATAAAGAAGAAAAGCACGATACTTACCAGCATGACAAACAGTATAAAACTCGTTCCGCACCTCTTATGCTGTCTGGAGCTTTTCATCACATTACCGACTGTCAGCGGGCGGCCTTTTTCGATACAGCTGATACATTTATGCTCCGCGCCGTGATAGCGGTACAGGCGCCGTATATCCTTCATCAGAGAAATGCTGAGCACATACAGCACAAATATGGCGATCCTGACCAGCCCCTCTATAATGGCCATAAACGAATCGCTTCTGACGTAGTCTTCAAACAGGGATGTAATATAATACGGAAGAACCATAAAGATGCCGATCGCCAGCACGACCGAAATGATCATCACAATGGCGCTGAACACCTTATCCGCCTTGTCCTTAAACATCTTTTGGAACGCCTTATCAGTCGCCGTTTCCTCCCCTTCATCCTCGTAGAAGGACGAAGAATAATTCAGGCTTCTCATGCCCAGGACCAGAGAATCCGCAAACTGAAAAATGCCGCGCACAAAGGGAATATCCAGAAGCTTGCTGCCATGCATGATCCCGGCATAATGCTCGACCTCGACTTCGATCTCACCGTTTGGCTTTCTGACCGCTACGGCGTACTGATCCTTGTTTTTCATCATTACGCCCTCCAAGACGGCCTGCCCGCCGATTCCGGAATATTTCATAATTTTTTTCTTTTTCATTGCGTATTCCTCGCTTCTTTCATATCGTGAAGAGAACTTTTCCCGTATTCGCCCGAATTTAGAAAAAAGGTTGAGATGTTCACCTCAACCTTTTTGTACAAACCTATTTGCTTTCCACACCGTATTTCTTATTAAATTTATCAATACGTCCGCGGGCCTGCGTTGCTTTCTGCTGCCCTGTGTAGAACGAATGGCATTTGGAACAAACTTCTACGTGAATTTCCGGTTTTGTGGAGCCTGTGACAAATGTGTTGCCGCAGTTACAAGTTACGGTTGCCTGATAATACTCAGGATGTATTCCTTCTTTCATCTCTTTCACCTCTTCTTAACTCAAAAGTAAATAGACGCCACCGCCGCCTTTTCTCATCCCATGCCGTCTAAAACCGACAGCTTTTACATTGTAGCACAGGCGTTTGACGTATGCAAGTGTTTTATTTAAGAAAATAGCCGAAACTTATGATCCTGTTTACAGGAACTTCATCTTCTTAACCATATTGACGAACTCGAAATTGGTCTTCGTTCTGGCGAACATATCTAACACCTTCTCGACAGCCTCGTCCGCTTTCATGCCGTTTAACGCCTTGCGGATGATATTGATCGCCTCCAGCTCATCCGGGGAAAGCAGAAGATCCTCTCTCCGGGTACTGGATTTCGGAATGTCGATCGCCGGGAACACTCTCTTCTCGGATAATTTCCGGTCAAGCACCATTTCCATATTGCCGGTTCCCTTGAATTCCTCATACACCACATCGTCCATCTTACTGCCCGTCTCCACAAGCGCCGTGGCCAGGATCGTCAGGCTGCCGCCCTCGCGCATATTACGCGCCGCGCCGAAAAATCTCTTGGGCATATGCAGCGCCGCCGGATCAAGACCGCCGGACAAGGTACGTCCGCTGGGCGGCACGACCAGATTGTACGCTCTGGTCAGACGCGTAATGCTGTCGAGCAGTATGACCACGTCTCTTCCGTGCTCCACAAGACGCTTGGCGCGCTCGATCACCATCTCGGACACTCTTTTATGATGCTCCGGCAGCTCATCGAACGTAGAATAGATAACCTCTACGTTGGGTCCTTCGATCGCTTCCTTAATATCCGTTACTTCCTCGGGGCGCTCGTCAATCAGAAGAATGATCAGATGCGCGTCCGGCGCGGTCCTGGTGATCGACTTGGCCACCTCTTTTAATAATGTAGTTTTACCTGCCTTCGGCGGAGACACGATCATACCTCTCTGCCCTTTGCCCACAGGACTCATCAGGTCCATGATGCGCATGGCAACGGATGCACCCGGCGTCTCCAGCTTCAGCCTTTCATCGGGAAAAATAGGCGTCAAATCTTCAAAATTCGGTCTGCGCATAGCAATTTCAGGTACATAGCCGTTAATGGATTTTACATATAACAATGCGCTGAACTTCTCATTCTGCGTTCTTACGCGCGTATTACCCTCTAAAATATCACCTGTTTTTAAACCAAAGCGGCGAATCTGGCTTGGCGCAACATAAACATCGTTCTCTCCGGGCAGATAGTTCTCGCACCGGATAAACCCGAATCCGTCACTCATAACTTCAAGTATGCCGCTGGCCGTATAACCGCTGTCCAGTTCGGCCGGAAACTTCTCTTCCTCAGAAGCTTCTTTGCGCGGCGGAACTATAGATTTAACCGCGATCTCTTTTCCTGCCGCCTTGTCTTTCTCATCCTGTTCCAGCATCGCCTCAACGATCTTGGACTTGTTCATCGTCGAAGTACCCTTGATACCTCTGCTCTTCGCGATCGCTTTCAGATCGGCAAGTGCCAGCGATTCATATTTTTCTCTCATACAACCCTCCTGTATTTCAACAAATCATCTATATACACTCTTACGTATACGTTCTTTCGTCTAGGGATTTATTGCCTGATGTGTAATCTGACATGATACGCTGTTGTCAACAGGTATTATACACCTTAATGAATGAAAAGAAAAGGCTTTTCTTCTGCTTTTTTATTATTATTATTTAGTTGCAGATAAATTACAAATATTATATGATAGGAAATGGCAGTGTGCAGAAGCATGTCCGCTGCAAATAATATACGGTCTAATTCTTAAAAACAGTTATTTATTAAATCAAGATTTAAGAAATGAGGTGTCCCATGACAACAAACGAAAAAGCACTGGAACTACATGAAAAATGGCGCGGCAAGCTGGATACTGTATCCAAGACGCCCGTCAAGACGCGGGAAGATCTGTCTCTTGCCTATACCCCCGGCGTGGCGGAGCCCTGTAAGGTGATCGCGCAGAATAAGGAAGCGGCTTACACCTATACATGGAAGTCCAACACAATAGCCGTGGTATCTGACGGAAGCGCAGTTCTCGGTCTCGGCAATATCGGTCCCTATGCGGCAATGCCCGTCATGGAGGGCAAAGCCGTACTGTTCAAGGAATTCGGTAATGTAAACGCCGTACCGATCTGTCTGGACACACAGGACACGGAAGAGATCATCAAAGCCGTGACTTATCTGGCGCCCGGTTTCGGTGGAATCAACCTGGAAGATATCAGCGCACCCCGCTGCTTTGAGATAGAAGAGCGGCTCAAAGCCACACTGGACATTCCTGTTTTTCATGACGACCAGCACGGCACGGCTATCGTTGTTCTGGCTGCCACCATCAACGCTTTAAAAATAACCGGTAAGAAAAAAGAGGAATGCAAAGTCGTTGTAAACGGCGCAGGCGCCGCAGGCGTGGCGATCACAAAGCTGCTCTTAAATTACGGTTTCACCGATATTATTATGTGCAACAGAGGCGGCGCTGTAAATAAACAGCGGGCAGACTTAAACTGGATGCTGCAGAAGATGACCGACTGCACCAATCCCCGGCAGATAACCGGAACCCTTGCAGATGCGTTAAAGGGTGCAGATATCTTCATTGGTGTCTCCGCTCCCAATACAGTAACACGCGATATGGTTTCCTCCATGAATAAGGACGCCATCATCTTTGCAATGGCCAACCCCGTACCGGAGATCATGCCGGACGAGGCAAAAGCTGCGGGAGCAAGGATCGTGGGTACGGGCCGCTCCGATTTCCCGAACCAGATCAATAACGTAGTCGCCTTCCCCGGCATCTTTAAGGGCGCCCTCGAAGGACGTGCGCCCCAGATCACGGAAGACATGAAGCTTGCCGCCGCGCTTGCCATCGCCGGACTTGTACCGGACAGCGCGTTAAACGAAGACAACATTATGCCCGAAGCGTTCGATCCCAGAGTTGCGGACGCCGTGGCGGAAGCTGTCAAGGCACATATCACAAGATAGTTTATCACACATATAGCGGACATACGCTGACGCAAAATGACGAACAGAAACGACTGGCACGGCAGACCCTATTATTCTCTGGACGCTTATCTGAAGAATACTTATGGGGAGAAATTGTATAAGATCGCTATTGATGCAGGTTTTACCTGTCCTAACCGTGACGGCACGCTGGGAGACAGCGGCTGCATCTTCTGCAGTGCGGGAGGCAGCGGGGAATACGCCGTTAAGGCATCCTCCCATGCCACGGTCAGCGAACAACTGAACGCCGGCATAGCCCTGTTCGGGCACAAGCGGGTCGGCCAGCGTTTTATCGCTTATTTTCAGGCATACACCAATACCTACGGAGCAGTCCCCCATCTGAGGACTCTTTACGAGGAAGCGCTGTGTGAACCCGCTGTAGCCGGCATCTCCATAGCGACACGGCCGGATTGTATATCGGACGATGTGGTGACTATGCTAGTCAATATTATGGGAAAATTTTCCGACAAGTTTGTCTGGATCGAACTTGGTCTACAGACAATACATGAAAAAACTGCCGATTTTATCAGACGCGGATACCCATTGCCCGTTTATGACAAATGTGTTGCTTTATTGAACCGGCACAACATTCCGGTGGTTACCCACATTATTCTCGGCTTGCCCGGAGAGAATAAAGAACATATGTTATCAACCATAGATCATATAAACGGATGCGGTACATGGGGCGTGAAGCTTCAGCTCCTTCACGTACTGCGCGGCACCGGTCTTGCAGCTCTGTATGAACGCGGCGATTACAGCCCTCTCTCCCAGGAAGCTTACAGGGACCTCGTCATAGATTGTCTGGAGCATTTAAACCCAAACATCGTTGTGCACAGGCTGACCGGCGACGGTCCCCGCAGCCTGCTCCTGGCCCCTTGCTGGAGTCTGGACAAGCGGAACGTTCTCAATACCCTGCACCGCAGCATGAAGCTGCGCGCCGCCTATCAGGGCCGCCTATATACGGAAAGGTCGTAACCATGACACAGGATCCTCTGACTCTCTACAAATTGATCGTGCTCTATATGCTCAACCGGGTCACTTTTCCGCTGACCAAAGCACAGGTGGGCGATTTTATACTGGAAAAGGAATACACAAACTTTCTCACGCTTCAGCAGGTATTTGCCGAATTGATCGACGCGGACATGATAAAGGCCAGATCTAACCGCAACCGCACGCACCTGACGATCACGGATGAAGGCCGGACGACACTTTCCTATTTTGAGAACCGCATCAGCGATTCCATCAAAGCAGAAATAGATTCTTTCTTTATTTCCAACGAACTGAAGATGCGCAGCGAGGCGTCTGTTCTTGCCGATTATTACAAATCGGTTTCAGGAGAATATGAAGCCCGCCTTGTGGCAAAAGAAAAGGACGTCACAATGGTTGAAATAACATTGTCCGTCCCCGACGAAGATACCGCTTCGTCCATCTGTGTCAACTGGCAGAAGAAAAACCAGGACATCTATCAATATCTGACAAGTCAGCTGTTCTAGCCGTTCTTTATCATCAGCCGCCGTCGCAGCGGCCGTATCCGCCGCTAGTGTTTTGTAATCACTTCACCCCAGCTGCCGATACCGATCACCCGCAGAGCGAAATCCGTATACGCGGCGGACTGATCTGTATCCACATATTTAAACGCATTGTAGATAGACTTGCGCCCGCCTCCCTGCGTGTTGATGCCAAGCGCCAGTCCCTGCGCGATCTCCGATGCCGCATCTGTTTCCCGTGAAAACAGCATATTGTCGATATACTGGTTGGCTTCAATGATCTTATAGGCGTACACAAACGATGCCGCCTGCAGATCCTGCCCCGCGGAAGAAGTATATCCCATTTCGCTCAGCGTCACATGCCTGACTGCACCCGACTCGGTCCGAAGCTCCTCTTTTTGCAAATAATTGGTCAATACATGGATATTCTTGATCGTTATGACCGGCGAAGTCTCGGAATCCAGCACATAGGAAGCTGCCCTGCCGCTTACGCTCCATGCTTTGGCGCTTGTAAGAGGATAATTGTAGGGATGATAGGCAACGCCCCAGTCAATATTGCCGCCGGATTTAATGTTGCGGTTGAATTCGTCCAGAATATCTTTGGAAGCATATCCGCCATCAGAGTACAGGCTTTTGCCCCACTGCTGGTCCAAAGAGATATATACTCTGGCATTGCCGTTTACACTGAGGATCGAGTTGTAGAATATCCGGAATGCCTTAGCATATTCCTCTACATAATTGGATATATCCATATATTCTATGTAATTCCACTCTTTTCTGGCATTAATCTCATTCCCGATGACCCAGTTCATGACTTTGCCATGCCCGCTGCCCGAATAACGGTTCGCCAGAAAGGACCCTATGGCGGCCAAATACTCTGTTCCCTCCTCATCCGTGGCATTAAAGGCATAGTACGGCGCCTTTCCTCCGCCGGTACGAGCCTTGGGATGGATCAGCTGCATATAGCCGGGATGGATATCATTTAAAATAATTGCCGTTATGTTAATTCCTTTGTTTGTGAGGGTGGAAAAAACATAGTCGTATTCTGCTATGATCTGCCCATTAAAGGCATAGCTTCTGCCGTTATAGGTATAATATACCGTTGGATAATAGGCGTTGCTTGTATTCCCGAGGATGCGGCTCAGCGGAATATTGTATGCCGCATATTTAACGCCCAGATCATCCAGCTCCGAACCGCGCAGCTTCTCCGGGTCCACCAGAAGTCCCTTCTTGGAACTGTAACCGCCGTAGGAAGGATTATACTTGGCAACGGCCTCCGGATTCGTAATATATTTCGGCTTGCTGACCGCCATAAATTTGCCGTCTTTTTTTACAGCTACAACAAATTTTGAGAAAAGCCTGGACTCAGCCGAGTTATTATTGAGATTGACCGAAAAGGTCAAATCAACGTCTTTCATCTCTTCAACAATATAATCGTCGCCCTGAAGACCCGTATCATATGTTTTTTCCGCAAACAGATAATAATACCCGTCATCGCTGACTGCCAGCCCGTCCGCCGACACGGTGACATCCACCTTGCCCGTCTCTGAGTTGATCCGGCAGCTCTCTATCGTGGCAAAATCCGCTGCGTTTTCTTCCGTCAGTTCAATCTGCGGCGGTCTGGCATGTACTCCGTCCAGCAGATGCCGTGCAGCGTCCAGAAGCGCTCTGGACATACCCTGACCGGCATTCTGGCGCAGATACTCTTTTCTCTTGCGGATCATGATATCCTCCGACAGATCCACTGCCTCCGCATAGACCATTGCCTCGATTGCATCGCTTTCTGCCGTCTTGCGAGCAGAATACCAGCGGGCTCCGGTATAACCGCCCGTCCCCAGAAGCGCAAGCGTTACAATAGCCACAGCTGATACAGCCAGCATCTTTTTTCTTTTCTTAACAACGATCTCTTTCGGCGTCCCGGGCTTTTCTTCAATGGTGTAAACCTCCTCCACCGTGATCGTACGCTCCAGCGCTCCATGATCGTTCACCGTTACCGATTCTTCCATCTTAACGGATTCCTCGAGCACCTTGCCCTTATGCTTCTGCGCCCTGATCCTTGCCTTTTCTTCACGAAGCTCCTGCTTCATCCGCTGTTTCTTCGCTTTGGCTTTTCTCTTATTGGCAGCGACTCTTTCCTTATCAATGGTCCGCTTCCTGCGCTTCTTCTTCCCGGATGATGCTGCCTTTGCGCCAGCGGTGTTATGCTCCGCTATATGATTTTGGTTTAAATTATCTGATGCCATGCGTTCCTGCTTTCTGCTTGATATGTTTCATGTGTTCCCTGATCTTTGCCTCGTAGCCGTTGCCCGTAGGCTTATAGAATTCTTTACCATTAAGCTCATAGGGCAGATACTGCTGTTCCACATAATGCTCCGGATAATCGTGGGCATATTTGTAACCTGTTCCGTGCCCCAGCTTGGCCGCCCCCTTATAATGCGCGTCCTGCAGATGCGGCGGGATCGGCAGACTGCCCGTCTGCTGCACCGTCTCCATCACCTGAGAGATCGCGGTACAGCTTGCATTGCTCTTCGGAGCGCACGCCACATAAACCGCCGCCTGAGACAGAATGATCTGCGCCTCAGGCATACCGACCCGCTCCACTGCCAGCGAAGCGCTGACCGCTACCGTTAAAGCATCGGGATCGGCATTCCCCACATCCTCCGCTGCGCATATCATAATGCGCCTTGCAATAAAAGTAACGCTCTCACCCGCATACAACATACGTCCCAGATAATACACAGCCGCATCCGGATCAGAGCCCCGCATACTCTTAATAAAAGCAGAAACAGTGTCATAATGATTGTCCCCTGATTTGTCATACCGAAGCGCACGCTTCTGTATACATTCCCGAGCCACATCCAGCGTGATATGTATTCTGCCGTCCTCACTGCGGTTCGTAGTCATTATACCGAGCTCCACAGCATTGAGCGCATGCCGTGCATCACCGCCGGACATCTCCGCCAGGAAATCAATGGCATCCTCATCCATGACCGCGTCATAAGCGCCCATTCCTTTGTCCTTATCATTCACGGCGCGAATGATCAGCGCCTTAATGTCCTCTTTTGATAACGGTTGTAATTCAAATATGACAGACCGGGAGATCAGAGCGCCGTTTACCTCAAAATACGGATTTTCGGTGGTAGCTCCTATCAGAATCAGCGTGCCGTCTTCCACAAACGGAAGCAGATAATCCTGCTGTCCCTTGTTAAAGCGGTGTATCTCATCGATAAAAAGAATCGTTTTCTTTCCGTACATACCGCGAAGGTCTTTCGCCTTCGCCACCACCTCTTCCATATCTTTCTTGCCCGCGGCGGTGGCGTTGATCTGCGTAAATTCCGCGCTGGTCGTATTGGCGATCACCTTTGCCAGCGTGGTCTTGCCCGTGCCGGGCGGGCCGTAAAATATGATGGAACTGAGCTTGTCCGCTTTGATAGCGCGGTAGAGCAGCTTATCCTTCCCTATGATATGCTGCTGACCCACCACCTCATCCAGCGTAGCCGGACGAAGCCTCGCTGCAAGCGGCGACTCTTTATCCTGATTTGTATTCCGCATATACTCAAAAAGATCCATGTTACCCCTGATACTTTCCCCTGTACTTCCCCTGCGTCTTCTTATGGGCCCTGTAATACCGATCCGAAACCCTGACAAAAGACGAATCTTTATCATTGTATCATTATTACAGTCTTTAATCAAATAAAAGTTCATCCACCGTCACGAATTCATAGCCCTGTGCCTTCAGCTCGTCAACGATCTGCAAAGCCGCCGTCACCGTAGTGTCATATTCATCATGCATCAGAATAATGGCATTATCTTTCGCCTTGTCCTCCACCTTTTTCACGATCCCGGCTACGTTGCGGCTGCTCCAGTCAAGAGGGTCGATCGTCCACAGCACCGGAAACATGTTAAGTTCCTTCTCGAATTTTTTGTCCCATGTGCCATAGGGAGGGCGCACATATTGAATTTCCTGCCCTGTCAGCTGCTTAAGCAGCTCATTCGTCTTTATTAATTCTTCTTTAAACTTTTCCCTGTTGCCCTGGTTAAGCTGTATATGGCTGTAAGTATGATTGCCGACCAGATGTCCTTCCCTGCTCATTCGCTTTACCAGCTCCGGGTACAACTCAGCATGTTTTCCAAGCACAAAAAAAGTCGCTTTTACATCTCTTTCCTTCAATCCGTCCAAAAGCTGTTCGGTACAATACGGGTGAGGCCCGTCATCAAAAGTGAGGGCGATCCTCTTACTGTCCGCCATGCCGCCCGCTATCTGGGCCGTCTGTACCGCTTTTATCCTGTGTTCCGCAATTCCCGACGCACACACGAGCAGAGCCGCCGCAAAAAGAACGCCCGCCCTTACCGTACGGAACCATTTTTGTCTGTCCATTCCCGCACATCCTTGTCTGCCGCATACGGGCAGCTTCACTGATTCCCTATATGTATATGCAGCAGAAAAAACAGTAAGAATCGCGGGTCATGCGCAAATCATCCACAGACGGAAAAACAGCCTGTCAGACAGGCTGTTTAATTAAATTCATGTGTTATTTTATCGCTCTGTTTTGGACGTTCTATATTATCCACATGTTAAATCACGCTTTAAACCATTGAATTTTCTGCCGGAAAATTCAGATTTTTAATGTAAAGACTCTCAAAGCCTTCCTGGTCTGCAAGATTGACGGTCTCAACAGCCGCAAGTTCCTGTTCCAGCGTCGCGCGGTCTGATCCCCCTTCATCAAATACCTGTCTCCCGGAAATCTGTCCGCCGTCTGTCAACCGCCTGTACAGATCTCTTCCGATCCGGTACGCCCCTGCCAGAGACGTGTTGCCGACCGCCTGTACATGTCCCCGCAAATACGCCGGGAACATTCCTATGGAAAAAACTGCCTCCACATCAAGATAGCAGCCGAAGCCACCCGCCAGATATACGCGCCCCGCCTCAGGATTTCCCATTTTCTCCCACAGGATCTCTATCCCCGCGCGCACCGCCGCCTTTGCCATCTGCAGTCCTCTAATGTCGCCGTTATTCAAATGTACAGAAGGATGGCCCGCATCGGCGCCGTCCGTAAAATACGGCTCTTCCAGAAGCCCGGTCTCATCCAGAACACCCTTTTTAAGAAGCTCCGCCGTGCACGCGATCATATCGCTCCCAATAATGCCCGCTCCGGCGCCGCCCTCAAAGGCCGGACCCGCCGCCGTTGCCGTGGCGATCATCCGTGTGCCGTCGGAGATGACCATCTCCCCGTTGGTGCCCAGATCGATCAGGACATCCGCCGCCCTGCCGCTCCGCGCGGGCACGGCCGGAAGCATACCGCAGGCATACAGCCCTGCAACAATATCTCCTCCCACAAAAGCGCTGATCACAGGAACAAGCCAGACCGGGAAATCCCACCCCGGATGCCTGTACTCCTGTAATCCGGTCTCAACGGGCACAAAAGGGCTTCTTCCCAGTGTTGATACATCGTACCCCATAAACAGATGCTCCATCACGGTATTTCCAGCGATGCACATGCACACGATCCTGATCCGGTTCTCCTGACATTGCCCCTGTGTTGTCGCCCATTTCCGGAACTGCGAAACGCCCCGCTCCAGCGCTTCCACGGCCAGACTTTGCAGTTTTTCACGTTCGCCCTCACAGGAAGCCCGTATTCTTGACAGGACGTCCGCCCCATAGCTTCTCTGGGGGTTCATCTCACAGTAGGTATCTATGACCTCACCCGTATCCACTGCCAGAAGCTGCATGGCGATCGTAGTCGTACCCAGGTCTACCGCTATCATCGCCTCGTGTATATCTGTTTCAGATTCCGTAACATGTGATTTTCGATTTATTATCTTATTATTTCGTTGACTTATTTGGTCATTACTTTCCGTCACATCTATCATTTCTGATATAATGTCAATATTATTCGCATCCTCCGCGGCAACCCTAATGACACAGTTATCTTTCGGTCTGGCAGCACAGGCCAGTCTGTACCCCTGTTTCAGTTCTTCAGGCGTCATAACAGTTTTTTCCAGATTTGTCGGTTCAATAACACCTTCTATTATTTGAATCCGGCACCGCCCGCAATCCCCTCTTCCGCCGCAGAAGCTGCCGCTTATCAGATTATTCTTTAGCAGAGTTGACATGATCGTCGCAGATGAATCATGCGTCACAATTACAGAATCACGATACTTCTCGCTGAAATCTGTATCCGTATTTTCGTTAGTAGTAACAATTGTAATTTTAACATTTTCAGACAAACCGGTTTTTCTCCTTATCGTAATGATAATCAATAGTTGACAGTTTATCCTCTATCTCTGAACGTTCTATATCCATATCGTCACACAGAGCGTCCAGGGTGGCATAGTAATCGCGCAATTTCAGATTAATATAGCTAAGAAGCATAGCAGGGTCTTGTGGAATCATATAATCGTATCCGCCTTTCATAATTGTCAACGCAGCATCATCTCTACACTGTACCGGGTCCCATCGCTTGCGACCCGCGCCATACTGCCGCAGACCAGAGGCATCATGGGTGACAAATGCCCGATATCGAGATCCATCAGCACGGGGACATTGTACTTACGGATCGTCTCATATACCGCGCCATACTGATCGAGCCCCATCATCTCCTGACCGTGGCACAGCGGTCTACCGATCAGGAAGCCGCTGCAGTGCTTAAACCATCCCGCGTGCTCCATCTGCCACATGGCGCGCCGGACTGACATAACATTCAAGTCGCAGGACTCCAGGAACCAAAGGATCCCATCGTCCCGATAGCGCTCCGTAAACTCTGTCACTTTATCATATTTCGTCCCGAGCAAATTCACCAGACAGTCCATGCAGCCGCCGAGCAGGCGGCCCCTCAGCTCTATCTGCGGTGCGGCATTCATCGTATCAGTCCCGTCTTTTTCTGTTGGGTGCTCCTTTGCATAAACACCGGTGCCATCCTGCACTTTTGACAGACTCTCCACGTTCGTCCTGCCGTCCGGCAGCGCGTAGCGGATGACCGATTTCTCTGTCACATTGTAAGGAAGAAGCGGGTGTTCCCCGTCTTTGAGCGATTCCTTTTCCCATCTGTCATATCCGTCAAAGGCAAGCCGGCGCCCCCGCAGCAGATCCATCGCGTCCTCCAGCGACTTATGCCACGGCTCCATGCCGAACGCACCGGCACAGGGACCATAGATAGAAGCCGTATCACACAGCGTTGCTAGCAGGAATGTCATGTTGGTGTTGTCAGAAAATCCCATATACCACTTGGGGCGCGCCTGTTTGATCCCCTCAAAATCCACATAGTCAAGGGTCTCGCACATCAACTCCCCGCCGCCGCAGGAGATCAGGACATCATTATCGCCGCTGCAATAATATTCGGTCAATTCCTCGCCGCATTTCTCCGGCGTATTGCTGATGCCGATGCCTTCCTGCGCGTAGCAGTTCGGGCCCAGCTGCAGCCGGTATCCCATCTCCCGCCATCTGCGCTGCGCGTTATCAAAGGCGCTCCGATACGGTTCGTCCGCACAGCCGCAGGAGGGCGCGACGAAGCCGATGATGCCGCCCGATTGTAAAAATTCCGGATATTTCATAGTTGTACCTGCCTTTCGGGGTTTATTCTTTATATTGCGTCTTCCTGATTTCTCTCTGCCGCTTTCACGACAGCACAGGATATCAAATATGGGGTTTCTCTGCCCTTACCACATAATTGTATACTATATAATCGCATAAGTATACAGTCAATATGAAGAAGCCCTAAATTCCTATGCTTTAGGACTTCTTCATTCTATTGACTTATCGTCATTCTGTAGTATGCTTATCTCATGGAAAGTACCCATGACAGGGTGGTAGCCTCCTAGTCTAATAAGGCATCAGCATTTTTGTATTGCTGATGTACATAGGAAGGAGGTGGCGTTATATGACAGCTTTTGAAATCATTTCGGTTTTCATCGGCATATTAACTTTGTTATGTGCCTTTGGTAGCTTAATTGTAACGTTGCTTGTCTTTCTTCGAAAGGGAAAGAGGCACAAAAAATAAGCCCCTCTGTCTGCCAACAGAGGGGCGGTGTCCGTAAGGGCACTTAGCTAAACCTTGTGAGGCATCCACTTTGGAGTGGGTGCTTTCCTTTTGTACTTTCATTATAGCAGACTGATCCTGCAAGTCAATAATTTCTCCTGAAAATGTAGAAATATCTATACATAACCGGATTTCTTTTACCTGAAACGTACATTTCGAAGAATTTTTGTACAAATTCCCCCACAATAACCGGCAAGGGCTTACTTCCGTTCCGCCGTCAGCTTCCCGTCCTCTACCCTGATCTGTATCGTGTCTTTGGCTTCCACGGCATCCGCCAGGATCAGCTTCGCCGACAACGTCTCCACATACTTCTGAATATACCGCTTCAACGGCCGCGCCCCGTAAACGGGATCGTAAGCCTGATCGGTGATAAAGCGCTCCGCTTCCGGCGTCAGCTCGATTCGCAGCTCCCGATCGGCAAGCCGTCTGTTTAAGTCCGCCACGATCAGACGTATGATGCCGCTGATATTGTCCTTCGTAAGTGGTTTAAAGAGGATCGTCTCATCCAGACGGTTCAAAAACTCGGGTCGGAAATGGTTGCGCAGATCGCCCATAACCAGATTCTCCGCTTCGGGCGTGATATTGCCCTGCGCATCAATGCCGTCCAGCAGATAGGACGCGCCGATATTAGAGGTCATGATCAGGATGGTATTCTTGAAATCCACCGTCCTGCCCTGGGAGTCCGTAATGCGCCCATCGTCCAAAACCTGTAAGAGCACGTTAAACACATCGGGATGGGCTTTCTCGATCTCATCAAACAGCACCACAGAGTACGGTTTTCTTCTGACCGCTTCGGTCAACTGTCCGCCTTCCTCGTAGCCCACATATCCGGGAGGCGCTCCAATCAGTCTGGATACGGAATATTTCTCCATATACTCACTCATATCGATACGGACCATATTATTCTCATCATCAAAAAGCGATGCCGCCAGCGCCTTGGCCAGCTCTGTCTTGCCAACGCCGGTAGGTCCTAAGAACAGGAAGGAACCGATCGGCTTTGTAGGGTCTTTGATACCCGCTTTGGAGCGGATGATCGCCTCCGTTACCTTGGTCACGCCTTCATCCTGTCCGATCACTCGCTTGTGCAATTCATCGTCCAGATGCAGGGTCTTGTTGCGCTCGCTCTCCGTCAGTTTGGATACCGGAATACCCGTCCAGCGGGAAACGATCCGTGCGATCTCTTCATCGGATACGCTCTCGTGTACGAGAGACAGATCCTTTTTGCTGATTTTTTCTTCCTCGATCTCCAGTTGTTTCTTCAAAGACGGAAGTCTGCCGTAGCTTAATTCCGCCGCTTTCTCGTAATCGCCGTCGCGCTGTGCGATCTGTATCTGTCCGTTGACCTCGTCGATCTCCTCGCGGATCTTGGACAACTTCTCCACGGAGGCCTTCTCGTTCTCCCACTGCGCCATACGGTTTTTCAGTTCCTCTTTTAACTCCGCCAGCTCCTTCTGCAGATTGGCAAGACGTTCCTTACTCAGATGATCGTCCTCCTTCTTGAGCGCAGTCTCCTCAATTTCAAGCTGCATCACCTTGCGCTGCAGCTCATCCAATTCCGTGGGCATGGAATCCAGCTCCGTCTTGATCAGCGCGCACGCCTCATCCACCAGATCGATCGCCTTGTCGGGCAAAAACCTGTCGGAAATGTAGCGGTTGGAGAGCACCGCCGCACTGACCAGCGCATTGTCCATGATCTTAACGCCGTGAAAGACTTCATAACGCTCTTTTAACCCACGTAAGATCGAGATGGTATCCTCCACTGTCGGTTCATCCACCATAACAGGCTGGAAACGGCGCTCCAGAGCAGCATCTTTCTCTATATACTGGCGGTATTCATCCAGCGTGGTCGCACCGATGCAGTGCAGCTCGCCGCGCGCCAGCATGGGCTTTAACATATTGCCGGCGTCCATCGCACCATCGGTCTTGCCAGCGCCCACGATGGTGTGCAGCTCATCAATAAACAGAATGATCTGTCCGTCACTGTTCTTGACGTCGTCGAGCACCGCTTTCAGACGTTCCTCAAAC
Source organism: uncultured Lachnospiraceae bacterium (assembly GCA_947625205.1). Lineage (GTDB taxonomy): Bacteria > Bacillota > Clostridia > Lachnospirales > Lachnospiraceae > UBA3282. The sequence goes on along the minus strand of CANQNN010000001.1, from coordinate 101,213 downwards.
TCGCCCCTGTACTTGGCGCCCGCCACGAGCGCGCCCATATCCAGCGCAAAAATCTTCTTATCCTTCAACCCTTCCGGCACATCGCCCCTGACGATACGCTGCGCCAAGCCTTCCGCCACGGCAGTTTTGCCTACGCCGGGCTCACCGATCAGCACCGGATTATTCTTAGTTTTTCTGGACAGGATACGAATCACGTTACGGATCTCGTTATCTCTGCCGATCACGGGATCCAATTTCTGATTTCTTGCTTTTTCCACCAGATCCTGACCGTACTTCTCCAGCGTGTCATAAGTTGCTTCCGGATTGTCCGATGTGACGCGCTGATTGCCGCGCACTGTAGACAACGCCTGCAGGAAGCGCTCTCTCGTAATGCCAAACTCTCTGAAGATCTCTTTGATCTCCTTGTTAGGGTTCTTGATCATGGCAAGAAAAAGATGTTCCACGGAAACATACTCATCGCCAAGCTGTTTCGCCTCATCCTCCGCCGTTATCAGCGCTTTGTTCAGATCCTGGCCGATATAAACCTGCCCGCCCTGCACTTTGACACGTTTCTGCAGCCCCTGTTCCACACGGTTTAAAAAGTATTCCTTCTGTATCTCCATCTTTTCGATCAGTTTCAATATCAGGCTGTCATCGATGGTAAGCAGACTGTACAGCAGATGCTCCTGCTCGATCTCCTGATTGCCGTACTCATATGCAAGCCGCTCGCACAGTTCCACTGCCTGTACGGATTTCTGTGTAAATTTCGTCAGATTCATACTATCATCTCCGTTCCCTGTGAACTTGTTCGCTTTGCTTATTTGTTCTACGAACACTATAACAATATATCTTTTTGTTAGCACTGTCAAGAGGTGAGTGCTAAAATTTGTGTAAACAATTTATGCTTAGTCTTCACTCTGCTCTTTCTCCGTCTGCTGCATAAACCGTTCGTAGTTCTGATAACCGTTCGACTTGCACCCCGGGCACGGATTGACAGCCGTGTATATCTGCCCCAGTTTATAAGGGCACATGGCACACGGCGGTATCAATCGGTATAATGCTTTTTTCTGTTTCATATTCTCACCTTTCTCTAAACTCCGCCTCTCCAATGTCCGGGTCAAAGGGGTGCAGCACCAGCTCTGTTATTCTTCCTGTGGGCTCCATTTTATAGACAGTATCAACACTGAACGAATCTCCCACATACATTTTCCAGACAAACAGATCTGCATCCTCATCCGGAATGCATTTACTTTTCTTTGCCGTGCAGATACATTTAACCGACTCGCACCAAGAATAATTTACGGCATGGGTCAGACGACATATAATAATAAAATCATTTTCCGATGTGCCACAGCTTTTAGCCGCTATTTCCTGTGCCAAGCGAAACTGCCTATTCTGCCCGACATAAACGCCGGCATCTTTTTTAATCAATTCCATCTCTGCTTTATTAACAGGCTTTTCGTTCTGCGGATCATACATAACCGCCGATTTACATATTCTATAAATGCGATGGGCAACTCGGACATGATAATTTCCTACCCGAAACACAAATGCCGCTAATTCGCCATCCCACAACTCCTCTTCCGGAACTTTCTCCCCCTCTTCTTCTATTTTCTGCTGCCAATTTTCCGTTATGTATGTTATGTCTGTGAAAGCAGCCGCATCACTCCAATGTTTACTCAGAATATCCATAATTTCTTTACTGTTCATCATCTTTCTCCTTTTTAATTTCATAACGCCCAACTTGCACAAAAACAATAATCCCCGCACCAACATGTACGAGGATTATAATACAAATCACAAGCACCGCCGATACCGGTGCAAGCAAAAATCTCTACCAGACATTATCCCTTGTATCTCTCCGGATAATCAACAGAGATATAAGGTCTGTCGCCACTGGGTATTTGCGTATTCATAATTTTTTTATAGCACGCCTGAAGTTCTCTTCTTAATGTTTCCAAGTGTTCCCTTGAATGGGGGACAATATAGTTTGGATTATCCGTGTCCAGCAGTTCAATGTACCATTCCACAAGTTCAATCTTATGAGTACAATATGATGCAATCATATATTTATCATTTGCATCTTTGATAGATTCCGCCTCAACCGAGATATAGGGAATGATATCCGCTGGAATTTTCCTTAGCTTTTTGGGTGATTTCCCTGTGTCAAATAAGCCCATATAATTTTCCTACTTTCTTCTTAATAGTATATCGCTCTGCGTATGGTTATCTGTCTTTCTTTGCCAGTTCCATCTCACGCATCTCCTTGGCCATTTCCCATCTGTCCTTTTGGTCACGCATATCATCCGCCATTTCCCTCACTTCTCTAGCCGGCTTATGATATCTGGCCTCCAGCTCATCGTCATCCAATCGATCGATCTTTCGCGCCATATTATCCGCCATACCTGTCATTATATCCATTGACTTAAAAAATACGCCTGTTGCTTTTTCCATAAAATTTCCGAAACCCATTCAACCATCTCCCATTCCACTTAAAATTACATTTATTACTATCATGTTCACTCCATCATACCCCTGATACACTGTAAAGGCCGGTTAATTGGCAGGTGCGAAATCGGTTACCCACGCTCCGATTCTGTTTCCGATAGTGGGTAAAATATCATGGAAGTTCGGAGTTGTTTTAACGCAGTTTCGTCCATTCATGTGTACGACCACTCGGGCAGCCGATTGAACTTGGCATTCTTTCGCTGTTAACTAGTGTTCCGCATTTTCTGCACTGGTAGATGGTGTCTCCACATTCGCCCAAATTATGCCATTCATGTGTACGACCACTCGGGCAGCCAATTGAACTTGGCATTCTATCGCTGCTAATTAATGTTCCGCATTTACTACACTGAAAATTTCTCATGACACATCTTCTCCTTTTTACTTTTTGAGTCAGTCATCCGCTCAATACCGCAGTCTATTGATTCTCCTTTTTTCTTCTTTTGAGTAACTACAGTTAAAGCGAACCATTGCTTTACGGTAACACCCTTATTCTCTGATGCCTGTACTCTGCGTTTAGCATATCACATTCATTTGGCAAAAAGGTCTGCTGGCAGCAGACTTTTTTCACCTTTTTTATGGATCGCCCGGCTTTTGCAGCCGTATTTTCCGGAATAGCGGAAGATTTTTTCATAATTTATAAAATTTATAAAAACAGGGTTTCTTTTTCCATAATATGTAGTATAATAAACTACGTATTGGAATGTTGGTATATAGAATCCTGGTTTTGTAAAACATTTTGTAAAGCATCTGTCTGACATAACCGCTATATGACTAAGCATTCGTTCTACGAGACAGTACATGATAAACGATCATATTACATAATTATACGGAGGCGCGCCATATGTACCAGATCATCAGCGACGGTTCCTGCGATCTGCCGCAGGAGCTTGCAAGAGAGAAGAATATTGAAGTAGTCCCTTTTTACGTATCCTTCGATGACCAGACTTTTTATAAGGAGATCGAGGAGATGCCGATACGGGAATTCTATGACAAAATGGTGGAACACGAGAACGTGATCTTCCCCAAATCTTCTCTGCCGTCCATTCAGGACTTCCAGAATGCTTTTGAGAAATATGTCAAAGAAGGGATCTCTGTCATCTGCATCTGTATCACCACCAAATTCAGCGGATCGTATCAGGCAGCCATGAACGCCAGAGATATTCTCCTGGAGACTTACCCCGATGCGCAGATCACAGTGATCGATTCCATGATCAATACGGTCCTGCAGGGAATATATGTGCTGGAAGCAGCCAAACTAAAGGAACAGGGAGTCCCCTACGAGGAGGCTGTGAACCGTCTTCTTGCCATCCGTGAGACAGGACGAATCTTCTTTACGGTGGGGAATGTAGACTATCTCAAGCACGGCGGCAGGATCGGCAAGCTCTCCTCCCTCGCCGCATCCCTGCTCGGTATACGCCCGCTGATTACCTTAAAGGAGGGAGAGATCTTCCCCTCGGGCATCGCAAGAAGCCGCAGAAAGTCCCTTGATGCAGTCATGAACCTTCTGGACAATCATGTTAAGAATCTGTGTAAACAGGGAGAAAATATGAAAGATTACATCGTAGATATCGGCTTCGGATATGATATTCACGAAGCCGAGGATTTTCTGGCCGCAACGAAAGAGCGGTTCCGCGATGTTCTGGATGTGGACAGCATCAAGCTGTATCAGATTGGCGCGGCGATCTCCGTACACACCGGTCCTTATCCGCTGGGATTCGGATTTCTGAAGAAAGCCTGACGGTTATGACTTTTCACGCCTGTCTTCCCGGACTTTCGCCTGCTTTAAGATGAATTTCCGGGCGGCGTTAATACCGATCCTATAAGGAAGCGGTCTGAGTTCTCTGTCGGCTTCCTTTAATTTCTCACGGATGGGGATATGCTGCGGACAGTGCTGCTCGCACTTGCCGCACTGCACACACTGGGAGGCAAAACCCGGCTCCTTGCGCACCCCCATGTTCTGGGCAAATTCAAAGCGCGCCGAGGATTTCTTCTTCTCCATATACATCAGGTTATAGTAATAAAAATTGCCCGGTATATCCACACCCTTCGGGCACGGCATACAATAGCGGCATCCCGTGCAGCCCACCTTTTCCCGTTCACGGATGATCCTTCTGATCTGTTCAACGACATCCATGTCCTCTTTCGTCAGATCGCCCGGTCCGGCATCCGATGCAATGCGAATGTTTTCTTCCACCATTTCCGTTGAATTCATACCCGACAGGACACAGGTAACTTCGGGCTGGTTCCAAAGCCAGCGCAGTCCCAGCTCTGCGGGAGTATAGCCGTGGCTGTCCGACTTAAGCGCTTCTTTTGCCTTATCCGGCAGATCTACCAGCTTGCCGCCGCGCAGCGGCTCCATGATAATGACGGGGATCCCTTTCTTTGCCGCCGCCTGAAGGCCCCGTTTTCCGGCCTGGGTATGCTCATCCAGATAGTTATACTGGATCTGGCAGAAATCCCAGTCATAGGCGTCCAGCAGCTTTAAGAACATCTCTGTATCTCCATGATAGGAAAATCCGATGCTGCGGATGCTTCCTTCTTCCTTCCTCTGCCTGATCCAGTCCTCGATCCCGAAGGTCTTAAGGCGCTCCCACTCCGCATGATCCGTAAACATATGCATCAGATAATAATCGATATGATCCGTGCGCAGGCGGGCCAGTTCTTCACGAAACGTCTTGTCGATGGCCGCCGCCGAGCGGATAATATACTGCGGAAGCTTGGTCGCAATATATACCTTGTCGCGGCAGCGGTTTTCATCAAGGATCCGTCCGAGACACTCCTCGCTTCCGGGATATACGTAAGCGGTATCAAAATAGTTGACGCCTTTTCCGATGGCAAGAAGCACCTCCCGCTCCGCTTTCTCATAGTCGATGGAGCTGCCCTTTCTGCCAAAGCGCATACATCCGTAACCTAACTGTGATATCCGGTTGCCGTTCCGGTCTGTTCTGTATTTCATATGATCCTCCATTCAGGGGCTCCTGCGTGACAGGGCGTTATAAATTTGCGCAGCCGGGCTAAACTTATTTTTTCAGCCGAAACTGTGCGACCGTATCCATCAATGACTGCGCGCACTCTCCAAGGCTCGCCGAGATCGCCGCATTCTCCTGTGCGCTGGCAGCGTTGCTCTCCACCATCCCGCTGATGGACCTGATGCTGGCCAGTATCTCATCCGCAGAATTTTTCTGCGTGTCCACGAAGCTGACGATCTCGTCTACCATCGCTGTGCTGCCCGCAGACTGCTCCGCGCTGTCCGCTATGGTCTTATCTACTTTCTCCACCAGCGCTTTACCGCGATCCACGGATGCAAGCGACTTTGTGATCACGCTGCTGATCTTGGCGCTGGATTCCGAGCTGCTGGCCGAGAGACTGGATATCTCATCCGCCACCACAGCGAACCCTCTTCCCGTTTCTCCGGCTCTCGCCGCTTCGATCGAGGCGTTGAGCGCCAGCAGGTTAGTCTGGCTCGCAATGGCGTTGATCTCCGTCACGAATCCCGCGATCTCGTCATAACATGCCACGATCTCATCCATCGCGCCGACCAGTTCATGCATCTCCGTATTGCCCAGCGTGAGGTTGTTGTTCACATGATCCGTATTCGCCTTGATGGAAGCCGCAAACTGCGCGATCTTCTCCATATTGTCAGTCAGTGTTCCCATCTCTTCAGACGCACTCAGTACGGACGCGCTCTGCGTTGTCGCCGCCATCGCCACGCTTTCACTCGTTGCGGACAGATCCTTTGAGAAGTGCAGCACCATCGCCGCCTGTTCGTTGATATCCGCGAAACTGCTGTTGAGCGCTTCCATGATATTGACCAGCGCCTCTTTGATCTTCTCATAATCGCCCGCGTAGATGCCGTCTACATCGAAATCCAGGTTTTTCTCGGAAATGGCCGTCACGGTATTGGTGATCTCCGTGATATAGTGCTCCAGCTTCTCCATCGTCTCATTCAGAGCAACGGACAGCGCATTGACCTCCTGCGACTGCTCATCCACCCCAAAGTGATAATGAAGCTGTCCCTCCGATATCTTGCTCACGTTAGCCGCCAGCTCTTCTAACGGTGTGAACATGGGACTGATGCCGCTCGTCAGCTGCTGCTTGACGATACCGCCCAGCACGAAGGACAGCACCACCGTAAGCACAACAGTGACCGCGATCACGACAAATATGCCTGAGAGGGACGTCACGGCTACGGCTTCCCAGCCGGTGGCCTCGATCGGACTGCCGGTGGCAAATTTAGGTCCGCCCGCGTAATCCCAGATCAGACTGGTTGACAGGGCTTCCTCACAAGCCTTGGCATATTGACCGCCCAGCGCTTCCGCCACCGAGGTGCTCTTCTCCACACTCAGCGCCAGATCCGGATCCGGATGGGTCAGGATCAGTCCTTCCGCCGTTGTAAGGAAGACATAGTTGCCGCCATTGTAGGAGCCTTCTATCAACGTTACCAGATCGTCCATATACATATCCAGTCCGGCGACGCCCACGACAGCGCCGTCTCTGACGATCGCCCGGGAAAGTGTGACGCAGATATTGCCGGTCTGCTCATCCACATAGGGCTCAGACACGTACACACCGTCCTTGGCCGCCGCCCCCGAATACCAGGCCCGGTCCGTTACCACGAAATCATCATCCGGCACCCAGCCGCCTGACATATATGTCATAATTCCGTCCGAATAAACCACTCCGTCCTGCTCCACGCAGACGTAGACCGCCGACACATCATCATACATCTCCGCCATCGCATCCACATAGCTGTAGTACTCTTCTTCGGATGCGCCCACCGGTGCGCCCGCCGCCACCGAGTCGATCAGCGCCGCCTTCTGCGCCATCCTGCTGTTGATCTGTGCGCTGTAGAGCTGCACCCGCGTACTGTTCTCGCTGACCGTATAGAACAGATTGATCCCCAGCACGATCAGACCCGCCAGCGCGCACAGGCCCGTGATGATCCTGCGCACCGATTTATTTGCTCTCCTGTTGACATTAAAACTCAGCTTCTGTAACTGCATGATACTATTCGTCCTTTCTTCCTTTTTCTTTATTATACCATATTCTCTGATGCCAGTATCGTAAACCATTTCGGAAGAATCGCGAAGCGATTCTTGAGACGCAGATTGCTGAATCTGCGTCTATTATAACACATTCTATCTATAATGCCAGTGCCGTAAATTATTCCGCTCTATGTGATCTCCAGAAAGAGCAGTCCGAAGGAGCCATAACGACCTGTGTGGACAGTCTGGTGAGTTTCCTGGTCTGCGCCAGCACTTCCTTCGTTTTCTCCTCCACCTCATGCGCCAGATCCGCCTGCAGACAGGTCAGCTCTATCGCGTGGTTTACCCGTAAGAGCAGTACGTCCGGCACAAACGGCTTCTTGATAAAATCCATAGCGCCGGCCTGAAGTCCTCTTGTCTCGGTATCGCTGTCATCGTCTGCCGTCAGGAAGATCACAGGGATGTTGGAGGCTTCCGAAACCGCGAATCCCTCCGTATGTCCGGAGAGGTTTTCTTCGGCTCCTTGTCCCCCTCTGATAGCCGCAAGTGTCTCAAATCCGTCCATTCCGGGCATATGTACATCCAGAAGGATCAGATCCGGTTTGTTTATTTTTAGAAATTTGACTGCCGCTTCCCCCGACTTGACACAGCTGACCCGCATCCCTTCCGCGCTGAGCATGCTGTTCGCCATCGTGAGATTCGCCGTATCGTCGTCAATGACCAGTATCCACTTCTCCGCCATTGGGCATCTTCCTCCCTGTCAATTTCTTCTGTTCACGTTCCTTGTTCGTTCGGTGCAAAGCTTGCCTGTTCATGCGCAGACAAGACCCAAGCATCACTTTTTATATTAAACCTGAGCCCCCCCCCATAATGCAACAAAATTTATACATTTCGCTTGTTTTTCATGCTAAATGACTTGTATTTTACTATGTCGCGCTCTATAATCATATTATTGGAAAATCACAGAATAATCAGAATATGTCATGGAATGGAGATTCGTACGAAAAATCACACCGATGTGCTGATTTTTCAAGAGGTTACTATGAAAACAGACGAGATCATCAGACTTTCTATCTATATCATAACGGAGTACTACAGGAACAATCTGGAACCGTTTTTTGAATATGTCAGCGATGACATCGTATGGATCGGACCCGCCAGAGGACAGCTGCTGCGGGGCCGGGAGAACCTGATCCGGACATTTACGGCGGAAAAGCATCCTCTCACCTTTACGATGAGCGACATTAAGGTTCTGTGCGTCTCCCCGCACACGCATGTGAAGGAAGTCCTGCTCCACTATGACATTTACACCCATTATCCCAGCGGCAATACGTTCAGGCACGACCAGCACCTTCACTACACATGGCGGGAGAAGAAAATCAAAACCGCCGACGGGCTTACGCAATACCGCTCCCGGATCGTGTGTCTGCACATCAGCGACGCATGGCCGTATGACAGCCGGGATACCATTTATCCCGTCCACTACGAGAACGTGTCCGAACAGATGCGCATTCCCGCGCAGCAGGAACACTACATTACCGTAAAAGCATCGGACGGATGCACGCACCGGATCAATGCCTCCGGCATCCTATACATCGCAACGGTCAAGCATTCCTCCAAGCTTCTGCTTCACACGCAGAGCGGCACGCTCACCGTCAACGGAACGCTGTCCGGCTTTGAACAGCAATACCCGTCTCTTTTCCTGCGCATCCATTCCGGCTACCTGGTCAATCCCTGCCACGCAAAAAGCATCAGGCGATTCGCGCTGACCCTGTCCGACGGGACAGAGCTTCCCATCCCCGAGAAGAGGTACACGCAGGTCAAGAAGCTGCTTTGGCAGTCTCCTGCCCGCCTGTCATAGATCTCTCCGGCGGCGCATCCGGACACACCACGGACTCCGTTCGGGTCTTAACCGCCCAGATACGCCTTGCGCACAGCATCGTTATGGAGAAGCTCTTCTCCCGTGCCGCTCACCGTAATGCGCCCCGTCTCCAGCACATAGCTTCTGTGGGCTATGGAAAGCGCCATCTGCGCATTCTGTTCTACCAGCAGTATGGTCGTTCCCGCCTTGTTCAGTTCCCCGATGATCTCGAAGATCTTTTCCACCAGAATGGGCGCCAGACCCATTGACGGCTCATCTAACATCATAAGCCTCGGTTTGGACATCAGCGCGCGCCCCATAGCCAGCATCTGCTGTTCGCCGCCGGAGAGCGTGCCCGCCACCTGTCTGTAGCGTTCCTTAAGCCTGGGAAAACGGTCGTACACATCCGCGATCAGATCTGCCGTTTCGGCGGACGGACGGGTATAGGCGCCCATCTCAAGATTCTCCTGTACGGTCAACTGCAGAAAAATACGCCTTCCTTCAGGGCAGAGCGCCATACCTCGGCTTACGATCTTATGTGCCGGAACGTTTAAAAGCGACTGCCCCTCAAATTCAATATTGCCTGTGGCCGGCTTTAACAGCCCCGCCACCGTGTTGAGCGTAGTGGATTTACCGGCGCCGTTAGCGCCGATCAGCGTTACGATCTCACCCTCGTTTACCTCAAAAGAGATTCCCTTGATCGCATGAATGTTTCCGTAATAGACATTGATATCGCTTACTTTCAGCATGCTCATGGCGTAACCTCCTTCTTCTTACCCAGATAGGCCTCGATGACTTGCGAATCATTCTGTATCTGAGCCGGCGTACCCTGCGCGATGACCTTGCCGAAATTGAGCACGGCGATCTGTTCGCAGATTCCCATGACCAAACTCATATCGTGTTCGATCAGCAACACGGCAATGCCAAATTTATCCCTTAGCTTGCGAATATTCTCCATCAGCTCCGCCGTCTCGGACGGATTCATGCCCGCCGCAGGTTCGTCCAGAAGCAGAAGCTTCGGACCCGTCGCCAGTGCGCGCACGATCTCCAGGCGGCGCTGCGCACCGTAAGGAAGCGAACCGGCGGTCACATCCGCCAGATCCTGCATGTCGAAGATGGACAGAAGCTCCAGCGCCTGCTCATGGCTTTTCTTCTCCGCGCTCCAGTATTTCGGCAGTCTGAAGATACCGCTCCACATACTGTACTGCGTACGATTATGCAGACCGATCTTGACATTGTCCTCCACGCTCAGTTTTTCAAACAATCTGATATTCTGAAATGTTCTTGCGATCCCCGCCTGGTTGACCTGGATCGTGTTCATGCCATCTATATCCCTGCCGTCTAACAGAATACGTCCCCGCGTAGGCTGGTACACCTTGGTAAGCAGATTGAAAACAGTCGTTTTTCCCGCACCGTTAGGCCCGATCAGCCCGGCGATCTGCGTCTTTTCTATTTCCATATTAAAATCGTCAACAGCAGTCAGGCCGCCGAAATCGATCCCTAAGTGTACAGCCTGCAGAACGAACTTTTCTGCCCTATCCTTCTCACTCATTTGTCTGCCTCCTGTAACCGGTTTCTTCTAAAAACAGTGTCTTTTATTCTGCCAAGCGCATCCTTCGCCCTGCGGTTATTGGTAAGGATCATAACAAGGATAAGAACCACTGCGTATATGAGCATACGGTAGTCCTGGAATTGACGCAGCATCTCCGGCAGGACCGTCAGGACCGCCGCCGCGATCATGGAACCCCGCAGATTACCGATCCCGCCCAGCACCACGAATACCAAGATCAGGATGGATGTATTAAAATCAAACTTCTTCGGCACAACTGTTGAGTAATTGAGCGCATAGAGCGCACCCGCCGCACCCGCCGCCGCAGCGGACACCACAAACGCCATCATCTTGTATTTCATCACGTTGATACCGCATGACTCCGCAGCGATACGATTGTCCCGGATCGCTTTGATCGCGCGTCCGCTGCGGCTGTTCACCAGATTCTGTATGATGAAAAGTACGATCAGCACCAGAACCACGGCGCTTATAAAAGTAGATATCTTCCGGATGCCGAGCGCTCCCATCGGCCCGTTGATGATCGTGATGCCATCCGCTTCCATGCCGAGCGAAACGGCGTCTTTCATGCTGATGTGCAGGCCGTGGCTGTCCACGCCCACATAGAGACAGTTCAGCACATTCTTAATGATCTCACCGAAAGCCAGCGTGACGATCGCCAGATAATCTCCCCGCAGGCGCAGCACCGGAATACCTATGATCGTACCCGCTACCGCCGCACACAGAGCGCCGACTAATATGGACAACGCCAGTCTCAGCCAGGAAGGACCAACAACATTCTGTATACACGACGCCATAACGACCCCGCTGAACGCGCCCACGCTCATGAAACCCGCGTGTCCCAGGCTCAACTCACCCGATATGCCTACCACCAGATTCAAAGAAACGGCCATGATCACATAAGTACATATAGGGATCAGCTGCCCCGAAAAAGAGCTGCTTAATTTTCCCATTGAAAGCATGATCTGGAATACAAGGAAAAACACCAGCACAATGCCATAATTGATGAAACTGTTCCGTGCACTCTTTGATAGTTTCCTCATGACGTTCCACCTACACTTTCTCGCTGATCTTCCTGCCGAGAAGCCCCGTAGGTTTCACAAGCAGTATCAGTATCAGCACGGAAAAAACGATCGCATCCGACAGCTGCGTGGAAATATATGCCTTACCGAATATCTCAATGATACCTAACAGGATACCGCCAAGCATTGCGCCCGGGATCGATCCGATACCACCGAATACCGCAGCCGTAAAAGCCTTGATGCCCGGCATCGCGCCCGTAGTCGGCATAAGCGTCGGATAGGCGGAGCACAGCAGAACGCCCGCCACTGCCGCCAGGCCCGAGCCTATCGCAAAAGTCAGAGAAATCGTTGCATTTACATTGATCCCCATGAGCTGCGCCGCATCCTTGTCCTCAGACACGGCACGCATGGCTTTACCCATCTTAGTCTTGTTGGTAAACAATGTCAGCGCCACCATAATTACAATACAGGCAATGATTGTGACAAGGGATACCGCCGAAATCTGTGTGTTCCCGATCGCAAGCGGCGGCAGCGCCACCATGTTAGGATACGCTTTCGGATTGGATGACCAGATCAACAGCGCCGCATTCTGCAGAAAATAAGATACGCCGATCGCCGTGATCAGAACCGCCAGAGACGTCGCGGCACGAAGCGGTTTGTATGCCAGCCGTTCAATAACGATCCCCAGTACGGTACAGACAAATATGGAAAGCAGTACGGACGGGATCACCGGCAGCCCAAGATAACTTGTGGCGCAGAATGATATATAGCCGCCCACCATAATGACGTCCCCGTGAGCAAAGTTTAACATCTTTGCAATACCGTATACCATTGTGTAGCCAAGCGCAATGATCGCATACACACTGCCAAGGCTGATACCGTTGATAAGATAGTTTAACATTTAAATACCATACCTTTCTCTGTACCTGCACTATGTGAAAACAAAAGGGGCTGCCAAGCGACAACCCCTTATGAAGCTTCTATATCAGAACTTACAGGCCCGCATATGCGCCATCTTTGATCACAACCGCCTTGGGCGCTTTGTTGACCTCGCCCGCCGCAGTCCATGTCATGCCTTCGCCCGTGATACCGTCTACGGAGAAGGAAGGATCAGAGAATACGGAGATCAGTATCTCGCACAGATCCTGGTAGCTTACGCCGTCCACATTGAATCCGCCGTTCTTATCCGCATAGTAGGTGAGCGCCGCATACATGGCATACGCACAGTCATAACCGTCAGCTGCGAACTGGGAAGGGATCTCGCCGTTTGCAGCCTGATATTTGCCTACAAAAGAAACCGTCTTGTCGTCCGTTGCATCCGCCGAGAACGGGGTAAGAAGCATAACGCCCTCCGCCAGAGAAGTATCGAACCCTTCCAGAGAGAGAATACCGTCCATACCGTCCACGCCGAAGAACTTTACGTCATAGCTCATGGACGCCGCCTGCTGCATGATCAGGGAAGCCGGCGTATAATAGATCGGCAGGAAGATCAGATCCGCGCCTGCATTCTGTGCCTCTGTCAGCTGCACGGAGAAATCGTTCGCTGTGTCATCCGTAAAAGTCGTAACGGATACAACATCCATGCCGAGGCTTTCGGCCGCCGTCTGGAACGTCTGGTAGATACCCGTTGAATACGCATCAGAGTTATTATAGATCACGGCAACCTTCTCAGCCAGTCCGTTATCGGAAATATACTGTGCGGAAGCCGAACCCTGGTTGGGATCGGAGAAGCACAGCTGATATACATTGTCCTTGCCCTTGGTAACATCCGTAGCGGAAGCCGAAGGAGTCAGCATAAACATACGGTCCGCATTGGCCTCGGAAGCGACTGCAACACAGGGTGTTGTGGTAACACAGCCGATGATGGCCTGCGCTCCCCAGTCCTTCAGATTGTTGTAAGCATTGACAGACTTCTCGGCGTCATGCTCATCGTCCTGGGCGTTTAACTCGATCTGGAAATCGGAGCTGATCGCGTTGATCTCCTCCACCGCGATAGCGGAACCGCTGTCAACCGCATTACCATACAGAGCCGCAGCGCCTGTAAGGGGTCCGATCACACCCAGCTTCAGCGTTCCTGTCAGGGAACCGCTGCCGGTGGCGTCAGCCGCAGCATCATCTGCTGCACCGTCGTCTGCGGCCGCAGCATCGTCTGTTGTCGCAGCATCGTCTGTTGTCTCAGTTGTTTCGCCTGCATCTGCGCTGTTGTCTGCCGTGCCTGCGGAATCACCGCCGCATGCCGTCACCGAACAGACCATTGCCGTTGCAAGCAGCATTGCCAGTAACTTTTTTTTCATAATATTTTCCTCCATAACATAGATTTTATAAAAAATGACCCTCTCCTTTAAATAAGAAGGTCACCTTTGACGATTTACGTATATTCCATAAAACCTATTAATCTTTTGTAGTATACAATTGCCTGTACCGGTTTGTCAATCTTTTTTGCCGAAAAAGATGAAGTAAAGTGCCGAAAAAGATGAAGTAATATGTCCGGTGATGCCGCCGCCGGACCGCCCGCGTTTAAGATCCGCCATCCGTTTTCTACAGCGTGATCTCCTGCCCCGGCTCCAGTATCATTGCGCTTTCTGTCTGAAAAGATCCCGCCACAGACCTGTCAAACAGCTCGCCCGGTTTCATGTGGACCGGAACGGTATGCTTCGCCCCGATCAGGCGGGCGCACTCCTCCGCCTCCGGCACATTCATCGTATAGATGCCGTCTATGGGAAGAAAAGCATAATCGATCATCCTGCCGGCAAGCGTCTCCATCTGTGCCGTCCTCGCCGTATCTCCGGCAAAATAAAGCAGAATACCGTCTGCAGAAACCAGATAACCCACGCACGCATCCTTAGGATGGTTCTTATTATATGCCTGTGTTGCTTCTATATTAGTATCCTTCACAATAAACTTCTGATAGATACCGTTCTGCAGCGCATCCATATTCTGAATGACCCGGCAGTCCTTCTTACGCGCAGGCAGGTCGATCCGGTTATGATCGTGATGCTGGTGCGTCACCAGGATCAGATCGGCGGGCACATCATAGCCCTCCCCGATAAAGGGATCGATGTAAACCACCGTGCCCCTGTCCGTCATAAGACGCATACTGCCGTGTCCCTGATAGAGTAATCTTGCCATCTGTGAACCCTCCTGTATCCCGTCATGCGGGAACTATTTTACTGTATCTCTCACTTATCCATGTTGTTCATGATAGCATGCGGCAGCTCTTTTTTCAAGACTTCCCCGCCTATCTTTTCTCTTGAGTTTTTCTCTTATTAGGAGTAAAATATACTGGAATTGCGGCATATGTCTCACTGTCCGCAGCAATAACGTAAGAAAGGATATCGGGTATAATGAAAATGAAAGAAAACAAATGGATACGCGCCGCGATCCCGGCGTTATTACTCCATTGCAGTATCGGTACGGTGTACTGCTGGTCTATTTTCAGTCAGGAGATCGCGGATTACATCGGCTTCTCCAAGGGCGCTACGGAATGGGCATTCAGCTTCGCGATCTTTTTCCTCGGCATGTCGGCGGCTTTTCTGGGCAACGTGGTCGAGAAGGACATCCACAAATCGTCTCTGATCGCGGCGATCTGCTTTGCACTGGGTATGGCGGGCACCGGCTTCTTCATCTATTACGGCGGTCTGCATCAGCACAACCCGCTGTCGCTTATCGGCATCTACATAAGCTACGGTTTTATCATGGGTATCGGTCTGGGAACCGGCTACCTGTCCCCCGTTAAGACACTGATGCTCTGGTTTGAGGACCGCAAGGGACTGGCCACCGGACTTGCCGTTGCCGGTTTCGGCGCAGCTAAGGCAATCGCCAGCCCGATCATGCAGGGTATGCTGGACGGTCTCGGCGAGGGCGGCATCTACAAGATGTTCTGGATCCTGGCATGCGTATACTTCGTGATGATGTTCGCAGGACATCTTCTGTTAAAGAAACCGGAAGGCTGGCACGAACCGCAGAAGAAGGAGAAAGGACAGGGTATCCTCTCCGTCATCAAGACAAGACCGGTCACCAACTATATTGGCATCTGGGTTATGTTCTACATTAACATCACCTGCGGTCTGGCGCTGATCTCCCAGGAGAAGATGATCGTGAAATGTATCGGTCTGGCCAGCGTGGTAGGCATTATCTCCACCATTTCCGCTATCTTCAATGCGGGCGGACGTCTTGGCTTCTCCGCATGGGCGGACACGATGAAGGACAGGAACACCATTTATAAACTGATCTTTATCCTGTCCATCGTATTCACGGGCCTTGTGATGATCACAGGCGGTATCAAAAACGGCGCGGGCAACATCCTGCTGACGATCCTGGTTCTGGGTCTGATCTTCGTAGTTAACGCGGGATACGGCGGCGGTTTCTCCAATGTGCCGACGCTTCTTTCCGACCATTACGGCATGGGAAGCATTAGTGCGCTGCACGGCGTGACGCTGTCCGCGTGGGCCTTTGCTGGTCTTACGGGCAACCAGATCGCTAACTTCATCGTAAACCGCACAGGTGAGTTTATCACAGACGCGCACGGCAACAGCATCAATCCTGTAGGATATCAGAACGTGCTGTACTTTACCATTGTGCTCTACATCATCGCGCTGTGCCTGAGCGTATTCCTGGTTCGTCCGATGGATAAGGATAAGAAGTAAGAAGTGCATAGAAAATGATAAAATGCCAACGGGCAGTCCCTGGATCGGGATTGCCCGTTTTATATTTGTCTGCCATAAAAATGTTCCTCCAGCATATGACACCAGCAATGATAAATTGGAAGATGCAATTCCTGTATCAGATATGTCTCTTCCTCCGGCACTCTGACTGCAACATCCGACATCTTCGCTAACTCGTCTCCGTTTTTCCCTGTCAGACCCAGTACTTTTATACCAAGCGCTCTGGCCACTACCGCCGTATTGATGATATTCCGGCTGTTTCCGGAGGTGGATATCCCCAGAAATATATCTCCCGCCTTCCCATATCCATATAACTGCTGCGCATAAATGTTTTCCTTATCAACATCATTGATATATGCTGTCATCAACGTTGTCTGCGTTGTAAGCGAAATAGCCATAAGAGGCTGTTCCAAATCTCGGGCGATCGTTTCTCCGCGAACCGGGTCGATCTCTTTCAGCTTCTTTGCAAACCTGTCGCTGACCGGTCTTGGGATCTGAAAACTTTTCATCAGTTCTCCCACAATATGCTCACTGTCGGCAGACGAGCCTCCATTTCCCGCAGCCAACAGCTTCCCGCCGTTTGTATAGCAGTCCTCCAGCAGAAAATATCCCGCAGCGATATCGTCCTTACATTCGCCCAAAACAGGATATCTCTCTACCAGCATATCAATATATCTTCCGTTTTTCTCACTTAACAGTCTCATTGAGCACCTTCCGTACGACTTCTTCCAGGGAACTTCCCGTAATCTCCTGACCGTAATCTGCACTCCCGATCAGAGCCAAATGACAACCGGCATTTCTGCCGGCTTTCATATCGTTCTCTCCGTCACCCACCATCCAGCTTTCAGACAGATCGATGTGATGATCTGCCGCCGCCCGCAGCAGCAGCCCCGGCTTTGGTTTTCTGCATTCGCATGCTATTTTCAGCGCGCGGACCTCGCCCGGGAATCCCCGGTCCGGATGATGCGGACAGTAATATATGGCATCCAAAAAGGCGCCTTGTTTTCCCAGCAGAGTCTCCATTTTTTTGTGTATTGTCTCTAACTCCTCCACTGTAACTTCTCCCCGGGCAATCACCGGCTGATTCGTCACGACTATAGCCAAATAGCCGGAATCATTGATCGCCCTGATCGCTTCCGCCGCACCGTGAAGCAGTTCGAACGCATCTATATCGCGCAAAAACCCTGCATACCGGTTTATTGTTCCATCCCGGTCCAAAAAAAATGCCTTCTGCCTGTTCATTAAATTTCTACTGTACGGGATCTTATTTTGGTAATCTCTGCAAACCTTTTCATACCGCTCCGGCGTCCCCATATCCGCCACATATTCAGAACTTCGGTAGGCATATAGTTTTCCCGTTCCCGCCAAAGGTTTCAGAAGCTGCCTGTCCAGATCCACCTTGCCTTCATCCGGTTCTCCGTTCAGCAATTCTTTAGAGAGGATATGGATCCCCGCATTAACGAGATTACAGTAATACTCTGGTTTCTCATCCTCTCTGTTAAGCCAGGCTTCCACACGCATATCATCTCCGGGAATGATGAGCCCGCTGTCATACGGATGCGCATTAGGATGCACAAATATCGTTGCCATAGCCCTTTTTTCCCGATGAAACGCTATCATTCTGTTGATATCTATATCGAATACGGAATCTGCATTCAGCAGCAAAAAATCCTCCGTCAATTTATCTTTGATCCGAAACAGCGCTCCGGCATTGCCGAGCGGCTCCTTCTCAAAATAATATTCAATACTGACGCCAAAAGGTTCTCCTGTAGCTGCCGACAGACCCGAACCGTCTCCAAAATAGTCCATGATCATATTGCCGAGATAGCTGACGGTAATCAAAATATCCGTGAAGCCTTGTCTTCGCAAACATTCTATCTCATGCTCCAGAACCGGTTTTTCCCCTATTTTGATCATAGGCTTAGGTATATCGCTGTTGATTTCAGAGATCCTGCGGCCCCTTCCGCCCGCCATAATAACTGCTTTCATCCCTCAACATCCCCGCTTTCATCCTGGTAAGGCAGAACATAACTGTCCAACCCGCCATCCTGCAATTCTACACCCAGGCTATACATACTGATCAATGCAGAATCTTCCAGATACTCAAACTCATGCGTGATATACGGTCCGATCCGGAAAAAATCTCCGGCTGTAAACTCTTCAGTCTCAGAAATTCCGTCTTTACGGGCAGTGACCCGGCATCTCCCCTGAATCATATAGAACGCTTCGGTATTCAGTTGGTGGTAATGTCCTCCCCGGAGCGCGCCCCCCGTGGAAGTGATAAAATTGATCTGTGAATAACCGCGCCTGCATAGCTGGATCAGTATTCCCCGCTCGTCCCTGTGTTCAAAATCTGTCTGTAATCTTTCAATCAACATATCTCTCATCCTATCTGGTAAGGAAACTGCCATGTTTTACCCGTGCGCGCCAGTAATCCAGCAGATCCTTCATTGTCTTCTCGTATGGTATTTCCGGTTCCCAGCCCGTGTGCATTTTAAATTTGCTGCAGTCCGGCACCTGAAGATCGGCATCGATCGGGCGCAGCCTTCCGGCATCTGTTACGATCTCTATCCTGTCTCTTGCCGTTGAAAAAGAAAGCAGCGTATTCAGCGTGTCACCGACTTCACAAGTATACGAACCGCCGATATTATAGTATTCGCCGGCAACCGGATCCACGGTAACGAGCATATAGTAAGCCCTGACAGCATCACGCACATCCGCATAAGTCCGCAAAGACCGCAGATTTCCGACCTTTATCTTCGGCTCTATGAGCCCTTCTTCTATCATGGCGATCTGTTTGGCGAATGTCGATTCATGGAAGACGTCTCCCCGCCTCGGACCGGTATGCGTAAACATACGGGTCGTCATCACGGTCATACCATATGCTTCCGCATAATATCTTCCCAGCAGATCTGTTCCCACCTTGGAAATCGCATAGGGCGAGGCCGGATGAAAGGGACAATCCTCATGTATACCCGTCTCCGGTTTTCTTTCCGGCGGGATCTTGCCGAACACTTCCGATGATGCGCAGACATGGATCACAGGATGATACCCCGTATCCTGTTCGCTGGCCAGCCGCACACTTTCCAACAGCCGGCATGTCCCCAGAATATTGGTGTTCAAGGTATCGACCGGCGCACTGAAGCTGGTCAGCGGATAGCTTTGCGCCGCCAGATGAAAAATATAATCCGGTTTTACCTTCTGTATCACACTTATAAGGGAAATCTGATCATTGAGATCCGCATATTCAAAAAAAACTCTGTCACACTTGTTCACTCTCTCCAGCAAATGTTCCACATTGTCAAGCGGACTTCTCCATCTGCAGACTCCGTACACATCCCAATCCGTATTCTCTAAGAGATAATCACACAGATGAGATCCCACCATCCCCGTAATTCCTGTTATCAATGCCTTCATAACAAAATCCTCCTCGAACTAATCATTGTTTTCCTGCGCATCATAATATTCAGCTTTATAATAAATTACTTTCGTGCCGGCGTCTTCAAATTCATAGGGAATATACAAATAATCTTTCAGCGCGTCCCGCACGTTCTTCTGCTTGTCCTTCTCCACATAAAAAAGCAGAAATCCTCCCCCGCCAGCCCCTAACAGCTTGCCGCCTGACGCTCCGCTTCTTTTGGCCCGCTCATACAGCGCGTCAATTGGTTCGCTGGTAATACTGTCAGCCAGACCCCTTTTTAATTGCCATGTATAATCCAGCATATGCCCGAATTCATGCAGACTGGTTTTCGAAGTCAATACATCCTGTACTTCATCTACCAGGTTCTGCATCTCCCGCAGTATAGTCAGATTGTTGGCAATATTCTTCTCCTGGGAGCTTGCTATCGTTGCCGAAAATCTGGAAAATCCGGTAAAAAAGAGCATCAGATTTTCATTCAACTCCCTCTTCCTGTCCGGCGCTATGACGATCGGCGTAACCTGAAATTCGTCACCCGAGAAATCAATGCGATTCAATCCTCCGTATGCTGCCGCGATCTGATCCTGCCAGCCTCCGCTCTCATTGCACAGCGTTCTCTCCAGATAAATAGCGTCTTTGGCCAGTTTATGCTTATCGACGTATTTCCCCTTCAGGGCATAAAATGCGTTCAGCAAGCCTACGGCAAAAGAACTGCTTGTACCCAGGCCGGAGCGTGCCGGCAGGTCTGCCTCATAATCTATGCGCAGCTCATGCATATCCAGATATTTCATCGCATTTCTGACCGCCGGATGCTCTATATCGTCTACTTTTTTCACCCTCTCGACCTTACTGTATGTAACCTGATTGGTATATTCAAAAAAACGCGGCAGATGGCCTACCGATACCATGCAGTATTTATCGATCGTTGTGGAGATCACACTGCCGCCGTATTGTTTGAAATATCCGGGGAAATCAGTCCCGCCTCCGAAAAAAGACATTCTGAAAGGTGTTTGCGTTATGATTATTTGAAATATTCTCCCTATAATACAAAACGGATCTGCTGCAATCCCAGCACCGCTTTCAGCTGGCGGTTATCCATCAGAGTAGACTGCGCTCTCTTTGCATCAAAAATTCCTTCCGATTCAGCGACTGTGATCGGCCGTACCAACTCTCTGCTGACTCCCAGTTTATCCGCCATCAGCAGACCGATATCGTACTTTGACAGAGCCTCGTCCCCACATATATTCAGTATTTTGGGAACGCTTTCACTGTAACCTTCCATCAAATCTATCAATAATCCCGCAGCTGTATCAAAATTCAGCGAAGACCGGTAAGAGTCTGTAAACATCTCCATCGGGCGGCCCGAAGAGAGATTCTCAACAATTACATCATAGAAATGCTTTTTGACCGGCGACAGACTGGGGGCTATCAAAAAAGGATAGCGCACAACATTGTACCCATACCATTTGATAACACTCTCAGCGGCACACTTCTGTCTTCCATATGTGTTGACCGGATGCAGACCATCGCTTTCCCGATACCGATAACCGTCTACACTGTTTCCATATACGCTGTCGGTAGACGGATAGAAGAGGCACTTCACATGTTCAAGCCTGTTTATAAAATACGACAATGCAGTCACATTGACATTCCACGCCAATTCCGGGTTTTTCTCCACCAGATCGGGATTATGGTATGCCGCCAGAAAAATGACCTTCAATTCCCGATATTGTTTCATTTCCCCGCAAAAACTCTGTGCCTGCCCATGATCTGAAATGTCGCATCCAACCCACTTGATCCTCTTATCATTGCGCACATGTTCAATATTTCTGGCCACAGCTACGATCTCATCTTCTGTTTTTTCAAGAATGTTCTTGAGCAGATACGTTCCCAAAAAACCGTTTGCTCCAATTATCAGATACATTTCATCGCTCCTTAAATCTGTAATGACTCTCCGGGTTATAATGTTTCCAGATACAATGCCATAAAATACTCAACTGATAAATATTTCCCCTGATCCCTCCGACCTTGGACGGTGTTTCGCCTTTGGGATACGCCCTGGTGACCGGTACTTCACACACCTTAAATCCCAGACGGCAGGCTCTGATCGGGAGATAATAGATCAACTCATATCCCCAGAAAATATCCCGAAAAGGCTGTACTCTCCTGTCTGTCAGGAATTCTCTTGAATATGCCCGGAAACCGTTCGTCGTATCCGTCAGATGTTTCCCCGCACACAACGTCATGACCGGTTCATTGATAAACCGCATTGCCACCTGCCTGATAAACGGAGTATGGATCCCTTTTCCGCCTTTGATAAAACGTGAGCCCTGTATATAGTCGTATCCTCTTTCCAGCGCCTGTATAAACAGGTCGATCGCTCCGGTATCGTCCTTATCGTTTCCATCGACTGTGATAAAACCATCATACCCCTGTCTGATCGCCCAGTCATAACCCATCTTGATATCTGTGGAATAGCGGCCCTTACCCTGTCTGACAAGCAGCGCTCTATGCCCTGTCTCCCTTAAAAAATCCGGCTCGGTAGTTCCGTCGACAGAACCTGCGTCACAGATAACGACATCTATCTTCTCAAACAAATGAAGAGCTTTCATCTTCTCCGTCTGTCTGAAATATCTCTCCCCTTCATTAAACAACGGAATCAACAGACAGTATCTCGACCTTTTTTCAAAAAAAACCGTTTCTGTGTATTTCGGTATCGCCCTCTCCATAGCACTAATCTCCCTGTATGATCTCAAGCTCCGTATTCCGCAGATCATCCGGCCCGATGATCTTTACAGCATTCACATCATCCAATCTCCAGTAGTAATCACTGCTTACTCTGAACAAATACTTGTGCTCGCCCTCTCTCACCGTAAAATCATACTGAAATTTATCCGTAAACAACCCATTTTCATATCTCCCCAGTATTACGGAAGCATCAGCCTCTTCATCGTCCTTCTCATAAAAGCCGTCGAGGTCTTCGCCCGGATGATCGGTCTGCAGCAGCAAATAATTCCCATTTGTGCTGTCAGTTACCTGTTTTTTATCAAACAGCCAGATATCTCCCTCTTTCCAGGCGATTCCTTTCTGCGGATTGTCCGCCGCATTTTTTTGATCCATTTCCGCCCAGAACAAGGGCAGGAATTTCAGGACGTAATTATGCTGCGGATCGTCATATCCCCAATCAACCGGCTCATATGTTTCACTTTTTTCTGTTTCCGCCCCGAACAGCCTCTGCCGCAGTTCTTCATACCTGTCATTCAGACACCAGACAGCGAAGTTCTCGCTTAAACACAGCGGTCGGTAATTTGCATAAATAAATTCCGCGATCTTATAATACTTATAATTCAGTCTTATCGCATCCATATCGGAGCGATCTCCCGCACCGGCAGGCATCAGAGCGATCGGAACATTGTCTAATTCCGCCGTCAGTTCATCGATAAAATATTCCTGCGACAGTTCGCCTGAAAGCATCGTAGGCGATTGCGCAATATAAACGGGATCCGGTCTGTCAAATTCAGCGTAAAAATACGACACATAAATAAAATCCAAAAATGTCTCATTTTCATCCAATACTAAATCGAAAATTTCTTCATACGGCTTTGATCTCTGTAAAAAACCGTCCGAGTACTGCACCCTGTTTGCGACTACTTCGTTATCTCGCAGCCACTCCCAGTAAGTTCTGTTGTCACCGGCTTTCTCTCCTGCAAACCTGTCAGGATACCACTTTCCCACAAAATTTCCTATATTCTCCGCCGCCTTGTCCATTATAGGTTTTTCATTAAAAATTTTCGGAGTCATAGGTTCCATAAGCATGTTATTGCAAAGCAGGAGCAATGAAAAAATGGGAACAAACATTTTCTTCTTTCCCATGAGGCAGCTTCCGAGCAGAGCCAGATAAGCCCACGCTGTCCAAAAAACAAAGGTCGTGGACATTTCCACTAGGGAATGACGGATCAACCCTCTCGAAAAATTCGCCAGATAGGCAAATCCCAATATCAAAAGCAGGAGCCATCTCGCCGGTTCGATCCGCTGCCGGAGATTCGTGGAAAAAATAACATATAACAGACTGGCAATCACAGCAAAAGGCACGATCAGATAAGCGCAGGCATACACGGTGAGCGCATTGTTGCCCATCGTTTCATATGCCCAGTTGATCTGCGCGGCATACAGTTTTATAAATTCCACACATCTTGTAACAGGATCTATGCCTCTGGCAAGACACAGTATACACCACAGCGCGCCGCCGCAGACACCTGTCGCGCCAAGCGGCAGCAAGAGTATCTTTATCGCCTTCCAATTCTTATATGTTATGATATAGACAGTCAGCGTTATAACACAGGCGGCTCCAAAAGAAATACCGACATCGGCACGGTACAGCACACACCACACACACGCCAGCCACAAGAGCTCTGCATGCAGATAAGTATTGTTCCGGACAAAAAGGATCACGCATACCGCAACCAAGATCCCCCATCCAAACCAACTCCACATAGCATAAACCGGCAGCAATATCGTCGTCCACAAAGCCATTGACCTGTTCCACGCCTTACACATAAAAGCATAAAACAGAAGCATCACAGGCAGCATAACATACCCCGCATACGGAGAGACGATCGCGCCGTGCGCATCTCCATTAAGCAGCGCGTACAGTACTCCTTCCAGTACCCCGTCCAGCATATGATGCCCCGCCTGTTCCACAAGCGGTATCTTACCGAATTTCAAAAAACCGCTGATCAAAACGCTGCAATTCGCCGTCTCAAAAATATCGGGGTCATAAACATTTTCCAGCGCGATCTGTTGATACAGACAGACAATGCCTGAAATGATCCAAATGTTGCACCAATGCTCCCAGCGAACAATATGACGGTTGCCCCGTATCGCCCAAAACACGAAAAACGCACAGGCAGTAAACAATAAAATACAGGCAATCACGTAATACTTCCAGGGATGTCCGATAAAAATACGCCGTTGATTCAGAATATTCAATAATTCAATGTAAAACGATGTAAAAAACGGAAATACCGCCGTGCCAAATGCCAGCCACGCGGGCAGTTCACTCTTTCCGTTCCCCTTTCTGCCGCGTCCCGCATATCTGCACAGCAGGCAAAACAGTAACATCAGCAAAATTTGCATTCCAAGGACGAGTTGCCCATCTCCCCATTCTGTTTTGAACAGAACCGCCGTCGTAATTCCCATTGAAAAGGCGCACAATCCTCCCTGATAATACTTTTCGGGGGATACATATCTGTCCATACCAAGAATAATGTACAGTATAGAAAAAAATATGATATATTCCAACAGACAGGAAGAATAATAAAATATACCTTCTTTTGCAGACGCCTCATAAAAATAAGCAACGGACCGGAACATCATATTCACAATTGCCAGGACAAACACATTATCCAGGAATCTTAGAACCACCTTCTGCAATGTCCTGTACTGCCGACCGAGAAAGGCATTTACAAGTAAAAAATAAATCACATAAAACAGCGCAAACAGAAGAAACCAACATGTAAAATTACGTATGGTATGCGTCACGTCATAACCGGCAATATACCCTGCCCCGATCTCCCTTCCAAAACCGGTAACTGCCGTATCTTCCAGCGGATCAAACAGAAAAATCAAATTCAGGGAAAAATAGAGCGCATAGATATAACCGCGGGGCCGCTTCGTCTCCCTGTATATCCGGTATATTCTCCCAAACCGGAAAATGCCGATACAGAATAACGCAAGCAAAAGCACTGTATGCAAAGCAGTTAATACAAACATTACAATGCCGGCCGGGGTAACATATATATATGTCATCTGAAATCCTATAGAAAGATAATATGGCTGCCGCACGCCTTCCACGGTGCAGGAATCATAAATCTGCCACTCATCCGTCGCATGATCCGAAGAATATAATGCCGCGTCGGCACTTTCCGTATAAAACTGCAAACTGTAGACTGCATTTCTTCTAAGATGATGAATCGAAACATCTATTACTTTCCACCCCGCATCCGGATACTCCGAACAGGGATATATATTATCAAATAAAACATTTCCGTCTGCATCCGCCAGCTGCAATTTAAAAGTATCGTCATGATCAGATCCGCCAGTCATATAGATACCGATCTTATTTAACATCGTGCCTTTGGCTACAAAATTCTGTTCTACCGTTTTGCCCGATATCGCAACCGGCATCGCGGAAGCCGGAAGATCCTTTATGGTGCTGTAATCCATGCTGCTTCTGCACAATGGCAGATCGTGACTCATAATATATCCGCCAACCAGCAAACAGATCAGTATACATACGCTTATTTTCAGAATTCGAAATAAACCGGCATCCCCTTCTATCTTTCTGACCATTTATCTTCCCCTGTCTGCCGCTAACACTGCACAAATCCTTTTCGGACCGTGTATTCTTTTATTTTATCCTACTTTATCCTGCTTGTAAACATTATATTTCATCCTGAGTTCCTGTGATTTGAGCTTCTGTGATTTGATTTTCTGCAATTAAAATTTATGGGATTTGAGTTTCTGCAATTTGATTCTGAGATTTGAGATTCTGAGGTTTAAGTTTCTGATGCTAAAGTTTCTGAGAAAATGTAATGTGAATTATCAGGTAAGCCCGCAGCCCCTTTTGAACAGCATCTTACGGACAGATATCCCATCCCGCCGTGCGCTGTTCAAAAGAGGCTGCGTAAACCAACCGGTTCATACCCGACAGACCGCTCCGGTCTTCCGGAATGGCAACCGGACTTCCGCCCCATCACGTTGCGATCGCATTTCCCGTGTACAGCTGATAATACTTGCCTTTTTCCTCCAGGAGCTGCTCGTGCGTGCCGCGCTCGATAATACGTCCCTGCTCCAGAACCATGATACAGTCGGAATTCCTGACCGTAGAGAGCCTGTGGGCGATCACGAAGGTCGTTCTGCCCTTCATCAGTTTATCCATGCCGTCCTGCACGATACGCTCGGTACGGGTATCGATAGAGCTGGTCGCCTCATCCAAGATCAGCACTGGCGGATCTGCGATCGCCGCACGCGCAATGGCGAGAAGCTGTCTCTGCCCCTGACTTAAATTTGCACCGTCGCCGGTCAGCACCGTATCGTAGCCCTGCGGCAACAGTCTGATAAAGCCGTCCGCATTGGCTAACTTCGCCGCCGCGATCACTTCCTCGTCAGTGGCGTCCAGTTTGCCATACCGTATGTTATCCCTGACCGTTCCCGTAAAAAGATGGGTATCCTGCAGAACGATGCCAAGGGAACGCCTCAGATCCGCCTTCTTTATCTTGTTGACGTTGATGCCGTCATAGCGGATCTTACCGTCCTGTATATCATAGAAACGGTTGATAAGATTCGTGATAGTCGTCTTGCCCGCACCGGTAGACCCGACGAAAGCGATCTTCTGTCCCGGTTCGGCATAAAGCTTCACGTCGTGCAATACCATCTTATCATCGTTGTAACCGAAATCCACGCCGTCAAACACCACATCACCCTTCAGCTCCACATAATCTACGGAATGATCCGCCTGATGTTCGTGCCTCCATGCCCAGCGTCCGGTACGCTTCGGGCTTTCCACCAGTTTCCCGTTCTCTTCCCTGACATGCACCAGCGTCACATAGCCGTTGTCCGCCTCCTGCGCCTCGTCCATCATCTGAAAAATCCGCTCGGCGCCCGCCATTGCCATAACGATCGAGTTAAACTGCTGGCTCACTTGGTTAATAGGCATATTAAAGCTCTTGTTAAACGTCAGGAAGCTTGCCAGTTCGCCAAGCGTCAGGCCGGAGATACCGGACAGCGCCAGCACACCGCCAACGATGGCGCAGACCACATAGCTTATGTTTCCTAACTGCGCATTTACCGGGCCCACGATATTTACAAGGTAATTCGCCTTATCCGCACTGTGATAAAGATTATCGTTCAGCTCATTGAACTGCCTGATATTTTCTTCCTCGTGGCAGAATACTTTGACGACTTTCTGACCGTTCATCATTTCCTCAATAAAGCCGTTGACCTGGCCCAGATCATGCTGCTGCTGCAGGAAATACCGGCTGCTTAAGCCCGCCGTCTTCCTGGTGATCAGCAGCATCACCATAACCATGATAAGCGTAACGACCGTAAGCGGAATGCTTAAGACAAGCATACTGATAAACACGCTGACAATGGTAATGGCGCTGTTAAACACCTGCGGCATACTCTGGCTGATCATCTGTCTTAAAGTATCCGTATCGTTGGTGTAGGTTGACATGATATCGCCGTGCGAATGCGTATCAAAATACTTGATCGGCAGCGTCTGCATGTGGGAAAACAGATCGTCCCTCACATTGCGCAGCGTTCCCTGCGTCACATTGATCATGATACGGTTATATAGATAAGCCGCCGCCACACCGATTGCGTAAAAGCACGCCACTCTGAAGATAGCGCCCGCAAGCGGCCCAAAATCAGGCACATCCGACACAAGCATCGGCGCAATATAATCATCGATCAGCCGCTGGATAAACATAGTCCCCTGCACGTTGGCAAGGACGCTGACGAAAATCAGTACTACGACGATCGCAAGATGCACGCCGTAATTTTTTGCCACATACTTCATCAGTCTCTTAAAAACTTTACCCGGATTCTCTATTCTCCTGCCTCTCGGCATTCTTCTTCCCATCGGTCCCGGCATTATTCTTCACCTGCCTTTTCATCAAAGTCCCCACCGCCGCTGGTCTGGGATTCATATACCTCACGATAGATCT
Source organism: uncultured Lachnospiraceae bacterium (assembly GCA_947625205.1). Taxonomy (GTDB): domain Bacteria; phylum Bacillota; class Clostridia; order Lachnospirales; family Lachnospiraceae; genus UBA3282. The sequence continues at coordinate 72,480 of CANQNN010000001.1, read as the reverse complement.
CGTTGTTTTCAAGCAGTTCCTCATGCGTGCCGAAACCGTTGATTCGTCCGTCGTCCATCACAATGATCCTGTCCGCGTTCTCCACGCTGGACACACGCTGCGCAATGATCAGCTTGGTAGTGTCCGGTATCTCCTGCGCAAATGCCCGGCGGATCTTCGCATCCGTTGCGGTATCCACAGCGCTGGTGCTGTCGTCCAGGATCAGCACCTTCGGTTTCTTTAGAAGCGCACGCGCAATGCACAGACGCTGCTTCTGCCCGCCCGACACATTCGTACCGCCCTGCTCTATGTAAGTATTGTAGCCGTCCGGCATCTTGTCGATAAATTCATCGGCACAGGCAAGACGGCAGACACGCCGGCACTCCTCCTCGGTAGCGTTCTCATCGCCCCAGCGCAAGTTATCCAGTATCGTACCGGAGAAAAGCACGTTCTTCTGTAGCACCACCGCCACCTGATCACGCAGACTCTCCATGTCGTACTCCCGGACATCGCGACCGCCCACCATGACGCTGCCGGAAGTCACATCATACAATCTGCTGATCAGATTTACCAGACTGGTTTTGGCGCTGCCGGTGCCGCCGATGATACCGATCGTCTCTCCGGCCTTAATCTTTAGATTGATGTCGTGAAGGACCGCTTTGTCGTTGTCCCCATAATAAGAGAAATCTACATTCTTAAACTCGATCCTGCCATCCGGGATCTCATGTACCGGTTCTTTGGGATTAACAAGATCGCTCTTCTCACACAGCACTTCGCTGACACGCTTTGCACTCGCTATACTCATACTCATCATGACAAAGATCATAGAGATCATCATCAGATTCATCAGAATATTCATACAGTATGCCAGAAGGCTCATCAATTCGCCTGTCTTTAAGACATCCTGAACGATAAGCCTGGCGCCTATCCAGCTTATCAGCAGAATACAGCTGTAAACTGTAAACTGCATCACCGGCATATTTAAAACAACGTTTTTCTCCGCCTTCAGGAAGATATCGTAGATACCCTGACTCGCTTTCTTAAACTTGGACGTCTCATAGTCTTCCCGCACATACGCCTTGACAACGCGGATAGCGCTGACATTCTCCTGCACGGAAGCATTAAGTTCATCGTATTTCGGGAACGCCATCTGGAAATATTTCATAGCCCGCTTAATAAGGAAGAACAGAACGATCGCAAGCAGGATCACCGCGATCAGATATATCGATGCAAGCTCGGCATTGATAAAAAACGCCATCGCCATAGCGCATATCATGCTGATCGGCGCACGGAAGCACATCCGCAGGATCATCTGATACGCCATCTGTATGTTCGTCACGTCCGTGGTAAGCCTTGTCACAAGTCCTGCCGTACTGAATTTATCCAGATTGGAAAAAGAAAATGTCTGTATGTTCTCAAACATCGCCCGGCGAAGATTTCTCGCAAATCCCGTGGAGGCTCTGGCGCCATACTTACCGCCCATGATACCGCTGTAAAGACCTAACAGCGCCATCACGATCATCAGGCCGCCCACAATATAGATATGCTGCATGTTGCCGGCTTCCACGCCATCGTCAATGATCGACGCCATCAGGAAGGGAATCAGCGTCTCAAAAATAACTTCTAGGATCATAAATACCGGCGTCAGAATCGATTCCTTCTTAAACTCCCCAATCTGTGCCGCTAAGGTTTTGATCATATTACACCCCTACTCTCTTTTTCCTTTATTTGCCGTTATCTACTATCATCGACCTCAAAATTTTTAATGTCAAGAAGTTCCACAGAAATTTCACAGTTATTTAATAAAAGATGGCGCACCGCGCCATCTTTTAAATCACATTCATATATACAAATACCCTGAAACCGGCTTACTCTTTGTCCAGATCAAGAATATCCTCGTCTTCTTTCTGCTCCGCTTTTCCCGTATCTGTATCTTCCTCCTTCAGATCACTGCCAGACTTCTTGGGACGGGATGGCTTCTTATCCGCCTGTACCCCGTCATCCTGTTTCTGTCCGGCCTTTTGATTCGCTTTGACAGTAGAGATGATTCCCATTGCAAAAATACCAACCACAAGCAGGACGATCACAGCTCCCCATATCTTGGATCTCCGGGACTCTGCACGGTACCGCATCGTCTCCTCAATGATCATCCTGCTGATCTCTTCATCCTCTGCCATCTGCGCATCCATTTCTTCCACATCGATCTCGACCGGGGTAAGTACATCCTCAGCCGCCGCTATATTAATATAGCCGGTCTTATCCTGATAGTAAACTACATACCATCCGTCCTCCGCCTGTCCCGTCACATAGATCCAATCCCCTGCCTGATAGGAAAAAACCGTTTCCGCCTTCTCGTCAGGCTCTGCCTTAGCGTCAATCTGCTGCTGCGTAGTCATAACCTGACCGGTCTGAGAAGTAATCCCATCCTCCTTCGCCGATGCCTTCAGAGTATTCATGCCCCATACGCCTGCTCCCAAGCTCATTAGCAAAATCACCATCACAGCCATAACGGCTACCGTTGGGAATCTCATCGTGGCCGCATGATTTCCCGGAAACACACTATTTGTCGTAATCATTCTATTTCTCATTTTGTTCCATCTCCTTACTTATATTTAATATGGTAACATTGACACGTTGTTCTTTTTCCCGGTCAAACACTGACAAGACAAGAAACAGCAAATAAACCGGCAGCACGTTTATATCCGGAACGCAGAAGAATGTCTGCGCAAGGAAAGCCAGAGCAATCAACTGGCACCCCGCTGTCTGAGGCTTGGAAAAACTGTGATTTTTCCGCATTCTTTCCACAGTCGACACCGCCGCAAGCAGAAGAAGCAGCGTGCTGACACCGCTGTTATTAAGGCACCGGATCCACCCACTGCCGCCAACGATGACCGCCCCGGTCAGAGGAAGCGCGAAGCTTTTTACAAACGCAATTCCCGCAGGAGCATCCGGCAATGTCGCCCAACCGTTACCGCCCAACACAAAAATCGCGAAAACCACTCCCAACAGCCTTAATGCAAACAGATACCCCTGTCTCATCTTGCGAAGCACCAGTCTGTCCCGGTCCATATGCTCCGGAATCCTGTCCCAATACCAGAAGAAAAACACAGCGCCCAGCGCCAGAAGAATCTCCAAATACACGCTGTGTTCCAGACTGAGCACAGGCTTCTTTTGCAGCAGATTCGTATAATTGGTCAAAAGACTCATGTTGCTCAACAGAACGCCAAAGATAAAAAACAACTGCATATCTCTTTTAACCAGTTCTGCCGTAGGCCGTATCACGACCGGTATTGCAAGGAATACAAATGTCATGATCCACAGACTGGGAATGTTGTAATTGATCAACAGCATAAAAAATCCAACCGCTGTAGCCAACAGATAAAACGCCGAGCGCATCCTGTCCTTGCAAGAGCAGTACTTAAGAGTACCAACCAGACAGGGCAGCATCAGATACGAAGCCGCTTTTCCGGAGTCGATCACCAGATCCGACATCCAACCGATCTGCACCCCGCTCACATACTCAAAGAGCAGCCGTCCCGTCATGATCAGCCCGACATACAAGATCAGATCCCCATACCCCCCGTTTATGACCTCTATCTCCTTTAATTCAAAATACAGCAGACCCAGAATCACACAGACCGCCTGAAACTGATAGTGAATAGCTCCCGTATCCGGGTCCTGAAACATTTTACCCAGTATGGACAACAGATTCCATGCGATCAGCGCCAGTACGGCAAGATCACTTGTGCACTCCAAGCGCCGGTGTCCGACATCCCCTCTTCTGATGTTCCAGATCCGGCATCCCGCATACAAAGCAGCCAGTATAAGCATCAGGAAATAGGGCAACGGCATTCCTGCAACTTCCGGCGTCTGTCCGCAGAGCATAGAAACAGCAATCAGAAGCGTTACAAATATCACCACTATGTTTTTCATTGCCAAACGTTTTTTTGTTTTCATCTTTTCATCCTTTTACAATAACTGTGCAGAGAACCTCTGTTCCGCATTCGCAGCGCTCCCACCAATATCCGCCGTGCGGATGATACCGGGCACAAACCTCCGCAAATCCTCGCTGCAAAGGAACTGCGATTTGTGTAAACAAAAATCCTGATTAAAGTAAATTCATACTTTATATCAGGATTTTTGAAAATGTCTGTATGCATTTTTTACACTTTATGACTCTCGCTTAGCGTTTTCATAATACTTTCTTATTTTCTCACGGCTACATTCTGCATATGCCTCATTCCCGACAACAGCAGCGTATACCGTCTCAAAGTCAGGAAGAATAGTTTTCAGGGTTTCTACGAAAGCCGCTAGTCCTTTCTCAAGTCCCTCAGCTCGACCATCTTCACGCTCTGCCATATGGTTGCCTGTTGTTTTCGTCGGGATTGCTGCTCTGAAAAAAAGATGAAAGATTCATCTTATGAGCCTGATTCCTGTTACGAAGAAGAACGGGAAACATTTTCTGACCGGTACTAACGCCTGACATGAGCGCAAAACAGATGGCGCATCCTGTTTCTGATATAAAGTATGAAATTGTCAACGAACCATGAAAGCGCATCACAGCCTGTCATGAAAATAGGGGTACTGGCTATCCGAAAGGTTTATAATGACTTTAGGCAGGTGTAAGTTTGATCGCACCTTGGTGGATTTTACCCCGTTTGTCAACGTAAACTTTTTGCCTTTGAGTACAGCATATTGTCGCACCTTCTGGTAGCACGGGTAGCAAAGTTCCTATTATCTCGGGCAAATCTCCTGCCTGATTATATTTTGAAAGGAGTTTTACCTTATGAAAGACCTTCTTGAAAAATGCTGCGGGCTGGATGTACATAAAGATGTCATCGTTGCATGCATCCTCTCCGGCCCTATTGGCAAAACTACCGTTTCTGAAATCCGTGAATTTTCCACACTTGCTTCCGGGCTTGCCGAGCTCCGTGACTGGATAACCTCCAGCGGCTGTTCCCATGTTGCCATGGAAAGCACCGGTATTTACTGGATTGCCCTCTACGAAGTTCTTGAAGCCGCGCCGGAAAAGCTTACACTTCTTGTTGTGAATGCCAGACATATGAAAAATGTCCCCGGCAAGAAGACTGATATGCGGGATGCCGAGTGGATCGCTACACTCCTGCGTGCAGGACTTCTAAATGCCAGTTTTATTCCCGAAAAGTCCATCCGTGAACTCCGGCATCTCACCCGCTACCGCAAAAGCATTGTCCATGACATCACTTCCCAGAAAAACCGCATTGAAAAATTCCTCCAGAGTTCCGGTTTCCGGCTTTCCTCTTTCGTTTCTGACATTTTCGGTGTCACCGGCAGGGGAATCATCCTCCACCTAATCCAACATGGATCCATTGACCGGGATGCCCTCAATCAATGTCTTAAGACCAAAACCCGGGAACGTCTGGATGAGATACTGGCAGCCCTGAACGGAACCCTCTCAGAACACCAACGTGATTTTCTGAGCCTCATGCTGGAACACTATGACACGCTGTGCTTCCATCTTGCCGAGGTGGAGACAGCCATCCTCAATGAGGCTTCCCCGAAATCCGCACAGGTTGAGCAGCTCATCACCATCCCCGGCATCAGTGCCACTGCCTCCCTTTCCATCATCGCTGAGATTGGGACGGATATGGATTCCTTTAAAACTGCTGAGCATATCTGCTCCTGGGCAGGACTCGCCCCCCCCCGGTAACAATGAGAGCGCAGGCAAGCGCAAAAGCACTTCCGTCACTAAAGGCAACCCTTATGTCAAAAGCATGCTCTGTGAGGTTGCGTGGGTCATTGCGGGCAAGCGTAACAGTTATCTGTCTGCCTGGTACTGGAAACTCAAACAGAAGAAGGGCGCGAAAAAAGCCATTATTGCCCTCGCCCGCAAGCTTCTTGTCATCATATATACTATGCTGAAATATGGCACAAATTTTGATGAATCCTTTTTTGAAACCCGACGTAAAATGCATGATCAGAACCGAACATCCCACTATATACGCGAATTGGAAAAACGCGGTTTCCATGTAGAACTTCCTGCGTAAACGCAGAACCCCCACAGATTTTTTCAGACAGTGTCAGCACTGTCTGTTTGGTGCGCTTTCATGATTCGTCAACAACTTTTTTGTCAAGGTACAGTGCTGTGTTTCTTTCCCCACAGCTGTATTTAAACACGCAACATATCCTCTTTTAGGGTCGCGCGGCTAAATCTATTTTCGTAGCAAAGTGCATAAAACATTATTATACTATACTCATAATCAATAAATATTATATATTATTCCATCCTCTATTTTTTGTATCTACATAATGTGTTCACAACATTTTAATTTATTAAATTTATTACTTTTTGACCGACTATTAAAAAGCTTCCTTATTCTATCAACTCATGATATTCAAGTAATAACCCAATTACATAAGCAACTGATATATAATAATGTTGGGAGACTGCTATATTCCATCCATATAGGCACATATATTAAACTAAAAATATACAATAACACAGACTTTGTATAAATTTTGTTAATTGCATATTTTCTGTTAAACCGTCAAAATAGCATCTATGCCAAATTCTTCCACACATTATTTCAAAATTTCCAGTCCAAACTGTTCATAAGAGCTCCTCCCCATTAAATGTGCAGGACTTCCAATATAAACTTGTCCTTTTTCCTTTAGACTTTTAATTGCCAATGCACCCGCACCCAAAACTATCTCGTCAGCAATATCTATACAATCACATACTGTAGAATTCACTCCTAAGAAACAACCGTTACCCACTTTACTAAAACCAGATATCACAACATGAGATGTTAACCAACAATTATTACCAATTACACTCCTGTGACCAACATGATTTCCACTCCAAAGAATAGTATTATTTCCTATCACTGCATAATATTGAATTGTATTATCCTCAAAAATAAATGTATTTTCTCCTATTTTAACATTATGCCATACAAAAGCATGCGAACTAATATAACTTGCACAGTGATATCCCCATCTCTTACACTGTTCGTACAGTCTGGTTCTAACGGAATTAAACTTCGTATACGTAATTGCCACAAATACCTCGTATATATCCTTTGAATAAATAACTGGCATATTCTCAAAATCAATTACGGGTTTGCCAAACAACTCACTTTTTACTCGATATTTTTTCTCCACAGCAAACGCTTTTACTTCATATTCCGAATCATATGTAAAATACTCATATGCGATTTCTCCAAATTCTCCATCTCCTACAATAATCAATTTTTTGCTTTTATCTTTTTTTGTATTAATCAACATATCAAGCCACCTCCTGCAAAACAATACAGTAATAGCTCTTATGTTTATAAATTATCCTTCTATATCTATTTTTCCCCCCCCCCTCAAAATCAATTTGAGGGTTAACATATCCGTGAAAATGAGAACTTTCATGCATCATATTACATACTCCTGCTAATTTAAATCTATATCCAGATCGGATTACCCTATTTGCCTCTATTATTTCGCCCGAAACTGTACTGCGAATTTTTTTTATAATCAAAAGTCCATCTTTCACTTTGATGTACACCCCTGTGCTGTCACTATTGACTGCACGCCCCAACTCGCAATAATAATCAATATCCACAATTTCACTTTGTATAATTTCATAACATATACCTTTATGGATTAGTCTCGGCAACGGATATGGCTCCGTAAGCGCCAAAAAAAATCTTCGAAGCAACTGATTAGGCATACTAAAATCAACCAGACAATCATCCAAATTTCTTTTAGGGACCCATGTTGCCATTTCTCTATTTTGTTTTAGAGGACTAAGTAAACCCTCTATATAATCTGATATAACTTTTCCCAGATTTTTGTCTAAATCTTCGTAAAACAGCTTTTGCACCTCTCCAGATGTATAATTTTTATACGGAAATCTATACTGATATAAAATATCTCCATCATCCACGAACTCATTGACTTCATGTATTGTATAACCTAATTCCGTTTCTCCATTCATGATGGCCCAAAAAATGGAATGTATCCCTCGATATTTCGGCAACAAAGAGCCATGTATATTAAGATAACATTTCTTCTGCAAATCAGTTTTAGAAATAATAGGATGCCATCCAGCCAGAAAAACCCAATGTGCTACACTCTCATTGATATTATTTACCAATCTATCCTTTGTACGTCTATGGGTTTGCACATTTTCGTTATCAGCTTTAACAATATCAATTTGAGTAAATTTTTTTTGAAGCGCCTTCAAACACACTTCACCTATCACACCATTTCCCGCAAATACTATTCTTTCCGTACTTAACAAAGTTTCTTTCATAATAACTATTTCCCTCCAACTTCTTTTGAATATGTATAATTGATTGAATATTCACACCCAAATCCTTCTTTGAATTGAGCTAATGTCTTATTTAACACTTTGCCGTGATCCTCCGTACTAATTCCAAATGAAAAATAAGTGAATCCTTTTTCCTTTGCTATACGAATCATATGATAATCCAGAAAATTCATGGGATAAAGATACGAATAATCCGAATCAGATGCGAGATACTGCGTATGAAATACCCGTTTTCCAAAGCAAAAAACCATTGATCCAGCAATTAGCTTTCCCTTCCAATATGCTCCGTAAAATTCTATCTCATTTTTTAATCTATATTTTTTTAATTCCATCAGCTCCGCCAATGTATGGACGGGTTCAGTTTCATATTTTCTTAAATTCTTACATAGGACCTGATAGAATTCTGTTATCTGTATCTCATTTTCCAACTTCTGAAATTCCATTCCATTTTTTTCAGCATATCGGCACCCTCTCCTACGACTATTTGAAAAACTGTCTAATATATTTTCCGATAAACAATTACATCTAATACAGAGGCTCAACTCAGCATAATATTGCCATCCATATTTATATAAATAGTATGAAAACAAACCTCCATCTTGTTCCGAAAAGATATCTGATGTCATTTTCATAACCGCCTTTTGATACTTCTCAAATTTTAAATATTCTTCTAAACAATGAAATATTTCTTCCATTGTTGCAATATTATACTTTCCTCTATCTATCACGATACCGCCAAATGTACTTCCTGCATGTGATATAAAACACTTCTTTCCTTCTTTCCAAACATCATGTGCCGGAATAACCGCTACAATAGTACTTCCTTGCAAAATCACTAAAGAAGCATCCATAAATCGACCTTGCGGGTGATAATTTAAAAACTTTCTTGTCTGTAAAAACGTTCCATTCAAACTTTTTTCCAGTACAAACAAATCCCACCGTTTTTGAAAACTTTCAGCATATTTTACAATTTCAAACATTTGATTCTCCTCCTCACGCACACTTCAAACCGCTTTCCATAAAGTGAAAAGGCGAATCCATGTTTTTTATAATATGCAAGCTAAAATTCAGTACTATATGCAGTTTTTTATTATTTTTCCGCCCCCCCCTCAAACATTCATCACTTAAACTTGATTGATAATAACCGTTCTTTACAAGATCGATACTAAGTCTATACTTGCTTGTCACTTTACATCCAATACTTTCTTTAAAACTACACAGTCCATAATTTGGTATTCCGTTTTCCGAAGACGGTCCTATATCTATCATCTCAATCCCCTGCTCCTTATAATATTCAATTAATTCATAAGCGAGAAAATTAATCGGCTTATATTCCTCTGTATTGGGAATATTTCCCCAATATATGACCTGTACAATTTGGGCAGATACATAAAAGACAATGGCAGAAGCCATAATAATATCTTCCCTCTGTACCACAAAAACATCATGCTTTACGATTTCTAATGTTTCAAGAACCTGCTCCCAAGTCATTCGTAAAGGATAGCCACGACTTTTGCGATTAATCCTGATAATTTCATATGCTTTCCTTTTTTCTTCAAGTTCCAGACATTGAACAAGTGAAAGACCCGATTCTAACGCAATTCGCAGATTCTTTCTGGCATTATGAGCAATCTGCTGCCTGTATATATCCGCATCCCAAGCTCTTATATCAAGCGAATAATTTATTTCTTCATATTCCACCATATAATTACTTCCCAGAAGTGCATTGATCATTTTGGCATTCTTTTCTGCCCCGTAAATATCTGGCGGTAACAAAACAGTTATTTTACGAATTCCTGCTTCTGTTGCCGTTTGATTCAGAAGAGCAATAAATTCCCAATAATATTCAATTGGCGTTATCTTCTGCAATTCCACAACCGCAGTAAATGGTGCAGAATAAGGTGCTCTCCATTCATTCTCCTTCTCACCCACCGCAAATGCCAGACGATTTTTCTTGTCATATCCTAAAAAATAATGCACCTTTTCCACTTTGCTTTTATTTAATTCTAAAAATTTTTTCTTCATAAAAAATATTTCTTTATTTTCTACAATTTTTTCATATTCCTCAGGGGTAATTTCAATCAATTCCATATTTCATCCTCTTTTCTGTTTTATTATATTATATCCTGCTATCAGTTCAGTTCTGTAAAGCAAACCATATAAGACAGCCATACCCACGGCCAATATCAATGCAATCAGCGTATTGTCTTTATAAAAGGATCTCCAGCCGACAAAATATATGACCATAAGTAATATGGCACAAAAAAATCTGTTACTGATGGCAAGTAGTTTCATCTTTATCAAAACAAAGCAATTTGTGATGTTAGTGATAACATATCCTATCAATGTTGCAATGGCCGCTCCCTCGATTCCCATCGCCGGAATCAAGATATAATTTAATACAATATTAGAAATTGCCCCGACAGCTAAAATAAGCGGAACTAGCAAAGTTTTTTTCACAATCAAAAACTGATTTCCCGCCACTTGATACAACATCTGCAAAAGCGGTGCCAAAAACAGGTATGGCGCAACAATATATCCTTGCACATAATCTCCTACAAACAACAACTTAAACAAGCTATGACTCCATGCACACATAAATGCCCCCACCGCAAAAGCAATAGTTCCCAAATATTCAAATATTAATGATCTCTCCTTTACCTGATTATTATCATGCATTGTAGAAAAAGCAAAATAATTCCACCCACCTGCAAACGCCATATATATCAATTGACTCATCTGCCCCAATTTTCCACCAACAGAATATATTCCTGCAGCATCAAGCCCGAGCATATTAGTTATCATAACTTTATCGCAAGATCCAAAAATCCAATATACCAAAAAGCACGGTGCAGTCGGAACTGCAATATATAACAAGGGTTTAAGCAGCTTTATATCAAAATATCTGGGCAAAAACCATCTATAATTCAATATTCCAAAAATAATTTCTATAATAATACTTGAAATAAGCGTCCCTAACGGCAAAGCAATCACAAAATAGCCTTTCAAAATCATAGGAATGGAAATCATATAGGCTAGTATCGGACTCACAGTATTGGTAAATAAAAATATTTTTCTTTGATTTTGCATACGGGTTGGCGCTGAAATAATACCATTTGTCGATCCAATCAGCGTCGCTACTGCAGCAAGCACAATCAAATATGAATATTGCCTATTATCTAAAAACAATCTTGCAATATAATTACGCATAAATATCATAAGGCAAAAAATAATTAGAGAACTTCCTATTGTAAACAGCAAAGTTGTACTACATACGTTCTTTTTAAATTTCTCGTCAGATCCCTCAAAAAACATACGAAACATTGCATCATACATACCCAAAGTGGCAATCGCCGTTCCAAATTGTAATACTGTACTTAACATGTCATTGATCCCTATGTATGTTGAGTCTGGCATCAATCTTGTAACAATTGGAAGCATAATAAAAGGTACGATTTTACTAATAACACCTCCAACCCCATAAACCAAAAAATTTTCTATGAACAATTTACCTTTTTTCACTTTGTCACCTCGAAGTTTGTACCCTTCTCACCGATTCAGCATTGACTTCACATCCCATTCATATTTGCTCATGAATTTATTTAGCATTTTATAAACAGGATACATTGCCGTAGCATATATGGCTGATATTATATAACAAAATGCAAAAATTACAGTGCTGACCGTAAACATCTGACTCCAAAATAAAATGCCATTTCTAAATATCAGTTTCTCAAATGGAATAAATTTTAACAGACTACTATGTAAAAGATATATACCAAAAACATATTTGGCTGTTCCATTAATAAAATTTTTTACCATATCGCTCTTAAAGGTAATATTTTGAAACCACATAAATATTAATACTGTTTCCACAATCAGCAATGGATTGCAGTATTCCCATGCGCTTCTTTCCGTAAAAAATCCTGTATAATCATTTACAAATGCCCAAACTGTAAGAACCACTGTATTTGCTATAAGCAATAATACCATCATTCCCTTTCCAGTGTCCTTTTGCTCATTTACAGTTCTTCTGAGGAATCCACCTATCAAATACAACAAACAAAAATTCACAATCGAGTATCCCCACTGGCTTCCATACATTCCTATTGTACTTAATCCAATAATTATGCCCCCCCCCCGAGAACTCTCCTACTGCATCAACTATTGTAGGCCAAACAGAAAACAATAGAAACATTGTCAAAACACATTTTTTCAACTGTTTAATATCCAAACTATTTATCATAAGATTGATATATGGTGAAATCCAATATAGTGCAACATACAAAATAACATAATAATTAGCAGGAATAAAAATTTTTATCAGTCTTACTATTGTAAGATCATGAAACCCTAATATCATTCCCATTATTGATGGTATTGCCTGAAATACAATGACTTGCAATATAAGTTTAAGCGGTTTAAAGATCCCTCTTGTATATGATTTGCACATAAAATAACCCATTATCAGAATAAACAAATTCACTGCACATGCGAACACACTTACTATAAAATAAGTAACAGCCAAAGTAGTCCTGCTACCGTTTTTTTGGAGCATATCAAGCATTCCTCCTATCTTGGGATTCAAGCAATGCATAATAATAATTCCAATCATAGAAAGAATTCTAATCAATTCAATATTAGCCTGTCTACCATCTGCATTCATCAAGCAACCCGCCTATACCTTAATTAAATCTTGTTCATTCCTTTTATTCGAAAAATGATTTATCGCATATATTACATATGAAATTTCCTCATCCGACATACCATAATACATCGGTAGACTCAGTTCTGTTGCCGATATTTCTTCCGCAATAGAATAATCTCCTCTCCGAAAGTTCAAATTCTTATAACATTCCTGTAAAGGAATTGGAATCGGATAATGTTTATTTGTCTCAATACCTTTTTCCAGTAAATACTTTGCCAATTTATCCCTTTCCTGGCATCGAATTGCAAAGACATGCCATACCGGTTTTATATCTTCCATAACATATGGCAATATGATATTGGCATTCCGGATTTCCTGTAAATATCGTAATGCCGTTCTTTGCCTGTCACAATTCCACTTGTCCAAATATTTAAGCTTAACGCTTAAAAAGGCAGCCTGTAGCTCATCCAATCTCGAATTATTCCCCTGATATATGTGATTATATTTCTGCTCTGCCCCATAATTCCCAAGCGCACGAACTTTCCCAGCCAATTTCTGATCATCCGTAATGATTGCACCGGCATCTCCTAATGCACCCAAATTCTTCCCTGGATAGAAACTGAATGCAGCTATATCTCCAAATGTTCCTATCTTTCGCCCGTGGTAAACCGCTCCATGCGCCTGTGCACAATCTTCCACCACAAACAGACTATGTTTCTTTGCGATCTGCATAATCGCATCCATTTCTGCTGGCTGCCCATACAGATGAACCGGGATAATTGCTTTCGTCTTTGAAGTGATTTTTTCTTCTATCCTTTCAGGATTAATATTATAGGTGTCCAACTTAGGCTCTACGAAAACAGGCAGCGCTCCTGTATAAGACACCGCCAAGGCCGTTGCAATAAATGTATTGGCCGGAACTATCACTTCATCTCCTGCGGATATTCCAAGTGCTTTCAGACTAAGCATCAGTGCATCCAATCCATTGCCGCAGCCAATACAATACTTCCGACCTACATATGCGGCGAAAGACTCTTCAAATTCTGCATCCCTGATTCCTCCAATAAACCAGTTGCTATCTAAAGTATCCTGAAAATTCTGTATCAATTCTTCTCGCACTTCATTATGCATTTTTTCAAAAGAAACAAATGGTATTTTCATGATCTAATCTCCACCAAATCAATATGACACCCACTCAAAAATTTCTTGTATCTGTGCCAATTCTTTATTGTTGATTACCATATCATAATTTTCCTTTTCTTCAGTAGATTCTGAAATCAAAATGCGAATTTTGTTTTTCGAACCATATGACAAAATTTGAGAGTGTCCTTCTCCTTTATAAAATTCTATACGATAATCTGCACTGAGCTTCCTTAAAATTTTTTTCAAAATTTCATAATACTCATTGCCATCTATACCCCCCCCCTGCCTTTCATTCATTTTTCTTTCTAATACCAAAAATTCTTTGACATCTGCCAATCTATCACGTACACTTTCCAAAATTTCATTTATTTGGTATATTTCCATGCTTGTTCCTGTAACATGCGAAACTACAGCTTTTAATAAAGCAACATATGTTTTAGTTGGTATAACCTGTAATGCGGTGCCAACGACTTCAGATTCACTGGTAATTCCGTCACAATAATCACAGGTACTTATATATTTTTGAGCATAAAATTCTTTCCACTTTTTCTTAAGCTCCTGCGATGTATAACAACGAACATTAAAATACTCATTTTCTGCCGGATTTGGATAATCTGAAGTATAATAAGCCGCAAGCTGCCGAGAACAGAAAAAACAGTTTCCATCATGTGTCAAACCGACACAATACCTCATTGTACAACTCTGAAAAACATCTTTTAACTGTTTTAAAGAACGATAACGTTTCTGATTTCCCCCTATATTTCTCCAGATCATTCCATCTAAATCTTCACATTTAATATCCCTTTTATTAACCTCATCCAGTATCAATTGTCTATTTGCAGCAACATTTATCCCATAGCCACTGATTCGTAATATAACTTTCGGGTTTTTCATAACTGCCCATACATTCTCAGGCGGCATGATCGTCCCATTGGTAGTTATTATGATTTTCCTGATTTTAGGTTGCATGATACACCAGTCTATTATATCATCCAGTTCCTGATACAACATAACCTCTCCGCCAATTAATAGAACTTCTTTAATCTCTCTTACGGATGACAATACTTTATCCAAATCTCGTATTACATCTTCTTTCTTGTAATAAAAAAATGGCCTGTAAGGAATAAGATCTGCACAGTGACGACAATTCAAATTACACCCTGTTGTCAACAACACTCCCATATGCGGAATCCTTCCATGATGAATCAGATTTCGTTTTCTATATGCCATTTTTCTAATCCAGTTGAAAATTTTATATGGTATTATGGCTTTGAGTATTTTTTTCATTTTTTCTTCCTTTCTTGTACATATCCTTCACATTTTCTGCAATTCCACATTATATAACACATATTGAGTTCCTTCTCCTATTGCAAAAAATTGAATTGCTATATCTTCTTGTTGAGGCAATTGAAAATCCAATATTATATCTTCATTCTCATTGCTCAACTCATTCGCCATTACATTTTTCTCCAGATAAACATTTCCTGACATATCTTGCACTATACAGTACAAACACACTGGCTCTTCACCTGTATATCTGATATCCCCGTGACTGGTTAGAATATATCTTCCCTCTTCCAATTTCCAGTATCCACTGAATGCCTTATTGTGTTCCGAATTTCCATAAATTACAATAGGCCCCGTAATATCTTGATTCTGCGTATCAAACAAACGACCGTCCATAACATATCCACTTGCATTTTTCTCATTGTTATATTTGTATAAAACATAGGCCCCATATGTATAGATCAAATCATACTTCCTATCAATATTCTGATAAAAAGGCGCTTTATACGACATTACGAGATAATCCCCCTGCCTGATTTTATCTATTTCATCTCGAGTAATGCAAACCATTTTTTCACCTAACCAATACTGTAAATATGCTCTATATTTTGTGCTTTGATAATCTTCTTCCTCAGGTATAAGATAATACAGTTTTGCCAGATTATCTTCTAAATCCATATTTTTTAAGATTTCCATATTATTATCTATTTTCTTTTGGAATTCTAAAATTCTAGTATTTATTGGCACTTTAGCAGTATCTAAAAACAGGATTGCAATAAATAATAATATAAATTGCCAAAAAATTTTGTATTTATTAGCCAAAACACACAGCACAGTTATAACAATAACAATAAAAGATGTCACCACAATACAACGAAATACGTCGAATATCTCTGTAGTGCAATACTTATATATTCCGGAAACCACAATAAAATTTACTTCTGTCAATTTCTGTTTTTCAATATAATTATTGATTAGTAATCCCCAAACTAATGTAATCAAAATACAGATTGATATTTGAAAAATAAATTTCTTAATCCCTGCTTTTTTATTTAATTTTTGAGCAATCACCGATAAAGCAACTCCTAAAATAATCGGTACAAATGTTTCTATATATCGTCCATACATTACGGAAGAAATGTTAAATGGGATTATCATAAATATAACTGCGACCACAAAATTCGCTAAAAACATTCCCAAAATCCATGAACTACTCGTCCAATTAATTCTTCTATTAATAAAATTATTTTTCAATTCATTCCAAAATTGTTTTAAAAAATATCCTAAACCCACTAAAAAAAAAGTATAAGTAGAAACCGATAAATAAAACAATCTCCCGCAGATTCCTAACAGCAATAATTTAATACCATTAAAACCCAACAATGTTTTAATCTTATCGCCCTGCCCACTATAATCTCCTACGGCTATAGTAGTGCTATTGTACCACAATTCATTCTGCAGATACTCCTTAAATAAAGCATGTCCGATAAACATGATTCCTATGATAATCATGAGCATACACGTTTGCCCTAATTTTATCCTTTTTGTAAACAGCAAATATAATAAATATATAATTCCAACAAATAAAATCCCTATATTGCGCTGATGAACTATATACGCAAATATGATTGATATAAATAAAAGGATTATTGTTTCATACCTAGAATCCGACTGCACATAAATTAAAAGCATAAAAATAAACGATATCAGAAAAGTTTGTAAACATTCCGTCCATGCGACATTTACCTGCAATACATTATTGGGATATAGAATAGCTGTTAAAGCAATCACCCACACTATATTTCTTGATATATCCGGAAACAACTTTTCTATCGTTTTTCCGACACAACAATATGTACCTAACAGGAAAAAAATATTTAAACAAATAGCAATCTGATACCTAAATTCCGGATTCTTTATGAGACGAAAAATCGGTGCAAGAAAAAATGAATACCCATATGAATAATAACTAATCCCTTTAACAGAACTCGACCAATCTACACCAGCAATCTTTGCCGCAATTCCCCAGTAACCCAATTCATCATCGATAATAACAATCTGATGCAGATATTTTATATTATATAATCCAATAGCTACAATTATAAACGCACCTAAAGCAAAAACAATTTTATATCTTTTCATATTTTCAATTGGCATTCCCAATTTCTTCTTTCTTTTTCAAATTATTAATATTATCCTTTTGCACAAGATGTGCTACAATTCTAGGGAAAAACAAGACTCTATCAAATATCCACAATAGTAAACTACGCATTTTCCCTAAGCTCTTCACATCTAATGCTAACAATTTAGGCATAATTATTTCTATATTATAGTTATCTTTTGCTACAGTATATGTTCTCAGGCTCGCCTCTAAATATTCTTCAGCATCCCATTCTAATACCTGTTTTATCAAATCTTTTATATGAAATTTATCTCCCCCTTCCTCTTTCAGCCCTCCCAATACGCAGTAATTATCCTTAAAAAATCCAAAAGAAAAATCCTCATATTGATATGAAGTCGCAACAATTCCAATCACCCCATATTCAGCTGCATCTAACAATGTTGTTCCCATTCCGATATATAAATTTGCCTTTTGAAAATAATTCCCCAAATTATAATAATCAACTTTTCCCAACAGACTTACCTTGTTTCTCGTTGACTTGTCCAATTTTTCCCATTCATCAAATAACTCTTTTTCATTTTCTCCTTCTCCAATAATAACCAATTTTATATGTGGATAATCCTTCTCAATTTCTTCAAATATTTTTAACAGTCCCAATATATATGCTTTAAATGGAAACTGCATCCTACATACAGATAAAATAATAAAATCTTCATTATTTAATCTATCTTCGTTGTAACTAAAATCATACTCTCGGAAAAATTCCCCCAGCCTCAATATACTATTTTTATCATATTCTTTAAAATGGTAGCAATTAACTGCATACAACAATGTCTCCTCATCCATAAATACAAGCCCATTATTCCACATTTTTTTTATTACAAGATTTTTATAAATAAATCTAATACAGTTAAATCGTGTGATTCTCGCATGCACCGGATCAAATATATAAAAAATACTCTTTGCATTCAATCTATATCTTTTTATCGCACGAAGTGTCATGGTATAAATACTCACTGTCGGAGAAATAAAGATAATATCTTCATCCTTTTGGAAAAATACCTTCTTTCCATCTCTGTTTATTAGTTTTCCCCCCATTATATCTGCCATATTATATAAAAAAATTTCCACTTTAAGTTTTCTTAATGGTTCAAACCATGATTTATCTATTTTACCATTTTTTTCTACTATTAAAATATTTCTATAACCTTTTGCATACGCCCATTCAAACATACGCATATAGTAAGTCTCTATTCCTCCTACAATAAACCTTCCATTACAACATATTATCGTTTTTTTCATTATTTTCCCTCTTTATCATATCTAAAAATTCATCATAATCACGAATATAATCTTCTTCCTTGTATACATCTGACGCCAATACTAATAAAACTGCATCCGGAGAAAAATCATACATTTCCCTCCAAATATTATTATCAATGTATAAACCTTCATAAGGTGTTTCCAGAAAAACAATCTTTTTTTCCGATCCGTTATCTAATAAAACTTTGCATTTCCCACTTACACATATTAATATCTGTTTTAGGGATTTATGAGCATGAAGTCCTCTCCGAACTCCATCCTTCGTATTATACATATAATAAATCCGTTTTATCTCAAAAGGGATATCTTTCCATTCCTCTAAAGCAATCAGTTGCCCTCTCTGATCACCATGCTGCTGAAACGCATACTTAATTATTTGCATTTTATTTCTCCTCCACTCCGAACAGAATCAAACATTTATGCATATTTTATAATAGATGCTTCAATTCCCATATTTTCAATTTTTAATTGTAAATTCCTTAAAATTTCATCTGGCAATTCTTTATTATTGAAAGCCCTTCTGCCAAGCATTTGATATTTCTTTTCAGCTAAATTATGAATATTGAATATTTCCATTTTGACTGGCGGATAACTCTTTAACAACTCTAATAACGCATCAATATTTTGTTTTGTATATGTATAACCTGTTACAATCGGAAATCTATATGTAAATTCTTTTTTATGCGCCCTTAATATTCTTAGATTTTCTAAATATATTTGAAGATCTCCTTGTATTTTTTTACACTCGTCTGAATTTAAAATTTTAACATCAACAATATATTCATCCACATAAGGCAATATCATGGTCAAATTTTTCGTCGGAATCATCAGCGAAGTTTCCACACATTGATTTATCTTCATCTGAGACAAATCTTTTATTAATGAAATAAAATTCTCTACTTGCAAGAGGGCTTCTCCGCCAGAATAAGTTACCCCACCTTTTCCTTGATAAAACACTTGATCTCTAAGTATTTCTTCTTTCAAATCACCTAATGAACATTCAAAACCAAACTGTTTTTCTTCTCCAACATCATCAAAATATTTTTCCATGTAAGGCAATATATTCTCTGGATTTGAACACCACGGGCATCTGAGATTGCAACCTTTAAAAAAAACTGTAGTCCGTATTCCTGGCCCGTCTTGTAAAGAAAACCTCTGTATATTGCTAAGCAACACCTTCATTTTGTAATGCCCTCTTTATTAAAACATCCTTGTACTCTTCTGGTAACTCATTGTAATATGCGCTAAATCCCCATACTCTCACAATTAAATCTGGATATTTTGCCGGATTATTTTTAGCATCAATCAAAGTTGTACTGGCAACCACATTCATCTGCATCTCATAAAAACCTCTTTGAATTGCCAAGATAATAAAGTCTACAAATTTCTCCCTGTTATTTTTAATAATAAGCGGATTAATCATCATGTCGACAACATTTCCATTGATATTTACCCGCTCAGTGTTAAGAGACGCAGCAAAATTAATCAATTCAGTATATGCAATTGAACATGAAGCAGAAATATGCACTCCTAAAGGTTCTTTTTTCTTTCTTCCATCGTATGAAGCATCACATCTTTTCCCCGCTGTAATATAGTCTGGTGAACTAAGTCCGATTTTTATCCCTTTTTCTATTGCCTTGCTATAATCAAGAATTACTTCATTTGCCTTACTAATTATTTGATTAGCCACTTTTAAAGCTGCTCCGTCATCATGTCCCCACCATTTTGCCATATCTTTCAGCATTAAACATAATCTCTCATTATTAATAAAATTCTTCCTTCTATATTTTTCTAACTCCTGCAAAGTATATTTTTGTTCTTGAAATACTATTTTATTAATATTTAAGATTGAATTCACTACGTTTGATAACCCAACCGTTGTCAATCCATAATCACTATATATTGCCCCATTATTTGAAATATCTTCCTGATTTTTCCTTCTAATAAAAGCAGAAAGAATTGGAGCCTTCTGATATTTACATTTTTCTAAGGCATTGAGTACTTCTAATACGTATTTTTCTAAATAAAACAAATATTTCTGTTCCAGTTCATCAGCACTATTAATAAGGGTAAGATTTTCTTTTATTAATAATTTTTGCAATGGTAACAAATAATTGATACTGCCAGCATTATTTTGTTCGGAAGATTTTCCCTCTATAAAAGGCTCCCAGCATGCCGATGTCACATAATTCAACGCATCATCTATACTATATCCATAATTAATCAACTTCTTTACAATAACATCATCATTTGCAAATAGAGGTTCACCAAGCCCCTTTTCAATAGTATTTAAAGACAATTCAATAATTTCCTTTGGAATGTTCTTATTAACTCGCAAAAGAATCTTTGGATCCGGAAGCATTAAATCTCCAATTATTTTTATAAATAAAACTGTCAATTCGTTATAAAGATAATTACCTTTTGTATCACTGCCTCCCAAAACTATTATTTGACCTGTATCCCCACTTAGCACATCCCCTTTAAACCAATAATATTCATGTAATAAAGCCAAAAATTCCTTTAATAACATTTCTGCTGTCGCATCATCCAATTTCCCTTCCTCTTTATCCTTTACATAAAAGGGATATAACAAGGCATCCAGTCTTCCTAGGCCGATAAGCCTGTGTCCACACTGCCATATACATTGATTTATAAATAAAATTCTTTGAAGGGCTTCCGCAAAACCTTTTGCTTTTTCTACACAAATCTGTTCAAAATAAGTCTGAAAAATATTTTTGTTTAATACTTGACTGTCTGAAATTTTTTTACTAATTCTTTTACTATAGCCAACAAGAGCTTGTAATACTTCACGCCTGTCGCATTCAGTATCCATACTTAACATCTCATTCAACGAATAATTTAAAATAAACGAATAATCAATTGTAAGATTCCCGAACATGCGATTTACTTTTTTTATTGTTTTAAAAGGATCTATAGAATAATAAAAATGTTTATACTTCTTACTATCAAGTTCTTCTAATGTTACACTGCTAAATAGTTTTCTATATTTATTTTTTCCCATAAAAATATGTGCATTCCTTAAATATCTGAATATAAACTGCCAATTTCCATATTCACGATTTTGCACACGCATATATCGCTTAAAACACCATATATAATGATGCACATATTGAAACAATATTGTTCCTTTTATAATTGTTTTCATTTTCTGCATTATATATAACCTCTATTTAGGTAAGTATTTGCAATTTTTCCCTAATTTTCCACTTAATCCATCTCTGATAGCATCTTTATGTAACCGAAAAACTTCACTAATTCCTTTATAATGAAAATACCGTATTTCTTTTAGACTATACACTAAAATTCGCCCTCCTATGCGCAATAAGCAATATCCTATTCCCAACAAACCATAATATCTTTTCGAAATATCCAAATTATTTCTTGCTCCATAATAGGCTTTCCAGCTAAAAACATCAAATGTGGCATCAGTCTTATGATTTAAAATTGCACTGTTAATATTTTTTATTGATGTATAATCCTTAAATCTTAAACAATATTCTGCATCATCTTCCCAAATAAAATAATCTTTATTAGGGAACCCAATTAAATCAATAATTTTTCGGTTAATTAATAACCCACAAAATGTAGCTGAATCACACCAAAAATAATCAGCATCATATTCTTGTATGGGTACATTTGAGAGTTGATAACATTTTTTATATTTTAATCTTGTTCTATGTCTTGTATAAATATTCCCATTTGTTTTTACTACTCCCGAATATGCTAAACATTTTTTTTCATCAATATATTTATTAATATTAAAAATATAATTCTTTTCAATCATTGCATCATCATCTATTAGCAGAACCCAATCATCTAATAGGGCAAATGCACATTTTATTCCCTCATAGAACCCGTATGCACCGCCTCGGTTCTCATCCAATAAAATGATTCTATATTTTAAATTTTCATTAAACGAAGATAAATATTCTAATGTCCCGTCAGATGAATGATTATCAACAATGATAATATGATTAAATTTCAATGATTGTTTTTCAACATTTTGAATACATTCTTTAAGTAAGTTTAATCGATTATACGTAACAATAACCACAGCAAATGTCATGCAGTTCTCCTTAGAAATAAGAATGATTTTTATTAATATTTCAATGCTAAATTCTATCTGATCAATGCTTTTTGTTCATTATCAACCCATTCCCCACAGACAATCAAATTGGATGTTATTCCAAATGTTCTTACTTTAAATAATTCTACTTTCATATTTTCCTTAGGGAATAAATTCATAAAATCTTTGGCAGACAGTAGATTCAATATCTGTTCGTCCGCAAGATACCCTTTTCCTAATAAGGTAAGCATTTTTCTGAATAAATTAGCCGGCAGCCAATGAATTAACAGAATTGCTGTATGCGGTTCTATGGGGAACCAACGATTAGGCGTAGTAAAGAAAAACTTTTTCACTACTCTGCAATATTCCCTAATAAATGCCTTTTGCTGCTCTCTTGTGCCGGTATGCTCTACTACAGCATTGCTGAAAACAATGTCAAATTCCCGATCTGCAAATGGCGTTTTATACGGTTCTGTCAATACAAATGTCAATCCACTGTACCATTCTTCCAATCTTTTTCCTCCAGCTTCAATACTGGTAGCCGTAATTTTATCAGTATAGGGATAAACTTCCTCAAAATAATTATTAGTTAATGTCTTTTGACCAGGTATCCCTTTTTCAGGTTCTACCCCTGCGTCAAGAATTTTACTTTCCTCATTGGGATTCATATATTTCAAAAACACGCTATAAATTTTTTTCTGGCATGAAGGACAAAATGGGCTTTAATTTCGCTCAAAAGATTGGCCTTTTTAAAACCATCATACTTAATACTCATCTTGAATTCTCTCCGCTAAGATACTATAATTTCATCTGCATTTTATACCAATTTACAGTTTCTGCAATTCCCTGTTCAAATGGCATCTGCTGTTTATAACCTAATTCATTTTTGGCCTTTGAAATATCAAATGTACGGTCAGTGATTGTAGATTTAATATTTCTATAACTGACAATAGGTTCTTTCTTCAATAATACACTCGTTTTCTCCAATATAACTGCACCCAGCAAAGCAATATACGAAGGCACATAAATATATGGAGCTTTATACTCCATTGCCTGCATAATATATGTATGCAAAGCATCCATAGAAAGCGATTTTTCTGAAGCAATTATATAAATCTCACCAACATTTCCTTTTTGTATTGCCAGAAGCGTTGCAGTAACAACATCATTTACATGCACAAGCGGTGTGAGATTTTGTCCTCGCCCTACTTTAGGGAAAATTCCCTTCTTCATCAATTTACAGAATTTATAGAATTCACCATATCCGCCACTACCATAAATCATACATGGCCGAAATACAATCGATGGAAATAAATAATCCTCATAAGCCTTTATCGATATTTGTTCACTTCTATACTTACTTTTCTGATAAGGTGTAATAGGATTCGGACGAGACTTTTCGTTTATAATTGGTACACCAACCGGACCCATTGCAGCCGTACTGCTAAAATGGATAAATTTCTTTAAACATGAGCTGCTTTTAAATTGCTCTATTAGATTCTGTGTTCCTTTTTCATTGACTGCAACAAAAGACTCATATGCTTCTTTGGTTACTGCACTGACATGTCCCATCGCAGCTAAGTGAACCACAATTTCTACTCCCTGTTCTATTCCTTTTAATGTTTCCGGCTTTGTTACATCACCAACAATTAATTTCACTTTACACTGCTTTAAGACAGATTCCGCCTTATTTCTATCACGTATTAAACACGTCACCTCATATCCTTCCGCAATAAGTCTTCTTATCAGATGAACCCCTACAAATCCAGTTGCTCCAGTAACTAATACTCTCATGATTTTCGTCTCCCTTTTCCCCACCTCTATCTTAAAAAGGCAAAAATACACTGCAATCTATAGTCAGAATATTTCTTCTATTTTTAACCACTTCTTATTCCCAATATATAAAATCTTTTTCCATATTCTATCTAATATGGAATAAATTTTCCTCCTACTACAATACAAGATTGATGTACTTTTGCTACTTTAAACTAAACTGTATCGCTTTCACCCCTGCCTTGCAAAGCGTCGGAAAATGCAGCAATTCATTACTGTACGCCTGATTTGCCAACGGACAGGCGCAATTTTTCCCTTTGATATATTTTCTGACTTCGTCTGCCTTTTTTGAATGCCATAATTTCTGAAAATCATAATCATAATCTCTGAGATTTCCCATCTCCTGATCATATCCAAGCACGCAGCATGGCCATACACCGCCATCATAATTAATATGAACATTGGAAACCCCAGCATAACAGGGAATCACCTGCCGCTGCTCTGCCAATATCTTTCCGGCTATGTTATAGTAAACAACACGCATGGCCTCTGTTGTTCTGGCCAGTTTTTTCTTCTTGCCGATATTTTCTTCAACTTTTTTCGCAAAATCTTTGATCAGTTTCTGATATATATCTGCGGGCGGCGTGATTGGATCGGTCAGATTAAAGAATTCCGTCCGGCACTCGGCGACTTCATTTCGATAACTCTCAACACCGAGAGAATGTACAAAGTCTTCTATTTCTTCCAAATCATTAATATTAAAATTAGAAATCACCGTACCCAATTCCAGATGGAAATTGTCATATTTCTCTTCCAGTTTCTTTAAGCCTTCTATTGTCTTTAAGAGACAATTAAAATTGCCTTTTACGCCTCTTATCGCATCATGTTTTTCACCTACACCATCTATGGATGGCTTCACTGTAACCGGAACAGATTCATCATATGTGCGCACAATCTGAATAATCTGCTCTGTATTCTTCACAATCTTATCAGACAATATCGCATTGGTTGGTGTATGAACAACTCTGGGACGCAGATACTTGCACGCCAATTCTACGATTTGAGGCAGATCATCCCGCATAAATGGTTCTCCGCCACTCATGTTAAAGAAATAGACCGGCTTCATTGATTTGAAAATTTTCTCTATCTCATCCAATTTCAAATCTTTTTGAGGTCTGGTCGGATCTTGGCAAAACATAGCGCCGATCTGGCATGTCTTACATCTTGACTGGCATGCCGCCGTGACAGAATACGTCAAAGTCATGGGATGAAAACGATCACTTCCAAACCAACGATTCATTTTATAGCCCATCAAATAGGGCATTAATACCGTAAATAAATCCGATTTTTTCATGCTAACTCTCCATCCAGCAACTCATCTATCGCCTCCACCATCCTGTCCCAGGAAAACCGATAGGCTTCCTTTCTGACATTTTCGGTGAACTGCTTCTCCATGCTCTGCCTGAAGTAATTGGTGATTGCATCCGCCAACGCTGCCGGCTTACCGGCTTCCACCACATATCCCGTCTTTCCGTCTTCCACCACATCCGGCAATCCCCCTACATTTGTAACAATCACCGGCTTTTCAAAACCATATGCGATCTGCACTATTCCGCTTTGTGTTGCGCTGATATAGGGAAGCACTACTACATTGCAGGCTGCAAAAAACTTTTCCACTTCTTTATCAGGAATATAACCATCATAAACTTTGACATTTTCCTGTATACCATATTCCTGTATCATATCCATGTATCTCTGCTTTTCTTCTGCCCCGGCGAAATCTCCCACTACAAGAAGCAGCGCACTTTCTATTCTTTTTGTCACCTCCGGCATTGCCTTCAGCAAATAACACAGTCCTTTGTACTCCCTTATGAAGCCAAAAAACAGCAATACGTTTTTCTTATCATCAATATATAACCTTTTTCTTGCTTCTTCCCTTGAAAGATTCTCTATCTTAAACGCATTGTAAGTAGGATGAACTGTCTGTTTCAACACAGGTTTTTCAATAATTTTCTGTAAATCCTCCGCATCACTTTTAGACTGTACGATATAACAATTTCCTTGTCTGAGGACAGTCTTTGTCAAAAATCTGTCCATAGGAAATCTTTCATGCGGAAATACATTATGACAAACAAACAAAATCTTTGTTTGTTTTAATAATCTGCACATCCACCAATAACAGGGGGCAAAGTAGGGATGCCACCACTGAATGATTATCATATCGGGATGCAGCCTTTTAATCTTTTGAGCGGTCTGCATCCAATTGAAAGGATTGGCCGTATGAATCCAGTAATTTGTATTTTCAATCTTAAAGTTATCGTTACTATAATCTCTCTGCTCCTTTTTATATAACAGCCTGGGATATTGAAATTTATAAGAAACCATGGTAACATCATATTTTTTACATAATGCCCTGTATAGCAAACCTGTATAATGCGAAATTCCACTCTTATACGGGTACACCGGCCCAATCAGCACGATTTTCTTCTTTTCCATCTCTCTCCCGCCAAACCAACAAAAAAATTCCCAACCTAAGACAATTTCATATCTTACATTGGGAATTCACTTTGTTACTTCTTTATTTTATTTATCTAACGTTCTTATCCCGTCACGCTCTGCAGCTCCTTATTGTGCCGCTCCAAATACCTGTGATACGTGTCCAGATAGCAGGACTCTATGGCAGTAAGCCTGGGTATCACGTTGTTTTCCAGCTGCACCACCTTGACATACTGCATATCCGCTTCCAGCCTGTCCAACCTGGCATATATCGGCTGCAGCTTTTCATCAAACTTCTGATCCAGTTTCTGGTCTAATTTCTCTTCCAATTTCCTGTCCAGCAATTCCTCTATTGCCGAGAGCATTTCTCTGTCTACCATTTTCTTTCCTCCTCTGGTTGTGTGCGGCGGAAGAAATCTCTTTCCGCCATATTCGTAATTATAGTATGAAATCTTGGCGAAAAGCCGGACACCGAGACAACCGGTGCACCGCACATCTGAACTCAGAATCTAACTGTGCGGGAATGAATTTCATGCTCTAACTCTACCACATCCAAAGGAGAATTGCAAGCATAGTTCCCCATGTAAGATATGAAATTGTCAA
Organism: uncultured Lachnospiraceae bacterium; assembly: GCA_947625205.1. Taxonomy (GTDB): domain Bacteria; phylum Bacillota; class Clostridia; order Lachnospirales; family Lachnospiraceae; genus UBA3282. The sequence goes on along the minus strand of CANQNN010000001.1, from coordinate 44,717 downwards.
CGTACGTTGTTCACCATGCGGATTCACTTGGCACATCTGCATTTCTATAAATTTCGCACCGTTTCCCGCTGCTGATACAGTGCCTCATACTCAGCTCTTCTTACATGATACTGGGTATCTTGCAGAAGTTTCCTGTTGGCAGCAATCACATCCGCCACCAAACCGATCATCAAGGTCAAAAATCCGACAATAATCAGGGTGCATCCCAAGATCAGCGACTGTATATGGCCTGCGGAGTTTCCCGATGCCATATAATACAGAAACCTAAACCCTATCAGCAGTCCTATTGCCGTGGGAATACTTGCCAGATAAGTAAAGCTTTTGAGCGGCTTGTACATCATGTACGCGCGCAGTATCGTGATCATGCTCTTCTTCACATAACCCCAGATACTATGAAACAGCCTAGAAGGCCGTAACTCCGCATTGGTGCGGATGGGGACGCTTGTGATTGGTATCTTCTCCCTGCCGGCCTGAACAATGGTTTCTAATGTGTAAGTATAATCGTTGACCACATTGATCCGCATGGCAGCCTCACGGGAAAGAGCCCGAAATCCGCTGGGAGCATCGGGAATATCTGTATTAGAAGCTCTCCGCACCGCCCAGCTTCCCAAATGCTGCAATTTCTTCTTAATGAAAGAAAAGTGCTCGGTCTCGTCAATGGGACGCGCGCCTATAACCATATCTGCCTCACCCGTTAAGATCGGCCTGATCAGCGTCTCGATATCCTCCGCGCAATACTGGTTATCCGCATCGGTATTCACAATAATGTCCGCACCGTTCCTAAGACATCCGTCCAGCCCCGCCATAAATCCCTTAGCCAGCCCTTTATTCTGCTTAAAGTTGACGATGTGATGAACGCCCCACTTCTTAGCTACTTCCACGGTGTTGTCCGCGCTGCCGTCATTGATGATCAGATATTCTATTGTATCGATCCCGTCAAGCTTACGCGGCAGATCGTTCAGAGCGACCTCCAATGTCTGCGCCTCGTTATAGCAGGGAATCTGAATAATCAGCTTCATAAGCATCCCTCAGTTATAGTAAAGGCAAAAAGAATTTGCCGTTATTTTCTCATGAAACATCGCTTCCAGCCTGTAGCTATACCCGGTTTCCAACACAGTGATCACCATACCGGAGGACAGATCTGCATCCGTCAAATCTTCCGGATGGATCACATGAATCGACCGGTCGGGAATCTGCATCTGCACAAAATCTACAAATGGCTCTGCGCCCTCATCCAGATACCATATGGCCGTGTCCTCCGAGTCATATTCCTCTATCTTATCCGAGATCATCAGATCCCGATATATTGCAAAATTTGTTGTATAGGTATAATGATCACTAATCTGCAGTCCTGCGACGATTTCCGATACCAACACCACCGACAGGAGCCAGCACATATTCTTATACCGTCCGCAGAACCACACACAAGCGCACACCAGAAGCATCATCCCAAAGCATAGAAACCATGTACTCCGAAAGAAAGCTCCTACATTGGTATCTGTCTCCGGTAGAAGATAACTAATGCCCGGAACATGCCATCCTCTGATACCGCTTAAGTTCCTACTCCGAATCTCCTTTAACAGGGGCGGTGTCAATCCGCCCAGGACCGTCCCCGCCAATACCGTCACAGGGATCAGATATCTGCTCCGCAGCATCACCGCCAACCCGACCGCTATCATCACCGGCACCAACAGTTCGTTATATCTGCCATATATCAGCCCATCGATCTTGACCGCGCCATATGTAAAGATACTGCTTATCATCGTCTGCCCCGCCACGGAGAGAAACAGGAACAACGCCGTCCATTCAGAAACACCCGCTTCCTTCTTCTTAAAAACATCGACTATCAGACGCACGCTCTCTCTTAAGCACCATGCCAGTCCCCAGTAGAACATACCGAAACTCGAAAGGCCCAGATAATACAGTTTCCCTGCCACTTCTTTGACCAGAAGCCACATTCCCGGCAAGGTAAATATCCTGTCAAATTTACCTATCTGTCCGCCATAATCATTAACCGCCAGTGTTTCCGTTGCCGCCTGCGTATAGACTTTTGTAACGGTTCTGTCTTTCAACCACAAAGCGATCGCTCCGGCCCCCAGTAGCACGATGAAGCAGATTGCAATCCCTCTTTTTTTGCCTTTGCCAAAAATCAACCGGCACAGCAGTGTCAATACAGCGGCTACCACGATCCCAACCGTGCGCATATGGACACAATAGCCATAAACCAGACAAACCGCCAGACCTACCGCTGTCCGTGTTTTCCGCCGCTCCATATAGTCCAGGATGAGGTACACATCCAAAACGAACATAAAAAAAAGAACGGCTTCCGACATAGTCATCTGCATATAATAGATCCATGCAGGATACAGGACTGCCGCTCCCCCAAGCAGAAATCCTATTTCTGTTGTGATATCTGGAAAAATCTTCTGTACAATGCGTTCGATCAGAAACAGACTGGCACACATTAACAGCATATTGATAACAATAGCCGCCCGATATGCCATAACGCCCCCGCCGAACATCTTAAGGATCGGAAATAATATCAGGCTATAGCCGAAAGAGTAATAGGATCCTAAAGACGCCACCTCCGACCAGTCATATCCCGCCATCGCAGCAGCACTGGCCCAATATCCGAATTCATCGGGATAGAGGCTGAATCCGTAAATCCTTCGTATCCCGTACATAAAAATGCAGGGAATCACCAGAAGGGTCCATAACGCATATTTGTCTACTCTCGCTTTCATACTGCCTTCTGCTTTCCGACCCTATGACTGTTCCAATGCTGCAGCCCACACATCGAACCGCAGCATGGTTTGAAACAGTCATCTGCTCTTACATTAATACTTGATAAAAGCATATGCGCCGGCGCCGCCGGTAGTATCAAATGTAACAGTGTTGGGATTATCATCCACATCCTTGAGAATAGATACTACGCCGCCCGCACGTACACGAATCACCGCATATGTGCTGCCGTTCTGCACAAAATTCTTGGGAAGACCCACAGAGATTCTGATCTCAGCGCCGTCCGTAGGAAGCAGACTATACTTACCGCCTGACATCTTGCCGAACTCAATGTTCAGCATAGGACCTACGACCGCACCCTGAGAAGCCGCTGCAACGTCCATGCACTGTTTCGCCAGATAGCTCTTCTTGGGATCCATGTCGGAGAATTTGGCAACCGCCTTCTCTCCTTCCGCAAGACCGTAACCCTGCGCGATCGATGCTGCCGGCGTGGTAACCGCAGTACCGTTTACTTTCTGAGCCAGATAAACACCTGCTACGGTGGTATTAACACCGGCTACAGAACTGGTGGTGGGAATCTCTGCCACGGTCTCAACCGCATTTTCCGTCATCTCTGCAACAGCCTGTGCGACAACGCTTTGGGTATTACCGCCAGTCGTACCGCCAGTCGTTGCGGACACGCCCATTACAGGCGCCATCGCCAGAGATGCCGTCAGCGCACCCATCATCAGCTTTTTGATGATACTTGTTTTCATCATTCTCTCCTCCTTGTTTTATTTGCGGTCCGGGAAAAAGAAATGTCCGGGTAAAGAATCCCGAAAATCCCCCCCCCGAACAAACCGCCATTTATCATATTATAGGCCTTTATTGACCAGACCTATTATGCAACTCTCAGTTGCACTACGATGATTATATGCTATCATCAATATATTTTCAAGTATTTTTTTGAGGTAATATAAAAAGGAACCCATTTGCACGATATTCCTCCCGCCGATTCCGTAAGCTGATTAAGCAGATAGTGTGAAGAAATGAAAGAATTAACCTTGGAGCAATATTTAAAACAGCTGCGCAAATCATATAATTATTCCCAGGAATTTGTGGCTTTCCACCTGAACATTACCAGACAGGCCTATTCCCACTATGAAACAGGGCGGATCAATCCTCCTGTCAATTCCCTGTATAACCTTGCCAGACTGTACGGCATTCCCGTAGAGAAATTTCTTGATCTTGCAGTCACCTACAAGATCAAGGATGACGTTACGTCCGAAATAAATACGCAGGGCAGCTGTAACACGCCTGATGAGCTGGATTCCTTTCTTGCATACATAAATGCGCCTGAGAATGCTCAAAAATTCCGGAATCTTAACCGTCATGAAAAGCAGTTTCTCTATTATTATTCTTTGCTGGATGCAAGAGACCAGAATGATATTCTTGCCTTTATGAAGATCAAACGGCAAAGCAAAACGCCGGCGCACTGACGCGCCGGCGTATCTTTCATCTGCAGTTACAGTCTTATTTCTTCACCGAGCTTAAAGGAATAAAGTATCTTCTCTGTCTCCCGGTGCCCGAAAGCCTGTTCCAATGCTTCCGCATAATAATCAAGCTGCACGTGGTATCGTTTTATAAGCTCCTGCGCCGTCTCTACGGCGTCCGTCTTGTAGTCGAGCAGTACATAACGGCCGTCTTCCTCAAAGAAAACGTCGATGATTCCCTGTATAAGCACTGTTTCACTGTCAGGGAATCCATCGTTCAGGCGGTTTGCCGAAAGCCCCAGCACAAAGGGCTGTTCCTTATACAGCCTGCCTTTCCTTGCCGCTTCCCCCATTCTGACCGCTGTCTGGCATGTCAAGAACTTCACGATCCGGGGGACAGAAATCAACGCATAATAATCCGCCGACAGCCGTCCCTCGCGCCGCATATCCGTAAGCTGTTCCTCTAGCAGCGCTGTGGCAGCCTTTGTATCTTTGCTGATCTCTTTAGTAAGTCTGGCAAAATCAAACAATTCCAGCACTTTATGAAACGCGCTGCCCCGCATGGAGCCGCTGACACTTTCATCTTTTTCTATAAATGCAGGCAGATATGGCACCACGGTTTCCTCCTCATACAGTTTGAAAGAAAAATCGGTTTCTTCCCGCATTCCCGCCATCTTTAATTCCGACACGGTCGTCTTTGTATACAGATTCTTCAGATTCTCATGCGGATACTGATAGGTAAAATTATCTGACAGTCTTGTCATAAGTTCCGAATCCGTATCCTTTGCCGCATCGGACAGGATCAGTCGGCGCTTTGCCTCCTCCATGCGCACGGCTTCCTCCAGCTTATCCTCCGCCATTTCTTCCCAGCCGGACAGAACCACCTGTATATTCATATCCCGCGCATACAGGGGATTCTCTGCGGCAGCCGGCATCCCGCATTCCTCATACACTTTGTCCATACAATTGTTTCGGGACAACGCCGCCAGAATCAGGTCCAGATAGCAGCCCGCACCAAGCAGAACGTCATAGGGCAGAGGCGTCCTGTCCTGGCGGCTTAGGGGCAGAAGCGAAGTCACTGTCTTATCCGGAGATTTCACAGTCCCCGTCAGGATCAGTTTTTCCTTTGCTCTGGTCATCGCCACATACAGTACGCGCATTTCTTCCGCCAGATTGTCCTCCCTGATTTTCTCTGCGATCACATTTTTGCGCAGATCGCCGCTGCGGGTGCGCATCACGGGATTCACATAGTCCACGCCGACTCCTTCATCTATGTCAAGCACTATATGTCCGCTGCTATCCCGCATCTGAAATCCTTTGGCAAGTCCCGACACAAAGCAGACAGGAAACTCCAGTCCTTTGCTCTTATGGATGCTCATGATACGCACCACATCCGCGTTTTCATCCTGAAGACCCGCCTCTCCGTAATCCACTTCATATTTTTCCAGCTGTTCGATATAGCGCAGGAAATGATACAGCCCGAAATAACTCGTCCGCTCGTAATCGGCCGCTTTGACGAGCAGCATTTCCACGTTGGCGCGCCGTTTACTGCCCTCCGGTTTTGCCGTCACATGATACAGATACCCCGTCTCCCTGAGGATAGTCTGTAACAGCTCCTGCACGGAAAGAAAGGATGCCAGCTTGCGGTAACGGTCAATCCGTTGCAGAAACGCTTCTATCTTTCCGGTCAGCGCATCCGGCACAGCAAGAGAAGCTCCCTCTGCCGCACCGTCATCCGTTGCGGCGGGCTGTCCGGCCGCCACGCACATTTTCATTGCATCGTAGAGATACTTTTTCCGGGGAAAAGCCGCCCGCACCAGCGCGATCTCCTCCTCCGTGAATCCGCCCAGATATGTATGCAGCACGCCGTACAGCGGTATATCCTGAAGGGGATTGTCCAGCACTCTTAAAAATTGCAGCAGCTCCTGTACCTCGCCCGCTTCAAAATAGCCTGTACGGGAAGTCATATGGACGGGGATGCCTTCTTCTTCAAGCGCCTTTCTGAAGATCTCATCCCATCCGGATACAGTGCGGAGCAGGATCACGATATCGCGATAGGAAAGTGCGCGAAGCTCCCCGCGCGCCTTATCCGTCACTTTAAATCCGCGCATCAGCTCTTTGATCTTTGCGGCGACTCCGTACGCCTCCTGTTCTTTGGCAGACATCTCTTCCGGCTTCTCACCGGTCCGGAAAAGCAGAAGCTCCGTATCGTTCGCCTTCTGTTCCGTCTGTTCCGGATAGACCGCCCCCTCATGGAGCGCCGCCAGATCGTCATACGCGATACCGCCGATCTCTTTACACATAATCTGCTCAAACACGGTATTAACGCTGTTAAGCACCTGTCTACGGCTTCGGAAGTTCTGGTGCAGGTCGATTTTTTCAGCCGTCTCCTGCTGCTCATATGCCTCGTACTTCTCCAGAAAAAGCTCAGGCCTTGCAAGACGAAACTTATAGATACTCTGCTTCACATCGCCTACCATAAAACGGTTATACCGCCCTTCCTGCTCTCCGGAAATACAGGAAAGAATATACTCCTGGACAAGATTGCTGTCCTGATACTCGTCTATGAGTATCTCATGAAAATGGCTCCGATATTCAAGCGCTGTCTGCGTCGGCACACACCGGCCTTCTTCATCGACCTGTGTCAGTACGGACAGCGCAAAATGCTCCACATCATCAAAATCAAGAATCTTTTTGTCACGTTTCTTCTGATCATACGCCTCCTTGAAGGCGATCGTCAGATCAACAAGCGCAGACACAGCGGCGCCGCACGCCTCCATCTTCTGCACGGCCTGTTCCCTGCTCTCAAAGAAAAATTTCTGCCGGATATCATTCAGGCAGTCTTTGACCTCCGTTCGGATATTCCTGACGATCTCCCTTTTGACGGTGCTGACCGCATCGTCTTTCCTGGACGGCAGACGTTCAAAGCAAAGCGCCCCGAACGCGGCATACAGCGCATCATAACTCTCCTTGCACTTATCCCCGAGAGCCCGCACCGCCTCCAGCTCACACTCCAGGATCTCTCCATACATATAGGGTCCGTCAGGTTCCTGCGCCATATGCACGGCTCCGTCCAGCTTCCTGGCACATTCTTCAAGCACAAGACCTGTCCGCCGCATCATATTCCCGACCCACGGGATGCGTTCAAATGCATATCCGCCGTCTCCCGCTCCGTCCGGCCGGACACAGTAATCCTTCTTCCTCTCTGCAAGCCACCGTTCAGGGAACGGCGTACTCATGGCGAAATCATAGAACTTGCGCACGATCTCCTCCACCGCGCTGTCTCTGCTGCCCGTACTGAAATATTCCATACAGTTCAGAAACGCCGGATCGCCGGCGGCATAACAGTCTTCCAGCACGGCCTCCAGCACCTCCTGCCGGAGCAGTTTATCTTCCCCTTCCTCGGCGATACGGAAACCGGGATCCAGACCTATAGTATAAAACTGATTGCGAAGTATAAAGAGGCAGAAGCTGTCTATCGTCGTGATCTTTGCATTGTGCAGCAAAGCGCTCTGTCTCTGCAGATGCTCGTTCTCCGGATCGGCCGCAAGCCTGTCGGCCAGCGCATCGCCGATCCTCTCCCGCATCTCGGCGGCGGCGGCGTTAGTGAACGTCACCACCAACAGTCTATCTATATCCACAGGATGTTCCGGATCGCTCACCATCTTCACAATGCGTTCGGTCAGCACTGCGGTCTTCCCCGACCCGGCGGCGGCGGACACAAGCAGATTGCGGCCCCTTGCATCAATGATATGCTGTTGTTTGTCTGTGAAAGAAATACCCATGATGATCCTTTCCTCCGGCGTCACTGTAACTGTCCGGACACTTCGGATGCTTCATCACGCATCAGCGCCATCGCCTCATCGTCACTTATTCTGGGAAGCATACGCATCCTGTAACCTTCGGTCCTTCCGTCATACCCGCACACATTTTTGTACGCGCAGTAGGTGCAGGCCCGCACACCATTCTGTTCATATGGATTGACCGATATGGTTCCACTCAATATCTCATTGCCGATCTGCCGAATCTTGTGGTTTACATAATTTGATATCGTTTTCAGATCTTCTTCACTTATGACACTGGAGTAAGCGGTAAAATTGCCGTCTTTTTTCCGCTCCAGAGGCAAAATGTCCGATTTTCCGTCAAATTCCCGGTCTAACAATCTGACAGCATCGTCATTTTTGTTGACTAATCCGGTCATCTTGAGCTCCTGCAGCAATTTGGCATTCACTTCTTCCGGCGCTGCGCTTCCGTTATCTTCCACCACCGGATCATCAATATGATAGTACAACATTGCCGCCGGGACGACCGTTTTATCCGGATGCTTCTTCTGCTCCATCTCCACCGCCGCGTTCATATAGACGACAAGCTGAAGCTGAAGCCCATAGTACAACGCCGCCAGATCGAATCTGCGGTTCCCCGATTTATAATCAATGACCTTGACATAGACCGTATCGTTGTCCTCGCATGTGTCCACCCTGTCGATGCGTCCCCTCAGACGCATCTTCTCCTGATCGTTCAATGCGATATTGAGCGCATCCAGATCCTCAAGCACGGAAAAAGACACCTCAAACCGTTCCGGTACAAAGGAGCCCCTTTTCAGCTGTTCCTGCAAGGTCAGGACTGTGCGCGTCATTATCCGCGTTATTCTTTTGAGCAGATACTTGTTGCGGGCGCTGCTGTAGAGGATCGTCCCGCCGTAAACCGCCGCATATGCCTCCACGACCTCCGCGACCAGGGGCCCCGCCGCCTCCTTCGGAAAATCAAACCATGTATAGCCCTTCTCCTCGAGTTTCCCGGCAAACAGCTCCAACACACTGTGAAAAACATTACCCATATCCACATCTTCAAAGCTGTAATCACCCCGTTCCTTAAGCGCCAGCCCATATTGCAGAAAATGGGCGTATGCACAGGCCGCGTATTTCTCCAGTCTGCTAACGCTGTTGTGCAGAACGGTCCCATAGAGAGCGCGCGTCACCATCTTAGACAGCGGCGTATCCCTGTACCGGTAGAAGGCCGTCTCCACCAGCCGCTCCACTATATCCCGGTATTCCGGCAGACTCTGATAGCTATGATAAAAGGAGTACATCTGCCGTGCGCTCTCTCCGTTCATTCTGCCGCCCGCATATTCCCGCAGCATATCCGCCATGACACCGATTCCGTCCGGGCCGCACACGACCTGCTGTGCCACGGAATAAGTTTCCGGCAGCTCCAGTTTAAGGGAAGGATACATCTTGCGCACAAGCTCGACCAGATAAGCCGGGCGAATACTGTGTCCGCTGCCGTCCACCCTGGCATAAGACAAATATAATTGTTCGGAAGGCTTTGTCATATTCAGGTACAGATACAGCCTCTGAATGTACATCTGCTGTCTGGGAGTCGGCGCCAGCTCCAGATCGGACTCCTTAAGGAACTCTCTGTCAATATCCGAGATAATACCGCCTTTGTCCGCCCCCTTTGGAATATTGCCGTCGTTAATGCCCAGGAAAAACAATATCCTGACCTGTTTTAAACGTGTTCTTTCAATATCGCCTATAAGAACACGGTCCACGTTCTGTGGGATCGTTCCCACACTGATCTCCGCAAGGCCCGAATCCAGAATATCCGCAAACTCACGCAATTCCATCTTCTCATCCGATAGAAGCTCATAGATCTGGTCCAGCAGATCGATCACCAGCGCATAGATCTGCCCATACTCTTTGGCTCTGGCAGGATCGCCCTCCTCTTTAAACTGCCGCTCATAATGCGCGAGCTTCTGCTGCAGATCATTTAGAACCAGGAAATCATAAAGCTTCCGAACCATATCGCCCGCCGTCTGCGCTGGTTCAAGAAGCGGAGACAGCTGCTCCAGCAGTTTCTCCCGCATTGAATTATACTTTTCCAACCGAAGCAATGAAGCCTCCTCACCCTCCGCGTCATCTTCCTTATAGATAAAAATACTGCTCCACCTCTTCCGAGAGCGAATGCCGAACCGACGGATATAATTCTCCAGACGGTCTATATCCCCGGGTTCAAATCCGGTCATGCCGGTGCGCAGATAATGAAATACCGATTCATAGCTGAAATCCTTCAGTACGATCTGCAGCGCGCTTCTGATATATTCAGCAAAGGGATTGCGCAATATTCCCCGCGTACGGTCCAGATAGATGGGAATGCCGAATCTTGCGAACTCCTCTTCAATAGCATTGCCGTATGTCTCCATATCGCCCGTCACTACCGCTATATCCCTGTAATACAGATTTTCTCCTTTTTCTTCAGCGTCCGCGAGCAGCCTTCGGATAGCTATGCAGGTCTGGCGCACCTCCTCACGGGGTGTAGAGGCCTCGCTCAGATGCAGACAGTTCACTTCACCGTCATACACGTCCGACGGGTAACGGAACAGATTGCATTCCATATGTGATAATTCGGGATTATGCGCAAATCTCGGCAGTCTGCCCGCTATCCTCTCCGCGCACCACACCGGCTTATCCTCCGCCGCCTCGATCTGCCGTGCATACTTTCTAAGATCCGCCACCGTCTTTTTACTCAGATGAAAAAGCCTATGTTCCCCGTCGGGCTGATAGGGGTTCTCTCTGTCGTCAACCGTCACGGTGACAATGACCTTCCTTGTCAGCCTGATAAGCTCCTGTATCACCCGGTACTGAACCGGCGTAAATCCGGTAAAACCGTCAAAGGCAATGACGCTGTCCCGTATGATCTCCGATTTGGGAAGCGCCTCCCGCAGCCTGTCCAGCGTTTCTTCCGTTGTGATAAATCTGTCGTGGATATAGTCGAGAAAAGCCTGATAAAGCACCGTAAGATCCTGGAGCTTATAATACAAACCGCCCCGGGACCGCGCATAATCGGACAGCCTCTCCATTTCCCGTATACCGATGCCGTACTGCATAAATTCAGAGATGGCAGATTTCACCTCATGGATATATCCGATCTTATGCAGGTGTGACCCCATGACCTGCAGCCTGTCCAGACACTGTTGCGCCACTTTGCGCAGCACCAGACTCTTTCCCGTATCATCCAGTACCGGTACGTTCTCATATCCCACCTCTTCCAGAATGCGGTGCGCCAGCCTTGCAAAGCTTAGCACATCTATATTCATGATGATGTGCCGCGGATGCTCCACCACAAGATCCATCTGGGTCTGCATAGTGAACTGGTCCGGCACGATCAGCAGATAATTTGTCTCAGGATCGTTCTGCGCCGCACGTATCATATCCTCATGAAGTTTTCTGCTCTTGCCGGAGCCGGATGCCCCGAAATAAAACTGAAGCGACACCTATCCCAATGCCTCCTGTCATTTATATGAATATATTCTATCATATTCCGGATGGTTATGACAGAAAAAGCACACATAAAAACAGCCCGCCAGAACATTGATAATGTTCCGCAGGCTGTTTTCCATAACCGGGGGACCGCTTATTAGTTAAAAGGAATCACGCCGCCGTCATATGTGTTATTGATGTAATCTACAATGGCATCGGACTTCAATGCCTCTACCAAGGCTTTGATTCCTTCGTTGTTCTCATTGCCCTCTTTTACGGCGATCACATTCACATAAGTCTGCGCCGCTTCCGAATCGGACTTCTCATAAGCTACCGCATCCTTGCTCACAGAGAACCCGGCTTCCATTGCATAGTTACCGTTCATGACCGCGAATGCGACCTCGTCCTTTACTCTCGGCACCTGAGCCGCCTCCAGCTCCTGGATCTCAATATCATACGGATTGTCGACAATATCTCTTACGGTTGCCTCCAGACCGACGCCGTCCTTCAGCGTCAGAATGCCGTTATCCTGCAGCAGAAGCAGCGCTCTCGCCTCGTTGGTGGTATCGTTAGGCACTGCGATCACATCGCCGCTCTCCAGAGTGGTCAGGTCGCTCTTAGTACCCGGATAGATGCCAAACGGCTCATAGTGGATACCGCCTGCATTTACCAGATGCGTACCCTGCTCCTCGTTAAAGGATTCAAGATAGGGAATGTGCTGGAAATAGTTCGCGTCAAACTCACCGCTTTCCACTACGAGGTTGGGCTGTACATAATCGTCAAACACCGTGATCTCCAGATCCCATCCCTGCTCTGCAAGGATCGGCTTAACCTGCTCTAAGATCTCTGCATGAGGCGTTGCCGACGCCGCGATCGTAATTGTGCCCTTGGACTCTGCCTGCGCACTGTCGTCAGCCGTTTCTTCCGTCTCGTCTGCTGCTGCTGTCTCGTCTGCTGCTGCTGTCTCGTCTGCTGCCGCTGTCTCATCCGCAGCAGCCGCGCCCTCTGCAGACGCATCCGTATCCGCCGCCGCATCACTGCTGCCGCACGCTGTCAGCACACCAAACGCCAATGCCGCCGTTAAAATACCTGCAATAAATTTTTTCTTCATAACTTCTCCTCCTTTGACGCCTCTGGCGTCTTTTTCTATATAAAAAGCAAAACGTCCGCTTCTTATATCAGCGTTTTCTTCTGTCCAGCTTGACCGACATGCGCATACCCAGCGTCTGGAAGATCTGCACCAGTATGACCAGGAGCACCACAGCGACAAGCATGATATCCGATTCATAGCGATAATATCCGTAGCGCATCGCAATGTCGCCAAGTCCGCCGCCGCCAACGATGCCTGCCATCGCGGAATAGCCGAGGATCGTGCCAAGAGCAATGGTCACTCCCACCAGAATAGAGGTCCTCGCCTCCACAAGCAGCACTCTTACAATGATCGTCATAGTACTGGCACCCATACTCTGCGCCGCCTCGATCACGCCGTGATCCACCTCCTTTAAGGAAGATTCTATCATACGGCCGATAAAAGGCGCCGCCGCCACAGTCAGCGGTACGACTGTCGCCGCCGTTCCGTAGCTTCTTCCTACGATCAGCTTCGTAAGAGGCATGATCAGGATCAGCAGGATCAGAAAAGGAATACTTCTGACTATGTTGGCGATCACATCCAGAATCTTGTATACGGCTGCATTCGGCCTGATACCGTTCTTATCTGTCACGGCAAGAGCGATCCCCATCGGTACACCAAGCAGATATCCGAACAAAGTTGACAGCAGTGTCATAAACAATGTTTCCAGCGTACCTTCCCACATCATCAGTGTCATTTCACTAGTCCACATATCCGTCCACCTCCTCTACGGCAAGTCCTCTTTCGACCAGATAGGCTTTCATATCTTCCTGTATCCGCACGTCGTCGGGCAGGCTCAGGATCATCTCGCCTCTCGCAATGCCCTCCACATTCTTTGTGTCAGCCCGCAGAATATTGATCGGCTGTCCAAACCGTAGTACCATATTGGCGATAACAGGTTCAAAAGAAGAATTGACGGAAAATACGATACGGATACAGCACTTGCCCTTCATCAGATCTCTCTGGCGGTTTTCCAGCGTGCGGCTCCCTTCGCCTTCTCCTTTGACGATCAGCTCTTTTGCCTCTTTCGTTCTGGGATGCTCGAAAATATCCGTCACCCTGCCCTGTTCTGCCAGACGGCCCTCACTTATGATAGCCACATGGGAACATATCTCTCTGACCACCGACATCTCATGGGTGATGATCACGATCGTGATGCCGTAGTCCCTATTGATCTGCTTCAACAGCTGCAGAATAGACTGCGTTGTCTGCGGATCCAGTGCGCTGGTCGCTTCATCGCACAGCAGTATTTTCGGATTTGCCGCCAGGGCTCTCGCAATCGCTACACGCTGTTTCTGACCCCCGGATAACTGGGACGGATACGCTTTCGCTTTCTCCGACATGCCGACGATCTCCAACAGCTCCGCGGCGCGTTTCCTTGCGTCCTTCTTACTCATCGTACCCCTTTTGCCGCCGTCCTTCTTACCGACGCCGCCATACAGCAGGGGAAAACAGATATTGTCTATGACATTTTTCTGCATCAGCAGATTAAAATGCTGAAAGATCATAGCGATCTCGGCACGTCTGGCGCGGAGCTCTTTTTCTGACAAGGTGCTCAAATCCTTACCTTCTATCTCAACAGTACCGGAGGTCGGACGTTCGAGGAAATTAAGACAGCGTACCAGCGTACTCTTGCCCGCGCCCGACATACCGATAATTCCATATATATCGCCCGTCTGAATCGACAGGCTGATATCCTGCAGCGCCTCGACATCGGCATCCCTAGTCACAAAGGTCTTGCTAAGATGATGGACTTCTATTATTCCCGCCATTATACTTATTCTCCATTCCGGCAGACCGTTCAAAAACCGGCCTGCCTTAACACTTCATACATTCCTGACTACTTTAGTATGAATGTCGGAATTTGTCAAGTCGTTCGCTGCGATCATCCGGCCGGCAGCCACCAAAGTCATTCAGCTGAAAACAGCGGTGTGGACAGGTATCTATCCCCCGAATCGGGCAGAAGCGCCACGATCGTCTTACCTTTGTTTTCGGGACGTCCCGCCAGCTGCGTTGCCGCATGAAGCGCCGCGCCTGATGAAATTCCCACCAGTATGCCTTCCTCTACGGCAAAGGCTCTTCCCACTGCAAAAGCGTCTTCGTTGGACACCTTGATGATCTCGTCATATATGTCTGTGTTGAGAACCTCCGGTACGAATCCCGCGCCGATCCCCTGGATCTTATGCGCTCCCGGTGCGCCGCCGGACAGGACCGGACTGCTCTCAGGCTCAACCGCAACGATCTTAATGTTCGGATTCTGTTCTTTGAGGTATTCGCCTACGCCTGTGACCGTACCGCCCGTACCGACGCCCGCTACAAATATGTCAACTTTACCGTCCGTATCTTTCCATATCTCCGGTCCGGTGGTCGCTTTATGTACCGCCGGATTTGCCGGATTCACAAACTGCCCCAGTATAACGGAACCGGGTGTGGATGCCTGAAGCTCCTCCGCCTTGGCGATCGCACCTTTCATTCCCTTGGCGCCATCCGTCAATACAAGCTGTGCGCCGTACGCCTGCAGAAGCTTTCTTCTCTCAACGCTCATCGTCTCCGGCAGAGTCAGAATAGCCTTATAACCTTTAGCAGCCGCCACAGCCGCAAGACCGATGCCGGTATTGCCGGAAGTAGGCTCGATAATGGTTGCGCCGGGTTTCAGTTTTCCTGATCTCTCTGCATCCTCGATCATGCTGAGCGCAATACGGTCCTTCACGGAACCTGCGGGATTCAGATACTCTAACTTCACTAATATTGTGGCATCCTTGATCTCATGGTTCTTCTCATAGTTGGTGACTTCCAATAAGGGAGTCCCACCGATCAGCTCTGTTGCACTTTTCTTAATATTAGCCATTGTTTTCACCGTTTTCAGGCGTCCTTTACGTCTGACCTTTCTTTTCATTTTATAAAATATGCTCTGTTCGATATATTTCCTACTTATTCAGTAGGTTTAATATGAATTGATAATACACCTATATTATACATCTGTCAACGGGTAAATTAAAAAATTTTTAATCTTTTTCCGGAAGACGCAAAAACGCTTGGCATACACATTCTTCTGTGTACGCCAAGCGCCGCCTGAGTCTTGCTGTCAGAGATACATCCGGCAGACAAAAATCGTCATGTGCAACACCGCTCTTACCGCAGCTTCCAGATATCCCTGTTGTACTCTTCAATGGTTCTGTCGGATGAGAAGAATCCGGCTTTTGCAATATTGACAAGCATCATCTTACGCCATTTCTTCTGATCCTCATAGTCTGCAAGCATTCTGTCTTTTGTCGCAATATAGTCCTCCAGGTCAAGAAGCGTCATAAACCAGTCTTTGCCCAGAAGCTCATTGTACAATCTCTTCAGATTCTCCTTATGTCCGACTTTCAGCGCCTGTTTGCTGACGATAAAATCGACCGCCTCCTTTATGACGGGGCTCTTCTCATAATAGTCCTTCGATACATAGTCCGCCTTTGCATAATGCTTAATGACCTGCTCGGACTTCTCGCCGAAGATATAGATATTGTCATCGCCTACCAGCTCGTGGATCTCCACATTTGCGCCGTCGGAAGTGCCGAGCGTGACCGCACCGTTTAACATATACTTCATGTTGCCGGTTCCGGACGCCTCTTTGGAGGCAAGAGAGATCTGTTCAGAGATATCGCATGCCGGGATCATCTTCTCCGCATAGGCCACATTATAATTCTCTACCATCAGCACCGTCATGTAAGGATTCACATCAGGATCCTTGTTGACGATCTCCTGCAATACTAGGATCAGATGAATGATATCCTGCGCGATCACATAGGCGGGCGCCGCCTTGGCGCCAAACATAAAGGTGATGGGTCTTGCGGGCTTCTTCCCTGCCTTGATCTCCAGGTACTTATGAATAATATAAAGCGCGTTCATCTGCTGCCGTTTGTACTCATGCAGTCTCTTGCTCTGCAGGTCGAAAATCGAATCGGGATTCAGCGTAACGCCCTCTTTTTCCCTGATATATGCGGCAAGCTCCTTCTTGCGGTTCATCTTGATCTGCGCCAGGCGGTCAAGCACCGCATCATCATCGATAAAGTTCATCAGCTTTTCCAGATTGTCCGCATCCTTCTTATAGCCATCGCCGATCGTCTCAGACAGGAAATCCGCCAGCTCATGATTACAGGACAAAAGCCATCTTCTGAAGGTGATGCCGTTTGTCTTATTGTTGAATTTCTCCGGATATATTTTATAGAACGCATTCAGCTCGGTATTCTTTAAAATCTCCGTGTGGATCGCGGCAACGCCGTTTACGGAAAATCCGTAGTGGATATCGATATGCGCCATGTGCACTCTCTTATCCTTATCAATGATCTGTACCTTGGGATTCTTATATTTCTTTGCCACCCTCTTATCCAGTTCTTTGATGATAGGCACAAGCTGCGGCACCACCTTCTCCAGATAGGCAAGCGGCCACTTCTCCAGCGCTTCCGCAAGGATCGTGTGGTTTGTGTAGGCACATGTCCTGCTGACTACCTCGATCGCCTCATCCATCGTAAACGCTTTCTCATCCACCAATATTCTGATAAGCTCCGGGATCACCATAGTGGGGTGCGTGTCATTGATCTGGATCACCGCATGTTCGTACATTCTGCGCAGATCATACTGCTTTTCCCTCATTTCTTTTAGAATAAGCTGAGCCGCATTACTCACCATAAAATACTGCTGGTAAATACGGAGCAGGTTGCCGGCCTCATCGGAATCATCGGGATACAGGAAAAGCGTCAGGTTCTTTTCAATGTTTTCCTTATCAAAATCGATCCCTTTTCTGACAAGCTTCTCGTCAACCGACTCAACATCAAACAAATGCAGTTTGTTGACGCCATTGTCATATCCTATGACATCTATGTCATAAAGTCTGGAAACTACCTTTCTGTCGCCGAAGCACACCTCAAACGTCGTATCTGTCTTATTGAGCCACGACTGATCTTCGATCCAGTCATTCTTCTCCGCTGTCTGCAGCTTATTCTTAAATACCTGTTTAAACAAGCCAAAGTGATAATTCAGACCGATACCGTCACCGGGAAGTCCCAGCGTTGCAATGGAATCAAGAAAGCAGGCTGCCAGACGTCCCAGTCCGCCGTTACCTAAAGACGGTTCCGGTTCGACCTCCTCGATATCGCTCAGATTTTTGCCGTTTTTTGCCAGGATCTCCTGCAGCTTATCATAAAGGCCCAGGTTGATCAGATTGTTGGACAAAAGCTTGCCGATCAGAAACTCCGCAGAGATATAATAAACCTTTTTCTCCCCCTCGATCGGCTCGGAAACAGCCAGCAGCTTCTTAGTGATCTGCAAAAGGCTGTAATATAACTCCCGGTTATCGCACTCAGCCACGCTCTTGCCATATTCCGCCCTGGTCTGCTTCTCCAGTTCGTTTTCAATATTCATTACCAGTACATCCCTTTTCATGTTGCTTGCCTGCGTCATAATCATTCCTCCTATATTTTAAATATTACTATCAACATATGATATCCATATATTTCATTCTTACGAGCTGATAGTCAAGCACGATCTGTTTGCCCTCGCCGCCGTCAAGAAGCCTTTTTAACTCTTTGACCGCCTCGGAGGCTATGCGCTTGAAATCCTGTCTGACCGTGTTCATCTGCTTTCCGGCGTATCCCATCAGCGTAATGCCATCGAAGCCGCACACCGGCCGGAAAATATCCATCTCGATCAACGCCTTCATCGCGCCGATCGCCATCAGATCAGACGCGCACGCAACAATATCTTTCCTGGCCGCATATTTAAAAGTAAGGTTACGGGCCTGAAGCTCCGAAAAACCGCCGTCGCGCACCAGCAGCTTCAGGTTTTTCTCCTCGGCAAGCCTTTTGATGCCTTTAAGCCGCTCCTCCGTCACATAGCCGTTTTTCTTGCCCGCCAGATACAAAATGCTCTTGCATTTATTTTCCATCAGCGTCTTCTTCGCCACATCGTACTGTGCTTTTTCCTGATCGATCCAGACGGATGAAGTACCGGCATTCACGAGGGGCGCATCGATGACCACGATTTTGAATATCTGCGCGTCTATCAGTCTGTGCAGCACCTTATTGTCCTTAGACATACCGAAAATAATAAGCCCCGTTATGCTCTGCGACTGCAGATAACGGATGACTTCATCGAAACTCTTATTCTTAAGCATCGAGTAAAATACCGTGATCACATCCAGGTTAAGGTCCACCGCCTGTCCGATGGTTCCCGCCATGTACTGCATATTGATCTCGTCCACCGCCTGCGATGCATTGTCCAGATTAAGAAGCATCGCCACTCTGCCCGACTGCTTCGATGACAGCGCCGCCGCCACGGAATTCGGCACAAAGTTTAACTCCGCTACCGCCTGATTAACTTTTTTCTTCGTCTCTTCGCTGACATTCGGATAATTATTCAGCACTTTTGATACGGTGGAAATTGCCACACCCGCATGCTTCGCAACGTCTTTGATCGATACCATATTATCTTATGCACTCCGGAATATATTGGAAATCGTTTTCCCTAAATATCATATACCAATCCGACCGATTTGTAAACTGTTGTTTTTAAAAAAATTACAGCAATCCGCAAACGCCCTAGTTCCTCTTAAGCCGGTACAGAAGCTCTTCAAAACACACGCCGTCATTTTCCGGGATCTCCAGCTCGACCGATCGCATAACGCACTTTTTTACAAAACCGGCCGCTTTTCTTACCGACCTTTCAAAAGGTACGCCGTTGACACTGTCCGCCGCTATGATGGCAGAAAACACATCTCCCGTCCCGCAGCGCGGCGTTCCGGCCTCGCGGGTGCGTACCCACTTCGGCTGCCGCCCCTTTTCATAGACATAATTGGCAATATAGTCTCCCTGCCTGATCCCTGTAATGACAATACTCTCAGGTCCTCTTTCCGCAAGCATTTCCGCCATACGCCGCAGCTCGCCGTCACGCCACCCTTCACTCCTGTACGGCGTATCTGTCAGTTTACAACACTCTGTCAGATTCGGCGTGAGGATATCCGCAAGCCCGACCATTTTCCTCATCTCACTGCACAATTCTTCAGTGTAAGTCACATACAGTCTGCCCGAATCTCCCATGACCGGGTCCATGATGACCCTGGTATTATCCCCGCGAAAATCCCTGATAAAATCCCTGACGATCTGCATCTGCCTGACAGAGCTTAGGAATCCCGTCGCTATCCCGTCAAAGCGCAGCCCCAGCTTCTTCCACTGGTCAATATACGGCTGCATTCTGTCCGTATAGTCATCGCAAAAATAATCCGGATAGGCAGTATTGTTTGAAAAAACAGATGTGGGGACCGGACAGCACTGCACACCCAGATACGATATAATAGGAAGAGCGACGCTGACCGCGCATCTTCCGAATCCGGCTATATCGTTGATCACCGCAATTTTTTTCTGCATAATCCTGTGCTCCTGACCTGTTTCTATATTGCCATCAGCAGCGTTCCCGCCGCGATCAGCACGCATCCGGCCAGAGACCTTGGCGTAAAGCGTTCATGCAGGAACACAAAAGCCAGGACCAGAGTGATCACCACGCTCAGCTTGTCCACCGGCACGACCCTGGATGCCTCACCGATCTGTAACGCCCTGTAATAGCACAGCCATGACGCACCCGTGGCAACCCCCGACAGGATCAGAAACAGCCAGCTTTTCTTATCGATCTGCGCGATCCCGCCCTGGGCATTCGTAAGAAAAACCATGCCCCATGCCAGAACGACTACAACCACGGTCCTGATGGCGGTGGCCAGATTCGAGTTGACATTCTCAATGCCGATCTTCGCAAGTATTGATGTAAGCGCGGCAAAAACCGCCGATAGCAACGCAAAAACAAACCACATAGTCTCTATCCTCCCTGTACAGGCAGAAAGAGCATCCGGATCATCCGAATGCTCTTATACCGTTATGTCTCATTAAATTACAGATTACTTTCTTACCAGATGTCTCGGCAGACCGTTTACAAAAAGCGGCTGCAGCTCACCCATGATAAGCGGTCTTGCATATTTCTCATAGCCGTCCGTAAGTCCTTTGCCGTCCGCTGTGATCCACTCGTCGGGAACGTTTCTCTCCACGTTGGCGATCGCGTGAATGTCATATGCGCTTGTACCGCACTGATAAGGCTCTTCACCGTTTCTGTTGAGAGTGATCATCATGCCGGTCTTGCCTTCCTCTGCTGCCATAACCGCGTCATGTCCAACCTGGAACGCCTCGTTGATATCTGTAAGGGAAGCAAGATGTGTCGCCGCTCTCTGCAAAGTGGAGAATTCGATCGCACGGGTCTTGAGACCTGTCTCTGCCGCCACCTTCTCAGCCAACATAACTGCCGTGCCGGACATCTGCTTGTGACCGAACGCATCGACCGCCACTTCTCTGCCGATCTCGCATACATATCTGCCGTCCGCAACCTTAACGCCCTCGGATACGGCAATGACTACGGAAGACTTGGTCGCTGCCAGCTTCTTCACATCCTCCATGAATTTATCGATATCAAATACTCTCTCGGGAAGATAGATCGCATCGCATCCGCTGCAGTCATCGCCCTTTGCAAGAGCCGCCGCCGCTGTAAGCCATCCCGCGTTACGTCCCATGATCTCCACGATACAGACAGTGGGTTTCTTGGCGCCAAACGACTCGTTATCCCGAATGATCTCCTTTATGGAGGTTGCGATATATTTTGCTGCGGAACCGTAACCCGGACAGTGATCCGTCACCGGAAGGTCGTTGTCAATGGTCTTAGGCACGCCCATGAACCGCTGCGGTTTATTGTGCGCCGCCGCATAATCGGACAGCATCTTAACGGTATCCATAGAATCATTACCGCCCGCATAGAACAGGCACTCGATATCGTGCTTCTCCATAATCTCAAAGATCTTCTCGTATACGTCCTCATGCCCTTCGATCTTAGGCATCTTGAAACGGCAGGAACCAAGAAATGCGGAAGGTGTTCTCTTAAGCAGCTCGATTCCGGTCTCATCATCCAGATACTCGCCCAGATCGATCATTTTATCCTCTAAAAACCCTTCGATACCGTGGACCATACCATAGATTTTCTTAACGCCCAGCTTCTTAGCCGCAGCATATACTCCTGCAACGGAGGAGTTGATAACGGCTGTAGGACCGCCAGACTGACCAACAACAATATTTCCTTTCATTGTTACCTCTCCTTTGACTGTTATAATATTCTCTGCCTGTCCGCGCCTGCGGAGGCAGATCGGTTAAGTCTGCGTCTATGATACCACATTCTCCCAGACAAGACAAGGTAAAACATTACCGCAATTCACTACCGCATTCCGATCTCCGTATCCGTCTCCGTCACATGGCTGTGCTCCTTGATATAAGCCACGATCTCATCCAGCTTCGTAAACGCCAGTCCCACATAACTGTCTGCGCATCCATAGTAGAGCGCGATCTTGCCGGTCTCGGAATCATGGATCGTCGCGCAGGGGAAGCATACGTTAGGCACGAATCCTCTCTCCTCATACCACTCTTCCGGCGTCAGCAGGAAATTCTCACATCTGTACAGCACCTTGGAAGGATTGTCGATATCCAGGATAGCGCCGCCGATGGAATATACAAATCCATTGCAGGTTCCGCTCACACCGTGATAGAACAGAAGCCATCCTTCCGTTGTCTCGATGGGTGCAGCGCCGCCGCCGATCTTGACCGACTCCCACCACTCGCTTCCTCTGCTCATCACATGTCTGTGCCTGCCCCAGTATACCAGATCAGGACTCTCGCTCAAGAAGATATCGCCGAAAGGCGTATGGCCCGAATCCGAAGGACGGCTAAGAAGCATATACTTGCCATTGATCTTGCGGGGGAACAGTACCGCGTTTCTGTTAAAAGGAATAAAAGGATTCTCGATCCTTGTAAAAGTCTTAAAATCCGTTGTCTTCGCCATACCGATGGACGCGCCGTAGAAATCCTGGCACCAGATAATATAATAAGTGTCTTCTACTTTGACAAGACGCGGGTCATACGCATAGACCGGCATGAAGTCTTTGCCGTCCTCATCCTTAAAAGGAATCTTCTCCGGCTCAAACTCCCAGTGAATGGCGTCCTTGCTGTGTCCCAGATAGATATAGGGAATACCGTTTGTCTGCTCGCCTCTGAATACGCCGATAAATTCATCACCGTAAGGCATAACCGCGCTGTTGAAGATCCTCGCCACGCCCTCTACCGGATTTCTGCCGATAATAGGATTCTCACTGTAACGCCAGATCGGCGCACCCTTTAAGCCCGCCGGTTTCTCCTGCCAGGGGATATTTTTTACCGCAGGACTTATCATTTTAATTTCGCTCATACTTTCCCTCCATTTTGCTTCACATTTTTATATTATTGTCTGTCCAGATACTCCAGATTCTTTCTGATCAGGTCGCATCTCTGCGCCACACATTCCACGCTCCGCAAAGGATCTGACGGCGTATTGAACACGTAATCCACCAGTCTGTCGATCGTCGTTGTCGCCACGTGCATCCTCGTGTCGCTGGACGCATAATAGATGTAGACCGTTCCATCCGCCGCCGCGATAGCGCCGTTGGTAAATACCACGTTGGAGACGTCGCCCACGCGCTCCTCTCCTCTGGGTCCTATCAGAAGCCCCGAGGGCTCCGCGATCACCCGGGAGGGATCATCCAGCGCCGTTGCAAACGCATAGATCACATAGCGGAGTCCCGCAGCCGTATTGCGCACGCCGTGGGCGATATGAATCCAGCCCTTATCCGTCTTGATTGGCACCGCGCCGGCGCCGTTCTTCGCCTCGGTGATGGTGTGATACCTGCGCAGGGAAGTCATCTTCTCCTCGTCGATCACCGCATGGGTGATATCGTCGCACAGACCGAAGCCGATTCCGCCGCCCGAACCCGTCTCGATGAAATCATCCATAGGTCTTGTATAGAAAGCATACTTACCGTTTACAAATTCCGGATGCAGCACCACGTTACGCTGCTGGGGTGAACGGAGCGTCACCAGGTTGGGAAGCCGCTCCCAGTTCTTCAGATCTTTGGTCCTGACGATACCCGCCGCCGCCACCGCCGCTGACAGATCGTTCACGGACGTATCCTTGCTCTCAGAGCAGAACACGCCGTAGATGTAGCCGTCCTCATGTTTGGTCAGACGCATATCATATACGTTCGTCTCCTCCGGACACGTATCCGGCAGCAGGATCGGGTAATCCCAGAAGCGGAAGCCATCGATACCGTTATCGCTCTCGGCAACGCCGAAGAAGGATTTCCTGTCGTTCCCTTCGATCCTCGCCACCAGATAGAACTTGCCGTCAAGCTCGACCGCGCCCGAATTCATGACCGCATTGATCCCCAGTCTCTCCATAAAATAGGGATTGGTACTGGGATTCAGGTCATACCGCCACGTAAGCGGAATATGCTCTCTTGTCAGCACCGGATACTCGTAACGGTCGAAAACGCCGTTGTAGAAATCCGTCTTACTGTTCTTTCGTGCAATCAGCCTGTCATACTTAGCCTTCTCCACATAATACCTTTCATGTAGCATCGATATTCCTCCTTATGACCTCAAAACACATTCTGCCGTTATGGTACGGACATTTCCACGGCTCCACGATAGGTTCGCCCACTACGGGATCTCCGTTTTTATCGACCATCCAGTACCATTCCGAGCCTTTTCTCTTATCGGCCACATGTTCTTTGATAAACGTCCATTCCGCTTTCGCGGCATCAAGATATTCCCTGTGTTCGGGCGCCATCTGGTAGCCGTTTAAGAAGCCCACTACCGTCTCCGCCTGCACCCACCATATCCTGTTCTCGTTGACCACGCCCTTCTCGCACTCATTTGCAAGAGAATGACCGTCAAAAGCCGTCTTGTACACCTGTGCGGTCAGATCAAGAATGATGGGCCTAAGCTTCTCCGTATAGGAGGCCTCCCCGAGAATCGTCAGACCTCTATCCAGAAGCCACGCCGTCTCGATATCATGTCCGTAGGAATGCAGATCCAGGATCGAATGCATCTCGCGGTCGAAGAACACCTCCTGCCTGTGCAGCGCGGGATTGTACACCTTCTCCGCGATCGTATCTAAAATCCACAACAAGCGCTTCTTCACATCCGGATCGCCGCTTACGCGGTACAGCTCCGTGTACGCCTCGAATACGTGCAGAAGCGTGTTCATGGTTTTCTCCGCCATTACGCCATTCTCGGAGAGCTTGTCATTATCGACCTCCTTAAATTCCCTGTCGAACGCCTCCTTGTAACCGATCTCATCCATGCAGCGTTCTTCGATGATGTGAAAAAGCTCCATCGCCGTATCCAGCGCTTCTTTATCTCCCGATGCATCATAGTAAGAGGAAAGCGCATAGATCGAAAACGCCTGGTTGTATGTATGCTTAGTCGTATCTTCCGGCGTACCGTCGCAGGCTACCGACCAGTACACGCCGCCCTTCTCTCTGTCCACACAGTACTTCTGCATGAACTCATAGCCGTGGCGCGCCTGCTCCAGCAGCTTCTCGTCCCGAAGGAGCATGTAGGCGTTAGAGAAAAACCATGTGATGCGGCTGTTTAAGATACAGCCTTTGACTGCCTTCCTGTCCACCTTCAGGTCATAATCCATATACCCGTAATATCCGCCATACGTATCATCCCGCATGTTTTCCCAGAAAGGGATGATCACCTCTGTCAGATGCTTCTTTACTTCCTCTACCATCATGGCAATATCCGTCCTTTTTATCCTGTTATTTCCATATTACCCTTTACCGCAGCCATAGTCAAACATTGTTTTTGCCGTCTTTTATCCCTTGACCGAGCCCGCCGTCAGTCCGCTATAGATCTGCTTCTGACAGGTGATAAAGACGATCAGCGCAGGAAGAAGCGAAATGATAACGCCCGCGCAGATCAGATTATACTTGCTGCCCAACGGTCCCACGAAGGTGTACAGCGAGGTCGCCACAGTTCCCAGTCTTTTCTGGTCCTGCAGATACAGGTGTGCCATGTAGTATTCGTTGTAGGTCCCCACGCCCTTCAAGATGCAGGACGTTACGATCGCCGGTTTTAACAGCGGCAGCAGGATCTTATAGAAGATCGTAAAATAAGAGGCACCGTCCATGATCGCCGATTCGTCCAGCGAGAAATCGATATTCTCAAAGAACTGAATATAAATATAGATCGAAATGACGTCCGTGCCGCACATCAGCACGATGTAACCCGGCAGAGTATTGATAAAGTGCAGCTTCCACATGATCTCATACACCGATACCTGCATCGCAACGCCCGGAAGCAGGGATGCAAACAGGAACAGGTTGCGGATCAGGCTGTTGCCCGGAAACTTAAAGCGGTTCAGCACATAGGCAAGCTGCGTACCGATCAGCACGGAAGCCGCCAGCGTGCAGATAAGGATGATCGTGGAATTCACGAACGCCCTTCCCATGTTCGCTTTCAAAAACGCCTGCGTAAAATTGCTGAAATTCAGCCAACTCTCCGGCAGGGTCATCACGTTGGTCTGCTGATACTCCGCATCCGTCTTAAAAGCCGTGATCAGAACAGACACGAGGGGCAGTACCGCCACGATGGAAAAGAACACCAGTGACAGATATTTCAGGAACACCAATACATATTTGGATATTTTCTGTACAGCCGTCATTTATCTCCCCGCCTTTCTTGCCGCCAGCTTCGCCAGCTTTTTATCTCTCTTTGCCGCAGCGTTAAAGTCTTCATCCTCGGCGTTCTTAAAGACATATTTGAAGAACAGCTTCTGCAGGATCGTCGCCGCAAAGATGATCATCAGCAGGACGATCGCCATAGCCGAAGCCAAACCCACTTTCTGCTGCGTGTGCGCGATCTCGTTCATGACCACGAAATAAGTGCCCGTGCCGTTTGCGCCGTCCGTGATAACGTAAGGCGGTTCAAATGCGCTTAAGGAACCGGTGATCGACAGGATCACATTCAGCGTGATGATCGTCTTGATACTGGGCATGATAATATACTTAAACTGCTGAAATCTGTTGGCGCCGTCCAGCATGGCTGCCTCGTACAGTTCGGAATCCACCGACATGATCGCACCGATAAAGAGCACCATGTTCTGTCCGAAATAACGCCACACCGAAGTTGCCACCAGAGAAATATTGTTGATCCGCTTATCTCTTAACCAATACGGAAGATTATCCAGTTGAAAGCCACACCACTGAAGCACCGTATCGAACACGAAGCCTCTGGTGTAGAAGAATTTAAAAATAAAACCGATCGCGATACCGTTGACCAGAAAAGGGAAGAACATAAATCCTTTGAAAATACTGCCGCCCTTTACCTTGAAGCTCAAGATGGTCGCCAGATACAGCGCCAGCACCAGCTGAACCACCGAGCCCACCATATAATAGAGACTCAGCTTCAAAGCGCCGAAGCAGTCGTCACGCTGAAAGACCTTAATGTAATTTTTCATACCGACAAATTTTCTTGTGCCGATATACTTCATATCATAAAAACTGAAGCCGAACATTTCGGCAAAGGGCAGATATGTGAACGTAAACAAAAGCGCCAGCGGAATGATCATAAAAGCTATCATAACAAGCACTTTCTGACCGTCCCTGCTCTTAAGCCACTGTCCGAATGTCCTGCCCGCCGGTTTTGCACTCCGAGTCGTCGCCGTCATACACGCATCCTCCTGATAATTCGGGCCAAGGAGAACCCTCCCCTTGGCCCGGTTATTTACTGCATACCGCTTACGGCCGTTTCCGGCGCAAGCGTCAAGCGTTTTGCCGCTTACTTTTTAATATGTTACCTCAATGCCGAGGCTCTCCTGTGCATCGTTCCATGCAGCCGTCCAATCCGCCATGATATCATCGTAGGTCTCGGAACCTGTTGCCGCTGCTTCTACGATTCTCTGAACCTTAGCGTCACCGCCTGCATTGAAGGAAAGCTCAGACTCAGCGTTGATCTCGCCAAGCATATCTTCCTCGCCCGCAATAGCAGGAAGATCGGAAAGCATCGTGCAGCCGTCAAATGCGGAATACATGGTAGGATTCTCACCGTTCTTGGATGTTGCGTAAGTACCTTCCGAAACGTTCCAACGGGAATCCTCGATCAGCCATTTTACAAATATAAGCGCTGCGGTCTTGTTATCATCTGAAGCATTTACATTGATGCCGTAGTTGTAATCGCCGCCTGCCGCTACATACTGTGTGCCGCCTACCGTCATCGGGAAAGGCATATAACCGATATCATCGCCGTGGTCGCCAGCTTCTACCATCTGGGAGAACGCCCAGGAACCAAGTACCATTGTACCGATCTCGCCTCTGTTGATCATACCTTTGCAGCCTTCCCAGTCGGTCGTGGTGTAGTCGTCCTCGATCAGACCGTTGGCAACCGCATCATACAGGATCTTGTACAATGCATATGCGCCTGTGCCATCGCCTTTATCCTTGAAAGGCTCCGCCGTATGCGCAAACTTCTGGTTCATGAATGTATCATCGCCTTCTGCTACTACGCCCATGTAAGCATCCCATGCGCCCATAGTCCATCCAGCCGCATAGTTGGTGTAGAGCGGGATCGCATCTGTGTTATCCTTGATCAGCTGCAGATCTGCAATAAACTCATCGGGAGTCTTCGGAAGATCCGTGATGCCCGCAGCCTCAAATACCGCCTTGTTGTAAACGACACCCTGTGCGTTGCCCCACATAGGAATACCATAGCATACATTGTCGTAAGACCAGGCGTTTACAAAGTTGAGCTGCTCGCTCATTGCATCCAGATCGCCAAGCGGCTGGAAGTATGTGCTCAGCTCTTTTGTATCGATTGCCGGGATCAGCATAATGTCGCCCCAGTCGCCGGTGCTCAGACGAAGCAGGGAATCCTCTGCGTAATCCGTAACGCCTTCCGTCTCAACCGTGATGTTCGGATACATCTCGTTGAATTCAGCAACCAAATTAGCAATCGTGCCGTCTTCCTCACGGTCAGTTCTGCAGTGAAGGAACTTGATCGTAGCGGTCAGATCCGTGTAGTCCTCGCCAAGCGTGATGTCCAGATATCCGGGAACGCCGCCCGCTGCCGCATCGTCTGCGGGAGCCTCTGCCTCTGCATCTGCGTCTGCCGCCGGTGCTTCTGCGCTGTCATCTGCTGCAGGAGCTTCTGTCGCTGTGCTGTCATCTGCAGGTGTGTCTGCCGCATTGTCAGAACCGCAGCCGACCATAGACAGTGTCATCATAGCAGCCATGCCGAGAGCCAAAACTTTCTTAAGCTTCATAATAAACTTCCTCCTTTTTTATTTGCCTGCCAATCGCAGGGATTTGCTAAATTTCTTTTGTATTTAGCTTAATTTTAGTATGTATTACTTTATTTTTTTAGTCATCAATTATTCTTGCTATTTATAATTCATTTTTATTATTTTTTATTTTTCCCACCTTTTAACTAATTTGTGCACTGCATTTTTGTGCATTATTACTCAATATTTGCCCTTTACCAGACTAATTAAATTAAGTATTTACATCTTAAATTAAGCTAATTATAATGTAATTTAAGTTAGCAATGATTTTAGACATGTTTAGACAACCAGATAAAATATGCTCAACTGGTAAGTACTGCAAACAGGAGCACATGATGATATGCATACCGACACTTTTATAAAAATATTTCATGAGGCGCTGGAAAAGCCGCCTGTGCTGCCGGCGTATGTTCCGGCGGAGATTTTTTTAGGGCGCCTCTACCATATAACAAAAGAAACCGAGAACGCCTTTCTCACGATCCTTTCCGGCGGCGTTGTGGAGGCCGGGGAACTGTATTCCTTTACTCTCCGTCCCATGCCCTGCGGGATACTTCTCTATACGCAGAGCGGTGGCGGCGTTCTGCGCATCGGGCGAAAGGACTATCGCCTGGCGCCGCAGTCGCTTTTATATTTGAACTGTTCTGCCCTGTCCTCCCATTGGAAATTAGAGACGGCCGATCCGGTCTGGAAATACAATGTTTTCTTTATGGAAGGGGAACCGCTGGACGCCTATGACAGACTGAACCCCCCCCACAGGAACCGCTGCTGATCCATGTAGAGCCTTACGATACGATACTTCCCTGTATAGAGAAGCTTCTCGCCGGAGCAGAGGGGACGGCGCTGCTTGACAAACTGACCGATTCCGTACTGCTGCACCGCATCTTAACACAGCTGTGGGCGAAGGCGCTATCCCTGACAAGCACTTATATGTCATGCCCTACCTATCTGCTGGAGATCCGGCACACTCTGGACAATCTGTTCATGAACCCTTTTAATCTTCAGGATCTGGAAAACAGCTATCATATCAGTAAATACCGTATCTGCCGGGAATTTGCCGCTGCATTCGGCAAACCGCCCCTCCGTTATCTGAACGATGTGCGCATAGAAGCCGCCAAAAATCTTCTGTTATCGGGGGATAAACGGATCCACGAGATCGCCGCAGAAGTAGGAATTGAAAACACCACACATTTTATCAATCTGTTTAAACAGCGCACAGGCGTGACACCGTTAGCTTACCGGGAACTAAACCAATAAAGAGCAGACCATCAGGTCTGCTCTTTACATTTTGCCACGCTGTCTTTGTATATGATCGAACCGTTTATTACATTGGTTCCCCGTTTATAATGTTCACCGGATATTTTACGGATCATGTTTCCTACCGCCCGCCTCGCCATCTCCTTCATATCTACTTCATATGTAGTGATGCGGACATCGCACAGCCCCGGCGGCTGGTAATTATCGTATCCCACCACCGAGATATCCTCCGGCACTCTGTAACCATGCTTTTCCAGAGTCCGTACAAGCATGGCCGCCGCAACGTCACTGTTGCACGCAAACGCCGTAGGCATATTATGAGGAAGCTTTATCTCAAATCCCCGGTCCGATCTGCCGGTATCCGGATCCCTGTCATCAATGACCCATTCTTTGTTTACCTCGACTCCGTGTTCCTGAAGTGATTTCACATAACCGAAATAACGGTCCGTGATACTGTCCGTGCACAGCATGTTTCCCAGGAAACCGATATTGCGGTGCCCCATGTCGAACAGATAATTCGTCATGACATACATTCCGAAATAACTGTTGGACACTACGGAATCGAGCGCCCCGTCCCTGTCATAGAAATCCAGAAAAAAGACGGGCACCTGCACGCACGACATCAGCTTATCAAGATACTCCTCCCTGAGCCGTCCAATGATCATCAGCCCCTCGATCTTCTTTTCCTGCAGCAGCCTCGGCATGACCAGTGCGTTTTCATCCCCGCTCTGCAGTATCTCCAGCATGGTAAAACAGCCCCGCGAAACCGCCGCCGTGGCTACATCCTGATACAGTGTCCAGTAAAAAGCCTCGTATTTGTCCAGCCACCGGTCAGACACAACAGCGCCGATCGTAAAACTGGCGTTACGCTTAGCCCGCTCCTGATTCAACGCGGATATTGTCTGGTATCCCATCTCGTCCGCTTTCTTCTTAATTCTGGCGCGCAGCTCCTCGCTGACCCCTTTTTGATTGGATAATGCTTTCGATACCGTAACGGTACTGACTCCCATGACCTTTGCGATATCCGCCATTTTTACTTTCTTTGCCATAACCCGCCTCAACTTACGCTATATGTTAAAAAAATAAAGCGTCTTATTAAAATTATAAAGTAATAAAAAGACTTGTCAACACTTTCGCCAAAAATAATCGTGTTTTTCCAGTCCGCGGCGCAAGGTCCCGGATAAACGCAATTTAATTTGAATTTGACCGCAGAACGTGTTACACTTTTCACAACAGGGTATGCAACAGGAGGTTTCATATGAGTGATTATATTCTGAGCTGCTGCTCTACAGCTGATCTTACCAAAGAGCATTTTCAGAGACGCAACATCTCCTATATCTGCTTCCACTATGAACTGGACGGAGTAGAATATAAAGATGATTTGGGAGAGTCGATGCCTTTCGACCGATTCTACGCGGCTATGGCAAACGGCGCAGATACCAAGACTTCCCAGATCAATACAGAAGAATTTGCCGCCTATTTTGAACCTTTTTTGAAGGAGGGCAAAGACATCCTTCATCTGTGTCTGTCCTCAGGTATAACCGGCGTTGTAAATTCAGCCATGCTTGCCAGGGACATGCTGGCGGAAGAATATCCCGACCGCAAGATATATATTCTGGATTCCCTCGCGGCGTCTTCCGGCTACGGTCTTCTGATGGACAGGCTTGCGGACCTGCGGGATGAGGGTATGAGCATAGACGAGCTTTACGAATGGGCAAAAGCCAACCGTCTGAAGCTGAACCACTGGTTCTTTTCCACCGACCTGACATTCTTTATCAAAGGCGGGCGCGTGTCCAAAACCTCCGGCTTTATCGGCGGTATGTTAAATATATGCCCTCTTCTTAATGTGGATCATGAGGGAAGACTGATCCCCCGTTATAAGATACGGACCAAAAGAAAAGTGATACAGACCATCGTAGACAAGATGGAGGAATGTCTGGACGAGGGCCGCGATTACAGCGGCAAATGCTACATATCCAACTCCGCGTGCTACGAGGATGCAAGAGCGGTAGCCGATCTGATCGAAGAACGCTTTCCGAAGCTGGACGGCAAAGTGCTCATCAACAGCATCGGAACGACCATCGGCGCACACACCGGTCCCGGAACCGTGGCCGTGTTCTTCTGGGGAAAAGAGAGGGTTGACTAAATCAGTCAGCCCTCTCTTCTGATCTCTATAGCATTATCCGATAAGAAACGCAAAATATATCCCATAACACACCAGCATACAGGCGCCGCCCAGCCGTCCGAGCCGCTTATGCCTGACGACCAGTATCCACAGCAGAACCGCAGTCGCTATGCACCAGATGTTGTCTGCAAAGAAGTTCTGCGCGTAAGCTACGGGCGTTATGAGTGCGGAGGTGCCGACTACAAACAGGATATTGAAGATATTGCTTCCTACGATGTTGCCTACCGCGATATCCGCTTTGCCTTTGATCGACGCCGTCACACTGGTCACAAGCTCCGGCAGGGAGGTCCCGAAGGCAACGATCGTCAAACCGATCAGTCTCTCGCTCATGCCGAATATCCTCGCAAGCGCCGTTGCCGCATCCACAGCCACATCGGAACCCAGCACGATCATCACGCCGCCCGCAAGGATCAGCAGAAGCATCTTCCATACCGGCATCGGCCCATTGTCTGCCTCCGGTTCCTCCGTGAGCGTTTCGCCCTTTTTGGTCATGCGAAGCAGATATACCAGATACAGGCACATCAGTCCCCACAGTATCAGCCCCTCCGAACGGCTCACCACATTGTCCGCATAGCCGGCCCACATCAGGAACGCCGACACAGCGATCATAAACGGAATCTCATATCTGACCGTGGACTTCTGCACGGCCACCGGTCTGATAAGCGCGGTCAGCCCCAGTATGATAAGCACATTCATGATATTGCTTCCCACGATATTTCCAATCGTGATCTCGGCGCTTCCTTTTAACGCCGCCGACACGCTGACCGCCGCCTCCGGCAAGGATGTCCCCAGCGCCACGATGGTCAGACCGATCACAAGCTGCGGGATGCCGAATCTCTCCGCCAGCTTACTCGCGCCTTCCACAAACCAGTCCGCGCCTTTTACCAGAAGCACAAAGCCCGCTGCCAGAAGCGCCAGTTGAATCACTACTTCCATTTTTCCTCCATTCCGAAGCGTATGCACGCCCCGAGCCTAATCTCTGCGGCCAGACGCCGCCGGCAATTCATGCCTGTAAAAACAATAAAAAAACTTTCAGCATCTAAAGAATGCTAAAAGTCTCGTTCTTTCCATCCAATGCCGCGCCGGAACTGACGGTTGGGACAACCATAGATCCGGAAACCGGAAAGTGTGCAAACATGACTCTCGTCAGGGTATGTTGCTTACACAGGATAACTACTCCCTTTTAACTTGTGCTTTACTGTACCATATCTCCACGGTACTGTCAAGATTTTTCACTTTATCACGTCATCCTATCCTGCCGGTTCACGCCATGTCCCTGTCTGTCTAACGTATCTTCGCCAGCGCCTCCTCCGACAGTATCTTCCTGATATTTACAAGGAACAGTATCGTCGCGGCAGTCGCAGAGATAATATCCGAAACAGGCTCCGCATAGTACACGCCCATGACGCCCATATAATGCGGCAGAACGATCGCCAGCGGTATGAGCAGGATGATCTTCCTGAGCACGGCGATAAACAGCGATACCTTTGCCTGTCCCAGCGCCAGGAACGCAGGCTGTATCCCGTTCTGCAGTCCAAACACCAGCATCCCCGCCATAAATACAGGCATCACCCGCGCCGTGAGGCTTACCAGTTCCGTCTCATTGGTAAAGAATCCCGCGTAGAATGCCGGAAACAGCATCGCCGATGCTGCGGTCAGGAAGCGAAAGCCAAAGCAGACGCCTATCATCCTCCTGTACAGCCTTCTTACCCGCCCGAAATTCTTCGCCCCATAATTATAGCTGACGATGGGCGCCATACCCTGCGTAAATCCGTTGAGCGGCGCGGAAAATAACTGCATGACGCTCTGCATGATCGTCAGCGCCCCTACATGCATGTCCCCGCCGTACACCTGCAGTCCGTGATTGAGCACGATGCTGATAAAGCTCTCGGTGGCGGTCATAATAAAGGGTGAAACGCCCAGCGCAAAGACACTTCCCAGTATTCTCCCATCCGGCCGCATGCAGCCGGCCCGAATCCTGACGGACGACCCTTCACCCATAAGAAACCGCATGACCCATGCCGCGCTCAACGCCTGGGAGATCACCGTTGCCACCGCCGCCCCTTTTACGCCCATATGAAAACCGAAAATAAAAACCGGGTCTAAAATAATATTTGCCACCGCACCGATCAGCACGGAGAGCATGGCGGTCTTCGACTGACTCTGGCATATGATAAAAGCATTTAAGCCCAGCGCCAGCTCTACAAACAGCGTACCCGCCAGGTAAATGGAAAGATAATCCGAGGCATAGCCTATTGTTGCATCGCTGGCGCCGAACATATACAGAAGCGGGCGCATATATGCATAAAAAAACGCCATCAGCGCGACCGTACACACCAGCAGGAAGGAAACGCTGTTGCCAAGTATCCTCTCCGCATGCCCCCTGTCGCCTTTGCCGAGCCAGATCGCCGCCAAGGGCGCCGCGCCGTTACTGATAAAGGAAGAAAAAGCCGAAATAAACATAGTAATACAGAACGTAACGCCCACGCCGGTCAGCGCATTGGCGCCCACACCCTCCATGTGTCCGATATAGACGCGGTCGATCACGCTGTACAAAACATTGATGATCTGTGCCAGGATCGCCGGAACGGTCATGCTCACCATCAGCTTCCCGATGGGCTGTACCGCCATGCGTTCTTCTCTTGTCATTACCGTTTTTTCCGCCATATGCTGTAACCGCCGGACAGACAGTTCCAGCGCTCCTTTCGTATACGTTATTACTATATCACATTCTCTGATGCCAACACCGTAAACCACTTCAGGAGAATTGCGAGGCAATTCTCTTAGCGCAGATTGCCGAATCTGCGCTTACTATATCACATTCTCTGATGCCAGTATCGTAAACCATTCCGGAAGAATCGCGAAGCGATTCTTGAGACGCAGATTGCTGAATCTGCGTCTATTATATCACATCCTCTGATGCCAACACCGTAAACCACTTCAGGAGAATTGCGAAGCAATTCTCTTAGCGCAGATTGCTGAATCTGCGCTTATTATATCACATTTTTCCAGCGCAGATAACCCCTTACAGGACCTCACGCAAGAACCCCCTTGCAAGTATGCGGCAGATTTGCTACGCTGATAGCATGAAAGCACACAACAAACTACCCCTTAAAATACTGTCATCACTGATCATTCTGCTGACGCTGAACTGCAGACTCATATACAGGCATATCCCTCTGTGGACAATTACCGCGCACATCCCGGCTCCCCGGTCGTTTGCCCCGGGCATCGTTGAACTATGCGGTTATCTTCTTATTATATATATCAATCTATACCCCACGCTGACTGCCCACAAGACTTCCACCGTGCGCAATAAGATTCTGGAAGACGGCGCGGCGCTTCTGCAGATCTTTCTTGGAACGACCGTTGCTGAAACGATCCTCAGTATCGCGGTACTGGCCACCGGGCTTGTTGCTCTTGACAAACCCGGCATTCCCTGCACCGGCAAAGAATATGCATCGATCTGGCTGCGGCACCTTCTTCCCGCCTTTCTCACAGAGCTTATCCTATTCTGGAACGGCATTCTGCGGGTATATCTGACCTCCGTGCAGCTCGGCATTAAGTGGCGCATCATCGGCATCGTCTGCGGCTGGATCCCGATCGTACATATCTTCACGCTGTGCAGGATCACAGATATCGCTTACAGCGAAGCATTATATGAAAATGAAAAATATCTGCTGAACCGGATGCGGGCCGAAAACGAGGAGTGCAGGACCCGCTACCCGCTTCTGCTCGTCCACGGGGTGTTCTTCCGCGATTTCAGGTTTTTCAACTATTGGGGACGTATTCCCGCCGAGCTTATAAGAAACGGCGCCACAATCTATTATGGCAGCCAGCAGTCCGCCGCATCCGTGGCAGACTGCGGTCAGGAACTGGCAGACCGCATCAGACAGATCGTGCAGGAAACAGGCTGCGGCAAGGTCAATATCATAGCCCATTCCAAGGGCGGACTGGACAGCCGTTACGCCATCACCCGGTGCGGTGCGGCAGAATATGTGGCATCCTTAACGACCGTAAACACGCCGCACAGAGGATGTATTTTTGCAGATCACCTGTTAGATGCGATTCCCGACCGCGTCTGTCACAGCGTTGCCGCAAAATACAATGCCGCGCTGAAACGTTTCGGCGATCCCAATCCCGACTTCATGAAGGCGGTCCGCGATCTGACCGCTACCGCCTGTACACGGTTCAACGAAGCGGTTCACGACAGTCCCGGCGTATATTATCAGAGCGTGGGAAGCGTGATGAACCGCGCTTCCAGCGGCAGATTTCCTTTGAACATGGTATATCCGTACGTCAAACATTATGACGGGGCAAACGACGGGCTGGTAGCCGTTGACAGCATGAAATGGGGCGCCCGGTTCATCCCTCTTAATACAGCGCAGGGCAGGGGCATCTCCCACGGCGACATGATCGATCTAAACAGGGAAAATATTCCCGGCTTCGATGTGCGGGAGTTCTATGTCGGCTTGGTACACGATTTAAAAGAGAGGGGATTTTGAACAGAGACAGGGTGCCACAGCACCCTGTCATAGCGTATCGCAGCTTCCTATAGCGGTTACTCCGCCATATAGATCGCCAGCGATCTTTCTATTTCATTCAGTACGCGCTCCAGCGAGCCGCTCTCTCCTCTCAGATATGTGCCGCCCGCCGTATACACGGCCTCTTCCACTACTCTGTCGGGGATATAAGCGGTATCTGCGGACCCCATCTGTTTCTTGAAGGCCGCAAGCTGCTCATCGGTCGGGAAATATATTTCAAACTCTATCATATTCCCGTCCGCGTCGGTAGTCGCCCATCCGCCGTACTCATTATTTTCTCCCAGTATATCAGCCTTCGGCGTAAACTGGATATCAAAGGCATCCTGATTATAAGGGAAGCCGCTGTAATTGGACTGGACCTCCGCTGACAGGAACACATTCATAAAGCCCTTCGCCTCCTCGGTCTGTGCAGACATGGCATTGATGCCGAGCAAGGTATGGGGCATAAAGATATTGCTGCACTTTCCCTGCATGGGAACGACCCAGGTATCTTCACAGCCCGCAGCCTTGTCTATGGACAGAAGCTGCTCATATTCATAGGAATTCGTAACCCAGCCCGTCAACACATGCATCTCTCCTGTAATATAGTCTATGACATCCAGATAGGCTCCCCAGTTCAGCATGGAAGCATCCTCATTTTCATATTCCGCCATTCTTTCCATCCGCGATGTCGAGGACTGAATCATATCCGCGCTCAGGCTGTCCTTCTGCGCGTCATAGATGCGCTTACACTGTTCCAGGTAACTACCGATCTCGTCCAGATCAAGGCTGCCGTCCTCTCTGACCCACGCCGGCGCGCTGGCTGCCGCAAACCGCTTCATGATATGTTTCTCGCCGCATACGCCGATGACGTAATCGCCTGTATGCTCGGTACGCAGCTTTTCGATCATATCCGCCACGCCTGACATATCTGTCATATTAGCGGCATATTCCTCTCCCGCCACCAGCACGGGCAGGGAAACGGTAGCCGGCGCTGCGTAGACTTTGCCGTCTATCTTCATAGCGTCCGTCATATTGATAAAAAGCGGCTCCGTCGCGCTGTACTGCGTCAGATAATCCGTCAGATCGAGCAGCATGCCCTTTGCCACGTAAGAATCGACCGGCATATCGTCCAGCACGATCAGGTCAGGCCCTTCGCCCGCCATGATCTGCGTGTTGAGTTTCTTCAGCGCATCGTCCCTTGTCACCGCGCTGCCGTCGCTCATAGCCACTTCGTAGGACACAAAAATATCGGGATGCTTGGTCTGATAATAAGCGATCGCCTGCCTGATGTCGTCATTTTCCTTCAGGCTGTAGACCGTCAGCATCTTCTCCGGCACGGAGGGCATATCGGGGTCATAAGTAAACCGCACCAGCTTATAGTTGGCACACAGCGTCAGAAATACGTTTTCTTCCGGCTGCAGCGTAGCCACGGTACTAGCATATCTGGGATTGCCCAGAAGAGACAGCCCGCCGTCCACTATCTGCTCTACCATATTGCCGCCCAGCACATGTCTGTGTATGCCCTTCTGCCCTATGATATACACGGAGCGGTCCGCCGCCGGCAGTAGCATCATACTGCCGTAGTCCAGCCCGTTATAATTACGCCCGCTGTAATTCTCACTGATAAAATCAAGCAGCACCTCATCCTCCACATATTCACCCAGGTCAAGATCATAGACAAACGGCGCTCTGACGCCCTCCCAATCGCTGTCGATGTAGAGCAGATCATCTTTGGCCCACATATAAGAGGAGTCTTCCGTCGTCAGCACCTTAACACCCGTGCCGTCCTCCGAATTCACCTGATAGACGCTCATATGCGTCAGCGCAAAAAAGCGCCCGTCGTCCGATGCAACGACCTGCCGAAAATATCCTTCCTCCTCAGACAGACTAATATCGCCCGGCGTTTCCACCCCGTCCGGCGTGATGAACGCAATGTCAGGGTGGTACGCATCCGGCGAAGCGTTCACCTCATCCGTCTCCACATAAGTGATCGCCGCCGTCCGGCCGGGACTCATGGCAAAGGATGAGATATATCTGTCTGCGTTGTCGCCCATATATGCCTGAAACCAGTCCGGCGTATCCTCATTCCATGTGGTGCCCTTATCCTCAGACACGAGAAACCCCTGGTAGGCATCCACGATCACAATGCTGCCGTCGTCCATCATCCCCATAAAAAGAGGCCGGGACAACTCTGTGGGAAGCTCGATCTCCTCCTCCACATAACGGCCCATAGCGGTCTGTCCACCCGTCGTCTCACCGGATGCGTCCGTACCGCCCGCAATATCTCCGCTGCCGTCCGACCCCGCCGCGCCGTCCGCCAGGCCATCCCCGCCGCCCGGCGTTCCGCATCCTGCAGCAGCGCACACCATAAGCACTGTCAGCAGCCAGACGGCTATTTTCCTTTTAACCTTATTCTTATTCCTGTTTCTTTTACCGATTCCTGTTACTGTCATATCTTCCTCCATTCCGAAGCGTTCACGCCGGGGAATCGCCGCCAGGGCACTTTTTCTCCCGCCCGACGCATAGCTTATCTTCGTAGAAAACAGTTTAACAGAACATTCTCTAATCTTTCTCTAACGGATATTAAGAAATTCTTAGAGAATATTTAAAGATT
Organism: uncultured Lachnospiraceae bacterium; assembly: GCA_947625205.1. GTDB lineage: Bacteria > Bacillota > Clostridia > Lachnospirales > Lachnospiraceae > UBA3282. The sequence goes on along the minus strand of CANQNN010000001.1, from coordinate 5,321 downwards.
AGTATGGTACAATAGACGCAGAGTCAGCAGTTTCACCCCAGGGGACTTAACCTCTGCAATGGGTAATTATGAAATCTGCATCAGATCACACTTCCACGGAAAGGAACCGCACCCGCATGCGCATACTGCTTGCCGAAGATGACAAAAACCTGAATAAAGCAATCACCTGGCAGCTTAAAAATCAGGGCTATACCGTAGATTCCTGCTATGACGGTGAAGAAGCGCTCTACTATGGCGCGCAAGACATCTACGATGTGATCCTGCTTGACCGGATGCTGCCCGGACTCGAAGGCACGGACGTCATGACCGCCCTGCGCAGGCAGTCCGTCAACGCCCCTGTCATCCTGATCACGGCGTTAGGCACGCTGCAGGACAAGATCGAAGGGCTTGACCTGGGCGCGGACGATTATCTCGTCAAACCCTTTGAATCAGAGGAGCTGCTGGCCAGGATCCGTTGTGTCACCAGACGCTCAGGCGCGCCCGCGCAGCAGTCCGACGGACTGACCTGCCACGATATCACATGGTCTGCGCGCGATATGTGCCTGACCGGTCCCTGTGGCGTCACCACCCTGTCCAGACGGGAAGGTAGTCTGCTGGAAAGCTTTCTGCACGCGCCCGAACAGACTCTGATCAGAGAGACGCTCCTGTTAAAAGTATGGGGCCCTGACAGCGATGTAGAGGAAGGCAACCTGGACAACTATATCTATTTTCTGCGTAGACGTCTGAAAACGATAGGCAGTATCCTCCAGATCAAAACCGTCCGCGGCGTAGGCTACAGACTGGAAGCGGATCTTAAGGAAAAGAAGACCCCCCCCCAGAAACGAAACCGGCTCTCCTTCCGTTAAGTCATAGGCCGAGAAAGGCGCATCATGTTTCGCAAAGCCCATTTATTTTTTACTATGCTGTGCGGCGGCACAACCTCCGTCATCATTATCATACTCTCGCTGTTCTATCTGCACACCACGCAGAACAACCTCTACGCCAACGCGTTTCACTCCTTTACAAACGACATTGGCACGATAGCCGTCAGCCTGGAGCAGTCCGCCAACATATCTATGCAGTGGCTCTCCGGCCTCGAAGCCCGAAACGAATACCAGATCTTTGTCATCGACAATGGCATCCCTTTTCTGTATAACAAACTGCACGACCGTGACGGCGCCGACGGCCAGACGCTGCTGGCGGAATGTCTTGACGCACAGAACCAGACGGCGTCAGGTATTCGCATGGAAACGGAAGGGAGCAGCTATTCCGGCATCCGGCATTCCGAATACGAATTTCGGTCGCCCTCAACGGGACAGTTCTACTTCTGTTCCCTGATCGATATACAAAAAGATTCTTCCGCTTCGCAGATCGTGATTCTAAGCCCGCTAAAATCATTGCGTGATTCACTCCATAAACAGCGCCTATTTTTCCTGTTTCTCAATCTTGCCGCCCTAGTCGCGCTGTTCACCTTCGCATGGATCTTTACCGGGCTGGTGCTTAAGCCGCTCAAGGAGAATCACGAGAAGCAGACCCGTTTTATTGCCGCCGCATCCCACGAACTGCGCACGCCTCTCGCCGTTATACTCGCCACAAACGAGTGCTGTCAGAATGCCAGCGTTTCCGAACAGGCAGGCTTTTTTCAGACGATCGCCAAAGAAGGCCAGCGCATGAACAGCCTCATAGACGATATGCTGTCCCTGACCCATACCGATATGCAGCGCTTTCCCCTGGATAACAAGCCGACAGAGCTGGACACGCTCTGCCTGAACGCATATGAATCCTTCGAGCCGTTGTGCCGTAAGGAAGGGCTGACCTTGTCGCTTGTCCTGCCGGACGCGCCTATAGAACGCTGCATATGTGACCCGGACCGTATCGCCCAGGTGCTGTCCGTTCTGCTTCACAACGCCATCAGCTATACACCTTCCGGCGGGTCTGTCAAGCTGGCTCTCAACTATCACAGGGACCGGCGCGGCTCCTTTGAGATCACCGTATCTGACACAGGCATTGGAATTGATGACGATGATAAACGCCATATATTCGACCGTTTTTACCGGGCGGAAAAATCCCGCAGCACAAAGGGACATTTCGGGCTCGGACTGGCCATAGCTTATGAGATCGTGACGTCCCACCACGGCGTCATCTCCGTGCGCGACAACCCTGCAGGCGGCAGTATATTTACGGTCAGGCTGCCGTGAGCACTTGAATTTGCTGGGGCAATCTCATATACTATAAGTAATAAGAAAATAGCTGTGAAAGGAGAGAATCAAAATGGCGGATACAATACCTTCACCCGTTTTCCCATCCAACAAGTTTGAAGCGCTTGCCATGCTTTACTTGCAGCAGCAGAACTTGTCGGGTCTTACGCCGGAGCAGGTTCTTGACAAATATCAGGACGCCTATGCGAAAATGCGCGACCACGAGAGGGCAAAGGGACAGGTTCAATATTAAGAAAGACGCAGACCCAACGGCCTGCGTCTTTTTTATGCCTGTTCACACTATCATTCTGTTCCCGACTTACAGACTTGCGCCGAAATCCGTCACCATGATCTGACCGGTCATAGCGCGAGATTCATCGCTTGCCAGAAAGAGAAGAATGTTTGCCACATCCTCCGGCATACACGGCTGCGTGCGCAGATTGGAATGGGTTGACATCGCACCGAACATATCCTGGTCGAGCGCATCCGCTTTCATGGACGATGTCATCGGGGTTACGATCGTTCCCGGACATATCGCGTTACACCGGATACCCTGTGCCTGAAATCTTAAAGCCGTATGCTTGGTAACGCCGATAATGGCCGCTTTGGAAGATACGTAAGCCGCGCCGCCGCATCCTTCATATCCCGCCACGGAAGCCACGTTGACGATACTTGCGCCCGCTTTCATCCTGCTGCTTGCAGCGCGCATACAGCGCATGGTCCCTTTCTGGTTTGTCTCCACGATCCTGTCCAGATCCTCATCCGAAAATCGATCGATCGGTTTTAACCCTTCTTCGAGTATTCCCGCGTTGTTAACAAGAATATCGATCTTACCGAACTTGTCCATAACGGTCTGCATCAGCCGTTCGGGATCCTCCGGTTTGGAGATATCGGTGGAGATGGCAAGCACGGTTCCTCCCGCCTGTTTGATCTCGTTAGCGATCTGTTCAAGCGCCGCCTCTCTGCGGGCGGTAATGACAACCGTCGCTCCCTCTGCGGCAAACAGTTTGGCGGTCGCGGCGCCTACGCCGGAGTTACCGCCTGTGATAACAGCTACCTTGTCTTGTAATCGATTCATGGTTCTCCTCCTTCCGATAAAGTTATTGTAGCGTTTCTTTGCGCGAAATATACAATATCATTATACCGATGCGGATGCTAAATGACAAGATGAAGAATGACAGGATTTGAACTGGAGAAGTCTGCTCTGCAGTCTTCTCCGCAGCCTGCTTACGCAGTCTGCACCAGTTTCTGCATTTGATTTGTCGCCCGCATAAGTAGGAAAGGGAACTTTTCAAGTCCCCTTTCCTACTTATGCGGATGACAGGATTTGAACCTGCACGGTCGCCCACTGGAACCTAAATCCAGCGCGTCTGCCAATTCCGCCACATCCGCAAAAAAACGGATTCAGATATCGCACTGAAACCCGAACCCGTTATGTATCATAACATTCAGACCGGCCGCTGTCAATCCCGCACAACCTGTTCCTCCCCAATACGATTGATAACTTTCTTTCCCATTCGGATACGGAAAACGACCGTCATACTCAGGGACATCAGCTCCGCGATCGGAAACGCCCACCACACATAGTCTACGTTGCCCAGTCTTGACAGCAGATAAGCGACAGGAATCAGTACCACTAACTGCCTGGCTACCGACACTAGCATACTGTACACGCCGTTGCCGAGAGCCTGAAACACTGAACCTTCTATGATGCAGAAGCCAGCCAGCAGGAAGCTAATGCTGATCGTGCGCAACGCAGGAATGCCGATCGCAAGCATCGTGTCCGATGCGTCAAACAGCGCAAAAAGCTGCGCCGGAAAAATCTGGAATACCAGAAACCCGACAAACATAATGCTGACCGCATAGATCACACTGAGCTTGATCGTTTTTAACAGCCGCTCTTTTTTGGCCGCGCCGTAATTGTAAGCAACAATCGGCACCATGCCGTTATTCAGGCCGAAGATCGGCATGAACACGAAGCTCTGAAGCTTGAAATAGACGCCGAACACGGCCGCTGCTGTGGAAGTAAACACGATCAGGATCCTATTCATGCAGTAAGTCATCAGCGATCCGATCGCCTGCATAATAATAGAAGGAATGCCGACCACATAGATCTGCCCGATCATACTAAGGTCCGGTCGGAACCCTTTAAAATGTAACCGGATATCTGAATTTTTCTTCAGGTTAAGGATGAGGGCAATGATGCCCGCTACGATCTGTCCGAACACGGTCGCCGCCGCCGCGCCCGCTACGCCCATCTTAGGAAAACCAAAATAACCGAAGATCAAAATTGGATCCATGATAATGTTGATGATCGCGCCCGTACCCTGTGTGAACATAGTGTAAAGCGTCCGGCCCGTAGACTGTAAAAGCCTCTCAAAGATAAACTGTGCATAGACGCCGAACCCAAAACAGCATACGATCGTCAGATACTGACAGCCATAGCCAACGATCTGCGCGTCGTCCGTCTGGCTCATATAAAACGGTCTAACCGCGAACAATCCCACCAACAGAAAGATCACGAAATTCACACATGCAAGGAACACGCCGTTTTCCGCAGCCTTGTTCGCCCTGTCATAATCTTTTTCGCCAAGCGCCTTGGACAGCACCGCGTTGACACCGACGCCCATACCGCCGCCCAGAGCGATCATCAGCGTCTGCAGTGGGAAGGCAAGTGAAACCGCCGTGAGGGCGTTCTCGTTGATTCTTGATACAAAGATACTGTCCACCACATTGTAGAGCGCCTGCACCAGCATGGATACCATCATCGGAAATGACATCGTGAGCAAAAGCCTGTTTACGGGCATGACGCCCATCTTGTTTTCTTCTCTGACTTCCTCCATATATACTCCTTCCTGTATCTTTTCAAGCGAAAAAAGGAGTCCGGAACAACCGAACTCGCAATCGCAAAAGATCCCTTTTTACATCACAACACAATTCAGTGAACCACTGGGGATAGTCGAACTGGGGTTCGAATCCCCCTTGTATGCTGTGGCACAATTCAGTGAACCACTGGGGATAGTCGAACTGGGGTTCGAATCCCCTTGTATGCTGTGGTACAATTCAGTGAACCACTGGGGATTCGAACCCCAGACAACTTGATTAAAAGTCAAGTGCTCTACCGCCTGAGCTAGTGGTCCATAA